>NZ_FQUS01000033.1 GCF_900129315.1 Fodinibius roseus
CCTTGCCCGAAACCCCCGTCCAGAAAAACTAATCTGATGCCCCCGCTGCCGGGGAATGGTTTGTTTTCCTGGGAGCCGCGCATTCAGGGGGAAGCCTTGATTATGTAATAAATAAACGTGTAAATATATACATTATTATTTGATAAAAACCCCAATATTTTGTACTTTACTACCAGTGGGAGACGGCAATCTCCCCTCTTAATTTTAACCTAATCTTTCCATTTATGAGTACAGAACTCTTTGATCAATTTGTTAAATATGGAACCGAAAGCTTAACCGATAAGCAACTGGTTTCAGAGGTACTAAGCCCATCTATAGCAAAAGAGCTTGAAACAGCTTACGGAATAAATTTTCGTGAAATAGCCCGTAAAGATTGGAAACAGATCCGATATGATACAGGGTTGGAGAGCGAAGAAGCCGGGAAAGTAGAGATGTTTTTTGGTTTGAGCAGACGAGTTCAGCAGGCTGAAATTGGATCCAAGATTCAAATAATAGACCCAGCAGACGCTGTTGCTTATTTAGGGCCAAAACTTCGGGATTTAAATAAGGAGCAGTTTATCGTTGTTTTTTTGAACAACGCTAAAGTCATTACTGGATTTCATAAAATTAGTTCGGGTGGTTCTAC
Organism: Fodinibius roseus; assembly: GCF_900129315.1. Lineage (GTDB taxonomy): Bacteria > Bacteroidota > Rhodothermia > Balneolales > Balneolaceae > Fodinibius > Fodinibius roseus. The sequence continues at coordinate 626 of NZ_FQUS01000033.1, forward strand.
TGCAACAATTGTTGACCCTGCAGAAGTAATGCGACAGGCTGTTGTGAGCCAAGCAAATAGCATACTGTTGGCGCATAACCATCCCAGCGGCAATCCAAAGGAGTCCAGAGCGGATATAAAATTGACCGAACGAATTGTAAAGTCAGGGAAGCTATTAGGCATTCCAGTTAATGATCACATTATCATTGCTGGCGATAGTTATACGAGCATGAGAGCTAAAGGGCTTATTAGCTAAAAAAATAATCCGGGGCCACAGGCCCCGGAATTCTCAATTATTTTCATCAAAGACACAAACCAATGAAAAAAGGAACCGACCATTTTAAAGCAACAATTCAGACGCACCTTGAAGAAAAGGCAAGTGATGATCCTTTATTTGCTGAAAAACTTAACAAAGAGGATAAAGACATTGACGGGTGTATTAATTATATCATTCATCAAGTGAAAAAAATTGGAGCCCAGGGTTACACCGATAAGGAAATTTATGGGATGGCTGCCCATTATTATAGGAAAGACGATTTGGATGAGTGCGACCCTATTGATTGTGGCGTTGTAGTTGATCATAAACCGAAGCTCACCCAAGAAGAAAAGCAGGAGCTCAAAGAGCAAGTACGGAGAGAGGAAATAGAAAAAGAGCGGAAGCGACTGCATTCTGGAGGGAAACGGAAACGCCGACGGAAGAAGGAACAGGAAGAAGAACAGACAAACCTATTTTAACTATGATACCAAAAACGAAATTACAGAAAAAGGTTATATGGTTAAGTAAGAAGGTTGACCCCATGACCGAAGAGCAGAAGCAATGGGCTAATGATGCACTATTTAGAGGATACTACGTGCAAGTCAGAAATAGAAATTTCTGTTTGGAATGTGGCCATAAATGGAATCCGGAATGTAAGCGATTGGGTAAGCGAACCTGTCCGAGTTGCGGAACAAAAGGACTTAAGCATGTTGACCATTGGGATACTGATAAAAGCATCTATAGATATTGGGCTAAAATTGATATGGTAGAAGGTTGTCAGGTCGTCCGCATGTTCTTTGCTGAGAAGTACCTGAAACGGAAGCAGACGCCAAAATACTATCATCAAGAGGTTATGCAGCATTGGGTTCGCGAGGATGGAAAAATCACTTCAATGGCCAAGCTCTGTAGTACGATGGGCGCTTGCAGGCGGTTAGATTCATGGAGTCCGGGAACAGATCTTGAAGTGCGTACAAATTCCCGCAACCACCAGATGCGTTGTAATATTATTCCAGATAAAATTTGCCCGGGACGAAATACGCTTCCTATAATTCGACGTAATGGATACAAAGGGTATTTCAGGGGTGAGGCCCCCCACCACTTTTTTTCAGCTATTCTTAAATATCCCAAAGTTGAAACACTGCTGAAAGCTGGGCAACATTCATTGTTTAGTTTGTGTGTTGGGATGGGCGACTACGGCCGTAATAAAGTTCGCCAGTACTGGAAAAGCATTTGTATAGCCATGCGCAATGATTACATCGTTGAAGATGCCAGCGATTGGTTAGATTATTTGGGAATGCTTGAACAGTTTGATAAGGATATTTTGAATGCTGAATATATCTGTCCCGATGATCTTCACAAAGCCCATAATCACTATAATAGTCAATTGCAGGAAGTTCAGATTCAGCAGATGCTGGAAAGAGATAAAGAGAAGATCAAAAAAGAAAATGTTGAGTACCGAGCAAACAAAGGTCAATTCTTTAATATGAGATTCAGAAATAAAAATATAAAAATTGAGCCTTTAACATCAGTACAGCAATTCCTTATTGAAGGAAAGAAGCTTAAGCACTGCATCTACACCAATAGTTATTACAAGCGAGATAATTCTTTAATGTTGTCAGCGAGAATTAGCGGAGAATTAGTAGAGACGGTTGAGGTGAATCTTAGGAAGATGGAAGTTTCCCAAGCAAGAGGGTTCAAAAATAAGCCAACCGAACACCATAAAAAAATCGTTGATACCGTCCGAGAGAACATGGACAAAATTGCCAAGCGAGCAAATACAGAAGCAGTAGCAGCTTGACCATAAAAAAAGAGAAAAGTTTATTATTAATAAATAACCGTGTATATTTATACCTTATGAATAATAAAATAAACGCATCTATTATGAGCAAAGAAAAAAAAGCGCTCAAAGATTTAATTGCATCAGTTGAACGGCACTTGGAGAATGGAACAATCCATGGAGCTGATTTCAAGTCTGACCTGCAGAAAGCAAAACGAGCTGCAGGACAGTCGGTAAAGGATCCATATATTACCGGAGACCTGGGGCACGTCATAACCGAAAAATAACTTTACCACGTGTTAACATTCAATTATTTAGATAAATACTGGTCGGTTTTTAATAAAGCCAAATTAGCCAAAGAAAGTGGCATCAACCTTGATACCTTGAAAGCAAAATTCCGGAATCCACCATCTTCGCTATCTGGAGATCAGATACAGGCTTTAACCAAAACGTTGCGCTCCGGAGGAATCAAACGACGGGAGCGGGTTTCGGGCAAGGAGATTAACGAAATGGCATTTGTTTTTAATAAAGTTCTGGCTAAAAAAGCAGGGCTAAGCGACAAAGAGGTCGATAAAATATACCAGGGTCAGTCACTATCGGAAGAAGCAGAAAAAAAATTAGGTCGCTATATAACTCAAATGGCAACAGATATTACGAATACACTTTAATCTGATATTCATAAAAAAAAATTATAACTTCATTGCAACACTTCAATTTATATAGACAGAATTGCCACTGAAAGTAATTTTCAGTACCCTTTGTCTATAATTGGAAAGATTAGGGCCTATCCTCTTTTGAGGGTAGGCTTTTTTATTTACCTCTACCCTAATGGTTACCCAGCGGTAGCCTGCTCTACGCTGGAGTAAACCAACACCTCCTTCTATACTTAAATTTGCACGTTCGCAAAGCTCACTCTTATGGACCTTCTTGAGAGGTGCCAATCAGAACAGGGCAACAGGAACCGGAACGTTGTTCACTGAGAGCAATGGTCCATTCCCTGGATCTTTGGGCTTATACGGGCGGACCTTTTTGGTATTAAGAAGAGGATAAAGCCCTGATTATGAAATAAATAAACGTGTAAAAATATACATTAAAATTTGATAAAGACTCCGATATTTTGTACTTTACTACCAGTGGGAGACGGCAATCTCCCCCTCTAATTTTTAACCTAATCTTTCCATTTATGTTTAATCAGATTAAGCAATTCCTTTCTTCTTTTTCGACTTCACATAAGCAAGATGAATATATCTTTGACCCTGTAGCAAAGTTTACAGCAGATGAGGTAGAAAATAAGCAGTTTGATTTTGATGTTTCAAGCCACCTTGAAAATTTCATAGCTACTCTTAATTACTGCCCGAGTAAAAATTTACGAGAATATTGGAGAGAGATTTTAACTACCGTAGTTGAGGATGGATATTATCAGATGCCCAAACCAACCCAACCCCACGCCTGGTTTATTCATGAACGGCTAATCGAATTAGAAAAAGCCGGGTACCTCGATTATATAGGATTTGGTTCTTATACCATCGGCCGGAAAATGTGGCGTTAAAAATTGTGAGAAATCCCGTCACCTTAAGGCGGGATTTTACATATCACAGCCCAAAATTTAATTAAATCACTCCTTTTATGTTTGGTTATAAAACGGCAGAATTTTTAACTACCATCAATGACAGGAACCGGCGAGATTGGGCAACATCAACACAAAGTTTTTGTCTTGATGTTACCCATGAGTTAGCGATGAGTTATTCTAAGGATCACTATTTTTTCCAAGTATTGGATTTAAGTAATGCTTTTTTGAGAGGAAAAACCTGCGTTAAATATCGGCTCACGACGGAAAAGCCTTATTCCTTTTCAACTATCATTGGAGACAATGGCAGTTTGCAAAATGTATTTGAAAAATTGGAAGCATTAGACCCGGGCACCTATGAACAAGGCCAAGAACTTAGTTCTTATTTATTGGGAAAACCCGACGTTTCATTAACAGCCTACCGGCGAGAAAGGAAAGCAATTCGCGTCTTTTCTCCCCTTCATTTAGATCATGTGAAACCTCTTCAAAAAGAGCCCAAAAAATGGAATGTTCGCCTAGCTATGCGAGCCCTTATAAATGGGCAATTTTCCACGCTGAAATGTAATGGGAAGTATAGCGATGATTATGCCTATGATGCAGCAGTCAATTATCATCAAGGTACTATTGCTGACCATATTTATTTTGCGGCAAAGATCATAGAGGATCCATCGGGATGGAGGGTGTATAGGGACCGTGACAATAAGAAAAAGGTTCACCTTAATTGTCATCATTTTGATACCAACGAATTTATATTTCAGCTGGAGCCCACGGGAACAATAGAACAGTAATATTTTATTATGGGCAGGTTCTCCCCTGCCCTATTTTAATTTAACAATAGTTAATAAACCGGTTGTATTATGGAACATTATCAAGAGTTTAAAACGTTCTTTCAGAAATTAAATCCAGCGGGAAAAATTGATGCCGGAGCCGAAGAGCTTTTGCAAACAATGTATTCAGATCTACAAAAATTTGCCGATAGCTTAGAGGGCCAGAAAGAAAGAAAAAATATTTCATTTGAGAATGTATTACTTGACGAAATATTTTATGCTGGAAAATATAAGTTCGTTAAAATAGACGAAGGTTCTGGCCGGGTGTTGGAAGTATTAAAAGAGTCGGAAGGAACCGGACCAGTGGTCGAAGTTCCGGAGGGATTGCAACCATTAGACACCGTAGAATATCACAGGAAAAACTTGGTAGATATTTACATGCGCCCTGGATAAATCAATGTAGCATTTTAAATTAATTAGGACCCGCCAGCCGGAAGGTTGAGCGGGTTTTTTATTGGGTTATTAACCTACTGGTTAATAATTTAGAAAGGCCAGAATTGGCCAGAGAAAAACGGAAGCACTAAAGAATTAGAAGTTACAAACGGGAATTGCAATCGCCGTCTTCCTCTTTTCGAGAAGCGTAAAATCTTAGCCGCCTCTGGCGGCATAATAATTTGAGACCCTTAGGGGTCAACGGGTTATTATATAAAAATGTCATAATACTTTAATGTTAAATAGGTGCTATAAAAGTTGATTATCTCTGATTGGCTGTTTGAATATTGAGGGAGTCAGCAATTTTTAGTATACTGGTGACGGAATGCGGTTAAGAATAGTAGCAGGCAGTTGGCCATGTCTGACATCATGATTTTCGGCGGGGCCGGAAATCATCAACATGACCAGTTAGTGCCTGTTCCATTCGCGCCTTCGCGCTCAAGGAAATTAAACCAACCCGGCCCATGGCCATTGAAAAAAAGAAACGCATAACCGTTCGATTTGAACCTGAAGATGAAGCCTGGATCCTCCGGAAAGCGGAGGCCGCCGGGTTGAAAAAAAGTACGTACATACGGGAAGTGGCCCTGGGAAATATCCCCCAGGATGAGGCCGACTTTTCGAAGTATGATCATACTGAAGCTTTGCAAAATCTCCGGAAGGAACTTCGTAAAATTGGAAATAATATTAATCAAATGGCCCGGGTGGCCAACACCGTTGGGGATGTCAACGGGGAGCGTTTGAAGGAGATGAAAATGGAATTGGGTAAGGTAAATACTCAGATTATAAGAGAGCTTTTATGATTGGAAGTAAAGCAAAATCCCATGCGAACTTTAGCAATCTTATTAACTATCAGTTACGGTTGGATAAGTGCGAAGAATATACGACCAATAATTTATATGCCGATGACAAAAAGGGCATTGCTGAGGAAATGAAATTGACTTTTCAATTAGCTAATAAGGACCGGCCGGAACAGGAAAAAATTAAAACACCTACCTATCATATTTCCTTTAGTTGGCCCCAGGAAGACAACCCAACGAAAGAGCAAATGTTAGCGGTTGGACAAGACTTTATTAAACACATGGATTTGGAGGAATATCAGTCGGTCATTGCTGTTCATCATGATACCGACCACAAACATATTCATGTTGTTGCTAACCGTGTGCATCCCGATGATGGGGAGCTTTGGCAGGAGTGGAAATGGAAAGATACTCCGGAAGGAAAAAAATGTGAGGCTACTCACCACCAGCGCGTTGAAAAATTTGAGCGGACGATGGAAAAAGAATTTGGCTGGCGGGTGGAACCGGGGCGCCATTTTGGAGATTGGGAAAAAGAGTTCGATGGATATGCACCGAAATTATCCGAAATAAAACGGGCTGAAAAAGTGGAGCATGTGGCTGGTGGAATGGGAATGAAAAACCTGGATTTGCGACCTGTGAAAGTAAGAGCTCAAGTATTAAAAGAAGAGCTATATAACACCCAATCATTTAAAGAGTTAGATGAGGTATTAAATAAAAATGGATTATGGGTTGCAGCAAAAGGTCAAGGGGCGGTGTTTACTGATGAGGTATATTCCGTTAAAGCGAGTTCTGTAAGTCGGGGCTTGGCGGGGCCCCAATTAGAGGAACGATTTGGGGAGGATTTAAAAGCTTACATAAGAGGCCGAGAAAAGAAAATAGATTTAACCCATGGGAAAGAACAATTTAACCAGTGGGGGCATTGGTATAAACAGACAATAACCGAATGTATATATTCTGAAAGTGAAAATCGGATTGCGATGGCCAAAGGAAAACTTCAGAAAATACAGCGGTACAGCCAGGAATTTCGAGCCGCACAACAAGAGCTGCAGGATAATTTTCGGAGTGCGTTTAAAAATAGCAGAGAGGCTTATGGATTGGTGGGCAAGCATATTGAGCAAAACGGCTATGATACTACTATTGAGAAGTTAGTACATACCCCGGAGCAGTTTGGAGAGATAGAGGATAAAGAAATATTAAATGATCTTCCAAAGTCGCTGAGAACGATTGAGCAAATACAACACCGGTATGGCCACCATATTCAACAGATGTCAAAGGCCGAACGCAAAGAATATATTTCGGTCCAACAAAATAATGTTGATACGTGGCAATCTGTTCGGAATGTCGTAAGTCAGCAATGGCACCAGGCAACGCGCCAAACCGAAGGGGGACGTGTTATTGATAAATCAACAGCCTCGATGATTGCTATGAGCAGGGTTGTTAAAGAAGGGTTAAAAGGTGGAAAGGTTGCTCCATTTACTTCCGGCATTGAAGCCTGGAAGCAAGCAACTAATGTTTTGGCATCAAATTTAAAGACAGATGGAGGAAGAGTAGCGGTTTCATTTTTAAAAGGGGGTACAAAAGCAGCCCGACATGCAGCTAATATTATCAGTAATCCTACAGGTGGATCGATTAAGATTATGAAAAGTATTATTCAATCAGCTGCACGAAATATGGATGGTATTAGCCGTCAACCTGGACGAGGTCGGTAATATTGCAGGTTATAGGCCTATTGGTTTTATTTAAACAACAAAAATTTAATTTAACGGCAGGTTAGGACATTGGATAATTATAAAATATCTCATACTGAGGAAAGTATACGTATAAGTGCGCGGGTGGATCCGCTACTTAAAAAGCTCATCACAATGATTGCAAATAAAGAAGCCGCGGGTAATGCTTCAAAAGTTATTGAAAAAGCCTTATGGGAGGCTGTTAAAAAAAGAGGGTTTGATACGAGCTCTATAACGACTACTACAAAAAGAAATAAAAGTAGTAATAATAAAATCCAAGAGATTGCATCCTTTATTAAAGGCCCATCGGGATATGAAGTACCAGTAGAAGATTAAACTTTAGATCTCAGCAACCTTGCGGGCTGATTAGGAGCATTTCTACCATAATTAGCCCTATCCCCTTCCTAATATATTTAAAGGCTTCAAAAACCAAATTTAGTCTTTTCATATATACATATATTAGTTTATGAATATATTAACTAATTCATATTGATATAAATAAATATTTTGAAATATACATAAATGTATTTAGGTTTAGATTAATAAACTCATTTATTAGTTTATACATATATTAATAAATTTCATTGGAGGTAACTGGTTTTATGGAAACAAAAATAATAGCTATTGCTAACCAAAAGGGAGGTGTCGGGAAAACGACTACTGCCGTAAATGTTGCTGCTGCCTTAGAGAAATTAGGAGGAAAAGTATTGTTGATTGATTCTGGACCACAAGCTGATGCAACGTATTATTTGGGATTTGGTGAGTCAATGGATAAGACACTTGATAACGTATATTATGATAACACGCCTTTGGAAGATGTGATAGTAAAACGCGATGGATTAGATTTCATTGGTGGGAGTCAGCCCCTGGAGTTTGCAGAATTAAAACTACAAGAGGTTTCAGGACGTCATAAACTTCTATCAGAAAAATTGTCAGCAGTAAGAGGTCAATATGATTATATCATTATTGATTGTCCGCCAAGTCTTAGAATTTTAACTATTAATGCGATTGCAGCAGCGGACGAAGTTGTAGTAATTGTGGAGCCAGAATTTTTTGCTTTAAAAGGGCTGAAACGCATAACTAAAAACATTGAGAGTATTAGGAATAAACTTAATTCAAAACTTGGTGAAACTGGATATTTAGTAACGAAATTTGATGCGCGTAAGAAACAGCATGGTTCGATATTAAAAGCCGTCAAAAATAAGTATAAAAACCAAGTATTTAATACCAAGATCAGAACAAATTCAACTTTAAGTAATTGTACCTCTAAAGGAGAAACCATCTTTGAATTTGATGCAAAATCTTATGGTGCAATAGATCATTTAAACTTAGCTAAAGAAATGGTGGACCGTTATGGCCGAAGATGATTTTAACTTTGATGAATATTTGGAAGATGAAGAAACAGCAGAAACATCGAAAAGCAATAAATCAAATAATAATGAATCTACGACTGAGGTAAAGAAAAGCTCTTCGAAAAAAAAGGATAAGAACCTGGATAAAACAACAGATGATTTTTTGAACAGAAATAGCGTTGAGTCTGAATCTTGTGCCTTTTATATGAACCCCCAAGATGCAGAGGTAATAAGAGCAGTAGCAGCTATTTCAAATAAGACCCAAGGGCAATTTATGTCATATTTGATAGATGGGTTTATCAATGACAAAGGAAAAGACAAAATTAAAAAAGCATTAACGAAATATAGAAATAAAGAAAACTTATTTTAATTTATTGTCAGACAAATTTGTATGACATATAAATTTTTGTTATCGTTCAGAAAGGTTTTGATAAAAACCTGAATATCATCATGGATTGGCAAATTACAACTACTGATAAAATTGTGGTGTCAGTAGGAATATTAGTTATTATCGGAATGTTTTCCGGTTACAAAGTAACTATTAATTATACTGACTCGATTCCAAAAGGACTTTATTTTATTCAAAATGAAGTTCCTGGGAAAGGTGACTATACCTTAATTACGAAACAAAATCTGTTAGATTTTGCAACTGGTAGAGGGTATATCGCTGACGGTTCTTACATCGGAAAAAAAATTGTTGGAACTCCAGGAGATACGGTTGTTGTATCCTCAAAAGGCGTTTATGTGAATAGTAAAGAGCAAGTAGCCAGCCAACCCATAAAGGTTGATCGAAATAATAGATCAATGCCCCATAATATCGGAACACAAATTATCAAAGAGAATGAAGTTTTTCTTTTGGGAGAAACCAAGGATTCATTTGATAGCCGGTATTATGGTACTATTAAGGCCAAATATTTGAAAGGTACTTTAATACCAATAATTACATTTTAATTTATCATAAAAATCTGTGACTATGTTTAAAATAAAATCTTTAGTAGTATTATTTATTCCGGCACTATTATTTTTTTCCTGTGATGAAACTATAGACGATAGTTACACTAACCACATTTCATTTACTTTGCCAGAAGGGGATGGTATTGCAGAAGTCAAATTAGGAGAGAATTATGAGTATATAGGTGAAATACATCATGGACCAGCTGAAGCATTAGAGATAGAACATTCCGAATTTAGGCCGGATGAAAATTATTCTGGCTGGTTAAAAGGTGAACTTATAAATGAAGGACATGCATTTAAAATAACCGGGACACCAGATACGATTGATACATTCCATTTTTTTATTAGAGTTAAACGAAAAGATAGTACAGCAAATATAGGATCATATTCATTGGGATTTAATATTGAAGTTTTAGAAGAAAAATAATTTTTGGGTTTAAAATATCATCAAGAAGGTATGTGGGAAAAGATATCAACACTCGCATTTTTTTTATTAATACTATCTATAGATTCCTATTCACAATCAGTTAAAGAGGTTTTTGTTGGAGAGGTATTTAGATATTCTGAAGCATTTGAAGCTACATCAGATGGTGGATGTGGAGGGCCATATTTACAAGATGTTGACATTCCTGATTGGATTGAAGTTACATCTAATAGAAGTGGATATGAATTAGAAGGTTCAACCAATCAAGCGGGGGAGTATAATGTTTCTTACTATTTCCAAAGGGGAGTTAATGAAGGATCTTCAAGTAACCCAAGATGTTATTCAGAAGACATTAATGAAACAGAATTTACATTAGTTGTTAAAAATAGACCGCCGGAATTTACAAGTAATCCTGTAACTTCGGTAAAAGAAGGAGATAATTATAGATATGATATTTCTGCTAAAGATTTTGAAAATGATCAAATAACAATTTCGGCGACACAGATTCCAACAGAGTTTTTAAGTTTTAATGATAGTGGGGGTGGAACTGCTGTTTTAACTGGAACACCAAGCTATAACCAAAGTGGTTCTTACAATATAGAACTACAGGTAAGCGATGGAAATGGAGGAGGTACTAATACACAATCATACACATTAGAAGTAAATAACAATAATCGTTCGCCCAGTATTGATTCTTCTCCACCCACATCAGCTACCGAAGGAAACAGTTATTCGTATTCGATTGAGGCATCCGATCCCGACGGCCAAAACCTTACGTATTCAATGGATACTGGGCCGGGATGGTTGTCCTTGTCTGGCAGTACCCTTTCGGGAAATCCAGGATATAATGCGACTGGTAGTTATGATGTAACAATTTCAGTGAGCGATGGAAATGACAGCGATAGTCAATCATTTACGATTACGGTTGATAATTCTAATCGGCCGCCAAGTATTGATTCAAAGGCTCCAACTTCTGTAAATGAAGGAGATAACTATTCGTATGAGATTAGTGCCAGTGATCCCGATGGAGACGATCTTACTTATAATTTAAACGAATCACCCAGTTGGGCATCCATTTCAGGGAATACGATTAGTGGTAGTCCAGGGTTTTCGGATTCTGGCGACCATGATTTTCTCGTTGAAGTTTCCGATGGAAATGCCAGCGATTCTCAAAGCTTTACTGTTACCGTCGGCGGGACCGACCGGGGACCCTCCATAAAATCCAGTCCGCCAACATCAGCGGTAGAAGGAAAAGAATATAGCTATGTCATTGAGGCCAGCGACCCGGACGGAGACGAAGTTTCCTATACCCTGGTTGAGGGAACGTCATGGCTTACCCTTGATGGAAACCACTTGCATGGCACGCCAGGAAAATCCGCGCAAGGCGATCATTCCATAAAGGTGCGTGCTACAGCAGGAGGGAAAAATGATACCCAAAGTTATACGCTAACGGTTGATAATACGAATCAACCACCAAGCATCGGTTCTTCACCGGTCAAAAGTGGAAAGGAAGCAAAAACGTACGAGTATGTGGTAAATGCCAGCGATCCCGATGGAGATAATCTTGCCTACAGTTTAGATACAGGACCGGATTTTGTTTCCTTTACCGATAACCGGCTAACGGGCAAGCCGGGATATAACCAAGCAGGAGAGTATGAAATAGCACTTTCCGTTTCTGATGGCAATGCCAGCGATTCCCAAAGCTTTACGCTCACGATTAGTAATGTAAACAGAGCGCCAAGCATATCATCTTCCCCGCCAACGTCGGCCAAAGGTGGAAGCGCTTATGAATATGTGGTGAATGCCAGTGATCCTGATGGAGACGATATTTCCTATTCAAAAACAGCCGGACCTGATTGGCTTTCTATGAGTGGTAATACTCTTTCTGGCACACCGGGGAATAAGGTTGATGGAAGCTTTGATGTTACCGTCAAAGCATCGGATGGAAATGCTATCGATTCTCAAAGCTTTACCTTAACAGTCGGTAGCACAAACCGGCCACCCAAATTTACCAGTGACCCGGTAACGGGTGTTAAGGAGCAGAAGAAGTATGCCTACCAAGTGGCTGTTAATGATCCGGATGGAGATAATATTAGTATTTCAGCAAAGGAAAAAGCCCCCTGGATGAATTATTCCGACAACGGCGACGGCACAGCCGTACTGTCCGGAACCCCGAACGCGGAGCAGTCCGGGAGTTACCAGGTGATTTTGCGAGCAAACGACGGAACCGAGCAAGTGGATCAAACCTTCGAGGTTACCGTTTCTGATGTAGGGCGAGCCCCCACGATAACATCGGATCCTACGACCTATGCCAAAGAGGAAGTTACGTACTCTTATGACATTGAAGCCAGCGATCCTGATGGAGACAATATTAATTTTAATTACGCTTCGGGCCCTGGATGGCTTTCTCTATCGAATTCCGATCCCAAAACCGGAACGGCAACTTTAACCGGAACGCCCCCTGCTGGAAAGTCGGGAGAGTATACCATTAAGATTGTGGCCACAGCCGGGGAGGAATCAACGACCCAGCAATACACGCTGGAAGTGGGCACCGGCAATGGACCACCGACTATAACGACGGATCCTGTAAAAAGTGCATCGGTAGCAAAGTCGTATCGATATGCTATTAAGGCTTCGGACAATGAAAATGAAAAGATAACTTTTTCCCTTGAAAAGGCTCCTGATTTCTTAGGTCTGGCAGGGAAAAAACCGGAAGCTGGGGAAGCAGCCCTTGTTGGAAAACCATCTAACGGCGATACCGGGAAACATGAAATCATTATTAAAGCAACCGATAATGGGAATCCTAAAAAATCATCCCAGCAGCAATTCACCCTAACGGTTTCGGTAGGAAATAATGCCCCCGTTATTGAATCGCAACCTGCAGAAGAAGTCAATGTCGGTGATTTGTATGAGTACAATATTCGAACACGAGATCCCGATGGGAACGATGTTACAATAACAGCGTCCGGGGAAAGTGGTTCGAAGCTGCCAGGGTGGTTGTCATTCAGTACCGGCGATGATGGTACAGCTGCGCTCACGGGAACACCAACGCCAGATGATAAAGGAACCTTGCCCATTATTATTACTGCAACCGATAATGGCCAACCTGAACAATCTACAAAACAACGCTTTGAAATTAGGGTTGAACCCAAGTCAGTTTCTCAACTGGATGTATTTTTTGTGTATCCCAATGCTTGTCGGGAGAAGTGCACGATTAAGTTTGCCCTGCCAACAGAGCAGCAGGTACATATGAAAGTCTATTCTCAGGCTGGGAAATTGGTGCGAGAGACCGGAAAATCTTCATATCCAGAGGGTATCAATGAAATTGAGTTTCTCCCTAAAAAGTTACCCAGTGGGAAGTATTCGTTCACCATTTTTGGACAGGATATGAGCTATAATGCGGAATTTACCCTTATTCGATAATTTAAAAATTAATCAATATGAGAGTTTACACGAGATTATTTTTGATAGGATTAACAGGAATGCTAATTGGCTGCGGTGGAAATTCGAGCGGTACCAATCCATCTAAACAAACACAAAAGAAAGTACAACTTACCGGCACTCTGCCTCAATCATTAGGTGTTGACTCGACCTTTTCAGATACACTTGAATTTGTTAATGGAAAAGTTGGGAACGTGGATTTGGGAGATAATAAACCTGAGTGGCTGAATATTAAGACTAATGAGAACGATAAACAGGTAATTATTTATGGTACCACCCCTGGAAAAACAAGTACCCAGAAATTAACTCTAAATATCCAAGGAGATCCAACTACGTCTGGAAATTCAGCTTTTGGCCTGTCATTTACGTTATCAGTATTTGAGTAACGGCTATTTATATGCTTAATCGCAAATAAAAGACAATAACACCGATGAAATATAACGTCAGTGAAAAAACCCAAGATGAGTTAATCGGCTCGATGAAACGAGCCCTGGGAAATATATGGCCAATGGTTCAAAATGATGGCATTACTGATATCGAATATAACACAACATCAAATAAGGTGTTTATTGATGGGAAAGATGGCCGGGAAGAATCAGATTTTTTCTATCCTAATAACAAAGCACAAAGGTTTATCAATACCGTTGCCAGTTTCCATGGGGTTGAAATTAATGAGGATCATCCCACCCTTTCTGTGCGGTTACCGAATAAATTAGGTGGCTGTCGTCTGCAGGCAAATATGAAACCCGTTACCGATGGTATAAGCATTGTGTTACGCAAGCCAGGAGACCTTTATCCTATAGATGATTATTTCGGAAAGGGAGGGGTAGCTATTCCAGATGAAAGAAAAATTAGCGACATAAACGAGTTGGAAACTGCTAAACAGCTACTGATGTACGCCCTTAAAATGCGTAAAAACATATTATTTGCCGGTAGCACGGGTGCAGGAAAAACAAGTTTTTTAAATAGCGTACTTTCAGAGCTAAAAAAAATTCATCCCACCGACCGGCTTATCATCTTAGAAGATACCCATGAGTTACAATGCACATTCGATAATCACGAGTTTCTGAAAACCCACCAAGGCAAAAGGGCAGGAGCAAGTGTGTCGATGTCGGATTTAGTTGAAAATTCCCTTCGGATGAATCCCGATAGAATAATTTTGGGAGAGGTTAGAGGAATAGAGGCATACGATGTGTTGAATGCGTGGGATACTGGCCATGAGGGAGGCTTTTGCACCTACCATGCACCTGATGCCACACAAGGATTTTGGCGATTTTTTCGCCTTACAGGTATGAAACGAAATAAAAGCAATTATCACTTTGCTGCATCCGCAATAGACTACATTTTTTTCTTATCAAAAGTCCGTGGGCATCGTGCCATTCGAGAAGTTGCAGCGGTTTCTTATGATTACGATAAAGATTTACCTGATATACAAACAGTTTTTCCAAAAACAACAAACAGTGCTTTGCACAAAAATGCCTCAACTAATGGGCATTAATCCTAATAAACCAAAGAAACAAATAAGGTCCTTTCAAGTGGACCACAACCTAAAATTTATTTTGTTATGAAATATTTAAAAAATGCAGTTTTCACTGGGATTATAACGTTAATAATGTTTCCGTCAATTACTTTAGCATCTACTTCCGGTGGAGGGAGCTTTGGCGGTGGAATGCCATTGATTAATATTGGAAACCAGGTGATAGATTTTTTGCAAGGACCCATTGCCATGATTCTTATTACCCTTGGTTTAATCTTAGGTGGAGCTGGAATAGTATTCGGAAGGGAGAATGATAAACGTGGATTTAAGCGTCTTGGATGGGCAGTTGTTGGTGGATCGATTATTGTTGGCGCAAGCTCACTTGTAACATTCTTTTTTGGGGGGGCAGTTATATGAGCGGAAAAGAATATCACCGGGTACATTCATCCTTAATAACGGAACCCAAAATAGCTGGGGTAACGAAAGGGGTATTTTGGATTGAAGTCATTGCAGCATTATTGATGTTTAACTACTTCCGGGTGCACTTAATGTCTGCGATTTTGATTGGAATAATATTTTTTATCATTCATCCTATTATTCGATCAGCTCAAAAAGAAGATTCGCTCTCGGTACAATTGTGGTTTGTGTCTGCCCTTACAAGTCAAGGCTATTATCCAGCAAAAGAAGATATAAATAGACCGCCACGACAAGCTAAAAAATCAATTCCGAAACATTCCTAATTATGGTAGAATTCCTGTTTACACTGGCATTTGGTAGTTTGCTTGGAGCTGGATTCTATTGGTGGATCCTACAAAGTCAGGAACATTCGGATACAGTCAAATCTGCCTCAGGTTTGGTAAATTGGGATTACTTGGAAGAGCCACAATCCGAAGGCATAATTCGCCTTGAGGACGGCGGATTATTAGCATCTTATGGGTATCAGGGAAAGGATCTTAATTCAGCTGGAGAAGCACAACGTGCCCATCTATCCGAACAGTTAAACACCTTTTTTAAAGGCTTTGAAAACAATTATGGATTCTTTTTCAGCATGATGAGAAAGCCGGCCAGCGGTTATCCTGACGGTGAACATTTCCCGGATCCTGTAACTTATAGTATCGACCAAGAACGCCGGAGGAAAAACGAGCAGGAAGGCCAGCATTACCGGTCAGAGTTTTATTTAAGTATTGTATGGCGTCCAGGCTACCGGCCGAATGTTGAAGAATTCTTAATCGAACTGGAAGAGATTGAAGATGAATTAGAAAAGGTTCTTTATCCAACCCGGCTTGATGGATCCGAGCATTTGGCACTTTTATATCGGCAAATGCACGGGATTGATCAGCCGGTAACTCCACCGCAGCACAAAGAGCCCATTAATGATTTGCTGGCTAACCAGGATATACAAGTATTGCCAATTTACCGGCGTGAAAAACACCCAGTTAAATCAGCGTTAAATATTCCGGATGAAAATATTGTTATTGACGGCAACCAATATATTCGAACAATTACGATTACCGGATATCCCAATCGAACATTTAATGGAGTACTAAACCGACTCAATCAGTTAAAGGCCGAATATCGATGGACCACACGCATCTTTACAATGGATCGCCGGATTCAAGAAAAAAAGATAAAGAAGGCCCGTGATATTTTCCGGATGGCACGATATAGTTTTTGGAGTATTATTACCGGTAGTATGACAGAAGGGGAGGAAAAGGATGATGATGTTGAAGAGGCTTATAAAGATTTACACGCCCTTTCAAAGATGAAAGATAGTTCCGAGGCATTAGCAAAGGTTGGGGACAGGTCCACCTCATTTGCTGTAAGTACATCAACGATTACCCTCATTCATGAGGATCTTGATGCTATAAATCAAAACACACGGGAGATTCTTTCTTGTCTTCGGGAAGCTGGATTTACAGGCCAAGTAGAGAAATTTCAGGCCCGGAAAGCATGGATTGGATCTCTGCCAGGCCAAGCAGAAAACAACCGGAAGGAATTTGTTTCCTCTTATAATATCGCTGATATGCTCCCTACATGGAGTATGTGGACTGGCCGGGATCAGAACCCCGGCAAATATATGAAAGGGGCCAGCGCCCATTTTTTAGCTAAAACCATTGGAAATGAACCCTTTAAAAAACACCGACCAGCAGCCAGTGGTGCCGGGCACAGCATAATTGTGGGTATAACCGGAGGTGGTAAATCCGTTTATGCCAATTTTGAAATTGCCCAATGGCGTCGCCACCGGAATTCGCAAGTATATTTGTTCGATGTCGGTTATTCCGGTCAACTGTTATGTGAAGCGGCCGGGGGAGAACATTATGATATTATGAATAGCAACGGTTTTGGATTTCAACCGTTGCGGGATATGTCTCCTGAAGCACTTAAAACAGGGAAATTTTATAATCAGTGGGTTGAGGATTTATTCCACCTGCAAAACCACGGTCTAAATTCTAAAGATAAAAATAAGATTGGTGAGGCATTAGCAATGGTCTCACAAGAACCGCCGGAAGCACGAACCCTTACCCAACTTAGTTTCCACCTGCAGGACCGAGAGTTAAAAGAAACCATCAAACTTTATACAAGGGACGGCAACTACGGTAATATTTTAGATGCATCAAAGGATTCAATAGGTGACAGTTCTTACCAAGTTTTTGAAATAGGGGATCTTGTGAATGAAAAGGACGAAATAAAAATACCGATTTTTATGTATCTGTTTCACAAGATAGAGCAGTCGCTGCACCGCAGCTGCCCAACTCTTATATATGTAGAAGAAGCTTGGGCCGCATTTCAGAGCGAACACTTCCAGGCACGCCTTAAGAATTGGATGGCAACCCTACGAAAACATAATGGCCATGTTACCTTGGTAACACACAGCCCTGAACAAATTAATGAACTTAACCAGCCAGATGTTTTTCTAAGGAACATACCTGAGTACGTATTCCTGCCAAATAAGGAGATTGAAGAACCCAGTGTTAGAAAAAGCTATGAGCGGTTTTCACTCAATGAGTCCCAAATACAGACTATCAGCAACATTACCAAACAGAAGGAATATTATATCACAACTCCTGATGGTTCGGGTGCTATTGATTTAGAGTTGCTTCCCCTTTCTCTTGGATTTATTGGGGAACCTTCTGATTTGGGTATTGAGCAGCGAAAAGACAAAATAAAGGAGCTTAAACAAACCCATGGCCAACGTTGGCCTATTGCCTGGTTACAGTTTGTAGGCATGGAGGAAGAAGCCGAAATGCTTAAACAAAACTATAATAATCCGAAGTTTAATAAATCAACGACGGAGGTAGCATAATGAAAACCACAATAACAATTTCAACTCTTATTATATCGCTTTGTTTAACAACAGTCAGCAAAGCCCAATTTGCAGTCTTTGACAGTTTTAATGCCACGCTGAATAAAAGCCAAATTGTCAAGCAGTTGCAGGAATTAGAACAAATGGCCCGTCAAATTAAAACCATGAAGGACCAGCTTTCCTATGCCAAAAGACAATTTGAACAACAGCGCGATAATCTTAGGCAATTACCGAATGCCAGTTGGAATTCGATTAGTGATGTGAATGACAATATTGACCAAGTGTTGAATGCATCTCAAAATATGGCTTACATGGAGCAGCATTTGCAACAAAAATACAAGAATCTATATAACACCAATAAGCGGCTTCTTGATCTGCAGAATAATCCTAAAAAATACGAGGAGTACCAACAAAAACGAGCAAAACACTTAGATGAAGAAGCTACTGATGTCATGGTTACAGCAGAAGAAAATCTGCAGTTAACACCCGATTCATACGAATTTTTGAAATCAGTGCAAGGGGATATGAACCGTGAAAATCTAAGCCCCCAGCAAATGCGCCAGGTACAAGCCAAAGTTAATGCGCTCAGTTCTCAACAACTGATTGAAATTAAGCGACTCATCGCCCAGCATGCCTCTTTTGCAGCTATTAAATACAAGCAAACCCAAGAGGGAAAAAAAGACCAAAAACAACGGGCAAAACAGTTTAACGAGAAGTTTGATAAAGCCTTTGAGCAATGGAAGGAGCGCATTCCAGAAAATGAGCGTAAGCTTGTGCCCGACTGGGTTAAAGAAGAAGATAATTAAATATGAGCAACCGACGCCTCAAATATAGTTTTGCCTTTGTAGTAACTCTCTTGCTGGTCGTTATAATCGTTCCGGATGTTATTGCACAACAGACGTTTTCGGATGCTATCGATCAATTTCAGCAGGTAGATAGCCAACTTTGGCGGGCTAAAGCTTTAGATATTGGATCAGATATCTTTTTCGTCTTAGCGGTACTTGATATCATTTTTTATGGAGTTTCAATATCCCAGGGATGGATTAAACGGAGTATAGCCGAAGTTGTAGTTAGAGAAGGAATATTACTTGGTATAGCCGGTATAATTCTGATTTTTTATGATACCTTTGATGGCCTTGTTTGGGGCTTTATTGATATTGCCCAAGAAATTACAGGAATTGGAAATAATCTCAATGAATCCAAAATATTCTTTATGGGTTGGGACTATTTCTTAAATACCTCTTCTGCGGCCCTTGAAAACATTAGTTTTGGCGACATTTTTAGTCTTAGAGGTGTTGCTGATGGAACCCTCATTAGCACAGTTGTACTTTTTAAAGCGGGGTTGAATACGCTGTGTGGTTTTGTAGTATTTGTTGGATTTTTTGTTATCGCCGTGCAATATGCTTTTATAACCATTAAAGTGATTATTGTTTTAACAACGGGGCCGGTTTTTATCTCTTTTCTACCTTTTAAGCCAACCAAACGATGGGGCGAGCGGTACCTGGCTTATTTGTTTAAATTAGGCATCCAGTTGTTTTTCTTTTACATCATTTTAGGATTTTCGATGAGCGTATTAACTGAGCTTATCGGTAATATCGAAACCAGCAGTGTACCTGACTTTTCCGAGTCTTGGGAGTTGGCTTTTATGGCTGTACTCGGAGTTTTTCTACTTGCTAAAATACCGGGAGAGGCATCCTCATATATTACTCAAGACACCGAATTTTCAATTAGTAGTATTTTGCCAAGCCAAGTTAAAACGTAATACAAATTATTATGTCTGATAAAACCAATAAGGAGCATCCAACGTTTGAGGCTCAAAAAGATCCACGGAAGAATGATTTATACTATGATTTGGCTAAAAGTAAAGAAAATTGGCGGCGGGCGTGTTTTATCGTTCTGTTCTATTCACTACTTGTTACCGGTGCCCTTATTTTTAGATCCTTTCAAGCTGAATTTAAACCATATGCAGTAACCTTCAATGAGGTAGGAAAGCCCATACACTTTGGGCCTGCGGAACCGCTTAAACGAAGTGATGAGCGGTTACTTAGAGCGGAATTGTACGAATGGATAACCACGGTTCGAACGATTTATGAAAGTCGGGATCTTTTAAATAATCAGATGAACGATGCCTTTGCGCTGGTTGCATCTAATGTTTCAGAGCAGTTAAATCAATATTTCTCAATCCCAGAAAATGATCCCCGAAATCTTATCGACCGTTGGCGACGAACCGTTGACGTGCGAAGCATTATACCCATTGATAACCAGCAAGGCCGTTGGAAAATTGAATGGGTTGAGACAATGCTTTCTAAGGAGGGGGAACCCCGCGAGCGGCAGGCATGGGAAGCTTTTATTACTGTTAAGAAACAAGCCCCTACCACCAGTGAAGGTATCACCAAAAACCCACTGGGAATTTATATTACCGAATTAAACTGGAGTCCAATTTCTCCATCAACTCAAAATCAGTAGGATAATGAAGAAAGTAACTTTAACATTTCTCTTACTATATATCAGTTCCCTTTGTTATGGCCAAAATGGAACCGATCAAAATACATCGGCTATTCCGGAATCTTCTGACTCAGGAGCATTGACCTACGAAATTAATCGGCGTAGTAATGTAATTGAATACCCTTATGGATATTCCCAGGCTACCTTAAAAGCGACTCCGCTACGATTATCTCTTATTCAATTGCAGGAGGGGGAGAAAGTCCTGAGCATGTCGGCCGGAGATACCCGCCGTTGGAAGATTACCAAATCGTTTCAAGGATCGGCCGGCCAAGTAACACCCATTATTCAGGTGAAGCCCATTACCGACAACATTTCTACAAATTTAATAATAACGACGGATCGCCGGACTTACGATGTTACGCTTGAATCTCCGGCCCTGGATAATAATTCTACGAATCCGAAAGGTTCATTTACACGGAGGATTACATTTTATTATCCTGGAGAAAATAATTTTGGATCCATTGGCCAGAAACCAAATAATAGTGAGCGAGGCCCCGCAGCATTATCTTCTGCTGTTACAACACCGGAAGAAAAAAAGAACCACCGGTATAAAATAGAAAAGGGTAAATATGGATTTCCTTGGGAGCCAGTAGAAGTGTATGACAATGGGAAGAACGTTGTTATTCAAATGCCTGACCACGTAAATGCCCAAGATTTACCGGTCCTATTTGTTGTAAATGAAGTAGACGAAAAGGAGAATCTAAATTATTCATTTAACCCCGAAACCAACGAGATTAAATCAAATCGGTTATTTAAAAAAGGGGTTTTAATTAAAAAGTTTAAGCATCCCGGTTTTGCAGGATTTGGCACCGTAACCGATGAAAAAGAACTATTCATAATTCGAAAATAAATATCATCTATTATGAAAGCCCCTGAACCCAACCAATTTAAAGGACTGCATAAGAAGACAATTATTTGGATTGCATGTAGTGCTCTTGGTAGTTTATTACTTGCTGCTGTCATCTTCAATATGACTGGAGTAACCAACAGCGAGGCATCAGAGCCCAACCAAAGCTATAGTGGGGGAGAGCCCACCTATATGAATAATAAGCGAGATACGGCCAAATTTAATACCTATGGGTCGTTAAATAATGGTGGTCAAAAGAATGATAAACCTCAAGCGGACACAAATTATGTTCCACCCCCGCCAGAAGATCTATTTGGGGATAGTGAGTTGCTTAATCAAATGCAAAAAGAGCGATCCAATAGACGAACAGAAACCCCACCAATAACCCAACAATCCCAACAGGCAGCAACCGGGTCCACCAGAGGCCAGGATCCTAAACCATCCGAGGAAGAGCAACTATATAATCAAGCCCTGGAAAGTGATATATCCATAGGGGGGGGAGGTGGAAATAAAAAGAAGCCGGGTAATAATACGCAGACCAGCCAACAGATCCAGCAATACCGGCAAGAAGCCCAGCAATTACAACAACAAAACCCCTACCAACAAGGGCAGCCCGGCCAAGATTTTAATCATGCTGACCACGAGCAAATAAGTAACCATATTAAGACGCCCGATACGCCATATACGCTATTGGAGGGGACACTAATTCCGGCTACGCTCCAAACATCAATTAATAGCGATCTACCAGGGAATATAAAAGCCATCGTTACAAGAGATGTATATGATTCTATTAAACAAGAACATCTTATTTATCCAAGGGGATCAACGTTAATTGGTCTTTATGATGAAAGTGTTGTATTAAATCAAAGTAAGCTTTTGATTAGTTGGGGACGCATAATATTTCCAGATGGACGAAGCATGAGACTTCCAGATTTGAATACTCATGACAAACAGGGAGAAAGTGGCCTAAGTGGAAAAGTAAACCGTCATTTTTGGAAAATATTTGGCCAAAGTGCCCTCATTTCTCTAATTGGTGCCGGTACGGCAGTAGCCACTCAAGGACAACAAAGCAGCAACCCGTTTAATCAGACACAAGGTGTTGGGGAACAGGCAGCCCAGCAAATTGCAACCGAATTTAATCGGGTAGCTAACCAAGTCCTGCAACGTAATCTTTCAATGTCTCCGACCATTGAAATTGATGCCGGGACTGAATTCAATATTTTCTTAGCCGGTGATATTTCTCTCCAGCAACCTTATGAATATAAGCCCCCCGAAGAGTAATGAGTTCTATCACATATACTCCTGAGCGTAGCCTAAAATATACGCTCCGGCTCACTTTTATAAGTTTATCCCTGGGAGCTTTGCTTTGCCTTCCGTATGCCACCATGATGTTAGCATGGCTCCTGGGGTTTCATTCTAATATTGGAACACCCCTATTTGTTATTCCTGGGAATATTCATTGGTTTATAATTCCGGCTCTTACAGCTTGTGTGTTAGCTGCAGGAGGGTTGCTTTATTATCGAAAAAAACAATATGCCGGGTTCCTGCTTTTACTTTCTGGCGTTGGGTGTTGGTTTTTATTTCAACCGATATATAATCCTTTTTCAATTTTGCTTTGGGGGTATTCATATTGGGATATCCAGCAAATACAGCCTTTATTTCAAGAGCTTCTGCTGTATTTGGGAGTCTATTATGGGTACCTGTTGGTTGGTTTTTATTTCTTTTTTCAGCCATCCACGTTATCGACTTCTGGTACCCACGGCACGGCACAAATTGAATACGGTGACCAGTTTTTACAGAACGAAGGCCTTATCATTGGCCGCCATCAAAAAACTGGAGAGATCCTGCGATATACCCCTGAAAAGCATCTTATTACTGCTGCACCAACCAGAAGAGGTAAAGGCGTTGGTTCAATCATGCCTAATATTTTAACCTATCCTAATAGCCTGATTGTGGTGGACCCTAAAGGTGAGAATTGCGATACGACCTATAAACGCAGGCAAAAGATGGACCAGGATGTATATGTTTTAGATCCATTCTATGAGTCAACGTATGCGAAGGCTTATGGTAGCAATAGTTTTAATTTTATGGATTTGGTTGAATATGAAGATCCGGAAGCGTTTGATACGTGTAATATCATAAGTAAAACCATTATTACCTACGATCCTCATGACAACCAATTTTGGATGGACTGTGCTTATACATTGTTCTCTGGACTCATTTATTACGTTTCCCAAGCCCCGGAATTTAATGATAGGTCTCATGATCCTTTCCGGCCGAATATGCGAAACATGACAACTATTAATGATTTACTCCGGCTTAAGTTTGATGATCTTTTGGCTTATACAAAGTATATCTCAAATAATGATGATCTCCCATTGGATGTAAAGGAAGTTGCCAACGAAATTTTGACCGATAAGGAATCCCGAAAAATGCTAAATGGGATTTTAAAAACACTTAAAGTAAATATTGAATGTTTTCGGTCGCCCCGGATCCGTGATACTTTACGGGAAAGCGATTTTAACTTGAAAGACATTATCGATGAAAATGCAACACTTTACATTGTTATACCCATCGATAAGATGAAAACCTATAATAAATGGATACGAACTGTTATAGAGCTTTTAATTAAACGTACGATACAACTTCGTAACCCTCTGGATCCAAAGATCGATGAAAAAAGGATCTTATTCTTACTTGATGAATATGCTAATTTAGGCGTGGTAAGCTATGTGAAAGAGGCCTATTCCACAATTGCGGGGTATGGTATGACGTTGTGGACGTTTGTTCAGGACCTTAACCAACTAAAGAAAATTTATACCAAAGATTGGAAAACATTTATTTCCAATTCGGGAATATTTCAGGTATTTAATACCAATGATTTAGAGACTGCAGAGTACATTTCAAAAACAATGGGCGAAACCACCATCTTTTCGGAATCCAGCTCTGAAAATAAAGAAGTCAGCAGTGTTGGAATGACGGATAACCGGGGCCGCACCAAATCTGTTTCAGAGCGCAGCCGGTGGCTAAGAAAACCAAATGAAATTATGACAATGCCCATGCACGAACAAATTATTAAGCCTGATGGCCAGCATCCCATATTGGCAAATAAGGTAGAATATTACAAGGATCCTGAGTTTAAAAATTTGTTTATCACACGAGAGGAATCATATGCCGAGAGCCAGAAGCATCAAAAACCAGCTCCATCCCGAAACTTGAATATAGAATCGGATCTAAAGTCCATTATTTATAGTCAGGTTTATGCTGATGAAGAGGCAGAAAAGAAAAAGGACTCTGATACGAAATCAACAAAAAAAGAGCGAGATCCCAGCAGTAAAGGCAGGCAGCCTGAATCAAATGAGCCTGGCTGGCCAGATTGGGATTGATCGTTCATTTTATCCTAAAAAGCGCTAGTAGGGAATGTGAGCTTAATCCCATATATTAACGATTAGAACTTATATTTGGTAAAAATGGTCTAATTATGAAAACAAAAGAACTGTTACAGGAAATTTCGGAATTACCAACCGAAATGAGAGCAAAATTAGCTGATGAAATTTTGCGGACTCTCAACCCTACCAAACCGGAAATAGATCAAGCCTGGATCAAAGAAGTAGAGCAGCGAATTAAAAGCTTTGAGGAAGGTCGATCCAAAACGATACCAGGGGAAGAGGTCTTTCAAAAGGCTGAGGAAATTATCAAGCAATGACCTATATTTTTCAGGAAGAAGCTGAAGAAGAATTTTTAGATCAAATTTCCTTTTACCGTAAGATTCATCCTGCCGTTGCCCAAAAGTTTTCTTTTCAAGTCAAAGAAACAATTCAGCGTATTATAGCCTTTCCTGAAGCCTGGCCAAAGATTGATGATAGTCAAACAAGAAGGGTTTTAGTGAATGGTTTTCCTTTCAGCATTCTATACTATTTTAATAAAAAAAGAGAGCTCATTCGTATCATTGCAGTTATGAATAACAGTCGCAAACCCGGATACTGGCGAAACCGCTGAAAATTCAGCATTCGACCAATAAAGACGCCCATATTTTACTGCTAATCGATTATAAAAGGCGAAGCATAGTATCGTTCAACACTGGTAATTCTCTCTATCCTTTGAGGATACAGGACAGTATTGGTGCTTTTAAACCACCATATTATCTTAAATATCAACCACCCCGGTGGGGGCATCACAAAAGCACTTCCTTCCCGGCGGAGTACGGGCAAGGGCCTAGGCGCGTTCGTGCGGTTTTGGGACAGGCCCGCCCCCAAAATCCTGTGCTCACCCTTGCCCGAAACCCCCGTCCAGAAAAACTAATCTGATGCCCCCGCTGCCGGGGAATGGTTTGTTTTCCTGGGAGCCGCGCATTCAGGG
>NZ_FQUS01000004.1 GCF_900129315.1 Fodinibius roseus
CGGAAGCTCATTTACACGACCAATGCGGTGGAAGGCTATCACCGGCAGATTCGCAAGGTGACCAAGACCAAAGGAGCCTTTACCAGCGATATGGCCTTACTCAAGCTGGTCTATTTAGCAACCAGAAACATAAAAAAGAAGTGGACATCACCGCTACAAAACTGGGCCTTGACTGTGCAGCAGCTGGCGATTAAATTTGGAGATCGGCTTCCACTTGATTTAACCCGGAACACTGATGAATAAAACAAACCAGACAGAGTTCAGCTTACACTCCCACTTTGTGCTTAATAACATATAAACTGATCCAAAAGAACGCTTCCAGTCCAGTACCACCGGTTTCATAATTCTTACTTGCTACCAGTTTTTGAAATTTTTCGTCTTTTCTTAGAATAGCATCAATCTTATCCCGCTGCTCCCAATATAAGCGATGGTCTTCTTTTATAGAATCAGGTACTTCACTACTCATCATATCATTACCATATCGATCATAAGCACCCCCAGTTTTAGCCCATTGTTCATATTCAAAAGGATTAGCAGCACTTGTAAATGCTGAACAGTGTTTTTCTAGCTTTTCAAATTCATCTCGGTATTTCTCATACGTTTTTTTTAATTGTGACATAGGTATTTATATTAGTTTTTAGATTTATATGTTAATTATTCTCGTGGTATTGCGTGATGATATCTTTTAATTCTTCAGAGTTGATATCATCTAAATATTGATCTACCGCTTGTTCAATAAACTCTCGCTGACTGATTCGCTTCCACCAGGCCAGCGCTTTAATAACATCCACATGCTGCTGGCCTAGCCGGACCGAAAAGGGATGCAGGGGGGAATCGGTAGTTTCTGTAGTGGATGTATGATCTGTATTACTTGTATTGCGTGTATTGGATTGTGGTACATCCCGGCCGGATTCCTCCGGGCCGGATATCAGCTCATCAATATTAAATTCATCGTCGGCCATAGCGCTCCTCCACTTCGGTTGAAAGGTTCCTATAATCGGTGGCCCCATGGGATTTAGGGTCATACTCAAAGATCGTTTGTCCCTGGGAGGTGGCATTGCTCAGCCGGGCGTTGGTCCGGATGATCGTCTGGAACAGCTTCCCCGGAAACTTTTCTTTGACCGCTTTTCGGATGGCCTTATGCTGGTTTTTGCGCCCGTCGTAGTTGGCTAGTAGATACCCGGACAGGTTGAGATCCGGATTGATCCGCTGCTTAATCATCTCGGCTTTTTGGGATATGCGCATGAGTCCCTCCAGGGCAAAATACTCCGGTTTAATAACCACAAGCATATCCGTGGCTGCCACCAGGGCATTCATCGTCAGAAATCCCAAATTTGGCGGGCAGTCGATGATGATATAGTCATAATTCCCCTCGATTTCGGCCAGTCGCTCGGAAAGCAGTTTTTCCTTGACCGGCACGCCGCTGAGCTTTTGCTCCGCATACGCCAGGGGCTCCCCGGCAGGAAGCACGTCCAGCCCGGTAAATCCGTTGCGGGAGATAAGCACCTCGGAGATATCTAGATCGGCCTCATAATAGAGGTTATCCATGGTCTTCCGCAGGCGCTTGCGATCAATGCCCAGATGAGAGGTCGCATTGGCCTGGGGATCTGAATCGACCAACAGCACGGATCTCCCCAGCCGCTGCAGTCCGTCCGCAAGGTTTACGGCCGTGGTGGTTTTGGCCACCCCACCTTTTTGATTGGTAATAGCAATACGTGTATTCATATAGGTATTGTTTTTAATATTTGTATTTCGTGTAGTGATTGTAGTGCATCGTGGGACGGTAACCCAAGGTTTTTACCGCTCGAGCTCTTGGTTCTTTTCGTGCTCCCGTCCGCTGGCCTGCTGGATCGCCTCCTTCATGACGCCTTTGGCCAGGCTGAGACTTCCCGCTACGGGATTCTTCAGCATCTTGGCAATACTGGCCGACACCTTAACCGCCCGGGCCGACATCGAGAACAAGGCCCTGCCGGCTTCGGTGCCGCTCGCGCGGGACAGCCACCGGCTACTTGTCTTCATAAGATCGAGACCGGTTACGGCGTGGGGGCTAAGGGCCTGGAACTGCTCGGCAGGCCGCTCCTTCATAGCCTCCGGAAGTTTCCGGAAATACCCTTCCACTTCCTCCGGGCTCATCTCATTGAGGAATCCTTTAAACTCCTGGCGTACCTGCTTCGGAGCTACTAATGCCTTACTTATCTCCACACGAGTGACATCCCCGTCCGGAACCCCATACTTTTCGGGATTATAAACGATTGCTCCAATTTCTTCCGCTTTGTCGGCCCACATGATATCCCACAGGGCCAGGCGGGCTTTCGTCGGATCGGCGTAATACTCCTCCAGCTTCCCGTCTAGCACCGTAATCGCCTCGGCCATTTTCCCGTCCAGGGCCGGGTTGCGTTCCATGGAGGTTATCTGCTTATCCGATAGGTCAACATTTTGGTAGGCCTGTTGGATGCGACTCACGGCCCGCCACAAGGTTAAGGCTTCGTTATAGCCCCGTTCGCCCGCCCGCTGCACGTCGGGGTCGTCCATCTGCTCCCGCAGGTGCTGCTTAATTTCAGATTTGACGCGCTGGATGGAGGGGACCAGCTGTTTCGCTTTGAGAGAGGTCTGTTCAATAAGGGCTTGCCGGTCCTTTTTGCTGAGCCCCTCGGAAAAGTATTGCTGGAACTCATGGGAGAGGCGCTCCATGGCCCGAAGGTCCCGGCTCATTTGGGTAATGGCGTGGGTATCTTTCACCTCCCCAAATTGGCCCGGATTCTCCATGAGGTCGTGCTGCCCCTCCTGAACCCATGCCTCCATATCCTTGCCTGTCATCTTTTTGTTAAAGGCTCTGCGGGCCGATTTCCCGTTCTCAAAGGCCTCGTCCCACCTCATATCGAACTGCCCGTACTCGCTCTTGATCTCCCGGCTGAAAGCCTGGTCTAAATCCTTTAATTCTTGTACCTGCTGTTCAGCGGTTTTGTGTTTTTGGTGTGAGATCATTTTGAGGGTTTGCAACTGGTCCTCAATCATCCCGCTTCGCCAGTTCACGGCTAATGCCATGCCGTCTAACTTCTTCAGCTGCTTTTCCCGATCATAGACATAGCCTTTCAGGGACCTGCCAAACCTCTTTTCCAATTGCGGTCCAGACAGCTGGCTGGATATAGAACTGGCTTTAATCGTATCTCGGGTTCCACCACAAATAATCATACCCTTTTTATTCCGGGCCATATCCAGCCAAAGGCCCTGCTTTGCCAATGCCTGGTCAAACGCCCGAAAGGATGTTGCTTGAAATAATTCGTCCTTAATCTCCCTCGCCCGTTCCAATACCGCCCGCCCATCAATCTTCTCCGGGTCGATTCCCAACCTGGCGGCCATTTCTTTATTGCGTTGTTCCCGGTGGTATTCGTGATCTTTAAGGCTCCGACCGTTTTTGTTTTTTGCTTTACCGTTGGATCGATACTTACCCCTGACTTCCCGCCAGTCGTACTCCTTTTCAATCCCTTCGAGGAATTCTTGTACCCGCTGGTTGTGCATCTTGTCAAACGTGCGATCTCTGCCTTTTCCCTTATAGGTATTTAAGTCCCATGCCCTAAATTCCCTCGGGTGGCCTGGGGGAAAAACACGGTTTGCCATAATGTGAACATGGGCATGTTCGGTATCGTTATGAGCAACCAATAAAACCTGGTTATCTTCCAGCCCCATATGCTTCAAATATCGCTCCGCTACCTCCCGCATTTCAGCCTCGGTTGGGTCGTCCTCCGGTGCCCAATTCAAAGACGTATGATAGACTGGCTTTTCGCACCGGGACTCCCTCGCCACACTCTCCATTTCCATGGCAGAACCCTTAACACTACTTGTGCCTAAATTCCGAAACTCCATCCATTCTACTCGACTCCGATCTTTCTCTAAACCATACCAAAGAGCTCCGCTAAAATGACTCCCTAAACTTACCTCTGCACCTGTCATAATATTGCCTCCATGAATTTAATTGCCAGCCGGTCTAAACTTTTCCGACAAGCTTTGATTTCAGTTATTAATTCTTCTCGTTCTTTTTCGGCAAACTCATCTTTTGAGTTTACTTTTTTTACTATTTGATCCACATTCCTACCCACCGCTGGCAAACCTTTATGTATAAGTTCTTTTACCTCTCCATGAGTAACATTATCATCCAGCTCTAACGACCGTTGGTTAGTGGCAAATGGTACCTTGGCTGGAGGACGTTCCCCCAAAGTGACTTGGCGCATATATCTGCTTTTTGAAACCCCAACCTCTCCGGCTTTTTTGATAATCCATTCTTCTTCGTCCTCATCTACCCGTACTGTAATTCTTCCGGTTACACCCATTCTATTGGCCTCCAATATTCCTGCTTTTAGTTAGAGATATACCCGCCTGGGGCGGGCCAAAAAAAACACTTTGAGCAGTCGGCCTTGGCCGATCTGCGAATAGTCCAGTAGTGTTATGTTGCATAGTAGTGAGCGAAAGCGAATCACTATGTCAGACATAACACATAGCTGGCTATCATTATTCAAGTGTATTATCTATCATTAGATATATTATTTTTTATAACGTTACTTTTTTATAGAAGCAGATTTTAGAGAATGTCAAGATTTTTCTTTCCTCTTCCTGCAATGACAAATACCTGCAAGTGTGATCCCCCAATTGCGGTAGTTCGCAACAACAACTGCTTGTTCAATGGAGATCTATTTAAACCCACGACAAAGTTGAAACCACTAACATCAGTGTATATAGTGGTTTCATTTCTGTCGCTCTATATTGCATCGATATCTGAATTCTATATTTGAGGTTATGATGTCAGCTTGTACGTGCTCATATATATGACTGGTTTTTGTTTTCCGGTAAAATCCTGGAAGGGATAAATCATATTGCTGGGCATGTTTAATAGTTGCATCATCAGCACGCTTCTTTTTCACATTCTTTGTGATTTTTATGTAGTCATACTTTTTTGCATATTGCTTTAACCGATGGCATGTTGCCTTGGAAAGATCAACGATCGGTTTAAGATAATTTGCCGCTACGGGCATGGAATTGGGTGGGAGGTCGAGCGTTCTGGAGTGAACATCAGTGTTTTTGTTCAAACGCTCTACCTCCCTTTGTTTTTTTAAAATTCGATTTCCAATAATAGCCGCTACACAAAATCCTCGTAGTCTTTTGGTCGATTGCAACTCCTGGAGAAAAAGCTTTGCTGCTGTGGTATTGTAAAAGTCTTCTTGTCGACGTATTTGCTCAAAGCTTCTGACAAAATGAGTACCCGTCTTGGGATTTTTCCCAATCCAGTCTCGATCCAATAGTTCTTTCATATATCGCTCAACGGTTCGACTTGAGCAAGTGAGTTTAGAAGCGACGGAGCTTTTAATTTTTCTATTGAAAACAGTTAGCCCACTCGCGCTTATGGCAAGCACCAAATAGAGACGTAACGGGTTATGAAAAGCATCTTCTAACCCGAAACGACACATCTCCACCGGGACCCAGACATACGTATCCTCTGTAAAATCCATTATCTTCCTCAGATTTTAAGAGAGTTATATATTGGGAGATTGGGGATCGTCTCGATCCTCGGTATTGCTCTCGATCCACTCCATGATTTCACTCTCGCGGAAACCCACAGCTTGTTTACTGATCCGGACCTTCCGGGGAAAATCTGGTTCTTTCATGAGCTCATATAGTGTACTGAGGCCGATTCCTAACTTGTTTGATAATACTTTGGGACGAATAAGATTATCCATTGGTAGTAAAGGTTTAGGTTTGATTGGAATTACTACCAACAACTTAGAAGAGTTCGGAAAATCTACCTATCAACGAAATATTGTAAATTAATTGATTATTCATTGAATTTATTAGGAACGCTTCAAATACTGTGCGTAATCTTCATAGCCACCCTTGTCAATTCGTTCTATTAATGAATTTTCCCAATGATATAAAATGCTAGTCGATGTAGGTAAATCATTTTTTACATCTGATGGAATATTAGAGGAGTTAATTAATTCTGTATGGATTGCAGAAGGAGAATGAGTTGGAGTTTTTAGGAAAGCATTGAGATAATGTATCCTTGTATTAGCTTTATATGTTGCAGATTTCTTACCGGAAGTTCTCTTCGCTTTCTCATTAATCCAATCATCAAGTTTATTAGCTGGCGGAAGATTAAAATTTAGCTCATTTTCATCTAATTCAACTGAGATATTGATAGTTGTAGTATCTACTTCTTCAGGAAAACCATTGGCTTCTACTTTTTCAATAATATCATTAAGGATATTTAATCGAAATTGGCGTTCAGCTAAAACCACAAATTGATTCAAAAGCTCCTGCATTTGAGCTTTTTGAATGGTTTCCAAATACCCTGATTTATCAAAAAAACTTAATATTTTTTTTATCCTGTAATCCGAATGGGGTATGCCTTTTTGTGATCGATCCTTATACAGCCCAAGATGACTGAATAACCTGAGATACTTCCTTCTTAATTTTTCAATTTTCTCTTCACTATCTTTTATTTTTAAAACATATTTACTGATTTCCTTTTCTCCTAACTCTTCCTCATTCTTAACTATAAGTTTTCTAGTATTTCCAAGTAACTTGGATTTATTTTTATCAATAACCTCATGATAATGGGAAATTTCAGAATCCCTTCTATTTTCTAATCTTTCTATATTTTGTTCAAATTTTTCTTCTAAAAAATCATAAGATTTTCGGACTCTCCTTTTCAAGTCATCCTTAATGAGAATAAGGTTAGATATAAAATTTATTTTTGAATCTGCTTTCATGTAATGAACCAAATACTTACCTGATAGTTCTTGCACTTTTTCCTGGTAATTACTATTAGCTTTATGTAATTCCATTAGAGATTTATTTCGATTCATTTTTATAGGAATTGAATGTTAGCTATTATCATTTGATATTATTTCTTTCAATCTATAGCTCCATCGATTTAAAGCTTGTCTTTTTTCGTCCATATAGGCATAACGATCATAACGTGCCGTCACTTGGGAATCTCCAGCTAAACCTTTATGGTTTAACACCTTACCTAATATTGTACGATCAGTACCACTTTCAGCCATATAAGTTGCAGCAGTACGTCTCAAATCATGAATTCTTATATCAGTTATTTTTGCCTGTTTAGTTGCCCCCTTAAAACTATTATGGAGCCACTTTATCGGTTGCCCCTTATTTCTGTTAGATTCAAAGACATAAGGGCTTTCATTTTTTAAGTCACTTATAATATCAACGGCTAAAGGTGTTAATGGAACTGAATGTTTCCTATCAGCCTTTGTCTGTTCTTTTGGTATAGTCCAGACATTGTCCTTGATATTCTCCCATTTCATTCTACAGGTCTCTCCCTTCCGTTGTCCCAACAACAGTAAAATTCTAAACACTGAACTTAGAGGCTCATGAAGTTTCAATAGATGTTCCCAAAGTCTCCGGAGTTCCTCCTCATTTAGTACTCTGTCTCTTTGGTTTTCATTTCCCAATGGCTTAATAGTTTTCACCGGATTGTATTCTGCTATTTCTCGTTGGACCGCAAAAGAAAACATACTACTAAGAATTGCCCTTATTCTATTAGAATGGGTTGGCTGATTACGATCAACTGCAATATCTTCCAGCAATTCTATTATTACCCCTCGCGTCATATTTTCGATAGTCATTCCCTTAAATGCTGGTAATATTTCAGTTTCTATCCTATTCCTATAAGTTTTCTGAGTAGACTCTCTCAAAGTTGGCAAGTGTTGATTTTTGAAATGCTTTACTAAATAATCAAAAATTTTCGGTTTTGACTTTTTCTTATTAGCAATCTTTTCTACCTGTGGATCAATATTATTGTTAACTTTATAAGCTAGTTTCCTAGCCTTATCTCTTGCTTCGGACAAACTTAAATTAGGATAATTACCTATCTTAAATCGTTTAGATTTATTATCAAACCAATAGCTATAATAAAAATATATATTTCCCGCTTTAGTTAATCTTATTAATAACCCCTTTACTCCGACCCGCTTTAACGTACTAGTTTCAGGGTCTATCAAATGTTGGTCAAAATACTCAATACGTTTTCCTTGAGGAGTTAAGTTTCTAATGAACTGATCGTTTAAATGTTTTTTAGGCATAACAAATAATTTTTATCTACTCTGGTACAAGACTGGTACAAGGATTTTCTCCAAACCATCCGGATTAATCTGGAAACACTTGTAATATATAATATTCTATAAGACTATGAAATACAATAATTTACAATCATTTCGGAATAGTATGGAATAGTTTGGAAGAGTATTGTACTTGGACTTAAAATCCAATTGGTATCTAAATACCAGTGCCGGTTCGAGTCCGGCCTCGGGTACTCCTAAAGCCTTGTAGCTCTTAGCGTTATAGAGTTACAGGGCTTTTTTGTTTTGAAGGATATGAGCTTTTTAGGATTAGATGTATTTAAATTTGGGCACAAGAATAGAATGTCCCCTCTCATTTTGCCTCTCCAACATGCTGGATTTTATGGCGGTATGCCGGCAAGGTTAGTTTTATTCTTTTATTTCGGTTGCCCTTGCCGCCAGAAAGTCTGCTATATCTTCATCCGTTTTCTCTCCTGATAGATAATCCAGGACTAAGTCTGCCAGCTCTGTTTCGTAAAACTCGGCAATATCGTATCCGTTTAAGTATAGAAAAGTGATAGCTGTATGTGTTCCGGTTCTTTTATTTCCATCCATAAAGGGGTGGGTCCGCACAATCGCGGTTAGATAATCAGCCGCCATTGCAAACAGGTCTGAATATAGTTATTGACCGCCAAAGGTTTGTTGGGGTTGCTGGATAGCAGCTTCCAGCTTGTCTTTAGAAAGGATTTTAGCCGCGCCGCCTTTTTCGGAAACTTGTAATTGGTGGAGTTCTAAGACTTCAGACAAGGTTAAAAAACGTACTTCTTCCATCCAGGCAATTATTCTGCCAGCTTTTCGAAAGACTTTTCATGCTTTCGAAATGTGATTTTAGCTACTTCTTTAAAGGATTTCTTAGAACGGCATGCTTTGGCAGCCTTTCTGTCAACTCCTACATCTTTA
Source organism: Fodinibius roseus (assembly GCF_900129315.1). Lineage (GTDB taxonomy): Bacteria > Bacteroidota > Rhodothermia > Balneolales > Balneolaceae > Fodinibius > Fodinibius roseus. Next base: position 9,033 of record NZ_FQUS01000004.1, read on the forward strand.
GAATGGTTGGTATGTTTGTTCTTTTTAGCCATTACTACCTTCTTATTAACTATAAGTAGTTATTAGTTATGATATAGCTTTAACGGCAATAAGTAAAATTTGTTTTATCTGTGCGGCGCGCTTTCTGCAATGTAGTGTTTTGGAGTGTAGCTTCAATCTAAAATTTGAGGTTTTTTGAGGTAGACAGACTATAAAATTGAGATTACACTGTAAGCTTACCCGAAAGTTGACCGTTTGAAAGTAGATAAAATTCACTACTTTTAATCATGAAAAAGTCACGATTTAGCGAATCCCAAATCACCTCTATCCTTAACAGGCTGGATTTTATGGCGCTATGCCGGCAAGGTTAGTTGGGGAGGTTTTTTACTCTTCCAAAAACTGGCGCAGCACATATTGCAGGATGCCGCCGTGCTTTACGTACTCTATTTCAATCTGGGAATCCAACCGGCTGACAACCTTGAATGTTGTCTTTTCCCCTTCGGGATGTTCAGCGGATACGTCCAGCTCCTTCCCGGGCGCCAGTCCTTCTTCTATCCCTTTGATGCTGAAGATTTCTTCGCCCGTTAATCCCAGGCTATCGGCATCTTCTCCGTCCTTAAATTCCAGCGGCAGCACTCCCAGGCCGACCAGATTCGATCGATGAATACGCTCGTAGGAGGCGGCAATTACGGCTTTTACGCCCAGCAGATTGGTTCCCTTCGCCGCCCAGTCGCGTGAGGATCCCGCACCGTAGCCGCTGCCCGCCAGTACCACCAGGGGTGTATCGGATTCTTTGTACTTCATGGCGGCATCATACACCGGCATTTCTTTGTCGCCGGGAAAATAACGGGTATATCCGCCTTGTTGGCCGGCAATTTCATTATTTATGCGCACGTTGGCAAACGTACCGCGCATCATGACTTCATGGTTCCCGCGGCGAGAACCATAGGAGTTGAACATTCGCTTCTCAACTCCCTTTGACTTCAGGTATTTCCCGGCCGGACTGTCTTCGGCGAATGCACCGGCGGGGGAGATATGATCGGTGGTGACCGAATCCCCCAGCTTCATCAGCACACGGGCACCCGTGATATCCTGCAGGGGCTCGGGATTTTCGCTGATGCCTTTGAAGAACGGAATTTCCTTGATATAGGTTGAATCCTCTTTCCATTCGTAATCCAACCCTTTGGGTGCATCCAAGTTTTTCCACTGCTCTTCGCCGTCGAAAATCACCGAATATTCGTGCTCGTAATCTTCTTTGGCTGTGGCGCTTTCAATAGCTTCCCGGATTTCGCCCTGGGTCGGCCAGATATCTTTTAAGTATACCTCCTCACCATTGGCATCGGTGGCCAGCGGCTCATCAATAAGGTTGATATCCACCCGGCCGGCAATAGCATAGGCTACCACCAGCATGGGAGAGGCCAGGAAATTCATCTGAATTTTAGGATGAATACGCGCTTCAAAGTTCCGGTTCCCGCTCAATACCGAAGACACGACCAGCTCGCTTTCATCGACGGCCTCTTCGATATGGAGGGGCAGCGGACCGGAATTGCCGATACAGGTGGTGCAGCCGTAGCCGACCACATGAAACCGCAGAGCTTCCAGGTATTGCAGCAGACCGGCTCGCCGCAGATAGTTCGTTACCACTTTGGAGCCGGGGGCCAGTGAAGTTTTTACCCAGGGCTTCACGTCAATTCCTTTCTGAATGGCCTTGCGTGCCACCAGTCCCGCGCCCAGCATCACGGAAGGATTGGAAGTGTTGGTACAGGAGGTAATGGCCGCCACCACAATAGAACCGTCGCTGAGAATATATTCTTCATTTTCAAGCTTGATGTGTACCGATCGCAGCTTATCTTTATCTACTTCAACTTTTACATCGCTCTCATGCCTCTGCTGTCCCCCGTCAACCGCGTCTTCCTGGTGAAATTCTGTTCCCGAACCGCCTTCGCCATACCAGACTTCGCGTTTGTCGCGTGGCAGGTAATCCCGGCCGTGCACGTCTTTTAACAGCGTGCCAAACTCGGTTTTTAAATTTTTTACCAGAATCTTTTCCTGCGGTAACTTTGGTCCGGATACCGACGGCTCTAACGCGGATAAATTTACCGTGACTACATCGCTATATTCAATTTCCTCACTGTCGGTGCGCCACAGCAGATTTTCCTTGCAGTAGCGCTCGACCAGTTCGAGTTGTGTTTCATCCCGATTGGTTCTTTCCATGTAACGGAGGGTCTGATCATCGATGGGGAAATACGTTACCGTACATCCGAACTCGGGCGACATATTGGAGATCGTCGCCCGGTCGGGCACGGAAAGATGATCAAGTCCGTCGCCAAAAACCTCCACAAAATCGCCCACCACCCCGTGAGAGCGCAACCGGTTGGTAACCTCGAGCACCATATCGGTTGAGGTAATCCCTTCCGGAAGTTTACCGGTAAGTTCCAGCCCAATCACCTTCGGACTGCTGAAATAAATAGGCTGCCCCAGCAAAGCGGCTTCCGCTTCAATACCGCCCACGCCCCAGCCTACAACGCCAATACCGTTTACCATGGGCGTGTGGGAATCGGTGCCCACCAGGGTGTCCGGAAATGCCCAGCCGTCGCGCGCATCCACTCCCCTGGCAAGGTATTCCAGGTTTACCTGGTGACAAATACCCATGCCCGGCGGTACAACCGTAAAATCTTCGAAGGCGTTCTGAGCCCACTTCAAAAGTTCATAACGCTCGGCATTTCGCTTGTATTCATACTCAACATTTTTCTTATAAGCATAGTCGGTCCCGAAGAAATCCACCTGTACGGAGTGGTCGATAATTAAATCCACGGGTACCCTGGGATTGATTTTTTTTCCGTCTTTTCCTTTTCTGATCGCTTCTGAACGGATTGCCGCAATATCCACGACCGCGGGAACCCCCGTAAAATCCTGCATCAAAACCCGCGTCGGTTTATACGGGACAGAATGGTCGCTGCCCTCGGGATCCCAGTTCATCAGATGGCTGATGTGATCATCATTGACCAAAAAACCGTCATAATTCCGGAGCGCATTTTCCAGCAGGATACGAATTGAAAAGGGCAGTTTTCTTAGCCGCGGGTAATCCTCGGCAAGCTTGTGCATATTTATGTAGTCAAGGGATCCCTTCGAGGTGTTTAGCTTTTGGGTTATTTTGTTTATCTGGTTTTGTATATCCATATCAGAGAAGTGTTAATGATTCTTCTGGGGGTTAGAAGGTTTAAAAATCCTTGTCGAGGCCTTTGCAAAACAACGGTTTCAAAGACCTCTTATCGTTACCAGCTGCAGCGGCTACCCACCACCGGGTTCGAACCAACTTATCGTGCCGTAACACTTTTGAAGCTCGGCATGGTTGCGGCAAACCCGCAGTTGTCATGATAATGGAGATTGATCCACGGTTTTGTACGGCTAAGGGCCCCTTTCATGTGGACATTTTCCCTACGTTCGAAACCGCAAACTGGTGTACAGCTTCAGCCGTCCATGATCCGTAGCTTATAATCCGTATCATGATATATTATAGCTATTTTCCCGTATTATTAGCAGTGGGACTGGAAAAACCAGCATTTTGGGTCCATGTCAAGTCCGGAAGAATCAAAACCGCAGTCTATATATTGATAGTGCATAATGCAATTGTATGCTGATGAATGCTCGAAAATACAACCCGGTGAAAAAACGGTTTATAAAAGCTCCTACCATAATCTATCATAATACAGAACTGTTCATCTTCACATATCATTAACAGAAAAACCAGCATCAAAAATTCCAGATAAAATAAAAATGAATATCACAAACATCCTGGTACCGACTGATTTTTCCGATTGTTCAGAAACGGCCGTATCCTTTGCCCTCGAACTGGCTATCCGTCTCAAGGCGCGCCTCCATCTGATGCACTCGATGAAAGGCCTTTATTCTGTCGCATCGGAACAACTTCTGGAAAAGCTAATGAACGAAAACCGATTTGGGAAAATAAAAACCAATATCGTAACAGAAATTGGTGATGCCGATTTATCTATTCTCAGACAATCGAAAGAGGTGAAGGCAGACCTTGTTGTGATGGGAAGCAAAGGTCGTTCCGGGGGACGAAAGTTTTTAGGCAGTACGACTACGGAAGTCATTTCCAGGTCCGAGGTTCCGGTACTTGCGATTCCTGAAAACAGCACCTATTCGGGTTTTAAGGATATCGTGTTTATGACCGATTACAATGAAGGAGACCTGTCCGCATTAAGGGAGCTGTCGGATTGGGCCCGTTTTTTTAATGCCAGCCTGCATGTACTTCATCTGTTTACCGATGATTCCCTTCAGGAACTCATTAAATTCAGAGGATTCAAGGAGGTGGCAAAAGAGCGTTTAGAAGATGACGTACTATCTTTTGAACGGGTCTTAAATCCGTCTTTTGATGAAGGGTTCTTCGATTATATGAAATCCCACAGTCCCCAGCTGGTAGTTTTAACCCGATATGAAAAAACAATTTTTCAAAAACTGACGGAACCAGACCACCTCCGTGAAATCGGATACGAGATCACGGTACCATTTCTCAGCTTGCCCGGTGAGAAATATATAAAGAAGGAACAAGAAGATAGTATCTGTTGAGATAAAAGAACAGAACGTGAAGGTGCCGGATATTACTCCAAATCCTCATAAAGACAGGTAAGTGTAAGTGCCGGCACGGTCGTTAGCTGTTCCGTACTGCTCGTGCTTGCTCCCGAATGAAAAATCTTGCCGCCCTGGTAAGCGGTATAAAGCAACGTTCCCAGTGAAATCAGCGCAGAAAAGGCCAGCACCCCGAAGAGCGTATTCCGCCACCGCAGATCGTATGAAATCACAAAAAGGCCAACGATGCTCAACAGGCCGGTTGTAATGGTAAACCAGAAGGCAATTTCCGCTGCCTCTTCATGATTGTGAATGACCTCGTGGGAGGCCACAGAAAGTTCTTCGACAATATCTTCAGCGGCTTCCCCCGTTTCCATAGCTGCATAACTGCTTGCCGCTCCGACCAAAAAGAGGACCATTGCAATTTGCAGTATGGACTTATTTTTCCTGAAAAGTCCCCACCCCAGGATAAGAATTCCAAAGAGAACACTGAAAATGGGAACGTGATTTACGATTAAATGCAGGTAGTCAGCTTCCATAATAACCTCTTTTTAAAATTAAAAGTTAAATGATGGTGGTAATGTTAATATTAGAATGCTTCTTCCCTGGGTTCCAGTTTTTTGCCTTTTTCCATCCAGTGATAGATGGTAGGCAGTACCAGCAGGGTCAGCAGGGTCGCGGTTACGAGCCCCCCCACGACGACCGATGCCAGGGGACGCTGTACCTCGGAACCGGGTCCCGTGTTAAACGCCATCGGGATAAAACCGAGGCTGGCCACGAGGGCTGTCATCAGCACGGGACGCAGCCGGTCGCTGGCTCCCTGGATAACGGCCGTTTTAAGATTGGTGCCCTCCTTTCGCAAGTCGTTGAGATGGGCAACCAGTACAATTCCGTTGAGAACAGCAACCCCGAAGAGGGCTACAAAGCCGATGCTGGCCGATACCGACAGGTACAGCCCGCGCATCCAGAGGATAAATATACCGCCGGATAACGCCATCGGAAGATTCAGGAATATGAGCAGGGTGAACCGTATTTTACCGAACATCAGGTAGAGCAGGCCGATAATAATCAGAAGCGAGATCGGTACGACAACATAGAGATGATTCATGGCCCGCTGCTGGTTTTCGAACGTTCCGCCGTATTGAATAAAATAGCCGGCCGGTATATCCACGCTTTCCGCAATGGTATTCTGAAGATTCATCACATACGAGCCCGTATCGATATCACGGATGTTAATGCCTAAAATGACGCGCCGCCACCCGTTCTCCCGTGCGATTTCACGGGGCCCTTCTTCTGCGTAGATTTCGGCCACTTCCTTGAGGGGGATATATCCTCCGCCGGGCAGCTGCAGGGGCACTTCCAGAATATCCTGGAAGCTGTTCCTGAGGTTTTCCGGCAGACGTACGTTGATGCCGAACCGTCGCTGCCCCTCAAAAATTTGTCCCGCCTCACTGCCGCCGATGCCGGTCCCGATAACATGCTGGATGTGGTTGACATTCAATCCGTACGAAGCCACGGCCTCGCGGTCGATCTCGATGTTGTAATAGGGTTGACCGCTGCTTTGCTCGAGATAGAAGTTATCGGTGCCCTCGATATCCCTCAGGATCCCCGACACCCGCTGTCCGACCGCCTGGAGCGTGTCCAAATCCTCCCCGAATATCTTGACGGCAATGTCGGACTTCACGCCGCTGGTCAGTTCGTCAACACGCATGGCGATGGGCTGGGTGATGTTATAGGAAAGGCCGGGTTCGGTTTCCAGATAGGGACGGATATCGTCAATGATATCCTCTTTGGTCAGGCCCCCGCGCCACTCCTCTCTTGGCTCGAGGACCACCCATACATCGGTTTGATGCACGCCCATCCAGTCATTGGCCAGGTCGGATCGTCCCGTTTTGGGCACGACGGTTTTTATTTCCGGAATATTTTGCGTCAGCTTAGCCGCCAGCCAGTCTGCATTTTCTACCGACTCCTCAAGAGTCACCGAAGGCATCCGTACCTGTTCCACCAGGATCGAACCTTCATCCAGCTCGGGCAGAAATTCAGTCCCCAGAAAAGGGATCAAAGCCACAGAAATGCCAAAAATGGCCACTGCCGTTGAGAGAATAATCCCTTTTTTTTCCAGGCTTGCTTCCAGGAATCGTTCGTAACGGGGACGCAGCCAGTTGATGACATAATTCTTTCGGATCTTAACCCCTTTGCGAAACACAATAGCGGACAGGGCGGGCACATAGACCAGGGCCAGCAGCAGGGAGCCAAAGACAGCGGTGGCTACCGTTATAGCCATGGGCCGGTACAGGATGCCTTCCATCCCGGAAAAGGTCATGACCGGCACATAGACCATCAGGATAATAAGCACCCCGAAGAAGATGGGACGGGCTACCTCGTGGGCGGCCTCGCGGATGATGAGCAGGCGGGATTTTTTGGAGCGATCCTCATGCAGTTTATCCACGATGTTTTCGACCATCACCACCGAACCGTCCACGACCATTCCAAAATCGATCGCCCCCAAACTCATCAGGTTGGCTGCGAGTCCCACCTGCTCCATCCCGATAAAAGCAAAGAGCATGGAAAGAGGAATTACGGAAGCCACAATTAAAGCCCCGGAGATCTCTCCCAGCAGCAACAGAAGCACGGCAATCACAAAAAATCCGCCCTCAACCAGGTTGGTCACAATGGTATCCGTCGTCCGATCCACGAGATCCGACTGGTCGTAAAATTTTTCGATATAAACGCCCTCCGGGAGACTTTCATTAACCTCCTCAATCTTGGCGTCTACGTCACGGATCACTTCGCGGCCGTTGCCGCCCCGAAGCATCATCGCAATACCGGTCACAATTTCGCCCCTGCCATCCTGGGTAACCGCCCCCTGCCGCAGCTGCCGCCCGACCGAAACATCCGCAATATCTTTTACGTAGACCGGTCGCCCTTCCAGCTCCTCGACGATAATATCCTCAATATCCCCGGTACTGTTTATTTGACCGAATCCGCGGACGATATACTGTTCCCGGTTGTGCTCCAGATAGTTCCCGCCCGAGACGCTGTTATTATTTTCAATAGCATCGGTCAGGTCTTTCAGCCCGATCCCGTAATTTCTCAGTTTATCCGGGTCAACCGCCACCTCATACTGCTTGACAAAGCCGCCGAACGAGTTGATTTCGGTGACGCCCTTAACGGTCTTAAGCTGAGGGGCGATCAGCCAGTCCTGGATCGTACGCAGCTCGGTAAGGGTGTAGCGGTCACTGCCGCGGACCACATATTGCACAATCTCTCCCAGCGCCGTGGAAATAGGTCCCAATTGCGGGGAGGAAACCCCTTCGGGCAGCTCCCCGGCGATGCTTTGCACGCGCTGGCTAACCAGTTGGCGGGCAAAATAGATATCTGTTCCTTCTTCAAACTCCACGGTTACGGCCGAAAGGCCGAACTGCGAGATCGAGCGCACCTCCTTGACGTCGGGCAGCCCGTTCATGGACGTTTCAATGGGATAGCTCACCAGGCGCTCTACATCATACGGTGAATACTGTCCGGCTTTTGTAATCACAAGAACCTGAACAGGGGTGACATCCGGCTGGGAGTTGATGGGAATATTCAACAGCGAAAAGACGCCGGCGGCCGCCATGAGGAGCGTCAGCGAAAGGGCAACGAATTTCTGTTTTAAACTGAAATCAATTAATCGAGTTAGCATGATACATATCCTGAATGTTAGTCGGCAAACTGTTCAAAACGTTCCAGCGCTTTAAGGCTGAATACCTGGGTTACCGCGATTTTATCGCCGGCTGTCAGTCCGGATTCAATAATGGCGGAATCAGCGGTTGCACGATTGATATCAACGGGTCGTTTTTCATATTCCCGGGGCGAGAGCTGAACAAAAACGGTAGCCCGGGATCCGTCAAACTGAATAGCGGACATCGGTATGCTGATGGCGTCTTCGCCGGCCCGGGCGGTGTATGTCATGCGGACATTTTGTCCGATAATAGGCCAGTTGTTCCTCGTTTCCACCAGGGAATTGAGTACGATGGACCTGTTTTCTTGGTCCAGGGCCGGATTTACGGAGGTAACGGTCGCTTTAAGCCGGGATCCCGATGCGGGGCCTTCGCCCGATCGCTCTGTGATGAGAACAGGATTTCCGGGCTGCAGAAAAGGAGCATCGGAGGCGGAGACAAAACCTTTTACCAGTACCTCTTTACTGTCAATAATGTTGAGCAGCTCCTCGTAGGCGTTAACCGATTGCCCCAGATCGATTAAATGCTCATTCACCACGCCTGTTATCGGGGCGTAGAGGGTGAGACGGGACTCAGGTTCAGACGTCTGGGGATCCCACTGCTGAATAGTCCCCTCGGAAATACCGACGGCATGCAGGCGGGCGTGCGAGGCATTTTGTTTGGCTTTGGCCCTGTTCAAATCGGCCTGGGCCCGTTGCAGCGTACGCTCGGGACTTATTTTCTCCTCTGTCAGGACTTTGAGGCGGTCTACCTGCTGTTGCTGGAATATAATTTCCGCTCTTGCTTCGAGATAGTCAGCCACAAGATTGGCGAATTCAAGGCTCTCCAGTTCCAGAAGCGGGTCCCCTTTGCGCACGTGCTCTCCTTCATGGGCATAAATACGGGCCACCCTCCCGTTAATGGGAGCACTTAAAAATGAAATCCGCTCCGGGGAGGCAAACACCTGTCCCGGCGCTTCAATCGTAAAAGAGATCTGCCGGGATTCAATGGTTTGGGTTTGAATGGACAGGTCTTCGGCCTGCTGCTCCGTAAGCTGTACGGTCGCCGGTGAGTGGGCCCGGGCAAGAGAGGGCGGCGTACCGGGATCCTGTGTCCCTTCATTTTCCGTTGGATCTCCCCCGCAACTTATTATCGCAAAGAATATGAAAAGAAGCAGTGTCCCCGGCTTCAGATATTTATGAATGGTATTGCCTGAAAAAATAGTCATGATCATGTCCATTGATTACTTGTCATTTAAAAATGATATCGGCCTGCAGGTATTGCTCCAGGGCAATAACCTTCAAATAATAATTTCTGAGTGTTTGATAGTATGCTTCCTGGGTTCGCAGGTAAGTGCGCTGGGCCTCCAGGAGTCTCAACAGGTCCAGCTCGCCATACTGGTACCCTTTTTGAGTCATGCGCACCAGTTCCAGGGATTTTGATTGAATGGACTCCCTGAAGCGCTGGATATTGACCCGGGTCGTCTGGTAGCTGTGCCAGGTTTGTTCCGCCCGTTTTTTTAGCGAAAGTTCCTGTTCTGCAAATTTCCAGTCTATTTCGCGCTGCAGCGCATGGGCCTGTTTCACTTTGCGGCTCTGGCTGGCGCCAAACCAGAGAGGAATGCTTACGCCCACCTCGAAACCGTAAAAATCATAATTATTGCCGAAGTCCTGTTTGTAATAGCTTATGCTCAGGTCCGGCAGGTAACTGGCCCTGGCAATTTTGGTCTGCAACAATGCCGCCCGCTGCTGCCGGCTGATCTGTTTCAACTCCGGATGATGGTCCAGCCGCCGCAGAACCTCCTCCTGGTCAATATCCACCGCGATATAATGCAGGGTATCGGGGAAGCTGATATCATACCTCTGATCTTCCGGTTCGAGTCCGATCGTCTCGAACAGATCGTACCGGGCGTTCATGATCTGCCTGCGGGCCGTCTCGAGATTGTTCCGGGCTTCAGACAGCTGCAGGTCGGCCTGCATGGCGTCAATTTCGGAGGACTCCCCGAGGTCTGACCTCGTTTGGGCGGCATTGCGTAATTGCTGGAACAGATTCACCTGCTCGCGGGCAAGATGGCTTATTTCGATAGCGTAGGCCAATTCGGTGTAGGCCGATTTTACATCAGCCTTAAGCTGCAACTTTTGAGCCTCCAACTGCCGTTCAAGTACGCCGGTTCGTGCTTGCTCATTTTTGTAGCGATAATAGCTGGTGAGCGGAAAATCAAACGTCTGTGACACCGACCAGCGCTGTTCGGAAAAGCCGTTATCGCCAACGCCCTCCCTGAGGTAGGCGAGTTCGGGATCCCGGAGCCCGATGCTCAAAAGCTGCTGCTGCCGCTGTGCATCTATCTTGTTGCGCAGCTGGTTGATCCGGGGATTCTGATCATAGGCGATCCGGAGAGCTTTTTGAACATCCAGGGAAGAAAGGTCCGTCGTATCGGCACTTCCTGCCTGCCAGGAAAAAATCAGTGCAAAAATGAGGGAATAAATCATCTCAATACCTTTTAGCCGTTAAACGCATTGCCGCGTTATTGTTTCACTGGCTAAAAGGTATAAAGAGAATCTGTAGAGAATATGGATTTCATACGTAATTCCCGGGAGCGTCCCGACCTTGCCGGGGGCTGTCGGACTTCCGGAAAAAACTAAAAAAGAATACTTACCTCCGCTCCTTTTCCCGGCCTGTTTTCAGCCCTGCAGTCAAAGTTATGCAGGTGACAAATGCTCTGCACAATAGAAAGCCCGAGACCGGGACTGCCGGCATCCTTCCTGTCAGGGGGATTGCCGATCTTTTTAAACCGATCGAAAACGGAGTTAATAAATTCCGGCGGGATGCCCGGTCCCTGATCCCGTACCGAAAAACGGGGATTCTCATCCTCACAGCATGTTGCAAGCGTTATGGTGGATCCGCCGGGAGAAAATTTTATGGCATTCTGTATGATATTGTATACGGCCGCGTGAATAAGCTCTCCGTTTCCATGGACTTCGATGTGACACGCAAACTTTTTTTCTATGGCAATCTCCTTCATCTCGATAAAATCCCTAAGTTCCCCCGTCACCTCCTCAACCACTTCATTGACTGCAATGTGCTGATCGAGCGAATACTGTTTATTTTCTACCCGGCTGATTAGCAGCAGGGCATCACTTAACCGGCTCAGCCGCACGGCGGTATGCTGTATATCGCTGACCGATTCGATGGTCTCCTTGTCCAGCGATTCCGCTTCCGACAGAATATTCTCCGCCTTCTGCCTAATAATGGAAAGCGGGGTCAAAAGCTCATGTGAAACATTTTGGATAAAATGCTTTTGATCTTCAAAGGAAGAGCGAATATGCTGCATCATCGAGTTCAGGGCCCGGTTAAGGACGTTTACTTCGTAGGTGGAAGTCCCCGGAAGGGACTCATCAAAGTCAGAGGGGTCGGATATGTTTTCAAGGGTGTCCACTGTATGATAAAACGGGGTTAAAATCCGGTCCAGCACAAACTGGTTGAATACATACAGCAGAAGAATCCATATCAGTAACCCGGCCAGCACGCTTATGAGGATCGTGGTACTGATGTCGGCCCAAGAGGCTACCTCCTCATAAATTCGCAATGTATAATACCGGTCATTTACGGTGACAGTGGTAGTTAGTTGCCGGTAGGATTTGGATTCCACCTCTTTCTCCGGGTTACGAAGCGTATCAATGGTCGCAAACCGGTTTTCATGGGGAGCTACGGAACCGTCATATTCCACTATTTCAATCCATTCGTAGGAGCCGAGCCTGCCCAGTTCGATTATCTGTTCAAGACTGGATGCGTCCTGCCCGACCTGGCTGATGATATCAATCTTATGCTGAAGCAGGTGATTGTCGAGTTCGTCGTACACCGTCTTATTGACCAGGTAATAGATGCCAACGCTGGTAAACAGAAACACGACCAGTGTCAGTATGGTATTGCTGAGCAGTATTTTGTTATTCAGCTTCATACGCGGTCAGCTTGTACCCGACGCCATAAATGGTTTCTATAATATTGTGCGCGCCGGCTTCAGAAAGTTTTTTCCGGATATTCTTCATGTGAGAGCTGATGAAGTCGAGCGAAAACCGGTCGTCGATCCTGTTTCCCCAGATATGTTCGGCCAGCGATATCCGGGTAATGGTTTTGTTCTTGTTAAGGATGAGGTAGCGCAGCATTTTATATTCTGTTTCGGTAACATCAAGTGGTTGGTCGTTGACCTGCACCTCCATATGATCGAGGTTGACTTCCAGGGGGCCTCCGGAAATATGATTGTCGCTTATTTTGAACTTGCGGCGTAACACCGCGTGGATGCGGGCTCGCAGCTCTGCTATCGGAAAAGGCTTGGACAGATAGTCGTCGCTGCCCAGTTCCAGACCTTTAACCTTGTCCTCGGTTTCTCCCCGCGCCGTAATGATGATCACCGCCGTCTCCCGGTAGTATTTATTCACTGATTTCAGTAATTCAAGGCCGTTACCGTCGGGGAGCCCCAAATCCAGGAGCACCAGATCATATGGCTCCCCTGCGACAAGGTCGTTGGCCTCTTGCAGACTTTCCGCCGTATCCACATAAAAATGTTCCTCAAGCAAGCATTGCTCGAGATCCTCGATCAACAGTGGTTCATCTTCTACGATAAGGGCTCGCATATATAATCCTGTATTTGTTATTGTAACGCCCACAGCCCGTCCCGGGCTCCCGGGGGTGCAGGAAAGCCACATAAGAAGGCATTGTCCATTTTTTGAAGGGGCCAACCGGATTCATTACAGTCCGGAACTACCTCCTCTTCTTCTGATATCCTTAAAGGGAGTCGATAACCTTGGTAAGGAGTCCCTGTACCTTTTGGGCCACCTCGCCCAGCTCTTCATTTTCGACCGCCTGCATGGAGGCAATGGGATCAACCGCAGATACCTCCACCTCGCCGTTCTCATGCTCCTGTACAATCACGTTGCAAGGCAGCATCAGGCCGATATGACCTTCTGACGTAAGGGCCTGGTGGGCCAGCGGCGGGTTGCAGGCGCCTAAAATCTGGTACTTCCTGAAATCTACATCCAGTTTCTTTTTCAGGGTCGCCTTGATATCAATTTCCGTTAGAACGCCGAAGCCCTCCTCCTTCAAAGCGGCGGTCGTTCTTTCGATGGCTTCCTCAAATGGGATATCCAGTTTTTTGCTGATGTGATAAGACATAATAGTGGGATTAGTGGTTTGCATTAATTTTCCCTTTAAAATTCAAAATCGATACTAAGCTGCGGCTGTCTCGACTGCCTGACATCCAGCTGCAGGAGTAAAAATACGGGATAAAAACACGCATTCAACGTAACGGTCTGTTAAAATTTAAAATAAATACCGGGCTTAAAAACGAGAAACGCGCGCGTTCATGCCGGGGATGGTGGGCCATAATTATAGGGCTCCTCCCCGCTTATATTTCCCGCAGTTTCTGATCGAGAATGCGTTTAAGCTGGGGCAGTTGCACGACCCCCGATTGCTGCCAGAGTATTTGTCCCCTGTGGAAAAGGATCAGCGTCGGCACGCCCCGCACCTGGTACCGGATAGCGGCAGCGGCATTTTTTTCGGTGTCCACTTTTATAATATTGAGCTTGTCGCCCATCTCTTTTTTCAGATTCTTAAGAATCGGGGCCATCATCTTGCAGGGACCGCACCAGTCGGCGTAAAAATCCACCAGTACCGGGGTATCCCCGTTAATCACTTCGGAAAAGCTCATCGTCTTTTTTGCAGTACTCATTGTTTTGGCTGTTTAATTTTAGGTGTCGTAAATAATAGTATTGTCAGGCCAGCCGCATTCCCCGCCGGCACATTCTTCACGCCCGCATCAGTAATCAAGCGGAGCCCGGAAGGTGATAAATTCACTGATATTGTTCATATCTATCGCACCTGCCAGCTTCTTTCCCTCTATAACGGGAAAGAAGGTTTTATTATTGGAGCGCACTTTCCGGTATATTTCGGTCAATTTATCATCGATTTGAACCGGGTTAAACTCCTTCTCCATAATATCCTGTACTCTGGCCTCCGTATTCCTGTTTTTTAACATCATTCTCTTCCCTCCCGGCTTCTTCCGGCCCAGACCTTTTGGAGTTGCCCCACCAACAGGGGAATAAAACTCATGACCGCGACCACCAGCCAGCCCTCCCCGGTCGGCGGCGACAGCTGCATCACCTCGGCAACCGGTCCGGCATAAAGGGCCCCGAATATCAGCGCCAGGCACAGGACAATAGCCCTCCATACCCATCTGTTCCGCACAACCGAATTGTCCACAAAACCGCTGTTGCTGTCCCGCATGTTGAATACGTGCCAGAGCTGGGCAAGAGCGAGGGTTAAAAAGCTGAGCGTTACGGCTTCACGCTCGGGAAGTTCCAGCCAGTACAGACCGGTGAACAGGGCTCCGAGAACCACCGTTGTGATCACAAGGCCATAACCACCAATGCCGATCCAGTGCTGCCGGTTCAGGATCGGTTCACCCATTTTACGGGGTGGCTGCTGCATCGCCCCCTGCGTTCCTTCACCGACGCCGAGTGCCAGAGCCGGGAAAACGTCCGTTACCAGGTTCAAAAAAAGTATTTGCAACGGCAATATCGGCAAAGGCGCCCCCAGCAGGGAAGCCAGTCCCACCACCAACACTTCGCTGACATTACAGGACAGAAGATAATATACAAACCGCCGTATATTCGTAAAAATAACACGACCCTGTTCAATAGCCGTAACGATAGTGGCGAAGGCGTCGTCCGTCAAAACCATATCCGACGCTTCTCGGGCCACCTGGGTGCCGCGCTTGCCCATCGCGATGCCTATATCCGCTTTCTTGAGAGCGGGGGCATCATTCACCCCGTCGCCGGTCATACCCACAATATGACCCTTCTTCTGGTATAACTCGATCAGGTCGAGTTTCTGCCGGGGGCTGATGCGGGCAAAGATGCTGGCAGACAAAATCTGATCGGTATCCTGTTGCGACGATTCAAGCTCCTGCGGGGACGGCAGGTCGCTCCCGTGAATCACTTCCGCCTCCTGTCCCTCTTCTGCGGTAACCAATCCCACCGATTTAGCAATATATTCGGCCGTATGGGGTTGATCGCCCGTCACCATCACGACGCGGATTCCCGCTTTCCTGCAGGCTTCCATTGCCTCCCTGACATCACCCCTCGGCGGATCCAGCAGCCCGACCATCCCGATAAACACCAGGTTTTCATAGGGATCACCATCGGCCGTATCCGCCTCCCGATAAGCCAGGGCCAGTACCCGCAAGCCGTCGGCGGCAAGCTTTTCGTTCATCGATTCCCATTTTTCCCGCTCTTCCCCGGACAGGGAACGCTGCTGCCCGTTTGTCAGATAGGAGTTGCAATGCTCGAGCACCGTACCGGGAGCCCCTTTGACTGAAACCCGGTACCGGCCCGGCTCCATCTCATTCCAGGTGGCCATCATTTTAACCTCGGGATCAAAGGCCTCTTCCCGAACTTCGGGATACTGCTCCAGGAGCTCTTTCCGTTCAATACCGGCAAGATTCGCGGCTTCCAGCAGCGCTATTTCGAGGGGATCCCCGCTGTTTCCTCCACTGCCCTCTTCATCTCCGGCTCCGTCTGTATCGGTATCGGTTTCAGTGTTTGTGCCAGGCCCCCCATCCCCCGCATACGTGGCGTTATTGCAAAACGCCCCCGTCTCCAGCGCCAGCCTTATATCTTCATCGTCCGTGTCCCCGTCCCCGATATGCCCGGAAAAATCCGATCCGACGTCTATCTCACGTTCCGAAAGAAAAAGCCGCGTAACACTCATTTGGTTCTCGGTTAGTGTTCCCGTCTTGTCCGAAAAAATAATCTCCGTCGCCCCCAGCGTTTCGACGGACGAAAGCCGGTTGATGAGGGCATTCTTGCGGGCCATGATACGCATGCCCTTGGCCAGGGCAATCGTGGCTACTATAGGCAGTCCTTCCGGGATGGCGGCCACGGCGAGCGCGATACCGGTCTGGATCATCAGAAACATCTCCTTGCCCGACAGCACACCGCTTACCGATATAAAGGCCGTTATCGCAAGCGTCAGCAGAATCAGCCGGTAACCCAGCCGGTCAAGCCGTTCTTCCAGCGGCGTCTGCTCCTCTTCGGCCTCCTCGACCAGCGACGAAATATGTCCCAGTTCCGTTTGCTGTCCCGTGGACACGACCACTCCTTCTCCCGAGCCCCGGGTGATGGCGGTCCCCTTATAGAGCATGGACGTGCGTTCCCCCAGAACCGTATCTTCGTCAACCGGCTCAGGGGTTTTCCCCACCGGCATGCTCTCGCCGGTCAGGGCCGACTCGTCGGCCTGCAGCTTTGAGGAGGCGAGGATACGTATGTCGGCCGTGATGATGTCGCCCCCCTCCACCAGGATGATATCGCCCGGGACCAGGTCCCGGGCGTCCACCTTCATGACCTCCCCGTCCCTGCGCACCCTGGTCTCTACCCTGCCGAGCTTGAACAGGGCCTCCATCGACCGGACGGCTCTCAGCTCGGTAAAAAATCCTATGCCCGTATTAATGACGATGACAATCGCGATGGCCCAGCCTTCCAGTATTTCCCGGTACAGAAAGGATACCAGCGCAGCTACAGCCAGCAACAGGATGATCAGACTTTTGACCTGCTCGACAAGAATTTGCCACAGACTCTTCGTCTCATGCTCCCGAAGCTGGTTCTGACCGTATTGTTTGAGGCGCTTTTGCACTTCCGCGCCGGAAAGCCCGCTCTCCTGTTCACTTTCCAACGCCTTTAGCACCTTGCCTGCCTCAGCGGCCCATGCATTTTCAGGCTTTTTAAGGGAATGCGGGCTGCTCATAATATCTCTTGAGAATATCGATTCGTCATACGTTCCTGAAGTACTCTTGATCCCTGTTAAAAAGATTCACGTGCTCATATCCTTTCATTTTCCGGTTTCCCAGGGGCTGTAGAACATGCTTTAGCAGCTGGCGACTGATCTGTTCTGCCGGATAATAGTGATCGGCCAACCCTTCTCCCATCACAGACAACGGAAGATCATCCACCACCGCATCCCCCGGATCCTGAATAATGACACGTCCCCCTCCCTCCCGGATCGCACGGGCGCCAGACAGCCCGTCAACGCCGTTTCCACTTAAAATAATACCCAGTACGTCCCTCCCGTATAATCTCGCCGCAGACCGGAAAAGGACATCGATAGAGGGACGGTCCCCATTTTCCCTGGGACCGCGATGGACTTTAACAAACGGCCGGTTGCCCCTCTGCGCAATCTCACAATGGCGACCTCCGGAGGCCAGTAAGGCCGTTCCCGGCGTCAGCGCCGACTCCTCAAGCGCTTCCCTGACAGCCAGAGGGGAGCCCTCTTTTAACAGCCGAGCCAGGGCACGGGTATAAAACTTAGGCAAGTGCTGAACGGCCACAACCGGAACGGGAAAATCGGCCGGAAGCTTCCTGAGAATATCATTCAGTGCCTTCGGTCCCCCCATACTGCCCCCTATGACAATCAGCCTGACCGGCCCTCTGTTCATCCAGGCCTTTTCTTTTTCCGGTTGCTCTTCTGTGTCAACCAGGGACCGGGCCTCCTTTTTTCCCGCCGTCCACCCGTCGAGAGCATCGCTGCCAACCACACGCTTTATCCCCTGTATCATCGGGGGCAGGCGCTTGGCAAGATGGCGGGTGGCGAATAAAAGAGCATTGCTTTTTTCCGGCTTGGTAATAACGTCAACCGCTCCCTTGCGAAGCGCATAGAGCGCAGCCTGGGCTCCCCCCTCCGAACGGGAGCTGATAACCACTACCGGCAGCTTTGGAAAACGCACCCGGAGGGTATTAAAAATGGTGAATCCATCCGGCGCGGAATCTTCAATATCCAGCAAAACAACATCGGGATTTTCCTCATTAACCAGCTGTTCGCTTTGGGTTAGCTCTCCGCTGACCCGGACCACTACATCGGATTCCCGGCTCAGTATCCCTGCAATGGCCTGCCGGACTACTATATCGTTATCGAGGACAAGCACTTTCATCTTTTCCATAACAAACTCCTTCTTCTTTTACTATACCGCGCTGCCTGCTACACGTTCAATATTCCGTGGCAGCAACGCTTCCTATTTATATAATCCACATGCAGCCGGCAGGGTTCCGCATCCATACCCTGTAAAACCTTTCCCGGCTGTTTATCCGAGGCCGTTTACGAGACGGACGTCGGATGATTGCTTATTGAACTTAAATTATATGATCTGGTGCCGTCACTTTTTGTACGGTCTTCGGGGGATAACATGTGAGGGAATGTATTACATATTTTCCCTGCCTGGACAAGCAGAAATATCAGCCTTTTTTAGACTGAATAATTTCTCTTTTTTTCAGCAGCTCGTTATGAGGTCCACACCTTTTTCCGGCAGTATATGAGAGGCGATGCCGCATTTTTGCTTTCCAAAGAAATAAGATTACGGGCGGCGTACTTCCTCATTTCAAATCCGCTGGGCTGACGGATGAGCAATGCGGACCGGTTCAGCGCCTGATAAGCCGCAGTGAGACGGAATGCTCTTGGTTATCGTTTTCCAGTGGTATCCGGGCTTCCCCTTCGGGAAAACGAACCGGCTCCCCGTCAACCGTTCCTTCAAGTCCCCCGCTTTGCAGTTCATCGGGATTGTTGATCTCCAGCCGGTAAACGGTCTCCCCGTCTCGCAGTCTCCATTCCAGGCAGTAAGACTCCCATTCGGAGGAAATCGCCGGCCGGATCGTCATGACATGCTCTTTAATTCGAATGCCCAGAATCGATTCCAGGGCCACCCGGTACATCCACCCGGCCGACCCGGTGTACCAGGTCCACCCGCCCCGACCGGTAAGCGGTGGTTCGCCATAGACATCAGCCGCCACCACATAAGGCTCAACCTTGTACTGTGACACCTGTTCCGGGGAGATTGCATGGTTCACCGGATTTATCATGTGCAAGTACTCGACGGCCTTATCACCCCAGCCGCTCTCGGCAAACGCTTTTATCGCCCAAACCGCAGCATGGGTATATTGTCCCCCATTCTCCCGAACGCCCGGGATATAGCCCTTAATATAGCCCGGGTTTTGATCCGTCTGATCAAAGGGCGGGGTGAGCAGGCGGATGATGCGATCCTCTTTTGAAACCAAGTGTGTTTCCAGGGCCTCAAGAGCCTTTTGCTTTTTCGCTTTTGGGGCCACCCCCGATATAACAGACCAGGATTGTGCTATGGCATCTATCCGTCCCTCCTCATTCAGGGCGGATCCCAGCGGCGTGCCGTCGTCATAGAACGCCCGCAGGTACCACGCGCCGTCCCATCCCTCCTTGTTGAGATGTTTCGACAGCTTGCGGGCCTCCGCCTGGTAACGCCTGGCCCGTTCCTTCTCTCCCTGTTTTTCGCAGTACTCCGTGAACTCCTCCAGGACGATGTGAAGGAAGAACCCCAGCCATACGCTCTCCCCCTTCCCCTCATCCCCGACCCGGTTCATCCCGTCATTCCAGTCGCCGGTGCCCATAAGCGGCAGGCCGTGCCGGCCGGTGTTCAGGGTCACCTCGATGGCTCTGATGCAGTGTTCATATAGAGACGCCTTTTTGGTTGACTGTTGCGGCTGCAGGTAAACCTCGTGTTCGTGCTCCTCCAGTTCCCGTGCTTCAAGGTATGGAATTTGCTCCTCCAAAATTTCCTCGTCACCGGTCGACTCGATGTAAAAATTGACCACATAGGGAAGCCAGAGCCTGTCATCCGATATTTTGGTCCGAACCCCTCTGCCTGTCGGGGGATGCCACCAGTGCTGTACATCACCCTCCGGGAACTGCCGGGACGCATGCAGTAAAATTTGATCCCGCGTCATTTGGGGATCGACATACAGGGCTGTCATGGCGTCCTGCAGCTGATCGCGAAATCCGTACGCCCCGCCGGCCTGGTAGAATCCCGTGCGCGAAAGCATACGGCAGGCGATGTTCTGATACATAAGCCAGCCGTTCATCATTTGATTAAGAGAGGAATCGGGCGTCTCTATGCGGATGCGCCTCAGCCGCTCTTCCCAGAAGGCCGTTATATCCCGAAATGCGTGGTTCACCTCCTGAGTCTGCCGGTACTTCCGCACGAGTTTTTTCGCTTCTTCGGTGTCTTTGGCTTCTCCCATGACCACGATCCATTCTATTTCTTCGCCCGGCTCCATCACCAGCCTGGCCTGAAAGGCGGCACAGGGATCCCCGCCCGTATTGACGCTGTCATCCAGGTCAGCTTCTCCGGCAACGGCGGACGGCCTTTCCAGGGAAGCGTTCCGGCCGATGAATTGCTGCCGGTCGGTGGAAAAGGAGACCTCGGCATCCCCCGCCTCCTTTGACGCTGTTGACACGGAAGCGAAAGCGATCCGCCCGGCAAATTCGTTGTTGTAATGGTTTCGCGCATAGATGGCATACTCATCCCGGTCCGCTTCCTGGATGATAAACCGGGCGGAATCTTCCCTGTTGATCCCCAGCACCCACTCCTGATAACGGAACAGGGAAAGAGTTCTTTGTACGTCGCTTTTGTTGCGTATGGTCAGCCTTGAAACCTTAACCGGATCGTTTTCAGGGACAAACTGAAGCAGCTCGGATTCGATGTCGTACGAGGAATGCTCATATCTCGTATATCCGAATCCGTGTGATACCACATAGCGATGTTGACCGGGCACGGGCGCCGGCGTGGGGGACCAGTACACCTTTTCATCTTCATCACGGATGTAAAAGGCCTCTGCAGGCGGATCAAGCACCGGGTCGTTGGACCAGGAAGTCAGCTTGTTTTCCCGGCTGTTTTCACTCCAGGTGTATCCGGCCCCGCTTTCGGTAGCCAGGAATCCGAAATTCGAATTGGCAATGACGTTGATCCAGGGGGCCGGCGGGTACCGCACGGTTCCCTTCACGACATCCGGCTCTGCGATGATACGATATTCACGATTTTCGTCGGAAAATCCCCCGTAACCGTTAAAAAACTGCAGGTCGTTTTCAGCCGCTTCCTGTCCTTCAGGTTTTTTTCCAGCAAGTGAAGCCGGCCGGTAGAGTTGGGACTGGTGGTTTTCGCTGAATGAGTTTACCTCTTCAGAATGACCGGAGTCAAGTATCTCCACCCGGGGGAGAGTGCCTTTGAATACGACCGAAGCAACGGTCAACATAAGGGTTAAGTCCTCCTGTGAAAGACGATCGGAGCGCAGCGTAAACACCTCCCCCTCACCATGTCCCCGGTGGCTGCTGTGAGAGGCTTCTATCGCCTGCTGAATGCCTTCCTGCAGCTCGTCGGCATAACTCGGGGGATGATCATTGATGATCACCAAATCAGCCCGCAGCCCGCGATGCTTCCAAAGAAGATGTCCCTTCAGCATCTTTTTCATGGACTTTAACTGGTCGGTCTTGCTAACCCGGAAAACAATAATCGGATGATCCCCTGAAATCCCATATGCCCACAAACCGGACTGCTGTCGGCGATTTTGAGCAAGGACTTCCGGGGCGGCCCTGAATCGGGTATCGCTGTACAGCATATACCCCGCCAGCTTCTGGAAATACTGAAACTCGTTGCTGGTTACTCCAATATGATCCAGCTCCACCGTATTATAAATAGAGGCCAGCTCAAAAGAGCGTTCCACCGCATGCGGATTGTCAAACATATCGGCAAGGTCTTCCGCTTCCTCCCGGCTCCCGGCCCAGCCGGTCCCGAAGGTAACCTGCATCTTTTCGCCCGGCCCCAGTGTTACCGACCGGCGCAGGCTGAGTATGGGATCCAGCACATTTCCGATGGAACCGCTGAGCCTGTACCCGGAATCCATGGCCCGGGGATTTTTCAGCGATCGTCCCCGTCCTATAAAGTTAGCCCGCTCGGTCTCAAACTGCAGTGGTTCCTCCAGGTTCTCCAGGTCGTGGCTTGCCACCATATGAACCATCCACAGGGGGTCTTCCCCGGCATTACGGGGCCTGCGCCAGGCAAGAATCCCGTGATGGTCGGCCAGGTAGTCGGTTTGCAGGAACAACTTTGAGAAGGCCGGATGCGACTGATGGTCCGCCGCCCCATTGAGCACGATTTCGGCATAGCTGGTAAGCTCAAGGGTTCTTTTACGGTCGGAATAGTTAGTGAGCGTAACCTTTCTGAGCTCAATAGGGTTTTCCGGGGAGACACATACTTCCGTTGTGGTTTCAATCCATTCATCCACTCTTGAGGTCTGTACCTTGCCGTTGTGAAACCAGGTATCATAACGATCGGGCTTCCGTTTTACCGGCTGGTGAAAGGCCGACCAGTAACGATCGGTTTCACGGTCTTTGATATAGATAAAGGGGCCCAGCGGGTCTTCCGTAGCATCGGGCTTCCAGCCGGTGAGCCTGATATCACCATAGTGGGAGCACCCGGTGCCGGCATGACTTACGAACGAATGGAACCGGCCATTTGACAGCAGGTGCAGCCGCGGGGGGGCGTCGTCCAGGTTGTTTATTCCGGCGTGATCCACCGTATAGGTCACGCTGTGCTGCTCGCCGGGCTCCATCTCTACCTCAATCGGGTACGGTTCCTTGACCGGAATACCGCGTGGAATACGCTCCTGCAGCAGGAGTTCGCAGGCTTTAATCTGGGGATCGGCGTGAAAGTAGCGATGAATCGACCAGTCATGCAGCACGTTCAAAAGAGCCATAAAACTCATCCCGTGATGGTGTACCATATACGTTTTTACCACCTTGTAGGATTCCGACTTCGCCAGGTGATCCGGCGTAAAATCAACGGCATCATAAAATCCCTTCAGTCCCAATGCCCCTATTTTTTCAAGTTCCAACAGGTTGTCCATTGATTTTTCAGGAGCTACCATCAGAGACAATATCGAGGCGTAGGGCGCCACCACGAAATCCTCGGCCAGCCCCCTTTTCAGGCCCAGTCCGGGTACCCCGAAGGCCCGGTACTGGTAGTTCAGATCCATGTTGAGGCTGTTATAGGCACTCTCGGAGAACCCCCAGGGACGGTTGAATTTTTCGGCATACTCCTGCTGCAGGTCCACGATATGTCCATAGGTATGGCTCAGCAGGGTGTTGGGGTATGATTTTTGAAACAAATGGGGCATCAGGTATTCAAAAGTCGTGCCTCCCCAGGAAAGCAGAAACTCATGCTGGTTACGGCTGGTCAGGCGACGGCTCAGCCGGAACCAGTGTTCCGAGTGAACATCGCCCTTGGCAATGGCAATCAGGGAAGCGATGCGGGCCTCGCTGGCCAGCAGGTCGTAGGTTCCTTCGTCAAGCTCTGCTTTCTCTACATTATAGCCGATACTGAACAGGCCGCTTTTCTTTTCATACAGAAACCGGAAATCCATCTCGGAGACCAGCCGCTCGCTGATCTCGCGGATGGACTGAATTTGATTGTTCCAGTTTTTCAGCAGCTGCCAGGCACTATTGTCTTCTGGTCTTCCCCTCTCCCTTTCGATCTCGAGGTGCTTTAACCACTCATCGGGGGAAGATTGCAGGGCATCGTCCGGAACGGATTTCTCCAGCTGCTGCAACTCATTTTTATAGCTTTTTATCTGTCTCAGGGGACTTTCCATCCAGTAAAGCAGGTCATCCACCCGCTGATCTCCCAGCGATCCGCGAAGTTTCATCACATTTTGTCCGCACAAGGTACAGGCCGATTCTTTCAAATCGTCCAATAACCGGAGGTTGCCTGAAATAGTGGTTGGATCTTCGCGGTTCAAAAGGTCCGACATCCTGTCCAGGCAGGTTTTCATCTCCCTGCAAACCTCCTCCCCGTTTTCAACCTCCTCCTGCAGGTCCGTGACAATGGTTCTCAGGGTTTCAAGCGTATCCTCCAGTCCATCCCGGAAAGCGCCATTGGGATTTTGCTTTTTCATAAGCCGGCCAACCGCCTGCCGGATGACAATGAGTCCCGCTGCCAGGTTCCCCGAGTCCACGGTGGATATGTATTTGGGACTCAAAGCCTCGCCCAAATTAATTTCGTACCAGTTGTAAAAGTGCCCTTTGTAGCGTTCCAGCTGCAGAAGTGAGTGCAGGGTATTCTCCAGCCGCGTCAAGAGCTCGCTCAGGGTAATATACCCCATTTCATAGGCTGCCTGCGTGGAGACCAGCGTCAGTCCGATATTGGTCGGTGAGGTACGGGCTACCGGCGGCAGCTCGGGATCTTCCTGGTCATTATCCGGCGGAAGCCAGGAATACTCGTCGCTGACCAGTCGCTCGAAATAAAACCAGGTCCGCCGGGCATAGCTCCGCAGTGTTTTTTTGTCCTCTTCCGAAAATTCGCTTTTTTTCTTTCGGCCGGTGGTGCTGAAATAGTTGGCAAAAAAGGGCGAGGTTATCCACAACAGGGAAAACGGGATAATAATCCAAAGATCAGCAGGATCAATGAAGATGCCGAGCACTAAAATACCTGTCCCCAGGATAACCGACACCATCATCGAACGGAAATAGGAGCTGAGGTCATTGGTACTAAGCTTTTCCGCCTGCGAAGCGGAGGTCCATTCCAGCAATCGTTTCCGGGCCACCGACAGCCGCCACAATGTACGGGCAATAGCATCCAGTTGGAGAGCAGCCTGGTGCGGCAGGATAGCCAGCGTTGAAACAGCCTGGACAGTATTGATTTTCAGGTTCGCCCGGACCTTTTCAAAATAAAGCTTCCATTTGATGCGGGCCGGACGATTGAATATGTCCGTTGAAAAGCTCACGTAAATGGGAAAAGCAAGAATACCGAAGGCTGCCAGCGTCCATATCAGGGCCGATCCCGGCAGCCAAAACCACCCGGTCACGAAAAAGAGGGTAAGGAAGAACGGGTTGAGCGACCGCCGCAGATTGTCAAAAATTTTCCAGCGCGACAACAGGTTAGCCTGATTATTTGTGGTTCCATCGGGTCCGGGCACGCTTCGAAAGAGCCATCGCGCAATCTGCCAGTCACCGCGTGTCCACCGGTGATTTCTTTTACAATAACTGGCGTAATTTGTCGGATACTCATCAAAGAGTTCAATATCCGTGCTCAGTGCCGCACGGACATAATTACTTTCAATCAGATCATGCGAGAGTATCCTGTTCTCCGGGAACCGGTCGTCAAGCACGGTATGAAAAGCGCGCACGTCATAAATCCCTTTTCCCGTGAAAATCGCCTCCCCCAACAGGTCCTGGTAGATATCCGACACCGCGGTGGTATAGGGATCTATGCCCACATTGCCGGAAAATATCCGTGCAAACAGCGACTTGTTTGCAGCGTCCGGCGGAATGGATATCCGCGGCTGGATAATACCGTATCCTTTGGTAATGCGATCTTTTTCGCTGTCGTACCAGGCTCTGTTCAACGGGTGGGAAGCGACCCGAACCAGGTCAATGATACTGTCGGGAGGGGTTCGGGTATCGGCATCCAGGGTTAAAACGAACCGGACGGGCTTTTCCCGGATGGAATCGATAAAATTCCCCATCATATATGAAAATGAAGAGCCTTCTGAGGGATTACACAGCAGTTTATTCAGTTTTTCCAGCTTCCCGCGTTTTCGTTCCCATCCCATCCATTGGTCCTCCGAAGGATTCCACTTTCGCGGGCGGTGCAGCACAAAGAACTTGTCACCGTAACGGGAGGAATATTTCCTGTTCAGTCTGTTTATCTCACGTTCGGCTTTTTCAAGAATACGTTCATCTCCCGGCATATGCTCCCGGTCGGCGTCCGTGAAATCGGAGAGCAAGACAAACTGCAGTCCCGGATCGGGGTTGGCCAGCGA
This sequence comes from Fodinibius roseus, assembly GCF_900129315.1. GTDB lineage: Bacteria > Bacteroidota > Rhodothermia > Balneolales > Balneolaceae > Fodinibius > Fodinibius roseus. Next base: position 34,963 of record NZ_FQUS01000004.1, read on the forward strand.
GGTAATTTCCAGTTTCTCCAGCTGGTGTTCCACCTCCCCGGGTGAATCCACAAGCGTCGGCACCACGATGAGGGTGCGGGCCTGATCCGGTACCCCCTCTTTAATCTTCATTTTGGGCAGGATATGCGGTGGCAGCGAAAAGACAAAAAAGCGATTTATGACTGAAATCGAAAGTTCAAGGGCGGGAAAGAATCCTACCAACAGCACGCTCAAAGAGACCAACAGCGATGAACTTATGGCATCGGTAGCGACCCAGAGAACCGCCAGTAAAAAAAGAGTAAATGCAGCTATAAAGCCAATATAATATCCTGCTATCTCCTCTAATTTTTTTCGGATGCGTTCGCCCAGCGGCATATCGTATTCGATACGCCGGGTCAGCTCGTCATAGCCTTCCCCCAGCAGGTAGTAGCCCACATGCTTTTTCAACACTGAGTAATCCTCAAAAATATCATTGGCGTCCCGGCCGGAGTGATTGATTTGGCTTTCGGTAAGCACAAGCACTTCTTCAGCTACCTGCTTCTCGGTGAACCCTGAGTGGCGGGCCAACCGCTCGACGGTACTCCTGTACTGATTCTTCGTCCCCGAGTCCATATCTGTAAAGGCCTCCATCGGGTCCAGCTGCAGGATCTGGTCTACAATGGAACACTCTTCCACAAATTCCTGCCACTTTGTTTCGGAGGCCTCCCTCATGGAAAGAATGGCATTCCGGATACTGACCTGCAGTTTGGACTGCCGCTGGGCTTCGTCTCTGAGGGCTTCATTAAGTGTGGTATTATGGGAGCGCAGCCGGTACTCGAACCACTTCTTCTCCTCTTCGGATATCAGTCCCGCTCCCTGCAGCTGGTGAGCGAGTTCAACATAATGAAGCCGGTCATCATATGAATCCCTTCGCCCGTCCAGCCATTCAATAACCCGGCGCAACACGCTTCCCGGCTCGTCGGTATCCTGCTCCAACAGCCGGGTAACAAGATCCTGGATATCCGACCGGATATCCCGCCTTTCGAGTATCCGGTTCGCTTTTAGTGCCAAATGCCGGATGAGCACCAGGCGCACCATGACAGGGATGGCCCAGAGTTCCCCGACCCGGAGCGGCAGCTCCTCCTGGTAACTCTGGACATACCGGGTCAGATCTTCGATATCAATAACATTATCAGTATGGAGGGACAGGTTTTGTACCAGATCATAAACCCGGGGCATCCCGCTGTTCGATCCGGAAGACAGGTGAGGCAGATTGCGCTGGTAACCGATGGGAAAATCATTCTCTACCTGAACAATCTGTTCCTGGATGATGTAAAAATTATCGATCAGCCATTCCGCGGCCGGCGTAATATCTTTGTTCTGCTTAACCGAGGTAGCCAGAACCTTGTAGGCCTTTGTCAAAATCTCCCGGGCTTCCTCCAGCCGTGGCTTCACGGGCAGAATATCCTTATTCCGGTAGGTAAAAGAATGCCTTCGGGACAGTTCTTTCGCATCCTGTTTCAACAGATCAGCCTGAAACATTAATGTGGACTCTGGAGCCATAATCGATGTTTATTAGCGCAATTCGATGATGTTTTTGGTGCCGTCAGGCTGAATTACCTCAAAACTGAGCATCCAGCCCTGATCATCGTCATCAACATATATTTTCTCAGGATGGTGAATTAACCGGTTTAGTTTTTCCAGCTGGATCTCCAGCAAATCGGATTTGTCATCATAGGTAATCCCTTTTAAAAGTAACCAGTTTGTTTCAGGTTGCATTCCCATCGAGTCCGCTAATATCCGTATTTCAGCGTACTCCGGCTGCTTATCTTTTAAAAAATTTTTAGAAAATGAATTGAAATAATTACCCCATTCTTTTTTTTGTATTTCCCTGATAGCCATAACAGCAGGTTATTTTAAAATTGAAATTATGTTAACGTCATAATCTCAAAAGCGCGCATCACCTGTTTACAGGCGGATTCCGGTCTGTAATGAGGGCGAATACCCTACAGGAAGAAAGTAAATCAACAGGAACCGTTTCCCTTTCGGAACCTGCGGATTCGTGGATCGCGTGGGGTAGGTCAGACGCTTTGAATCAATCAGATTCCGGGGCCTTTTGAGGCCAATGGTTGGACTTCTTTTATGAAAAGGGACGGAATCCGGTCCAGGTTTACAGACTCAAAGTAAATGGTGCGAAGTTTGAGAAATTGACGGGCTCTTCAGGACAGGATGTAAGAAATAACACTACACCATTTATAGATTAATTTACTATATCCCGGCAGCTGGTAATTGAGGTTCTTACCATAAAACAGACAATTACTCAAACAGGAATGAGGTTACATTATGGAAACGACAAAAACGATCAACTCACCATTTGACGAGCAAACCCTTCAGTACTTTAAGGAACTTCTACTGGAAAAACGCAGGGAAGCGGAGCAGCAGGAAGCGCAAGTTGAAGAGAACATCTCCAATTTAAATGAGGCCGATGATGCGGATCAGTCCTCTATTGCGCATCACATGGGAGATTTTGGCTCCGATACGGAAGAAAAGCAGTTGAATTACCAGTTCCTGGAGCGAACCCGAAAGTACATTAACCAGATCAACGATGCGCTCCAGCGAATTGAAGACGGGACTTATGGTATCTGTAAAGCTACGGGAAACCCCATAGCAAAAGGCCGCCTGGAGTCGGTTCCCCATACCCGGTATAGCATTGAAGCAAAAGAGCAGGGGCTTGACCATGAATAAAATTTATCAATATGAAATACCAAAAGAAGTCAATAACCTGACATTTTCTGTATGGAATAAGAATGTACACCATGGACATGCGTTGTTTGTGGGTAATCTTGTGGAAATCTTTCATTTTTTAAAAAATAATAATATCAAAAAAATAGAAGTATCAATCTTAAACTTACGCTTCGTGGAATCATACGATTCGTTAACAGCAGAAGAATGGCTCGAATGGTATTACAGCGTTACTTTATTTCTCCCGGAGGGAAGGTTTTTTATACCAGAGTCCCTGATCCGGCAATCAACAAAATCATATGATTTATGCGAATTTTCAGATCCTGTAACTATAGGAATAAATTAACCATTCGCTCTATAAATCTAAGCTCGTTAATACGAAGTAAGAAGGGTGGTTTACAGGGAAACCCCCACAACCCATTCCATATTTTTCCTACAAACAAGAAGCATACATGGAGTTATATTATATATAGAAACATTGACGTAATGATTGAGAAGTTAAGAATTCTTAAAAAAGAGCACTGCTTACGGGTATACCTTGGTGTAAACGTAGGCAAGCCAGAAAATTTACCTCAGGCTTCTCGATAAATCCCTTTTATAACTGAAGGGTTTAAAGAGAGTGCTCGGGTTTTTTGTTGATCGCCGGAAGGTGATCAACACGAAGCCAGCGGTTGGGGGTGTCCCAAACAAGAGTTGGGACTGAGATCAGACCCCTCGAACTTGATCCGGACCATGCCGGCGAAAGGAAACCAACGGCTTCATTAGTTATTTTTATATTCTACTGAGGGCGATTTCATTTTATTCTCTTGAGGGCAAGGGTCCCTGCAGTAACACGCAGGGGCTTTTTTTATTCCGCTTAGGTGTTAGTTTAAGCTCACCGAAATCTTTCATTTCAGTTAATAAGTACACGAAATAAATCGTAATCTTACCTAATAGCAAAAAAGGGACTCCTCCCGGCTGTGAATGATTTTTACAACCTGTCTGCCTCACCCGGGCACATTCTCGCACAAAAAAATTAAAATTATTAAAACAATCTCTCCTTCATTGCCAGTTTCAGGGTCTATATTAATTATCCACAATTCTTTATACGGCAATAAAATTGTAATAATAAATATGACTTCTCCTTTCGTTTATTCCACCTTGATTCGCGGCTTGATATTACCATATTTGTCTTCTTCGTGGTGCTGATGAAATACATTCACAATAAATAAGAAAGCAATCGTATAAACGAAGGCGAATAACAGTCCATCACCGAAATCCAACAAGATACCAAGCGAACCGGTCAAAACCGACGCAATGACGCCCCAGAATATATTAGCGGGGACTGTCACTCCTTCTCTTTTGACAATGAGCCCGTAGAGTAAACCAACCAGTAATCCCAGTGCTATAAACCAAAAAATAGCTGTTGCGCTTAAACTAATCATCTTTACCTCCCATTTTGAGTGTAATAATTATAATTATCTTGTAGTAAATATAGGCATGTTGTTTTTACGAAGAGGTAAGGGATTCCCGCTTAACATTGAAGGGATTAGGAGGGCGTTTTATGGCAACCGGCTTTCTGATAATTACCTTGAATACATATTGTTATTTCAATAACATTAAAATAGTATAGAGAAAACTGAAAGTGCAAAATTGTACTATAAGAAACTTTGAAAAAACAGGGATATAAGACAATATCAAAGCCTTGAGTGTATACAAAACCACAGTATATAAAGCATCTGTGAGTATGTTGAATGCGCGAAAATACAGAGAGCGGCCAAAAGAACGGTTTTACAGAGGTTCCCATGGTGATTTGACTGTATAAAACAGAAGATACTTGGCCCATGACATATAAAGACACCCAGCTTGAATTAGCCAACAATCTCACAAAATTACTGAGACATCTCAATTTTTCCGATATCCGCATTCGCAGCAATACAGCATTTCCGGACCCCGAAGTTCATGAAATAGTCATGACTGAGTTGGGATATATACCACCGCTGATGGCCAAAAAAAACGGGGTAATTTATTATTTTGAATTTATCGAAGACAATCCAAAGGACCTGAACAGAATAAGACAGCCGCTCCAAAAAATCATTGCGCTGGGCTATAAGCAATGGGACACGGACTTCGTACTCGTGACCCGGTATGGCAATAAAGACGCTGTACGGGAATGGTGTCAAAACTACAACCTGCCCGTGAATGAGATCTGGGAAATGTAAATGTAAGGATTAAGACTACATCTATTTCATCTTTTGCCGTAAACCCAAAAAGGTTTTCCAGTGTATTTTGCAATTAGAAGTCTTAGAAAAACCAGGATTTTGTTCATAGCCAAGGCCCCGGGGAGGTTGCCCTCGCAGCATATTGCCTATATGTGAGGATTTCAACCGACCGATAATGCCGGCCTTGGCCAAAAGAACGGTTTTGCAAAGACTTCGATTAGTGTAAACTAAAAAAACTATCCTTTTATGCGCTTTACTCTTCTCCTCTTTTTCGTTCTGCTGGTGGGCTGCGGCCCTCAAGATGACAGTCGCCCATCCGAAAGTGAACGTATGGATATTGAGGCCGAAATAGACACAACAGCCGTCGTCTCAGCGGGACAGGAAATCTCGGGGGCAGCCTTCCAGACGTTAAGCCGCAATTTACAGCAGGCTGTGAAGGAGGGTGGCGTGAAAAACGCGCTGGAATTCTGCAATGTCAGGGCAATGCCCCTTACCGATTCCCTTGCCGCTCATTACGGAATCAAACTTCGCAGGGCCTCTCACCAGCCCAGAAATCCCGTCAACCGTGCCGATTCGCTGGAAATGGAAACCATAAAAGAATACATACGAAAAATAGAACAAGGCGGTGAGTTAAAACCGGTTACCTACGCGCGGGGCAACACCATCACTTATCACGCCCCCATTCGCATTCCCGGCCAATTGTGCCTGAACTGCCACGGCAGTCCCGGAACGGATATAGCGCAATCGGATTTAAAGACCATCCAGGAGCTGTATCCCGAGGATGAGGCCACCGGCTTTGAGATGGGAGAGCTACGGGGCATCTGGTCGATACAATTTCCGCCGGGTCATTTCGACCAACAGGATGAATAAGCAGTCAGGTCTGACCAATCTCGAATTTTCAAAGATTACCGATTGTATACGTTTTCCAGCTGCAGGGTATCCCCCTTTTCATCGACAAGCTCGAGATCATACCGAATAACAATGCGTGTGCCTACTGGTGCATAATAATAGATGTACCAGGCGGCCGCCTCCGAGGTACCGATGCAGCCGTTCGAGTAGGCCTTGCCCAACGTTTCAAGGTTGGTGGTGGGATGGATAAGCTGGCCATAGCGCACACCGTTGATCTCAGGTACGAGCCAGGGCACGTTGGGCAGGTCAGTCACCACTCCGTCGTCGCGGCGAGTGACGTGGTAGACATGGTTGTTACTGGGATTGATAAAATCCGGATCTTTGCTATGCTGTACAATAGTTCCCTCTCCGGTATGAGTGCGAAGGTCCACTACCCTGCCGGCCATGGCCAGGTACTTGTGTTCATCGCGGCCGATGCGTACCGGAAACTCATAAATTGTGCTGTTACGCTGCCGGATCCGGAGTTTAAATTCAGGAAGATTAATGTCCAGCCAGGTCTGCTCAAAAAGCCGATTCAGACTATCTGCCTCTGCGGAATCGGGAATAACCAGAGTATTGCCCGGTTTGAAAATGGTGAGTTCCCTGATGTTCCGGCTGGTAATGCCCCGATCCTTTAAACGATAATAATCGGTGGCGGCCAGCGAATCGATCACCCAGGAGTTATTACGGACGATCAGATGCTCCGAGACGGGATAAGCGAGCAGGGAGTTATACTGTTTTACGATGTCTTCCATCTCCTTGAAGTAGTCCTTGATTTTCACCGTATCCGAAAACGTGTGGATTATTTCTGATCTGATTTCCGACTTTTCCGGAGGTGAAATAGCATAAGAGGCTACGGATTCATTTTGGTTGAAAAAAAGCAAAAAAAGCATGACCGCAACCAGCAGGAAGATTGAATTTCGGTGTATCAGTATCATCATGTTTTATGAATTTATCGTTATCTAAAATATCAGGCTCCGTCTATTCGGCCCCATCTCAAAAACCCGGAATCATGTACAGCCGACCTTTTCTACTCAAAAGAGCGAATCATTTTTTCATAAAGATTAAGCTTCAACCACAGGGTACAAAAATTTATCATCCGCCGTACCCGTGTGATTTCCCAATGGAATTGTAGTCTTATTCCCTGCAGGCTGCCTGTTTTAATACTACACTGTGAAGTTAGTTCGGCGTCTACCCCACATAATTCTGCTGCTTGCCAACGCTATTGTAGGGAAAATGCCTACCCTGATCATCTATTTATCCTTCTACTTTATCAGCAAAAAGACACCTACGTTAACTATAAACAGATTAGTCTGACAACCAACTATTCGATTCGTCATGAAATTGCTCATTGTGTACGGTACAACGGAAGGACAAACGAGGAAAATTTGCAACTATCTGCGCGACAAAGCCACAGGTGACGGCCATCAGGTTACGATTGTGGATGCCACCGGCCCCGATGTAAATCCCAATAGCTTTGACGCGGCTATTATCGGGGCTTCGCTTCATGCTGAAAAATACCAAAATTCTGTTGAACACTACGTGCAGGAACATCGCGAATCCTTAAATAAAATGCCCACGGGTTTCTTATCGGTAAGTTTGGCGGCTGTTCATGATGATCCCCAAAGCCAACGAGAGCTCAGGGAAATTTCCAATAATTTTTTAGAGAAAAGTGGATGGAGCCCGACCATTGTGGAACAGGTAGCCGGCGCGCTTCGCTACACAAAGTATAACTTTTTTAAAAAGTTCATTATGCGAATGATTGCCCAGAAAAGCGGGGGAAGTACCGATACGTCAAAGGATACGGAATACACTGATTGGAATCAGGTAAACGGGTTTCTGACTAATCTGGAAAAAGAAGTGGCAAAAGAATAAAAATAAGAAATCTATAAACAAATGACAGAACGAGCAAAGAAAACTCATATAAAAGAAGTTGAAAGAATTATCAATCATCTCATGGAAGACTGGATGGATAATGAGGGGGAAAATTTGGATCGTTATTTTTACGACCATGTGGTAATGATTGAAGCAGGAACCAATAATCGGATTATGGGAGTGGATAATGTGTTGGAAAACTATCTGCTTTTTATTGAGGATGCCAAAATAACCGATTATAAGATTACTGATCTGTTTGTTGAACTGGTTGAAGATACAGCCATTGGATACTTTACATACCGGATAAAATATGAAATGGATGACACAAAATTTGATGAAAGCAACACTGAAATCCTGGTTTTCCGAAAACAGGAAAATAATTGGCAAATAATATGGAGAACACAGCTTTTAGGAGAGTAAAATGAAGAAAACATGTTTGATAGCTTTTTTAATTTCTTTACCAATTATGAGCTGGACCCAAGGCCATAATAATTATGGTCTTACATTGAGAATAACACTTTAAAGCAATTTAATTACAAGTTTTTCTGACAGATTTTCCCCTACATTTTCTTTTTGATAAAACCTACATAGAAATAGCCGAGGAACAAATAGCTTATAATATGATCTTAAGAACTTAAATTCAGAGGTGGTGTTATGTATGGAATCTCTATGCAGCTTCCATTTGATGGTTATCATGTACAGGGGAAACTTACCTTACCTGTCAAGGCACAAAACCTGATTATTTTTTCACACGGGCACGGACGATCTATATTAATGCCCCATGTGCATCGGTTGGCTCTTGCATTCCAGCAGGAAGGGTTTGGAACGCTGATTTTTGATACGCTGGACAACCATGAAGATATCCCGGAAGAATCCATAGATATTGCCTTCCTCAGCAGAGGATTGCTCACTTCTACCCAATGGCTGCACAACCATTCTGACTATCATTCATTTAATCTGGGCTATTTCGGCAGCGGAACCGGGGCAGCGGCTGCACTGAAGGCAGCGTCGGAACTGGGGGACACGATTAAGGCTGTTGTCTCTATTAGTGGACGGCTGGATTTAGTAAAAGCAGAACTTGCGGAGGTGCGTTGTCCTACACTGTTAATTGCAGGCGAACTTGATTTTAACATTGTCAAAATAAACCAGAAAGCCCTGTCAAAGCTGAACGTAAAAAAGCAGTTAGCCGTGGTGTCCGGCGCCTCCCATCTTTTTGAAGAACCAGATAAACTTAATAAAGCTGCACATATAGCAGGATTGTGGTTTAAAAAATATTTAGCTCCAGAGAAGTTGAAGTCTGATACTGACATTTCAAAAAAAATTACCGGGTTAATCTGAATTGCGACTTTCACCAGAGTCGCAGATAGTACAATCAGCAATGGAAAAGAATTTGCCTATACAAAATAAGAATTTTACTTCTGAAGAGATCAGGCGGTTTTCCAACATTGTGATGGAAAATAATTGTCATTATTATGCCAGTGATTTTCTGGGAGTAAATAAGGAAAAAAATCTGAATGCAGTGGAGGAGTTAATTCAACATGCGCTTGCAATATTTCATACACTGCATATATCGACAGATGGTCATTTTTACGCGGTATATCGCTGCACTCCACAGAATTTAATTTTTAAAGATTGGAAAATATCCGAGCTGGCTTGTGCTTATATGCTGGTGAAGGGAAACCCCAGCGATCTGAGAGGTATCGCCAAACAGCAAAGTGTTTTTATCAATGAGATGCTGCGCCATATGAAGTCATTGAGGGCAGTCAGGCCCGTGTGAGTCACTCTTACCTCACTTAGCATGACTTTTGCATATATCGGGAAGACCATGGTAGAATGTGTTTCGATCCACGGAACTCAAGGTTTATCGCACTCCAGAAAGTGAAGAGTCCTTGTCTTGGAGTGGAGGTAGAGGGGTAAGGACTTTTTAATGACTCTCTCCATGATTTACTCATATCTCAGCGCATCAATGGGATCCATCAAAGCAGCGCGTCGAGCCGGGAAAAAACCGAAAATAATGCCTACCAGCCCTGAGAAAAGAAAGGCGATTACGATAATATCCAGATTAAATACAAAGGGTATGCCCAATGCCGGGGCCGTAACTGCCGCCAGCCCCAGCCCTAATCCTATGCCAATAATTCCACCAAACAGTGACAGTATAATTGCTTCAACAAGAAACTGAAGCAGTACCTCTCGGCCCAGTGCCCCTATGGCAAGGCGAATACCAATTTCCCGGGTTCGTTCGGTCACTGAAACGAGCATAATATTCATAATTCCAATACCTCCCACCAGAAGACTGATGGCAGCAATAGCACCGAGAAAAGTAGTTAAAATCCCGGTCGTGCTCTCTACCGTACGGGCAACCTGGGCCATGTCATTCAGTTCAAAATCATCTGTATCACCCGTCCTGATATTCCGACGCTCCCGCATTAGTTCAGTAATATCTTCTTGTACCTGCTCGCTTGAGATTTCACTCTCGGCAGATATATAAATCATATTGACATCCGTATTTCCGCGCATTCTTCGATGAAGGGTTTTAACCGGCGTCAGAATAAAATCATCCTGGTCCATCCCAAAGGTCGATTCTCCCTTTGATGTCAATACACCGATAACCGTACATGCTATTTTCCCCAGCCTGATCTTGGCATCCAGCGGATCCAGTGAGCCAAACAATTCTTCGGCCACTGTTGACCCGAGCAAACAAACCGTCTTCCCGATCGCAAGTTCATTGGCCGAAAAAGCCCGTCCCCTTTCGATTTCCCACATGCGGACGGTAAGATATTTGTTATCTGTCCCCATTACGCTGGTTGACCAGTTCGTATTGCCATAAACAGCCGTGGCTGTTGTCGAAGAGACAGGAGTCACTGCAGCAATCCCTGCAATATGGTTATCGATCGCTTCAACATCTTCAAGCTTGAAAGGAGTTGCTGATGTTCTTATGCCTCCGTGACCTTCGTTGGTACCGGGACGAAGGATCAGCAAATTACTGCCGAGGCTTGTAATTTCATTGGTTATTTGCGAGGTTGCGCCCCCGCCCAGGGTCACCATACTGATGACCGCTCCCACGCCAATCACAATACCGAGGATAGTCAGAAATGACCGCATCATATTGCGTCCGATTTCTGAAACGGCCAGTTTTATGGTATTCCAGATCATTGATGGATCACCCGGTTATTTTGGATATTTGAAATTCGTCCATCCAGAAAATGTACGGTTCGATCCGCATATTCCGCCATTGCTCTTTCATGGGTAACCATGATAATGGTAATTCCGCGATCTTGATTTAATTTGGTAAGCAGATCCATAATTTCACTCCCCTTTTTTGAATCCAGATTTCCGGTGGGCTCGTCGGCCAGCAACAAGCTTGGATTGGTAGCAATAGCCCGTGCAATAGCTACGCGCTGCTGTTCTCCACCCGAAAGCTGTGCCGGGGTATGATGTTCACGACCCTCAAGGCCCACTTCCTTCAAGGCGGTAAGTGACATTTTCTGGCGAACCGATTTTTTATATCCGCGATAAACAAGCGGCATTTCAACATTTTCTATGGCTGTTGTTCTTTTCAGCAGGTTGTACCCCTGAAAAATAAAACCGAGATAATGCCGGCGCAGCAGTGCCCGCTGATTTCGACTGAGACCGCCCACCGCTACCCCCTTAAATCGATACGAACCTGAAGACGGCGTATCAAGGCAACCGATAAGATTCAGGCACGTTGATTTTCCGGAACCACTGGGACCCATAATTGCTACAAACTCTCCTTCGTTTATGGCAAGATCTACTTCATCCATGGCAATAACCTGCGCACGTCCGACCCCGTAAACTTTGCTCACCTTGCTGAAATCGACCAATGGCAACCCTGTCTTTTCAGCCCTTTTATCTTTGTCGTTCCCCGACCGTGGTAATATAGAAGTATCCATCAATCACTCTTCCCTTTTAATATTAACAAGCACTTCCGTGCCGGACTCTACACCCGACACAATTTCCGTATGCCGGTCATCTGCTATTCCTGTTTTTACCGGAACAACTACGGGCTCCCCATTTTCCAGAATCCAAACCGATGTATCCTCTCCTTGATTCTTCTCAAATCCGGGGGGTATAAATCGCAAAGCACTATTAGGTACCCTTGTCACATCCCTTGCCTCATTGATCACAATATCTGTGGAGGCCGTCATGCCGGGCCACAACAACATCCCGCTGTTATCAACGCTCAGGATTGCTTCGTAGGTAACCACCCCCGCCTCTATCCGGGGAGCATAGTACACTTTTGTAATTACAGCGGAAAAGGTCATATCGGGATAGGCATCTACTTTAAAGTTGGCTTCCTGGCCTTCTTTGACCTGCCCGATATCGGCTTCATCGACGTCGACGTGCAGTTCCATTCGCCTGAGATCTTCGGCCAGCGTAAATAATACCGGAGTCTGGAATGAAGCGGCAACGGCCTGGCCGGATTTAATCGTACGGATTAAAACAATACCATCGATCGGAGATCGGATGAATGCTTTTTCCAGCCGGGTTTCCGCCATATTGAGGGTCGCCCTGCCGGCAGTAATCTCTGCACGTACGGCGGCTACATTCGACTCAGCTGTCGCAAGTGAAGCTTGTGCCATTTCGACTTCCTGCAAAGAGATCAGATCCTGGCGGGCCAATATTTCGGCCCGATCTGTCTTTGCCTGCTGCTCCTCGAGTGCGGCCAAAGCCTGCCTGAGAGAAGCTTCTGATGCCTGCAAGGATGCCTGAGCCTGGGTCACTTCCGCTTCGAGTTGATCGGTATCGAGTTCAGCCAAAAGCTCCCCGGCCGAAACCTGATCATTATAATCGACATAAACGGACTTAACGAGTCCGGAAATTTCGCTGCCGATTTCTACGGTATGGACGGCCTGTAAATCTCCGGTGGCAGAAACAATGACAGTAATATCACCGCTCGCAACTTTTTCTGTTACAAACGTTGTGGGAGCCGTTTCAGTAAACTGATTCCATCCCCAGGAAATACCCAAAAGAATAGCAATAACAATTAACCCATACACCATTTTTTTGCGGGTGGATATACCACCATCCTCTCCTGTGCCGAGCGTTTTTTCAACTTCTTTGGGATCAATGAACCTGTGCCCGGACTCGGTTTTTTTGGTCTGATCTACTTTTTCATCCGATTCAATCATTATCTGTAGCTGTAATCTAAGAACTTAATTAGATTACAAAATCAGCTTTTGGGAGTCCGGATTATAAGAGGCAAAATGCGAAACATACCGTAATCATAATCCCTACATAACCTAAATACCCCGGGTTGATCTGGTTCCCGGATGCTACGCATCATTAGAACCGTGTAACCAGCGGAAAAAAGAACAAATGAGGGAATCCACTACCTGATATACAGCTTTGCCCCACTATAGTAGATTAACTGCCTCTCAAGGGGATGGTTGACTCACTATTTCCCGTTTTCAGGATATCCACAAATACTCATATTCTCCTTCGCGGATAATAAGATATGCCGCAGGAGCATCAGAATACCGACAATGTTGGAAATCATCCAGGGTATTAAATTATATCAGGACCCTTCATCTATTATTGGCTTATTTGTTGGATGTATTACAAATATTATGGTGGCACCGACGCATAAAACGCCTGACCTGACAGCCGGTTGAATCAGTGTTCAGTTTTCTGGGAGCTGCCCGGCAATAGCCATAATAATGGGTATCGCTATGATAATGTTGGCTATTGTACCGTACTTGGCATCGCTCCAGGAGAGGATAATGAGCAGCTGTGAAACGACCACCGCAACAGCTCCCACCATCCACCAGATATCATTCTGTGTGAAGTACAGAAAAACGGTGACCAGGAACAGTATGCATACCACCAGCCAGAACATTCCCGCTGTTTTGGATATATCTTCGGTCAGCTGTTCGACGGGTGCTAAATCAAATGCTTTTACAAAGCCAAGCAAATGAATTAACCCGTGGATAATGATAACGAAGGACAAGATTACTTTCTGCATGGTAAATTTAATTTTTAGTGTTTAATATGTCTCTTGAATGATTGGCATGAGCGTCAAAATCAATAAAATCACAACTGCTAAACCCACTCCATAAACAATTGATACACTGGCTTAAATTTTTAGTGTATACTTCAAATAATGGTCGAAGCTGATACGAGCAATCACTCTTCCACTGAAGGATATAACAATAAAAGGGTCAATAGTTCAGCACGTTTAAGCGTCTCTTCCAGAAATATTTTCTCATGATAAGCATGAGCACCTTCCCCCACGGCGCCAAGTCCGTCAATAGTCGGAGAAAAGAGATTAGTAAAGTTACCGTCGGAGCCGCCGCCTGATTTACCCTCTTTCAAATGCAAATCCAAATCCGCACCCAGGGATTTCGTTATCTCCCACAGCTTTTGGTTGGCTTCATTTTTTTCAAGTGGGGGACGTCCTATACCACCGGTTGCTGTAATTTCAATGCCATTTAGACGGGGATCGATATTATAAATCTTATTCTTTATTTCGTTACCGTCTTCCGTTGTCGGAACCCGTACATCAACTACAGCTTTACTTTTTGCAGCCACAACATTAGCCCGTTCGCCACCCTCTATCGTCCCTACATTTACGCTTATGCCCTTTTCAGGGTCATTAAGTTCCACCAGCTGCTGAACAACATTTGATAACCCGACAATGGCACTTACGCCTTTTTCTGGGTCAAGTCCCGCATGCGAAGGTTTACCCTTGATAATTATTTCAAACTGACCTATGCCTTTGCGTTCAGTCTTGATTTTACCTTCCGTTCCAAGTGAAGGCTCCAGCACAAAGGTCCGTTCTGCCTGCTTTGCCTGTTCAATGATAAGATTTTTGGATTCCCTGCTGCCAATTTCTTCATCAGTAGTAATCAAAAAAACAGGCTGTACTTCAAAAATTTTCCCCAGCTCACGGATGGCTTTCATAGCAAAAATCATCATGCAGATGCCGGCTTTCATATCAAAGATTCCCGGGCCACTGACTTTGTTGCCATCTACGGAGAAAGGCATATCATTCAGCGTTCCGATATTCCATACGGTGTCAACATGTCCGAGTACAAGCTGAGTTGGAACCTGTGAATTAAAACCTTCCGGTTTACAAAGCAGTTGTCCCGCAGTCTGCTGACCTTCTGTATGCTCAACATTGAAATCCAATTTTTGAAAATTGTGGCTGATAATTTCCAGAATTTCAGTAAAAGAGGCAGGCTCTTTTGACGGCGTCTCCTGCTCGACAAGGGATTGTAGCAGGTTTATAAAATCCGCTTTCCTTTCCCTAAAAAAACTGTGCAGCTCCCGGCCTAAATCTGTCATACCCTGTTTAATTATCTTTTAAAATCTTTTGGCAAAGGAAAGTTATGGCTTTTTTTGATTATACTGAATCGGTTGGGGTGCAGGTAGGCCAGCAAAGGGGAGTCATTAATTATTTTATTGTCGCGGGAATCTTCTCCCTCTTTTCGAAGGGCATCCTCGTGTACGTAGGCCGCAACAATTTCACCGACAATTATTTCCCATTCCCCAAACTTTCCCATGATTTCATGGAGAGTACATTCCAGCTGCAGGTAGGAATTCTCCATAAACACTCCTTCAATAATTTGGGCTTTTACGGTTGGAATAGCCTCAATAACCGGTTTGCTGTCATCATCTTCGCGGGGAGAAGCTGCCAGGCTGGTTTGTACAAGCTGATCCGGCTGTGGAAAGCTGACCGTAAAAACTTCTTCCCGCTTAATATTTCGATAAGTCGTTTTCCGCGGCGTACCTATAAAGCCGAAGTAGGGGCCAAAACCAAGGGGCATAGCCATATGTTTAGGGGCCATGTTAAAACTCCCGTCTTTTTCTTTGCTGCCAATAATAAGCAGTGCATGAACCATAAAGAAGCGAGTCCACAAATTCGGGTTATCGGTAATGTCGATCATTGGTGAAGAAGATTGATCAGCCATAAGAAATATTTTCAGTTAGCTATGATTTTTTCAAAATCCCAGGTACTGTCAAGATTTAAAATTTCAAGTATTTCGAAAAGGATAGCAGGGGGTTCAATCAGCTGTAATTTATTTCCCTGTTGCAGCCAGCGGTGTAAAAAAATAATTCCCTCACTATCAATACGTTCACAATTAATCAAGTTTATTACCAGCTTATCAATGGCCGGGTTAAGGCGACTTACTATCATCTTTTTAGTATGCAGATTAAAATCGCCTTGTACGGTTACGTTAAGCCTTTTGCCTTTTTTCCGAGCATCTATGGTATTCATCAGCAATAAATGATTTTATCTTTTTCCCAAATTCGGAATAAATATCAATAATATTAAAATCAATAGCCGAGTACACTTTTTGCACCCGCAGGAAGTCAGCATTGAAATGATACTGTGGCAGCAAACCACAGTAGAGAAAATTCAGGGACATTGTAATATTTGAAAACTGCTCCGGTGTAGCTCTATTTTCAAGAGGTAGATCCAGCAATATCGTTTTAGGCGATTTTTCTTCCAGGCTGCCAAGTATACCAGAAAGTGTGGTAAAGAAATCCTGCCCGTACTTCTTAACAATAATAAGCGATGAAGAACTGGAATAGTTTATTCTCAAATCAATATCCGATTTATCGGCCAAATGATATGGTTCTGAACCTTTTGGTTCAACATCCATCCCCAACTCATTATATGTTTCAAGAATAATCTCATTATATCTTTTTGGTAAATATACTGCTTTCTTTGGAAGATGAATAATGGGAAGAAAATCCAGAACCATGGATACCGGCTGAGAGTATTCTTCATCAAAACCTTTGTACTTTACATTTTTTGAGAAAGCCAGTTGCAGCGCTGTTGTCTTATATCCAAATTTATTATTTACCTTTTGGCTTACGGGATGGTTGGTAACAGCCATACCAACCAATGTGGTTGTCTGCCGTGATCTCGCAATTTCAATAAGTTGTTCCATCATCGCACTCATCACGCCATTTCTGCGATATCTGGGAGATACAACTGCTTCGGCTACTTCCGCAAGGTTGGAGTTGTCATTGGGAATTACGCTAAAAAAGCCAATGGCTTTTCCATCTTTATTTCGGGCAATAACCCCGAGCTTTTCTTTTGCCAGCACTGACTCTTCAATCTTTTTGGGCAAATACAAATCCTCTTTGTTATAAGTATATCCATAAGTACGATAGAAAAGTTTTGAGATTTCTTCCGCATCAGCAGGTTTAATACGCTCAACAGTAAAATCCTCAATTTTTATATGGGTATCTTCATCTTCTTCAGACCTTACCTGAGCCTCACGTTGCTCGGCCGACTGCAGCAACAGCTCATCTATATCATGGATTTGAATATTTTTCGCCAGCCTGAATTCCTTGCCTTCCTTGCCTTTATTAATGAAGGAAAATTCATCACTGAAAGATTGCATCAGTAAAAGCCCTGCCCCCTCAAAATCATCTTCACAACGAACTTTTTGGACATCGTACGTGTGTCGGTCCGGATCAAATGGTTCCCCCAGCTCACTGACAATAATTTCGACATTTGAGAATGTATGATGAAATTCTATCTCAAAATTTTGCTTACTGTCATCAGGAAAGGCAAAAAGAATAACATCTGTGATAAGTTCACTAACAGCTACAGAAAAGCGAAGAGCATCTCCCTTTGACAATCCGCAGTTTACTCCCCAGCTGTAGGTAAAATCACAGACCGGATTTATTATCTGCTCATCTGTTGATATTTGGAATCTGGCATCCATATTCGCTACTGAAGATCATTGGTTCATACTGAATATTCAATATTTATGGCAAATTACAATTTCCTTCAGGACTGCTTGCTGAATATTCCTGACTGATATTATTTTCAACATATCTTCGGTCAGCTGTTCGGCAGGGGCTAAATAATATGCATTTACAAATCCCGGCAAACGCATTAACCCGTAGACAACGATGACAAATGCGAAGATTATTTTTTCCTTAATAAATGTTATACATTTGGGTTTACACTTTCTCATTCTCTTTTAAACCCATATCGAACAGAAGGCATTAGCGTCAGCCCCAAGCAAATAAGCAGCAATTTGTGTTGGCCAAATAGCTTGGTTGTATGCTTCAAATACGTGTAAAAATTGATCTATCGCAAAAACGGCAGTTAAATCATCTCATGCCTCTCGTGTTATTACTGCTATAAAAAACTTACGAGATCATCGATTAAACCTATGGAAGGAAAACCCGTCGATTCAATGTAGGGAAATCACTTATATTCGCGCACGCCAAGTACCTACAGCAGACTGAGCCGGACTTCTTACATATTTTAGAATTATAAAATGGTACTCTAAAAGTGAACGGCTTATTTATCACAACTAAATCTGAAATACGTGAAAAAACCATCTAACTAATAAAACAAGAGGAATATATCATGAAATCAATTATTAAAACGATTCTGCTGAGCGCAACTATTATTCTGGTTACCCAGTCGGTTTACGCCCAAAACATATTCAGTCTGGAACTACGTACCGGGGCCGACTTTGCTACCCAGGAATTGGGTGACGCTGACCTGAATACCGGATTCGGCTTTGATGGTATTCTAACCTACCGGATTATGCCTCACACTTCAATCTTTGGCGGCTGGGGATGGCATCGATTTACCTCGGATGATTCTTTTGCCGGTTCAAATATGGATTTCGAAGAAACGGGATATACCTTCGGAATGGAATTTTTACATCCACTGGGTAATATGCCAATGAGCTTCTATATCCGGGGAGGCGGCATCTACAATCATGTCGAAGTTGAAAATAGCGACGGTGATATCACGGCCGATTCAGATCATGGGCTGGGATGGCAGGCAGGGGCTGGCGTCGCTTTTGATATTGGGAATCGCTGGATGTTGAAGCCGGGTGTACGATATCGTTCACTGTCAAGAGATATTGAAGTCGGAAACGTATCTTCGGATGTTGATCTCACATATTTCAATATAGCTGTAGGTATAGCAAAAGTTTTCTGACACACATCAAAATAAATGCTGGGAAGTAAATTAACTTCCCAGCTTAGTTTCCGGAGTTGATCCCTAAAAGAAACCGATCAGATATATCCTTTTATTTTATTAATCAAGCAATAATGAAATGAAACAACTGCTTTATTTTCTGATACTGACCTTTATTATCTCCTGTGGAAGCGTCAGCAATCCTGAAGTGGCCGTAAATAATCTTCAGCGTCCACCCGGGGTATCCGAGGCCCAGACCGATCATATTTTCAACACCCTCCGCTACTACCCCAACCAGACCCAATTGTCAATTGCATCCATTGATGACACCTCCGCGGTGTTTTACGGGGCTATCCGTGCAGGTGATACCCTGCAAACCATTGACAATAAAGACAGCGTTTTTGAAATTGGTTCTTTGTCTAAAGTATTCACCTCCACCCTGCTTGCCAATCTGGTCCATCATAATAAGCTGATGCTTAATCAACCGATTCAGGCTTACCTCGATTTTCCGCTCAACGACAGCCTGCAGGTTTCCTTTCTTGAACTGGCGAACCACACATCGGGATTACCCCGCATTCCCTCCGGGTTTATCAGGGAATCGCTGTGGCATATGGATAATCCCTACAAAGATTACAATGAGAAAAAGCTTCGCGATTACATGAGCAATAACATGGAACCGGATCATGAGCCGGGCAGTACCTTTCAATACTCCAACATTGGTGCTGGTATTCTGGGATATGTGCTCACCCGGATCGAAGGTCAGTCCTATGAAGAGATGCTGCAACAAAAAATCTTTCAGCCGCTGGAAATGCAGCACTCTACGACACAACGAGCATTCGTTAACGATAAGCTTGTAGCGGGATTAAGTAAGCGTGGAAAAACCGCCAGCAACTGGGATCTGGGGGCCATTCCGGGGGCCGGAGCTATACTTTCCACTTCGGAGGATCTGGTAAAATTTGGGCAGGCTAATTTTGACCGGGATAACAAGATAATGAAGCTACAGCGTCAGGAGACGTTCTCTATAGATAATGATCGAGCCATGGCTTTAGGATGGTTTATCCTTAAGCGGGATTCGACCACAAAATGGTACTGGCACAATGGTGGGACGGGCGGATACCGCTCCTCCATGGTATTGGACGTAGACAATAGAAAAGGAGTGATCGTTTTGTCCAATATTTCGGCAGGACACAGTCATGCTGCTCAAATTGATTCTCTCAGCTATTCTTTACTCCGGGAACTGAGAAAATGAGATCCAATAGAACCCGACGCCCGGCTAAAGATTGCTTTGGATCTACTATTGATGCGTCCTTGCCATCCGAACTATTATCATTTTAGAGAGCCTTTGCAAAACCGTTCTTTTGGCTAATCCCTGCATTTTCACAAATTCAAAACCCACACACATGCCTTTCTATGGTACGATTTTGAATTCGCTCAGGCTTTAATCCTGCTCAAGATTCATAAGTAATTTTCCAAAGCGCTCTTACTTATTCAAACTCAACAATATCGGCTCTCACCATAACTTTAACTTTTGTGTAAAGCACGAGATTAAGGATATCTGTATCGTACCGAACATTGGTAAGCGCCAGCTTTTGACCTGAAATCGACCCGTATTCATTTTCATAATTTTCCCACAGATTTTCCAGAGCTTCGGCATACAGCATGCCTGTGCCATTAACCCTTGCGATGGCCAGGGTGCTGGCCGTAAGGCCGCTTGAATAGCTTAACCCGAATACATAAGCGGTCTCTGCCTCTCCGGCGACATTAGTTGCCGATATGGCATAGTTACCCTCATTCAGGTTAACAATCGTTTGGTTGGCGGACAAAAAAGCCCCTGAGCTGGTACATGCCGTAAGCAAGGTTGCCAGTAAAAGTGTCGGTATCAGAATGTTCTTCACAATAAGTCCTCTTTTATGTTAAAAGTTTACACTCAATTAATAAATTTTACATTCCTAAAGATGTAAGGGATTTACCTATATGACTGTAGGAATTTGTTTGACTCCTGATTCGGTTTATCCATCGCCCACCTGCAGCCGGTATAGCTGACAAAACTACCATAACACAAAACAGTAACCGTTTCCATACTCTGCTGAAGCCGCTAAAAACCTCCTTTAATCAAAGTATTAGAAATAGCAGCCAGTATAATTCTATTAGCGGCAATGACTGGTTTTACTGATTATTTTCATCCATAGACTGGGCCGCCTCAAAGCCCGCCATAATATCCAGCAGCTCGCTGGTAATGGCCGACTGGCGTTCGTGCGTATAAGCCCGGTTCAATTTTTCCAGGCGCTCATCTATTTTCTTCTCGGCCTGCTGCATGGCAGACAATCGACTGGTATACTCGGCAACAAGCGACTCGGCCACAGCGCGGTAAAGAGATACAAACAAATATTGCCGAAGCAGCGAGAGGAACAGGGTATGTGCATCTGCCCTGTATTGGGGTAAATTATTGGTCGGCCAGGGACGATCAACCAACCGCTCCAGCCAGCGTTTGTTCAGCGGAAGCAGATGCTGGCTGTGGGACGTATATCCCTCTTTATCAGCGGGCTTGTTATGCAATACCCTTATCGAACGGATATCCTGTGTTGCCTGCCACTCTTCAATACCAGCCAGCAGATCCAGCACCAGTCCACCGATCCCGCCAGCCGAACCGGGCAAAATAAACTGCTTGTCTACCGACACGCCCGCCTGATGCAAATAACCGGTCAGTCGTTCTCCCAACACAAAGAACTGTGTGTCCCTTTTTTTATCTTCCCTGATCTTTTCCAACGTATAGGTTAGTATCGACTCATCAAATGGACCGCACAGCGACTGGCTTGAGCCAATAACAATGATCCCGGCTGATCCCTCATCATCCGATGAAAGGAAAGGGCGAGCCTCACTGAATTCTCTGGAAAGCACAACCTGCAGGCCCCGTTCAAGAGTATCGTAATAGTCACCAAGCGAATCGGCGGCATCCTCAAACTGATGAATACCTACCGAAGCCATAACTTTCATCGTCCGAACAATAGACTGTAAGTCTTCCGCATTCTTAACTTTGCGCTGTAGCTGTTCAAGTTTCTGCATGCTCCTGCTCCTTCTTTAACGATTCAAGCACTGTTTCCGCCAGATCGAGCAAATATGTCCGCTCCTCTTCCGTAATATCTTCCTGCCAGTCGATCTTTTGATTCAGTTCATCGGAATGCTCCCGGTAGATTTCCCGGATCTCCCGTTTGGCTTTTTCGATTCGGTCGAGCGGAATATCATCCATCAGCCCTGAGATCAGCGCCAGCAGCAGTAACATTTGTTCCCCAATGTCCAGGGGCTCAAATTGCGGCTGTTTTAAACTCTCGCGAATCAACCGTCCGCGTTCTATGGTTTTCCTGGTATCTTCATCGAGCCGTGAGCTAAACCGCGAAAACGCTTCCAGTTCTTCAAATTGTGCATAGGCCAGTCGGAGTTTTTTGGTTACCGAACGGTAGGCCGGGCGCTGGGCCGCACCACCGACCCGTGAGACCGACTTCCCGGCGTCAATGGCCGGCATCACATCTTTTTGGAATAGTTCCGGAGACAGATAGAGCTGTCCGTCGGTAATAGAAATCAGGTTGGTAGGTATAAAGGCCGATATATTTTGAGCCTGTGTCTCCACTATGGGCAAGGCGGTCAGCGACCCGCCTCCATGTTCCTCCTTTAGGCGGGTCGAGCGTTCCAGCAATCGCGAGTGTATGTAAAAGATATCGCCGGGGTATGCCTCCCTGCCGGGGGGACGCCGAAGCAGCAGGGCCAGTTCCCGGTAAGCCCGGGCATGCCATGTTAAATCATCGTAAATAATCAGCACGTCTTTTCCCCGCTCCATAAAATACTCCCCGATGCTGGTTGCTGCATACGGGGCGATATACTGCAGTCCCACCGGGTCTTCACTCCCGGCCGAAACGACAATCGAATAGTCCATGGCTCCGTGTTCCCGCAAGTCGGCTATAACACGGGCCACCGCTGCTTTCTGCTTACCGATACCGCAATAAATACAGATTATACCTTTATCGTGCTGATTGATTATGGTATCCACGGCAATAGCCGTCTTGCCGATCTGCCGGTCTCCTGCAATCAGTTCGCGCTGCCCCCGTCCGATCGGAAACAGTGCGTCTATCACTTTGATACCTGTCTGCAGCGGGGTTTCGACGGGACTTCGGTGCATGATGGGCGGGGCCGGACGTTCTACCGGCAGGGTTTCGTTTGCAGCCAGCGGCTTTTTCCCGTCAAGCGGACGACCGATGCTGTCTACCACCCTGCCCAGAAGCTGTTCTCCGACAGGAACGCTCAATATATCAGATGTCCGGTGAACTTCATCACCGGCTTCTACATACTGCTCCTCATCCAGCAAAATAATACCCGCTTCCCCGGAATCCAGGTTGTAAACAAGTCCCGGCACCCGGCGTTCGCGCGTGTCTATGTATACCAGCTCATCGATTCCCATATGCGGTAATCCGCGCACCCTGATGAATCCCTCTCCCACCGACATGACCACTCCGTATTCGCGAAGCCGCATATCCGGGCTCCGCTGAAGCGCCCGATCCAGCCGGGCTCCGGACTTTTCAAGTACTGAATCAAGTATTCGGTCAGTCATGGCACGATCTCATCTGCTTCCTGGATATTGGTTATTACAACTCGTTGCATTGTCCTTTCCTGAATAAGGTTGATTGCTATCACTGGCTTTGCATAAATATACCACAGCTTTACTTTCCCTCATCAGGTTGACCGGTTATGTTGATGATTATGTAAATCCATTTTCCCATACATCGGTATCGTCTCAGGTTTCGGTTTCCAGCTGGCTGAAAGTCGTATTTACCTCTGACCTCAGCTCCTCGAGGTAGCCTTTCATATTCCAGCCTATTTTCCAGCCATTACTGCGCACTTCGATACCGAATCCCAGCTCCGGGTCATGGATATACCGGCACTCCTTTTCACTGTCCAGCAGCCGGCGAATGGCGGCGTCAATTTCTTCGCGATCCTTCTCTTCGGTCGGAAAGGCCGTTGCGACCTCAAGGTGGTTCGTATCCACGGCATCGATCATCTGCTTTCTTTCGTCATCCTTCATCTCTTTGATACGATTAATAAACCGGTTTATCGCCTGTTTTTCGAGCGACCTGTCGGCCAGGTCCGATACCATATGCTCAACGATACCCATGATCTTCTCAAAGGACTGCTCCTCAAGTTCCTCCAGGAACATCTTTTTTTCTCTCTCTACCGACTTCGTCCATTTACTGCGAACCTGCTCCACTTCATTCCGGGCTTCCTGCATGAGTTCCAGCTTAAAGGACTCAGCTTCTTCTTTGGCTTCTTCACGCCAGGCTGACTTCTGCTTCTCCAGCTCATTTAACTTTTTTTGATACTCCGTCGACTTATCCTCTGCTTCTTCGAGCTTACTGCGCGCCTCCTCCAGCCGGGATGAGATTTTCTCCTCCCGGTCTTTCATGACATTGAGCAGCGGGCCGTACAGGAATTTCCGCAGGAGCCATAGCAGGATCAGAAAATTTATAATCTGGGCAGAAAATGTAAACCAGTCGATTTGCACGTTATCCTCCGGCTACAAAATCCCAGAAGGGATTGGCGAACATTATAATGAGGGCAACGACAAAGCAGTATATAGCTGTCGACTCGATCATTGCCAGTCCCACAAACAGGGTGCGCGTTATGGTCGGACTTTCATCCGGCTGTTGCGCTATAGCCAGCAGGGCCTGCGCCAGCGCGCGCCCTTCCCCAAGTGCGGGAGCAATAGAGCCAACGGCTATCGTAAAGCCGGCCGTAATGATGGATACCATTCCGATGATGCTTATACTTTCCATGATGTCAGGTTGTTTGATGGTTGTAAGAGTTATTATTGGATTCAGACTGATCCTTTTGTTCGCGAATCCGTCCGGCCGAAGCCACATAGACCAGTGCTAAAATGGCAAACACATACGCTTGTATGACCCCGATCAGCAGTCCAAAAGCCTGCATGACAACCGGGAAAAAGAGGGGCGTCAGACTAAGCAATATCGCTACGATGAGGCTCCCGCTCATAATGTTGCCGAACAGGCGGATAGCCAGGGCAAGCGTACGCGAGAGCTCCCCGATAATATTGAACGGCAGCATCAGGGGGGTAGGCTCGATGTAAAAGCGCAAATAGTTTTTGAGTCCCGCCGAACTAATTCCATACACAGGCACCGCCACAAAAACACACAGGGCGAAAGCCGCTGTGGTGGACAGAGAAGCGGTCGGGGCGTGAAAACCCGGAATAACACTAATGGTATTTGAAACCACGATAAACAAAAAAAGCGTACTGATAAACGGCAGATATTTCTCCGCTTTTTCGCCGGTGGCCTCCTCGATCTGATCTTCAATAAGAACCACCAGAGACTCCAGCAGGGCCTGCCCGCGCGACATGCCTGTTTTGGATGTCAGCTTGCGGGTAATCATAATCGATATACCGACCATAAACAGCATCACCAGCCACGAAAACAGAAGGGTGGCATTCAGCTTCAGAAAGCCCCATTCCCAGTAGATTATTTGATCGATGTCAATTTCCATGGTATCAGCCGTATATCAATTCATCAGAAGGTTTGCCTTTGCGCCGAATCACCAGGTGACGGGTAACCATAAAGGTAATCATGGCCAACACCAGGTATATCCAGTTGTAGAGCAGCAGCAGGTAGAAACCCGCCAGTACCAGGGCTGTTCGCAATAGAAAACTGCCCGTAAGTAGCAGGTACGGCCGTCGCACCTCGCTTACTTTATTAACGGTGATCCAGAGTCCCCCGAAATAAATCAGCCCGAGTACGGCTCCTCCCCCTGCCGCGGTCACATAAAAAAGTATTTGCAGATACGTCATGTTATTCTCCTTTAGATTCATTTTTTACCCAGTACCAGGCGTTCATACATCCTGTAAAAATTCCTGCAACCAGCATCATGAGCGTCCATGAATACGTACTCTTGTAGCTGCTGTCGATCCAGATACCCAGCAACAGGAATAAGATGGTGGGTATCGACACCGACCAGCCCACCAGGCCGAACATACCCAGTCCATACCACAGTCCTTTATCCCCCTCTTCACGGGAACGAATCCTGCGCGCTGATTTTTTTCGGACCGTATCGGCGAAGGTATTCTTGTTGTTATTCTCTGATTCTTCAGCCATATCTGCCCTGTTTATCAGGTTTCCTCAAGTTCCAGAAAGTGCAGCAGGAGGTCCGCTTCCATGCTTTTTTGAGCAATACCTGCTGCCTTGTTCATTGCTTCGGTTTTCTTAAATCGCTCTCGTACGGCCTGCTCAAGTTTTGAAAGATCACTGCCCATGATTCCATTGAGGACCGAAACGAGCACCCGTTGGCCGATCTTTACCAAAATTCCTTCATCCACCGCTATGTAATATTCCTCACCACCCGATTCGTACATCAGGATGCCGGTCTTCAGCGCGGACACAAAATCAACATGTCGCGGCTTGAGGCAAAACGAACCGTTCGTCCCCTCCGCTATGATTTTGTCAGCCTCACGGTCAACCAGCACGCGCTCCGGTTCCATCACCTTGAGCTGCATGAGTTCGGGCTTTATCATTTGTCTACCTCATCAATCGTACCTATCATAAACAATTCTTTTTCAGGGACGTCATCGAATTCGCCATCCAGAATACGCTCACATCCACTGATAGCGTCTTCAATGCTTACATTTTTCCCTTCTATACCCGTAAACTGTTCCGTAACATAAAACGGCTGCGTAAAAAAACGCTCCAGGCGCCGGGCGCGGCTCACTGTCTGCCGGTCTTCGGCCGATAGCTCCTCCATGCCGAGCATGGAGATAATATCCTTTAGTTCTTCGTACTGGGCCAGCGTCTCCTTCACCTGCTGCGCCACCCGGTAATGACGGTCACCGACAATGTGGCGAGACAGCATTTTAGAGCCCGACTTCAGCAAATCAATTGCCGGGTACAGCCCCTGTCCCGCCCGCTCCCGTGAAAGTACAATAAATGAGGACAGGTGTGAGAAGGTATGGGTGACGGCCGGATCGGTAAAATCATCAGCGGGTACATAAACAGCCTGTATCGATGTTATGGCACCATTCTTTGTATTACAGATACGCTCCTGCAGGTCGGCCAGGTCGCTCCCCAGGGTGGGTTGATAACCGAGACGGGAATTAACCTTCCCCATCAGCGCGGATACTTCCGACCCGGCCTGGACAAAGCGAAAAATATTGTCGATCAGAAGCAGTACGTCGCGGCGCCGCACATCGCGAAAATATTCGGCAATGGTAAGCGCCGTCTGTCCCACGCGAAAGCGAGCGCCCGGCGGTTCGTTCATCTGTCCGAACACCATCGTCGTATTTTCGAGGACACCCGCTTCCCGGATTTCCCGGTACAGTTCTTCCGCTTCCCGGCAGCGCTCACCGATGCCGCAAAAGAGGCTTATGCCCTCGTGGCGGGCCACCATGTTGCGGATCATCTCCATAATGAGTACCGTTTTCCCCACCCCGGCGCCGCCGAAAAGTCCCGCTTTCCCCCCCCGCTCAAGCGGAGAGAGCAAATCCATCGCCTTGATGCCGGTCGTCAATACCTCCCGGCCGGTTTCCTGTTCTGACAGGGTAACTTTCGGCTGAAAAATACTGCGCATAGTCTCCTGATCCACCGCTCCCTGCTGGTCGATCGGATCCCCGAATACATTCACAACACGTCCCAACAAGGCATCCCCCACCGGGACCGTCAGTGGGGATCCGGAATTTATAACGTTCGTCCCGCGGCTCAATCCCTGGGTGGAATTCAGCGCCAGCGCCCGCACCGTTCGATCATCAATATGGGCGGACACTTCGGCAATAATCTGCGGATCCGATTCAATCACAAGCCGGGTTTGCAGTACGGGAAGATCACGCTCAAACACAACATCAATAACACTGCCCCGCACCGATCGCACCCGGCCGGTGCACGGGGACGGTTCGGCCGCATTGGTACCGGTACTGCTGCGATTAGCGCCTGTTATATCTTCTGTTAAAGGCATGGTGGAAAATCACGTGGAGTGTTTGTGTTCGGCCTGGTATACTTTTTTAATCACACTTACGACACTGTCCGGGTTCAGCGATATGGAGTCAATGCCGCACTCCACCAGGAAAGCCGCGTAATCGGTATTATCACTGGGAGCCTGTCCACAGAAACCGATCCTGATTCCCGCCTGGTGGCCGCGGCTTATTACCTCGCGGATCGCTTTTTTAACGGCCGGATCATTTTCATCAAATAGGTAGGCCAGATCCGCGGAGTCCCGATCCACCCCCAGGATAAGCTGCGTCAGGTCGTTGGATCCGATGGAAAATCCGTCAAACAGTTCTGCATATTCTTCCGTCAGAATATAGTTGCTCGGAATTTCACACATCATATAGATTTGAAGATCATTTTCACCGCGCCGCAAACCGAAGGTCTCCATCTGCTCCAACACTTTGCGCGCCTCCGTCAACGTCCTGCAAAAGGGGATCATAATGATCACATTGTCAAGTCCTATTTCTGCACGGACTTTCTTGAGGGCCCGGCACTCCAGGGCAAATCCATCCCGGTAGCCATCGCTGTAATAGCGCGAGGCACCCCGCCACCCCAGCATCGGGTTCTGTTCATCCGGTTCGAATTCATTGCCACCGATCAGATCGGCATACTCGTTGGTTTTGAAGTCACTGGTTCGCACGATGACGGGATCCGGGTGTTGTGAGGCGGCTATTTTGGCGATGCCGCTGGACAGCTTATCCACAAAATACTGCTCAAGGTCACTATACCCCCTGGTCAGTTTTCTTATTTTGGCAAACTCATCCTCATTGATAATTCGTTCGGGATGGGCCAGCGCCATCGGATGGATGCGAATATGCTGACTGATAATGAATTCCATGCGGGCCAGTCCCACCCCACGAACGGGAAGCCGCCACCATTTAAAGGCCGATTCAGGGGTGGCCAGATTTAACATGATATCCGTTTGGGGCTCGGGAAGATCGTCCAGATCAACCTCATTGACCTCAAAATCAATCTTGCCCTCATAGATCTTGCCCTCCTCCCCCTCCCCGCTCGAAAGGGTTACCTCCTGTCCCTCTTCAAGTATTTTTGTCCCTTCGCCGGTACCCACCACAGCCGAGATGCCCAGCTCGCGACTGACAATGGCCGCATGACACGTTCGTCCCCCGAAATCCGTAATAATACCGGCTACGTTTTTCAGGGACGGTACCCAGTCGGGCTCCGTCATTTCCGTAACGAGTATGTGATCGGGCTGCAGATTTTGAAGATCAGTGATATCATGCACATGCTTTATAATACCATGAACGATATTGTTTCCGATACTTAATCCCCTGATCAACACCGGCGCTCCGTCTTCGTGCAGGCGATAGGTTTTAAAACTCCCGCCAGCCTGCTGAGAGTGAATCGTCTCGGGACGAGCCTGCACGATATAAAGCTCACCGGTCGAGTCTTCTTTCACCCATTCGATATCCATCGGTTTCCCGTAATGCTTTTCAATATCGGCCGCCCAGCGGGCCAGCCGGAGTATCTCCTCATCCCCGAGTACAAACGACTGCCGCTCCATCATGGAAGTAGGCAAATTTTTCGTTTTGTTTTCCCCCTCCGAGGCATACACCATTTTAAGCTCTTTGCTGCCTTTTATTTTCTCAATAATGGGACGCTTTTCCTCAGCATTCAAAAAAGGCTTGAAGACAAAAAACTGGTCCGGGTTCACCGTACCCTGCACCACATTTTCCCCGAGTCCCCACGAACCGTTGATAAGCACCACATTGGGGAAGCCCGACTCCGTATCCACCGTAAACATGACCCCGGAACAAGCCTTGTCGGCTCTGACCATTTTCTGGATTCCGATGGAAAGCGCCACCTTCATGTGATCGAACCCCTTTTCCTCGCGGTAGGAGATGGCCCGATCGGTAAAAAGGGAGGCAAAACATTTCTTACAGATCCCCACCAGTTCATCGCCCCCGCGAATGTTCAGGTACGTTTCCTGTTGGCCCGCAAAGCTGGCATCGGGGAGGTCCTCAGCGGTTGCGCTGCTTCGGACAGCCACATCTACGTCCCCGGTATCGTACTGCCCGGATAACTCCGAATAAGCTGCTCGTATTTTCTCAGCCAGTGGAATCGGGAATACGCCCTTGTTGATCATCTGCCGGATTGAACGGCCGGCCTCTTCCAGAGATATATCCCCGCGCCGGAATCTGCCTATCTCTTCTTCGACAGGAGCCTCCAGGCTGTTTTCTTTCATAAAAGCCCAATAGGCCTCCGCGGTGGTGGCAAAGCCGTTGGGAACACGGACGCCCATCGGTTCCAGGTGTTTGATCATTTCACCAAGGGAGGCATTTTTACCGCCGACCAGGCCAACATCGTCTATTCCGACCTCTTCAAACCAACGTATATAGGGTGATGATTGTTTGTCCATAATTTAATTGTAATAAAGGAATGCCCCGGTTGTATTCTTTAAAAGCTGAAAAATGAACTATCCCGGATTTTTCACCAGGAAATTTGGTCCTCAGCGTGCCACATAGCCTCCGTCCACCAACAGCGGGTGCCCGGTAACAAAAGAAGCTTCATCGGAAGCCAGCCACACAACGGCATCAGCTACCTCACGTGGCTTGCCCAACCGTCCTGCAGGATGAAGTGAAATGATATATTGTTTGGTTTCTTCATCGGTGGTAATACCGGCATCTTCCAGCATCGGTGTTTCAATAAAGCCCGGACATACAGCATTGATACGTATACCTTTCTGTGCATATTCAATAGCAGCAGTTTTGGTAAGTCCCAGCAGACCGTGTTTGGAGGCAACATAAGCAGGTGCCTCGGCAAAACCCACATGTCCGAGTATGGAGGAAATATTAACAATCGAGCCGCTCCCATTCTCAAGCATGGCTTCAATTTCATATTTCATACACAAAAATTGTCCCCTCAGGTTAATATTGAGCACCTTATCCCACCCCGCGGTGCTGTATTCACCGCTGGTTGCGGACTCTCCGCCTATACCGGCATTGTTACAGGCCATATCCAGGCGTCCGAATTTTTCTATTGCTTCATTAACCATATTGCGAACGTCATCCTCCCGGGATATATCCGCTTTGACAGAGAGAACCTCGGCTCCTTCTTCCTTGATCTTTTTCTCTGTTTCCTTAAGGTCTTCGCCTTTGATATCGGAAATTACGATATCGGCTCCCTTTCTTGCGAAGGCGATGGCCGTTTCCCTGCCGATACCCGTAGCTGCACCTGTAATTAAAGCAACTTTATTATCCATAATAGTCCGTATTAAACAACCAGTGCATACTCTGATTAGTTATAATTTTTTTGGGGCCGCTTGACAGGTCGATACGCCCAACAGCGCATACAGGGGACATACTCCGACGATGCCCGTAATCAACGGAATCAGTCCTACGACTCCCCACCAGCTTTGATAATAGAAGCCGAGAAAAAATATTACTACTGCAAGTATCACTCGTACTATGGTGTCTGTCCTTCCTACATTGGTTTTCATGATAGCCTCTTTTCATTAAAATTAACGAACCGGCAAATGGTCATGGCCCTTTTGCCGGCCCTATTACATGTATGTTTGTTAATTCTCAATCTATCGGCACGGTTTTAGGTTTTTGCACCTCGGCTTTCGGAACAGTTACTTTTAAGACGCCATCCTTAAATCGAGCTTTGATTTTGTCATCCTTGCCTGCCGAGGGAAGCGTAAACGAACGCGTAAAACTACCATGATACCGCTCCTTGCGAAGAAAGTCCTCTTTCTCCTCTTTTTCCTCGTGCTGACGCTCGCCACTGATGGTCAATCTGTTATCCTTATAACTGACTTCCACATCTTCTTTGGAGATGCCCGGCAGGTCCACTGATACGATATATTCTTCATCCGTTTCACTGACATCCGTATCCGGGGCCCATAGTTCCATTCGCATTCCATCGCCGCCCTCTCTGCGCGAAAAAGGTACGATATCATCGAAAAAACGATCCATCTCCCGCCGAATAGATTCAATCGGAGACAACTCGGATTTCTTTTGTATTGCTTTCATAATTACTCCTCCTTATTTGTATTGAAATTCTATAAGCATTTTTCCGTAAAAATCCGGTTCTGCTTATTTCTCATATATAAGTAAGGAATTATATGGACACAGGTATGCAGTACGATCTTATCGAAACGTGTAGGAAAGCAGTAATTGTAGTGATAGGGGATTTCCCTACATGCAATAACTGAACTTTGAAGTACTGCTGACTTTTAGTTGCCGGCAGGTATTATGTCAGGATATGACAGGCCGCTTTTTTCTCTCTCCTGGCTATTATTCATTTTTCTATACTTTTTAAAACCTATGTTTTGCCCAATCTCTATATTTTCGCTATTTCAATATCCTCATCTTTAGTCTATACACTACGGTTTTAAAATCACTCAGGAGTTGGTATTGAACAAAAACCCTCTGGTTTTTCAAAGGCCTCTTATCATTTATCCAGAAATGAAACCGGTTTGTCGTGCTATGATGAACTCTCTCTGCTGCAAACCGACTGTCCGGGGACACTCTTCGGGATGCTTCACAAAACCATCGAACGTGTCATTCTGAGCCTGCCAACGAATCTCAAACTAACGGTTGTGGCTTCTAAAAGAGTAACTTTGATGACTCATGTGATGACAGCCGGGGTTTGCAAAATCCTTCCTGATGACCCTGAAAAATGGGAAGGGCTACTCCAGGTTGGCGCCTTCCGTCTCCACCCATTTCACCGCATGCATCATGAGCTCCGTGGCGTTTTCAAGATTAAGTTTGGTTTTAATCCGGGCCCGGTACGATTCCACTGTTTTTACAGCAAGATGTAGCTTTTCGGCTATTTCCCGGGTGTTATTCCCTTTGCCGGTAAGTTCGAAGACCTCCAGCTCACGATCGCTTAAAAGATCGAGGGGTGATTTATTGAGATCTTTTTGCCCGCTTGCCATGCCCAGCAGTAACTTTTCATTGATGGCATCACTAACGTAGATTCGGCCATTGAGTATTTTTCTCACCGCTTTAATTAAAACATCCCCGGCTTCCTGCTTCATAACGTATCCCTTGGCCCCGGCACGCAATACTCGTTCCGCGTATAAATTTTCCTCATGTCGCGATACGACCAGTATCTTCAGATCGGGATCCTGTGCAGCAAGATGCTTTACCAGTTCCAGGCCGCTCATGCCGGGCAGGGAGATATCTATAACGGCCAGATCAGGCGCAAGTTCATCGTATTTTTCCACGACCTCTTCAGCGCGCTCGAACTGTGCTATGACTTCAAACCCAAGTTCCGAATCCAGCGTCATGGATAATCCTTTGCGCATCATCGGATGGTCGTCCACTACTATGATTTTTGTCTTGGAATCTTTACCCATAATAAAAGATAGTTATATTTTATTTACCATTTCAATATTGTACAACGGGATGCTGCATATTACCCGGGTCCATCCTTCAGGAGTTTCGGTAATATTCAAGTTGCCCCCTAATATATGGGAGCGGTATTTCATCGTATTGATGCCCATGCCTTTATCTTTTTTTTCACTTGTAGCGGGAAATCCTGTGCCATTATCTTCGACAACAAGCTGTAATCTTTTTTTACTGTTATTGGCTTCCAGACGGACGAATATCTTTGTAGCCTGACCATGTTTGACTGCATTATTAATGGCTTCCTGTGCAATGCGGTACAGGTGCAGGGCAACCGTCGGCTTTTCAATTTTAAAATCACTGGGACATTTAAAGGTGCATGGCGTATCCGTAAGTATTTCAATCCGCTCACAAAGTCGACTCATGGCAGCCTGCAGTCCTTCATTTTCCAGCTCAATATGCGCCAGTCCATGCGCCAGTTCACGAGCTTGCTCATCCGCTTCCCTGATCATATTGGAAATTTCCAGCACTTCATCTGCCGCCGGCAGCCCGTTGGCTTCCAGCTTGCGGGCCAGATTCCTGCTGATCAGGCTTATGCCTGAAAGCATCTGTCCCAGTCCGTCGTGTAGTTCATGTGCGATACGGCGGCGCTCATCCTCGGCTATCTCAAGGATTTCATTTTCCAGCTTGCGCCGGTTACTGATATCTTTGATTAATCCGGTAAAAATTACTTCATCCCCGACGTTAACCTCGCTTACAGCCAGCTCAATGGGAAATACGCTCCCGTCCTTTCGCTTGCCTCTTACTTCTCTGCCAATGCCGATAATTTTGCGTTCGCCCGTCTCCAGATAATTGTCCAGGTACTCATCATGCTCCTCATGGTAGGGAGACGGCATAAGCATGCTTATATTTTCCCCGATTACTTCTGCGGGTCGGTAGCCAAACATCTTCTCGGCTGCCTGGTTAAAGTTCTGAATGATTCCCTCTCTGTCAATGGTGATAATCCCTTCAACAGCCGTTTCCAGAATCGCTTCGGTCCGGGCCTGGCTCTCGGCCAGCTCTAACTCCGCTTTTTTCTGCAAGCTGATGTCACTGGCATTACCCAGGATAACCGGCTCTCCCCGGCTATTTTCGATCATAGTTCTCTTTACATCCAGCCAGATACGGGAACCGTCCTTATGGCGTCCCTCCATCTCAAGGGAAAGCTCCTTCCCTTTTTTTAAAAACTCCAGCTCATCCTTAAAATTGTCCGACTCCCGCCCCGGATAAAGTCGCCAGACCGGCTTGCCTATGATCTCCCCGGCTTTATAGCCAAACACTTTTTCACCGCCCCCATTCCAGTACAGGATCGTCCCCTCCAGATCCAACAGCATCACCAGCCGGGGAAGGTGATCCATCATCTTTCGCAGATCTTTTTCGTCAACCGGGTTATTTAAATATTCTTCTTTTAAGAGACTCATAAGAAATTTTAATTGCGGATACGCACAAACACCCAAGTTAAAAAGTTATCGGACTTCTCCTTAATTTAAATCTAAAATTTTAATACATGGCAAATTCCCCTACATCCTATTGTCAGGTTCCCCCCTACTTCCCGATCAGCTGTTCCCCTCTTTTCGGAATCCACAAAATATGGTTATATATAATTCAAGATGTTCACCTGATCAAAATAATTCTAAATATACCAGTAATTATACAATTAAAAATACCCGATATGAAAGATCAAGAACAGGATATCATAGATCTCTACGATTTAATGCTTGAGCAGCTGCGTGATCTGTACGACGGGGAGCGCCAGCAGCTTGATTATCTTCGTAAAGCCGAAGAGCAGGCAGATTCATTTGAGCTGGACGAAATCATACAGATGCATCGCAGGGAAACCAAAAATCAGCTGGAGCGAATAGAAGAAGTGTTTGACATACTCCATGAAGAACCGGCCGGTGAATCGTGCGATGGCATCAGGGGGATCATTGAGGAAGCGGTGAAGCTGAGTGATCGCTGCAAAAATCCGGAAGTGCGGGATGCTGCACTGGTAACCGCCATCCAGCATATCAACCACTATGAAATTGCCGGATACGGCACCGCCATCTCCTATGCCAAGGCCCATGAGCAACACGATATTGCCGAACGTTTGCTCGATACGCTGAGAGAAGAAAAAAGGGCCGACATGGGATTAAGCGACCTCGCCCAGGATCAAATCAATCCGCACGCAAAATGGACGGCTATTGTCAAAAAGTCGGAAAAGGAATCGACTTCATGAGTATAAAACGGTAGGTTCATGTGCTGTTGCAGTACGCTCCTGTACGTTCAGTACAAACTTTATTCATATCAAATTATAGTTTGTGAAAAAAATCTTAACGGCTGGCAAATTTAAGGCATGGTTGACGGTAATCTGTGCTATTGCCTTGCTCATCGGAGCTATAGGCGAATGGACGGGATGGCTGCAGAAGCAACTCACAGTTGTTTTCTATATTATCGCTTATCTCAGCGGTGGATACGCAGGAACGGTTGAGAGTATCCGGGCTCTGACGAAGTTCAAAATCAATGTGGATGTGCTCATGATCCTGGCGGCCCTTGGAGCGGCCAGCATTGGTGAATGGATGGAAGGAGCTATCTTGCTTTTTCTATTTTCATTGAGCAATACCCTTCAGGACTATGCCCTTGGTAAAAGCCGGCGTGAAATAAAATCGCTGATGAAACTTCGTCCTGATGAGGCTTTGGTTCGCAATTCCGATGGCTCGGAAATAAAACGGCCCGTTGAAGAGCTTTCAAAAGGTGATATAGTAATTGTCAGGCCCGGAGAACGTATCCCCATCGACGGAGAAATAACAGACGGAATTACATCGGTGAATCAGGCAGCAATTACGGGAGAAAGCGTACCCGTTAAAAAAAAACCGGGAGATGAGGTATTTGCTGCCAGTCTCAATGAAAACGGAGTTATTTCTGTACGGGTTACCAAGCTGGCCAAGGAAACAACCCTGGCCAAAATCATTAGAATGGTTGAACAGGCGCAAGGCAGTAAAGCCGCCACCCAGCGGTTTTTAGATGATTTTGAACCCTGGTATGCAGTGGGAGTAATTTCAGCGGTTGTTCTGCTCATCCTATTTCCCTGGTTTTTTTCGGGCCAGCCTTTCGACGACATATTTTACCGGGCCATGACGGTACTGGTGGTAGCTTCTCCCTGCGCGTTGGTGATCAGCACGCCGGCTTCCGTACTTTCGGCTATCGCCAATGCGGCAAAAAATGGTATTCTATTTAAAGGCGGGGCCTATCTTGAACAGGCAGCCTCAATTGACATCATTGCCTTTGACAAAACGGGAACGCTGACAAAAGGTAATCTGGCGGTAACCGATATTATCCCTTACAACAACGGTAAAGCCGGTCAAATTTCAGAATCCGAACTGCTTTCAATGGCCGCTTCGGCCGAAGAACATTCTGAGCATCATCTGGCAGCCGCCATTCTAAAAAAAGCGGGCGAACAGAAGGTAGCATATGGCTCTGCAAACCAAGTACAGTCTGAGGCCGGAAAAGGTATTTCCGCACAATTAAAAAATAAAACCATCCAGGTGGGCAACGAAAAACTCTTTGATACCACCAGCGAAGACTGGAAAAACGGGATACGGGAAGAAGCCGATAAATTAAAACTACAGGCCAAAACGGTGATTTATGTTGTTATTGATGGTAAACCAGCCGGAATAATTGCTGTGGCTGATGAAATTCGAGAGCAGGCGCCGGCGGCGATAAAGAAATTAAAGAGCCTGCAAATCAACCGGCTGCTGATGCTGACCGGGGACACTACAGGGGTCGCTCGTTCTATTGCTGATGAGATTACTATCGATGAATTTCACGCAGAACTGCTGCCCGACGAAAAGGTTGAATTTATCAAACAGCTGGTCAAAGAAGGTTCTACGGCCATGGTGGGTGACGGTGTCAACGATGCCCCGGCACTGGCAGCCAGCCACATGGGCATTGCCATGGGTACGGCAGGTACCGATGTGGCTTTGGAGACGGCCGATGTGGTATTGATGGGAGACGATCTTAATAAACTACCCTATCTGATTCAGCTTGCACGCAAATCCCGGAAAATTGTCTGGCAAAATATCATCTTTAGCCTGGCAGTCATTGCCGTACTGGTAGCCTCGGTGTTTCTCTTTGCCTTGCCCCTTCCTATCGGCGTAGTGGGACACGAGGGCAGTACCCTGCTGGTAGTTTTAAACGGATTGCGTTTGCTCAGAACATAGTTGGGATATCAAATACAAAAACATTTAAAACCTGTTAAATCAACTATTCTTGTTTTCTACCATGCTGAAATATGGTTTTTGGCCATAAAATCCGTTAGCTTGAATTTTCCTCTTTAGACAAGTAACATAGTAATACAGCCAATAAATGGATTTACAGCTGCAAATCATTTGGAATATCCTGTCGGCCCTGGGAATCGGGTTGCTCATCGGTATCGAACGGGGCTGGTCCGGCCGCGAAGAGGACGAAGGAGATCGTGTAGCAGGTATTCGCACCTTTAGCCTGGTGGGACTGCTCGGAGGAGTATGGGGCGAATTGAGTCGTTTTGCGGGCGAGTGGATGGTAGCGGTCATCTTCCTTTCTCTCACCGCGCTGGTCATTACTTCCTATATCATAGATACCAGAGAAGATCACGATCTGGGTATCACTACGGAGATAGCCCTGCTGCTCACCTTTTCCCTCGGGGCGTGGGCGACCCTGGGATATCAGTTGTATGCATTGGCCGTGACGGTTATCGTCATCTCACTGCTAAGTCTGAAACCGGTACTCCATCGATGGCTGCAGGAAATTGAAGTCAAAGAGATTTATGCAGGAATCAAGCTGCTGGTTATCTCGGTTATTCTCTTGCCTCTGCTGCCCAATGAAGGCTTTGGGCCCTGGCAGAGCCTGAATCCCTACTGGATATGGTGGATGGTCGTGCTCATATCCGGTCTTTCTTTTACAGGGTACATTCTTATCAAATATTTGGGCAGACGGCAAGGTACCCTGCTGACAGCAGTGACCGGCGGACTGGCTTCATCAACCGCCGTAACGCTCAGCCTTGCACAGCTCGCACGACAACAAAAACAGGTTCCCAGCTATCTTTTTATGGCGGGGGTGCTTGTCGCTTCATCCATCATGTTTGTTCGAGTTGCCATCGAGGTATTGATTGTAAATCCCAGCCTGTGGCATCCCCTGTGGGTACCGCTGACCGTAATGATGGGGTCAACGGGCATTGCCGCAATATGGCTTTGGAGGAAATCCCGGAATCCGGCAGATAAACAGCCCGAAATCGACCTTAAAAACCCACTTCAGTTTTTTACGGCCCTCCAGTTCGGTTTGTTGCTGGCTGTTATACTCGTCCTTGCTACCGCCATGGAACACTGGTACGGGGACGAGGGCATTTATCTGCTGGCATTGCTTTCCGGGCTTATGGATGTGGATGCCATTACGCTTTCCCTTTCCCGAATGGCCCTGAACGAAATCGGTTCGGATGTAGCAGTTTCCGGTATTGTCATATCTGTAATCTCCAATACCTTAGTCAAAGGGGCACTTTTCACATTCTGGACAGGCTTCAATAAGAGCAAGACGTTGTTATGGCTTATCCTCCTGATCTCAGCAACCGGAGTCCTGAGTATTCTTCCTTTTCTCTAACACTATTTATATACTCAAATCAAGAAAAAACAGTTATAACTCTTCCGTTGGTTCTTTCCCCTTCACCTCTTGTTGATTCCGATAATCACCCAGGAGCAAAGCAATGGGCTTCAATTCCTCAAATTCATCAAACACCACTTTCAAGACCCCCAGTAAAGGGATAAATAAAATCATTCCCGACACACCCCAGATATTTCCACCGACAAATATAGCAATGAGTGCTGCCATAGGATTTAATCTAACCTGGGATCCCAGGATGTATGGGGTTATTAGATTATTTTCCACCAACTGAATAAACCAGAGAGCAACAAGCACAGCAACAGGATAAAACAGCGTATCCGTGGTAGCAATCGTATATAAAATAACAACAAGGGAAGCAACGATTACCCCGATATAGGGTACGAGATTGAAAACAGCCAGTAATACCGCAAAAAACAAAGCATAATTAATTCCCAGCAAAGTCAACACTATATAGAAAAGAATTCCAATTATTACGGTCACCCCCATCAGCCCGACCATATATTGCTGTACCACATCATTTACCTTGCTGATGATATCAGAAGCCTTTGTCCGGTAATTTTTAGCCAATCCAAGGAACCCATCATAGAAAAGATCCCTGTAATAAAGCATAAAGAAAATATACAGGGGGATAACACTGATCAGTGTTAATGTTTGAAATGCCGAGAAAAGGGAATTCCGCAGCATAATCAGGGAGTTACTGAATATACCTGACAGGGAACTGGAAACCTGTTGGGCTATCGTTTCATTTGTAACACCAAGGGTTTCCTCGCCTATCTCTTGAAATGACAAAATCCAATCATTTAGTTTATTGGTAACTGCAGGGGCATCCCTCAACAAACCAACAATCTGAAAAGAAAGAATATACAACACAAGGCCTATTAAAGCAGTGACTATTATCAATACAGAGATTATAGCTGCGGGACGAGGGACTTTCTTTTCAAGCCATTGTGTTACCGGTAAAATAAGCAACGAAATAAACAGCGCCCAGGCCAATGGAAGTAATATCAGTTGAGCTTCCGACATGATATGTACCAGCAGCACTCCCGCCAGTAAGAGGGCGGCAATACGTACGATGTTGGAATTACGAGCTTTTTGCATAATGATAAATCAAAGATTCAATAACTCTTGATGTATTGGAATAATCAATATATATGGAATCCACAAAATAGATAACCTTATACTCAAACTAAAAGAAATCAAAATCTTCGTAATGAATATTTTTCTCCGGCACATTCATTTTTTTTAACTCGCTTAACAATTTTTTTCTCATCTGCCGAGGGCCACAGATATAAATGACTTTCTTTGCCAGATCAGGAATATCACGGGCATCTAAAAAACCTTCCCTGTCGGCACAAACCAAATGAATATTGAACCCGGTGGATTGCTTCTGGAATGCTTTAAACTCATTCAGATATACAGCCTCTTTTTCAGCGTTTACACAGTAGTACAAATCTGCCATAACATTCGATTTTTCCTCTTTCAGATTTCTGACCCAGCTCAAAAAGGGAGCAATACCCACGCCGCCGGCCATCCACACCTGGCTTTTTGATTCCCGCCTGTAATCGAAACAACCGTATGGACCTTCAAATAATGCTGTTGTGCCGGTTTCTAAATTTCTGTAAAGGGTCCGGGTATAATCCCCAAGAGCTTTTACCATTATTCTGACCTCTTTCCGTCCGGGAGCACTGCAAACTGTAAACGGGTGAGCTTCGCGAGTAATATCCGGGGCGAGAAAACTAAAAAAATAAAACTGTCCGGGACGAAACGTTATAGCTTCTTCTGCCTGCAGCTCGATTTCCACAACCCGGTCACTCAACCGTTCAACAGTTGTAACCTCAAGCCGGGGCTTCTGGAGTATGTGTTCCAGCAGGAATGATTTATAAATCCACGCTGCGACGGCCGCAACAGATAAAATGAGCAGATACAGAAACAATAAAGGACTGGCGATTGCCAGATTATCCAGAAAAAACAGATGGATAGCCCCGAATATAAATACAACCCCCATAAACTTATGTGTCAGTTTCCACTTGTCATAAGGGAGCTTGACCACCAGGGTCAGCAGCATCAGTATAATCAGGCCCCAAAAAGACCAGCTGCCGAAATCGACTGCCAATCGACGGTGCACCGGAAGGAAATACCAAAATACCTTGGCAATATCCTGTGGTACCCACCTGGTTGCCAGTAAAATCGGATGAAACAACAGCAGGACAAAAGTAGCATTGGCCATCCGGTGATGGGTATGATACATTTTATCCAATCCGCCGAAACAGGATTCCAGCCATTTAATCCGTGCGGATAATACAAAAGTAACTGCAAATAGAGAGAAGCCGACAAGAGCGGACAGCTGACTTGAATAGATGAAAAATCTTTTTGCGCTGTGCCTGACCGTTGTCTCCGGATAGGCCGTTAGCCAAAGCGGGATCACCAGCAAGGGTATCAGCCAGAATACCCAGGGACCGATATTTCTTTTCTCATGTCTGTGCCCCGGCAACGGTGAGGTTGAATTGGATTCCATAGCTATACTTATACATCACGTTAAATATTACATTGCAACTCATCCCGGCTTTTTAAACATAAAAAAATTCAGCATCTTTTCGGCGCCGGGAGCGGCATATCGCCATACTATCAATGAACTGGATCTGCGAAATGAACCAAGTGCCTGGCCAATGAGAACTCGATTACTTGCCCGGCAGGGATACGAAGACAATGGTGTAAGGAGTGGTTCCGAATAACCGGCAAACCGCAAGAGTAAAGGATACTGAATTTTTTGTGATACCAGTTAATCCCTACAGTATTTAGATACCAAATCACTACATCATTTTTCTTCAAAAGGTATATTTTTAAAAAACAGATAACTAACATAATTTAACGATCCGTCATGGCTGATATCAATAACATTTTATTCCCGACTGACTTTTCCGAGAATACGTCCAATGCGCTCACCTTTGCCCTGGAAATAGCCCGCGCCAGCGATGCAAAAGTGCATCTCATGCATTCCATCGAGGAACCCTATAATTTTGCCATGATGGATGAAGCCCCTATCACTACAGAAGTCAAGCGAAGTATCAGCCAGACCGTAAAAAAACTGTTTAATACTCTGGAGGATGAAATCCGGAAAAATGACACCTACGGTGAGCTGAATATTGAAACCAGCATTCAAACCGGACGGGCCGTATATAACATTCTCGAAGAAGCCGGGAATCGAAATGCTGACCTGGTGGTTGTCGGGGCCAAAGGGCGGACCGGGTTGAAAAAAATTCTCTTCGGCAGCACCACCGCAGAAGTTATACGTCGCGCCGAAGTACCGGTTTTGGCCGTACCCAAAGAAGCTTCGTACGAGGGATTCAAACAGATCATCTTCGCCACTGACTATCAGGATGGCGATCTCGAAGCGCTGCAATTCGTGGTCAAACTGGCGAAATTGTTCAACTCAAAAATCAATATCTTTCATTCCTCGCTTAAAAACAATCTCAAAACCGAAATCATGTCCAGGGGGTTCAGGGATCTTGTAACAGAAAAAATATCTTATGATAACATTGAATTTGAAACAACCCCGTCCACACGCTTCTTTGAAGCAGTAACGCAAAAAATGGCCCGGCACAGTATTTCACTGCTTGTAATGGTGCACTATGAGGAATCGTTCCCGCCCCTTCCCAAACGGCTTTCACAGGAAATGAGCTATTATTCAGAGGCTCCCCTGCTGGTGCTGCCGGGTCAAAAACTGACTAATGCTAAAAATGATCATGTTGGATAATATCAAACAGATACATCATCCGACTGTTTTTTCCCAGACGTGCTTAAAATGCCTTCACCTATGCCCGGAGAACAGCTGCTCTATTTCTTCATCTCTTTTCGCAAAGATGAAAATCCATTCTTAAGATCTTTCCACAACTTTTCGGCATCCTTTCTGATACTCTGGTAGGTCGTTTCCCCCACTTCTTCAAGCTGATCCATTTTTTGGTCCAACTTGCTTCTTTTGGTTTTTAAATTATTTAATCTTTTAGCCAAATCCTGTTTTAATTCGGAAAGCCGTTTTTCATTCTCCTCTTCAAATGCTTCCAGCTCGCGATCCCATTTTTTCAGCTGAGTCGACAATTTATCGATGTATTTCTCGCGTTTGGTTGTGGATACTTTTTTATTCATGATAGGTAACTATTCTTCGTGTGAGTGTGAGTATTGCTATATTTGAAATTTTAATTTACCCAGCTTTGCCACCTGGGCCGCCCGTTTTCATCTCTCAAAATCAGCGTGCTGTCGCCGTGTTCAATTCGGGCGGCTATTATGGCAGGATTATCTTCATAATTAACGCGCGATCCAACAACTCTAACCTTTTGACCATCTTTGAGTCTATCTTGCTGGTGACTGATATACCACTCCGGCCCCAGGTGGATGGGAATAATTTTTTTGTTTTCTGTTTCCAGAATTAGAATAACACCTTGCTTCTCATCATTCTGGCTGCCTTCAGTAATAATTTCCAGGATATGGCCGTCAAATTCTTTGACATTATCCGGATCAAATTGCCGGTGGTATTTTTTATAACGCATGACTCCTTTGGAAATCGAATGGACAATTCCCCCTATTGCCAACAAAACCAGACCTCCGCCCCATAATTGCAAATTTCTTATCACTTCTTTTGTATTCAGATCCATAATTAACCACTCACTTTTTATATATTAAATGACGGTGCGGTCAGCGATAAATTCAGACAGCGGCAAACCCCATGTAGGTATTTTTCCACCCGTTGTATAGTACATGGATTTAAAACCCATTTTGAGCATATGGGGCGTGTATCCCATTTTCAGGATACTGGTATCTCCACCCCACCATTCATCGGTATGCATGTAAAAGCCCTTGTGGCTTCCCATGTCGCCCATACATATAAGCATGAATTCCATCGGATCTATTTCTCCCTCGGGTTGATAATTCCCCACCTCCTTTCCGACCACACGGGCCAACACTTCCGCTTCCATATGTCCCAGTGATCCCAGCTTCGGAACCGTAATGGAAGCCGCATCCCCAACCGCAAAAACCTCCGGGTAATCGGGATTGCGCATGTACCTGTCGGTAACAATAAACCCCTGATCATCTGAGATAGGTAATTCTTTCAGGAACGCGTGGGCTTCCCAGTTCGGAAAAATAATCTTTAGTTCGGCCTCAACGCTGCTGCCGTCCTTGAATTCAATGCCATCTTTATGAATTCTGCTGATTCCCCTGGTATTGGCCTTATACCCGTATCCCATCTCTTCCACCATGGGCAACAGCTGATCGAGAATCTGTTCTCCTGCATCTTCGGCAATGACTTCGGCGGGGGTGAACAGCGTTATTTTTTCAGCTCCGCCCAGGTCCCGCCTCTCAAGCCAGTCGGCCATTGAGAAGGCCACTTCTACCGGGGGACCCTCACAAGCTGCCTCGGCCACGGGCAACCCTTCCGGAAGCTTATCGCTTTTACCTTGTATAAAACGGTCCGAACCGATGGCAACCGGTCCCCCTTTATATCCTCCTTCGTGAAGATACCTTCGAATTTCATCCCCGTAAAACGTATCCGTAAACGTATGACCATGTTCTGCAAAACCTTCGATCTTGTCAAAAGCCAAATGATTCCCCAGGGCAATAACCAGATAATCGTAAGCTATATTTTCGCTCGCAGAACCGGACCGCTCAGTTGGTATATAGGCAATATTTTTTTGGTCCACATCAATATTCCGGATGTCCCCCTGGATAAACCGGATGTGATCCCGGTCGAGAAATTTCATGAAGGGAAGGTGGAGTTCCGTGGCGGGATTATTGTTGTTCCACACCTCAATGGGAATATTGGGAATAAACGACAAATAAGGTTTGCGATCGATACAGGTAATCTTTACCCCCTCACCTGCAAACTCCCGAAGATAACGAGCAGTCGTAAGTCCGGCGAAGTTGCATCCCAATACGAGAATATGCGGTTGCGCAGCCATGATGTTCTGGATTGAATTAATGTTTAATACATAATAAAAATTCAATGTCTCTCGTACTCAGACGAGTAACCTGATTGTTATGTAATTAATAGCTATCTCAATTATGTAGGGAATATTCTTACATATGATCTCATATTTGAAATCCCCTTGAAATTTAAAACCGCATAGTCATAAATTGAGTCTTTGTCGGGCTACTCTTCACTGTGCCTGCTACGTTAGCTGAAGCTTTCATCCTACTATCCATTTGATGTCAGACTACAGAATGTTCATTTGTTGAATCCAATTAGTTTAGTTTAACCTGCCATCCTCCCCCAAACGCA
Source organism: Fodinibius roseus (assembly GCF_900129315.1). Lineage (GTDB taxonomy): Bacteria > Bacteroidota > Rhodothermia > Balneolales > Balneolaceae > Fodinibius > Fodinibius roseus. Next base: position 79,830 of record NZ_FQUS01000004.1, read on the forward strand.
ACATCTGCAGAAGACTCTGACAAGCCGAAAGAGGTGCTGATATTCAGACTGGTCCGTGCACCCACCTGATAACCTATCCCCAGCGCGGCCGACATAGGAGGGATAACCCCATCAATAATTTCTGTCATCCCGTTAAAAGATCCGAGTACCAGCCAGTGTCCACCGGAAAAAGATTTACCGATGCCCGCTCCGTAGGTCAGCGAAGATTTCAGTTCCAGGTCGGGCATGTCTCCAAAATGCCAGTACATGAAATTGGCTGTCGTAAACCATGTATCAAAACGCCTGGATACGGAACCTCCGATGCCCATATCCCAGGCACCGGTCCCAAATCCGTTTGAAGGATCAGCCAAAGGAAATTTAATCGAGGTATTGAAGTACAAAGCAGTTGCCGCGGTCTCAAATCCCAGGACCTGATACTGTAAAGAGAGCGATGGATCACTGAAGCCGGACTGTGTATACGAAGCCGTGTCCGCCAGATCGACAGGCTGTCTGCGACCTCCCATTCCCATACCCGGACCCTGCCCGTAATGCCGGCCCACCGACCCGTGTTGAGGCCCTCCGGTAGGTATCCCTCCATAGCGGCTGTACGAGATCCACGGGGAACTTTGTATAACAAAGGGAACGTCAGCGGAAATTCCGTATCGCGCATTCCTTATACCCAGGCCATTGGTCAGATAAAAACTCCGGGTATTTTCTTCGAAGTAATAGGAGCCGGTCGCCAGCTGCATACTGCCGTTGTAATGCAACGATTGTCCCCGTACCTGACCGGCTCCCGATAGTCCACCTGCTATAATAAAGCCCAGAAACAGGATCCATCTTTTGAGATTCATCATGTCAAAGCAATAGTTTTTCCGGGAATGGGATGTTTAATTTTGATCCGGTTGATGCTCACGCAATCTTTTGGTCATTCGCTCCATCGTTTGGACCGTTTCTTCAAGCTGACCGGTCATACCCTGCATATGCTGGCGGACCTGATCCATATCCTTTCTCATCTCGCCGTCCTGCATCATTTGACGATCCTGAAGCATAAGGCTACAGCGTTCGGCTGCATTTTTCATATTGCCAAGCATCAGCCCAAGCTGCTCACCCATGCGGTTCATCATCCGGTACTGGTTCTGCATCTGTTCGTTTTGCGTCTTTTCCATCATGCGTGACATCTCCTGATTCATCATATGAACACGTTCATTCATCTGGTTCATACGCTGATTCATATCCCGCATCTCATTCATCTGTTGCTGCATCATTTTCTGCTGAGCATGCTGCTGGGCCAAAGCTGTGTTTCCCAGCATCACTACTCCGACAATCAGGCCAAGTAATCCATTTAGCATCTTCATAGTACGTTACACCAATTCTATTTTATTGAGATTAAAAATACACAATAGAATTTCGGTTATTACCGGCAATCAAGATGTGGTTTTTCTCCCCCGGCCTTTTGTAGTTCACCGGCACGTTTGCCTGTAGGGAAAACCATGACAGGCTGATCCATGCAGTATTTTCCCTCACAGATCCAAACAAACAATACCTACGTCATAATATCATTGATAGCGCTAATCTGCAGGTGAATAAATGATCACACCATGGCGTAAACGTACGTTCGCTTATTGCAAAGGATCCCTTACTCTATAACTAACATGATCCCTAATGAAAAATATCGACAGCCATTTTAAACAAGAGCGAAGCCGGATTTACGATGACCAGAAACACAATGCCTACCGGACAACAAAAAAGCATCCTGACCCCACCATTTGCCCTGTTTGCGGAGCGCTATATACCAATGGGCGGTGGACCTGGGAGGATCTTCCGGAAGAAGCATCCCGGGTAATCTGCCCGGCCTGCCGGCGAACCAGGGATAACTATCCTGCAGGAATTATTGAGCTACGGGGATCTTTTTTCGACATTCATCGAACCGAGATCATGAACAGGGTCCAACATATCAAAGACCTGGAAATTTCCGAACATCCCCTGGAGCGATTTATTCGTATCAGCGAAAAAAAAGAAAAGACCACCATTACTACTACCGGCATCCACCTGGCCCGGAGAATCGGGGATTCCCTGGTCAAATCCTACGCGGGAGATCTGAGCTATAACTATGACGACGAGCATCTGATCCGGGTATTCTGGCAGCGGGACCTGTGAGTTAACTTATTAATAAACAACCCCACGCGAGCAGCATGGATTTCATTACAGCAATTTTGCCTGCTTTTGAATAGTATTAAAGAAAACCTAATTCCAAGTAATTGACTGATCCATGGACGCAACCATCAACAATATTTTATTCCCCACCGATTTTTCTGACAACGCCCGGCATGCGCTGCCTTTCGCTCTGAAAATCGCCAAACGGATCGGCGCTACGGTCCATATTCTTCACGCTATTGAAGAGCCCTATGACTTCGCTCCCATGGATGAGGAAATAAAGGAAGGAGTAACCAAAAAAGTAAGAAGACTGTTTGACAAGATAATACGGGAAATAGAAAAGGAGGGTATATATTCCGATATACCGGTTGAAACTCACATCCGGACAGGACGCGCAATAAATGCTATTTTAGAGACCGATCAGTCTTTTGGGGCTGACCTTATCGTAATGGGTACCAAAGGCCGAAGCGGGTTAAAAAGAATATTTATTGGAAGCACCACCGCAGACGTTGTGGAAGCCTCGGCGATACCTGTATTGGCCATCCCTGAAAACGCTCCCATAACCGACTTCAACCAGATTTTATTTACGACCGATTACCACGACGGAGACCTAAAAGCGCTGCAATATGTGGTTGAGCTGGCTAAACGCTACAAGGCAAGAATAAAAGTATTTCATACGACACTCGAGAGCAATCTCAAAACGGAATGTATGTTCTATGGGTTCCGGGAGCTGGTTAAAGAAAAAATATCATACGAACCTATTGATTTCGAGGAGGAAAAATCCATCACTTTTTTTGAAGGGGTGGCCAACCAAATAGAAAGATACCCGATATCATTGGTTGTTATGATACGTTATGTTAAACCGCTGTCCTTGATCGGACCCAAAAAACAATCCAGGGATATGAGCTACTACATCCAGGCTCCCCTCCTGGTTTTACCCGGTAAAACAAACAATAATTAATCGCTGCTGTGAACCAAAAAGAGAAACAAATGGACCCTCTAAAAATAAAATCGCAACCAATATGAAGTCATCCTCATCCAATCACCGTGTGAAAGTTAAAATAGAACACAATATGGTCGCCGATATTGACCCTGAAGAAATCAGCCGGTGGGAAAACGAGGGGGGATTGTCGTCCGAAAACCCAATTCCGGTATCACATCCCGACCTGCCCCTGCATGAGAAGGAGATTTTCGAAGTCACAGATTGTGAGATCATTCTTGAGGACGGACAGCTCTATCTGCTGGCAGAGATCGATCTGCTTTCACACGATTGACGGTGACAGTCAATCCGGGAAAGAAATCTTCCCCAGGTGAATCATCTGTTGTCCTCTGTTTGCATACGGATCGACACTAAACCCTTCTCCTGAGAGCGTCTCGTTGGCTAAAACGGCAAAACAGGCCGCCTCTTTGGCATCGGCATTGAAATAGGTCTCCCCGAAAGCTACGAACGTCGCCCCCGTGAGAGACCGCTTCAGCGTTTCCATTAGATACGCGTTGTGGATGCCCCCGCCGCTCACCAATACCTCCAAGGCAGGGGATGGAGGGACAACCTCTTTAACGGCATCAGAAATGGTCTCGGCCGTAAAAGTTGTAAGCGTAGCCAGCAGGTCTTCCGGCCGGATATCCTTCACTCCCGACGCCTGCCGGGCCCTGTGCACATACGCTCCATTGAAAAGTTCGGGACCGGTTGTCTTGGGAAGGTCCAAATCAAAGTACGGATCCGCTTTCAGCGCTTTCAGCAGCGGCTGGTTCACGCTTCCCCTGCGCGCAGCTTTTCCCTCCTCGTCAAACGGTTTGCCGAACAGGCGACGCGCTGTCTTATCCAGCAAAGTATTGCCGGGACCGGTATCGCCGCTTACCGGCTCCCCCCCCGTGCAGGCCGCGGGAAGATACGTAAAATTGGCAATGCCGCCGATATTCAGCAGCAGCCGGTCTTTCTCGGGATGACCGAATAGCAGCCGGTCCACCAGTGCCGCCATCGGGGCCCCCTCTCCGCCTGCAGCCGTATGTTTTTGGCGAAAATCGCTGAGCGTAAGAATACCCGTTCGATGCGCAAGATGATCTCCATCCCCGATCTGCAGCGTCGCATGGGGGAATCCGGGCTTCCGGTGCTTCGATACGGGAGCGTGGTAGACCGTCTGTCCGTGGCTGGCGATACAGTCAATTTCATCCGGGCCCCGTCCCCACTCCTTGAGGGTCTCCAGAATCGTATCTCCCGTATAGTCGGCGAGATAGCTATTCATAAGACAGACATCCTCCAGCCGGCACTGGGGGACGGATACGATTTCTTTTAGCTTTTCCTGCAACCCGCGGGAATAGCTCTGTGTGCTGAACTCCAGCAGCTCCAGCCCGGTGTCCACCCCACTGCCTGTAATGCGGCACAGCGCCAGATCGAGCCCGTCCATCGAGGTGCCCGACATCAATCCGAGCACTAATTTCACCTCCTTTTGCGCGACGGTCGTCAACGATGTCATTACAGAATTCATTAATTGATTGCCTATACAGGATTATGTATTGTTCAGCTGAAAAATAACACGAACTTTGAAATACGCAATAGTTATTTATTATTATGGATGAACTCCATGAATCCGATTACGAGGCTTACGAGCAGGATATCAAACTCCTGGTGGATACCCTTCGCCAGTGCTTCAACGCAGAAAAGGCACGCTATAACATTGTCGGCCATCAGAATGCCCTTTTTATTGAAATAGAGGGACTTGATGCACTGAGTGCGGAAGAGATCTCAGAAGTCGCCGAACCGGTCCTCGATGAACTGGATATGGACTTCGATGAAGTTTCCCTCCTGCCCCTGAAAAATTGATGTCATTCCTGTTCAGAATAATCTATCTTTCATCCGCAAGGAATCGAATAGATCCTTTTAAAATGTTCTGAAAGCAATATGGCAAGCATGAGTACTATCTTATAGGTACAGGTTATGGATAGGGGGTAGAAACACGCCTCTTATTGAATATTCATGCAGAGCTGTATTACCTTTCAAAAGATAGATAACAAACGAACTTCATTACGCTATTATGGCCACTGCAACAACCGGATATACCCTCAAATGTGTGCCCAACGGCCATCCCAATTCCGAGGAGGAGACCACCACCTACTGCACGGAATGCGGAAGCGTGCTTCGGGTTGACTACGACCAGCCCTCCGAAGACTTGCAATATCCTTTAAAAAATATTCTGCCCGATCCCTTAAAGACCCATCCCACTGCGCTAAAGCGACTGGGCAGGCTTTCCGAAACGTACGGGGCCGACTTGTGGACCAAGCTGGAATTCGAGCATCCGACCGGCTGCTTCAAGGATCGCGGAAGCTACATCGAAGTCCAGAAAGCACGGGAACTGGAAGCCGATGCCATCTGCCTGGCCTCCACCGGCAACATGGCGGCCTCGGTAGCGGCTTATGCGTGCTACTTTAACATCCCCTGCTTTGTTTTTGTCCCCGAAAAAACCACCGAAGCCAAGCTGGCACAGGCCACGATTTTCGATGCGAATATTATCCGTATCAAAGGGTCCTTCAGCACCTGCGAGCAGCTCTGCCGGGAGTTTGCCAAGTCAGGCAATTATTACCTGGCCGGGGACTTCGTTTTTCGGGAAGAGGGACAAAAATCGTTTACTTATGAATTAGTCGACCAGGGGGGCAGTGATATGGATTATATTTTTATTCCTGTAGGATGCGGTACCAATTTCAGTGCCATCTTCAAGGGGTATAAAGAAATGCGGGAGGGGGGACTGATCGATCGTATTCCAAAGCTGGTCGCTATTCAGCCGGACCAGAGCTCACCGGTGGTCGAAGGGATTTTCAAAAAAGAGAAGATTGTCAAAGAACAGGTGCAGACCATGGCCAGTTCGGTAGCGGTGCCGGACCCGGTGGATTTTTACAAAGTGCTCGAGGGCATCGACCAGTCGGAGGGCATGGCTTTTACCGTCTCGGAAGATGAAATCCTGGATGCCCTCAAAGAGCTGGCGGTAACAGAGGGTGATTTTGTGGAACCGGCGGGCGCACTGCCGCTGGCCGCCTTTAAGAAGCATAATGAGCAATTCAGCGGGAAAAAATGCCTCTTTGTGGCCACCGGAACGGGTTTTAAAGATACCCAGGTTGTTACTAAACATTCCCTCAATTCACCGGTGCTTTCAGCGGACCTCAAGAAGGTGATCAGCTACGTCAATTCCGGCTTCATCGGGATGCAGAAAAAGTCCTGGGGCAAATCGCGCGATACTTTCATGGCGAATCTCAAGATGGACAAGGAGCACGAACAGCTGTACAATGATTACGTATCCAAGATCAACAAAAAAGGCAAAACGCTCAGCAACAATGAAATAGAGGTCCTGCAGTCGCTCATCTTTGATGAGGATACAGATCTGAAATACCCGGTGGAAGTGTTGGACTACAAACTGATTATGCGCAAACACGGGCTGGTCCAGGCCACCGTAAAACTGAGCCTGGAAGGCCGCGAAGTGGTCTCCGAGTCCAAAGGCGTGGGCCCCATCGATGCCGTTCTCACGGCTATTCGTACGGAGACAGACAACGTCTTTCCCCTGGTCGTGGAAAATCACGAAATCGATATCCTCAGTCCCGATACGGATTCGCTGGTAACCGTTACGCTAACCCTGAGAAACGGCGAGCAGCAGTGGGTCTCAAAAGGAGCCTCGCCGGACACCCTCGAAGCGGTGATCCAGGCCTTTACCAAGGGACTGGCTATCGCAATGAAAGGCTCTCACGTGTGACTTGAACGGGCGGATAAATAGGGGACAAATAACATTTGCGGGAAGCCCCACCCGGGTAATTTTTATAATTCCGTCGATATATTTGGTCCTGGCCGTATCGTAATCAGGGTATTGTATTCAAAACCACAAAAGAGGCCCGCGGGCCCCTTTTGGAAATCCGGAAAAGCGTGGTGATTTAGGGTATACCCTAATTTGAATACGTATCCAAAAATGTTTAAGATAGAACAGGATTTATACACGATTGGTCGTGTACTATTACTAATACCGTAATAACGAATATCCATTATCAATGCAGTTACGGAGGGGGATCGCATTTCTTGCAGGCCCTAAGCAATACTTGTTTTAAGGCTCCTTATCTATTATTTATTCGAAAGATTAACCAGAAAGGGCGTTATTTGTAAGAAGCCTGGCTAACCAAGACTGATATCCTAGTCTTTTACCTGACTATTCGGTTTTTGCTTCTTTTGACGAACATTCCGTGTTACGAATTTGCATCAGTGATTTTTTATTTTTAAAGGGTCGTTAGGCCCACTTTAATTTTCATGAACATAAAATTCTATGTTGAATAAAATAGAATGGAGTGATTTTAAAAAGGTAGAATTGCGAGTAGGCACAATTATTGAAGCCAATGATTTCCCCGAGGCAAGAAAGCCTGCCTATATTTTAAAGATTGATTTTGGTGAAGAGATCGGCATTAAGAAATCAAGTGCCCAAATTACCGATCTGTACAGTAAGGAAGATTTAATCAATAAGATGATAATCGCTGTAGTAAATTTCCCGCCTAAACAAATTGGTCCCATTATGTCTGAGTGTTTGGTCACTGGCTTTTATGACAATAATGGCAATGTAGTTCTGGCTATTCCAGATAAAATAATTGAGAATGGGGCAAAATTAGCCTAACAAGATCAAGCGCTTCATCAGTGATGCAACTTAGCCGTAATTCGATAAAGACTCCGGATAGCTCTCGGTAAGACCTTTATCAGGTTTTGACCGAAATAACGATTTTACCAGTAGTATGCTTTCGTTCGATTAATTCGTGAGCTTCAGCTATTTGACCAAACGTAAAGACCTTTGATATATAAGGAACCAGTTTCTCCTGATCAATGGATGCAACCAACTGATTGAGTATCTCCCGGTGTCTGTTTGGAGCCAGTCCATAAACCGCAGAAGCTCCCATAAATTCATAACTTATAGTAATATTCCTTATCAAATTTGAATTTCCTACAGAAGAATCAAAACTTACAGGAAGGATGGTACAAATATGTCCCCCAGGCCTCAAATAATTGAGTGATTCAACAAAAGTTTTTCCTCCAACAGTATCAAAAATGAAGGGAAGTCCTTTCCCCCCGGTGAACTCCTTTACGGATTCCTCCACAGATGAGGTTTTATAGTTTATGACTAGATCGGCACCCAATGTTTCCCGGCAATATGCTATGGATTGCGGGCGGCTGGCTGTAGTGATAACGGTACAGCCAGCGCTTTTCGCCAACTGTATGGCAAGATGCCCCACGCCACCGGCCCCGGCCTGAATCATGACCGTGTTGCCTTCTTTTAACTGAAGTCGGTCAAAAAGCCCCTCATAAGCGGTGATACCGGTAAGCGGAATAGCAGCCCCAATGACAGGATCCAAGTCATTAACTTTCAGGCATGTCGCCGCTTTTACGGCAATATATTCGGCATTGGCTCCGGGCCTGAATGGAGAAGGAGAAGCGATAATACGATCGCCAATGGTTAAATCTTTGACCTCCCCGCCCACGTCTACCACTTCGCCGTACAGATCGTATCCTGCAATCAGCGGGAAATCCCGTTTCGCTTGAGAGTGATTTCTGATTCGGCAGTCCACAGGATTTACACTGGTATAATGTACGTTTACCAGTACATCGTCTTGATTAATCTTCGGAGTATCGGTATCGATCATAGCAAAGACCTCTGAAGGCTTGCCATGTGAAGTTATTACATTTGCTTTCATGATTTTTTAAAGAAAATATATGGACCAATATATCTTCCGTCGTTATCCAATCGGTAATCTTTTTTATCCAATCAGGATTTTCTTAGATCCGACGGGCGAATTCCAAACTGTCTTTTAAAGGCATTAGAAAAGCTTCCCACGCTTTGATAACCACACAGCAAGCCTACTTTGCTTACAGAATTCTGCGTTTCAAGAAGCAGTTGATAGGCCTTCGAAAGATTTTTTTCCGCCTGGTATTCAAATACTGATTTGTTAAGTTCTCTCCTAAAAAGAGTTTTTAGCTTAAAGGAGTTGATTCCTACTTTCCTGGATAACTCGTTGATTGTCAAGTAGTGTTGTGAATTTTCTATCAGGTCTATCACCTCAGCAAGCTTTTTTGCATCCGATCGCTGTATGTTTTTCAGGCCGTTCTGTCGTCCAATGACTGTTTCAAAAAAACCGTAAACCTGCTCAAGTATCGTTTTCTCCAAAAAAAGCTCGCGAAGTTCCTGTGATTGTTGCGGTGTATTTTGATCCAACTGCAACAGGGAATAACTTTGAGGTGGTAACGGGATTTCGATAACTTCATTCCGGAACAGGTCAGGAAAAAGAATCTGTAGTTCTTCCACCATCACATCAGGTAGATGCAGATGAACAATTTTAAAGTGTGCATTGGCCTCTAGCTTTGAACAATGGGTCTTTGGCAACGTATGGTAAAAAACAGCTTTTCCCTTTTGAAAGGAATACCTTTTTTTCTTTCCCAGAAACGATTCTGAATAGCCGTCAAAACAAAATACTAATTTATAAAAGCGTGAATCGTAATCTACCTTTAACATACGGTGATCCTTCGTTTTAAACCGGTATGAATAGAGACCGCTGCCCGATTTTGTTGTCAGTTTAGACTCACCGTAGTAGTCGTACAATTTTGTTTGATGGTTTTTTAGAACATTCGGCCGGTCCTGATATGAAGTGTATATTTCCATAACGTTTAATGTTTTCAACCTGTTGTTAACCTGTAATAATACCGAAAATTGTTCTGCTTTTATTAACACTCTCAAAGAAACTCTTTACTGGTTTTTAAAACTAAGAATCCTGACTTCCATTTTTTTCATGATATAGATGAATTCATTTTCATTGAACTTCCAAGATTTGATGTGGCTGCTTTTTTATTTTTAGAGAAGATATTTGATCATCAAGAACAGGCACACGATGAGGCTATGAAGAATACCTGGATGAGGTCAGTGAAAATGAATTTTATCAAAATCCCGAGACAGTGAAACTTGGTCGGGCAAACTTCCCCTGTCTCTTCGTCAAATAAAACTACTGCACTAAAAGAATGAGATTCCTGCTGAGTTGGGTTCAAGACCCATAACTCTCCTTCAAAAACGCTTCAAAAGCCGGGTATTCCGCTTTCATCCCGATACTTTTCTTCTCTCTGCGGAGACTTTCGGCCAGGCGATCGGGCATGGTAACGGGCCGGCCGATAACCGGCTCGATAATGTCGCCGAATTTGGCGGGGTGGGCGGTTGACAAGATAATGACGGGATCCCGATCCCCTTTCCGCTCGTCCTTGTACTGCCGGGCCGCCAGGTAACCAACAGCCGTATGCGGGTCGAGGAGGTAATCGTAGTTGCTGTAGACTTCCCGGATCGCATCCCTGGTCTGATCATCGTCGAAGGAGGCGGCCCAGAGATGCTGTTTCAGCGTCGCCATTCCCGGGTAAAGGGCTCGGATGCGCTCCAGGTTACTGGGGTTACCGACATCCATGGCGCTGGAAATGGTAGCCCGGGAGGGCCTGGGCACAAAGTCTCCCTCCTCCAAAAAGAGCGGGACGACATCATTGACGTTGGTTCCCGCCACAAACTGTCCTGCCGGCATGCCGGTTTTCCCCGCCATCATTCCCGCCGTGAGGTTGCCAAAATTACCGCTGGGTACGCAAAAATGTACGGGGCTTTTTTCTTCGAGCTGCGCCAGCGCGGCCGCGTAATAAAACATCTGGGGCAGCAGCCGGGCGATGTTAATGGAATTGGCCGAGCTGAGGGTTATATCCTTTCGCAGCTCCTCGTCCAAAAAGGCCTCTTTAACCATCTTCTGGCAGTCGTCAAACGTTCCCTCAACCTCGAGTGCCGTGACATTGCCCCCGATAGTCGTCAGCTGCTGTTCCTGCAGCTTGCTCACCTTGCCGCTGGGATACAGCAGGCATACGTCCACTCCTTCCACCCCTTCAAAAGCACGCCCCACGGCGCTGCCCGTATCCCCGGAGGTCGCCACCAGGATCACCATCTGCTCTCCCTTCCGGCGGGCCTGGTAACTCATCATCCGGGCCATAAAGCGCGCACCGAAGTCTTTGAACGCCAGGGTGGGGCCGTGAAACAGTTCCAAAATATACCTGTCGTCATGCAGGTGAACAAGCGGGGCTTCAAAAGAGAGGGCATCCTCGACCAGCGGCTGCAGCTCGCGGGCAGCGACTTCGGGGATAAAGGTGCGGGACAGCAGCAGGCCGATTTCCTGCAGGGACTTTCCCTGGATATTCTTCCAGAACGGGTCCGTCAGGTCCGGCCACCGGTCGGGGACATACAACCCCCCGTCCGGCGCCAGTCCCTTCTCCATGGCCTCTAAAAAACTGACCGGCCGGGTCTTTTCCCGGGTGCTGATGAATGCTATGGTTTCAGTCTTTGACATCGATTACTTTTGCTCCTTTGGTATTGATGCGGGATATATATTCGTCCGAGGGCAGGCCGATCCGGTCCAGTTCCGATTTCATGGCATTGCTGACGTTCAGCGCCGTCTCGCGGTCGGGCGTCAGGGCAAAAATAGAGGGACCCGAACCGGCGATTCCCGCTCCCACTGCCCCACCCTCGAGAGCAGCCTCCTTGACGGCATCGTAGCCCGGGATGAGGACCGACCGGATCGGCTCAATAATAACGTCTTCCATGGAACGGGCAATCAGATCCAGATCCTTGTTGATCAACCCGGCCACCAGTCCCCCTACATTGCCCCACTGCCTGACCGCCTGGCCGAGTGAGATATCGTTCCGGAGGATCCGGCGGGTATCCTCGGTTTTGATCTCTATCTGCGGGTGTACGATAACCGCATAGAGTGACTCGGGAAAAGGGAGATTAAAGATATCAAGCGGGTCGGAACTGCGGATAAACACAAAACCACCCAGCAGGGAGGGGCCCACATTATCGTAATGGGCGGTCCCGCAGGCCACGCGCTCGCCTTCCGCGGCAAAGGGCAGCAGCTCCTTGCGGCCCAGCGGCTCGCCCAACAGCCGGTTGACCGCCAATACCGCACCCGCCGAACTGGCTGCACTGGAACCCAGTCCACTCCCCAGCGGCATCTGCTTGTGCACCTCAATTTCGATGCCGTTTTCAAATCCCAGGTGGTCGAGCAGCGTCTGAACAGCCACGCTGGCCGTATTTTTAAGGGCATTACTGGGCAGTAATCCATCGTCACCGGTAATGGATTTGATCACAACCTGCCCCTCGTCTGCAGGCCTAACAACAATCTCGTCGCCGGGGGCTTCGAGGGTAAACCCCATGACATCAAAACCGCAGCTTACATTGGCTACGCTGGCCGGGGCAAATACACGGACTTCCTTGTGTTCATATGTTGATTTCATTAGCTATACGATTTTATTGCTGAAGGAGGGTACATTACTGATCCTCAGGATATCGGCCAGTATGCCGCCGGCCGTGACCTCTGCACCGGCGCCGGGACCTTTTACCACCAATGGGGTGTCCCGGTAATGTTTGGTATGGAAAGCGATGATATTATCGCTGCCCGAGAGTCCGCTGAAAGGATGATCGGAACCGATCTCCTCCAGTGCCACTGTGGCATCGCCCTGTTCGTACCGGGCAATATAACAGAGGCGGTGCCCTTTGGAGGCCGCCTGCTCATACTGCTGCCGAAAATCGTCGTCAAATTCCGCCAGCTTCTCAAAAAAGTCCTCGATACTGTCCGCCTCCCGGGCCGGACCGGGAACCAGGTTTTGTACCTCCAGGTCCCCCATTTCCACTTCAATGCCGGCCTCGCGCGCCAAAATGAGCAGCTTGCGGGCCACATCCCTGCCGTTCAGGTCCTCCCGCGGATCGGGCTCGGTATATCCTTTCTCCAATGCATTCCTGACGACCTGGCTGAAGGGCGTTTTTCCGTCATAAGTGTTAAATATATAGCTCAGCGTTCCCGAGAGCACGCCCTCTATTTTGGTAATTTCATCGCCCGCCAGCACCTGCTCCTTCAGCGTTTTTACGACCGGCAATCCCGCTCCCACATTCGTCTCATAGAGATACATTACATTATGTTCGAGCGCCAGCTCCTGCAGCTCCTGGTAACGCTTCAGCGTACCCGAGTTAGCTTTCTTGTTGGCAGTAACCAGTGAAAAATTGGCCTTCATTACTTCGGGATAAAAATCGGATACCTCCTCGCTGGCCGTACAGTCGATAAACAGGCTGTTGGGAAGGTTCAGCCTGTCAGCCTCCTCCAAAAACTGTTGAAGGCTCATCGGTTCTCCTTCCTCTTCGAGACGATCCGGCCAGCCCGTAAACGGCATTCCCTCTTCACGGATCTTGTAATATCTTGAATTGGCAATACCGCATAGCTTGAGCTCTATATTATGCTTCTCAAAAAGGAGACTGGCCTGCTTGTCAAACAGGTCGAGCAGCTTGCTTCCGATCAGCCCGATGCCGATCAAGAACAGGTTGACGGATTTTATCTCACTCAGGAAAAAAGCATCGTGGATGGTGTTGAGCGTCTTAGCCAGGTCATCCTCCTGGACGACGATTGAGATATTCCGCTCCGAAGAGCCCTGGGCGATAGCGCGCACATTAATGCCATTGCGTCCCAGCGATCGGAAAAAGCGTCCCGATATCCCCGGTGTCCGTTTCATTCCTTCGCCGACCGCGGCCACGATGGAACAATCCGGCTCCTCTTTTATCTCATCAATAATCCCTTCCTCAAGCTCCCGCTTGAAATGACGTTCCAGCGCCTGCATGGCCAGAGCGGCCTGGCCGGGCAGAACGGCGAAACACACCGTATGCTCCGACGACGCCTGGGTAATCATGATAATGTTGACTCCGGCATCGGCCAGCGCCGAAAAAATACGCGCGGCGAATCCGCTGACGCCCACCATGCCGCTTCCCTTCAGGGTGATAAGGGTGATATGGTCAATGGAGGAGATCCCCTTGACACTCGACTTGTCATCCTGCACCTCCCGGGTAATGACCGTGCCCTTGGCTTCGGGCTTGAACGTATTTTTAATAAAGATGGGGATTGCCTGCTCCATCGCCGGGTGGATGGTCGGCGGGTAGATGACCTCGGCCCCGAAATGAGAGAGCTCCATAGCCTCTTCGTAGGAGAGCCTTCCGATCGGCAGATGACGCCCTACTTTGCGGGGATCGGCCGTCATGATCCCCTCGACATCCGTCCATATTTCGATAGCTTCCGCATTCAGGGCGGCCCCGATGAGCGAGGCGGTATAATCCGACCCGCCCCGACCGAGAGTCGTCGTTTCGCCGTTTACCGTGGATGAGATATAACCGGTAACAATACCCACAAACTCACTTTCCTGGAGCCGTTCCCGGATATTTTCGTAAGTTGTGGGAACCAGCACCCGGGCGTTTCCGAAATCGTCGTTGGTCTTTATCAGCTCCCGGGCATCAATATATTCCGCCTCTATGCCGCTGCTCGCCAATGCTTTACTGAGGATATAGGCCGAGAGGCGTTCCCCGAAGCCCAGCACAAAATCACGGGTGCGGTCGGTAAGCTCGTGCGTGAGAGAGACGCCATGCAGCACATCATCGAGCTCATTAAGCAGCACTTTGAGTTCGGTCAATACCGTGCTCTGCTGTTTCACACCGATAAGCTTGCGTACGATATCAATATGGCGGTCTTCAATAGCCTTGAGCTGTTCCCGGTAGGACTGGTTGCCGGCAGAAGCATCCTCCACCATCTGCTGCAATGTGTTGGTCACCCCCCCGAAAGCGGACACAACCACCTGTATGCGGCCTTCTTCCCGTTTCCTGGCAATAAGTTTTAGAACTTTTCTGATGGCATCTTCTGATCCCACAGAAGTACCGCCGAACTTTAAAATGCGCATTTCGTTAATTTAAATATAAAATATATCTATTGATTCAGGCTGTAGACTGCATTATGAACAAGTCAGTCGTGCTCATGTATTCCATCAGCGCAGTGCGTCTTCCAACTCAAGCGAGGCATCGCTTTGAGCATCACGATATTTGACAATCATCGGGCAGGCCATGCTGAGTCCCTGTTCGGTGGCCCAGCTGCCGCTCATGGGACGCGTACCGGGGATGACCACGGCCCTTTCGGGGATGGCGGCTCCCTTTTTAAGTATCTCTTCGTTTACGCAGTCGTACACGGGGATCGATTTGGACAAGGTGACCCCCGGAGCGATAACCGCTCCCCTTTTAACGAGGATGCCCTCCACAATGACGGCCCCCGCCCCGACAAAACAATCATCTTCGATCACCACGGGACTGAGTCCCACAGGCTCAAGCACGCCTCCCAGCTGCACGCCGGCGGAAAGATGAACGTTCTTTCCCACCTGGGCACAGGAGCCTACCAGAGCATGGCTGTCGATCATCGACCCTTCATCCACATAAGCGCCCACATTCACATAGGCCGGGGGCATGATGATAACGCCCGGAGCGACATAGGCGCCGCGGCGAACGGACGATCCACCGGGAACCAGCCGCACGTTGTCGGCCACGGTAAACCGCCGGGGGGGGAGGTTCTGCTTATCAACAAAACCATCGTAAATGCCGGAATATTCGGTGTTTTCGCCGGCGCCAAAGGAAGCCAGGATGGCTTCTTTTACTTCTACATTAGCCTCCCATCCGTCTCCTCTGGGTTCTGCGGCGCGGACTTCGCCCTCTTCAAGCTGATCTAAAATGATTTCCCAGTTACTGTCACTCATGGTGTTGTACTATTTTATTTGTCAGTTAGATATTTTTTTCAAATAAATAAAGCCAGTGATGATGTCTGCCTTAGACGTATGACACGCTGCTGCATCGATTCGGTCAGTCGCTGCCGGTTTCCTCGTACCAGTCCCGGATCATTTGATCTGCATTTTTCAACAAACTGATATCGGCCAGTTCATCTTCAGTCAGAGGGGGACGCAACGCAGAGGAAGAAATCCATCCTTTCTCTTTGAGCAGCAGCTTGACCGGCACAGGGTTGGGTGCTTCAAACAACGCATCCGCACACTCCTGCCAGAGCGGGAGCAGTTCCGGCCCGCGTCCCTCCATACACCACTGTACATAGCGGTGTACGGCCTTCGGCCACACGTTCGAGGCTACGGAGACCAGCCCCGTGCAACCGGCCATCGCAAAGAAGGGCGTCAGGGCATCATCGCCGCTGTAGAAAGCCAGCTCCGGCGCACTTGCGCGGTATCTCTGAAAATCGGTTATGCTTCCGCTGGCCTCTTTCACCACCTCAAAATTCGGATGTCCCTTCAGCTCCATCAGCATTTCAACACTCATTTTGACACCGGTTCGAGAGGGGACGTTATACACCATGCAGGGCTTGTCAGCGGCGTCCAAAAGCGACTTGAACCACTGGACCTGTCCCTTTGCACCCGGTTTGGCATACAATGGTGTGACCAGCAGAAAGGCGTCGATCTCAAACTGGTGACAATATTCTATCCACTCCAGCTGATGGCGGAGATTAAAGCCCCCCACACCGGCCATCACAGGGATCTCAATATTCAGGCTCGAGGCGGTCTTGACGACCTGCTTTTTATCTTCCAGGCCCAGGGCCAGTCCCTCTCCGGTACTTCCTAACACCAGCACGCCATTACCGGCCTCATCCTGTTTATAGATCAGCGACGCCAAATCCTCCAGGTTAAGTTCGCCATTTTCGTGCATCGGTGTGACTACCGCGGTCCAGGTTTGTGTATCTGTAATCTTCATGACTGTTGCATTATAAAATCAAAAATAGTGGAAAAATCGTGAAACCCGGGCTCAATCTCCGGTTTTACCAGCTGTTCCGCTGCCCAGACGGCGCCCCGGGCAAAGATCTCACGGTCGCGGGCCCGGTGCTCCAGCCGGATGGATTCGGTATCCGTCTTCACTTCAAGCCGGTGGATGCCTTTGATATCCCCCTTCCGCTCGGAGGTAATCTCCGCCTCGCGGCCCAGCCACTCCTGCCACGACAGGGCCGTACCGCTGGGTGCATCCTGTTTATGAATGTGATGGATCTCATGAATATGGAATGAGGGCTCCGTCAACACCGAAGAACTCTGTCCAATGACATTGAGGCAGCGGCGTACGATGCTCATGCCCAGGCTGAAGTTCGAAGCCTGCAACCATTTTATACCCTGTATTCGCAGGCGCTTGTCCAGATCTTCCGGCCATTCATAGCCGGTGGTCCCCCACGCCGAAGGAATACCCGAGCTCATCAGCGGCTCAACCAGATCCTCGACGGCGGCACCCGGCACAAAAAGAATAGCGACATCAGCTTGTTGCAGTGCCTCGGCCGTCGGCTTCTCCGAAGAGTTAAAAGGTCCGACCACCTGCTCGTCATCTAATATATCAAGAACTTTTCCACCGGTCCTTCCGGTTCCAATAACAGCAAATTTTGTCATTCCCCAAAAAATGTTCGATTAAAATAAAAATAGAGTGGTAAGTATAACCTTTTCAAACTCTATTTTCATACCATTTGCGCAAAACCCCAAATATAATGTAGATTCAGGGCCTAATCCAGATTTCTCACTCCCAAAGTTCCGGGGAGTACGGGCCAAGGCCTCCATATTACGAATGTTTTCTGCATGCGAAGAATGGGCGGACGTTTCGCACATCTACATCTGAGCTGCGAAGCCTGTGGCGTACCAGCATCCCGAGAGGGTAACGCAGGTCAGGGACCGGCAGCGAGGGTAAGATATCATTTTTACCAATAATTTTTATTTTAACTCTTTTCATTCAGAAAGTTCACGATATTCCATTTTTTTAATTTGTAAAGTTAACTTATTTAAGAGGCTTTTGAATACCAGGGCCTTTGTTCAAAGCCAGGGCCAACGGGGGATTGCCGTTGCAACATATTGCCATATGTAAGGATTTCAACCGGCCGGTAACGGCGACATTGGCCAAAAGAACGGTTCGCCGTTCGAGAGTTCGAGGGCCTCGCCAGGAGACATACGGGCTAACTATTTTATTTAAATAAAAGAAACTATGCATACATTTTTTGCTGCTCCGGTCTTTACCAACGATGCAGTGGTTTTAGGTATCCTGCTGCTTATACTGGCTTTAATTTTCATTACTTCCAGCAGCGACAACCCCAAATGGCAAAAATTTTATACGTTTGTCCCCTCCCTGCTGCTCTGCTATTTTATTCCTTCCATCTTTAATTCCCTGGGACTGATTTCCGGTGAAGAGTCCAATCTCTATTTTGTGGCCTCACGCTACCTGCTGCCGGCAAGCCTCGTGCTGTTAACGCTGAGCATAGATTTCAAAGGCATCATCGGTCTGGGTCCCAAGGCCATTATCATGTTTTTGGCCGGAACGCTGGGTATCGTTGCAGGGGGACCCCTGGCCGTGTTGACGGCCGGTTATTTTTCGCCGGAACTGGTGGGCGGGGAAGGCCCGGATGCCCTGTGGCGCGGACTCTCAACGGTTGCCGGCAGCTGGATCGGGGGCGGAGCCAACCAGACGGCCATGTACGAAGTTTTCGATCCCAGCGACAACCTGTTTTCAGCCATGGTTACAGTGGATATCATCGTGGCCAACATCTGGCTCGGTTTCCTGCTCTATGGAGCCGGCATTTCCGAGCGTATCGACCGCTGGTTTAATGCGGATGCCACGCCCATCACCGAGCTGCGAAAAAAAATCGAGAACTATAAGGCGAGTATTGCCAAAATACCCACGCTGGCCGACCTGACCAGTATTGTGGCCGTTGCTTTTGTGGTTACGGCCATCGGGCATCTCGGAGGCGATGCTATTGCCCCCTGGATTGCCGAGAATGCCCCGCAACTCAGTCAGCTGAGCCTCGATTCACGCTTTTTCTGGATTATCGTCATTGCCACCACCGGGGGACTGCTGCTCTCTTTCACCCGGGCGCGGAAGCTGGAGGGGGCCGGGGCTTCCAAGGTGGGAAGCCTTTTTCTGTATGTACTGGTCGCTACGATCGGGATGAAAATGAATGTGCTGGCGATCTTAGAGAGCCCGGGTTTTTTCCTGATCGGGCTGATGTGGATCCTGATCCATGTGCTCATTCTGTTCCTGGTCGCCAAGCTTATCAATGCTCCCTTCTTTTTTATTGCCGTAGGCAGCCAGGCCAACGTGGGCGGTGCCGCCTCGGCGCCTATTGTGGCCTCGGCCTTCCATCCCGCCCTGGCGCCGGTAGGCGTTCTCCTGGCGGTGCTGGGCTATGCCCTCGGCACCTATGCAGCCTACCTCTGCGCGCTGATGATGCAGTTTGTGAGCTAAGCTGAGTAATGAGTAATAAGTAGAAAGTAAAAGTATTAAATTCACGGGCTTGGACTCACCCTAAAATAGGTTGACAAAAAATATATACATTATGTCGACGAATAATCACAGAGGAACGACTCGAAGATATATCGATGCTTTCCACCTACTACTTTTTACTTTCTACTATTTACTATTTAGGCCTGATTTCCATTTCCAGGATCTTTATCTTTCGTATTCATAAAAAGGCTTTGGGAAACCTGGAATTTTGGTCCCTATCAAAGCCTGAATATCAAAAGCCTGAGCGCATTCAAAACCTCCGCATACACATAAGGCATATGCGGAGGTTTTGAATGCGCAAAGAAAATACACAGATTGGCTACAAGAGCGGTTTCACAGACCTCTCTCATATTTAAAGCTTCATTTATTTTATTCATGCGCATCCTGAAATTTATCGGCGTCGCCGTCGGTACCCTGCTGCTGGTCTTCCTGATCGTCTTTGGCTTTAACCCGAATGCCCTCTTTACCCTTTTTGAGAACAGTGATGACCTGCAAGAGGGACAGGAATGGGTATCGAAGACCACCTCGCTGAAAGGACTCACCGAATATATTGGCGAACATCCCCGTATTGCCGCTGTGGTCTCGCGTTCCGCAACCAACCCGGACACCGTCATCTCATACGGGGCTGGTCAGCCGCATACCATGGGCACGCTCTCGAATTTTCTCCTGATTACAACCTACGCCCGCCTGGTGGAAAACGATTCCCTCGATCCCGGTGAGCCTATTCCCCTGAAAGAGGTGGATGCCTACCAGCTTCCCTATATCGATGCCACCAATCACGAGGATGCCAAAACAGCGCTCCGCAGCGAAGGCGCTGTCACTTCCGACAGCGAAGTTGCGTTGGGGGACCTTATTCAGGCGGGCATCATTTTTAATGATCTGGCGATTTCCGATTACCTGTATTACCGGTTGGGAGAAGAGGCCATCAGCCATACCTATGAACAACTGAAGCTCCGGCATACCGACCGGCCCCTCCCCTTCTCCGGGCTTTACATAACCATCAATCCGGCCACGCACGACACCACAGCCCAGGCTCACCTGCAGTATCTCGACAGGTTGTCAGGCCAGGAGTTCCGGGACATGGTATTGACCAATGCTCAAAAATACCAGTCGGATACTGCTTTCCGCAACCGTATTGATGAACTCTTCAATGCTTCGCAGGGACTTGCGATGCAATTTACCGACCGCCGGGATGCCTTGACCTTTTTCCCCCAGTCAACCGCGGGCGAGCTCTCCGGGTTGATGATCAGGCTGCAACAAGACCAGCTCCTTTCACCGGCCGTTTCAAAGCGAATCAGGGATATTATGGATTGGCCCCTGGAGCGGCAGAGCTTGAACAACGACTTTGAATTCTACGGGGCCATTTACGATAACCGGATGGGACTGCTTAATGGACTGGATTACGGCGCTTCGACCTACTCGCAGGAGCCGTTCGGTCAGGCCGTCTTCTTCGATTCCCTACAGGTTGGCCTCTGGTTTCATATGAGCAGTAACCTGATGCACCAGGATTACCAGCAGCGCCTGATGTGGGATCCGGCCCTGCGCGAGACCACCCTGCGGCAGCTTAACAGGAAATTTTGAAAAACCAGGAATTTTAGTCAATATCAAAGCCTGAGCTTATTGAAAACACAGCATATATGATATATAAACATACATATGTGAGGATGTTGAATCCGTGAAAATTCAGTGATTTGCCAAAAGAATAGTTTTGCAAAGCGCTCTAATATTGATAACTGAATTTTGGCTATCTTTAGGTTTCCTGTTCTTCCTAATATCAACTAACAACTGCTATGGCAAACTCAACCAATAAAGTAACGGAATCTGTTCGCGGGGGCATCACTCTCGGTTCGGCACTGGCCATTGCTATATCGTGGTCGGTCAATGAGTCCATTCTCTGGGCGATTATACACGGCTTACTGAGCTGGTTCTATGTTCTCTATTACGCCCTTTTTTACTAATGCACCGGATTGCACACGCATGGACTCTTATAAATATCTTTACCTTGTATGGCTGATTCCAGCCGCCTTTATCTTCCTGTGCCTTCACCAGAGCATGGTCTGGTACGGTATCATTGATACCTACGAAAACGGCAACAGCTACACTGCGGAAGTCGTCGACTATGAACTGAAACAGATAGCCGCTCAAACCAACGGTTATATCGTATTGCGCTTTGAGGATCAACAGGACCGTTTAATACAGAAAAAACTGTCGTTGCCGGTGGAAATGGCGGGACAGTTGCAGCAGATCAGGGTGGTACCCATCCGTTATCAAGCCGGTGCCTTCCAGGAAATTGTAATTATGCCTACCTATGGAACCCAGAAGGGATTGGTACTGACCAATCTGGCCATGGCGGTCGTAGCCCTGATCATTACCCTGATCATTGCCGTGGTAGTGCATCGCTATGCCGGCAAAAAGGCACGGGAAGGGTCAGAACAACTTGAAATAGAAAGAATCGATCACTGACTCCCATGAAGAACAACCGCTCTTCTTCCGCTCGGGGGACCCTCTACCTCGTCCCCAATACACTTGGTAAAACACCCGAGAACAACACCATTCCCGAATACGTGCTTAATATCATACGCCGGCTGGATGTCCTGATTGTGGAAAATATCCAGACGGCCTCGCGTTACCTGCAGTGGGTGGGAGACACCATCCCCGACTATGAAATTGACTTCCTGCTGCTAAATAAAAAGACGCCGGTGCATGAAATCGCCTCCTTTTTGGATCCGCTGAAACAGGGACGCGATGCCGGACTGTTATCCGAAGCGGGGTGTCCCGTGATTGCCGATCCCGGCTCAGAGCTGGTAAAGATGGCTCATGCGCAAGATATTCACGTATCACCGCTGGTGGGTCCCTCTTCGATCCTGCTGGCATTGATGGGATCGGGCTTTAACGGCCAGGAGTTTGCCTTTCACGGCTATCTGCCTATCGACCGGAATAAACGGCGTCAGGCCCTGCTGAAGCTGGAACAAAAAGCCCGAAACAGTGCGCAGACCCAAATTTTTATGGAAGCGCCCCATCGCAATGATGCGATCGTTAAAAATATTATCGCCCACTGCAGAGACGACACCCGTTTCTGTACGGCTACGAACCTGACGCTGCCCGACGAGCGTATCATCTCTCAGCCTGTCCGTCACTGGAAGCAGGGGTCGATTCCCGCTATACATAAAGAACCGACGATTTTTCTCTTATCTTCTTAAGCCTCCCGTCATCGGATTGGTTGTTCTCATCATTTTTTGGGTTCCGTATTTTCAGGATTGAAAAAATGAAACGTTTTACCGGGCGCCGGCCTCTTCCAACATATGCACAATGTCATCATGCTGGTGATAGCTGGCCTGGTCTTTAGCCGACCATCCCCGGTCGTCATGCACTTCCACATCACTGCGATGCTTGATCAGAAGCTGCACAATTTCATGATGACCGTTACTTGACGCCCAGTAAAGAGCGCTGGTTCCCCGGTTATCACGCACGTTCACATCCGCTCCCTCATCAAGCAGGCATTTCACGATTTCAGTATGTCCGTGCTTGGCTGCTTTCATGAGAGCCGTTCGTTTATGCTCATCACTGGTGTCAACATCTGTTCCCTCCGAGAGGTGTCTCTTTACTGCTTCAATATCTCCATTTTCCGCAGCTTCCAGAAAGGCGTTTTCTTCCATAAATAAACCTCCGTTTCTATAGTTTAGTAGGTAGGATGTAGTGTTATTGTAATTGATAAAATAGCCATAATCAACTTTTTGAAGGGAGTATTTGGATTTTTTGGCAGGAATGGAAAAAAGGTCCCCTCCAGCTGCAACCGGAATCCGGCAAGCCACCGGTTTCAATAGCTCCACGAGCCCCAAAGGTCCTGTTTCCGGGAATCCACCGGCCCAACCATGCAGCCCAACAGCCATAGCCTTGCCATACGGTCCCTTGTGCTTCTCTCTTTTTTTCTTGTGTAAATATTACTTAATTTCAAGCCTTAAGGATTATCATTCTATAACCAATACGAGGTACGGTGACTCTACAAGCTACTGGCTCCGGAAATGATGGCTGTCTTTATGGCCGATTTTTTTTAGTAGTTATACTAAGTTGTCTTTTTTTAACAGGCTGCAACACGCTTTCACAAGCCCAGAAGAATGCTGACAATTCACTAACCCGCATTTCCACGGCCGTTCGCAGCGACGGGAAGGGGCAGGTCGTACGATTTAATATGCAGCAGCCGGCCGATTCCTTTCGGGTATACCAGCCCGAACCCCATCTTATCCAGCTTGCCATTTTTAACGATAAGATAAATTCGGATAATATTGCCGCCCCGGGCGAGTCGTCTCTCTTGGAAGATGTCCGGTTTTACGACATCCCCAACGGTATCGGCGTGGATATACGGCTTAACCCGGATAACTATTACGACAGCCAGTTCTATCCGGATGCGAAAAGTGATGATTTGTTGCTGGGACTCACCCATACCGATCGCCAGGCTTTGGAACAGCAGACACAGGGGTTGGCAGCCATTCGATGGTCGGAGTCTCCCTTTCCTCCCGACAGCCTGCAACCGGAAGAGGAACCTTTGCCGCAAAACACCAATTACGACAAAGTGAAAGATAAGATGAAGTTTGACGTGGTTGTCCTTGATCCGGGACACGGCGGACATGATACCGGTGCCATCGGCTATAATAATGTGCTGGAAAAAAAGGTTGTGCTGCAGATTGCCAAAAAAGTGGGCGGCTACATCAATGAACATCTGCCGGATGTGGAGGTAATTTATACGCGTGATGATGACCGTTTCATCGAGCTTGAAGAACGCGGACGCATAGCCAATCGCCAGGAGGGGGATCTTTTCGTCTCCATTCACTGCAATTCCAACCACTCGCGACAACCCTACGGCTCGGAGGTCTATTTTCTCGGGCTGGAACGAAGTCAAACAGCCCTTGAAGTGATGAAACGCGAAAACAAAGTGGTACGCGCCAACAGCAATGTTGAACAGAAACAGCTCAGCCAGGAAGAACTGCTGATCTACGAACTGGCCAACAGCGGGTATATATCGACCAGTGAACGCATCGCCGGAATGCTTGAGCACCAGTTCAGTGAACGCGCCCAGCGCCGGTCACGGGGGGTCAAACAGGCTCGATTTGTCGTGCTATATCATGCTTCCATGCCTGCGGTTCTGATTGAAACAGGATTTATCAGCAACCCCAATGAAGCACAGTACCTTACCTCGGAATACGGACAAAACATCATCGCTTCGGCCATTTTCAGAGCGATCCGGAATTACAAGCAGCAGTACGAGCGAAATTATCAACTGCAGACAAAATAAGCATCTCTTTTGGAACCATTAATTATCGGCGTGGCAGGTGGAAGCGGAGCCGGTAAAACGACGGTTGTCCGCCATATTATCGACACCTTCAGAGAAGAATGTATCCTCCTGCTGCAGCACGACTCCTACTACCGGGACCTGAAACATCTTCCGTTCAGTGAGCGGACCCAACAAAACTTTGATCACCCTTCTGCCCTGGAAACGGAGCTTATGATTCGCCATATCAAGGCACTAAAAGAAGGTTATCAGGTCGAAATCCCTATCTATGATTTCACCAACCATATCCGGAAAGATGAGACAAGGCTGGTCGAACCAAGGGATATTATCCTCATCGACGGAATTCTCATTTTTAATGAAAAAGAGCTCCGCGAGCTAATGGATATTAAGCTGTATGTGGACACCGACGACGATATCCGCCTGCTCAGGCGCATTCAGCGTGACATTGTGGAGCGCGACCGCGAACTGGAGAACGTCCTCCACCAGTACAAAAAGTTTGTGCGACCCATGCACCTCGAATTTGTGGAACCCAGCAAACGATATGCCGATATTATCATCCCGCGCGGGGGACAAAATAAAGTGGCGCTGGATATGGTCAATGCCCTTATCCAGGATCACCTGAATTAACCGAAGGGTATGTTTTTTGCTTTACTCGCCTTATATTAATTTGCAAAGGGTTAAATATTAGCATTGGAACATCCAAGCCAATAATTTATTTATATGGATTTAACATCAAAGACTGCAGTTGTAACAGGAGCAAGCGGCGGCATTGGAGCCGCCTTCAGCCAGGCATTGATTAACAAAGGCGCTACCGTATACGGCCTGGCCCGCAGCGCTGATAAACTGGGACAGCGTCAGCAGGAACTGGGCGATCAGTTTGTTCCCGTAACACTGGATATCACCGACCACGAGTCCATTGACCGCTGGATTCAACAGACGTTTGACGATGACCTTCTGCCCGATGTACTGATCAATAATGCGGGACTGGGGCGCTTCGGTGATGTGGACTCCCTGCCCCTCGAGGATTGGGAGGCCATGATCAACACCAACCTCTCCGGCATCTTCTATATGTGCCGCCAGGTGGTACCTCTCATGAAGGACAACGAAAACAGCTGCCATATTATCAATATCGCGTCTATCGCGGGGAAGGTGAGTAATCCGCAAATGTCGGGGTACAATGCTTCCAAATTCGGGGTGCGGGGATTCAGCGAGGCGCTGTTTCAGGAACTGCGCTACGACGGCATCAAGGTAACCTGCTTTTATCCGGGCTCCATACAAACCGATTTTTTTAGTGACGCCAATAATTCCGAATCGCACGCAAATATGATGCAGCCCGGGGATGTGGCCGGGGTGCTTATCAATGTGCTGGAAACACCGGATAATTTTCTGATCAACGACATCACCATGCGTCCGCTAAACCCCAAACACCCGACAGAGCAATAACCTATGGTCAGATGGTACTGCCTTGTCATCCTGTTATCAGGCCTCGTTGCGGGGTGCAGCGAATCGCCGGAAAAGCCTGAAATGCTTATCGATGAAGATACCTATATCTCTTTGCTGGTTGAGCTCCAGCTGGTCCGCACCTATTCTGAAACGGATCGCATGGATGAAGCGGCGGCGGATTCGCTTCGCGATACAATATTCCGGGAATACGGTGTTCCCGACAGCGCTTTCTGGGAAAGCCATAAATATTACCAGCAATTTCCAGCGGATCAAAAAAAACGGGTGGAAGAGGCTATCGAGCGGCTCCGAAAAGATCGCATGGAAGAACCGGGGCGCCCGTCGGAAGAACAGGATTAATCGCTGGCCTCCTCTATCCAGACATACTTTTCAGCATCCGTTATCACCTTTTGCTCGCGAATCAGGTGACTGAGCGACTTCTTGACGCGGTCTTTACTCCAGCCGAATTGACGGCAAAGATGTCCCAGTGTCTTCCCCCCTTTTTTCAGGGACTGCTTGATCGTCAGCAGGTCAGAATCCTCCAGGTACCGGACCGGCTTCTCCCTGCTCAGGCAGTTATCGCAATGACCACAAGCTGACACTCTCTCTTCACCGAAATAACGTCGGATATAGGCTTCCCGGCAGTTTTCAGTCCGGATATATCCCCGCATATAATCCAGTTTCTTCAACAGGGTATTCCGGTGCCCTTCCAGCTGCTCTCTGCTTAATCGCAGGGACGACTGCCGCTCGTCCACCAGTTTAACCAGCGGCGATTCGCCGATAAAGGTGTAGTTCAACATCTGGTCGTGATCCTGCAGTACCTGCAAGCCTTTTTTGACGGCATTGGGTGAGATATCCAGCTTCTTCCGCAGATAATCGAAATCTAAAAATTTCATCTCCCCAAAAGCTTCGGCCCCGTACTGGCGGAGCAGCGTATCTAAAAAAAGTGCTTTTCGCTGGTTACCCGGGGACTTGATCCTCTCCCGGATATAATCGCGGCTTGCTATAAATCGAATCCCGATCTGTGGTGTCACATGCTCGACCATCCGGAGGATCCCCAGCTGGTTGAGCACGTTCAGCGCCGAGCGGCAGATACGGGGTGAAAAGCCTGAACGCTTCGCCAGTGCTTTTACCGAAATTTCCCGCATCTTCTCCATTTCCGCCCCGACAGCCAATTCAAAACTGTCACAGAGCACATCGTACAGATGCTGCAGCTGCTTTCTTCCGGGATACGATTCTTTAATGCGCTGCCCGGCAACCGTCAAATCGGACGGTTTGAACAGAAGCAGCGGGTAACTTTCTATGCCATCCCGGCCCGCTCTTCCCGCCTGCTGGTAATACGCCTCAAGCGTATAAGGCATCACATAATGGATGACGTAGCGGCAATCGGCCTTGTCAATGCCCATCCCGAAGGCACTCGTGGCGACGACGAGGGGCAGCTCTCCCCCGATCCACTGCTCCTGAATGCGCTGCCTTGCCCCCGCTTCGATGCCCGCATGATAGGGCCTGGTCCGAATGCCCACCCTTTGCTCAATCTTTTGAGACAGTGTTTCACAGTTTCTTCGCGTACCCCCATAGATAAGTCCGGACCCCATATCTCCCGCCCGTTTTACAGCCTCAAGCAACTTTTTTTCCTTCTGGTCGGTGGGCGTCACCCACCACTTGAAGTTAGGCCGTTCAAATCCTTTTGACACAATAACCGGATCCTCAAAACCGAGGGTTTCCCGGATATCCCTGCGCACTTCCGGGGTGGCGGTGGCCGTCAGTGCAATCCAGGTCACCGAATCGGCAATGGATTCAAAAGCTGGACGAATCTCACGGTAAGCTGGACGAAAATCATGTCCCCATTCCGAAATACAGTGCGCCTCGTCAATAGCAATCAGATCGATATCCAGCCGGGATAGCTCGGCTTCCCAGATCGGGGTCCCCAGCCGTTCCGGCGAACAGTAGAGCAGGTCGTACATCCCGTTTCGCGCATTCGCAAGACGCTGTTCGATCTCCCGCGAAGAGATCGTACTATTGATAAATGTTGCCTGGATGCCCCGTTCCAGGAGCTGCTGAACCTGGTCCTGCATTAACGCTATCAGGGGTGAAATGACGATCGTCAATCCCTCCAAGACAACGGCCGGCAGTTGGTAACAAAGCGACTTGCCCCCCCCGGTGGGGAAGAGCACCAGGGTATTTTTTCGCTCCAGGACAGCATTAATAACCACATCCTGCCCTTCTCGGAAGGTGGGGTAGCCCCATTTTTGCTGCAGGATATGTCGGGCTTTCGCCATCTGTTCACTGCTCATCAAATACCGTTGAATACTTTACGTTTAAAATAAGTACCCTGAAAAGTCCGGCCTGGATTATTCACAAAGAAATCTGATTTTGGGCAAGGCGGAATAAAAATGGATGCGGAGAGATACTTTCCTGCCTTGAGTACCCCCTTTTCATTACAACGCAGCACAGGAGCAAATTTCGCAGCCATTATTTCAATAGTTCATAAAAAGACCTTATTAAATGCCAGGGTTTTAGAAAATAACAGGATAACGAATCATTCCATATTATTCATGAATAATCCATGCCGGATTATAACCCAGCACTTCATCTGCTATTTTTTAAAAGATTAAAAAAATCTTGTTTTTTCTTCTATAAGACATTATTATTACCCTCTATGAAAGCAAGCGGAACATATACCCCTTCATTCTTCGACAGGCCACCTGTTGATGCCTTTCCTGTGTTTCCGATTCGGCGGCGGCCGCGGGCCCTTCCGGGCTCATAAACATCTTCTTTGCGGAGGGTGCATCATGTCTTTACTCATCCGCAATCTCACCTTACCGATTAACAACTCACTTTTAACAGCAACTATTCTTTGTTTGCTGCTGTCTGATATAACACTAACTTTTATAGTAGTATGAATATTCGCATAACCGTCGCTGGCTCACAGCATGTTGCTCACGCAGAGGAGATCTGCAAACTGATGGAAGAAGCGGCCAAACAGCGCGGCACCGGTATCGCCAAGCGCAAGCCTGAGTATATCAAGGCCAAAATGGAAGAGGGCAAGGCGGTCATAGCGATCGACACCGAAGGCAATCATCTTGCCGGGTTCAGTTATATTGAAAGCTGGGACGACAAGAAATATATTGCCAACTCGGGACTGATTGTCCACCCGCACTACCGCAAAATGGGGCTCGGCAGGCGCATCAAGAAAAGGATCTTCAAGCTTTCGCGGTCCAAGTACCCAAACGCCAAAATTTTTGGCATCACGACAAGTATGGCCGTCATGAAGATTAACTCGGATATGGGGTACAAGCCGGTTACCTTTTCGGAGCTGACGAAAGATGAGGAGTTCTGGAAAGGCTGTCAAAGCTGTCCCAATTACGATATCCTTACCAATGAAAATCGCAAGGATTGTCTTTGTACGGGAATGCTGTACGACCCCGAACAGGAAAAGAACAAGGAAACGGCGGATAAACGCACCCGGTGGAAGCGATTCAAGCGATTTCTCCGGCTGCACCAGAGAAACCTCCAACGAAAAACCAAACAGCTTTTAAATCTAACAAGCAAAAATAATGACTGAGAAAAAGAAAATTGTCCTCGCCTTTAGCGGGGGACTCGATACCTCCTATTGCGTGCCTTACCTTAAGGAGCAGCATCAGGCTGAAATCCATACGGTGCTGGTGAATACCGGCGGGTTTGACCGACAGGAACTGGCGGATATCGAGCAGCACGCTTACAGCCTGGGCAGTGATACGCACCAGACCCTTCATAAGACAGACGACTATTATGAAAAGATTGTTCGTTTTATGATCTTCGGAAATGTCCTGAAAAACAATACCTATCCCCTGTCTGTAAGCTCCGAGCGGGTGTTTCAGGCGGTTGCCATTGCCAAATATGCGCTGGAGGCCGGGGCCGACGCTCTCGCCCACGGCAGTACGGGAGCGGGAAACGACCAGGTCCGGTTTGACCTTATTTTTAATGTCATAGCTCCCGATTTGGAGATTATTACCCCCATCCGCGATCAGCAGCTGACGCGCGAAGAAGAGGTCGCTTTCCTGAAAGAACACAACGTCGACATGAACTGGAGCGAGGCTAAATACTCCGTCAACAAGGGCCTGTGGGGCACCAGCGTGGGGGGAGCGGAAACCCTGACGTCCGACCAGCCGCTGCCCGATGAAGCCTGGCCAAGTCCCCTCCGTGAGGAAGAGCCGAGAACCATCAGCCTTGCGTTTGAAGAGGGAGAACCGGTTAGCATCGACGGGAAGGAGTATGATCCCGTCGAACTGATTCGAACGCTGGATGAGACCGGCTCGGCTTACGCCATCGGCCGTGATATTCATGTGGGCGATACGATTATCGGCATCAAAGGCCGGGTGGGCTTTGAGGCGGCGGCAGCCATGCTCATCATCAAGGCGCATGAGCAGTTGGAAAAACACGTGCTGACCAAATGGCAGCTTTACTGGAAGGATCAACTCTCCGACTGGTACGGTATGATGCTCCATGAGGGACAGTACCTGGACCCGGTCATGCGCAATATCGAAGCCTTTCTTTCGGATACCCAATCGACGGTTAACGGGAGCGTCTTTCTCAAGCTCTCGCCCTACCGGTTCGACATCGAGGGCATATCCTCTCCCAATGACCTGATGAACGCCAAATTCGGCGACTATGGAGAGATGAACAAGGCCTGGAGCGGGGAGGACGTGAAAGGGTTTTCCAAAATATTATCCAACCAGATTAATATCCATCAATCCGTGAATAATTATGATTAACGCAGGTATTGTCGGGGGTACGGGATATGCAGCAGGCGAACTGCTGCGTATTCTGCTTCATCATCCCAAAACAGCAATCCGCTTCGTATACAGCACCAGCAAAGCGGGCGAACCGGTTACCTCGGTGCACCAGGATCTGATCGGGGAAACGGAGATGGCGTTCAGCCATGAACCGGATCCCGATATCGACCTGCTGTTCCTGTGCATGGGACACGGTAACTCACATGCTTTTTTGGAGGCTCATGATATTGCGGACGAAACCCGTATTATCGATCTGAGTCGCGACTTTCGTCTCGCGCCCGATCAGACGTATGGCGAGCGTTCCTTTATTTATGGGTTCCCGGAGCTGCAGAAGGAGGCCATCAAAAACGCCGGGAATGTCGCAAATCCCGGCTGCTTTGCCACTGCCATACAGCTGGCCCTGCTGCCGCTTGCTCACAGCGGGAACCTGCAGCACGATGTGCATATCCACGGCATCACCGGATCCACGGGTGCAGGAAGTTCACCAAGCGCAACAACGCATTTCAGCTGGAGAAACAACAATGTCTCTATCTACAAGGCGCTGCGTCACCAGCATGCCGGTGAAGTCCGCCAAAAGCTGCAGCAGGTATTCCCTGATTTTGACAGGGAGCTGAATTTCATTCCCGTGCGGGGAAATTTTACCCGGGGCATTTTTATTTCGGCCTATACCAAATGGGACCCTTCACTGGCAAAAGCACAGTCGCTCTATAAAAATTATTACCAGCACTCCTCCTTTGTGCACCTCAGCGATGCGCCCCTGCACCTGAAGCAAGCGGTCAATACGAACAAGGCCCTGCTTCACCTGGAAAAGGAGGAAGACAAGCTGCTTGTCACCTGTATCATCGACAACCTGCTTAAAGGAGCCTCCGGACAGGCGGTAGAAAATATGAACCTGATGTTCGGCTTCGACGAAACCATGGGCCTCCAGCTCAAACCCTCAAACTTTTAATATAGAATATGATATATGGAACTCTTTGACGTCTATCCCCTGCTTGATCTGGAACCGGTAAAAGCACAGGACCACTATGTCTTTACGGCAGACGGGACCAAGTATCTCGACTTTTACAGCGGACACGGGGTCATATCCATCGGGCACTCCCATCCCCATTATATCAATGAGGTAAATAACCAGCTTCGCGATATCGGCTTTTATTCGAATTCTGTTAAAAATCCCCTGCAACAAAAGCTGGCTGAAAAACTGGGGCGGATCTCCGGTTACGATGATTATCAGCTGTTCCTGAGTAATTCCGGTGCCGAAGCCATCGAGAACGCTTTAAAGGTAGCCTCCTTCCATACTAAAAAGTCGAAAGTCATTGCGTTCAAAGGCAGTTTTCACGGGCGAACGTCAGCGGCGCTCAGCATCACCGACGGCGATAAATACTCCGCCCCGATCAACAAGGGAAGTGAAGTCACCTTTCTCGAGCTAAATGACAGTGACGGGCTGGAACAAGAATTAGAGCAGGACGACGTCTGTGCCGTTGTGATCGAAGGCATACAAGGCATCGGGGGCATCAATATTCCCGATGATGAATTCCTGCGGCTCGTCCGAGAACGCTGCACCGAAACCGGTACCCTGCTGATATGTGACGAAATTCAATCGGGCTACGGCCGAACGGGGGCCTTTTTCGCCCACCAGCATGCCGGCATCAAGGCGGATATCGTTACGGTCGCGAAAGGCATGGGCAACGGCTTTCCGGTGGCGGGTACGATCATACACCCGGACATCGAACCTTTTTACGGGCAGCTCGGGTCTACCTTCGGGGGCAATCATCTGGCCAGTGCCGCAGCATCAGCGGTGCTGGACGTTATCGAAAGCGAAAACCTGATGGACCGGGCAACACAGCTGGGCAACACCCTGCTGAACAGCCTGTCGACGCTTCCCGAACCCCGGGAAGTGCGGGGAAGGGGATTGATGATCGGCATGGAATTTCCGTTTGCCGTAAAAGAGCTTCGCCGGGTCCTCATTGAGGAGGAACATATTTTGACGGGTGTATCTTCCGACCCCAACGTCCTGCGACTGCTTCCTCCACTGACCATCACGAGCAAGGAAGTAACGATCTTTATAAACGCACTTAAAAGCGCACTCTCACTTAGCAAAGTATCATGAACCATTTTACTTCATTCGAGGATGTCGAACATCCGCAGAAACTGATCCGGCAGGTTATTGAGCTGAAAAATAATCCGCTGTTCTCTGAAAGAGGAAAACAGAAGACCGTGGGACTCATATTCTTCAATCCCAGCCTGCGAACCCGGCTCAGTACGCAGAAAGCCGCGCTGAACCTGGGAATGGACGTTATCGTGCTCAATATCAACAAGGATTCCTGGAAAGTCGAGTTCGAGGACGGGACGGTCATGAATGGCGACACGCAGGAACATATCAAAGATACGGTCAAAGTCATCAGCAGCTACTGCGATATCCTGGGCGTACGCTCCTTTGCAACCCTGAAAGACCGGCGGGAAGATTATGAAGAGCGCGTGTTAAACAATTTCCTGACCTACTCGTCGGTACCGGTCATCAGCCTGGAATCGGCGACCCTGCACCCGCTGCAATCCCTTACCGATATGGCGACGATCGCCGCATCAGGCATTACAAGGCCCAAAGTTGTTCTTAGCTGGGCCCCGCACCCCAAAGCCCTGCCCCAGGCCGTGGCCAATTCTTTTTTGCAGTGGACCCCCGCAATCGATGCCGATGTGGTGCTGGCCCATCCCGAGGGGTACGAGCTTTCCGATACGTTTGCCGGGAACATTTCAGTCACCCACAACCAGGAAGAAGCCTTCGCCGGTGCCGATTTTATTTATGCCAAAAACTGGTCCAGTTACACCTCCTACGGAGAGACCCCTGCTGTAGACGGGGACTGGACCATCACGGCCGGGAAGATGGAGCTTACCAACCGGGCGCAGTTTATGCACTGCCTTCCGATCCGGCGCAATGTCGTGGCGTCGGACAGCGTCATTGACCGCTCGCTGGTCTACCGGCAAGCCAAGAATCGTGAATTTGCAGCACAAGCCGTGCTGCACAACCTAATGGAGACTTTATAATGCAGACGTTACATATCATTAAAATCGGTGGAAGTATTGCGAACAGCGACCGCCGTTTAACCACCTTCCTCAAAAACTTTTCAGGTATGGACACGCCCAAAATCGTCGTTCACGGAGGGGGGACAGCGGCTACTGACCTGTGCAATAAGCTCGGCATTCCGGTCCGAATGAAAGAAGGACGCCGTATCACCGACAAACCGGCGCTGGATGTGGCCGTTATGGTCTATGCGGGACTCATTAACAAGACAATCGTGGCCAAGCTTCAGAGTCTTTCCTGCAATGCACTCGGACTTTCGGGGGCTGACCTCAATATGATTCCGGCACAAAAGCGACAGCATCCGCGGGTAGACTATGGCTTTGTGGGGGACGTACAGCCCGAGGACATCAACACCTACTTTATCAGGCGACTTCTGGATGAGCAGGTGGTTCCCGTTTTCCCGGCAATCACGCATGACGGTAAGGGACAGCTGTTAAACACCAATGCCGATACCATCGCCTCTGCGCTGACCATCGCCCTGACCAAATACTACCACACACACCTGACCTACTGCTTTGAGAAGCCCGGGGTTCTGCTGGATGTTGAGGATGACGACTCCTGGATTCGGCAGATCGACCGGGAAAAATATGACCGGCTCAAAGATCAGGGAGTCATCAACGAAGGCATGATCCCCAAACTCGATACCGCCTTTGAAGCCCTCCGCCGAGAGGTCAACAGCGTGCATATCAAGCATGTCGACAACCTTCTGAACGACAAGGGGACCGAACTTACCTTATGAGCCAGCTATACGCAGAAGCCATTGATCTCTTAAAACAACTTATTGCCACGCCCTCCTTTTCAAAGGAGGAAAAAGAGACCGGAGATTTAATACAGCAGTTTCTGGAGGACAAGGGAATTACTACCCGCCGGCATAACCATAACATCTGGTGTGTCAACAAGCATTTTGATCCTTCCAGGCCGACGATTCTGCTGAATTCTCATCACGATACGGTCCATCCCAACTCGGGCTACAGCAAAGACCCCTATACCCCTGTCGTGGAAGACGGCAAATTATTCGGACTGGGTTCCAATGATGCGGGGGGGGCGCTGACATCGCTGATCGCCACCTTTATTCACTTTTACTCCAAAGAAAACTTAACCTATAATCTCATTTTGGCGGCCACGGGGGAGGAAGAGATCTCCGGGGAGAACGGCATCGTTTCTATTCTCGACAAAATACCCGCCATCGATTGTGCCATTGTAGGCGAACCCACCCAGATGCGCATGGCCGTAGCCGAGAAGGGACTGATGGTGCTGGAATGTACCGCAAAAGGAGTCAGCGGACATGCGGCCCGGGATGAGGGAAAAAACGCTATCTATTTGGCCCTCGAGGATATCGAGTGGTTCAGGACCTACCGTTTTGAAAAGGTGTCGGAGATGCTGGGTCCCGTCAAAATGACCGTTACCGTCATTCAGGCGGGCAGCCAGCACAATGTGGTGCCCGACCGCTGTACCTTTACCGTGGATGTGCGCAGTACCGATGTGCATGACAATGTCGAAATTCTGGATATTATCGATGCGCATATTGAATCGGATATTACCGCTCGTTCGATCCGGCTGAACCCCTCTTTTATTCCACTGGATCATCCTGTTGTGCATTCCGGCGACAAGCTGGGGCTGGAGCAGTATGGCTCTCCCACCCTTTCCGACCAGTCGGTTATACCGGTGCCCTCGTTAAAAATAGGCCCGGGTAAATCCGCCCGCTCCCATACGGCCGACGAGTTTATCCTGCTCCGGGAAGTAGAGGAAGGTATTGAAACATACATTAAGCTGCTGGATGCGGTTCTCCGTAATAATAATGCATAGGTATTTGTATTTATTCATGCTTTCAACTTTATACCTTCTACTAACAACATACCTGCGATTTAACAATAACGATTAACCAGGAATAACCATGAAACTTTGGAACAAAGAACAGCAAGAAACCAGTGCCATCATTGAGCAGTTCACGGTGGGCAATGATCGTGTACTGGATCTGGAAATTGCTGAATACGATCTGCGTGCCTCTAAAGCACATGCCCGAATGCTGCACAGTGTCGGGATTTTATCCGATGGGGAGCGGGAAGATCTTCTCAGGGAGCTGGACCGGTTACTGGAGGAATTGGAGGAAGGATCGTTTACCATTGAGGAAAAATTCGAGGACATCCACTCTAAAATTGAGTATGAGCTGACGCAGGCACTGGGACAGACGGGCAAAAAAATCCACGCGGGACGCTCCCGTAACGACCAGGTGCTGGTTTGCCTGCATCTGTATGCCAAGGATCAAATTCTCGAGATAAAGAAATTGGTCAGGGAACTCTTCGACCGGTTGATTGCGCTGAGCGAACAGTACAAGGAGGTAATCATCCCGGGCTACACGCACATGCAGGTGGCGATGCCCTCCTCTTTCGGCTTGTGGTTCGGGGCCTACGCCGAGTCGCTCGTTGACGACCTGTATATGCTCAATGCGGCCTACCGGGTGGCCGATCAAAACCCGCTGGGCTCTGCCGCCGGTTTTGGCACTTCCCTGCCGCTGGACCGTACCATGACCACCGAAGCGCTGGATTTTAGAACCCTGAAATATAATTCCGTAGCGGCCCAGATGAGCCGGGGAAGACTGGAGAAGATGACAAGCTTTGCGCTCAGTGCGGTAGCGGGCACGCTTTCCAAAATGGCGATGGACGTCTGCCTGTATATGAGCCAGAATTTCGGCTTTCTCTCTTTTCCCGATGAACTGACGACCGGATCCAGTATTATGCCGCACAAGAAAAATCCGGATGTTTTCGAGCTGGTCCGCGCCAAGTGCAACCGCGTTCAAAACCTGCCCAATGAACTTACACTGATTACCGGCAACCTGCCCAACGGCTATCACCGGGATTTTCAACTGCTGAAGGACAGCTTCTTTCCGGCCGTGGAAACCCTCAAGTCGTGCCTCAGCATCAGCCATTTTATGTTTGAGCATGTACAGGTCAATACCAATGTGATTTATGATGAAAAATATGACTACCTGTTTAGTGTGGAGAAGGTCAATAAGAATGTTATGCGGGGAGTCCCTTTCAGGGAGGCTTATCGCAAGGTGGGAGAAGCGATTGCCAAGGGGACCTTTCGTCCCGACAAAAAACTGAAGCACACCCATGAAGGCAGTATCGGCAATCTTTGCAATGAAGAAATCAAGGAAAAGTTTAACCAGGCATATAGAAGCCTTTGAAAAACCAGGAATATTGTTCAAAGTCAAGGCCAGAGGGAGGTTGAAATCGCAGCATATGCCATATGTGAAAATTTCAACCGACCGATAACGCCGACATTGGGCAAAAGAACGGCTTTGCAAAGGCTTTACATAATTAATTTTAAACCAAACAAACAAAACTATGGACACGCAAGTTGCGATTCTCGGCGGAGGAAATCTGGGTACGGCACTGGCCAAAGGCCTTGCCCGCACGGAGGAAGCCTCCTCAAAATATGATGTCACGATAACCCGGCGAAATGCCGATCTTATTCGCTATCTCGAAGACGACGGCATTACCGTCACTACTGATAATACCGCAGCGGTAGAAGAGGCTGATCTGGTTATACTGTCCGTTCAGCCGACCCAGATTGAAGACCTCGTAAATGACATAAAACCCGTTTTGGACCCGCAACAACATATTCTCATTTCGACAATGGCCGGGGTAACCGATGAAGATATTACGGAACTGACCGGTTCCGGATTTCCTATTTTTCGCGTAATGCCGAACACGGCGGCCGCTATTAACCAGGCCATGACCTGCGTGGGAAAAACCCCGCATAAAGAGGCTGAAGAAAAGGTCATAGAACTTTTTGAGTCGCTCGGCAAGACGCTGCTTATCAATACGGACCTTATGGAAGCAGCCACCGTACTGGGAGCCTGCGGTATCGCCTTTTTCCTGCGCTACATCCGCGCCGCTTCACAGGGAGGGATCGAAGTCGGCTTTCATGCGAAGGAAGCTCAGCTTATCGCTTCGCAGACCGCGCTCGGTGCTGCGGCGCTGCTGCTGGACTCCGATAACCATCCCGAGCACGAGATCGACAAGGTAACGACGCCCAAAGGCTGTACCATTGCGGGACTGAATGAGATGGAGCACAACGGACTGAGTTCAGCGTTGATTAAAGGGATAAAAGTTTCGTATGAGATGATTGAAAAAATCCGCTGAGCCGTGTATTTCCCGTAAGGTTGAGCGGACGGGGCGAAGAAAAATTGCTTAGATAGTACCTGAGGATATGGGTTTATTCTGCGGTCTGACAGCTGGTCAAAAGGGAGGGAATTTTTCTTTTATACCTCATCGCCGGCGAGCGCCGCTTTCACATAATTACGGCGCATCTCGGCAATGGCTGAGATAGAAATTCCCTTGGGACAAACGGCCTCGCATTCGGCGTAGTTCGAGCAATCCCCGAAGCCTTCTTTATCCATCTGCTCGACCATGGCAACCGTACGCCGTTTCCGCTCCGGCTCGCCCTGGGGCAAGCGGTTCAGGTGCGCCAGCTTTGCGCCGGTAAAGAGGGAAGCGGATGAATTGGGACAGGCCGCCACACACGCCCCGCAGCCGATGCAGGTGGCATAATCAAAAGCGGTATCTGCTACGGATTTATCAACAGGGATGGAATTGGCGTCCGGCGCCGAGCCCGTTTTGACGGATACATACCCTCCCGCTTCTATGATGCGGTCAAACGCGCTGCGGTCCACAATCAGATCTTTTATAACCGGAAAACCCTTCGCCCGGAACGGCTCGATGACAATCGTATCTCCGTCACTGTAATTGCGCATATGCAGCTGACACGTACAGGTCATTGCCTTGGGACCGTGCGCCCGGCCATTAATCATCAGGTTGCAGGAGCCGCAAATGCCTTCTCGGCAATCATAATCAAACTCGACGGGCTCCTCCCTGCCTTCGGCAACAATCTGTTCATTCAGGACATCGAGCATCTCTAAAAATGACATGTGCTCGTTGACATTGTCAAGGGTATAGTCGACCAGCTTGCCGGGTTTATCCGGTCCGTCTTGCCGCCAGATTTTCAAGTGGATGGTAAATGTGTCAGCCATAATGCTTTCCGTTTTGCCACGGTGACACCAGATACCCAGAGTACGGGCCGGTGTCTTTGCGGCCTAAAATTACTTGTAACTTCGTTGTTTCAATTCGACAAATTCAAATTCCAGGTTCTCCTTGTGGAGCTTCTCCTGAAGCTCGCCGTTTACCCCCTTAAACTCCCAGGCGGCCACATAGGCGTACTCTTCATCATTCCGCAGGGCTTCCCCTTCTTCCGTTTGGTGCTCCTTGCGAAGGTGACAGCCGGCAGACTCATCCCGGTGGAGGGCATCTTCCGCCATCAGCTCTCCCAGCTCCAGGAAATCGGCCACGCGTCCCGCAAATTCCAGGTACTTGTTGAAATTGGACGCCTCGCCCGGCACCCGCACATTTTCCCAGAACTCCTTGCGGAGCGCCCGGATCTCCCGAATGGCCTGTTTGAGTCCCTCTTCACTGCGCGAAATACCCACCTTATCCCACATAATCTGTCCCAGCTCGCGGTGGAAATCGATTACGCTTTTATCGCCCTTGACACTTAGTAATTTATCAATATGCTGCTGGGCATTTTCAGCAGCTTCGTCAAAAGCTTCGTGACCGGTATCGATCTCATCGATATCCGCATCCGCGATATAATTTCCGATCGTATAGGGGATGATAAAATAACCGTCCGACAGTCCCTGCATCAGCGCACTGGCTCCGAGCCGGTTTGCCCCGTGATCTGAGAAATTGGCCTCGCCGGCCACAAACAGCCCGGGGATGTTGCTCATCAGGTTGTAGTCGACCCACAATCCCCCCATCGTATAATGCACGGCCGGAAAAATACGCATCGGTTCTTCATAGGGATTGTCGCCGGTAATGTTTTCGTACATTTCAAAGAGATTCCCGTATTTCTCCGAAATGGTTTTCCTTCCGTCGCGCTCAATGGCATCCGCAAAATCAAGATAGACCGCTCGTCCCGTCGGACCCACGCCCATTCCTTCATCACAGACGATTTTGGCATTCCGGGAAGCCACATCCCGCGGCACGAGATTTCCGAAGGCGGGGTACTTCTCTTCCAGATAATAGTATCGATCCTCTTCCGGTATATCATTCGGATGACGGTCATCTCCTTTCTTTTCAGGCACCCAAACGCGTCCGTCGTTGCGCAGGCTCTCGCTCATCAGCGTCAACTTCGACTGGTAATCACCGGAGACCGGGATACAGGTCGGGTGAATTTGCACGTAACAGGGATTTGCAAAGCCGGCGCCCCGCTTGTGGCAGCGCCAGGCGGCCGTCACATTTGAATTCTTGGCATTGGTTGACAGGTAAAAAGCATTTCCATACCCGCCGCTGGCCAGCACCACGGCATCGGCCATCCAGCGCCGGATCTCCCCGGATACGAGATCTCGCGTCACAATACCG
Organism: Fodinibius roseus; assembly: GCF_900129315.1. GTDB lineage: Bacteria > Bacteroidota > Rhodothermia > Balneolales > Balneolaceae > Fodinibius > Fodinibius roseus. The sequence goes on from NZ_FQUS01000004.1 coordinate 120,128, forward strand.
CGGGCTTTCCCTCCGGCCACCACCAGGTCCAGCATTTCGTGGCGGGTGTGCATCTCGATATTGCCTTCATGTACCTGGCGCATCATCGCCTGGTAGGCTCCCAGCAGCAGCTGCTGACCCGTTTGTCCCCGCGCATAAAAGGTGCGGGATACCTGGGCCCCGCCGAAAGACCGGTTAGCCAGCAGTCCTCCGTATTCCCGGGCGAAAGGAACACCCTGCGCGACAGCCTGGTCAATAATTTCATTTGAAATTTGAGCCAGCCGGTAGGTATTCGATTCCCGCGAACGATAATCGCCGCCTTTGATGGTATCATAAAACAGGCGCCAGATGGTATCGCCGTCATTGGGATAATTTTTGGCGGCATTAATCCCCCCCTGGGCTGCAATGCTGTGGGCTCGCCGTGCCGAATCCTGGATACAGAAGCTCTTTACGTTATAACCCAGCTCAGCCAGACTCGCCGCGGCAGATCCACCGGCCAGGCCGGTACCCACAACGATGATATCATGATTGCGCTTGTTGTTGGGAGCAACCAGTTTAATATCCTTTAAATGCTTGGACCATTTATCTTCTAACGGCCCGGAAGGAACTTTTGAGTCTAATTTCATAAGTCTAAAAGTGGATTTGCAAAATAATTATTGGCACTGTATGAGAGCAGCTTCACAGCCTCCGCCAAAATAGATATAAAGAGGAATAAACAGAAATCCCACGGCCATTAAAAGGGCAAATACAATACCGGCCGCATAAATAAGGGCCGAATACCGGTTGTGCTTCATCGTCAGGGATGTGAAGGCACTCCAGAACCCGTGTCCCAGGTGAAATCCCAATAAAATCATTACGGCCGTATACCCGAAAGCGTATATCGGCTGTTGGAAGGTAGCCAGCATTAAGGCCTTGAGATCTCTGGCTTCCCCCCCGCCGGGCAGGATCACCGTCCCGGGATCCGCGAATTTAAAAGTATCGAGATGTATGATAAGAAAAACAAGCAGCACGATACCGGTAAAAATCATCGATTTTGAGGCCCAGGTGACATGACTGGGTCCCCCTTTGCTCTGATATTTTTCATACCCCCGGGGACGTGCTTTCCGGCGGCGCCACCAGATCGAAATCCCGACATAGGCATGCAACAAAAAAGCGACGGCCAGGCCGGCTTCCAGAATATACAGGAGCCATCCCATACTCTCGAGCGCATAGGCAGCTTCATTGAAGGCGTGCACATCACCAAAAACCTGGAGATTCGTAGCCAAGTGAAAAATAATAAAAATGATTAGGCCAACGCCTGTGACGCCTGTTAGTATTTTTCGCCCTACTTGTGATTTAAGCGCTTGTAGAAATGATGCCATCACTGATACTCATTATTAGAATGTCTGTTAACCCGCAACCGTTAGCCAACACGCGGGTCCGTTTAGCAAGGGTAGAAGATGAGGCGAAATGGATAAAAAGGCAAGGCCGGCAGGAACTGTTTTAATTTTTAAATCTTATTCAGAAATATTCTAAATTAGAGATTCTTAAATGAACTGGTAACGGTCATCTAAACGATACGTGTGCAATCAATTACGAAAACCTCTCGAGCATCATTTCGGGAAAAGGGTTCGAAATTTATCGGCTTTCTCTTTCCCACCGGTACTTTGGAACAGTTCGAAAGCCGCTTAACGGATATCAAGTCTGATTACCCGGATGCCACCCATCACTGCTACGGGTGGCGGATGGATCCGAACGACCTTGAAGAGTTCGCGCAAGACGACGGTGAACCGGGCGGGACAGCGGGACTCCCGATCCTGAATCAACTGAAATCGTATGATTTGGTCAACGCCGGGTGTGTCGTCGTCCGATATTACGGCGGAACCAACCTGGGCAAAAGCGGGCTTGTCCGGGCCTACGGGGAAGCAGCAAAGCTCTGCCTGGAACAGGCATCGTTTTCAAAGCTTATCCCGACCCGAAATTTCAGAGTGACCTATCCCTATTCACAGCAAAGCCAAATTGATCAGCTGAAACACACCTTTGATCTGAAAGAGATTGATTCGCAATACCTCGAAAAAATTACGCTTAAACTCGCCTGCCGATTGGAACAGGCCGATACTTTTTGGCAGGAACTCCGGAATATTGAACACCGTGGCATTAAAGCCGGCAAGGGGGAAGCCAGTTTCGTTACGCTTACATCAACTGATTAACCTGCCGTCCAATCCGCGGTGATCCGTGTCTCACTTTTAATCTGATAATCTGCTCAGTACTCCGTACCTTTGAAACAACAAATTTTACAAATTTGGAATCATGAAGATCTATACCAGAAAAGGCGACCGGGGAGAAACCTCACTCTTTGGCGGACAGCGGGTGTCAAAGTCTCAACATCGGATTCGTGCTTACGGCACGGTGGATGAGCTCAACTCTTTCATAGGACTCGCAGCAAGCTATGAATTATCCGAAGTCGGAAAAAAACATCTGAAAAAACTCCAAAAATTACTGTTTATTTTGGGAGCGGACCTGGCTACCCCCCACTCGGCGAAACCGAGGATTGATCGTATTGGCCAGGAAGAGGTTGATTTCCTGGAAGAGGCCATAGATGAAATGGAAAAGGAGCTGGAACCTCTTAAAAATTTTATTTTACCCGGAGGCTCACAGGCCGGATCAACGCTTCATATCGCCCGTACCGTCTGCCGGCGTGCCGAGCGCGCTGCTGTCGCCTGTCAAAAATGGCATAACGTATCAGGCCAAACTATAAAATTTCTGAATAGGCTCTCGGATTTTCTTTTTGTCATGGCCCGGTTCGAAAACAAACGGAAAGGCACACCTGAAGAAACATGGAAGCCGGACAGACAGGACCCGTGAACAGCGGGAGACGGTCAGGCGAATGCCTTCCAATGGCAGAACAGCTGTGAGCTGCGGCCTGCTTGCTACCTGCTTTGAATAATGGACAAAAAATAGTAACTACCTGCATTCATTTATTTAGAATTTAACTCTTGATGTCAAGCATATGGCCTTAATGATTTCCGTCTCGGGTATCCGGGGCATTTTCGGAACCGACTTAACTCCTGAAAATCTCGGTCGCTTCAGCGCCGCCTTCGGAAGCTGGGCTGACGGCGGGAAAATCGTCGTCGGCCGCGACACCCGGGTGACGGGACAAGTGTGTGAGGATATCGTCGCAGCAACGCTCCAATCCGTAGGCTGCGATGTCGTACAGCTGGGCGTCGCCACGACTCCCACGGTAGCCATGGCTGTCCTTAAACACAGCGCAGCCGGGGCCGTCATCATTTCCGCCAGCCATAACCCCGCTGAATGGAATGCCTTGAAGCTTCTTAACAGCAGGAGCGAATTCCTCGACGCCGGGGAAGGAGGGGAAGTGATCCGTATCAGCGAAGATCAATCTTACCGGTACAAACCCTTCGACCAAATAGGGTCCGTCGAAACCGATACGGACGCTCTGGATCACCATATCCGGAAAATTCTGGACCTGCCCTATATTGATCCGGATCTTATTGCATCCAAAAACTTTTCGGTGGCTATGGATCCGGTTAACGGGACGGGCGCGATTGCCCTCCCTCCCCTGCTGCATGCGCTGGGTGTTGATGAAATCCATGCGGTTCATGACGAGCCTGACGGACGCTTTGCGCACAACCCGGAGCCCCTTCCCGAGCATCTTCAGGATATTTGTTCGCTTGTCCGTGAAAAAGGGTGTGACCTTGGGCTGGTAACCGATCCCGATGGCGACCGGCTGGCACTGGTATCCGACAAGGGTAACCTGTTCGGCGAGGAATATACCCAGGCGGCGGCTTTCGACTTCATGCTTGAGAAAAAAGGAGGGGCCTGCGCGACGAATCTCTCTTCTTCGCGCGTGACGGATGATATAGCCCAACAGTACGGGCAAGAATGTCACCGCTCAGCCGTGGGTGAAATTAATGTGGTCCAAAAAATGAAAGAAGTGAATGCCGTAATCGGCGGGGAGGGCAACGGCGGGGTTATTAATCCCGACCTTCATTACGGGCGTGATGCCCTGATGGGCGCTGCCATCATGATGCAGCTGCTTGCCGAACGCGACATAACGGCCGAGGACTACCGGAACTCCCTGCCCGGTTATGTCATACGAAAAAGCAAGATGGACCTGGCTGATATTGACGGGGACGCTATTCTGGAAAAAGCGCAGAAAGTGTACCGGGATTACCACCCTGATACCACCGACGGGGTAAAAATTGATTTTGAAGACGGATGGGTACATCTTCGAAAATCAAACACTGAACCGATTATTCGTATCTATTCCGAAGGGATCTCCGCAGAAAAAGCCAAAGAACTCGCGGATACGGTTGTTGCGGCCGTCCGGTAGATTTTATTCGGAGTCTTACTTTATTATCTTAATTTCCCTAATTGTTTAATGTTCATCTATTCGGAAGTTATTTATGATTACATCCATGACCGGATTTGGTCGCGGCGAAGCTTCGTCGGATAATATATCGGTAACGGTGGAGCTTAAAACCGTTAACAGCCGCTATCTCGATATTTCACTGCGACTGCCCCAGCTTATACAGGAGAAGGAACTCGAACTCAAGGAGCGCCTCCAGCAGCATATACAGCGGGGCAAAATAAATGCTTCCGTTCGTGTTGATAAAGCTGATACCGGCCGGCCGGACATCACTTTCAATAAAAATCTGGTGCGCGGCTACAAAATGATGCTCAATGACCTGCGTGATGCCGCAAATATCGAAAAACCGATTTCCCTGGGCGATCTGATGCAGTTCAACGACATTTTTGAGTCCCGCGAGGAGGACGATGAAACACGGCAGATCGTCTGGGAGCTCACCCGGTCCGCCACCGAAAAAGCCGCCGGAGCCCTTACCGGCATGCGCCGGCAGGAAGGCAGTCAGCTTAAGGAGGATCTGCTCCAGCGGGTTGATCATATCGAAGAGATGCTGAACATTATCCGGGAAAAAACGAACGGGCGCGCTAAGAAAACCAAAGAGGAACTTTTGGAACGTATCAACGACCTGATCGATAACGACAAAATTGACGATGACCGACTGGAAATGGAAGTTGCTGTGCTCGTCGATAAAATGGATATCACAGAAGAAATTGTCCGCACGCAGTCGCATCTCAAGTTTTTCCGCGAGGCCGTCGAAAATGAGAACGCGGTCGGTCGTCGCCTGAACTTCCTGAGCCAGGAGATAAACCGGGAAATCAATACTATCGGCTCCAAGGCCAATGATTCGGAAATATCTCAGTATGTCGTACAGGCTAAAGAAAGCCTGGAACAAATAAGGGAACAGGTGCAGAACGTTGAATAAAACAGAGCGTCGCGGGAAAATCATTGTTCTTGTGGCTCCCAGCGGAGCCGGTAAAACAACGCTGGCCCGGCGGTTGCTTAATGAGTACCCGGAAATAAAGTTTTCAACTTCCGCTACTACCCGTCCCCCCAGAAAGGGTGAAATTGAGGGCGAAGACTACTATTTTCTGAACGAAGACGAGTTTAGCCGAATGATTGAGGGAAATGCGTTTTTAGAATGGGAATATTACAGCGGATACCGGTACGGGACGCTGCAGTCAGAAGTTGATAAATTGGTTGATTCTGGGTATTTTCCCCTGCTTGATATTGAAGTGAAAGGCGCTCTCAACGTGCTTGAAATATACGGATCGGAAGCAATATCCATTTTTATAGAGCCGCCTTCAATGGACGTTCTGCGACAGCGCCTCCGGAAACGCGGAAGCGAAACGAATGTCACATTAAAAAAACGTTTGCAGCGGGCCGAAATGGAAATGAACCACGCCCGGCACTTCGATCATATTGTGGTAAACGACGATCTCGATACGGCGTACGAAGAAATTCGGACAATTATTGAACCTTTTATTACTGATTAGTTATGTCTATAAAAACGCTTGATGTTGAAAAACTGAACAAAAGTACCGGTAATCAGTACGAATTGATTACCATCATGTCGAAGCGTGCACGCCAGATTGCTGCACAGGAAAAGCTTCAGCTGGATGAGAAGCTCAAATATTTTGAAGGCTTTGAGGATGAGGATGAATTCTCCTTTAACGAAGAACAGGAGAATATTTCCAAGGATTTTGAGAAGCTGCCTCACCCTACGCAGCGAGCGGTGGATGAAATGCGCCGCGGCGACATTTATTTCAGATATCCACAGGACGAAGAATAGATGTTATCCGGCAAACGGATAGTGTTAGGCGTCACCGGGGGAATTGCAGCTTATAAGGCTGCTTTTCTTTTACGTGCTTTCCAGAAAGCCGAGGCGCAGGTGCGTGTTACCATGACCCCCAGTGCCCTGCAATTTGTGGGTAGCGATACCTTCTCTTCGCTTTCCCGTCATGCTGTTGCTGTCGATATTTTTCCCGGTAATCAGTCGGACAAAAACCAGTGGACCCGGCATATTAGCTGGGGGGAATGGGCCGATCTTTTTGTTATTGCCCCGTGTACCGCCAATACGATGGCTAAAATAGCCGGCGGGTTTTCCGATAATATGCTTACCGCCACGGTTCTCTCGGCACGGTGTCCCCTGCTTGTCTGTCCCACCATGGACGGGGAAATGTACCGGTCAGCAGCTGTTAAGCGGAATTTAGCGACGCTCCGCGGGGACGGTATCCATATCCTTGAACCCGAAGCCGGTTACCTGGCCAGTGGGCTCGAAGGCAGGGGACGTCTTCCGGAAACCGAAATGATCCTGGAGGAGTGCCGGGCGATCCTCGAAGAACAACAGCTTCGGGGTCTCCTGTCAGGGAAGAAGGTGGTAGTCACAGCCGGTCCCACCCGCGAGTTTATAGATCCGGTCCGTTTTATTTCCAATCCCAGCTCCGGCAAGATGGGGTTTGCCATGGCAGAGGCTGCACGTACTATGGGAGGCGAGGTAACGGTTATCCACGGTCCGGTCCATATTCCGAAACCGGGAGGAGTCGATACGATAGAAATTGTCTCGACGGATGAACTCTTCGAGCAAGTAAAGGCCCATGCGGATGCCGATGTCATTATCATGGCCGCGGCGGTGGCAGATTTTACGCCTGAATCGCCCGCCGAGCAAAAAATAAAAAAGAACGATGATGCTTCATCGCTAAAACTGAGCCGCACGCCGGATATTCTATCCTGGCTCGGCCATCATAAAAGAGAGGGGCAGACTCTCATCGGATTTGCGATGGAGACCGAGAACATGGTTGAGTATGCTCAAAAGAAGCGGGAAAGCAAAAAAGCAGACTGGATAGCCGCCAATTCGATTGCGGACCATAATTCCGGCTTTGGAACCGACACCAATACCGTAACCCTGCTGGGTGAGAATGTCCGGCAGGATTTTTCAGGCACCAAGAAAGACGTCGCCCGCCAGCTGCTCGACCGCATTTTCAATACGGGCTAAAATTCCCATTTATAAGTTCGGTGCGTTTTGTGATGACGGCAGCCAAGTGCTTCGAGGCTCCGTTGCATGAGCCAGTTTTTTTCACTCACCCACGCCCCTTCGAGGTATTCAAGGCTGGGGGCTGCCTCCCTGGTATACTGGATACCCCTGGTAAAGGTCAGTGCCTCTAATCCCATCTTCCTGAACTTGGGTTTCGTCCCGTATACCAGCGATCGTAAATGCCTGGCTCGCCGCTTAAACCAAAGCAGCTTGGGATAATGCCACCACCGGAGTCGCCCGCCGGTCTCCCGGGAGATCTCGTTCAGGTCGGGCACACACACGATAAAGGAGGCCGGCTCATCATCTACAAAAGCAATAAGCACACTGTCGGGAATCATGACGGGTTTTAGTTTATCCACCATTTCCCGGACGGTGTCCCGGGTCAACTCCGTAAACTCTTCTTCCCGTTCATCAATCTCCTGCTCACTCCATGCCTCGTTATAAATTTCCCGGATATACTCGGCATCACGATAAATATTGTTCATATCAATGGAACGCAAGGAAACATTGGAACGGCTCTCTATGCGATCGGTTATTTTTTTCATCCGTTCGGGAATGGGCTTGGCAAATTCACGCTTGTAGCTCCAGTGATCATCCAGTTTAACAGCACCCGTCTGCTCAAGCAACTGTTTGTAGTAGGGGGGATGGTAAAACATGCCGTAAATGGGCGGTTCGTCGTAATTTTCTACCAGCAAGCCCCAATAGGTATCGTTTTCACCAAAATTAATCGGCCCCCGCATGGCCCGGTAGCCCCGGTCATAATGCCATGCTTCAGCAAAATCTATGATTTTTCGCACAAGCCGGCGATCATTTTCCATTTCAAGAAAACCGATCCCTCCCATCCTCGGCTCCAGTACACGATCGCGGGCCGGGTTATTCATCACGGCAAAGCGGGCCCTCACCCGGTTACCCTGTTTAACCAGGAAACGTTCACATTCGCCATTATCAAAAAAAACGTTATGTTCAGGGTCGAAAATATTTTCTATTTCGAATCGGAACGGTGGTGCCCAGTTAGGATAATCTTCATATATTTGGAATGGAAGATCATGAAAGGCATCTATTTGTTCTGAATTCTCAACAAGCTCAATTTCGTACGACATAATATTGGATACCATATAAGAATCGTTGTTAACGTATTGAGCGGCATCTTGTATTATTACCGCCAACTAAATATCTGCATCTGATTTGAAGGAACAAAAGAAAAAAAGAGTTATCGTTTTACTGCTTCTGATCTCGTGTATGGTAAGCGGATTCATGTTGTTCAATATTTCAGACCGTCCGCCGGCAAAGCTTCAATCTTTTGCCCAGGCTGATTCACTGATCGCATATGAACTGAGAAGTTTCAGTATCAGCGACCAGCAAATCAGCCGTTCTTCCATGGAGGTGGATTCAACCTTCAGCCGCAAAATCTACCATATTGATTTACCGGCCGGCTTTTCTAAAACGCAGCTGCATGCCGAACTAAACAGAAGATTCCACGCTCTCGGCGTCTCCACTCCGGCGCGGGTAAGCTTTTCGGACCAGCAAATGCGTATCCACCTGGAATATAAGGGAACAGTTTTTCGGACGGTGGCCCTGCATACCGATCCTGATCTCGTCTATCACAGAGACCGCGCCAGTATCATTGTTGCCATAGAAAGATTTCCGGATGATGAGTTGTTGAATACCTTAACCACCTTCGGCGAGCCTATTCCCATTGTGCTTTCCATTAATCATCCGATGGAAGCCAATGAGCTCCAGAAATCACTGGCAGGACAGTACGACCGTATCCTCTTTTGGCTCCGGAATGATGAGAATGAGGATTTAATGCAGCATAACCCCTCGGTGGCGTTGCGGCGACTCAAACAGTTTGAGAATGTCCTGCCCAATGCGAAGCTGTTGCTGTCAGGTAGCGATAATTCGCCCGACGCCAAGAACATGGCCGCCCGAACCGATTTAACATTTGTTGATGCCCGCGAGGCTTTATACCTGCATGAATATCTTGGCAAGGCTTCTTTTCTGGAAGAACTGAATAAACTGAAGTCGGGGCAGTCCTACTCTCTGGCTATTATTACAGGAAATGAAACAACATTACACTGGCTGGGTGAAAAACTACCTGAACTAAAAAAAGCCGGTGTTGAACTTATTCCACCGCCTAAAATAAATTTTTAAGTATGCTTGAACAATTTGATACCGACCGATGGCTTAACAAGCTCCAACTGGAAGAGTTTCCGGGTCCCGAAACGGTCCACCTCAAATACCCCGTTCTGCTATGTCATGGCTACGGAGCAATCGCTTCGCTGGTCAAACCATCTCCCCTCTACGATGTCTCAATGCTTCTGCGTTCTCACAATGTAACCGCCTTCGCCCCTAACATTGTGCCTTATGCCAAAATTGAAACGCGCGCCCGGGGATGGGTGCATTCGATTCGTGAATTGACGGATAAACAGCACTATGAGAAGGTGAACATCATCGCGCACAGCATGGGGGGACTGGATATGCGCTATGCCCTTTCCGAGCTGGATATCGCGCACAACGTGGCCTCATTTACTACAGTCTCAACTCCCCATCATGGTACTTCTCTCGCCGAACTGACGCTTAAAACACCGGATGCCATCCGTGAGAAGTTAGCTGATTTCCTGGACTGGATGGGTGATCGGATCTACCCCAAGACCAAAAGCGATTCTGTGGGGTCCGCGGTGCAGCTCACCCGCCGGTATATCACGGAAGAATTCAATCCGAAAATCACGGATGTACCCGGTATTCCCTATTATTCATACAGCTCGGCGGTGGGCAAGGGCACCTCGGTCCCCATTCGCGTCATCAGCCGTTATCAGAATAATCATATCTACGAACAGGAAGGGATCAATGACGGCATGGTTTCTGTCGAAAGCTCGAAATGGGGTCATCATATCAAGACGTCCAGCCTTTCGCACCTGGAACAGATGCATGTCCGCGTCAAAAACGACCGGGAAACCATCTACCGTTCTTTCTGGCTGGATGTGGTAAAGATGCTGGAGGAAAAGGGACATTAACCTATTCCACCGGGCGTTAGGATCTGCTTATCGGGACTTGATCCCGCTGGACAAACCAAGATAAGGATAGCCCGTGTTTCTTGTTGAAAAAAGCGGATAGTATCAGAGCTCTATATCATCCACTTTCTTGAGCAGGGCGTAAGCCGTCATGTCATATTGGATAGGTGTCAATGCCGCATATCCCTTTTCCAGCACATTGACATCCAGGTCATCTCCTTCATCCAGCAGCTCAAGCCTGCCGGTAAGCCAGTAATAGGAACGATTGTTGGGATCAACACGCCCCTCGAACTCCTCAACATACCGGCTGTCCGCCTGGCGCGCCCATTTGATGCCTTTGAGCTCGCCGGCCGGAACATTCAAATTTAACGTCACCCCCTGTGGCAGTCCCACGCTCAGTACATAGCCGATCACCTTACGGGCCGCCTCTTTGGCACCGCTGAGGTCGGCGTCCTCATCAAAATCAGTGCAGCTTATGGCGATAGACGGATACCCCAAAATAGTGCCCTCCGTAGCAGCACTTACCGTACCCGAATACAGGATGTTGACGCCGGCGTTACTCCCGTGGTTGATACCGCTGACGACCAGGTCGGGCTTTCGCTTCATCAGCTGGTCGTGTGCTAACTTGATTGAATCGGCCGGCGTGCCCGAAACCGCCTGGCCGTTAAAGCGGCCGTCAATCTGGAAAGAACGGGAACGCAGCGGTGTATCCACCGTTACCGCGTGTCCCGCCGCACTCTGTTGTCGATCGGGGGCAATAATTTCCACATCGCCAAACTCATCGGCTACTTCGGCCAGGGCGCGGATCCCCGGCGCAAAGATACCGTCATCGTTACAAACAAGGATTACCGGGCGTTCGGAATTACTCATAAATAAATCCGTTACTTTAATTTAAAAAAATGCTGTAGTCGAATCATTCCAACAGAAATCAGGTTGTTTCTGCATTCATTCGAAAATAATTCAGGTCAAATTCTTCATTGCAGGGAAACCGAAACAAAAAAGCGTATTTATATATTACATCTGCTTACTTCCGCATCAGAAACTGACCGCTTAATCCCTTTCCCTCCCCAAACTAACCCTTATTTCTCACCATAAATTTTTATGAGAAATACGGGCTAACCGTACTGTTCCTGCTCACTGGGAAAATCACCGGATTTGACATCCTGAATATACGATTGAACGGCCTCGGTCATTCCCGAATGCATATCGGCGTAACGGCGTAAAAATCGCGGTTTGAATTCCTTATTGAGCCCAAGCATATCGTGTGTCACCAATACCTGTCCGTCGCACGCCGCGCCGGCTCCGATGCCGATCGTAGGAATAGAAAGTTCGGCCGTTACTTTTTGAGCAAGTTCCGCGGGTATTTTTTCCAGGACAATGGAAAAACAGCCCGCTTCCTCCAGAAGCCTGGCATCTTCGAGGAGCTGATCTGCTTCTTCGTCCCCGGTAGCCCGCACTTTGTACGTCCCGAATTTATAGATGCTCTGGGGTGTCAGTCCGAGGTGACCCATAACGGGGATCCCCGCCTCCACAATTTTCGCAATTGTTTTTACAATCGGTTTTCCGCCCTCCAGCTTGACCCCGTGAACCCCCGCTTCCTTCATCATGCGTCCGGCACTGGTCAGGGCTTCTTTGGCGGTCACCTGATAACTCATAAACGGCAGATCAGCAATAACCAGCGCCGTTTCAACGCCGCGAACGACACAAGAGGCGTGATATATCATATGGTCGAGCGTCATCGGAACGGTGGTCTCATAGCCGGCCATCACGTTACTGGCGGAATCGCCCACCAGGATCACGTCAATTCCCGCCTGGTCTACAATATGAGCCATCGTAAAGTCATAGGCTGTGAGCATACTGATCTTCTGCCCCCTCTCCTTCATGTCAACGATGGTCTGGGTGGTTATTTTAGGCGGTCGGTCTGGGGATGATTGCGTACTCATTCGTCTTCTTTTGGAACAATTGCAGAGGTTGCTTCAAGCTCACATACCACTTTGTCATCAACCGTAGCAGTCCCCTCCATCGTTGTAAAGTTACGGCGCCTGTTGGTAAGGAACACTTCCATCATAAGCTGGTCGCCCGGTACCACGGATTTGCGAAACTTGGCCTTATTGATATTAGTGAAAACAATAAGATGATTATCGGGATCTTCTATATGCATTTCAGTAAGCATAATACAGCCCGTCTGAGCCAGTGCTTCTACCTGTAACACACCGGGCATCAGAGGTTTTCCGGGAAAATGCCCGTTAAAGAAATCCTCGTTAGCTGAAACATTTTTATATGCAAGAATACGTTTCTCTTCCAGCTCTAAAACGCGGTCAACCAATAAAAAAGGATAGCGATGGGGTAATACTTTCTTTATTGCTTCGATTTCCATTAATGACATGTCAAAAAATATTTATTGGTAATAAAATTTAAATTGGAAGTACAGTGAGTGGTAAAAAACCACCATCCCCCCGGCGTGCAGATAGCGGCCTGGCGTTATCTGGCGCATTCAAGGTTCAGGATCTGCGGTCCGGTCGCTGTCGGACGCTGTCTAACCTCAACCACTCATGAGGATTGAATATACATTATTTATTGAACGGTACCCACATAAATATAAGCAATGCCTCCGGTTAGCTTCTCAAACATCTGTGAAGTAAAGGTATCAGATTTTTTCATCAGGTTAACAAAATTGTTTCCCGCCGGAAATTCGGCGCTCGTCCTGGGCAGGTAGGTATATGCCTCCCGGTTACCACTGATCCATCCCCCGACTGCAGGCATGATGTACTGGCTGTACATCTCGTAGGGGTATTTTAGCAATCCTTTAGGCTGTCCGAATTCCAGTACCACCACCTTCCCACCGGGTTTGACCACCCGTCCCAACTCTTTAAGTGCCTGTATGGGATCATCCACATTACGGATACCAAAGGCAATGCTGGCAATATCAAACCGGTCGTTCTCATAGGGCAGGTCCATGGCATCAGCCACTTCAAAATCGACCGTTAGGTCATGCTCCTGTGCCTTTTCGGGAGCGTGTTCGATCATCTCCTTGCAAAAATCCGTGCCCAGCACATATCCGCCGTCACCCACTTTCTCTTTGAATTCCAACGCCAGGTCGCCCGTCCCGGTAGCACAATCAAGTACATGATGGCCCTCCCGTGCCCCGCTTAGCTGCACGGTTCGGCTCCGCCAGGCATGGTGGACCCCAAACGATAGAATGGAGTTAACCCGATCGTAGTCATCGGCTATGTCAGCAAACATCCTGCGAACTTTTTCACTCATAAACGCTCTGTACCTTTAAATTTCGCTGTATTCATTGATTTGGAAGCCGGATACCGAATGCTCAAGTCGCGGTGACGGGTGAAATTGGGAGAACGGCCTCTTTTACGAATTCCCATTAAGGACATACCAGGAAACTGATCTTTTACTTCCAATATCTAAACTCCGTTTCTTAAATGGTCCGTATTATTCAGATATACCGACTCAAACTGATCTCCATCCCACTGCAGGTGATACAGTGCTCCATTGCTGTGTTCTATGCGATGCATCGCAGAGAGTCCGAGCTGCAGCCAGTGCGATAATAAAATCCGGATCAGGCGTCCATGAAGCACAAACAGCAAATTACGCTTCTGTTGCTCGCTGATAATCTCTTCAGCCCTTGTTGCCGCTCTATCCAGCACCATTTTGGGACTTTCAGCCTCTTGCAGGGCAAAATCAATATTTCCTGATTTCCAGTTCTGCTGAAGTTCTTTCAGCTCCGGCTCGATTTCGGCGATGGTCCGTCCCTCCAGCACACCAAAGTTCATTTCATCAAGCTCCCTGTGGGGCTGAACGCTCAAACAACAGGTCTTGCCCACAAATTCTGCCGTTTCGCGCGAGCGTTTTAAGCTGCTGCAGTAAATGTGGTGGAGATCTCTTTCTTTTAAATGCTCGGCTATCGCCTGTGCCTGGCGGCGGCCCATCTCATTCAGCGGGGCATCAATCCCTCTCCCCTGCATTTGATTACGCCGGTTATATTCCGTTTCTCCATGACGGGCCAGATATATATTTGTCAAACTCACGTCAGCCTTTGCCTTGTTTTCTGCTTAATGCCAGTTCTTTAAATTTTTTCTCCATGTCCTGCACTTCCGAAGGTGCCTTATTGTAGTAAATGGCATACTTTACTAAAACCATTTTAAACACACGATCGTTAAGGGAGAGTTGATCAGCCTTGTCCTCGTCAATTTTGTCCCATAAGCGTTTTAAAAGGCCCAGTTTCATCAGAAAAAAGAATACGAGCCCCATTCCGGCGGCCAGATACTGCCCGTTCATGCCAAGGAGGCTTATGATCACCAGCGAGATGATTAACAGGTAGCCGTCTTTGTTCATCACCTTGAACAACTTTCCCAGGTATATCGTCACAAACGCGCTTTTAAAACGATACCAAAAAAAGTGAAACGCAATGGCAATAACGGCGGCAAGGACAGGGTGTATGTAGATTAACAAAACGAGCAGCAAGGTAAGCGACAGGCTGTCGGCGCTGCGCACCCAGGCTACGGCTTCCTCGACAAGATGATCTAAAGAACGTTCCTCCAGCAGGCCGGGCACAAACTGTTCGATATGTTTGGCCGTGGTGTGAAACCAATCGCCGGTACGCGTGACGATACCCAACTGGGTTTCCAAATATAAGTTTTGCGGTCGCGAAGTAAATTTACTCATAGACCTAAAAATATCCTTCTTTTTGGAAAAAATGAATTATATGCCAAAAATTATGCCTGTGCAACCGTCAGAATTATAATGGCACGGGCTCCGGATGCCAAAACGGTCTGGGCAAGCTCAAAGGTGGTTGCGCCGGTCGTGAATACATCATCAACAATCACCACCGAATGATCCGATATCATTGATGGGTTGTTCACGCTAAAGGCATCTTTGATATTTCTGAGACGTTTTTCCAGTGTAAGGCCCGTTTGTGTGCGCGTGTTTTTTATTCTCACCACACTTTTGATATCACAGATGGGAATTTGCGGCCATACCTGCTGAAACCCGAGGGCTATTTTGAAAGCCTGGTTGAATCCCCGGAATCGATACTTCAGATAATGGAGGGGGACGGGTAAAATAGAAATCGGGCCCTGAAGAAGTGTGTGATTCAAAAAAGGATGTTTTCGTATACGTTCTCCCAGCTTTCGTCCCAGGTCAATTCCTAACGTGATAAGACGTTCATATTTTAACAGGTGCATCAGGTCCTGCAGAACCCCGCCCTTGTCAAAATTCCACAGGGCCTGTTGGGCTAAAATACCCTCGGGCAGCAGGGTATCGCTGGAAGCACGTTCGTTTTCCGGATTTGCATCTTCAAAACGATCGTTCAGACAAAATGAACACAACTGACGCTGCTGCGCAGTATTTTCCCGGCCGCAACATACGCAGACCCGGGGAAAAACAATACCCGAAAGGCCTTTTGTTATATTATTAAAAAAATGCTTCATTTAACTAAGAGGTTTTTTATACGTTAAAAGTTCATTTGGCCCGTATTTGCATGAGAGGGCTCCTCCGTTTTTGGTTATCCAATTAAGTAAAGGATTGGGGTCCCCTTTTCCCTATTGCCTCACAAGGATTTAGGGTTTGAAATACGGGTCAGGTGCTATGAGTGAGATCCATTAGCGGGCAAATCCTTACCAAAAAATTTACCTCCCAAAATTTTTGCCGACCATGATATTTGCTTAGATTTACTGTTTATACCTAATGGCCTTTTATGACCTCAAACCTGGAAACCTAATATGCCATCACTTGGAAATGATCTGGCGATCATCCGAAAAAGCCGGAAAATAACCCTTGAAGAAATTCATGACTCCAGCAAGATCCCGAAAACGGTCTTAGCTTCCATTGAAGATAACTCCATCTTTGAGGATATAACCAGCAATCCCACTTATATTCGTAGTTATGTACGAAGTTATGCCAAAGCTGTTTCGATTGATGAACGCGACATAATTTATGCGCTCAACAAGGTAGAGAAGAACAGCTATAGCGGGTCGCTCATTGACGATGACCGGCGCCAGAAAATAAAGGACAAAAAAATATCCGATTCTGAAGGTAAAGAAAAGAGGAACAGGGGTGAACCGGCGCCGACTTCGATTTCCGAAAATCCCCTTTCAAAAACACGGGAAATAGACTCCGTGGACTGGGCTGATATGGGCCATCAATTCAAATCCACCCGTACCCCCTCGGCAAAATGGCGTATTACCCTGACCGTTCTCATACTCCTGGCGATTGGGGCTTTCTTGATCTACTGGTTTTATGTCAGGACGCCCGGCAACAACGCAACGAATATCCCCCAACAAGAACCACCGAGCCGGACAACCACCACGGACGATTCACTTCAACTGGATGTCAGATCCCTGACAATCGAAGATAGTGCCCAGCGAACCCGCGGCGGGGGCCGATCAAGCCAATTCCGGGAGGCGGGCGAAGGGCTGCCCGACACCCTTTCGATTGTATTGTATGCTGCCTACGGTACCCTGGAACCCGTCAGGGTCTATACGGATATCCTTGATGAAGTTAATCCTTACTGGATTGAAAATGGCGAAGCCATCCGGTTTAATTTTGTCAACGATTTTCAGTTTCGCGATGGGCTGGACAACATCATTCTGCTAATGAATGGACATGTTATCCCCGACTTCCGGGAACGATTTTTTAATCCGGAGACGGGTCGAATAGAAATAACACGCTCTTTTTTTCAGGATGATCCCAGATGGCTTCAACCACCTCCGGATACCCTGGATATTGATGTCCCACCCCCTTCCATAATTCATCAGTTATAACACGAATATGAGGATTTATTTTTAAGTATGGATAAAAAACAGGCGCAAAATCGTGTCAAGGAATTGCGTGAACTGCTCGAGCAGGCCAATAAAGCTTATTATCAGGAGGCCCAGCCTTTCATATCGGACAAAGAATTTGATGAGTACCTTTCGGAGTTAGAACAACTCGAGGAAAAATTTGACCTACGGGACCCGGCCTCCCCCACCCGGCGCGTCGGCGGTGAGCCGAGCAGCGATTTTGATACGGTTGAACATCCTGTGCCTATGCTCAGCCTGGATAATACGTATAATGAAGAAGAACTTAACGACTTCGACAGGCGGGTACGCGAACGGTTAGATCATGCAGACTTTAGCTATTTGGCCGAGCTTAAGTTCGACGGTGCCTCCATTCGTCTCCGCTACGAAGATGGAAAACTAATTCTCGGGGCCACACGCGGCGATGGTGAACGGGGCGATGATATCACGCGGAATCTCAGGACCGTTCGGGATATCCCGCTTGCACTGGAAGGCGACTACCCTCCGGCGGTGGAAGTGCGTGGCGAGGCCTATATGGAGCGAGAAGCCTTTGCCCGGATGAACGAACACCGCGAGCAGCAGGGACTTCCGTCTTTTGCCAATCCTCGCAACTCTACCGCTGGTTCGCTGAAAATGCAGGACCCGCGCGAGGTGGCTCGTCGACCCATTCGCTTCTTCAGTTTCGATCTTCTTTTGGAAGGGGACGGAGCGTCGCTTACCCAGCTCGATAAAATGAAGCTGTTGGCAACATACGGGCTGCCCGTATCCGAGCACTACCAAAAATGTGCTTCGATTGACCAGGTACACCAGTTAATCGATGAATGGAGAGAACTCCGGCACCGGCTCCCCTATGAAACCGACGGGGTCGTTGTCAAGGTCAATGAGGATAAATTCCGTTCTCAACTGGGCAGTACGTCCAAGGCCCCCCGGTGGGCGATTGCTTTTAAGTTTGAGGCGGAGCAGGCCACGACTACGATTAACGATATCGGACTTCAAGTGGGACGACTGGGAAAAATAACGCCGGTGGCCCACCTTAAAGCCGTTGAACTGGCCGGGACGGTCGTAAAGCGGGCGTCGCTGCATAACGAGGATGAAATTCACCGAAAAGACATCCGTGTGGGCGATCGCGTAGTCGTTGAAAAAGCGGGGGAAATTATCCCCCAGGTAATAAGTGTGGTCGATCCGAACCGCGACGGCCGACCCGATCCCTTCCAAATGCCTGAAGACTGTCCCGCTTGCGGACATACCCTCACCAAGCTCGGGGAGGAGGTGGACTGGCGCTGTACGAATGCCGAGTGCCCGCCCCAGGTCCGCCAGCGCATCACGCATTTCGCCTCCCGCGATGCTATGGATATTGAAGGGCTGGGAGAGGCTGTGGCCGATCAACTTGTTTCAGAAGGCCTCATTCGAAATTATGCGGATCTGTACGAACTCAGGAAAGAACAGCTTCTGCCGCTGGAGCGGATGGCCGACAAAAGCGCCCAAAACCTGATCAATGCCATCAATGACAGTAAAAATCAATCCATCGATCGCCTCATTTATGCGCTGGGGATTCGCTTTGTAGGCAAGACGGTGGCGCGGGACCTTGCCTCCGCATTTCAGACCATGGATGCACTTATGGAAGCAGAAGAAGAAAAGATTGCTGACATCGATGCCATCGGTCCGACTATCGCGGAATCCGTAGCAGCCTTTTTTAATGACGACTCAAATTTGCGAATGATTCAGTCGCTCAAGTCCGCGGGCTTAACATTTGAAATGAAAGAGGAAGAGATTGCTTCTCAAAAATTGACCGATCGAACCTTTGTACTTACCGGCAGCCTTCCCGACCTGACCCGCAAAGAAGCCACAGAGATGATTGAAAAACACGGTGGAAAGGTCACGTCTGCTGTGAGCGGTAATACCGATTACCTGTTGGCCGGCGACTCTCCGGGCAGTAAATATGACCAGGCACAGGAACGGGATATTCCGATCCTCAACCAGGATGCTTTCCTGGATCTTATAGACGGGGAATGATAATTTTTGGGAATATAATTGACTGTTGGTATAATTTGCTAATCGAAGTATCTTGTAAGTACAAATTAATGCCCTGCCGGACTATTGACTGTTTTGGGGGGCGGATTTAAAATATACTATGAGTATTCTCGAAAAACTGGGATTGGCTCCCAAGAAGAACCGGGGAGCGCCCGTTATCGGCGAAAAGAAGAAAAAACAGGAGCAGGCCTCTTCCCTACAAAAAAATATGTATGTTCGAATACTGATCATTGTCGGATTCCTGGTTGTCCTGGCGGCTTCTGTTCCCCAAACCTCCTTTAAAGAACCGGTGAACTACAGCGTAGGCGAACCCTGGAGAGCAGACGACCTGACTGCTCCGTTCACCTTTCCCATTAAAAAGGACGAGGAGACGATAGCACAGGAACGTGAGGAGATCAAAGCATCCACCCCGCCCATCTATAATGTAAATCATGACGCCGAAATGCGGGTACTGGGTAAGATTGATTCTCTTTTTCAGCATTTTGAGCCTGTTCTGAACAGCTATGAAGAATGGATTGCGGCTCAACAGAAGGATGAGACGACGGCTAAAAAAGATAGCCTTCAGTTTGTGAGTCGCAAAAACAGCGCTCCCCATAATCTCTCCCGGGATTCCTGGAACACCCTGTTGGAAAATTACCGTCGCACGGAAATCCTCAACCAACCGGTCAATACCCGATCCGGACCGGCCAATGAATTTATCGGCGATTATCTAAAAACCCAGCTTGAAGACGTTACGGAAACATTATTTAATGATGGGATTATCAATGTAGATAAGAATGAGCTGTCCATCGATGAAATAATTGTTCGTGACCTGAAGGAATATACCGAGCGAACCCGCAACATTGCCAATATTCGTGATATAGAAGAAGCCAGGGAGTACGCCCGGCACCAGTTTTCCGACATTTTCTATGAGGATATGAGCATGGTTGCCTCTGAGCTTTTCAACCAGGCCATACAGCCCAATATCATTTTTGACAAACAGGAAACCCAGGCACACATCAATGAGGCGCTGTCCAGTATCTCTCTGAGCAAGGGGGCCGTGGCACAGGGACAGGTTATCATCCGCCGTGGAGATATTGTTACGGAGGAGCGGCTTAACCGGCTGGAAAGCCTGGCCGATGCCCGGGCACAGAATGCTACTGATCTGGAGCGCTGGCTGCGATATGGGGGAGACATTCTGGCGGTCTTTGCCATTGTGACGATCTTTTTCTTTTATCTCTACCTGTACAGGCGGCGTATTTTTATGAATAATGCCATGCTGTTGCTTGTACTCATCGCAATGTCCCTTATCTGTGTGAGCAGCTCCATCGTCTACGGACTGGAGAGCATTTCCTCCTATATCGTGCCGGTTGCCATTGCGCCCATCATCCTGACAATTATCTTTGACTCACGCGTCGGATTGCTGGCTACCATTACCTTAGCCCTTATTACAGGGCTGATCGATGGCAAGAATTTCGAGTTTGTAGCGGCCACTACCGTAGCTTGTAGCCTGGGTTTATTCTCGGTCCGTGATATCAAGAAGCGATCCCAGTTCTTTTTTACGACCCCCGGTATCGTTTTCCTCTCTTATAGCGTGGTGATTCTGGCTTTTAGCATGACCTCTTTCAACGGGTGGACAAACCTGGGGAACGAGCTCTTTTTTGTACTTCTCAACGCCATCTTTATCTTCATTACCTACCCGCTTATTCTACTCTTTGAAAAATCGTTCAAAGTCACCACTGACTTTACGCTTCTGGAGCTCAGCGATACCAATCTTCCCCTGCTTAAAAAGCTGATGACCAAAGCCCCGGGCACCTTCCACCACAGCCTGCAGGTTTCGAACCTGGCGGAAGCGGCGGCCGGAGCCATCGGAGCCAACAGCTTGCTTTGCCGGGTGGGCGGACTCTATCACGATATAGGAAAAATGGAAAACCCGGGTTACTTCACTGAAAACCAGACGGAAACCAATGAACATGATAAGCTCAAACCCCGGATGAGTGCACTGGTCATCAAGGCACATGTATCCAATGGAGTTAAAATAGCAAGAGATCGGGAGCATAAATTACCCGAAGTTGTCATTGATTTTATTGAGACTCATCACGGTACTACACTGATCAAATTTTTCTGGGACAAGGCAAAAGAACAGGCCGATGAGGATAAGAAAGAGATCCGGGAGGAAGATTTCCGGTACGACGGTCCCCTGCCCCAGACCAAAGAGACAGGTATCATGCTGCTGGCCGATTGTATTGAAGCCTCCTCACGTGCGATGAAAGACCCCAATTACCAGAAGTTGGAAACGCTCATTGATAAAATGATCGATGCTCGCGTAAACGAGGGACAGCTCAGCAAAACGCCTCTCACCTTTCAGGATCTTACGACCATCAAAAATACTTTTCTCAATATATTGGTGGGAATCTATCACAGCCGCGTAGAGTATCCCGAGGACAAAAAAGAGGGCGGAGACGGCGATGCTAAAAGGAAACAAAAAGCTGATACGATCGACGAAACGGAATTTCCCCCGAAAAGTGCCCCGGATCGTCTCCCGGAAAAAAAAGAGGGACAGGACTCCGAACCGTCACCGCCGATTGACGAATACTACAATTCCTGAGGGACCGATGCATTACACGGAAGAGCTACAGCGCTACCTGCAATTCGTTAAACTGGAGAAAAATCTTTCTGAAAATTCCATTGTCTCCTATAGGAACGACCTGCAGCGGTATCTGAAATTTCTTGCCCGTGATCTGTGCATCCGTGACCTGAACGGGATCAGTCTGCATCATATCGAACAATACCTGGAGGAGCTCTCAGCATTGGACCTCTCG
The DNA here is from genome assembly GCF_900129315.1 of Fodinibius roseus. Lineage (GTDB taxonomy): Bacteria > Bacteroidota > Rhodothermia > Balneolales > Balneolaceae > Fodinibius > Fodinibius roseus. The sequence goes on from NZ_FQUS01000004.1 coordinate 142,138, forward strand.
GTTAGCTCGATAGCCCGCAATATCTCCAGTATCCGGGGCTTTCACGAATTTGCGGTGGTTGAAGATCTCGCGAAAGCCAACCCGGCCGAACTGGTTGAATTACCCAAACAGGCTAAAAACCTCCCCGAAGTGTTGAACCCGGAAGAAGTGGCCGCTCTCATCGATGTCCCCAATCGCGAAACAGACGCCGGCATCCGCAATGCAGCCATCATGGAGACGCTCTACGCTACCGGTATGCGCGTGAGCGAGCTTACCGGCCTGGAGCTGGATAACCTCTTTTTTGAGATCGGTTTTATCCGGGTGCTGGGCAAAGGCAACAAGGAGCGGCTGGTGCCTGTCGGAGAAATAGCGCAGTCGGCCCTGGAGCACTATATTGAGGTTGTCCGGCCCAAATTTCAAAGCGATAAAAATCCCCAGAAAGCCAAAAACAAGATCTTTCTGAGTCAGCGGGGCAACCCTTTGTCGCGCATGAGTATATGGAATATTGTCAATGACGCGGCAGAACGGGCCGGCGTTGAAAAAAATGTCTACCCCCATATATTCCGCCACTCCTTCGCCACCCATCTTTTGGAAGGCGGCGCCGACCTGCGCGCCGTCCAGGAAATGCTGGGACATTCTTCGATCAACACCACCGAAATCTACACCCATGTGGACCGGTCGCTGCTGCACCAGGTTCATAGGGAGTTTCATCCAAGGGCATAAACGGTGGCATTATAACAGTTACCCGCAGCCATGTCCCTAACGGTGCGGTAGGCGAACTATCCCGTATATATTTCAATGTTTATTGTCTGCATAAGAGGACTCCTCCTTTTTTGGTTGTGGTTAATCAATCAAGTAAAAAATTGGGGGCTCTTTTCCTTCCCGCCTTGCTGAACAAATTTCCCGGAGAGAGATACGGGCTACAAAAATATGAGCCCATTTTGCTGATAAATACGCATATAATTACAAAGGAATGGATAAACGGTTCGGCAACATAAAAGCAGAGAGAAACCATGGAGCGGTATCACTGGCAAAAAATTGAAAAAATACTTGACAAGGCATTGACCTTTGATACGCTTGCAGAACAGGAACTTTATATCAGGGAGGCCTGTAAGGACAATCAATCACTTTTTCTGGAGATTCGGCTCTTGATTCGCTCGATTCACGATGCGGAGAGAATCCACTATCTTGAAGAGGAGGAGTAGGAGAATATCGTTTAGCGGCAAAGTTATCCGGGACGCGGAACCACGCCGGGTCCCATCATGTTGAGTGTGTTAGTATTATCAGAAATACCAATTTCCCCGGCAGACCGTGGCGGACGGGATGGATGCCCTTCGTTCATTCACGCTGCGTGGACTCAGTCCTGACCATACGCTGGTCCTCATCAACGGGAAAAGGCGACATAAGTCGGCTCTGATTAACCGCCTGGGGTCAGGCATACAGAAAGGCTCCAGTCCCGTGGATATGAATGCGATCCCCGCAAGTGCCGTCAAACAGATGGAAGTATTGCGGGACGGGGCTGCAGCCCAATACGGCTCCGATGCCATCGCCGGTGTTGTGAATATCGAACTGAGAGATGAGCCCGTTCCGTTTTCAGTTGGCTACAAGGTGGGTAACCACGCCACCGATGATTTCTCCAATGACGGGACAACACACGATATCAACGCTGCTTACGGTTTTTCCGTTGGAGATGAGGGATATATCAATCTCTTTGGAGAAATGCGCATGCGGGAACCCACAAATCGCGCGGGGGCCGATCCGCGGGACCAGGTGGAAGAAGGAGATGCCGATGAAGTCTTGGTCAATGCCGCCGGTCGCTTCGAAAGCTACAGCGATTTTGGAGAGACCCTCACGGGCAAGCTGGCTCTTCGTTATCAACCGCAGGAGGAGCTCATTTTCCGTGGCGCGGTAAGCACGGGATTTCGCGCACCAAATCTGGCACAGCGCTACTTCTCCAAAATATCAACCACTTTTATCGATAATGTGCCCTACGAGGTCGGACTCTTTAATAATGCCAGTGATGTGGCAGATGTCCTGGGTGTACCGGATTTAAAAGAGGAAAAATCCTTTAACGCAAGTGGGGGCCTGGCGGTAAGTCCGACGGATAACTTAACCTTCACCGTTGATATCTTTCACATCGACATAGAGGACCGTATTATTCTATCCGGCAATTTGTCGGGGCCGGAAATTGAGAATCTGGTTTCTGAGTTCGGGGCACAGCGGGTGCAGGTGTTCTCCAATGCCGTTGATACCCGGACCTGGGGGATCGATCTTACGGCCTCTTACCGTACCCTGGTGGGAGATCAGGGCTCCTTGTTGTTGAAGGGGGCCCTAAATACCACTCGCAACCGACTCGTGAGCGGTGTCCGCACCCCTTCTCAATTGGATGAATCTTTTGGAGAAAGTATTTTCGGGCGGGAGGCTCGCCTGGAACTCGAAAAAGAGCGCCCTAAAAATACCCTGAATCTGGAGGCTACCTATGACAATGGGCCCTTTAGCTTTTCTGCCATCAGCAAGCGATATGGCGAGGTCCTGGTGCCTGACAATGATCCCGCACAGGATTATACCCTGAGTGAAGAGTGGGTTATCAATATGTCTGCCAGCTATGAAGTGGTTGAAGATTATGCCACTCTTATGGTCGGAGCCCGTAACTTACTGGATAATTACCCGGATCTTACCCCCTCTCATTCAAACTTTTTGGGCATCTTCCCGTACCCGACAGCCTCACCAATGGGATTCAATGGACGATACCTATATTCCAAGCTGAGTATTACCTTTTAAGAGGATGCTTCTGGGTTTAGTTATAAGTACGAGGCTTACATCTGCTAAATTCAGGACCCCCTCGTACCTTTAACTTCGGGAATATTATTCAATCTCTAAGCCTGAGCGCATCAAAACCGCAGCATACAGGCATAAGCGAGGAATTTGAATGCGCGAAAATGCCAAAAATGGCCCAAGGAACGGTTTTCTACAGCCTCTTTTAAATAAGTGCCGGAGGCTCTATCTTGGGCCTCCGGCTTTTTAATTAACCAAATGAATTTTATATATAGGCAGATTCGCTCTATTTTTACCTAACATTTTTTTGCTGATAAATAGTACCTGCAATATTCAAAACGTAATTCCCGATATGAAATGTTCTTCCCGTTTGGCAGCAGTCGTATGCGTATTCCTGCTGTTTGTATTACCGAGTCAAAGTCCGGGCCAGGCAGGCTGGTCTAAATCGTTCGAACATGCGGTGGTCGTTACTGCCGAACAGCGGGCGTCTCAGGCAGGCCGTGAGATACTTCAACAAGGCGGCAATGCCGTGGATGCGGCCGTCGCCGTTCAATTCGCCCTGGCTGTGACCCTGCCCAGGGCCGGGAATATCGGGGGCGGCGGTTTTATGGTCGTCCGTCTCGCGGACGGGACCAGCCGGGCTCTTGATTTTCGCGAACAGGCCCCCCTGCAGGCAGATGAGGACATGTATATGCGGGATGGGAAATATGTGCCCAAACTCAGCCGCGAAGGGGCACTGGCATCCGGCGTTCCGGGAGTCGTTGACGGAATGGTAAAAGCCCTGCAAGAATACGGGAATCTCTCCCTGAACCAGGTCATACAACCTGCCATCGAGCTGGCCCGCGAGGGATACCGCTTGTCCTACCGGCAAGCCAAAGCCTTGAATGACAACAAAAAAGGATTAAAGAAATATGAGGGGTCCGCCGGTTATTTCATCCGGCAGGACGGGACCCCCTGGCAAGAGGGCGATCTGTTTCGTCAGACCGATTTAGCCCGGACCTTACAGCGTATTGCCGACCGGGGACGAGCGGGCTTTTATGAAGGGAAGACTGCAGAGCTCCTGGTGGACGAGATGGAAAAACAGGGCGGAATTATTAGCCGTGAGGATCTTCAGAGTTATGAAAGCGTCTGGCGAAATCCCGTCCAGGCTTCTTTCAATGGTTATGAGCTCAACATCATGCCTCCGCCAAGCAGCGGGAGTATTGCCATTGCTCAAATCCTGGATATGCTGGAGCCCTACGATCTGAAAGAGCTGGGATTCAATTCGGCCAAATATGTCCATCTCATTACCGAAACCATGCGCCGCGCTTTCGCGGACCGGGCCCATTTTTTGGGGGATCCCGATTTTGTGGATATCCCGCAGGCGGAACTCCTGGACCCGGACTATAATGAAGAACGCATGGAAAGTTTCAGCTGGGAGACCGCTTCCTCCAGCGACGATATAGGCCACGGCGATATTCCTTTCCGGGAATCCACCGAAACCACTCACTACTCTATTATAGACGAAGCGGGCAATGCCGTAGCGGTTACAACGACCCTGAATGGTTCGTTCGGCAGCATGGTGGCTGTCAGCGGAGCCGGATTCCTGTTGAACAATGAAATGGACGACTTCACGGCCGAGCCGGGAGAACCGAATATGTTCGGACTCATTCAGGGAAAAGCCAACGCCATTGCCCCCGAAAAGCGTATGCTCAGCAGCATGTCTCCCACGATAGTCACCCAAAACGATTCTGTTCGCATGGTGCTGGGGGCAGCCGGCGGACCCCGTATCATAACGGCTACCCTGCACAATTTTCTGAATATGGCCGTTTTTGAGATGGATCCGGCTGAAGCCATTTCAGTCCCCCGCTTCCACCACCAGTGGATGCCCGACAAACTCTATTACGAAGAATTTGGCCTCAGCCCCGACACCCGAAAATTACTAAAGCAGAAGGGGCATACGCTCAGCGCTTCTGACGGACTGGGACGTGTTCACACTATTTTTGTGGACGACGACGGGTTTAAGCTGGGAGCACCGGACCCGCGCGGGGATGGCATGGCCGCTGGATTTTGAAATCAATGAAATTTTATTTCCTGATAGAATTGTTATACCATTGAGGTACAAAAAAAAATTACTGATTACAGGGGTAGCAAAAGTATGAACAACGACACCAAAACGGCCATTCAGTCAATCGAATGGCGTGACGACCATGTCCGAATTCTTGATCAAACGTACCTTCCGGGCCGGGAAGTGTATAGTGATATTCGCGACGTCGGACGCATGTGGGAAGCCATCAAAAAATTGCGCATTCGCGGCGCCCCGGCTATCGGTATCGCAGCCGCCTACGGGTTTTATCTGGGGATTAAGGAGCTGTCCGAAAATTCGTTCCAGAGCTTTTTTATAGAGGTGGAGCGGGTAGCTGAATATTTGGAATCCGCCCGTCCCACCGCCGTAAACCTGCACTGGGCGCTCCACCGGCTGAAGACTACTATTAAAGCACATAAGGACAAAGATATTTCTGAACTCAAGGAGATTGTCCTCAAAACGGCCAAAACCATCCACGACGAGGATAAGCGGACCTGCAAAAAAATTGGAGAAAACGGGGTTAACCTTATTACCGAAGGAGACCGGATTCTTACCCATTGCAATACCGGAAGTCTCGCTACCGGCCAGTACGGGACGGCGCTCTCGGTTATCTTCCATGCCCATGAGAAAAATAAAGATATCCGGGTTTGGGTAGACGAAACCCGTCCCCTCCTGCAGGGTTCACGACTGACCGCCTGGGAGCTCATGAATGCGGAAATACCAATGACCCTCATTACCGATTCGACGGCGGGATCACTGATGCGCCGCGGGGAGGTGGACAAAGTTATCGTAGGAAGTGACCATGTGGCTGCCAACGGCGATGTGGCGAACAAAATAGGCACATATCCCCTTGCGGTACTGGCCAAAGAAAATAAGATACCCTTCTATGTAGCGGTTCCTTTCTCCACCATTGACATGGAACTGCAGGAGGGGGATAACATTCCTATCGAGGTGCGTGAAGAAGATGAGATTACCCGGTTCAACGACTCAGAGGTGGCTCCCAAGAAAGCAGAGGCCTACAACCCGGCTTTTGACATTACCCCTCACCGGTATGTAACCGCCTTCATCACCGAAAAAGGCCTTATTGAGCCACCCTTTGATGAACATTTCAAAACGCTGGTCAAATAAGAAACAGTCCTTTGTTTTCCTGATACTAATCTCCCAGGCAAATACCGATGTCACGGGCCGTCTGTACCGTATCGCTCTCCAGGGAAACCGATTTCATTTTACCCTCTATGCTGGTTATGGGAATGCGCGTGAGCTTGTTATTCTGCAGGACCACCAGCTTATTGAAATCACGCTCCTGCACACACCGGATCGCCGCGGCTCCAAACCGAAGAGAGATGAGACGATCGTAGGTAGAGGGGGACCCCCCGCGCTGGAGGTGGCCCAGGACGACGGAACGCGATTCCTTGCCCGTTCGCTCGCTCAACTCATCCGCCAGCCGATCGGCAATCCCGCCAAGCTGTACCTCTTGTCCCACTGCCTTGCCTTTGGTAACCAGCTCGCCATCTTTTTCCAGGGCTCCTTCAGCGACAACAATCATGGTATACTTTTGGCCGTTGGCTTCACGCTCCCTGATTTTCTCTTCAATGGAATCGTAGGAAAAAGGGATTTCCGGGATAAGCACTACATCAGCTGAGGCGGCAATACCCGCATACAGGGCAATCCATCCGGCATAACGCCCCATCACTTCTACAACCATCAGCCGCTGGTGCGATTCGGCCGTGGTCGTAATACGGTCAATGGCACCGGTGGCAATATCAATGGCCGTATCAAAACCCAGTGATATATCACAGCCGTAGATATCGTTATCAATTGTTTTGGGGACACCCACGATATTAATGCCCTTTCTGATAAGCCGGCTGGCGATATTCATAGATCCATCACCCCCTATCGCAATCAGCGCATCCACCTCATGCTCTTCAAACGTCTGTACCAGGTGATCGGAAACATCTTTTGTATCCCAGCTTCCGTCTTCCTTTTGGTAGGGCATCTCGAATGGATTCCCCCGGTTTGCGGTCCCCAGGATCGTTCCTCCCTGCAATGTAATTCCCTTCACCGATTGCGCATCTAACTTGATAAACGGATCGTCGGTATAGAGCGACCCGTAACCATTTTTAATGCCCACTACTTCCCACCCGCGTTTCAGGGCCGCCAGGGTGGCCGCCCGGATGGCTGCATTCAATCCCGGCGCATCACCACCTCCTGTATTAATCGCTACTTTCATAATAAATTATTTGTCTATTTTTCTAACGGTTCCCGCTGCATGCGAAACACCTCCTCGAGTGCTTCCATTCCCAGGCCCTCACGCAGTAATTTGGTATTGTCATCGGTCATATCCAGGATGGACGTCTCGCGGGAAGGCAATTCCTGCTGATTATCAATCGTCACATCCACCAGCTTATCGAATTCTCTCAAAAAAGGCTCGCGCTCAAACCCGGCAAGGGCATCTTTATCCATTTCAGGCTTTTTAGCTGTAATGGCCAGCAGAGGATCACCCACTTCCCGCACTAATCCTTCGGCGATGGGATAATCCGGTACACGGATACCGACCGTTTTTTTCTTGGGATGAACCAGCAGCTTCGGTACCTCTTTGGTGGCCGGCAGGATAAAGGTATAAGGTCCCGGAATAAGCCGCTTGATAAGTTTAAAATTGTGATCGGAGATATGGGCAAACCGGGCAATGCCGGAAAGAGAATCGCATAAAATAGTCAGATGATCATTCTTTCCCAGCTGTCGAATCTGGCGTATGCGCTCAATACCTTTTTTATTTTTATAATCGCATCCTATCGCATATTGACTATCCGTGGGAAACAAAATCACCGCTCCCTGCTTAATCATATCTGCAACTTCAAAAAGGCGCTTTACGTGAGGTGTTTCCGGATGCAGTTTAATTCGTTCTGCCATAAATAATCCTCAATTATATTATCTGTTTGGGGTTAATTCAATTTGGATATGATACAAGTAACTTCATTAATAAAAGGTGCAACAAAAAATCATATAATAAGGGATGGGACATACAACTTTTTGAACTCGTACCTTCCGGATTTGGTTTCGATCTCGGGTAGTCATCATCGTCAACGGTTAAAAAATATAAGATATTTCATAGTGTCCCGGCAAAAATGTGTGCATTGGATATCACCAGATTCCTGTTGCATCGGTATAAAACATTTCCACAGAGTCATAAAGCGCCAGTCTTACGGCCGATCCGGATAGCGCTACAGGAGAAGATTATAAATACCGATCTCTGCACTTTCATTCAAGTTGTAATGCGTTTTTTCCGGCGGCGTGGGCTGCTGGTCTCAGCTACCCGGCCCGGATCCCAAAACACCAAACGGACTCCGGCCGCCGGGGTGCCAAAAAGAATGAGCAAGTCGTCAATTTTTTCATGATGGGTTAATGATCCTCACTTTCCAGCAGGTCATATACGGCGGAACTCATAGTAAGAATGCCTGTCCGAATAGTTGGCTCTATATCCGGCAGGTATTTGCTGGAATGGGTGGACGGGGGCTCAATCAATCCTTTTTCGGCAGCTTTCATATCTTCAGGTTTTACCGATCCCAGCGAAAATAAAAAAGCGGGTATTTCAGGTTTTGCACTTCCGTATTCCCCAAAATCCTCCCCATACATCAGCGGTGATATTTCGCGTACATTTTCTGCTCCCACAGCCCTGGTAAATGAATCTTTCAGTCTTTCCCCCAGTGCCGGCGTATTATAAACAGAGGATACATGAGAATCACTTTCCAGCTCCAGCCGGGGCCAGTCTTCTTCAGGGAGACCGGCGGACAGGCCTACCCCCCTGCTCATCTCATTGATCCTTTTGATGAGTTTTTCACGCGTATCATCGTTCAGCGTCCGGAAGACCAATTCCAGTTCCACCTCGTTAGGGATAATATTCCCGCTGGTCCCCCCGTGAATAGATCCCACGGTGATGTTGGCCGGGTCCAGCGCAGAAATTTCACGGCTTATGATCGTTTGAAGGTTAAGAACAAGCCGCGAGGCGATAACAACCGGGTCGATCGTCAAATCCGGATATGCCCCATGTCCCCCTCTGCCTTTTACCACAATACGTCCCACATCTACATTCGCGTAAGCGTAACCCGGCGCGTACCCCACTTTTCCTGAAGCCTGGGCTGAATTCACGTGAAGCCCCAGTATATAGTCCGGCAGCGGGAAACGTTCAAACAATCCATCCTCAATCATTGCCCTGGCACCCGACAGCTTTTCTTCCGCCGGCTGACCGATGAGTACGAGCGTTCCCTCCCACTGATCCCTCAGGCTTGTAAAGACTTGTGCCGTTCCCACCATAACACTCATATGCATGTCATGACCGCAGGCGTGCATAACAGGAACAGACTCACCGTCGGAGGTGGTAACCGTTTTGTCACTGGCGAACGAAACCCCTGTTTCCTCTTTAATCGGCAAGGCATCCATATCAGCCCGTATCATGACGACTGGTCCCTCTCCGTTCTCCAACACGGCCACAATACCGTGTCCCCCGACCCCTTCAGTCACTGAAAATCCCCGTTGCTCCAGCTCTACGGCCAGTCTCCCGGAGGTCTCTGCCTCCTTGTTGGACAGTTCGGGATGGGCGTGAAAATGTTTATACAACTTTTCTATATCCTCATACTCCCGGTCAATAACATCTTTTATTTGCCCGGTTTGTCCCCACAGGGAATAACTGCAAACAGATAATATGACCAGGCTCAGTAAGGAGGATTTCAACATTTTATTCATAGGTTTACTTGTAAAAATTCTGTTGTCGGTGCGGATACTATTGTACAAACGTTGTATGCGGTTAAAAGAACATTCGAGCATCATGAGTACTACCTGACCCAGTCCACCGGGATCGGACAACCGGAATGAGTCGGCCGGGGAATGTAACTGTCTGCAAAGACAGACTTAATTTCATTATATACAATATCCGAAATTTTTCTCACCAATGTCCAACAACCAAATGACTCGTGATTCCCACTGCCGGTTATTCAAGCTCTTTGATGTACAAATTCCCAAATACAAAACGGTTTCCCCTGCCATGATCATCCTGCAAGGCAATCTTACCCGTTGGCGCGATCCCCGGAAGCCGGGCATCATCAATAACAACTGTCCCGTTTAACACTACGGTAATCCGATCTCCTTTCATAGTAATACGGTATCGGTTCCATTCACCGGGCGGAGCATCGGCATTGACTCTTGGAATAAGGGCCTGCCTGACCTCCCTGGGCATATCACGATCAGCCCGGTACCCGTATATTTCTCCGGAGCCAATAAAGCGGTTGCCCATATTTACCTGGTTTTTTGAACTTCCCCGAACATAAATCCCCGTATCCCCGGCATAAGGAACCACCACTGTTTTATTGCTGCCATCCTCCGTTTTAAGATTCTCGCCGTTTGGTAAAACGACCGGACTTTCGGCCATTTCCGGCCGGCCGGTAAACTTCATATCCGCCGTCAGAATAAAGTCAGCATACTTCCCTTTACTCCAGAGGCTTTTTCTTTCCTCTTCGCTCCCGCCATCATAATTGATCAGCCAGTCCTCGCCCGTCCAATGTCCCCGGTGTCCCGGCAGCAATTCCCAGTGCCTTCCCACATCCCGGCCATTATACAGGGACACAAATCCCCGGTCTTTAGTCGCTACCTGCTCGGAAGCAAGATCAGCTGCCGGTAACTCCCGGAGGCGTATATTTCGGAACTGAATTTGAGATCCATCGGATTTCAACGCTATATAACCTTTGCGAAGAGAGGCGTAAAGCCCCATTGCAGCGGGCTTGCCATCCACTCGCAGTGTTACCGCTCCATTGCTGCTTTTAACGCGAACGTGATGCCATCTTTCCCCGGCAGCAGGCGGTCCGCCGCCGCTCGAATCTCCGTCGGCTTTTTGGAGCTGTGGGTTTTTGACCGTCCGTATGCCCGCACCACCCACAGCCTCTATCAGGCCATTACCCGAATCCCAAAATTGAATATTGATGCCTCGCGGCCAGGGACTTCCCTTTGCCGGAAGAGCATCACTGTGGATCAGTATCCCCGCCCGGCCGTGGGACATCGGTTTTTTATATTCAAACTCTAAAATATAATTTTCGTACTGCCTGTCGGTGCGTAACACCCCCTTCGGTATTCCCGTGGCACTTATCGAATTACGGGCAGCCGTCCAGCTCTCGGATGCCCCGATAACATTTATCCAGCCTGAAAGATCCGTGCCGTTAAACAGCGGCTTATCTTCATCTCCGGGTGAGTGGGCAACCAAAAACAACGTACTTAAAAATAGGCAGGCAACATTAACAACTTGGATAATCATCGATATTAAGTATGGTCATGGGTTTCAGTGGTAGTGTTCTTAAGCGTAAAATCTGAAAATATAGCTTTTCCACCTCTTTATCTGCAAAATTAAAACGGAAAGCCGTCAGGATCAGCTATCAGATGCTCCTTTTTCGGAGGCCTTTTCTTTAAATTCGCTACCCGCAAAACGAACAACCAAAATCCATCCCATCAAAATGATCAACGCTGCCAGCGACAGCCAGCGCACATTTGCAATACCGACGTAATAAGCAACTACAAGATTTAAAACGACTGCCATTACTTTTGCTGAGCGCTGTACAAACATATCAATAAACGCTTTGGCCTTGTATTTGATATCTTTGCTGGTAGGCGTATACAAGGCTTCCTTTGCGGATTGGTTAATTGAATAATTAAGGCTGTTGTCGCTGGCAGACATAATGGTGGCAAAAAGCAGGCTCGGTAACACCAGAAATCCTATTGACCCCAGTGTAATAGCAACAGGCAAAAAAAGCAGTGCAATGCCAACCCCATACCGCTTCATGATAAAACTGGTCAAAAATAGTTGTACCACAAAAGAAAGGATACCGGTTACCTGACCGACGTAACCAAAATAGGCATCCCTGTTTAAATCACCCGTAACCTGGGCTGCTATAGTCGCCGACAGCTGAAAGTCCACTATATTGGAAACTATTTCATAAAGGCCTATGAGGCCGACAATGGCCAGCAAATATTTTGAATTAATGACCAGCCTTGCTCCTTCAAATGCCGCATTGCTCTTATTATTTTCAGTACAAACGGATGTTTCCTCTTCGCTCCCTGCTTCACTTTCCCGCTGGTCAACTATATAGCCGATCACTATCATCACGGCCATTGGAACCAGGCATACATAAAGTAATGTAGGACGCCCCCATTCTCCTACAAAACCAGCTACTACGGAAGAGCCCACCATCCCTCCAACAATTCCGCCAAGTCCCACAATCCCGTACGTCCGTTTAGCCTGGTCTGCGCTAAAAATATCATTGGAGAAAGCCCAGAAAAAGGTGAGAAGCGCTGAATTAAACATATCCCCCAACACATAGAACGACCAGCTTACCCCGGCTGCGGGCTCACGCATCAGGTTGGCGAACAGGACGAATAGTCCGCTAAAAATGAGACACAGGATGAGATTTATGCTGCGCCGCGAAAACTTCCGGGAAAGAATGGTAAACAGCACTACCACACCATATACAACGAACATGTTAACAACCTTTGCAAGCTGTTCAACCTCTGCCCCGCTGAAGGAAGTCCCCAATAGCTGAAGCGGTGTATTCTGATAGTAGCTTACAAGCAATCCACGCTTCATCGGTTTCAGAATCCAGAATGTAGCAATGACCATAAAGAAAAAAGTGGACATAAGCAGAGCTGTCGGCCACTCATTTTTTCTTATATCAAAAAAATGCTTGTAAATACGATTTAAAAAACTCTTTTTACTCATCCATTTTTTTTTGTGACTGTAGTCTAAACAAGGCTATGCTACCTTTGGTATCGATTTTCTGTTCAACTTCACCTTTTTTTAATATTTATCTTTATTACTGCAGCACTTTGACGGGGTAAAGATAAAAAAGTATCTATTAGGACCTGCAATATAACATCCAGCCACCAACCACGTTACCCGAAACACAGTTGACTTGGCAAAACCTTCGTATACTATAATTCCGGCCCAACATCCCTCCAGTTGTCGCCAAGTATTTGCATGGCCTAATTATTATCTTTAACCTAAAATAAAAGATCCGTAATATCTTTTTAACTTAATCAATAAAATTAAAATATCTATGGAAACAGCAGTTCAGGCACAATGGCTCGGACACTCGGCTTTTAAACTCCTCAGTCCGTCCGGCAAAACCATTTTAGTGGATCCGTTTCTCTCTCAAAATCCATCGACCCCGGAGGAACACAAACAACAGGATGATATCGACTATATTTTATTGACTCACGGGCATGCCGATCATGTGGGGGATACCCTTGATATCGCCCGGCAGACGGGAGCTACCGTCGTGGCGATGGTTGAACTCTCGCGCCTGCTTGTCAGCAAACACGGCCTGGACGAGGATCAGGCTGTAGAAATTAATAAGGGAGGAACCGTTGCTTTTAATGATTTTTCCGTAACAATGGTATCGGCCAACCACAGCTCTTCCTTCGAGGGCGACTACGCCGGCGATCCGGGCGGATTGGTTATTGCCTTCGACGAGGATATTACCTTCTATCATTTGGGCGATACCAACATTTTTTACGATTTAGAGTTGTACGGAGAGTTGTATGACCCGGACGTTATCGCCGTTCCGATGGGAGATTATTATACCATGGGCCCCGAAGAAGCCGCTATGGCATGCGATCTCATTCAGGCCGACTACGCCGTGCCGGTTCATTACGCTACGTTTCCCGTGCTAACCGGCGATCCCGAAGAGTTCAAAACTTATACCGAGGAAGCAACCGATACCGAGGTCTGGATTCCAGAAGCGGGAGAAAACTTTTTGGAAGAAGGCCTTGAATAACCTGGAGTTTTGGTTAAAATCAACCCCTGAGTGCATTCAAAACCACAGCATATAGGGTATATGTGAAGTTTTGAATGCACAAAAATGCAACGATTGGCCAAAAGAACGGTTTTGCAAAACCCTCAGTCAACTATAAGCACGAAGTACAAAAAAGATAATCACTCCGGTCACGGAAACATACAGCCATACCGGAAGGGTAATTTTGGAAACTTTGCGGTGCAGCTTCAGCTTCCCTGAGAAAGCGAGGTAAAAGCTGGTTAAAATCAACGGCAGGACCAGGGCAGACAGAATAATGTGTGATACCAGAATAAAAAAATAGATCGGCCGGATCATACCCTCTCCCGTAAAAGATGTACTCCCATGGAAATTGTGGTAGATGACATAACTGATTAAGAAAAGTGAAGAGGTTACAAAAGCAGTGAGGTTAAACTTCATGTGCCTGCTAAAATTCCGGTTCCGAATAGCTTTATAACCAAATAGCAGCAATACCGTACTGGTACTGTTTAATAACGCATTGAGCGCAGGCAGACTGGTAATCAGGCTCGAATTGTAATCACTCCCTCCTTTGAAATAAATAAGCCAGACCAAAAATCCCAGGGCAACACCACTTATTAATAGTATAACCCCGATAGCTTTAAACGGGCTGATATCTTTAAGAAGGTCCAGGGTAAACGGTTTCTCGTGAGTCATGTAAAGAAAGTTTAAAAGGTTACCTCGGCAGAGATCAAAGGTACGAATAATAGGTAATTTATTAAGAGCTATTCCGGGGAAACGTGAAAATCTCTCCTTATCGGCTCAACTGTCATTATTTCATCGCCTCCTGAAAACAAGTCGGCTTTTATGTTAGGCATTTTTAAAAAATTGATTATATATTAGCCCACTGTTCTGGAAGTGGTATTAAGATCAGTACCTTCCCTATTTAGAATAAATTTAAATATAGCCGAAGGTATTTTTGCGGGTTCTAAAAGAGTTGGATTTTCCATACCTTCAGGCCGAAACTTTTGTTACGAACAATTGCCAAATAAGCAACGATAAATTATACGTGACCTATGGCTCAGATTTTTCCAAAATGGGCAGACGAAGTTCCGCGCCAACTATTGCTTGGGCTTATCATTTTTGCAACAGCAGCAGTTGCCGGTGTCTGGTATTATTTTTCTCCCGAATACACCGATGTGGGGTATGCCCCTGAACAACCTGTTCCATTCAGCCATCAAATGCATGCCGGTCAGTTGGATTTTGACTGCCAGTATTGCCACACGAATGTTTTTGAGTCAAAGCACGCCAATGTGCCGGCCACAGAAACCTGCATGAATTGCCACAACCAGGTGATGACCGACAGTCCGCGTCTGGAAAAAGTTCGGGAGAGCTGGGAGACGGGAGAAGCCGTTGAATGGATACGGGTACACAACCTGCCGGACTACGCTTATTTCAATCATGCAGCACATGTAAACGTCGGCGTCGGGTGTGAAAGCTGTCATGGCCGTGTTGATCGTATGGAGGTCGTCCAGCAGGTAGAACCGCTCAGCATGAGCTGGTGCCTTGACTGTCACCGCAATCCCGAACAGCAGGTGCGTCCCGTCGAAGAAGTAACGACGATGGGTTATGAGATTGTAAACCAGATAGAAAAAGGACAAGAGCTTGTGTCTGAAAACAATATCAATCCCCCGACTGATTGTCAAAGCTGTCATTATTAATTGCCAATTAGGTATAGCACGCCGAACGAACTTGAATTAATGCAATCGTAACAGAATGAGCGAAGAAGTCAAAAATCCCAACTACTGGAAAAGCCTGGGCGAACTTGCAAGAAACGAAGAATATGAGAAGTTCGTCGAGCGTGAGTTTCCCGAAAATGCTACTGAACTCAACGACGAGGTATCGCGACGCAGTTTCCTGCGCGTAATGGGGGCTTCTATTGCCCTGGCCGGCTTTGCGGCCTGCCGCCGTCCGGTTCAGAAGATCCTGCCCTACTCCGATATGCCGGAAGAGGTAACGCCCGGCAAGCCGTTGTTCTACGCATCGGCCATGCCTTTTCAGGATGCCCTGACCGGCATTGTCGTAGAAAATCATGAGGGACGACCAACCAAGATCGAAGGAAATGAGCTGCACCCGGCCAGCAGGGGAAATACCAGCATTTTTGGGCAGGCAGCTATCCTTAATATGTACGACCCCGACCGGTCGCGCTATGTCAGGAAAGACGGGGAGCGATCTTCGGTAAACGCCTTTACTGATTTCTGTGGCGATCATTTTTCTGATACTGCTCAAAATATTGCTTTTGTTTCGGAAGCCAACTCCTCTCCCACCTACAACAGGCTGAAGGATCAGGCGTTAGCCCGGTTCTCCAACGCCCGGTGGATTACCTACGAGCCTTTTGGAGAAGATAATGCGCTCGAGGGGACCAATATTGCGTTCGGGCAGCGGCTGCGTACCTTCAATCAGTTTGACAGCGCCGATGTTATTGTTGCTTTCGATGATGATTTTCTGAATCCCGCTGCGGCCAAAAACAGCGAGGAAAACACCAGGAGATTTACGGACGGCCGCCATATTGAATCGCCTGAGGACGGCATGTCACGTTTCTATGCGATCGAAAGTACGTTTTCAATAACCGGATCGAACGCCGACAACCGTCTGCGTATCAAGTCGAGCGATATTGAACCTTTTATCTACGCCCTCGCCGCAGAACTGTCTGATTCGGTTAGCGGACTCTCGGCGTTCAGCGGCATCAGTAACAAGTATTCCGATCACGAGTGGATTCCCGTATTAGCTGAAGAACTGTTGGAAAATCGCGAAAATTCCATTCTGACCGTCGGACGGGAGCACAAGCCGTCGCTGCATGCTGCAGTGGCCGCCATGAATCTTGCACTCGGCAATGCGGGACAGACCGTTAGCTATCACCAGGTACCACACCTTGACGAAAATAACAGCCGGGAGGCTTTGGTCAACCTTACTGAAGATCTCAACGCCGGCAGGATCGACACGGTTGTCTTGGTGGGCACCAACCCCGCATTCACCGCCCCGGCCGACCTGAACTTTGCTGATGCGCTTTCCGGAGCGGGACAGGTTATTCACCTCTCTGATTATTACGACGAGACCTCCAGTCTGGCCCAATGGCATCTTAACCGGGCCCACTTTCTTGAGGCCTGGGGCGACGGCTCCTCCTATACGGGTACCCGTTCTGTTATTCAGCCCCAAATCGAACCGCTCTATTCCGGCATAAGTGAAATTGAGTTTTTAAACACGATCCTGACGGGGGAACAGCGCGACGGCTACGAGCTCGTCCGGGAGACCTGGCAATCGTACTATACGTCGGATTTTGAGAGCGGATGGAAACAAGCGCTCCACGACGGTGTGGCCGCGGAAGAGGAGTTTCCAACGGTTTCCGTTACTCTTTCCGATAACTTCAGCTCTGCTGCGGGTGATTTTGCAACCGGCAGCGAAGCTTCCGAAGGCATGGAACTGGTCATTCGGCCCGATTCCACCGTCTTTGACGGACGCTTTGCCAATAACGGCTGGCTGCAGGAATTGCCCAAGCCGATGACCAAGATTACGTGGGACAATGTGGCACTGATGAGTAAGAAGACCGCCGACCAGCTGGACGTTACGGCAGCGGGACTCGGGGAAGCGGAAGTAGAGGTCGTTGCTATCACGGTCGACGGAACCACCGTTGAAATGCCGGCCTGGGTGCAACCGGGACACGCCGATAACAGCATCACCATCACCGTTGGGTACGGCCGCGAGGGTATCGGGCGTGTGGCAAACAAGACCGGCGTTGACACCTACCCGCTGCGCACGACTTCAAATATGTTGTATGCAAGCGACATCTCGGTAGAAAAGACCGGTAAAACCTATGAAATCGCCTGTACCCAGGATCATAATACGATGGAGGGGCGGTCGCTCCTGCGCCACGCCACGCTGCAGGAATATCGCGATGATCCCAACTTCTCAAGCTACGAATCTTCTTATAATGCTGAGATGCCGGGTGTCGCTTATGCTGAAGAAACGACCGGCGACAGTGATCCACTCTCAATTTTCGACGCTATTGACGAGCAGGAATACCCGGCTGATGAACCGCAGTGGGGTATGTCGATCGATCTGAACGCCTGTACCGGCTGCGGTGTCTGTACGATCGCCTGTACGGCAGAAAATAATATTCCGGTCATCGGTAAACGCGAGGTAAGCCGGGGACGCGAAATGCACTGGATCCGGAACGACCGGTATTTTGACGGCGATGTCAACAATCCGAAGGCCCTGCACCAGCCTGTGCCCTGTATGCACTGCGAGCTGGCCCCCTGCGAGCAAGTATGCCCGGTAGCGGCAACCACCCACAGCGATGACGGCATGAACCAGATGACCTATAATCGCTGCATCGGTACCCGCTATTGCGCCAACAACTGCCCGTATAAAGTACGCCGTTTCAACTTTTTCAACTATACCAAAGAGTTTTTAACCGAAGGGGATGATCCCGAGATTGTCCAGATGGCGATGAATCCGGAAGTAACTATTCGTTTCCGCGGGGTTATGGAAAAATGCACCTATTGCGTGCAGCGGGTTAACCGTGCCAAGATCGAGACCAAAATCGAGACGGACGGCGAGACGAAAAAACCCGCCGACGGTTCGGTCGAAACGGCATGCCAGCAAGCGTGTCCCGCCGATGCTATTTACTTCGGTGATCTTACGGATCCCGAAAGCGAAGTGGTCAAAACAAAGAAAAACAACCGAAATTACCTGCTTCTCGAAGAGCTGAATACACGACCGAGAACGTCGTATCTCTCCAAAATTCGTAATCCCAATCCCAAATTGGCTTAATTCTCAATAACTTTACGATGAGCACAGATTATCAATACGTACCGGAGCCAAAACTCGTAAAAGGTGATCATACCTTTGGGAGTATTACCGATCTTATCGCTAAGACACCTCTGTCTCCCACGCCCAAATTGTGGTATCTGGCATTTGGACTTGCTAACATCCTACTTATTGTTCTTTTAGGTGCTATCGGGTATCTCATTTGGGATGGCACCGGTATCTGGGGATTAAACAACCCGGCCGGATGGGGTTGGGCTATTATCAACTTTGTCTGGTGGGTTGGAATCGGTCACGCCGGTACGCTGATTTCGGCTATTCTATTCCTTTTTCGCCAGGGATGGCGGACCGCGATCAACCGTTTTGCAGAGGCGATGACCATCTTTGCCGTGATGTGTGCCGGTATCTTCCCGGCTATTCACGTGGGACGTATATGGGTGATCTACTGGGTGTTTCCCATTCCCAACCAGATGGCCGCATGGCCGAACTTTTCGAGTCCCCTGTTGTGGGACGTTTTTGCAGTGAGTACCTATTTTACGGTTTCCCTGCTCTTCTGGTATGTGGGATTGATCCCCGATTTAGCTACACTGCGGGATAAAGCCAAAAGCAAAGTGGCCAAAATTTCGTACGGTATCGCCGCCCTGGGCTGGACCGGCAGCTTTCGCAACTGGTGGAACTACGAAAAAGCGTATATGATACTGGCAGGACTTGCTACGCCGCTGGTGCTTTCGGTACACACTATCGTATCGTTCGACTTTGCGGTTTCCGTCATTCCGGGCTGGCACAGCACGATTTTCCCCCCTTATTTTGTGGCCGGTGCTATCTATTCCGGCTTTGCCATGGTACTGACGCTGATGCTTATCGCCCGCAAGATATACGGGCTTGAAGATATCATGAACATCGATATCATGGAAAAAATGAACCTGGTGATGATGATAACGGGGAATCTGGTGGCCTTTGCATACCTGATGGAAGGCTTTGTTGCCTGGTACAGCGGGTATATTTACGAACAGGGCATATTCTGGCTCTATGTCGTAGGTCCCTATGCCTGGGGATTTTGGATCCTGATGTTCTGCAACGTCGTAACGCCGCAGTTTCTCTGGTTCAAGAATATTCGGCGCAACGTAGCTATTACGTTCGTGATATCCATTATAGTCAACATCGGCATGTGGTTTGAACGCTTTATGATTTCCGTAGCTTCCCTGTCTACCGATTTTATGCCCTCGGCGTGGGATTATTATTCGCCCAGTTTTTGGGATATTGCAACCTATATAGGAACATTCGGACTCTTTTTTACTTTCTTCCTGCTCTTCCTGCGTTTTCTGCCGATGGTTGCCATTGCCGAAGTCAAAGGCGTTATGCCGCAGGCTGATCCGCACAATTACGACGGGGAGACCAACGAATTTGACCCGAGCAAAACCGAACCTGTAGTAGTACAACAAGAGCAAACCGTTTAGTAACTGATAATCATGGAAACAGAAAACAATAATATTTACGGTGTATTAGCTGAGTTCCGTAATCCCAAAGAACTTGTTGATGCGGCTGCTTCAGTAAAAAAATCAGGCTATAAAGATTTCGACACCTATGCTCCTTTCCCCGTCCACGGAATGGAAGAGGCAATGGGACTCAAAGAATCTCCTTTGGGCTGGATCGTGCTGGGAGGTGCCATAACCGGCATGGTTGGAATCCTCGCCCTTATGATATGGGTGATGGGCTACGAATATCCGATGAATATCAGCGGCAAACCCTATATCAATCTGCCCATTTATGTACCGATCACTTTTGAAATAACGGTTCTGTTCTCCGCATTTGCAGCAGTCTTCGGGATGTTCTTTCTCAACAACCTGCCACGTTTCAATAATCCGCTTTTTAATGTGGAACGCTTTGAGAAAGCTTCGGATGACGGCTTTTTTGTCTGTGTAGAAGCGTCGGACGATCTTTTTGCCGAAGAAAAAGTGGCTAAACTGTTTCAGGATAACGGGGCCACACACATAGAAACCATTTACGATTCGGAATAACTCACAAAACAATCTTTAGTTTGCACAATAATCCGATGAAAGCTACCAAGTATTTATTTATTGCGGCCGTTGCACTGCCGATGATCCTCGCCTCATGTCGCGGACAAATTTCCGAAAAGCCCCCGGTTCACCCCAATATGAATATGGACCAGCAAAAACGGTTTGAACCGCAGGAGCGCAATGAATTCTTTGACGACAATCGCGCTATGCGTCAGCCTGTGGAAGGGACGGTAGCCCGGGGCAATTTAAAAGCGGACAAAGCCTACTACCAGGGTATTAACGAGGACAGCAGTTTCGTTGATGAAATTCCACCAGAACTCACAAAGTCATTTTTATACCGGGGGAAAGATCGTTACGAGGTATTCTGTACTCCCTGTCACGGCATCGCCGGGGACGGGCAGGGCATCATCATGACCAATAACTACGGCTTTGTGCCGGCGCCGAGCTTTCATATCGATCGCCTGCGAAACGTGAGCGACGGCTATATCTATTCAACCATTGCCAACGGAATCCGCAATATGCCTTCCTACGCCCAACAAATCCCGGTCAAAGATCGCTGGGCTATCGTTGCCTATGTGCGTGCCCTGCAGCAAAGCCAAAATGCCACAGAAGAAGAAATTCGAAGATACGATGTTGATATCGCATCCATGCAGGAAGAATACCAACAGCAGCAGGCAGCACTGGCGGAAGCCGAAGAGGCCGCCTCTCAGGATGAAGGCGGAGAGGTTTCCGTGGAGCGGGGCGAGACTATTGCTGCGGATAATGCCTGCGGGGCCTGTCATTCTACGGACGGCTCTAGAACCGTGGGGCCCACCTGGCAAAATCTGTATGGGTCTGAACGACCGCTGGACGATGGCTCAACCGTAACGGCTGATGAAGAATACCTGCGTGAATCCATTGTAGAGCCCTCCGCCAAAATTGCTGAAGGCTTTCCCCCGTCGATGGTGCCGTACGATCATCTGAGTGACAGTGAAATCAATTCAATTATCGAATATATTAAATCGCTAAGTGACCTGGAGCCTCCGGCGGAAGAGGATTCAGAATCAAACGAGGAAAGTGCTTCTACAGGTCAACCCGCAGATACGACGATGACGGCTGAGGCATCAACACAAAAAAAAAGCCTGTTAGTTCCGTGAAAACCGATACTACTGATACGACAACCGGGGCGCGATCGGACACGCTGTCTGCCAGTGCTCGCAACGGCAAAGAACTTTTTGAAGATCATGACTGCCAAAGCTGTCACCCCATTGACGGGGAGAAGCAACTGGCGCCTCCGATAAGTGGTTTATTCGGAAGTGAACGTGAACTTGAGGACGGGTCGACAGTGATCGCTGACGAAGGTTATATCAAAGAATCGATACAATACCCGGGTGCAAAAGTTGTAATGGGGTTCAATAACAACATGCCTTCGTTCAGAGATCTCATGACGGGCCGGGAGCTGCAGGAAGTTACAGACTATATCAAGGCATTGCGTTAACATTAACGTACTTATACCAAAAGCTTAATTGTTTTCAAAGAAATTATGAGCAATCCTAAATTAACCGATACGCTGGATTTTCCATCTGACCTGAATGTAACCAAATCGCTATTTGGGGTAGGTATAGTAGGTTTAATAGCCAGTGGCATAGGATATTTTCTTGAACACGACCAGTTTTTCTTTTCATACCTGGTCAACTTCGCCTTCTTTTCCAGTATTGCCCTGGGCAGCTTATTCTTTGTGCTTGTTCAACATCTTACGCGATCACACTGGAGCGTAGCCATTCGCCGCATCCCTGAAGCTATTTCATCCAACTTTTGGATCTGGGGACTGTTTATTATCCCTTTGCTGCTGGGCATGCACTCACTTTATCACTGGACCCACGCCGACGCCGTAGCACACGACCCGGTACTGCAGGGAAAGTCGGCTTACCTGAATACCACTTTTTTCATTATCCGGCAGTTCATCTACTTTGCACTTTGGAGCTTCCTGGGCTACCGCCTCTACAATAAATCCGTCGAAATGGATGAAACCGGCGACTGGGGACTCCAAACCCTGTTGCGCAGAACGAGCGGACCCGGACTCTTTTTCTTTGGAATTACGCTGGCTTTTGCTTCCTTCGACTGGCTGATGACTCTCGATCCCCACTGGTATTCCACCATCTTCGGCGTCTATTACTTCGCAATGAGTTTCCAGGGATTATTTGCCACCCTCATCCTTATCGTACTTTTCCTGTGGAAAAAAGGATTGCTCACCAATACCATCCAACGGGGACATATCTATGATCTGGGCGTCCAGCTGTTCGGATTTACGGTCTTTTACGCCTACATCGCCTTCAGTCAATTTTTACTGATCTATTATGCCAACATCCCCGAAGAAACCGTGTGGTATTTGGAACGTCTCAGCGGCGGATATGAATATTTAGCTTACTTTTACCTGTTTGGACGCTTTGTCATTCCCTTTATCGTGCTGCTTCCCAAGCGCAGCAAGTCCAATTACAATATTATCGGCTCAATGTCCGTATTAATACTGGCTGCGCACCTGGTTGAATTGTACTGGCTTGTGATGCCGGTACTCGACCATCACGGGTTCCACTTCAACTGGATGATTATAACCACTTTCTTTGGCCTGGGAGGCATCTTCCTGGGACTGTTTTTCCACAAGTTCAAACAGAATAAGATGATTCCCGTAAATGACCCGCAACTGGGTGATTCCCTCAACAAACACTAAACGTAACTATCGTCTAATGCGTTGAAAGCAGTAAGGGCCTGCCCGCTGCGATGACAAGTTTTTAAAATCTTATGACAAGCGAAGAGAACAAATACAGTCCGGAGTTTAAAAAGAAGGTTGCCCGAAAAGCGCTTGAGCAATCCAAACAAAATCTTGAGTCCCTCTCTGAACAATACGGCGTGCCCGTCTCGGTTATTCTTATGTGGGCGACCGAACTTGAAAAAGGGGGCGATCAGGTATTTGAAACGGCCGAAGAAAATGTTGAAAAGGAGAAAGAAGAATCGGAGAATCTTGACCTGTCCATATCCGATGAAGAGGTAGCAAGCGCGATGGAGCATGGCGTCATGTTTGATAACCTGAATTATAAACGCCTTGTTTTTTGGAGCGTTCTGGGCATTATTCTCGTTATTGTATTTGTTCAGGCCCTTTTTGAAATGTTCCAATATAATGAACGGGCCCTGCAAGATCGTGTCTCTGCCGAAAGTGGTGAGTTTTACCAGGCAACCCAGCTCAAAAAAAAGGCAGAAGAAAGGATAACCAGTTTTGGGATTGTCAACCTTGAAGAAGGGACTTACAGAATGCCCGTCGACAGCGTAATCAATGATATGGCTGCGGATGGGGACAACTGATTTATAGATATAGACAGAATATATGTACTATGTAGGGCCAGCAGCTATTGTACTCTTAAGCTTACTCCTACAGCCGGCAAACTCCGTTGCACAGCTTAATAGGCAGAAACCTGAAAACATAGAGAATGTCGGAGTCACTGAGCGTCTGGGCGAAAAGATTCCGCTGGATCTGACATTTGCCAGTGCGAAAGGAGATTCAGTTTCCCTACAGGAACTGTTTGAGGATAACAAGCCGGTGCTTTTGAACCCGGTTTATTATGAATGTCCCCAGCTCTGCTCTATGATTAAAGAAGCAATCTTTCAGGGCGTAAAGGACTTGCAGTGGAGTCCGGGCAGCGACTATAATATTATTACTTTCAGTTTCGATCATGAAGAAGGACATAAGCTGGCAGCAGAAAACAAGCAGCGATTTTTAAACAAGCTGGATAGAAAAGGGGCCGAAAACGGCTGGCATTTTCTAAGTGGCAATAAAGAAAATATCAAAAAACTGACCGGGGCCGTAGGCTTTGATTATAACAAGCTTGAAAACGGGCAGTATGCCCACGGGGCAGCCATCATGTTTTTGAGTCCCAATGGCACCATAACAAGATATCTTTACGGCCTGAAGTTTGACGAATTCAATATGCGGAATGCACTTTACGAAGCGGCGGACGGCGAAATCGGCAGTACAGCCGAACAAGTATTGCTCTACTGCTATCAATACGATGCGGATTCCAACTCGTATGCACCTGTTGCCTGGAGAATTATGAAGTTAGGTGGCTTTGCTACCATGATAATTCTGGGTATATTTCTTGGCTTTATGTGGCTGCGATACCGATATTCTACTAATGAAAAGCAAATAAAAGAACCGAATGGACGCGCTTAACGATCTACTACTACCGCCGGCGAAATCAACGCTGGCTCACCAGACTGACACTCTTTTTTGGTTTGTTCACCTGAGCGGACTTGTACTAACGATTGGACTTATCGGGGTTCTCATCTACTTTGTCATTAAATACCGGCGGGAGTCGGAAGACGAAGTAACGCCTCTGATAACCCACAATAACAAGTTGGAGGTCACCTGGTCAGTCATACCGCTCATTATGGTACTCATTGTCTTTGGATGGGGATACCAGGTTTTCATGGAACAACGGGTAGCCCCCGACGACGCTTATGAAGTAAACGTTACGGGACAAAAATGGATTTGGCAGTTTACTTATGAGAACGGGGCCCGGACCAATGGTGAACTACATGTTCCCGCCGGACGGCCGGTTAAGCTGATTATGAACTCCAGCGATGTCATTCACTCCTTTTATGTGCCCGACTACCGTATCAAACAGGATGTCCTGCCCGGCCGTTATACGGAGGTTTGGTTTAATGCGCCGGAACCCGGCGAGTCCATCGTCTTTTGTACCGAATATTGCGGTACCTCACACTCCGATATGACTGCGAAAGTGATTGTTCATGAAGAAGGTGAATTTGAAAACTGGCTGGCGGATAATGCCGGGGGCGGTGGCATGCCTGAAGACCTGGCCCCCGCCGAATGGGGAGAGCAGCTGGCGCAGGAATGGGCCTGCTCAACCTGTCATTCTGCTGACGGAAGCGATATGACCGGTCCCACCTGGCAGGGATTGTTTGGGCACGAGGTCCAGTTGTCGGATGGTTCGACGGTAACGGCCGATGAAAATTACATACGTGAATCGATTTTAGAGCCCGGGGCCAAAGTCGTTGATGGATATCCGAATGTGATGAATACCTATCAGGGACAGCTGAATGACGAACAGATCAATGCGATTATAGAATACATAAAAACACTGAAATAATATGTCT
Source organism: Fodinibius roseus (assembly GCF_900129315.1). Classification (GTDB taxonomy): domain Bacteria; phylum Bacteroidota; class Rhodothermia; order Balneolales; family Balneolaceae; genus Fodinibius; species Fodinibius roseus. Next base: position 167,727 of record NZ_FQUS01000004.1, read on the forward strand.
ACTGAAGAAACAAATCTTAAAAAAATCCAGGTTCAACGGTATGAACCGGAATCAGATCCTGACCAACATTATCTGAATGAAGAGACAGGAATATGGGCATGGTTGACGACCGTCGACCACAAAAAAATCGGGCTGATGTATCTCGCCTCTGTCACCTTTTTCTTCTTTGTGGGTGGCATTATGGCGCTGCTGGTGCGTACTGAACTGTGGACACCTGCCAAAACCTTTATCGAGGCTAATACCTATAACCAGATTTTTACGCTTCACGGCGCCATTATGGTGTTCCTGTTCCTGGTGCCCTCGGTACCCGCCGCGCTGGGCAACTTTTTTCTGCCTTTACAGCTCGGGGCCAAGGATGTAGCCTTTCCCAGGCTTAACCTGCTAAGCTATTATCTTTATGTAGCGGGAGCCCTCATTGCCATAGTATCGATTGTAAATGGCGGTATTGACACCGGCTGGACGTTCTACACCCCCTACTCTTCGACGACGGGCGGGGCGGTTACCACCATGGTCTTTGGCGTTTTTGTCATCGGCTTTTCTTCCATCCTAACCGGGGTCAACTTCATAACGACCATCCACAAGATGCGGGCACCCGGACTCAGCTGGGATAAACTCTCCCTCTTTTCCTGGAGCCTCTATGCTACCAGCATTATACAGATTCTGGCAACGCCGGTTCTTGCGATCACGCTGGCACTGGTCGGCTTGGAGCGTTTGCTCGGTATCGGCATCTTTGATCCCGCGCTCGGCGGCGACCCGGTACTCTTCCAGCACTTTTTCTGGTTTTACAGTCACCCGGCCGTATATATCATGATTGTACCGGGCTTCGGCATTGTTTCGGAAGTCATTACGACCTTTTCCAAAAAACATATCTTTGGATACTGGGCTATCGCCCTTTCCTCCCTGGCCATTGCCTTTATCGGGTTTCTGGTCTGGGGACACCATATGTTCGTTTCCGGTCAGGCTTCCCTGGCTTCCATGGTCTTCTCGTTCCTGACTTTCCTGGTCGGTATTCCCACCGGGATTAAGATGTTTAACTGGACAGCCACCCTTTACAAGGGATCTATTAAACTGGCATCGCCCCTGCTGTATATTTTCGGATTTTTCTTCCTTTTCCTGGTAGGTGGACTGACGGGCATTGTGCTCGGATCTATTGCGCTGAACGTACACCTCCACGATACCTACTATGTGGTCGCCCACTTTCACTTTGTTATGGTAGGCGGCATGGTGATGGCCTTTTTAGCCGGAGTACACTACTGGTGGCCAAAGATGACGGGACGCCTGTATAATGAGACCCTGGCCAAGATTGCCTGCGGCATTATTTTTGTCGGCTTTAACGTTACCTTCCTGCCCCAGTTTGTGATGGGATCCCTGGGCATGCCGCGGCGGTATTTCAATTACATCGAACAATTTCAGGTCTATCATCAAATTTCGACCATAGGCTCCTATATCCTGGGTATCGGCTTTGTAATGATCTTCTATTACCTGGTAAAATCAATCTACACCGGCGAAAAAGCCTCCCCCAACCCCTGGGGCAGCCGGGCACTCGAGTGGCAGGTCAATTCTCTGCCTCCGCTTCACAATTTCCATCACACACCCGTTATTATCAACGGTCCGTATGACTACCACAAGCCGATGGATGAATTTCAGCTCGGCCTTGCTGAAAGCGGAAACGGCCATGGAACCGAAGTGGACGTCAGCAGCACAGAAGAAAAGCCCCAAGCGGAATAACCAACCGAGTATTAAATTATAAAACAGTACAATCTGAATTATGGCAAATCATTCAACCTCCTCACATTCCCGATATCTGCAGCATCATTTTGTGGATGCCGAGCAACAGTTCGACGCTGCCAAAATGGGTATGTGGGTATTCCTGGTAACGGAAATCCTCTTTTTTGGCGGACTTTTTGCCGCTTATATTGTATACAGGCTGTGGTACCCGGAACTTTTCGTCATGGCCTCAGAAGAGCTTAACACGCTGTGGGGCGGTGTTAATACGGTCGTACTTATCGGAAGCAGTCTGACTGTTGCCATGGCGATCAAGTCGGCCCAGCTTAATCAAAAAAGAAACATCGCCATTAACCTGGGAATCACCCTGGCCCTTGCAGCTATTTTTATGGTAATTAAATATTTTGAATGGACGCACAAGTTTCACCTGGGAATCTTTCCCGGTGAGTTTTATGCCTACGAAGGCATCGATCACCCCAAGGCCAATGTCTTTTTTAGCCTTTATTACCTGATGACCGGCCTGCACGGTCTTCACGTTATTATCGGGATCGGACTCATGATCTGGCTGTTGGTACGTTCGGTCAAAGGCCATTTTGACAGCGAATACTATACCCCGGTTGAGATTACCGGTCTTTACTGGCACCTGGTCGATATCATCTGGATTTTCCTTTTCCCCCTGTTCTATCTAATTGACTGATAACTTAAAAACGATTTATCCCTATGAGCGGACATCATATTTCAACAGATAAAACCCTATTGGGTGTAGCCGGCGGACTCCTGGTTTTGACGGTGCTTACCGTTGTTGTACACTATTTGCATCTTCCCGATCCCTGGTCCATCATCGTTGCCATGGGCATTGCTACATTTAAAGCAATGCTGGTAGCGCTCTTCTTTATGAACCTGTACTGGGACAAGCGCTTTAACCTGATGCTTTTTGGAACCTCTATTGTCTTTCTTGCGCTTTTGGTAGGCCTCACCCTCCTCGACACGCTGTTTCGCGTTGATGTCCTACCGAGCTTCTGAAAATACGATAATGCCATAATCCTCTGTTTGCTCCATCTGGCATCTACCGGCCGGTCCCTTTGGGGGATCGGCTTTTTTTATTGGGGCCACCGGTTTCTGTTAAATGCCTCAATTATTAATCAAACATAGCAAACAATCTTTTATCCCGTATTTCTTAGTGGGAAATATGGATTATATCCCTATTTTAAAAATTATGCATACTTAGTTGATCCCTGTTGAAAAAAGCCCGGGAGCATCAAGCATAATGACTTTTAAAATGTAAAATAAAAATGAACAAAGCATCTCAGCCCAAGCGGGACAACAAGCCTCATACGGGAAAATCACTGGGTCCTGTAAATAACCTTGAACATCACCTGCATCCGGAATGGTGGAAACGGATCTTCAACTCAATCTACCTGAAAACGGATGCTGATGTAGTAGGTGATGATAAAATAACGGAAAGCGAAGTCACGATTTTCCATGAATTGTTGGAAGTCAAAAATGGACATTCACTGCTGGATCTCGCCTGCGGTCAGGGTCGTCATCTTATTGAATTAGCCAAGCGGGGGGACTATAACCTGTTTGGTCTCGACAGATCAAGATATTTACTACAGCGAGCCAAAAGCAATGCGAAAAAGCGTGGAGCTGCTGTAAATCTCAAGGAGGGAGATGCGCGAAAACTTCCCTATGCTGCCGACTCATTCGACTTCGTAACAATACTGGGAAATAGTTTCGGTTATTTTGAAGTTCCCGAGGAGGATGCCAAAATACTGAAAGAGGTGTTCCGAGTACTAAAACCTGGAGGAAAGCTTTTAATGGATATAGCCGATGGCTCCTTCCTCAGAAAAAATTTCATCCCCAGGAGCTGGGAATGGATAGATAAAAAGCATTTTGTGTGCAGGGAACGATCTCTGGCTGCGGACAATAGACGCCTGATATCAAGAGAGGTCGTTACCCATACTGATACGGGGGTTATCGTCGATCAGTTTTATGCGGAACGGCTTTACACCGAAGAGGAGCTGGAAATGCTGGTGGACAAAGTTGGATTTCGGGAAATCCAACTTCACGGAAACATTAAGGTTGATTCAGTGCGCAACCAGGACCTGGGGATGATGGCCAACCGGTTTATCCTTACCGCGGGGCCACTAAGGAATGGACCCCTCAAAAAAGTAAGAAAAACATCCGCAATGTGGTTGTGGTTATGGGAGATCCCAATCTAGCTGACGCGGTCAAACCCGATGCAAAATTTGATACGGATGATTTTGATACCATTGACAAGCTGAAAAAGGCGCTGAATAAACTGAAGAACTACCGCTTCAGCTATATCGACAATCACAGCACGTTAATAACGGACCTTCAGAAAATAAAAGGTAAAACAGACCTGGTCTTCAACCTGTGTGATGAGGGATTTAGCAATGACGCCCAGAAAGAACTGCATGTCCCTGCGTTATTGGAAATGTTGAATTTACCCTATACGGGCTCCAACCCCCAAACACTCGCTTACTGTTACGACAAATCCCTGGTCAGGGGCATCGCCACGGAGATCGGAGTCCCCGTAGCTAAGGCCTCCGTAATTACTGCAGAAGATAATCTGTATGAGCTCACTATTCCCTTCCCGGTCATCGCCAAACCGAACTTTGGCGATTCCAGTTTTGGCATTACGCAAAAAAGCGTTGCTTATTCTATTGAAGAGCTGGCCGGCGCTATCCTGAGAATTAAAGAGCAATTCGGTTACAGTAAGCCGGTCCTGCTTGAAGAGTTCCTGACCGGCGCGGAAGTTTCCGTAGGTGTTATCGGTAATTTGGGCAACTATACGATCTTTCCGGTCATAGAGGAAGACTACTCCGAGCTGCCCGAAGGGTTGCCCAAGATTTGCGGGTATGAAGCAAAATGGATTACAGATTCTCCCTATATGCAAAAGTTAAAGTCGGTCAAAGCTAACCTCCCTTTGCCTGTCGAGCGGGAACTTATCAATCACAGCCTGAAGTTGTTCCAGCGCTTGGACTGTAAAGATTATTGCCGGTTCGACTGGCGATTAAGCAGCTCTGGGGAACCCAAACTGCTGGAAGCAAATCCCAATCCCGGTTGGTGCTGGGACGGTCACCTGGCAAAAATGAGCAGTTATGGGGGAATGGACTATTCCACCATGCTGGAGGCTATTCTAAGCGCTGCAGAATTGCGTCATAATCCCTCGGAGAGGCTTCCGGTTCGCATATAGGCGGCCCATATATATGAATATATGTGAGGATTTCAGCCGACCGATAACGCCGGCATTGGGCAAAAAACCAGTTTTACAAAATTTCTTTTAGTTATTGATGTGTGTTGATGTGTATATATGGGAAAGAAACCTGGAGGAAGCTTAGTATTGGGATTTATCATGAAGTTAAAAATATCATTTATCACCATTGTGACTGCCGGCTTATTTCTTGCGGGTTGTGAGCTGCAACAACAGAGTGCCGAGCCGTATTCGGATATTTCAACGGATGGATTGCGTCTACAGTTGGAAGTCGAACCTGCTCAAATCACTGTAAATCCCGAAGAAGAGTTTACAGTGACCTATTCCGTTCAGAATAACAATCCGGAAAAAGTTAAGCTGGTCAGCGGGTGCACCGCATTTGCGAGGGGTATGGTATTCCGCCAGGAAGAAGTCGTAAGATTAGAGGGCTCGTCCGACGTGTGTTTTACCGCTATAAGCAGCTATGAAATTCCCGCCGGGGAAAAGCTGGAGCTGGAATGGCAGGTCAAACCGTTTTCGCTCAAGACTTATCCGGATGACCGGGAACCTGATACTACGCTTGCCGAAGCCGGGAAATACACCTTCAGGGTAAAACCGGATATTATGAAAATCAATGGAGAGGAGACGAGCCTGCCGGACATAGAAAGAAAGGTAGTGCTAAAGTAACCTGGTAATGTATGGAGGGATACATAATTAAATAACGACACCGATATTTACCCTTTTCTACTTCCGTCCCTTCCGGTAACGGTTGGTCAATTCGAACCGAATGGATAGGTATTGTCAGCTACAGTTTTGCAACTGTGGACTGCTTTTTATATTCTCCTCCATTTAGATAATTTCTGAAATTCCTTCTTTAGCCTGGATTATTCATAACTAATAAGGAATCATTTGTGATACTTTTATTATTTTAAGCCTTTGATATAGTCAATTATTCTTATGGAATAACTCAGGTTGAGGGTGGATGTTTCGGGGCAACAAAGAGTTAACTGTTACCGGAGCATCAGACCTTTTACGAAAAACCTTATCCCTTGCATTAATAAAAATAGATCCCATACTCGCCATGAATATTGCAGTTGCCCAGTTTGAACCCAGAGACGGAGATAAATCGTATAACCTCTCCGTGATCGAAGCACTGACCCAAAAAGCCAAAGAGCAGGAAGCCGATTTGATTAGCTTTCACGAGATGTCCGTTACCGCCTATACCTTTACCAAGGATCTCAACCTGGATGAACTTACCGAACTGGCTGAAGTTGTTCCCGGGGGACGCAGCACGCAGGAATTAATGCGGATTTCGTCCCGCCATGACATCCCTGTTCTTGCCGGACTGGTGGAAAAGGAAGGCGACAAACTGTATAACACCTATGTTGCGGTATCGGGGGACCAGCTGCTTGCAAAATTCAGAAAGCTGCATCCCTTTATTAACGGACATCTTTCCCCCGGGAATGAATACGTGGTATTTGACCTGCTGGGATGGAAGTGCGGGATCCTGATTTGCTACGACAATAATATTATTGAAAATGTAAGAGCCACTGCGCTGTCAGGTGCGGAGCTGATTTTCGCTCCCCACGTGACGGGCTGCACGCCCTCCAGCATGCCGGGCAGAGATTATGTCGACGATGAACTTTGGGAGAACAGGAAGGATGACCCGGTGTCACTGCGGCTGGAGTTTGACGGTCCCAAGGGCCGGCGGTGGCTGATGCGATGGCTGCCGGCCAGAGCGTATGACAACGGCGTTTATTATGCATTCACGAATCCCATAGGATATGATGGGGATCAGCTTAAAAACGGCAATTCCATGATCCTGGACCCCTATGGGGAACTGCTCTCCGAGGTAAAGTCTTTTGACGATGAGATTACGGTTGCAAGAATCACAAAGGAAAAGCTAAAGCATGCGGGCGGACGGAGATACCGAAACGCACGAAGGCCTGAATTGTACCGGGAGATCATCGGCCGGGATCATAATCCCGAGACGAATCCTGCCTGGATGAAGGAACAGGGGGAAGGTAAAGAAGAGAGTGGAAACACAGCATAGAGCTTTTTTTATAAACAATATAGGAGCCAGTCTCCGGTACCTGGACCCATGGGATCAAATGTAACATATGTTCATACAATAAATAAACGGGTAGACCTGTCGGTAACCGGGCTCTCTTTGCAGGAAAATTTCACCGGAAAGCTATCCGGTATCGGGCTGTTCTCCGGCACGGTTCACCACCAGTACCAGTATAAATTCAAGCGCGATGAGAATGGCAACGCCCACCAGGTGTATCACTTGATAAACGGGAGGAATCCCCAGGTAATAAAGTCCCGCCCCCGTTGCTATCTGCAGCAGTATCAGCCCGAAAATCCAGCTGCCGAGCTTGTTCAACAGTGGCTTGCCGGTACGCCGGCGCGCAACGTAAAAAAGGAGTGTCCCGGACAAAAGAACGGCCCATGAAAAGGATCGGTGCAGTTCGTCGACAGGCCCCACTTTTGATATCCACAGATTCCGGGCGGGGGGACGGTCCATGTTTTTCAGAAGATCGATCGCCTCGCGCACTTGCGTACCTATGCTCAGCTGCACAAAGGTAATGACTAACAGTAACAAGCCGCTTCCCAGAAGCCAGCGCCGGGTTTTGGGCGGGATCCGTAGCTCAAGTTGTTGTTCCGAAGCTTTAAACACCGCATAAATAAGGGTCATCATAATAATCATGGCCAGCAGCATATGCAGGGTAATCAGCCACTCACTGAGCCCCGTAATAACCACCTGTCCCCCGAGCCATCCCTGAATCAGAACCAGAACCAAAGCAGCGCCGGAACTATAAACCACGGACGGCTCTTTTTTGCGATAAGGAATAGAAAGTACAAAAGTAGCGACAATCAGCAACCCGATAATCACCCCGATCAGCCGGTTGATATACTCAGTCCAGGTTTTCAATACATTAAACTGGGTGGCATCAAACCCGGCGGGCAGGTCGGAAACAGCTGTAGGCGGGATCCACATGCCGAAACACCTGGGCCAGTCGGGACAACCAAGTCCCGCCCCCGAGGCCCGAACAAGTCCCCCGATAAATATCAGAAATATCGTGGCCCCGACGGTAGTCAGCGCAACCTTTTGATACCTATTGAGCTTCATATAATTTTGCACAACGACCAACGCCATTTTTTTCCCGGGGTACCACTTTTGAATAAAAATTGGTACCTTATGACCTATTAAAATTACAGACGAGGCATGAATTTAAGCACAGATTTTACGCTTTCAAAGTTTATTAATACAAAGAAGATTGCAGCCTATTATGAGCTGACCAAGCCCGGGATTACGCTGACGGTCCTCGCCAGCATGCTCATCGGATTTATCCTGGGCTCCGGAAGTGAGGTCGACTACCTGCTTCTGCTTCATGCCGCCCTCGGTACCTGGCTCATCGCCTCGGGCACGGCCGCACACAACCAGTTTTTGGAGTGGCGGCTCGACGGAAAAATGAAACGCACCCAAAAACGTCCCGTTCCCTCCAGCAAGATTACCCCACAACAAAGTGTGTTATTTTCTATGGGTTTGATGGTAGCGGGACTCATTTACCTTATTGCGGTTGTGAATTATGTGGCGGGACTTGTTTCCCTGCTGACCACCCTTATCTATCTTGGCATTTATACGCCCATGAAGCGTGTGTCCGTAATCAACGTATTCATCGGTGCCATTCCCGGGGCCCTCCCTCCCGTTGGCGGCTGGGCCGCCGCGACGGGACATCTCGGCAGTACGGCCATGTGGATTTTATTCGGCATTGTCTTTTTATGGCAAGTGCCGCATGTTATGGCTATTGCCTGGGTCTGCAAGGATGATTATACCAACGCCGGCTTTCAGATGCTCCCCAGAAATGACCCCGGGGGATATAAAGCTCTTGCGCTGATCCTTCCCTGCCTCATTGCGCTCATACCGGTGTCTTACGGGCTGTATTACGTGGATATGAACAGCTGGCTCTACCTGGGGGGAGCGCTCGCCAGCTCCGTCGTTTTTCTGTACTACGGACTACTCTTTGCCCGGGACCGTGATAAAGCATCGGCTAAAAAACTGATGTTTGCCTCTTTCGGCTATCTACCCGCCGTCTGGGCTTTCGTCATTCTGGACCTGCTGTTGCTATAGGTTAATCCTGTTTTCCCATCCTGATGGTTTATAAATATCAGTAATGCCGATGCCGGCACTCTCTGGCCGTAACTTTAAAACCACCGAAAGGAGAAGAAGACATAAAGTTATCTGAATCCGCTATCTATTATTACTCCCCGCGAAACAGGACCTGAGCTCCCGGATTCGCTTTACAGTTTTTGCCTTTCCGCACCATGAGGTTTTCTGAGCTTCAAATATTCCGTATACCATTTCAAAAGAGGACCATATTTATATTACTCGTAGATCGGGGGATATTTTATCGGGTCAGCTTCACTCATAACGGCGTATACGGCCTCAAAAATATCCTCTTTATTCGGCTTGGAGAAATAGTCTCCATCTGACCCATAGGCCCCGCGATGTTCCGCGGCGGTCAGGCACTGCGGCTCGGAGTCAAGATAAAAATATCCATTCTGCTCTTGTAGTACCTTGTTCATCATAAAAGCGGAAGCCCCGCCCGGCACATCCTCATCCACAAAAAGGATACGATTTGTCTTCCGGAGCGACTCCGCAATCATATGCTCCAGGTCGAACGGCAGGAGAGTCCGAACATCAATCAGCTCAACAGAAATACCGACCTCTTCGAACTGCGGCAACACGGACTGGCAAATATTGAAGGTTGAACCATATGAGACGACGGTAATATCCGTCCCCTCAGAAACAACACTTGGCATACCCAGTGCTACGGTAAACTCCCCCAAATTATCCGGCAGCTTCTCCTTCAGGCGATAGGCATTGAGTGGTTCAACAACCAGTGCGGGGTCATCACCCTGCAGCAGAGTGTTATACATGCCCGCAGCCTCCGTCATATTCCGCGGCACACACAGGTGCAGACCCCGGATGCCATTGAGGATCATACCCATAGGCGAGCCCGTATGCCATATTCCTTCCAGCCGGTGTCCCCGCGTGCGCACAATAAGCGGGGCCTTTTGTCCCCCGGCACTCCGGTAGCGTATGGTTGCCAGATCATCACTTAACCCCTGAAAACAGTAAAGGATGTAGTCTAAATACTGGATCTCAGCAATGGGACGCAGCCCGCGCAGAGCCATGCCGATTCCCTGCCCCAAAATAGTAGCTTCCCGGATTCCGGTATCCTGCACCCGGAGTTCGCCAAACTTTTTCTGCATATTTTCCAGACCCTTGTTTACATCCCCGAGCTTGCCCGTATCCTCTCCGAAAACCAGCGTTTCAGGATATTTTTCGAAGATCTTTTCAAAATTATCCCGCAGCACAATGCGCCCATCCACCCGTTTTGCATCAGCACTGTATGTTGGTCTTACTTCTTCAACATGTAGCGGAGACTGGTTGTTTTCGCTGTACAAGTGAGAACCATAACGTTTTTCATTAATCTCAAAATGTTCGTCAAGCCATTCATACAGCTTCTCTTTTGCCGGGAGTTCTTCATCCCGGGTAATTCTGCATGCTCTGCGGACGGCAGAGAATCCATGCTTTCGAAGGGGGACCTTCGGTATTTCCAGCTGCCTTTTAAGATATTTTAGCTTTGACTTATGACTGCTTTCCTCAATAATATCATCCATCAGCCCTCTGACCGTATTGAGATCTTCCTTCAGCTCGGTGATATAGGCTTCCCTGGCCGCATTCTTAGCTTCTTCGGCCTCCTCCCGGGCAGCCTCTTCAAGTTGGTTTATCTCTTCTTCGGAAGCAATCTCCTGGTCCAGCAGCCAGCTGCGCATCTTGCGGATACAACAGTGCTCTTCCTCCCACTGCAACCGTTCATCCGGCTTATAGCGCTCATGAGAGCCTGAGGTTGAGTGTCCCTGCGGCTGGGTAACCTCTTTCACGTGAACCAGGACCGGCACATGCTCGCTCCGCGCAAGATCGGCAGCCTTCCTGTAGGTATTCATCAAAGCCTGGTAGTTCCATGCTTTAACCGTAAGTATTTCTACTCCCTCTTCCTCTTCCGTTCGCTGAAAACCGGAAAGAACTTTAGATATGCTTTCCTTGGTCGTCTGGTATTCCCGCGGCACCGATATGCCGTAGCCGTCATCCCAGACCGAAAGAACCATCGGTACCTGCAACACACCGGCGGCATTTATGGTCTCCCAGAAGATTCCTTCCGACGTACTGGCATCGCCGATGGTTCCCCACCCGATCTCCTTTCCCCCGTCAGAAAACTTCCGGAATCGCTCCAGCTCAGGCAGAGTTTTGTGATTACGATATACTTTGGAGGCCTGTGCCAATCCCAACAAACGCGCCATCTGTCCCGCCGTGGGAGAAATATCAGGCGAGGAGTTTTTCATCCGGGTGAGGTCTTTCCAGCTTCCATCCTCATTAAGGCTTCTCGTACTGAAATGGGCATTCATCTGGCGTCCCCCGGTATGAGGATCAGCCTTGGTATTGGCATGCGCATAAAGCTGTGCAAAAAACTGCTGTACCGTAACCTGACCGATAGCCATCATAAACGTCTGATCGCGGTAGTAGCCAGACCGAAAATCTCCCTCTTCAAAATATTTTGCCATCGCAATTTGAGGCAATTCTTTACCATCCCCGAAAATCCCGAACTTAGCCTTACCGGTCAGCGTTTCTCTACGTCCTATATACGAAGCTTCACGACTTACTACGGCTAATTTGTAATCCGCCAGGATCTCCTGTTTTTCAGCATCAGTCAAATTAGCAGTAGTAAAACCGTTCGATTGCGTTCTGCTCTTCTTCCTCGTTCCCGTAGGTGCCATAATTTCTGTTTTTCAGTTCGTTCACGACTGTGGCATTATTTAGTAAATCACAAAGCTCTGAAAGTAATTTTCAAGTCATCTTCCGGATATAAACCTTAATAATATTGCTAAATTATGTATGATCACCATACGTTCAATTACATCAATACTTGAACGTATGTTTCCATCTCTACTCCTGCATCACTACCTCTCAATCCTATAAAAAGGAGCAGGAGAAGATATCTTCCGGCCCGGTGAATGTAGGACAATGCTTTAGCCGCACAAAATCCTGCACAGCTATTCCATAAATCCGCCACGTGTCATTTTTATCGGATCCAGAGCTTCACTAAGCTCTTCGTCGGAAAGATCCGTCATTTCCCGGGCTACTTCCTTCACCGGGCGTCCCTCTTTATAGGCTTTTTTAGCAATTTTTGATCCCTTGTCATATCCTATTATAGGATTCAACGCTGTAACCAATACCGGATTCCGTCCCACCGTATCAGCAACCTTCTCTCTGTTTACGGTAAGGCGCGTAACAGAACGGTCTGCCAGGTTACGGGCGGCATTGCCTAAAATCATGATTGACTCCAGTAAATTGTGGGCAACCACCGGCAGCATGACATTCAGCTCAAAGTTGCCGGATTGGGCCGCTATCGTAATCGCCGAATCGTTGCCGATAACCTGTGCACAAACCATCGTGACAGACTCTTCGATGACCGGGTTGATCTTGCCCGGCATAATAGAAGAACCAGGCTGCAGCGCCTCCAGCTTAATCTCACCAATACTGCTGTTGGGACCTGAATTCATCCATCGCAGATCATTACCGATCTTCATCAGCCCCGTGGCAATGGTCTTGAGCTGTCCGCTTAGTTCTGCCGGGGCATCGACCGTCGCCTGTGCCTCAAAATGATTGGCCGCCTCTGAAAAAGATAAGCCGGTGGCATCAGAAAGCGCTTCAGCCATCCGGGCTCCAAACTCCGGGTGGGTGTTGAGTCCCGTTCCCACCGCCGTACCGCCCTGGGGCAGCTCCGAAACCCGTTGCAACGCTGATTCCAATCGCTCAACACCCAGCTCGAGTTGGCGGGCGTATCCTTCAAACTCCTGTTTAAGGGTGACCGGCATTGCATCCATCAGGTGCGTCCGGCCTGTTTTGACCACATCCGGAAACTCTGCTCCCTTTTTCTCAAAAGCAGATTTTAGGTGCCTCAGGGCGGGGATCAATTTCTCTTTGACCGTTACTAAGGCTGCCACCCTGATAGAAGTGGGAATCACATCGTTCGAACTCTGTCCGTAGTTTACATGGTCGTTGGGATGAATTTCCGGCTTCACTTCCTCTCCCTTGAGCTCATTGGCTCTCTTAGCTATAATTTCATTGGCATTCATATTGGTTGAGGTCCCCGAACCGGTCTGGAAGATATCCACAACGAAATCGTCGTCAAACATTCCTTCACTGACTTCAGCCGCCGCTTTTTGGATCGCTTCTGCGATATCTTTATCAAGCTCACCGAGCGCGGCATTTACCGATGCGGCGTGTTTTTTCACCAATCCCAGCGCCATAATAAACGCCCTGCTGAACCGCAGATCACTGACCGGAAAGTTATTCACCGCCCGCTGGGTTTGTGCGCCGTAATAAGCATCTTTCGGTACTTTTACCTCTCCCATTGAATCCTTTTCAACTCGGTATTCACTCATAAATATCGCCTTGTTAAGTTCAAATTAGTTGCCAAAACTGTTACAAACGAACTCACCATTAATAAAGACTTAAAGGTAGTGATTTTTTAGGAAAGTTTGGAGATTAATAGGACTGGGACTTTGCTCGGCAACGGGATCCGGGTAACAACAGTTTCGATCATTCGACCGGCAAAAGCGGGCTCATCCCGCCCCGCTCCTCACGCCAGGTAGTGCGAATAAGAGACGACTCTGGTCTTCCTCTCTTTCGGGGGAACGGATCGGGAAGCTTCAAACGGTGGGACTATGACAGGCGGAATACAGCGTTGACTTTTCACGTTCACATCCTGCAGTTACTATAGCTCTTTGCTGTACATCCGGTAGGTTTTTTCGATTTTAGCACCGATTTTTTCCGCAACACGGATCATCCCGGTATTTGACTCTAAAACCCAGCTCAACTCTGATGATTTATATCCTTCCTGCTTGCCGTTGATAATCGTCTCTTTATGGAGTAGAGCATCTATCCCCCTGCCCTGGTATTCCGGAATCACCCCCATCAGGGCCGTACGAATCTGGTTAATATTGCGGCGATGCCACAGCAACTTGAAAATACCCGTCGGAAAAAGCGTACCATCCATATGCCTGAGTGCCTGGTTCAGATCCGGCAGAGCAATAGAAAAAGCGACCGGCTCTCCCTTTATTTCCGCAATGTGTGCAACTTTCGGATCCAGAATAAGCTTTAAATCCTTGGCCAGATCTTCAAGCTCACTTTTCGTTATTGGAATAAAGCCCCAGTTACCCGCCCAGGCCTTATTAAAAATACGGCGGACAATCTTAACCTCTTCGTCGAGGTTTTTAAGATCCACTTCCCTGATCTGCAGCATCGGCAGGCGCCGGCGGACAACCTCCTCAGCCCGGTACATGCGGTCCAGGGAGACCGTTGCCTGGGTCACTCGAAACGCATACATATCCATAGCTTTTTCATATCCGGCGTTTCTGATGAGTTCATCGTAGTAAGGCTTGTGATACGGCATCATAATGCTGGGATAGTACTCAAAGCCATCAACCAAAATGCCGATCTCGTCCATCATACTGGGATTTGACGGGCCCAGCACATCGCTGTGCCCGCGCTCTCGCAGCCAGTCGGAAGCTACCTTCAGCAGTAGATTGGCGACCGACTGGTCGTTTATACATTCAAAAAAACCGAAAAAGCCGGTATTATTATTGTGATGTTCGTTGTAACGATGGTCCCTGATAGCAGCTATGCGACCACATATGTTGTCATCCCGTTCGACCAGAAACATGGCGATTTCACCATTTTCATAGAAAGGATTTTTTTCCTCATCAATCAGCTTTTTTTGCTCCATCTTAAGCGGAGCAACCCAGTGCTCATCGCCGGCGTAGTGCCGGTAGGGAAACTCGAGAAACTGCTTACGCTGTTCGTCCGTCGAAACAAGCGTAATTTTGTGTGTGCGCTGAGAAACTTTCACGATCTATTGGGTTTCCAGCAATGACTGACCATTCCGGTCGATGATTCCCTGGTTAATGCCCACTTTACGGAAAGCGTCTAATATGCGATCAAGATGTTCATTGGTATGTGTGGCCATATAGCTGGTCCGCAACAGCGACATACCCTGGGGCACCGCGGGGGGTACCACGGCGTTAACATAAACCCCCGATTCGAGCAGCTCTCTCCAGAATTTAAAGCACTCTTCCATCTCACCAATAACAATAGGAATAATGGGGGTTTCACTGTTCCACACATTAAATCCCATGGCCCGCAGCTCCCTGCGCATATAATCCGATATTTCTCTCAGCCGGTCCAGCCGCCAGGTTTCTTCTTTTAATATTTCAAGGGCCTTCAAAACGGTAGCGACATTGGCCGGCGGCATGGAGGCGCTGAAAATATGAGCCGGTGAATTATGCCGGATATACTCGATCACTTCCTTGTCCCCCACCAAAAAGCCTCCCAGCGAAGCAAACGACTTTGAAAATGTTCCGCTGATCAAATCGATGTCATCCATCATATCAAAAGTCGAGGCGGAGCCGCGCCCCCCTTCGCCAATGACTCCGATAGCATGGGCGTCGTCCAGGTAAAGACGGGCCCCAAATTTTTCTTTCAGTCGAACCAGTTCGGGTACTTTGGCAATCGTACCGGACATAGAGAATACGCCGTCGCTTACAATAATCTTGCCCGCCTGTTTATCCGCCCGTTTCATCAATTTCTCAAGCTGCTCCATGTCATTATGTCGAAAACGCATGGTTTTAGCATTTGAGATAAGCGTACCGGTAACAATACAGGCATGGTTGTCTTTATCCGAAAAAATAATATCCTTACGGCCCGCAATGGTTTGGATCGCTCCCTCATTGGTTTGATAACCGGTACTAAAGAGCACACACGCGTCTTTGCGCATAAAGTCGGCCAGCTTTTCCTCCAGCTCAATATGTAAGTCAAGGGTACCATTCAGATAGCGGGATCCGGTACATCCCGTCCCATATACTTTGATGACATCCCGTGCCGCCTCTATAACCCTGGGATCATTCGTCAGGCCAAGGTAATTGTTCGAACCGGCCATAATTACATCCTGGCCGTCAATCTGAACTATAGTCCCGTCAGTAGCCTGTAAAGGCTTGAAGTAAGGATACAAACCCTCTGATTTTATCTCCTCAGCTTTGGTAAAATTGTATGCTTTGGTGAATATGTCGTTTGTTTTGAGGTCTGACCTGGAATTAGCCATTCGTTCCTGCTTTCGACTTTTATATGAGTGCTTATCGTTGCAAATATACTTCCATATTATTCATCAATCAAATTATGAATAATATTATGTTATTTTATCGGGATCGGTTGACCACAACGTGCAAGTATTTTACATACTGATCAGCAACATAGTTCCAATTAAATTGTTTTCGTACGTGATTTCTCGCTTGTTCGGATAAATCCTTCAGTTCTCCCCCGTTTAATAAAGCATGAACCGTATCTGCAAATTGTTTGGCGTCCAGGGTGGGCACGCGATAGCCGTTTTTACCCTGGGTTATCACATCCCTGATGCCCTCGAGATCGGCCGCAACAGCCGGCGTTCGTGCCATATTCGCTTCCAACAATACAATGCCGAAACCCTCCATATCCCCCTCAACCGGAATGTTCGGCATCACGAACAGGTCGGCTGCCGCATAGGCCTGTTTCAAGACTTGATCAGGCTGGCGTCCCAGCAAAAAAATGCGATTGCTATACGGCACCTCCCCGGTGGCCTCGCTAATGCTGTCGTATTCGGGTCCGTCACCTACGGTAACGTAGACCACCTGGTCGCTGAGCCGGGGCATGACCTCCCGGATAAACCACTCATGTCCTTTCCGTTCGACTTTCCGTCCCACCGTAAGAAGCATAAATTTTTCATCCAGCGGAATACGAAAATTCTTCTGCAGCCGGTTTCGCGATTCCTGCTTACCGGGAAACTGGCCGAGCCGGCTCAAGTCAAACCCGTTAGGCAGGGCCACCCCTTTGCCGGGAGCCATGCCCCGCTTGATACACTCTTCCCGTGTTGCCTGGGAAACGGAAATCACTCCGTCAAGCCGTTTAAAAATTTTGGGGATAAACCACTGGTAGATCCCGACCGGCAGCGTTACATCCCTCCCATGGTTGATCGTAACCAAGGGCACTGAAATACGGCTCCTCAGAAAATAGGCCAGGCTGGCTGTTACCATAGAGGAAAACAGGACAATATCCGCCTCATTCTCCCGTACTTTATGCGGAAGTTCCATCAGTTGCCTGAATAAAAAAAGGGCTGCTTTGGCAACGATTTTTCCTCTACCGGATACGTTGACGGTCTCTTTAAAAACAGTGACAGATTCTTTCTGCTCCAGCTCTCGAATCAACTGCTGACTTACCCGCTGCATTCCCCCCACATTGTCGAGTATGTCGCCTTCCTGCGGATGGCTGTGTGATACGTATAATATGCGCACAATTATGATCCTAAAATTTGAGTTGAGGCCGCGGCTCTTGTAATGCTTCCCGGTAATTTTCAAGCAGCTTTCTGTTCACATTATCCCAGGAGTATGCCAGGGCCTTTTGACGCGCCGCCCTGCTCATCTCTTGCCAGACCGTTTCATTATCGGCAATCCTGGCAACGCACCGGGCAAATTCCTGTGTATCCCGGGGAGCAGCCAGGTAGCCGTTTACACCCGACTCAACCAGCGACCGGCTTCCTGTAGCATCCGCCACCACGCAAGGCAGTCCACTGGACATCGCCTCGAGTGTAACATTGCCAAATGTTTCCGTTTCTGAGGGAAAAAGAAAAACGTCGCTGCTCGCATACGCCCGGCTGAGCTCTTCACCGGTAATAAAGCCGGTAAAATGAGCTTCCGGCAGCATATGCTCCAGCTCTTTTTTAGCCGGTCCGTCCCCCACCACCATCGCTCTCATATCCGGATTCTCCTGTTGCAATATTTTTATCGTATCTACGAAGGTTTGGAGGTTTTTCTCCCATACCAGTCGTGAGACAAAACTTACGATGGTATCCGAATCTTCATACCCTATGGAGCGGCGCCAATCCATGTCACGATGTTTGGGATTAAAATCATCCGTATTGACCCCGCGCTCCCAGATCCGGATCCCTTCATCAATCCCCTCCTCGTTTAATTCAGTAGCCATGGAAGGCGAGGGCACATAAATATGCTTGCACTGGCTGTAAAACCACTGCAGGTATTTCCATCCCAGCATCTCCAGCATTCCCAGGTTATAGTATTTCAGGTAGCTGGTAAAATGCGTGTGATAGGAAGCTACGATCTGAATATTATTCGCCTGAGCCCATCGCATCGCCCGGAAACCGAGCACGTCGGGGGTGGCCAGGTGGACAAGTGTGGGCTCGAAGGCCCGCAGCTTTTTCTGAGCCGACTCCGGAAAGCCTACCGTAACACGGTACTCCGACCGGCCGGGCATCGGGGCCGAAGGGACCGGCACAAACTCTCCTTCATGATCGATGGCCGGATCATCCACGGTGGGACCAAAGACCAGGACGGGGACGTTCTGCGACTCTAAATAAGCCACCAGCCGATTCAGAGTGAGCGATACCCCGTCCTGTATGTGATTATAATTTCCGGTAAATATGGCAACACGAAGCTCATTCATAAATTTTCCAATGCATCATTGAGATTTGTATCTTTGCAGCTGAACCCATCCGTTTTATTTGGGTTAACAAAGTTAACTTAGTCACCAAATATACAAAATTTGATGAAAGCCTTCGTAACCGGCGGCACAGGTTTTATTGGAAGTCATCTGGTGGATGCCCTGCTGGATCACAGCGCCTATTCGGAGATACGGTGCCTCATCCGCAGTAACCGAAAATGGCTAAAGGGTAAAAACATCACGGCTGTTATGGGGGACCTGGATGAGCTTTCCGCACTGAGAGATGCTGTTCGGGATACGGATATTATTTTTCATATAGCGGGACGCGTGATGGCGCCGACCTACCGGGAGCTTGAGCACGCCAACGTTGAGGCTACGGAAAATATTATCCGGGTGGCTCAAAAAGCGGGCGTTCCCAAAATAATTGTGCTTTCATCCCTGGCGGCAGTAGGTCCCAGCAATGGGCGGCCCGTGACCGAGGAAGACCCCTTGAAACCAGTTAGCATGTACGGGCGATCCAAGAAACAGATGGAACGGCGCATCCACGAAATTGCCCATGGCGACACTTCTATTACCATTTTACGTCCCCCAGCCGTATACGGCCCGCGCGAAGATCAGATCTACTCGTTCTTTAAAATGGTCGACAAGCGTATTTGTCCCATCATCGGCGACGGAGAAAAGCCGGAAATTTCGATGGTTTACGTCGCAGATGTCGTTCAGGGCATCCTGAAAGCCGCCCGGCAGGCAACACCGGGCGTCCACACCTATTTTTTGACAGACGGCACCCCGCATACCTGGAACAAGATACGGGAAACGACCAGCCGGGTGCTGGGCAAAAAAAATATCCCGATCTACCTGAAGCCCGGTCTGGTAAAAAAAATTGCCGGTCTGGTAGAAAAAACGGCATCATTTTTCGGGATATATCCCGTTCTTAACAGCGAGAAGGCAAAGGAAATGATCCTGGAATGGACCTGCTCCAGCGAAAAAGCCCGCAAAGAACTGGGATACACTCCTCAATATACCCTTGAGGAAGGCGTATCACGAACTATTCACTGGTATCAACGACATCACTGGTTATAAGACATTATGAGATATATCAATATCAGAAACTTTTTTACTCTCGTTTTTTTACTGCTGACAACTACACCTACGCTGCACGGACAGCTTAGCCTGGAAAAAGATTACTCCTTCGTCATGAATGTGCCATCGGTCGTCGCAATGGCCAGCTCTCCCGCTCACTTTTATGTACTCTCTGAAACCGAGGGAATGGCCGTTTTTCGTTCCCGGTCCGACTCGCTGCAGTGGTTATATTCATCTACCGGCATGCAGCGCCGTGGCAACCGGGTCATTGCCGATATCCGGTTTGCCTACCTGTTTGGCGAGGGTCCCCGGCTTACGGTACTTGAACCTACTTCCGTGCTTGGCGTATATTCCTCCACGGATCTTCCCGCCCGTCCCCTCGATGTCAAACGAATGGGACAACAACTCTATGTTGCCCTGGGCAACCGGGGCATCGGTACCTTGTCGCTCGAAACTCCGTCAGCCGTGGATTCCGGGATCGACTTTGTTACTACCCCCGACCTGGAGGGACCCGAAATCATCAGCCTGGCGGGCACCGCTCATCGGCTTTTCGCGCTCAGCAGCAACCAGCAACTCTTTCAGCTTGACCGGGATGAGGACACCGTTTCTCTGAGCCGCTCCCTCGAGCTCCCGGAAAACCTTACGGACCTGTTCCTGACCGGGGGGACCCTCTACGGTTCAGACGACGAAGGTAATATATTTGAGATCAGCGGCAATAGTGAGCTTTCTGAACTGGGAAATGTGGGGGAAAGAATAACGGATATCGTGGCATGGGACGACTGGCTTGTTATCAAAGGAACCTCCGACCGGCTCTGGACCTCCTATAAAAGCCGCAGCCCTGAACTCTGGAAGAGGGATGAACAGGCCGGAAACCATATTGCCCTTACCAAGGGTCAGCTTTGGATCAGTGAATACGGACAAATCACTAAAATAAACGCTTCGGAGCCATCAGCTGCTAAAGGGGACGCTTCCGGTACATCACAAAATACCGCAGGGGATTTTACCCTCCGGGAAATTCCCAATTATACCATCCCGCACTCCAAACCGCTGATCTTTCCGATCAGGATTGACGGCGGGGTATCGGCCGGGAATGTCCGGTTCACCTACCAGTCTCCGGATATTCATGACGCCGAAGTGCGGGGACAAAGTTTTTACTGGGAGCCCTCTTCCGATGATGTGGGCTCGCACCGTGTCGAAATTATCGCTTCTACCAGCGACGGTCGCAGCTCGAGCGCCCGTTTTAACATCAATGTACGCTCGTTCAATGCGCCCCCCCGCTTTACACCGGTTCGACCTGTCAGTATTCCCGTCGGAGAACCCTTTTCTCTGCCGTTGAACGCGGTCGACTCGGACGGGATCAACAAAAACCTTATCCGGTATCTGGGGGTAAACCTGCCTAAAGGAGCTACCATTGACGAAGCATCGGGAATAATACAGTGGACTCCCACAGCCCGTCAGGTGGGCGAGAATACTTTCCGGGTTATTGCAACCGATCAGTATGGAGCGGCCTCTTCGGTGGATGTCACGATCAACGTCATTGATAACATAAAACAGGAACAACCCGAAAATTAATTTCAAATTAATCTTTTTTC
Organism: Fodinibius roseus; assembly: GCF_900129315.1. Classification (GTDB taxonomy): domain Bacteria; phylum Bacteroidota; class Rhodothermia; order Balneolales; family Balneolaceae; genus Fodinibius; species Fodinibius roseus. The sequence continues at coordinate 188,956 of NZ_FQUS01000004.1, forward strand.
ATTCCATTGAACAACACTGAAATTCAGTCTCGTTTGATCAGCTGGTACGACCGAAACAAGCGCCCCATGCCCTGGCGCGACTGCGGGGACCCTTATAAAATATGGCTCTCGGAAATCATGCTGCAGCAGACCCGTGTTGACCAGGCTACCCCCTATTTCAACCGGTTTATCGATCACTTCCCCACCGTTCATGATTTAGCAGCTGCTGATCAGCAGGAGGTGCTCAAAGTTTGGGAGGGACTCGGTTACTATAGCCGCGCACGAAACCTTCATTCCGCCGCCAAACTCGTCGTCGACCAGTTCGATGGAAAAGTGCCCGACAGCTGGGACGAAATTACCGAACTAAAGGGCGTGGGTCCCTATACCGCCTCCGCTGTCCTGAGCATCGCCTTTCAAAAAAAATACGCCGTGGTGGATGGCAATGTCATCCGCGTGCTCAGCCGCTATTACGGGATTGAGGAGAATGTGCGCGAGACCAAAACCAAAAACAGTATCCAGGAATATGCCGATGAACTCATTCCCGATGAGCGTCCCGGTGATTTCAACCAGGCGGTCATGGAGTTGGGAGCCACCGTCTGCACGCCTTCAAATCCTGAATGCGGGGAATGCCCGCTGCAGCCAGGCTGCGTTGCTTTCAAAACAGTGAAAACGGATCAAATTCCCTACAAATCCAAAAAGAAAAAACGTCCCCACCACCATATCGGCGTCGGGATTATTAAACAGCCGGGTGACGATAAGGTGCTCATTGCCCTGCGTCCCGATGACGCCATGCTCGGGGGACTGTGGGAATTCCCGGGCGGCAAGCAAGAGCCCGGGGAAGAGCTTCCCGAGACCGTTAAGCGAGAACTGCATGAGGAGTTGGGCGTCGAAGTTTCCATCGTCAAACCGTTCATGAAGCTCGATCACGCCTACTCGCATTTTAAGATTACCATGCACGCCTACCTGTGCGAGCTACAAAGCGGCACGCCCAGGCCTCAAAGCAGCCAGGAGGTCAGGTGGATTTCCATTGAAAAACTGGCCGATGTTCCCTTTCCCAAAGCCAATCGCAGGCTCACCGAAAAGCTGATGAACCTTAACAAAGGTCAGCAGGAATTGGAGATATAAGCCGTTTATTCATTGGGAGGACAAGAACAGACGCCAGTGTCCCGTACAGGTCGTCCGACTGCTGCAAATCCATGCCAAATAAATATAAGTCATGTGAATACGATATAAGAAAAAAACCAAAACAATAGATATTTTGCAGTGATAAGCGTCCACGCGGTAGCATCATACTTTCAGGCTGTTTCAAGCCAGGAATCTTGAAACAGCCTGTTTTTACTTTAATCTTTTATTTTGAATTCACATAAAATAGTCAATAATTCATAATTTCAACTAAATCATGCCTCAAGAACTGGCGAAGCGTTCCGAAGAGCAGGTCTTAAAACTCAAACCGTTTCTGGATGAATGGGTGGACCGCGTTGAAACCCCGGCTTACATCGATTCCGACCCGGTTCTTTTCATGCACGCTTTCAGCGACAGGGAAGATCAGCTGTTGGCCGGCTTTTTCGCGGCAATCATGGCATGGGGACGACGGGACGTAGTGATCCGCAAAGTGCGGGACCTGCTGGAACGAATGGACCATCGTCCCACTGACTTCATCACCCGCTTTTCAGATAAAGATGCCGCACGCTTCCGGGGATTCAAGCACCGTACTTTCAAGCCGGTGGATATGGAGTGGCTGACCAGAATACTTCAGTCCATTCTCCACAAGCATGATTCTTTCGAGCATTTTTGGGAAGCTTGTTACAAAAAGGCCAAAGGCAACGACCGCCCGCTGATGTCTGTTTTTCATGAGGATTTTTTCGCCCTTCAGCCCGGCACGCCACGGCGTACCTACAAGCACATATCCAATGCCGATAAAAAGAGCTCCTGCAAGCGGCTCTACCTGTACCTGCGCTGGGCTCTGCGCAAAAAAAGCCCGGTTGACCTGGGAGTGATGAATTTTATGCCCCCCTCCGAACTGATGATCCCCCTTGATGTGCATGTGGCCCGGCAGGCCCGGGCGCTGGGACTGCTCTGCCGCACCTATAACGACTGGTGGTCCGTCGGGGAGCTCACTGAAGCCCTGCGGCTGCTGGATCCCGAAGATCCCGCCAGGTACGATTATGCCCTGTTCGGGCTGGGCGTCGACGAGGAAGGCATACCGGAGGAGTTTCTCCTGAACCCTTCCTTCGCATCATAGCGTACTTTTATAAAAGAAAATCAAGTGAGATATTTCTCCCCCGCCCGCTTTTTTACTTTGAAAGAAACAATACTGTTAACGATTAAAGACAGGAGGAAGTTGCAACCGAAGCATAAAACCCATAGAGAGGATTTCTGCCGCCGGTAACACCGACATTGAGTAAAAGAAACCTTTTGCAAAACCCTCTTATTCGTTTTCCCTTAAGGCTTTTTTGATTGCAAAACAGATTCCTACTATTATAATGAGTTACTTTTTTTATTTTATGGAAAATTATCCTGTTTATTAAATATGATTATTTATCACATGAAGAAAACGGCTACTGTTCTTTCCCTCTGTTTACTGGTTGGCTTGTCATTAAACTCCCATGCCCAAACCACCTACAAAAGCGACTCGGGCTTATTTACCCCCGTTGTAAAATCGCTGTACCTGCGCGGTGGTGTTTTTGAAGATGCTCAGCTTATCGGTCCTGCAGTAGGCTACCGTTTCAACGAAAGGTATGACTTAACTATTCATACTGAGTTTCTCTCCAATGAGTATAAATTTGATAACAACCCAAACCCTAAAACAACCCTGCTTAATCTTGGAGTCATTCTTGGCCGTACGAATTCTCTTTTTGAACAATACTTACTGCGGTCAGAGCTTTCTTTTTATCAAGCTATTATATTCAATACGGAAGCATATAATGATATTTCGGATCCATCTTTGACATCCGGGATAATCTCTTCTTCGCTGTACCGAAAACTTCCGTTATCAGGTTCTATTTCTCTGCTTCCCAATGGTGGAGTGTTTTTAGGGTACGGCAACTATACGGCTCCTTACAGTTCCGCAAATTTACGTCAGGGTTTTGATGGATTTGTAGTTGGTCCTCAATTCGGTTTTGATGTGTCTCTCGAACTGTCGGATTCATTCTACTTGGTAGCCAATCCGGAAATCAATATCCCCTTGAATACTAATGATAATAAGTACGGAAACACATTACTCTTCAACGTTCAGCTAAACTTTTAATCCTATAAACAATATGTGGTTACTGTTTGTTGAATCTCTGTGTCTGCCAAGCACCGACAGTTCATTCGAAAGTGGGTTTGCAGGTCATTTAGATGCACAATTTACGGTACAGAAGACCTCCGACAGTAATGTGCAGGTGTTCACATAATTTTCAAGCTCCCATGCGATATGTAATTTGTTCACTCCTGTTATGTTTTACAACGGGAGTCGCTTCCGCTCAACATGCATTAAAGATAAGTACGAACACCCGGGTAGCCCCGGCTTTCCGGCTCAATCATACAACGCACAGCAATGCCTTTTCAAGCGGATTGAAGCTAAGCGTGTATAGTTTTGATAAAGCGCCCGTAGAATTGGGCCTGTATTATACCAGAGGATACGATTCCTCCGTCGCTTTTTCATACGGAGTTATGCTGGCGTTTATTTTTGACGTATACAAAAGACACCGGTTAAAGCTGGGGGCTGCAAATGGCCGGTTGAAGATGGATCAGTATAAAAATGAGTATAAAGAGGGAGGTATTCAGGAGGACAATCTGCATAAAACATATTTTGCATACCTGGAGTGGGAATGGCTGTTTGCAAAGAGGTTGTCATTGTTCGCCAGAGCCGGATACCGCTTCCTGGAAAGTGAAACGACCACCCTTCATAACGAGAGAATGGAGACAATCCCGGGAACCGGTCGGGAAATTCCGGTGTATGACAGAGAAAAAAACACCCGGTTCTACGGTTCTGGTGTTGAATTCGGGGTGGGACTGAGTGTTACTATTGATTAGGGCCTGTTACTTTTTTTGCAACGTTCATTTTCTGCTGGAACGGCGCCATCCCGGATTTTACTTCCAGGGCAACCTCATACCGGATGTTATTACCGCTTGCCGCGGAATTATTCGTTGCTTTGTCCTCTCGTACTTAACCCCGGCGGCCGGCTTGGATGAAATGATACACAATTTTTCTTTGTTACTGTTATGCACATTTATAAAAAGATCCTTATATTTCGCGTCCCTGAACTGAAAGCAAAACAATAGATAATATATGGTTGGAGTTAAAGTAAAAGATAACGAGAGCATTGATCGAGCGGTAAACCGCTTCAAGAAACTGGTTGCTCGCTCGCGCATTTTAAACGAATACAAAGATCGTCAGCAGTATACAAAGCCCTCGAAAGAACGTCGCGAGGCCCTGAAGAAAAGTATTCGTGAGCAACGCCGTCGAGAGCGCCACCAGTACAAATAAAAAGAGTATTTTTTCGACAAGGCCTTTTAGCTTTTGCTGAAAGGCTTTTTTATGGCCTCCATCATATTGGATGCCTCCATGAGCTGCAGGTCGTAACGCCGCTCGGGAGCACTTGCGCAGGGAATGAGAGCTTTTTCAAAACCGAGTTTCTGTATCTCCCCGAGCCTTTGGTCCACCTTGTTAACGGCACGAATCTCCCCGCCCAATCCCACTTCTCCCAAAAAGGCGATATTGCTGCTGATCGACTTGTCAAGCAGGCTCGATACCAGCGCACAAATCACGCCCAGGTCTGCCGCGGGATCGTTTACCTTCAGTCCCCCCGCAATATTCAGGTACACATCCTGCCCCGAAAACTGGTATCCGCCCCGTTTTTCCAAAACCGCCAACAAAAGCGACAGGCGCCGGTGGTCAAAACCATTGGCCGTGCGCTGGGGCGTGCCGTAATTGCTGGGAGTCGTCAGGGCCTGTACCTCTACCAGCAGGGAACGCGATCCCTCTATGGAACAGATAACAGCGTTACCGCTGACGCTGCTGTCGTAGTCCGATAAAAACAGCTGCGAGGGATTGAGCACATCGACCAAACCCGATTCCTTCATTTCGAAAACACCGACTTCCTGGGCGGGACCAAATCGATTTTTCAGGCTCCGCAGCATGCGATAGTTGTAATTGCTGTCCCCCTCAAACTGCAGCACAGTATCGACCATATGCTCGAGTACCCGGGGACCTGCGATACTGCCCTCCTTGGTAACGTGTCCGATAACAAGCGTGGTAATGTCCTGCTTCTTGGCCAGCTGCTGCAGCAGTGCGGCACACTCCTTGACCTGTTGAATGCTCCCCGCCATGCTCGTAAGCTCAGTGCGGTACACCGTTTGAATAGAATCCACAATCAGGAGGTCGGGATTCATTTTACGGGCCTCCTTTAGAACGTTGTCGATATTTGTATCGGTATAGACATAAAAATTAGCCGAATCCACCCCCAGGCGTTTGGCACGCTGGCGGATCTGTCCAGCCGATTCCTCTCCGGCGCAGTACAATATTCTAAGCTCCGGGTTGGCCTTTCCGATCTGCAGGGTAAGCGTACTTTTCCCGATACCGGGATCACCCCCTATGAGGACGAACGAGCCCGATACAAATCCGCCGCCCAGCACCCGGTCCAGCTCCTGAATATGGCTCATAAACCGGTCTTTCGCATGCGAGGCAATATCTTCCAGCTTCTGAGGCGGCGGCGACTCTTCGAGTCCCTCTACCTTGCCCTTGTGCTCTTTCTCGGAAGCCGGCTTCCGCTCCACTTTAAACTCCTTGAAGGTATGCCAGCTCCCGCAATTCGGGCAGTTTCCCAGCCATTTAGTGGCTGTATGCCCACATTCATCACAGACATACTGCATTCGATCTTTTGCCATAGTTATACCGATTTGGATGATGGAAGGTCACTTTCAACCGCTTCCTCAGGCAGATCCTCGTAATTGTCAACAACAGAACGATTAATATACCAGGTTGTCGCCATCATGCCGAGACCCACGGTGATATAATAACTTATTATGCGCCAGGCAAATACCGCCAGGCCGATAAATGCTTTACGGTCGATAAGCGGCCCCTGAAAAATAGCAAAGAGTCCCTCCACCCCACCACTGCCACCGGGCGTAGGCATGATCAGGAAGGCCAGGTTCATGGCCAGGCTGCGCAGAACAGACAATATAACATCGGCGGGCAGCAAGCTCAGTACCACGATGGTCGGCAATGCAATACGACACAACCAGGACATCGTTGACAGAAGGAAGGTTTTCACCAAAAAGCTGGCAGGCTTTTTACGCAGTTCATGAGAATATTCGACCAGATTATCGGCCTCGGCATTGACTGTTTCCTGCCACTTCCGCAAAAAGGGAAGCTTGAACACCACACTCACTACTTTTTTAATGGCATTGGGATTTTTCAATACGCCGTATGCCATCAAGCCGGCATAGCTTAAGAGTCCGATGTACAAAAGAACCATAGAAGCGTGTCCCACCATACCGGTATTGTCGGGCACCACCTCGTAAAAAAAACCCGCAACAACCAGAATAGGGATTGCCAGAGCAAACCAGAGCTGGTCAAGCAATACGCTATACAGTATGATTGCGGTTGATTGTCCCAGCTTAAACCCTTCTTTGGTCAGAGCATAGGTAGCCATTGGAGCTCCTCCGATGGTAGAAGGTGTTATGGATGACGTAAAATCCCAGCTGAGCATAACCCTGAAAGAGGCAGTCCACCCCAGTTTTTTTTCAGAAAGATAGCGAACCTTGGCCGCCACAAACCAAAGCCTGAGAAAAGAAACCACGACCGCCAGAACAATGCCCGGCAATCGTTTTATCCTCAAATGTTTGAGTACCCCCGGCGTATAGGTATAATAAATAAGGAATCCCATCGTAGCCACACTCAGGGCTATCGATATAAAAAGATATTTCTTGGAGAAATATTTCTTGGGATCTTCCTGTATTTGTTCGTCGCTATTTGCCAAAGGAAACTATTTTAGGACTTGCCGTTAGTCAAACAAACTGATAGGCCAAAATAGACATCACAGTTAAATAATAGAAATACAAATACCGTCGTTCTTCTTATTCATCTGATGAATTAAAAAAAGGCCCTATGGATTGTTCCATAAGGCCATAGCCGGGGCCGGTCTTACAAATTCGTCAGCCGAATAGGCCGGATTCCGAGCTCTTTTTCGCCAAACAGTCCCTCATTCGCCTCAAAAGATCCCAAAAAACCTGACTCAAATGGCCGCCTCTCCTTACGATCTCCTGAGTGCGACAGACACCCAGAATGGCAATACTTCTATGCTACGGTAATATCCTCATCCAGATAGACATCCTGAATAAAGTTAAGCAGTTTGACCCCTTCTTTTAGCGGACGTTGAAAGGCTTTACGGCCGCTAATGAGTCCCATGCCGCCGGCACGCTTATTAATAACCGCTGTTCGAACAGCCTGGGCAAAATCATTTTCTCCGGAACCCCCTCCCGAGTTAATCAGTCCGGCGCGCCCCATATAGCAGTTTGCCACCTGATAACGGGTAAGATCAATGGGATGTTCACTGGCCAGCTTATTGTAGATATCCTCATCAAGCTTTCCATAAGAAGAGTCTCCCATGTTCAGGGCCTTGTAACCACCATTATTCGTCGGCTGCTTCTGCTTGATAATGTCGGCCTGAAGCGTTACCCCCAGGTGGTTAGCCTGACCCGTAAGGTCAGCTGAAGCGTGATAATCCTCTCCGTTCACTTTGAAAGCTGAATTGCGGGTATAGCACCAGAGAATAGTAGCCAGTCCCAGTTCGTGTGCACGCTCAAAAGCGCGGGCGACTTCCTGAATTTGACGGCTGGATTCCTCCGAACCAAAGTAGATCGTAGCTCCCACCGCTGCAGCCCCCATATCGTAGGCACGTTCAATCGAACCGAACATCACCTGGTCGTAGGTATTCGGATAGGTCATCAGCTCATTGTGATTAATCTTAACAATAAAAGGGATTTTATGAGCATACTTTCGAGCTACCGCTCCCAACACTCCGAAGGTGGAAGCAACACCGTTGCATCCACCTTCAATGGCCAATTTGATAATATTCTCGGGATCAAAATAGTCGGGATTGGGTGCAAATGAGGCGCCGGCGGAGTGTTCAACGCCCTGGTCAACCGGTAAAATGGAGGTGTAGCCCGTACCGCCCAGCCGGCCGTGATCCAGCAGCGACTGAAGGTTTCGCAGTACCCGTGGATTCCGATCGGACTGATACCATACATCATCCACGTAAGATGCTGAGGGCAGATGGAGTTTGTCTTTGGATATTGTGTCGCAGTTGTGAGTCAGCAAATCTTCTGCTTCATCACCTAACAGTTCTTCTATGCTTTTGGATGCTAATGCCATGATCCCGTTTTCTAAGAGATTAAATTTATATTATAAATGATTGAAGAGGCTATTATAACAATTTTCGCTATTCATATCATTAGTCAAATAAAGATTCTTTTTGGAAACAGAAGCGCGCCTTTAATAATGAAAACAAGATAAAAAGAATGTAAAATAACCATCTTGCCCGTTATGACAGCGGGAGGACCCGGCGGACGGGTTGGGGCATTGCTCGATTACAGGTTGGTCGGCGTCGCAGAGGATACGGACCGAACGAAAGGCATTTTCTACGCCCCGTGATGCCGGATCGTCAATTCGTCAATCCAGCCGTAAAGCACGCTAAGGAAAATACCTGCCACTCCGCCATATAGAATTGAAAAGGCAAGAGCGTGCTCGCCAACCCACAGAGCTGACACCCCTGTTGAAAATATGATCCATGACAAAATGAAGACTCCGAGACATCGAATAAAGAACGCCATAACAGATCACCTTTCTTTGGTATTTGACAGTTAACCGAAATTAATATTTCATAACGCTATCATATATAAATAACGCGTTGCGCCGCTGGTTTCCAAATAATCTTTCAGTGTCTACAAGACCCAAAAATATTATTTTGGTAAAGGTGCAGGATGAAGCTAATTTACGATGACACACTGTAAGTCAGTCTTTACTTACAACATGCACATGTTATAATAAGAGGGGTTTGCAAAACCAGGTATTTTGTTCAAGACCAAGGACAGGGGGAGGTTGGAATTACAGCATATAGCCCATATGTGAGCATTTCAACCGACCGATAACCCCGACATTGAGTGAAGGATGCCGTTCAAAGCTGTTTTGAATCACCACATGCTTGAAAGAGCAGTTTTACGAAGCTCTCCCTACATAATTCTCTTCAGAAAAGTAGCAGTGGCCGCATTCAATACAACGTACCTGGTTCAAATCCTCATGCGGTAATTCTTTGGTTCTTTTCCCGTTCGAATTCCTCCTTCAGGAAGGTCCCCGTAGCACTTCCTTCAGCCTCAGCCACCTCTTCGGGGGTCCCTTCGGCAATAATTTCTCCTCCCTCCTGTCCGCCTTCTGGACCCAAATCAATAATCCAGTCTGCCGCCTTGATCAAATCCAGGTTGTGTTCAATAACGATGACCGTATTACCCTTGTCCACCAGCTGCTGAGCCACATCCACCAGCAGGCGAACATCCTGGAAATGCAGCCCTGTTGTCGGTTCATCCATAATGTAAAGCGTATCGCCGGTACCTACTTTGGCCAGCTCGCGCGCCAGCTTAATGCGCTGTGCTTCGCCCCCGGATAGGGTCGTGCTTGGTTGTCCCAATCGCAGGTATCCGAGTCCCACATCAACAAGCGTACCCAGAATACGGTTAATGGCCGGAACAGAGTCAAAAAAATCATGGGCTTCCCGAATGGACATATTCAGCACATCCGAAATGTTTTTTCCCTTGTAGTAGATTTCCAGGGTCTCACGGTTATACCGCTTTCCGTTGCAGGTTTCGCAATCCACATATACGTCGGGCAGGAAATTCATCTCGATCTTGCGAACGCCATCCCCGTTGCAGGCCTCACAACGGCCGCCTTTCACATTGAAGGAAAAGCGTCCCTGGTCATATCCCCGGATCTTGGATTCCGGCAGCTGGGCGAACAGCTTGCGGATGTGATCAAAAACTTTCGTATACGTCCCGGGATTTGATCGCGGGGTGCGTCCGATCGGGCTCTGATCGACGGAAATAATCTTGTCGAGGTTATCAATGCCGTGCACCTCATCGTACGGCAGCGGCACCGATTTTGAGTTATAGAATTCAGTAGAGAGGATGGGCTCAAGCGTCTGGTTGACAAGCGAGCTCTTGCCGCTTCCGCTCACGCCGGTTACACAGATGAACTTCCCCAGCGGGATATCCACATCCACCTGCTTGAGATTATGCCCGCGCGCGCCTTCCAGCCGAACCAATTGCCCGCTGCCTTCCCGCCGCTCTTCCGAATACGGAACCGCCTCCTCATCATTCAGGAACCTGGCCGTCATTGAGTCGGGATCAAGCTCATCCGGTCGTCCCTCCGTCACTATTTCCCCGCCGTGCTCTCCCGCGCCGGGACCCAGATCCAGGACGTAATCAGCCTGTTCGATGGTCTCTCGATCGTGTTCGACCACGATGACACTGTTGCCCAGGTCGCGCAAGGTCTCCAGCGAACGAATAAGCTTAATGTTATCCCGCTGGTGCAGGCCGATACTTGGTTCATCCAGGATATAGAGCACACCGACCAGCTGCGTGCCGATCTGCGTGGCCAGCCGGATGCGCTGGGCTTCCCCTCCGCTGAGCGTCTGGGCCTCGCGGTCGAGCGTAAGATAATTGAGCCCCACATTCAACAGAAAATCCACCCGGTCGCGTACCTCCTTCAATACCTGGCTGCCGATCTTCTGCTGTCGTTCATCCAGATCCAGGTTATTCAAGGTATGACGAAGCGTTTTGATGTCCAGTTGCACCAGGTCGTCAATCGAATAACCGTCAATTTTGTACGAAAGCGATTCTTTATTCAATCGGCCGCCCCCACAGTCGGGACAGGCGATCTTACTCATATAGGCTTTCGCCTTATCGCGCTTTTTATTGGATTTACTCTCCTTGTACTGCTCGCGTATCATGTTGCGCAATCCGTCAAAGGAGTGCTTGTAGGTGACATTATCCCGGCGGAAGTCGTAGCTTACATCGTACTTCCTGTCACCACCTCCCTCGAACAGCAGGTCCAGCGCCTCCTCGGAAAATTCATCAATGGGTGTTTCAAAGTCCAGGTCGAGTGTTTTTAAAACGGCTTTCAGCTGTTTAAAAGCAAAAATATCACGCGGTTTTCCCAGAAAGCGAATGGCCCCCTCTTCGATCGTCTGCTCTTTGTTGGGGATGACCAGGTTGCGATCCACATCATAGGTGTAGCCCAGTCCGTCGCAGTTCTGGCAGGCCCCGTAGGGCGAATTAAAGGAGAACATATTCGGGGCGGGATCTTCATAGGCGAGGCCGCTTTCCGGGTCAAACAAATTTTGGGAATACAGATGATCATCAAACCCGACCTCTTCATTCGGAACCGATAGAATGACGTTGCCTTCCGCCATCTCCAGTGCCAGGCGCACACTTTCGGCAATGCGCTTTTCGCTGTTCCGGTTAATCACAAACCGGTCGACAACGACCTCAATATTGTGTGTTTTGTAGCGATCCACTTTCATCCCCTCTTCGATATCCATCAGCTCACCATCCACCCGGACCTGCACAAATCCCTGTTTCATAGTCTGTTCGAACAGTTCCCGGTAGTGACCCTTGCGTCCCCGCACCACCGGTGCCAGACAATAGGCCTTAGTGCCTTCGGGCATATCCATGATGGCAGAAACCACCTCCTCGGAAGTCTGCTTAGACATCCTGTTTCCCGTCTTCCAGGAATAAGGTACCCCGATGCGAGCGTAGAGCAGCCGCAGGAAGTCATAAATTTCGGTTACCGTCCCCACCGTCGACCGCGGGTTTCGGTTGGTCGTCTTCTGGTCAATTGAGATCACCGGGGAAAGTCCATCTATGAAATCCACCTCGGGACGCTCCATCATGCCCAGGAACTGGCGGGCGTAAGCCGACAGTGATTCCAGGAAACGCCGCTGTCCTTCCGCATATATCGTATCGAAAGCAAGAGATGACTTGCCAGATCCCGAGATACCAGTGACAACGACCAGCTTTTCCCGGGGAATATTAACGTCAATATTTTTTAAATTGTGTTCGCGTGCGCCACGGATAACTATATTTTCTCGCAAAAGGGGTACAATATTTAGGTTCAATTAAACTTTTAAAGATACAGATAAATCGTATTTTTTTAAGCCTTAAATTCTTAAAAATTTGGTCATCGCCATCCTCGAATATAACCGAAATATCCTCTTATTCATTCAACCTCTATGCAGCAATATTCTATTGACCTGATCCGGCTTTTCAAATTCAGTTTTCATCAATATAAAAAGTACAGCTCGTTTATAATCGGCATAGCTGTCACCTACTACGTCCTGGCAATTATCCCCCAGGTATATGTCATGCTTTATTCACCGGAAGAGCCCTCTGGTCAGCTCCAAATTCTTTCCCTTGCATTAACTGTTTTTCAACTCTTCCTGAGCCTGGGTTTTTTTCATATTATGTTGCTGCTCATCGACGACAACTATGTTGAAGTGGCAGATCTGTTCAACAGTTTCTCACCATTTCCCCCTTATCTCATGGCCTATCTGCTCTATATGATTGCTGTCGTTGTCGGACTGTTTCTGTTTATACTGCCCGGCATATTTATCGCCATACGCTTTCAATTTTATCCCTATTACCTATTGGAGGATACCCATTCCGCTATTACTGCGCTGCAGAAAAGCTATTACCAAACGGAAAATCTTACCCTTGAACTTTTCCTGTTCGGCGCGGTCGTCATAGTGCTCAACATGCTCGGGGCACTTCTTTTTGGCATCGGCATTATCCTTACCTATCCCCTGACCACCATGGCTACCGCCGTTATCTATAAACACCTGAGCTCCGGTGTTACTGCCATTCCCTCCGACCCGTACCAGCTTTGAAGGGAACAATATCATGCAGAAATCGTAATACAACAGAAGAATCTTTTGTACATATTTTAATAGCTGATATACCTCCGGATCCTGATCTTGCATAAAAAAATATATATTCATTTTTATTCATGAAACTGATCGTTCGCAATCTCGCGCTATTCATTGCCATTTGCCTGCTGTGGACCTCCTGCAAAATTCTTGAGCCCCCCGAAGGCGCTGCTCCCGGCAAAGGGGAGACTTTATATCCTTTTGTGGAAAATCAACAGGTCGGTTTTATGGATGAACATCTGATCCAGCGCATTTCCCCGCAGTTTCAGCTCCGCAGCGGCGAGAGTTGGCCCTATTCTTTTTCAGAGGGACGGGCGGTCGTTTATCGTTCAAATGCGGCAGGCTATATCGACCGGGAGGGTACGATAGCTATCGAGCCACGCTTTGAGGAAGCGTACGGCTTCTCTGAGAACCTGGCCCGGGTTCTGTCCGACGGCCGGTATGGATATATCGATTCTTCCGGGAATTTTGTGATTCACCCGCAATTTCACCGGGCGCTCGACTTCCAGGATGGGCGTGCTGCCGTCCAGAAAGAACGAGGAGGGGAATGGGGGTTTATAACCCCAGACGGAACCTTCGCGATTGAGCCGCAGTTCAGCGCCGCCGAAAATTTTTCGGGCGGACGGGCGCTCGTTCAGACCTCAACTCACCGGGAATGGGGATATATTAACCGCTCGGGTGAGATGGTCATTTCTCCCCGCTACCGGGAAGCAAAATCATTTTCCGACGGACTGGCACCGGTACAGCTGGAATTTCAGCAATGGGGTTATATCGATACCAGCGGGGAGATAGCCATCCCCTCAAGGTACCTGGATGCCGAGCCTTTTTCTGAAGAGATAGCGGTCGTAGCTATGCCGGAAAGCGATACCAACCTGGACCGGAAGAAGTACGGGTATATCGACAAAGAGGGAGCATTTATTATTGCCCCCGAATATGACCAGGCCTATTCATTTTGTGAAGGGCAAGCGCGAGTCCGGCAAAACGGGCGGGTAGGCTTTGTTAACCGTCAGGGACGGATAACTGTGGATCCAATTTATGATCGGGCGTGGGATTTCAGGAACGGGTTGGCGCTGGTTAATCTGGGAAAAAAATACGGTTATATTAATAAACAGGGAATTTTAGTACTTGAACCTATAGAATGAAGCCCTGTACTCCTTCTTTAAAGAAGATTATAAAAACCGGAAATTTTGGTCAATATCAACCCCTGAGCGTAGTCAAAATCATCCCATATTAAATGTGCGAACATGCAGGAATTGCCCAAAAGAACGGTTTTGCAAGGGTTCTTTTAATTAAAGATACATCGTAATTGCTCCCACACGTATTTTTCTGTATTTTCAGGGTTTCACTTAACTACTTATCGATAAAACTATAGCATGTTTTCCAAACAAACCGTGGCCCCTGAAGTGGCAAACCCCAAAGACTGGTCTCCGACATCCTGGAAAGAATTTCCTATTAAGCAGCTTCCCACTTACCCGGACAAAGCCGAGTTGGAACGGGTCTATCGGGAACTTAAAAACAATCCCCCGCTGATTACTTCATGGGAAATACAAGCCCTCAAAGATAAGCTGGCCGAAGTAGCATCCGGGGAAGGCTTTTTGCTACAGGGAGGCGATTGTGCCGAGAGTTTTGACGGTTGCGAATCGCCAAAGATTGTTAACTTGCTGAAGGTTTTATTGCAGATGAGCTTCATACTCATCCATGAGATGGAGACGCCCGTTGTACGCGTGGGACGTATTGCCGGACAGTATGCCAAGCCCCGCTCACGCGATTTTGAAATGGTAGAAGGAGAGAAGATCCATAATTATCGCGGAGATCTGATCAACAGTATCAATCCCACGCGCGAAGACCGAGTCCCCGATCCGCAGAGACTGCTTACCGGATACAATAAGGCGGCGCTGACGCTTAATTTTCTGCGGGCCCTGGCTGACGAAGGATTTGCCGACCTGCATCATCCCGAGTACTGGGAACTGGATTTTATGCGGGAGAATGAGTACTACAAAGAGTATGAAGAGATGGTCAACTCTATCCAAAAAGCAGTGAGCTTTATGGAGACCATCACGCCCAACTCTTTTAATACTGCGCAGAGAGTAAATATTTATACCTCACATGAGAGCCTGAACCTTCATTATGATTCGGCGCAAACCCGCAAAGTGCCCCGGCGCGAAGGCTGGTTCAACCTGAGTGCCCACATGGTCTGGTTAGGCAATCGAACCCGGGACCTGGACGGGGCCCATGTGGAGTACCTGCGGGGAATTCGAAACCCTGTCGGAATTAAAATTGGTCCGAATTATGATCTGGATCACACCTTGAAGCTGATCAACCGGCTGAACCCCATACACGAGCAGGGTAAAATTGTGCTGATCAGCCGGTTCGGCAAAGATGAAGTGGAGGAGGGATTACCGGATCTCATCCGTCATATCAAACATGAAGGCATGCCGGTGGTATGGAGCTGCGATCCCATGCACGGCAATACTTTTGCGACGAACGATGATTTCAAAACCCGTAATTTTGATGACATTGTCTCCGAAATTCGCAAGACATTTGCTATTCACCGCGATCAGGGCAGTTACCTCGGCGGGGTACACCTTGAACTCACCGGCGATAATGTGACGGAATGCGTGGGCGGAGCCAAAGGACTTCATGAGGGCGAGCTGCATAATAATTATGAAACCTACTGTGACCCGCGCCTGAATTACCAGCAAAGCCTGGAAATGGCCTTCCTGATTGCCAAGGAATGGAAGAAAAGCCATGCGTAGGTAATGGCTTTCAGTTGTTGGTTAATGGAAAATCGTTGTTTGGACCTATCGCGATACTTATCAATACCGTGAAAAAATGTATATATCCGAACCGAAGGTTAGCCATTAAATCCTCCGATTTCTTCCCTTGCTACCACAATTCTACTATACCCTTACCTTGATAATAATTGCCGCTTATTGGCTACCACTTACCAATAACTGGTAACCAACCAATTCACCCACAGGCGGACCGATCCTCTGTGTGCTACGATGGAAACGGAATGGATGTCAAACAGGATTTCTTTTAATTTTCATGACGCCGCCAATGTGCTAAGATTAAACCTTCCCTGTGGTTTTCAGCGGCGGTGCAGGCGTCTGATTCTGGTATTCTTCGAGCGTAAACTCATCAACCTCTACGAGGTCAAGCCGCGCATTTTCAGCCTCACGAATCAGCTCAGCCTCATCCGACGAAATAATCCCTTTCTCCAGGGCCTCATCAATTACAAACCGGGGCTGTGTTTTAGGCAGCTCTTTTTTCTTCGTCGCCTTGTAGATCTTTTTGTAGACAGCTTCGGCATCTGCCAATGCCTGCAGGGCGTAGTCGTACCGTCCCATCGCCTGGTTCTTATCCTCGGGAAGGTAGATGCCGTCAGTCAGGCGATCCCGCTGCCTGCCGGGCTTCTGCATTGCCTGGGCCACCCTGTGTCCCAACGCATCGGCCGGCATGGTTCCTATCCTGTTCATCCTCGACCAAAGGGCAATGGGTCCCCGGAACAGCCAGCTAAGTCCGGGCACCTGTATCTCTCGATAGATGGCGTCAAAGGCTTCCTGGATCTGCGCAAAAGCGTACTGCATCGCCCATTCAAAAAAGATGCGATCTTCTTCATGCTGTCCCTCGGCATCATAGCGGCGCAGCGTGGTGGTGGCCAGGTACATCCAGCTGAGAATATCGGCAAACCGCCCGCTTATTTTCTCCTTTATTTTAAGTCCCCCGCCATAAGAGCCCAGGGCAACATCCGCCAGGAAGGCAAAAGAAGCCGAGGCCCATGACAATTTTTTATAATATGCAGAGGCCGCACCGTCAACCGGCGATGAAGAAATGGCACCCCGCGTTACGCTCAACAGAAAGGCTCTCGCCGTATTACGGACAATATGGCCTATATGCTTCCAGAAGACATTGTCAAAGGCTTTGACATCCCCCCTTGTCAGGGCATCGATTTCATCATATGCATAGGGATGGCAACGGATGGCGCCCTGCCCGAATATCATCAGGCTTCGGGCCAGGATATTCGCTCCCTCCACCGTAATAGCGATCGGCAGCGCGGTATACTGGTGAGCAAAGATATTACGGGGTCCCCGTGAAATCCCCGCTCCGCCCTGAATATCCATCGCATCGTTTACGATCCTGCGTCCCAGCTCCGTGAAGTTATATTTGGCTATAGCCGTAATGACCGCCGGTTTTTCTCCCGTATCCAGGGCGGCACAGGTATAACGGCGGGCGGCATCCATCAGATAATTAAAGCCGCCGATACGAGCCATGGGTTCTTCAATCCCTTCGAACTTTCCAATATTAATTCCAAACTGTCGCCGCACGGCCGCATACGCACCGATCGCCCTGGTAGCAACTTTAGCACCCCCCGCACTCTGGGCGGGCAGCGAAATACCACGTCCCACTCCAAGCGATTCCATCAGCATCTGCCAGCCGTTGCCTGCCTGCTCGGGACCCCCGATAATCTGATCGATCGATACCACGGCATCATCCCCGTTAATCGGGCAGTTATAAAACGGCACCCCCAGAGGATCGTGGCGCCGCCCCAGCCGGATGCCTTCGGTATCGCTGGGAATCAGGGCACAGGTAATGCCCAGATCCCTGCCTTTTCCCAGATGATTTTCCGGGTCTTCCAATTTAAAGGCCAGTCCGATAATCGTTGATATGGCCGCCAGGGTAATATAGCGCTTTTCGAAATTAAGCCTGATATAGAGCTCTCCATCCTCCCCCTTAAAAACTTCTCCTTCCGCGGTCATGGCACCGGCATCAGAACCAGCGGTCGGTTCGGTAAGAGCAAAACAAGGCATTTCCTCTCCAGTCGCCAGTCCCGGCAGGTAACGATCTTTCTGTTCCTGTGTCCCGTAGTGCATTAAGAGCTCCGCCGGTCCCAGTGAATTCGGAACCATTACAGTTGTCGCCAGCGGACCACAGCGGGAAGCCAGCTTCGCAATAATAGCGCTGTGAGCAGTAGCCGAAAAATTATATCCGCCGTATTCTTCGGGAATAATTAAGCCGAAAAATTTATGTTCCCGCATATAATCCCAGACTTCATCCGTAAAACCTTTGCGGACAAATACATCCCAGTCATCGACCATGCTGCAGAGCTCTTCAACAGGTCCCTCTAAAAAAGCCTGTTCGTCATCCGATAATTCAGGATAAGATTCGTTGGCCAGTCGTTCCAGGTCCGGTTTCCCCGAGAACAGCTCGGCATCCACCCATACATTTCCCGCTTCAATAGCCGTGCGTTCTGTCTCTGAGATAACCGGGAGAAAATTCAGCGCATCCAGCAGCTTCATCAACGGACCCGTTAAAAAAGTTCGGCGGATAGCTTTTATATTGAACAGCAGCACCAGTGCACTATAGACAACAAACAGCCAGGAAGGGGCTGAAAAACCCCAAAGCGCAACAAAACCACCGATCGCCCAGATCCAGAGCGGAGTGCCCCAAAAAGCAAGAAGTGTGGCTACAATAACCATACTTACAATAACCGCCCACAGTGGATACTGAAACAAAAACCCCAAACTCTCATTAAAAAAATCCATAACAATTCCTCACAATTGAGTTGTACTTAATTATCTACAATATTCTCCAGCTTTAGCGAATCGTACGTTATATAACCACTGATAATATGATTAATAGCTTCTTCGATAAATTCGTTCTGATCGATCCGGGTATCAAGCCGCTCCGATAACACTACTGACATGACTCCATGCAGTTGTGCCCAAAAAGTGTACGCAGCTATATTTGGATTCTCTTCTTCAATTTTTCCGCAGCTTATCCCCTCTGTCAAAACATCCAACACCAACCCGTATCCCTTTCGGGCTTTGCGAAATTTCTTCTTCGGATAGCGAGTCATCTCTTCTGAGCTAACCAGATAGATAACCTGGTACTCCCGGGGATGTTTGAGAGCAAAGCTTACATATGTTTGTGCAAGCGCCTCTAACTTTTTGACCGGTGATTTTTTATTAACTACAGAAATTTCAAGTGCTCTGTTCAACCGTTCAATAGCTTCTTCAATAAGCGTGTGAACGAGATCATCCTTGCTTTCAAAATGAAGATAAATACTGGTTGCACTTACTCCGATGCTACGAGCAATCTTGCGCAGTGACAGGTTACGGTATCCATCCGAAAGCAGCAGTTCCCTGGCTGCACTTATAATCCGAAGCTTTAAACTTTGTTTATTCATTTCTTTTATAGGTAGCAGTTAACACCGTTAAGTCGTAAGTAAACATTTCTAAGATCATTAAGCAATCTTATTTTTAAAAAGGTTACGCAAACTTTGCTAATAGATCAAAAAGAATAGTTAGTCCCATTCCACTCAAAGGTTATAAAAATAAATTTTCCGGTTCCGATTACTTATGTATACGAATATATTCCCTATTCCTCTAATCATGTTTTACTAATACTTTCATATTTCTGCTACCATAGGGAATCTGAAAGGTTCGCCCGGGGCGTTGTATTAAATTTCCCATAGACTATCTGAATAAGAAGGTTATGAAAAACAGGTTTTCAAGGTCGAAGTCAGAGGGAGGTTGGAACCAAAGCATACAGCCAATTTCAATCGACTGATAATGACGGGATCGGGCAAACGGCCGTTTTTTAAAATCCTTTATAAAACGGGATCTCCCGGAAGCGTAAAACGGAGATAGGAAATCGTCTTTCCTTTTTTCAGGTGTTTACGTTCGAAATAGGTTTTTTGGGTGAGCATCGGATCCCCGGGTCGCTCTTCATATATATTCTCCACCATCTCCAGGATCCTGCATCCTGTCTTTTCGATGACGCTCCGGGTATAGGAGAAAAGCTGATCGCTGTCGGTTTTCAGCCGCACGGATCCGTCCGGCTGCAGGATGTTTTGATAGATATTCAGGAATTTGGGAGAAGTGAGTCGCTTGTTTCGATCGCTCCCCCGGGGATAGGGATCGGGAAAAGTGATCCAGATATCCTCCACCTCACCGGGGGCAAAATATCCGTCCAGGTGGTCGATATATATACGCAGGAAACGCACATTTTCACGATTGCTCTGCAGCGCTTCACGTGCTCCTTTCCAGATGCGGGCACCTTTGATATCAACCCCTATAATATTATTACCGGGATACTGTTCGCTGAGCGCGAGTGAATATTCACCTTTCCCGCAGGCCAGCTCCAGAATGATCGGCTGCTCCTTTTCAAAAATCTCGGAATTCCACCGACCTTTCGGCATCGGGGCCTCCGACTCCTGAAAATCAGTGTATTCAAGCACATTCTCAAATGCGGTTATATCTTCAAAACGCTCGAGCTTATTTCGTCCCATAAACCGACTGTTAATCTGTCTTGCTCAGGGAGAAAGGCGAAAGATTTCCCACAAGCCCTCCCCCTGCCTTTCATAGCATATACGATCGTGAAGGCGCCCTTTTCGTCCCTGCCAAAATTCGATATATTCAGGTACCAGCAAGTATCCTCCCCAGAATTCCGGCAGGGGCACTTCCTGATTTTCAAATCGCTTCTCTGCTTCCCTGAAGGTGTCCTCCAGCTCATTTCGAGAATCTACCCTGCTGCTCTGTTGAGAGGCCCAGGCACCCAGCTGACTTAAGCGGGGACGCCGCCGAAAATAGTCGGCCGACTTAGCCCGGCTTACCTTCTGTACCTGTCCCTCAATGCGCACTTGTCGTTCCAGCGGAGGCCAGTAAAAACACAAAGCCGCCTGTGGATTTTCTTCCAGCTCTCTGCCTTTACGGCTGGCATAGTTCGTATAAAACCGAAATCCATCCCGGTCCACCCCCTTGAGCAATACAATGCGGGAAGCCGGCACCCCTTCCCTGGTTGCCGTCGCCAGTGTCATGGCATTGGGGTCAAGCAGATCAGCGGACAATGCCTGTTCAAACCAGACCATAAACTGATCTATCGGGCTTTCTTCCACCGACGACTCCGACAATACTTCCTGGGTATAATCGCGCCGTATTTTTTCAACTTTTTCCTGATCGTCGTCCTCGGACATGCTCCCCCTATCCAAAATAATCCGGTTTGTTGCCGGCCTTCCACTTGATATTGCAGCCTATGCTTGGCTTTTGTTCATCTTTTATCTCTTCATCAAACAGCAGGTCGGCCGCTTCGCGTATATCTTTTCCCGTTACCGGCTTGTCATTGCCCGGACGACTGTCGTCGAACTGTCCCCGATACACCAGCTTATCATTCTCATCAAACAGGAAAAAGTCAGGTGTGCAGGCTGCACGGTATGCTTTGGCCACTTCCTGGGTGCCGTCATACAGATAGGGAAATGAAAATTGTTTCTCGCGGGCCAGGGCCGCCATCTTAACGGGGCTGTCGTCCGGATAATTCTCTACATCATTGGAGCTGATCGCAACGACACCAATACCTTTTTGCTGCAGATCCCGTGCAGTGATAACAAATTCATCCAGTATATGCTGTACGAACGGACAGTGATTACAGATAAATACAACCAATAATCCCTTGGCGTTGTCAAAATCTTTCAGCGCGACGAGCTGGTTGTTGATGGTATCAAATAATCTAAATTGAGGAGCTTGAGTTCCAAGTTCCAACATGGTGGATGGGGTATCAGACATAATGCAATAATATTTATTCGGTGTTTTTTATTCTGTTAGCTCAAAGATACAAAAAGTTTAGCCGTGCAGTTGCCTGAATATATAAAATGCTGTGAGAGATGTGAATAAAAAAAGCCCAATATCTATATGTTTTTTAGCGGTAATTTATGTTTAGAAAGCTAATAAAACAGTAAAACAGATATTGGGCCGGGCTATGTATTCCTATACGCAAGAAGAAGGAAAATGTTAGGTAGCATTTCTATCTATCCTGCCATCATCTAAGCTGTTCTCAGAACATTTTTGAAGACAACAGGCTGATACTCGTCAAAACAGATGCAGCTGCCCCTGTTCCGGCCGCCTGAAATATTCGGACGACAGCGGATTCCATTCCCTGTTAAACCCCAATTTTTTGGTCTGGATCTCAAACATCTCCTTTATTTGATCTGAAAAGGCCCCTTCTCCCTTGAAGCGATCACCGAATTCACTTTTATTCAGCTTCCCTCCCTTCATATTCCTGATACGATTAAGCACTTTTTCTTTTCTGTCGGGGAAGTGATGCTCCAGCCATTCCCGAAACAGGTCTTTGACGCCGTGGGGGAGCCGCACGATAGTGTAGCCGGCATGCGAAGCGCCCGCCTCCTTTGCGGCTTTCAAAATATCCGCACACTCATGATCGGTTAATCCCGGGATAATCGGAGCGACATTCACCCCTACCGAGATTCCCGCGCCGGCGAGTTGTTTGATAGCCTCCAGCCGACGATACGGCTGGGAGGTCCGCGGCTCCATGACCCGTGCCAATTCACGGTCCAGCGTGGTGACGGAAAGCGTTACGTGGGCGGCATTATATTCCGCAAGTTCCCCTAACAGGTCCATATCGCGCGTTACCAGGTAGTTCTTGGTAATCATACTGACCGGGTTCCGTGCTTCGGCAAAAACCCCGAGACAGCTGCGCGTGATTTCAAGCTCCCGCTCCACCGGCTGATAGGGATCGGTAACACCGCTCATAATAACGGGCTCAGGCTTCCAGTTTTTTGAAGCAAACCGGGCCCGCAGTTTTTCCGCCGCATCATACTTGACCATGATGCGCGACTCGAAATCGAGCCCCGCCGAAAACCCCAGGTATTCGTGCGTGGGACGCGCATAGCAATAAATACAGCCGTGCTCGCACCCCCGGTACGGGTTCAGTCCATAGGTAAACGGGATATCGGGACTGTCGTTTTTGGATAAAATCTCTTTGGTATCGTCGCGGATGAGCCGGGTCTTTTGCGCGGGCTTCTGGCCGGTCTGCTCATCCACGTCATAATCGAGATACTCATTCTCGAACCGGTTGGCCGGGTTATCGGAAGCACCCCGGCCGCGTATGGGGTTTTGACTATCCTTCGGCATGCTGCACGCGTATGATCTTTATTCTTCTTTTCGTCTGCTGTTATAATAACACAAACAGTGACAGCATCGTGTCATCCCTTTATCATGAATGTTGCACCAGTTAGATCTGTTTGGCCTTTATTCCTCTCCTTTTGTCAAACAAATCCTCTCAGGCTGTAATGATAACGTGTTCATTCATCCGGTTTCAAACCCGGTTCACCGGTGGACTTTCTCCGCTTCAGCCACAGCGGCAGGAAGCAGGAAGTACGGACCGGAAGCAGTGGAAGGATTTTTATCCCAAGCTCGCCTTTTAACATAAAAAAGCCCCGAACGTCATGCCCGGGGCCATCTCTCTCAATTGTAACTAACTCAATGAATTATAAATTACTCACAAGAAACATCCTGAAAATTTTCATTCCAGCATACTGTTTCTCCATTGGTAGTAATAGAACCGATATTGGTATCGGTATTCCAGGTGACCAAATGATTTTCACCATCAGCGAAGTTTAAGTCCATGCTGAAATCCGTACCTTCTTGTACAAAGTCAATGGTGGCGGTTTCATCAGCACTTTCATCATCAATAGCATCGCCATACATGGTCAGATTAATTTCTTTTTCTGTTTCACTGGTGAAATTCCATGTTGAGGTAATGAAAGGAACTTCCTCCTGAAGGTCGGAATCCATAGCATTAAAAGTCCAATCACCCGTTGACTCATCATTGGAGACGGTTCCTTCAAAAATCTTATAATTATCAACGCTATTACCTTGACCGTCATCGTAACTCCAGTATGTTGCCCATTTAACAGAATTACCGACTTCCTCGGCAGTTGTACGGTAACTGGCGCTCATCCCTTCGAAGTTATATGTATAAGACCATTCCCAAACTCCGTTGTTAAAATCAGCCTCTTCCTGATTCGCCTGAGAAAAAAGTGTCCCATAACTCTGTCCAAAGCTAAAGAACATGGTATTCCAAAGAACTGTCATCCGGGCTTGATTAAAGTTATTTGTCTCGTTCAGTTCATCCGTAGCTGATTTTTGGGGGTTGTTTTCCTGGAAAAAAGAAACATCGGGTTGAGCATTTTCAATATTAGGCATTTCTGGCGGATTTTCTTTAACATCCGGTCCGGTACTGCTGCTGTCGTCTCCGCATCCCGTGAAGCCAACAAACAGGATGGCCATTAATACTGCATAGCTTATTTTTTTCATAACATCTCCTCAACTTTAGAATTTATTTAAATGGTTGTTCCATTAGGTAATACGTACTCTCCCGGTAAAACAGCTCAAAAAAATAAATTTATAAGTATGAGGCCTTTGCAAAACTATTGTTTTGTCCAATCGCTACCTTTTAGCGATTTTAACATCTTCATGAACAGTCTATGCATTGCGGCTTTAAGTCGATCAGGCTTTGATGCGCATCCTTTGGCATTGATCAAAGCCCCGCGCGAGTTCAAAGGCCCCGGCAAGAACCTTTTTAAAAGGAGATCCTACAAACGCTTATGCCCGGTAAACCGTCTTGATGTTTACAAACTCCCTGATGCCGAGGTGGGAAAGTTCCCGGCCGTAACCGGACTGCTTAACCCCTCCGAACGGCAGGCGGGGATCGGATTTTACAAATGCATTGACGAAGCAACAGCCGGCTTCCAATTCTTCAGCGGCGATCCGCTCAGCGTGATCCGCATCCCTGGAAAACACGGCGGCCCCGAGTCCGAAATCGGAATCGTTGGCGACGCGGATGGCTTCCTGCTCATCTTTTACCCGAATGACCGAAGCAACCGGACCAAAAAGTTCTTCCTCATAGGCCGGCATGCCTTTCGTCACGTTCGTCAATATCGTCGGGGGATAATAGGTCCCTTTGCGATCGGAAATTTCGCCTCCCAAAATACACTCAGCGCCGGCATCGACACTTTGCCGGACCTGCTCGTGGAGTTCATCCCGCAAATCCGCGCGTGCCATGGGCCCGAGGTCAACGTCATCCTCAAAAGGATCGCCCATACGTTTTTCCTTCATCAATGTTGTCATATTCTCTATAAAAAGATCGTAGTTATCCTCCACAACAATAAAGCGCTTGGCCGCAATACAACTTTGTCCCCCGTTAATCAGCCGGGACGTAACACAGGTCTCGGCCGCTTGTTCGATATCGGCATCGGCCAAAATAAGATAGGGATCACTGCCGCCCAGCTCCAATACCGTTTTCTTTACCAGGCTTCCAGCCGTTGATGCCACAGCTTTGCCGGCCCGGGTACTTCCGGTAAGCGTAACGGCCGCAATGTGCTCGTCGGAGATGACTTGCTCCACCCGGTCGCTCCCCGCAACCAGCGTCCGGAACAGAGGTTCCGGAATACCCGCCTCATGCATGAGCTCTTCAATGGCGAGGGCGCAACCGGTAACGTTGGAGGCGTGCTTTAAGACAGCAGCATTGCCCGCCATCAGGGCCGGGGCCGCAAACCGGAAAAGCTGCCAGAAGGGGAAATTCCAGGGCATGATCGCCAGCACCGTGCCCAGCGGGTTATAGGTAATATAGCTTTTGTCGGCGTCCGACTCGATCATTTCATTTTCGAGAAACTGTTCGGCGTGATCGGCGTAATAGCGGCAGACCCAGGCGCACTTCTCGCTTTCTGACTTGCCCTGCGGCAGCGGCTTCCCCATTTCACGTGCCATGAGCCCGGCATACTTTTCTTTATTCGATTCCAGCAGGTCCGCCACTTTACGAAGCAAGACGGCACGCTCCTCAAAGCTTCGCCTTCGCCAGTGGGATTGCGCCTCATCCGCCTCCTGGACAATCGTTCCAAGCTCCTGGCTGTTCATCTCCTGGTAGGTGGCTACGATTTCGCCCGTAGCGGGATTTACAGATTCCATAACGCGCCTCTTTACTTTGGGTTCGGTTGAGGTATCATAACCTAAAAAAAGAGCGCTACATTCCCTGCCGGCAGCAAAAAATGACCGGCTGGGATGACATCCATCAATCTATTTATTCCGCTGCCAACCGGTAAATTTTATCATTTCCTCCCTCAAAAGCGCAGATATAGAGCTCATTTTGCGCGTCAACCCCGAATGATGAGATACGAATATCAGTTTCAATAAGTTCGGTATTTTCGGGATTACCCATATCGGAATAATCGAGCGCCCATATACGTCCCGATGCATAATCAGCATAAATATATTGACCTGCCAAACCGTCCAGAGAGGGGCCCCGGTAGACAAAACCACCGGTTACCGATACGCCTTCGCTCCGACCATATTCCCAGACAGGGAGTTCCAAACCCGACTGGTCACAGCCGGACCCGGGACTGAAGCAGTGCTTGCCTTCCATGATATTCCAGCCGTAATTTTCGCCTATTTTAATAATATCAATCTCTTCATAGCTGTTTTGTCCCACATCCCCGGCCCATAACCGGTCGGTCTCCGGATCAAAACTAAACCGCCAGACATTGCGCAGGCCATAGGCGTAGATTTCCTCCCGGTATCCCTCTTCGTTACCCGCGAAAGGATTATCTTCGGGAATCCCGTAGTTCATGCCATTTTCCTGGCTATCCACATCGATGCGGAGGATGGTTCCGAGCAGTGTTGTGGGGTCCTGCCCGTTGTCGTGGGGGTCGCCGCCGGAGCCGCCGTCACCCACCGCAATGTAAAGGTAACCGTCGGGACCGAAGGAAACCTGTCCCCCGTTATGATTGCCGTAAGGCTGTTCGAACGACAGCAGTACCTGCTCGGTGGATTTGACCGCCTGGTCGGGGTCATCGGAAGAGACCTCGAACCGGGAGACACGGGTCTTGGAGTCGTGCGTGGTATAGTTCACGTAAAAATAGCCGTTATCCTCGTAGTCCGGATGGAATGCGAGTCCCAACAGTCCCTCTTCATTGCCGGCGTTATCGACCTGCTCTGCAATATCCAGAAAGGTGGTTGCACTTTCGACCCCGGGATCATTGGGAAAAACAGAAATAATACCCCGCTGCTCAACGACAAAAAGTCGGTCGCTGCCATCCCCCGGGTGCTGAAGGTCCACCGGCCGCGTAAATTCCAGAGCCGGGAAAGCTTCGACTATACCATAGGAACCATTGCCCGGGGAGACTTCATCATTGGGCTCGTTATCCACACAACCGATCGAAATCATCAGGAAGGCTATCAATATCGTATACATAGGGGACGGGGATTTCATAATCAACGTTTTAACTAAATTATATTTCAATTAGCAAGATCCTTGTTGTGGTTTCAGCCGTTCATTGCGGAGGTTGTATCCTGCTGCAAAAGGCATCAATACAAGCAGAAAATGGAAATAATTCTCTCAATTTCCTAATACTCCCTCTTCTAAAAACCATATTTAACAAGGTATTAACCTGTTTTAACAATAGCATACACGCTTCAGGATTATCCTCTTCATTCGGAATTTATTTACCAAACAGAAAAAAATGATTCAAATTAAAAATAGTCGGATATTTTCCTCTGATACATCATTGTGAATATGAAAATAGCCGTCGGCCACATATCAGTATATCAGTATATCAGTATTAATCCGAAACTATAAACGGACGCAATACATATAGACCTGAGCCCTTCTCTTTGAAGGCTGACCCCTGTGCTTGTACAAAACCCACTATTTCTTTCCCTTTATTTATTAGCTGTAAAAATTTCTGTGATTGTATGAAAAATCAATCGGATAAATCACTTCCCGAAAACCTAAGTCCCCCCCACTCCCAGTCAGCAAAGCCTTAGGCAGGATATTGCAGGCTCTGTAAGAGGAATGGAGTACGATTTTACCTCCGGCAGTACGGGCAGAGCGTTCGGCCTGGATCTGCGGGTATGTAAATACCATTTTTTTAGTGCTTATCGGGATCTCCTTTTTCCTGTTTTCCGAAACCCTGATTCGGTTGTTCACCCCGGAAATCGAGGTGATTGCCATTGGCGCCCGATGCCTGAAAATCATAGCTGTGGGATATCTTTTTTACGGGATGGGTATGGTCATGGTTCAGGCCTTTAACGGGGCCGGCGACACGGTACCCCACCCCACATGGCTTAACTTCATCTGTTTCTGGATCATAGAAATTCCCCTGGCATGGATTCTGTCCATGAACCTCGGCATGCAGGGAAACGGCGTATTTTGGTCCATCGTAATCGCCGAATCCATATTCGGAGTGCTCGGCATGTGGATTTTCTCCAGGGGCGGGTGGAAGGACAAGCAAATTTAGGATTACTCGCTACAGCTTACATTCTCCTGCTGCTCGCCCCAGCACGCTTTTTCACCGTTATTAATATCGGGAGCAATAATATAGCCCGCCTTCGTATCCATGTTCCACGCTATGTTGGTGGTCCTGTCTTCACCGGCGTCATAATATACAAGGGACTTCTGTTCACCGTCAAAGCTGAAATCAATATAACTGCCGGCCGCTACCAAACGGTCCGAAAGAATATCAAGCCGCAGCTCTGTCTGTTCTTCTTGTACACTCCAGTTTATTTCAGAAAGATGCTGAGCATTCTCCGGATCCTGCAGACCGTTATACGTCCATGTCCCCTCCTGACCCTCATTCTTGGTGGTCCCGGTAAAGAGCAAATGATTCTCAAGTTCTAAATGATCGGCCGTTACGAAAAAGGACCAGTTAACGACGGACGAAGCAATCCGTTCGGCCACAAGCCGTACGGCAAAGTCGCCGGTATTGGCGGTGTATGAATAATTCCATTCCCACTGCTGGTCATCATTCAGCTGAGCAACCGTATCTCCCGCTGCTATTAACAGATTTTTGGGAATCAGGAGATTGGTATCAATCACCTTTTTTATAATGCCGGCCCGGAATACTGCCTGGATATAATAATCACCGGATTGAGTCGCTGCGGTTTTGGGCTGGGTGCTTCCTGTAAGGGTTGCCATATCAACATCCACGGATGCTACCGGTGGAAGCTCAGGAGGTTCATCAGTAAAGGTCGAAGGGTCATCGGAACAGGAAACCAACAGCAGGCAGGTAACGGTGAACAGTAGCAGTCGCTTAAGCATCATTATGGTATGTTTATAGATTATGTATGTCAGGTTTATGTTTTAATTATACATTATGCATACTGCACTTTTTTCAATTTGTTCTCTTATATCTCTGTTAACTACATCAAGCTATGAGAAAACCTTGCGGTTCTTTTGGCTAATCTCTGCATTTTTGCACATTCAAAATCCTTACAAATGCCTTGTATGCGTTGATTTTTAATCACTCCGGCTTTGATCCTGAACCAAAATCCCTAATCCCTGGTTTTCAAAGTCCCCTGTAAAGTCAGCTGAACTGTTCTACGGCCGTATTAATGGTCTCCAGGGTACTCCGGAGGAGGTCCCGCTCAATAATCAGGGGAGGAGCCAGCCGCACCAGGGTATCGGAATGCAGGGTCCAACCCAGAATAATGCCACGCTCCAGGCACCCTTTTACTACTTGTTGCGTCAGTTCACGATCTTTGAGCTCCATACCCAGCATGGCACCGCGTCCCCGTATTTCTGTGATAGCCTCAGCTGTTAAGGTTTCCCGGACTGTTTGTTCTATCATCGTTGTTCGCTTTTCAAAATCGCCCTTCAGCAATTCGGTCAGCGTAGCATAAGCTGCCGCACACGATACCGGGTGTCCCCCAAACGTCGTTACATGATTCAGCGGCGGGTCGTGCATAAAGGAAGTAAAAATATCCGTTGACGATACAAAGGCTCCCATCGGCATGCCGCCTCCCATCGCTTTTGCCAAACATAAAATATCCGGGACGACTTCATACTGCTGGAATGCAAACAGCGATCCCGTCCTGTAAAAACCGGTCTGTATTTCATCAAAGATGAGCAGGGCACCCGTTTCATCACAACGGCGGCGAACGGCCTTCAGCCACTCCCGTTCAGCGGGGATGATCCCTCCCTCGCCCTGGATCGGTTCTAAAATAACCGCGGCAGTGTCTCTGTCAATAGCGTCCAGCGTGTGGTAATCGTTAAATTTTAAGAAATGCACATCGGGCAGCAGCGGCAGGTACGGGTCGCGGTAGACATCACGTCCCGTCACGCTCAGCGAACCGTGGGTATCCCCGTGGTAACCGTGACGAAATCCGACCAGTTTATGCCGACCCGTATGTTTTTTAGCCAGCTTCAGCGCTCCTTCGTTGGCTTCGGTGCCGCTGTTTACAAAATAGACGCGATCCAGCGAGGCGGGCAGCCGGGAGGTCAGCAGCTCGGCGTAAGACGACTGGGGTTCCTGGATAAACTCCCCATATACCATCACATGCAGATGCCGGTCGACCTGCCGTTTGACTGCTTCCACGACGCTGGGATGCCGGTGACCCAGGCTGCTTACGGCGATGCCGGATATGAAATCCACGTATCGTTTCCCGTCGGCCGTATAAATAAACGGGCCTTCGGCTCGTTCCACCTCTAAACCTATCGGAGCATCACTGGTTTGGGCTATATGCTGGTAAAAGGAATCGGTATTATCCAAAGTGGTATATTATGTTTAATAATTATCCCTGACCGGGATTCTCACAGGGAAAATGGACCGGAGTCAAGGGCTTTCCTTCTCCGAAAACATCCGGATGCGGGAGAGAGGTCAGGATACAAACGTGTTCTGCGTAGCGACCATTTTAAAGCTCAACGGTGGACACATTACCCGTTAGGCAGCTATTTCAGGGCGCAATTTTAGTTTATGTCCAAAAATAACGATAATTCCTTACGTATTTAGAGGCTGAGCATTATTCCATTTTTAGTTGTGAGAAATCCGGGCTAATGGGTATAATATAAGACATTGAGGGCTTAGCTTCTTACCGGAAGAGACTAACCTTAATTTCAATGACCGGCTGTCCCTCCGATGCCCGTGATAAATTTATTTTTTTAAAATGACTATTAAACAGCTTGTTTGGTTAAAAAATATTTCTATAACCGGCTCCCTGCTTTGCCTGATGGTAGTAACAACGGCGTTATTACCCCTGAAAAATGATCAGGTTACGGCCTCTGGGGAAGATTGGATTTCCCTGTTTAACGGAGAGGACCTGGAGGGCTGGACCCCCAAGTTTGCCGGCTACGAGCCGGGCATTAATTACAATAACACCTTCCGCGTGGAAGATGGACTGCTGACGGTTTCGTACGACAAGTGGGATGAATTTAACGGGGAGTTCGGACACCTTTTTTATAAAGACTCCTTTTCCAATTATAGGATACGGGCAGAATACCGCTTTATCGGCGAGCAGGTCAAGGGCGGCGAAGGCTGGGCGTTTCGCAATAATGGGCTGATGCTGCACGGTCAGCACCCGGAAACAATGGCAAAAGATCAGGAGTTTCCGGTCTCTGTTGAAGTGCAGCTGCTGGGCGGAAATGGAGAGGATCCGCGCTCTACGGCTAATCTCTGTACGCCCGGGACGAATGTCGTGCTGAACGGAGAACTTTTTACCCCGCACTGCACCACATCCGACTCAGAAACCTATCATGGTGACCAGTGGGTAACGGTCGAAGTGGAAGTGCGGGGAAGCGAGATTTTTAAACATTATGTAAATGGCGAACAGGTGATGGAGTATACGGATCCGCAGTACGATAAACAGGACGAGACGGCACAGCCTCTTATTGAGGGAACTAACTTGCTTATTGACCGCGGAACCATCTCCATACAGGCGGAAAGTCACCCTACCCAGTTTCGCAAAATCGAGGTATTGCCGCTGGATGAATGAATGAGTAAAATCTCCCGCTGTCTTATTTATTACAAGACAGGTAAAGATTCAATTCGGACAATCAATCCGGGTAAAAGGCGACACGTATGACATATTTTACCATTTTCATATCGCTAACGCTCATGCTTTACAACTGTAAAAAAAGTGATGATGATTCCTCCGCCGACCGGCATAAGAACGATTCGCTCTCGCACGTGCAGTCCATCCAACAAGACACCATACCAACAGTACCACCCCCCGGGCGGGGCCTGCCGCCCGGGCAGGCCCGGGTGGAGGGGACCGTAATTGCTGTCTCGCCGGAGCCACAGGATGCCCGTCAGACGCTCCGGCTTCAGATTCGGAGCATTCTGGGATACGGTCCCTCTACCCCCCCGATCCCAACAGGCGATACGCTTGATATTCCTCTCAGTGCAGAGCAGGACACGTTAACCAGGGGAACGGTGATCCGTGCCCGATTGCATCATAATGTTTCCTTTCAAAAGAACGGCAAGGGAACTGCATGGTCGCTGATCAATATCGAATAATAACAGGAAAACCAGTACTATGAGCCAAAACGGGATACGACGTTTGCTAATAATAACCGGAATTTCTTCGCTGCTGCTGTTGGCGGGGGGACTCCTGTACTTTTCGGGGTTCTTCTCTGCGCCCCCGGAAAATACCGGGTTGGCCGAGCGCATCGAGGAGCAGATGGGAAAAATGGACCGCACCGAAAAAAAGGCGGCCCGGTCGGAGTATTTTTTCCGGTTAATGCGCGACCCGTCGACCAACTCCATTCCTGAAAACATTCGCAACCGCGAGCTGACATATGCCCGCACGCTGCCCACTATTCAGCAGGTGCAAAGCAGGATGAAGGCCAAAGATCCCTCTTTCCAGGCCGTCGATTACAGCTGGTCGCATGCGGGACCTTTTGACGTGGGCGGACGAACCCGTGCGCTGGCGGTGGACCGGCGCAACCCGGATATCGTGCTGGCCGGCGGGGTTTCCGGCGGCATGTGGAAGTCCACCAATGGAGGGGACAGCTGGAACCTGGCGACGCCCGACCTCGCCAATTTAAGCGTAACATCGGTGGCGCAGGATCCCAACAACCCCGACACCTGGTATTACGCCTCGGGCGAGATCCTCGGAAATTCGGCCAGCGCCAACAATTCTGCACCCTATTACGGGCAGGGCATCTATAAATCCACTGACAATGGCAGCACCTGGTCGCTCCTGCCCCAGACCAGCTCGAATGTACAGGGTCTGGTGGGGCCCTACAATACCGTCAGCCGGGTGGCCGTCAGTCCCACTACCAGCACCGTCTTTGCCGCCAGCAACGGCTTTGGCATTTATCGATCTACGGATGGGCAAACATTCTCGGGGCCGGTCCTCGGCACGCAGGGCGAACAGCTCTATTGCGACCTGTCCGTGGCCGGGGACGGGACCCTGGCAGCTGTTATTTCAGAAGCTGCATTTGACGATCAACAATCCACCGATCCCGGTTCTCCCAATCACAACCCGGGTGTATTCATCTCTACCGACGACGGACAAAACTGGACCGAGGTCACCCCGGATACCTATCCCGACACCCATCGCAGAAGCGTGGTGAGCTTTGCCCCGGGCAATCCTGATATTCTCTATGTGTTAACCCTCAAAGGTTCTAATGATACGGAAAACCAGGGTGTAAGCTTTCACAAGCTGGATCTGTCCGCGGGCAGTGCGGAGGACCGCTCGGAGCACCTGCCCGACTTCCGTGTTGACGATGAAGATACAGGGTATATGGAAATGCAGGCCGGGTATAATATGGAAGTGGCTGTAAAACCGGACGATGAAAACTTCGTGCTGGTGGGCGGAATCAACCTTTTTCGTTCCACCGATGGGTTTGCGACCACGCCGGAAGGAGGATATGACGGGGAGAACGAGGCGCAGAAAGATCAGTATTGGATCGGCGGCTATAACAAGGACAACAGCTATGCCCAGTACCCCAACCAGCATGCCGACCAGCACCGGGTTATTTTTCCCGAACCTTCCGCCAATCCCGACCGGATGTGGGCGGGGCACGACGGGGGACTGAGTTACACCACGGACGTTACGGCGGAATCGGTAAGCTGGGAGAATCGCGACGACGGCTATGTGACCTCTCAGTTTTATACGGCGGCCCTTCCCAACGTTTCGGACGATCCCCGGCGGATGGGCGGCACGCAGGATAACGGGACGCCGTACTTCCAGGCCGGGGCCCCAAACAGCCAGAATACCCTGGATATCTCCTCCGGGGACGGAGGGTACGCCTATTTCACGGAAAATTACCTCTACGTTTCGCAGCAGGAGGGCGGGGTGATCCGCTGGGAGGATGATTTTAATAATCCTCCCTCGTATGTATATCCCTCGGCAGCCGAAAATCAGCTGTTCCTTCATCCCTACCAGGTGGACCCCAATGACGATAATATCATGTATTACCCGGACGGTCACTACATCTGGCGAAATACCAGCCTGAATACCATCTCCAATGAGGATCCGTCGGGCACGACCCAGGGATGGGAAGAGCTGACCGACCTGTCGGTCGGAAGCGGACACGTGATTTCCACGCTTGCCGTGTCCACCGTCCCGGCCAATATACTGTATCTGGGAGGCTTCAGCACGAGTGGTGCTCCCGTTATCAGGCGCATTGACAATGCCCACACGGCTACGGGTGAGGATGATGTAACAAATGTTTCTCTGCCCGGCGATGCCGGGCTCAACGGAGCCTATCTCAAGGATATTGCCGTGAATCCGGGCAACGCCAACGAGGTGTTGGCGGTGCTTTCCAACTATAATATCGTCGGGCTCTACCACACGACCGACGGCGGCGAAAACTGGACGGCCGCGGAAGGAAATTTGACGGGCAACGAGTCCAATCCCGGTCCCTCTTTGAGATCCGCCGCAATCATACCGGCGGAAAACGGGACGGTCTATCTCCTGGGCACCAGCACGGGATTGTATTCCACACAAATACTTGACGGGGCCAATACGGAATGGGGACAGGAGGCGGCTGATGTAATCGGAAATGCGGTCACGGACTACGTGGCAGCCAGGCTTGCTGACGGCGACGTAGCAGCCGGCACGCATGGACGCGGCATGCTTTCCGGCGACTTCGGTGGTACGGTGGACCTCTCCGATATCCCCTGGATTGAGCTGGATAGATCAGAGGAAAGAGTTGGTGAACCGCTGGTCATACGGGCAGAAAATTTTGAGTTTAATACCACGGCCTCAGAAAATGAGGTAATACTTACAGATCGATACAACAACCAGACCAGGGAAACCGAGGCTACGGTCCTCGGTGCAGCGGCCGGGGAGCTCACTATAGAGGTACCCCGTGATGCCGTCTTCCCGGAGGCACCGGATAATGAAGTGATGCTGAAGGTTCGCTCAAACAGTACCGAACCGGCGGCGGTTACCTTTACGGTGCTTCCCCCGACCCGTTTTGCGCTTAACCAGAACTACCCGAATCCTTTCAGGGGTACGACGAATATCCCGTTTGATGTCTCCGAAGACAGTGAAGTCAGTCTTACTGTTTATTCCATAAACGGCCGGAAAGTGATTGAGCCTCTTCGTACCGAATCTTTTAACGCGGGTTCGTATGATGAACAGATTGATCTTTCCCACCTCGCCAGCGGGATTTACATCTATCGCCTGGTAGCACAGTCGGACAGGGGGACACAAATAGACTCCAAAAAAATGACGCTTATCAAATAATACTGCCGGTGGTCTTCCCTTCTTCAAGCAACCGGTCAATCATCGATCGGTACTCGCTATAACTCATACTGTTGTCAATGATTTCCGGGGTAATAATTTGTTCTGATGTCTGGTCCCTAAATTTATTGTAAACTCAACATTGCAACACCTTCAGTAGTTAGACTTAAAAAATTCAGTCCTCCTTCATTGGCGGTCAAAACTGAAAGCGCCCTCCACTCAAGGTGTTACTATTTGCATTTTTTTGGTGTCAGGAGGGCACAACGCATTTATTTTAACAACCATTCAACAAAGGCAAAAGAGTTTAAAAAATCATTATGCTTGGCAAACAGGGCTATCACCAGAAAGGAGACAAACGCCATGGAAGTCCGGTATTTTACCTGCATCACACTTCTATAATCTCCCTCGTTATGTGCCATCATTCCTTTTAGCTTCCTGTCTACCAGGATACCCGTAATTCCTCCCGTAATTCCGAATAGCAGTCCCAGCATCAAATGTTGCAATCCTATGGCTAAAGTCACCAGCAGCAATCCCACAGTAAAAGAAGCCTCAAAAAAACGCATAACCGTGTATTTGCCATAGGAAACGGCAAAGGTTCGATCTCCCCTTCGGAGATCTTCATTCTGCTGGTAGAGCTGCGATACCGGGTACAGGCTTAACAGGATGAAGGTTACGCCCGCGGCTGCCATCCATGTCGAACCGTAAAGTGGACCGAACCCTGTGGCATAATAGCCCAGCAGCACGGCATTACAGCCCGTACTGATGCCAATGGCAACAAGACTCTTGAGGGGACGTCCTTTCCAGCGGGACCATGGAGAAGAATACAACCAGAAAAGCAACATGCTCAACAGGTAGATTCCAACGAAAAAGGCCCCCATCGGAATAGCCAGCAAAAGTCCTATCATCTGGATAAGCAGGGAAGCGAACCACATCCACCGGACCATCGGTGGAGGGTTTGGCAGTCCCCCCACGGGCCCCTCGTCCCGGTCCCAAAACGAATTGTAGGCTGTCGCTCCCCCAAAAAGCAACAGATGTACATTCAGGAATTGTATAACAAACCATTGCAGGTTAAAATTCTCACTAAGGAGGGCTCCCAGCAAATAGGCACCCGACAGTATAAAAAGTTGATAATGAAGCCGTAGGTGTAACACGAAGTGCCAAACTTGATTACCCCAGCCCGCTTTGCCCCGGTTTGATTCAGCCACACATTATTGCTTATTTGTAAACATTCAACTGTAGCATACCAATTTTGGACGTATCAATCCACCGTGAAACAGCTGTTTTTTTAATAGTTTATTCGCCCTGCAAAGCCGTCGAAAGCCACATTTGCATCAACAGGAAGCTCTTTGCGAGGGGCCGGCCCGCGCATGGCCGGCCGGCGGCGAACCAGAGCTTCCGGACAACAGATACCTGGACTTTAGTCTGATCCGAAAATTTAACTATCTCAATCCTGTTCAACAACCGCTAATACACCGGGCTATTGCACCTGTCACCTGAATACTGCTGATAATATGCTGAAAAGATTGTTATATTACAGTATATGAATATGAAATCACCTGAGTCCACAACAGCACCCACAAATATTCATACCCGGCTTGCCCCCGGTGAATGGAAGCGACAGAAAGCCAGCCATGAACAGGCAATCGCGGAGCTCATCGATCCTTACCTGCAGCGTAGGAGCGAGCAGCAAAAAGATCCCGTTATGGACTTTTTGTTCGAATATTACGCCTTTCGTCCCTCGCACCTGCGCCGCTGGTCGCCAGGACTGGGTGTGCTGTTGCTCGAAGGAAATCTTCACGACTGGCCGTTCGACGAGATGAACAGCCGTGACAGCAGATATTTTCTCGATATTGGCCATTTTTCTCCGGACCGCCTCTCTTCACTGAAATGGATACTGGGCGTTTTACAGAATTCAGCGAACCGTCATCCCTCTTTCGGATGCTTCGGCATGCATGAGTGGGCCATGGTTTACAAGGCCGACAGGATCAGGCACGAATACCTTTCCCTGCGGATGGACAGGGATGAGCTCGCTGCTTTTGTGGAATCACGTCCCCTGGCCTGCACGCATTTTGACGCTTTCCGTTTTTTTACGGACGAGGCCAAACCGCAAAATAAGTTTAAACTGAACAGAGAGAACTTCAACAGCATGGAACAGCCCGGCTGTCTGCATACCAATATGGATCTGTACAAGTGGGCGTTCAAAATGTATCCCTGGATATCGAGCCGTACGATTCGTCGCGCGTTCGAACTGGCCGTCGAAACGCGTATCATCGATATGAAAGCCAGTCCCTATGACCTCCGGCACCGTGGATTGGAACCCATAAAAATTGAAACCGAACCGGGCCGACGGGAATACGTGGAAAAGCAGCATGCCATTTTCAAAAAATCAAAGCCCATTCGGGGACAGCTGATCAAAGAATACCGGCGGTTACTGGATTCCGCAAACCGGATTCATCTTGCCACATAGGCAGGTGGGAAGATAGTGCTCGTATTCGGAGGATGACCTGATTTTTGGTGAACAGTGGAAATGGGGATAGAGAAAACACGGTAAAGGGAGGGATATATCTGCGTAGCATCGCCTTCACGTCTATTCTATGGTACTTACCTTAATCATATTGGTCCGTCCTTTCTTTGCAATCGGCATACCTGTAGCGATGATAGCCCGTTCCCCGACCTGGGCGAGTCCGTGGGCCTTAAGGTAATCCTCCATCATCCGCACGCTCTCATCCGTATCAAATATTTCATCGATCTTTACGGGCTGAACGCCCCAGACCAGTCCCAGTTGACGGCATACTTCGTCACTTTCGGTAAAAGCCACCAGCGGTACGCGGGGACGAAATTTGGCAATTCGCCGCGCTGTTGTGCCCGAATGGGTAATTGTACTGATAACACGGGCCTCTACATTATCGGCGAGCACTACACACGAATAAGCCAGTGATTCAATAATCTGTTTTTCCTTCCATTCCGGCTGACGATAATCAAGACTGCGATACATATCGGGTGCGTTCTCTTCGACAGACCGACATATTTTATCCATGGTCTCGATGGATTCCACGGGATATTTACCGGCGGCGGTTTCCCCGGAAAGCATCACCGCGTCGGTGCCGTCAAGTACGGCGTTGGCTACATCCGAGCTCTCAGCACGGGTGGGACGGGCGTTTTCCACCATCGATTCCAGCATTTGTGTAGCGGTAATCACCGGTTTCCCGGCTTTTCGGCACTTGCCAATAATATTTTTCTGTACCAGCGGCACTTTCTCACTGGCTATCTCGATTCCGAGGTCGCCTCGGGCAACCATAATGCCATTCGACTCCTCTATAATTTCATCGATCACCTCTACCGCTTCGGGTTTTTCAATTTTGGCAATAATACCGGCATTGGAACCCTCAGCGCGCACTCGTGATATCACATCCTGAATATCGCCGGCCGAACGTACAAACGACATTGCAAAGTAGTCGACCCCCTGTTTTGCGGCAAATTCCAGATCTTTAACATCTTTATCCGTCAGCGACGACATGGAAAGGTCAACGTCCGGCAGGTTTACGCCTTTCCGTGATTTTAGCAATCCCCCTACGACTACCTGGGCTACCAGGCTGTCTGTATTTTTTTTAATAACCTTGAGCTCAAGCAATCCGTCGTCGACCAGAATACGGTTCCCTTCCGAGGCATCCTGTACCAGGTACGGATAGTCAACGGGAATACGTTCAGAGGTCCCCTCCACCTCTTCCGTCGTAATCGTTATGTAATCTTTCTCTTTTACCAGTTGTCCCCCTGCCTTCATGGTACCCACCCGTATTTTGGGTCCCTGCAAGTCCGCTAAAACAGGCAAACTGACCTCATACCGGTCGGCTACTTTTCGAATATTTTTAATAACCTCGGCATGCTCATCGTGCGTACCGTGTGAAAAGTTAATTCGTGCTACGTTCATACCGTTCCGAACCAGCGCATCTATCTTCTCTTCCGAATTGCTGCTGGGACCCAAAGTACAAACAATTTTTGTTCGTCGTTCGCCTGTATTCATCTACGTTCTGATATTTCCAAAGTTATAAATTCACTATAGGGTAATTAAGGTATAAAGCACTTTTAAAACCAACCAATGAAAGCGCTTTAATGTATGAAATAAAATTCGGAAACGATATCTGGAGATGAAGATGAAACGGGATTGGGTGACTAATGTCCCATCATATCTGTCGGGTAAGGATTTGGCCGGTCAGCCATAGCTGGCGCTGCTGGTATTGAACGGTATAATAATAGTTGCTCCGACGCAGCAGGTAGTGATAAAACGGGAAATACTGGTTTTTCAACTTGGGCTGATCAAAATAGTAAGAGTAATCCGGATCGCTGTGGTTATAGGAGTAATACCATATCAGCTCTTTCAGGCGGTCTCTGGTATACCAGGGAGCGCCAAAAAGCACATAGATCATCCCCAAATCGGTTTTCCAGCCCTCTTTAAAATTGGAAAATTGCTTATTGGCATCTTCCACACGCTGGTAGTACAGCTCAATAACCTGCCGGGCCCGGTTGGTGTTGCCTATTTTTTTTAACCAGAACCGATCCACTTCTTTCTTCAGGGAATCTGCGTCCGAAATTTCCATCATCTCTTCATGGTCCCCCTCTCCCATCAGGTATATCAGGGGACGTGCCAGCTCTCTTGCTGTGCTGATGTTCGGATAGTTTTTGCTTTTAACGCCAAAGTCACGGGCTTTAAACAGCTCTTCTTCCTCACCGCGCCGGGCATTCACTGCAAAACGATAATTGCCGCGGCCCGGGGTGGCGAACTTGTATTCAATATAGGTACTGCTGTAATCCGTTAAAACACGCTGGCTCGATTGCAGCTCGGTTTCCTCATCATAGTCAATGCCTTTATACTCTATAGAAGAGGGACTGTAATTGGAATAATGCATCGGCCGCGGGTAGCTGGTATCCGATTCAAAGTGAACCAGCCGCGACCGGATCTGCATGCGCTCGTCGGTTCGCGGACTGATTACCTGAAATACGAAACGCAGCGAATCTACTTTTCCCTTTACATCATAGGTGTTGAGCTGCTCCCAATCTCCCCCGTCACTCTCTTTTCCGAACATCTGGATGTTTGACAGGTTATAATCTCCCTGCTCGGTTTGCGGGATGGCCGTTTCGACTGATTGGGTAATATTCTTTTCGGTATTCAAATCCGTTATGCTGACCAGCACCCGGTATCTGCTGGGATCAACGGCATGAGTAAAAGTCAAATCCAGGGCTTCACGGCTAGATGTGATGGCCTGATCGGTACTCTTCACTGTCCTTTCCATCTGATTGGAAACAAGGATGTTGTCAGAATTTTCCAGGTCCTGAACCTGGTATTCTACCAACATGCGCGCCTGCAGCGTATCATTTTCTTCCTTATAGATAAGACTTCCTTTCACGACTTCAGCCGTAATTTCAAGCATGGTATTATTCTGCTCATCAACGAATCCAAAGGCAGCGGTACGGAATTCAGGATGCCCGGCCTTGAAATTATATCCCGTACCCCGTTCAATATCCAGGTTCCTGGAAGCGCTGCACGATACCAGAAAAACCGCAAGAAAAGGCAACATGTAACGACTTATACGCTTCATAAAAGGTATATTAAATGTTTTACACCCACTCTTTATTTTAACGATCTGAACAGGTTTTTGTTATTGACAGACCTCCTGCAACTATTACAATGTAGAAACCAGATATATAAGAATAAAATTTTTCTGCCAAATAGCTATTTTATTTTTACTCTTGTACGCCTCGGTTTATGTGAATGAAAGCTTTGTTCTCCGTTCGGCTTTCACCGTTAGCAACCCGGGCTACCGTCCAAAATCATCCTGCAGGCGGACAATATCATCTTCATCCGAAGGATGGGCGGGATCGGTATGCTGCCATATCTCTGCAATCACACCCCACTTATCCAGTCCGACCAGCCGATGCCGTTCTCCCTGCTTTACCGTAATAACATCACTGTCACCATACTCCTCAAGATCGCCCTGCTCATCCGTTTCGCTTGTCACAACCCCCGCCGGTCCTTTGATAACTTTCCATATCTCGGCGCGCCGGTGATGATATTGCCAGGATAACCTTTTGCCGGGCGCTACCATAAGAACCTTGGGACTCAGTTTACCTGCTATGGTCAAGTCGCCCATGGAGAGATGAGAAAAATAAGTACCGGCAAACTCCTGTGCCTGTTGCTCGTCAATGACAAAAAAACCGCCCCAGGGACGTTGCCGATCCTGGTCAACAATGGTAAATCCCTTATTTTCAATCTTTTGAGCCATTTTTTCAAAAATCTCTTGCTTTTCCGATGGTATACGCATAAAGAGTAAATTGATTAAGAAATAACGGACTTGGCGATTGAATTCCATTGACAATGCCTCTGAAATAAGATTACGATCCGGCCAGCGGAACTACCTGCGCAGATCTCCCTGAAAATAGCAAATAATATCATCTTTTAAAGCATAAACTGCGTATAACAACCTCCTAAATCACCCACCTGGTTCAGTCACTACCCCTCTCGCCTTCACAACGGCAAGCAGGCCGGAGGAGGAGAAGGGGCACTGAAAATTTAAGGCCAGGTTTTGTATATTAGGCCTGAGGTGAGATAACTATTCCCTATTCTAATTGAAATTTTTGCGTTATGAAATTTTATATTTGTATAAAACAGGTCCCCGACATCAATGCCCCTGTCCAAATCAAAAACGGTGATCTGATCCGGGATACTGACCGCACGGTCCTTAACGCTTACGACGCTTCAGCAGTAGAAGAGGCCCTGGTGCTTACGGAAAAGAACGAAGGAGAAGAGGACGGGGAAGTGGAAGTAGTACTGGTCGGTCCCGACAATGCCTCGGAAACCATTCGCAAGGCGCTGGCTATGGGAGCCGACAAAGCGACCCACATCCGGACCGACGGGAACACCGACTACGATTCTTCGGTCTATGCTAAAATTTTAGCGAGCTTTTTTAAGGACAAGGAATATGATGTCATTTCGTGCGGAAAGCAATCCCAGGATACAGATGCCGGGCTGACCGGAAGTATGCTTGCCGAATACCTGGATCTTCCCTACGCCACCAATGCGGTGGGACTTCAAATGGAGGGCAACCAGCTTATTGTAACACGCCAGGGTGATGCGGGACGGGAGGTCATCGC
The DNA here is from genome assembly GCF_900129315.1 of Fodinibius roseus. Lineage (GTDB taxonomy): Bacteria > Bacteroidota > Rhodothermia > Balneolales > Balneolaceae > Fodinibius > Fodinibius roseus. The sequence goes on from NZ_FQUS01000004.1 coordinate 231,305, forward strand.
CCTGCCGGGCCCCTGCCTGGTTACCTGCTCTAACGACATGAACGAACCCCGGATTCCCAGCTTGAAAGGTATTATGCAGTCAAAGCGCAAACCGGTGGAGACTATCGGTCTCGAAACCTTGGAGATGGAGGAAGCTGATCTTCAGACGCAAACAACAGTGACTGGTTACAGGGAGAAGCCGGAGCGTGAGGCAGGACAAAAATTTGAAGGCGACCCGGAAGAACTGGCACATAAAGTGGCGAAGCTGCTGGATGAGGAGGCAAATGTCATATAGGCCATCAGCCGTCTGTCTTCAGCACTCCGTTACCCTTCCGTTGAAACCGAGAAACCCGGTATATGACTGCTGGCCTGTTTTGCAGGATATTATTATTGAAGCTGTTAAATTACTAATCGAGGACTTTGAAAAACCAGTAATTCCAGACAATATCAAAGCACGTGCGAATTCAAAACCCTGGCATATAAAGCATCTGTGAGGATTTTGCATGCTCAAAATGCAGCAATTGGCCAAAAAACGGTTTTGCAAAGCCCTTTAATCAATTTTATAAACCATGAGCACTTTACTCACCCATATTGCTATCAGCGACGGCACCATCAAGCGATCTTCACTGGAGGTTTTATCTTATCTCCGGCAACAGGCGGATACTCACGGGCATGACGCAGAAGCGGTGATCATCGATGCCGCCGCTTCGGACTTTGTCGAGCAGGTCCGGCAATACGGTGCTTCAAAAATTTATACGGTGGAAGATCCTGTTTTTAAAAATCATATAAATACCCCTCTCCTGAAGGCACTTGCTCTGGTCATGGATAAAGCCGATCCGTATCTTTTTGCATTTGCTTCCACCGAAGGCACTAAAGACATCCTGGGGGCTTTGGCAGCTAACCAGGATGCGGCAGTACTCTCTGACGTGTCGGCTTTTGAACTTACCGGCGACGGTATCAAGGCTACCCGTCCCGTTATGGCGGCCAAGATTCTTTCGGAAAATGAAGCCCGCGGTGATAAAATTCTTATCTCTGTCCGCTCGGGCTCCTATGAAGCAAACCCCAAAGGAGCGGATGGTGAGGTGGTGAATATCGATTTCAGTATCGATGAAAATGAAATTCAGGCTACGCTGCGCGAAATTATTGGTGCCTCCGGTGACAAGGTCGATCTATCCGAGGCGGAAACGATTGTTGCAGCGGGACGCGGGACCAGGGATGAAGAAGGACAGCGGCTTGTTACCGAATTGGCCTCGGTTCTTAACGCAAGTATCGGTGCGTCAAGGGCCCTGACGGAGGCCGGCATTCTTGATCCCAGCCTTCAAATCGGCCAGACCGGGAAAGTGGTTTCGCCCCGGCTTTATATTGCTGTGGGTATCTCCGGCGCTATCCAGCATGTAGCGGGGATGGCCAGCAGTAAAGTGATTGTGGCCATCAATAAGGATCCTGAGGCTCCTATTTTCGATATTGCCGATTACGGCATTGTGGGCGATCTCTACAAGGTGCTGCCTCCTTTTATTGAAGAGTTGAAAAACATTAAGCGGTAAGAACAATACGAAACAGCCCCGCCGGGAGCCTGTCAGGCATAGGAGATTGTATTAAGGGAATGCAGTAAACCATGATCATCCGACAGACTCCTGCCCGTAATGTTTATAGCGCGTTGCGTAGTTGAAAGCTGTTATCGATAATTAAACCCCCTAACTATGGATGAAAAGTTTGACTGTATTATCGTCGGAGCGGGTATCGCCGGATTAGCTGCGGCCATGATCCTGGCTCGCAATAATATGAAGTTCCTGCTTATTGAAAAAGGCGACTTTGCCGGAGCCAAGAATGTATCCGGCGGCGTGCTTTGGGGGACGGACCTGGCCCGGCTGGTACCCGAATACTGGAAGGAAAAAGACGGCGGCTGGGAGCGGTTCATCAATCACCGGCGCCTTACTTTTATGGACGAGCAGTCGACCTTTTCCCTGGATTTTAAATCGTCTCACTTTGACGAACCTCCCTACTCCGGCGTGGTTGTGTTGCGCTCGAAATTCGACCGGTGGCTGGCTGAGAAGGTCCAGGAAGCCATCGACGAGAGTGACTATGCTATGGAATCATTCATCGCGACCAATATCAAAGTAGACGAGGTGCTCATGGAAGATAATAAAGCAATGGGTATCCGTACGGGTGACGAGGAATTCCATACCGACAGCGTCATTATCGCCGAAGGGGTCAATAACCTGCTTAGTCGTCAGGTGGGACTCCAGGACGATTATGTACCCGCTGATCACATGCTTACCGGTATTAAGGAAGTCATTCGCTTTGATCAGAAGGTGCTGGAAGACCGCTTCCAGCTGGACGGACTCAGCGGAATGTCGAATGAGTTTGTCGGCTATGCGACCGACGGGGTGGAAGGCGGCGGCTTTCTCTATACCAACCGCGATACGATTTCACTCGGACTCGTGGCCGGCATCAAGGATATGCGGGAGAAGGAGAAAAGTCCCCACGATATCCTGAACCACTTCAAAGAACATCCCGTCATCCGGGATACCATCAAAGGGGGCGAGGTCGTGGAATACTCGGCACATGTGGTCTCTTCCGGCGACAAACGCGTCATGCCCAGACAACTCTATAAAGACGGGGTCCTGCTTTGCGGCGAAGCGGCCAACCTGCTGATCAATGCCGGAAAGGCGATACAGGGAATGGACTTTGCGCTGCGATCAGGCATTATAGGGGCCGAAACCATTATAAAAGCAAAAGAGCAGGGGGATTTTTCCAGCCGTACCCTGCAGGAATACCGGCAGGCACTGGATGACAGCTATGTGATGAAAGATATCAATAATTTCCAGGATGCGGTACATATGCTTCACAGTCCCGAAATGTACCGGGACATTCCCAACCTGGTCTGTGATTTTGGCCGTACATTCTTTACCATCGATAACCAGCCGACCCAAAAATCGCGCAAGTTGTTCTCAGCGTCCGTTAAAAAGCACTCTTCCTATTGGGATCTTATTAAAATTGGATTTAAAGGAGCTAAATCATTATGAAACTGCTTACTCTTTCAGAACGACTCGGGCTGGTCAGCTATCGTAACCAGGCCAAATCCGACATCAAGCCTCATATCAGGGTCGATACAGACATCTGCAACTCCGTCTGTCCCCATAAATGCACCACCTACGTTTGTCCCGCTAACTGCTATACCATGGACGAGGACGGCAAAGTCCACTTCCAGGTCGAAGATTGCATCGAATGCGGGACCTGCATGTATGCGTGCGACCAGGGGGCGGTGGACTGGAATTATCCCGATCCGGAAATCGGACGCGGGGTAACCTGGAATTTCGGCTGAGCTGTACGCAGGGCAGTATCCTTCCTCCTGCTCCTGCCCTGCTGTCAAAAACGCCCTCCATCTGTCCATTTTCACCTCCCCCTCTGAAAAGCGGCTTCTCTTGCTCTGTCAAGCCGTTTCCTTCTCACCCATCCTGCTGCCGCCGCAGCTTCTTATGTCAAGATCCTTTTCACTTCCTGCCTCTTGCTCACTGGAGCGGAAAGCCTGATACCCTTTTATGAACAGCGCCATCGGATTGCAATATGCTTTCGTACATTACAAATTCCCTCACGGATACGTCCGGAATCGCAAACTGCTTGTGTTGGTTGATCAACGAGCGGATGTCGCGCCTGGTTACCCCCTGGATACGTCCAAGGGTGATGTGAGGCTTAAAGGGGCGCTCCTCGGGATCGAATCCCAGGGCGACACATTTCTCCTCAATCCGGTCCTTCAGCTTCTTCAGTTCAGCAGCATTCGAAATGCCGGCCCATAATATCCTGGGAGGTCCTTTTTGCGGGAAGCAGCCTAACCCCTTGATCTTCATTGAAAATTCCTGTTGACGAACAGCGCTTAATTCACTGACCAGTGGATCCAGCTGTTCTTCCCGGGTGTCCCCCAAAAACTTCAGTGTTATATGCAATTGGCTCCGGCGCTGCCACCGCACCCCCTCGACCGGTTGTTCCAAATCGGCCAGCCGGTCCCGAACAGACTCCGGCAGCGGTATGGCTACAAACAGGCGCATCAGTGATAGCGAACTTCAAACGTATCGTAATCTTCGTCGGCCTCTTCCACCTCCACATCAATATTATCGACCCGGCTGGCCCCCGGCCCCTTCTCACACCGGTTCACCATTTCCCGAATATGGTCTATCGGTCCTGCAAAAACCGCCTCCACGCGTCCGTCGGGTAGATTTTTCACCCACCCGAATACCCCAACTTCTTCGGCATTAACTTTTGTAAAGTGGCGAAAACCAACCCCTTGTACTCGACCTTCTATAAATATGTGCGCTTGTTGCATATCAATTATCTCCTGTATTATCTCTTTTGATACAAAAATTTTTATTTTACATCCGTTAGCGTCAAAGGTACCAATCTATCAGGAAATATCTAACTTTCAATAATTTATAGTCATAAAGTTTGTATAATTCACTGATGTTAATTTAACTTTTACTTTGAACAGACCTTCATTCCCGATGACACTCACGCAACTTTCTTATATTGTGGCCGTCGATCGCTACCGTCATTTTGCCACCGCAGCCGAAAAGACCTACGTGACCCAGCCGACGTTAAGCATGCAGATCCATAAGCTGGAGGATGAGTTGGGGATCACCATTTTCGACCGTTCGAAGTCCCCCGTCATCCCTACCGAAATCGGTGAAAAAGTGATTACCCAGGCTCAAAAAATACTCAAGCAGGCCAAACATATCGAAGATCTGGCATCGCTGAGTGAGGAGGAACTGCACGGGACCTTTCGAATCGGCATTATCCCGACTATTGCCCCCTACCTGCTGCCCCTCTTTTTGCGTAATTTCAAGGAGAGGTATCCCGATGTGCGGTTGGTATTTGAAGAGGTAGTGACGGAGGAACTTCTCGATTTATTGGACGATGACTACCTCGATATCGGTATCATTGCCACTCCTGTGGAACGGGGCAATATTTTCGAGGAAGAACTCTATTATGAACCGTTTATCGGCTATATCTCCCAGACCCACCCGCTGGCGACAAAAGAAACCATTACGGTGGACGACCTGGAGGTATCCAACCTCTGGTTGCTGAATGAAGGCCACTGCTTCCGCGATCAGACGGTAAAGCTCTGCAAGAAGTTCAGGAAAAATAAGCTGGAAGATCCCGACATTGAGTTTGAAAGCGGCAACCTGGAGACCCTTAAACAGCTGGTAGAGCAAAATTTCGGAATGACCCTGCTGCCGTACCTGGCTAAAAAACAGATCGACGAACAGTGTGCCAAAGCTCACCTCCGCTACTTTCGGGATCCAGTGCCCCAGCGAAAGGTGCGAATGATATACGGGCGCGAGTACCTGAAACAGAACATCATTCAGGCTTTTAAAAAGGAAATTTTAGATGCAATTCCACCCGAACTTAAGAAAAAAGAAGAAGGAGTGCTTGTGGAATAGACTCTCTGCGGCGGACCTTCTCGGCTGCAAATTCACAATATCCTTATCCCGGCTTCGGGTCCCCCCCGAAAAGTCCGACAGGCGTTTAATATATTTATAGAAGCCTTTGAAAACCGGGGTTTCTGTTCAATATCAAAGCCTGAACGATTTAAAACTGAAGTGCATCGTTTATATATGAGGATTTCAAAATTGCGATAATGTAGAGATCGGGCAAAACAACGGTTTTACAAAACCCTCTAAAAACACTTAGTAATTCTGTAAAAGGTTCCATAGTTTTGAGGCTTGTTAAAAACATATAAAAAGTAACACCCCTGTGGAGCATTCCCTTTTACTCTGGGCCGTCTTTAATGTCTTTATCATCATCATGCTGATTATTGACCTGGCGGTCTTTCACAAGAAAGACACTGAAGAAAGCATCAGGGAGGCTCTTATTTGGACAGGTGTCTGGATTGCTTTGGCCCTGGTCTTTGGTGTGGGGGTTTATTACTATATGGGTTCACAGACAGCCCTTGATTATTATACCGGTTACCTGATTGAAAAATCGCTCAGTGTAGATAACATATTCGTTTTCCTGCTGGTTTTCTCCTACTTCAATGTACCCGCAAAATACCAGCACAAAGTGCTTTTCTGGGGGATTTTCGGCGCCCTGGTTATGCGGTTTTTCTTCATCTTTGCGGGAGTGGCACTCATCGAACGTTTTCACTGGATTATCTATTTTTTCGGTGCCTTCCTGGTCTTCACAGGCATCAAACTGGCGCTTGACAAAGACAAGGAGGTGCACCCCGAACGCAATCCCGTGCTGATGCTCTTCCGCAAGTTCTTTCCGACGACCAAAGATTATCACGGTTCCCGCTTTTTTATTCGGAAGATGGGCAAATTATATGCGACGCCTCTTTTTATTGTCCTCATTGTCATCGAAACAACGGACCTGGTTTTTGCCATCGACTCTATTCCGGCTATCCTGGCTATTACGCGCGATGAATTTATTGTCTACAGCTCGAACGCTTTTGCTATCCTGGGCTTGCGGGCGCTCTATTTTGCCGTATCGGGCATTATGCGCCTGTTCCACTACCTGCACTACGGACTCTCCCTGATCCTCGTCTTCGTGGGAGTTAAAATGTTGCTGGAGGAGTTCTACCATATTCCCACGCCCTATGCGCTGGCTTTCATCGCCCTCACGCTCACCGTTTCAATCGTAGCTTCCATTCTCTACCCGCAGGAAGAGACGTTGCCGGAAGAGCTGGAACAGGATCAACCGACCTTACAGGATTAACGTCTTTTACCGATGCCTTTTTCTACCCGATGGTTCCTGGTTTATTACATTATCCTGGGATTGCTGTTAACCCTGAGCGGCAGTTACCTTGTTATTAAAAATGACACCATAAAATACTGGCTCAACAAGGCTGCCGACACCGAAAAGCCGCCGGTATTGCTCATTCGCATCCTCAAGTACATAACGCTTTTCACCCTTCCTGGCCTTGTTCTGGCCTTCTTTCCCTTCTCCTGGATTGAGCTTGTGTTTTGTTTCTGGAGTTTACTACTCCTGTATATAGCGGGAGCTGAGCTGGTCCGCTGGGAGCAGAGTCGCTTGCTTATAAAGCGCAGCCAACAATCACTGTCTGAGATTATTCGCAAGAGCGGTGCCATAATGTTGTCAGTAGGTTTTGCTATCTTTCTGCTTGCATATTTGGTCGTCAAACGAACCATCGAGTAATGAATATCATCAAAGCAGGTTCCAGCGGTGTCCTGCTTCCGGATCTCAATATTGAATTCGATTGCAGCGGCACTGATGGGGGACACACTTTTATATCGCATGCCCATGCCGATCATATGCCGCGCAGTAAAAAAAGCCGGGTATATTGCACGGCCTACACGCGTGCCCTGATGCGGGAACGCGGGTTCGAAGGAACGGCACAAGTGCTGGAATTCGGGACTCCTCTTGATACGCAGCGGGCCCGTATTACGCTCTATCCTGCGGGACATATTTTGGGGTCTGCCATGGTTTTTGTGGAAAGTGAACGGGGAAATGTGCTCTATACGGGCGACTGCCGCATCCCCCCTTCACCGGCCTCCGAGGGATTCGCTCTGCCCGGCCGGCGGGTGGACCATCTTGTTACCGAGGCCACGTTTGCACTGCCGATCTACAAGTGGGATTCTCATGAGAAGCTGGCTTCTGAGGTCCGGAGCTTTGCCTCGGATTCTTTAAAAAATGATTTTGCACCTGTTTTCCTGGCTTACGATCTGGGTAAAGCACAGGAAATCATGCAGATGCTGGCACCACTCAACAGGCCGCTGCAGATTTCCAGGGCCTGCTACAACCTTTGCAAAATATATGAGAGGGCCGGTTTTCATCTGGGAAGCTATGAAACCTATACCTCCTCAACCTGTGAAGGAAAAATTTTAATCGCTTCCAGTCACGCGCTCAACAACGGTTTTCCAGCCGATGTTTCCAAAAAACGCATTGCGTATTGCTCGGGATGGGCTACAGGGACAACCAGGTTTGTCGGTCCGTCCATCGATAAGATGATTCCACTATCCGATCACCTGGATTTTTTTGAACTTATTGAGCTCTGTAAAGGGTTGAGACCTGAAAAGGTTTACCTCACCCATACGCCCAATGCCAGCGTGGTTCAGCACTACCTGGATAATCTGAATATTGACTCCCGGTTGTTGGAATAGGAAATTGGAGCCTGTAAACACTTTTTCCACAACATTCGCCGGGCGAGATGTTCGCACGGATAAGGCGCCGGAAACATATAATCACTTACAATTCAACTATACAGGTTAAGATGTCTGATACATTTCGACAATGGGCTGAAGCCGTTCAACAGATAGCGGAGGCCCCCGACACGCCAGTCGGAATCACACGCTGTGCTACTTACCTGCGCTCCCTGCGTACGGATAAAGGACTTCAACTTGCCGCTCGTTTTTTGGACGAACGAATCTTTCCCTTCCGCTCCGGGAAGCGTGTTGCAGTCGGAAGCCGGACCTACTCGACATGTGCAGCCGAATTTTGTGAAATTGACTATGAACAGGTCTTCAAACCGTGCAAAAAGGCGCTAGGCAACGCTCCCGATACGATTGAAAAACTAATGCAGAATATTGAAGCGGCCCGTGACAGACGCTCATCTGCCGGACTTTCACTTTCAGATATCCGTCAAAACTATGAAAGGCTTTCCGGGCTCTCAACACGCACCGTTAAGAAAACCCTCCTGAAAAGCGCATGGCGGAAGATGACACCGGTGGAAATCAATTATTACATTCGCCTTATGCGGGGTGCACTGGAGACCGGCCTTTCCTCACAGCAGCTGGCTTCCGCCCTTGCTGAAGCATTTGAGCGCGACCCTTCCCGGGTCCGCCATGCAGTGACAATCACGGGTCGTATGGGCCGTACGGCCCTGCTCTGCAAGCATGACAAGCTGGAGGAAGCCCGGTTTTTCCCCTTCCACCCGCTCCCGCCTATGTCCGCTTCACCAGCAAAAGAAGCTGAAGCTGTCGACCTCACTCGCTATGTGGCGGAAGAAGAGTTCGCCGGCCTGCGCACGCAGGTGCATCTTAGTGGAAATCGGGTGAAGCTATATGCATCTGACGGTACCGAAGTCACCGGTCCCTTCCCGGATGTTACACATTTTTTCCTGTCCCGCCCAATCCCGGATGTTGTCCTGGACGGGGTTATCTGTGCATACCGGGATCGTGAAATCCTGCCCGGACAGCTGCTCCGAAAACGGATGAAGATGAAAAAGAAACGACCCGGCGCCGATATGCTGGAACAATACCCGGCGCTGTTTATCGCTTTTGATATCCTTTATCATAAAGGGGAGCTCATTTCCGGGAAGTCTTTGAGCAGGCGGAGACAGATATTGGAGAAACTGTCCGAGAACCACTCGGTTCCCATTGCCAGCCAGTTTGACGTGCGGGACCGGGATCATCTTAAAAAATTATTTATCCGGTCGCTGTCCCATGGTAACGAGGGTCTTGTTCTTAAACTCAGAGAAAGCGCCTATGAAACATACGGGCAGCCCTCGGATTCATGGATTAACATAATAAAACCAGCCGGTTCACTGAAGACCGTGCTCATGTATGTCCATACCGAAAATGGAAAACATGGCCGCCGCCATACCGGTTATACCCTGGGGGTCCGGGTGAGGGAAGACCCCCGCTATGAGGAAGAATTCATTCCCATTGGCAAATCCGGTGCTGATGATCTGGGTGATGAAGAAACAAAACGGCTCAAGAAACGTATCCGGGATCTAACCGTTGAAAAATACGGGCCTACACTGGGACTTATCCCGGAAATTGTGGTTGAGCTTGAATTTGATGACATTAGGCTAAACAAGCGAACGAAGGCAAATTATGTGCTTCACCGGCCGCGTTTCAGCATCATCCGCTGGAATTCGGATCCGGTTGAAACCGCTACGCTCAAAAAGGTTGAAAATCTATATCAGAAAAAGATTAACCAAAATCGACTCAAACAGGATGAAAATCCCTCGTTTTTAATTCATGAAAATTATACGTCGACAAAAGACTGAATCGCCGCGCAGTGAAAACGCGATTTCCCAATTCCCAATTCCTAATTCCCAATTCCTAATTCCTAATTCCTAATTCCTAATTCCCATGAGTAGCTGGACGCTTACATCCATCCCCCCGCACGACTGGTTCCTGTGTCTCGATATTGATCAATATTTTGATCACGAACATGAACCCGAAAAAGTATTTGAAGAAGGCTTCAGACGTCCCATCCCCGTAGGTGATCGCGATGTGCTGATTACCACTTTTTTCAACGGTAACCCGGAGGAACCGGAATTTCACTTTGAGAGTCCCGAACCGCTGGACAAATCAGAAATTGAAGAAGCCAATAGGAGCCTGAGTCGTATTTTAGGCACCCAACTCGATTTGCGCCCCTTTTATGATAAAGCCGCTGACGATCCGGTATTGGGTTCCAAGCTCACCGAGCTGTACGGACTCAAGCGCATGTCCCGCGCCAACCTGTTCGAGGATACCATCAATCGCATTATCCAGATGCGACTTTCACACAAGCCCACGGCCAAAAAAATGGTGTATAAAGTTCGAAAGAATTACGGTTCGCTGGTTACTGAACTGGGAAAAAATGTTCCTGCCTGGCCCCGGCCCCACCAGCTGGTTAAAGCCAGCCCGATGAGCATCCGTAAACTGGGTCCCACCAAGCGCAAAGGAGAATTCATCATCGGTTTTGCCGAAGATCTTCTATCCGGCCAACAGGATTTGGACCAGTTGGAACAGTGTGATCCCCAGACTTTTTATGACACCATCAGGGACGTACGCGGTGTGGGGCCTACTTCGGCACAGCAGCTGATGCTGTTACGCAATCGCACAGATGCCGTCTTTCCCAGCAATAAGAGCAAAGGCAAAGAAAAGGGACACCGCAGGTGGATTATTATGAGTTACGGAGGGGATCCGGATCATACCTCAGAAGAGGAATTCCGGCAGATGACAGCCTGCTGGGAAGGTTACGAAGCGGCGGCCCTGGAATTTCTGTTTGTTAACTGGGTACTCAAAGAAAAAGAAAAGAAACAGAAGTCAAAAAACTGACATATCTCTTATGTTTCTTGTCGCGGTTAAAGGTAAACCCTCCCCATAAAGCAGGAAACATAGCAATAGGGAAATGGTGGATTCGGTTCCATGTAGTTCCCCTTGCCGATAGGTAGCTATTCCGGGTGAAGGACGACGGTAGCCACCACCGGCACGTGATCGGAGTATGTCTTCTTAATTGTCCTCAAGTCTACTACCTCCCAACGGCCGCTGTCTGACAGAAAGAAGTAATCGATTCTCCGGCCGGGATCGTCGGCAGGAATCGTCGGTTCCGGTTCTCCACTGAACAGTGTTGCAGCATCAGTCCACTGTTGCTGCATCTGTGCGTATTGCTCTGAATCGGGCGTGAAATTAAAATCTCCCCCCAGTATAATGGGAATATTTCTGTTGGAAAAATACCCGCTGATGGCCTGGACCTGCGCCGTTTTATTCTCAGGAAACTGATGATCCAGGTGGGTCCCTCCAAAAATTACAGGTTGTCCCGATGCCGTCTGCGCTTCGGCAAACAGGAATGCCCGCACTTCACCCTCTTGTGGATTCGGCAGCTCAACCTTTTGAGGCGTCAGTGATCTTTTTGAAAGTAGTCCTATGCCGTAACCGCCCCCTCGGTAGGCTATCGTTTTCACGAAGTATCCCTTCATCCTGGTCAGTTCAGCCAGGCTATCGGTGAGACTAAAGGGCTTCCCATTATGGATTTCAGCCAGACGCTCCGTCATCTCATCAACTTCCTGAAGAGCCACAAAATCGGGCTGTTCCCTGTTAATGAGATCGGCAATATCCTGCAGGCTGCTTTTGCCCTCATCATAGGCCTGTTCCGCATGATAGATGTTATACGACATTATGGTCAGGGTATCCTGCGCCGGAGCTGTCTTCCACGACAGCAGCCAGAGCATCATTAAAAAAAGGGGGGTTGCTCTCATCGTAGTTTTGAAGTACGCTTTAAAAATTAACGTGAAACTGCTCTGAAGATGATATCAAATTTCGTCGTGATATCGAAAAAAATATCTTAAAGAAATCTTTACAAAATCAGGAGTTTTGCCAAGCCCCCTTATAAGGTGTGGTGAGTTCCGGTCAAAAATTTTATGTTGTTAAATGGTCTTTGACAGTCGGTTTTCATAAATGTCTATTTATGGACACACGCATAAACTCACAGAATGCTACAGATCCCCCCGTACATCCATAACAATGGATACGAACAAGCAGTCATGAATTGATATTTAAAAAAATCTGGTAATTCCGTAGATCCCGGCAACGACGATGCCCGATACGCTCAGCCAGAATGCGACGTCATATAATTTTCCGGGTCTTAAATTGGCGTCCAGCCGCACATACCGGAAATGAACAGCCGCAAATACAACAACCAGGAGCAAAACTGAGGTAAAAAAGCCTCCTACAATGACCATCGTAACCGGCAGCTGTAAAAAGAGAAAAGACAGAGCCCACAAAACGGGAAATACCCAGGCCAGGATCGCTATCGTTTTTTTTCGCTGTCTGTTATCATAAAAATCCACCAGGCCCAGCTGTCCGAACGCATCCGCAAAAATACGGGTCCAGCTCGCCAGGGCCGAGAAAAGGGTGGAAAAGAGCACCACTCCCGCGCAAAGCAGAAAAACGTTTCTGGCTCCGCTGCCCATGGTCTCGGTATACATCCCGGAAAGCGTCTCGATCATCTCATATCCCTGCGGAATTTGATTTTGCGCATGCAACACCGCAGCCCCCAACAAATAAAATGCAGCGGTCACTAACGTATATACGATCATGGACAGGATAGCATCCCAGTACATCACCCGGATCCACCCTTTGGCACGCTGCCTCCATTCCTCGGTCTCTGCGGCGGGACCCGTGTAGGCGGCATAGCCTTTTTCGAGACACCAGTAATTGTAGTACATAATTTCGTCTCCGCCCACGCCGGTTATTCCGAATGCGGCGATGGCTACTCCCGCCATAGCTGCGGGCAGATTAAATTCCAGTCCCATTGCCATCTCCTCCCAGGTAAATGCGTAGGAGGTATACTGCAGGAAGTAGACCGACAGAAAGGTAAACAGGGTAAAAAAAGCGATCATGACCAGCGAAAACCGTTCTACAAACGGGTAGTATCCCCGGTATACCAGTAGGGCTGCTGTCACTGTTGCGACGAGGGTCCATATCGTGACACTCAGGGAGGGAAAAACAATATTCAGCGTGATGGCCACCCCGCCTATGATACCTCCAACCTGCAGCAGCTTGAAAAACTGGATAAACAGCCAGGCCCAAATGGACCAGCTTATTTCTCTGAACTTCCATCCCGGCAATTTATTAAAAGCGCTCATTACAGTCTCGCCCGTACTGATCGCATGCTTCCCGAATTCCAGTTGAATAGTCACTTTAACCAGGCAACTCAGGAGGACGACCCAAAAAGTGACAAAACCCGCCCGGGCTCCCAGGGTCGTTGTAGCGATAAGTTCACCTGAGCCCACAATAGCGGCTGACAATATAAACCCCGGTCCCAAGTGGCTCAGGGTCCCCCAAAAAGAGGTCGGGGGCGTTTTGACACTCTCCTCCGTCAACACATAAGGATTCTCAGGTCTTCTGTTTTTCGGCTTCATAAATCCCGCATTTTATTAATCTATCCATCTACAACTATTTTCATATCTGTCGACCCGTTATTCCTTTCTTCTTTCCAGAATCCTCGTCATTGCTTCCCATTTCAAGCCTTTCCTGTCCGACTTCCTGAATTAGGTATGATACCGTACATAAGCCGGGGGCTCAATCCGGGAATTCGGGCACATGAGAGCGTTTCATAAACACTTTTTATACGTAACTTCCCAGGATTACCGGATCGATACAGAGGGTTACCCCACCCATACGAATACGAAATTGAACTTAGGTATTTAGCCTGATAAATCCACCATCGATCGGATAATCGGTTCCAGTGATAAATCCCGCCCGGTCGGAGCAGAGATAAAGCACCAGCGCGGCAATTTCTTCCGGTTGCCCCATCCGGCCGATCGGCTGTGTTCGGGACAGTTTGTCAAACATCTCATCCTCCCGGCCCGGGTAGTTCTCTTTCAAAAAACCATCGACGAACGGCGTATGAACGCGCGCAGGCGAAATACAATTACAGCGAATGTTATCATCAATATAATCCTTGGCTACCGAGCGTGTCATTGTCAGTACGGCGCCTTTACTCATGGAGTAGGCGAAACGATCTTCAATCCCCACTGACGAAGCCACCGAAGCCAAATTCAGGATAACCCCACCGCCCTGCTCCACCATCTGTTTGATTACGGCGTGCATGCAGTTGTAGACTCCTTTTACATTTACCTCATAGATGCGGTCGAAATCTTCTTCGGCCGTATTTTCCAGGTTGCCCACATGCGCAATCCCCGCATTGTTAATCAGGATGTCAACCTGCGCGCATTCGCTTGTAAGTTGATCAAAGGTACTGTGAACCTCCGGCTGATCACCGACATCACAAAAATAAAAGCTGCATGAGTGTCCCCCTGCTTTGATTTCATCACAGACCGCCTGTCCCGACTCTTTATCATAATCCAGAATACAAACATGAGCACCGGACTCAGCAAACAGCGAACAAATGGCCCGCCCGATACCGCTGCCCCCGCCTGTAACGACTGCCGTCTTATCATCAAATCGAATATCCATGATCTATCTTTTTTCTTTCAGGTCGTGTTTTCTATTTATCGCCATATGGATCCCTCGGGATAGGCATAATCGCGCAGACTCTGCTGCCTCATTTCAATACTGTATCCCGGTTGGTCGGGCAGTATATAGTGCCCGTTTTCTATTTTAGCCGGCTCCAGAAAATGCTCGTGCAGGTGATCCACGTATTCGGTCATTCGCCCCTTTTGGCGTCCGCTGACAGCGATATAGTCAATCATTGAAAGATGCTGCACATATTCGCACAGGCCTACGCCCCCGGCGTGGGGACATACGGGGACATCAAACTTTGCCGCCATCAACATAATCGCGAGGTTCTCGTTGACGCCTCCCACCCGGCAGCTGTCGATCTGGCAAATATCCAGCGCGCCGGCCTGCATCAGCTGTTTGAAGATAACCCTGTTTTGTGCATGCTCTCCGGTAGCTACTTTTATGGGGTCGATTGCTTCCGCAATTTTTGCGTGTCCCAGAATGTCATCAGGACTCGTGGGCTCTTCGATCCACCAGGGCTCAAATTCGGATAAAGCTTCCATATTCCTGATCGCTTCATCCACATCCCACTTCTGGTTGGCATCCATCATAAGCTTCCGTTCCCAGCCGATCTCCTCTCGTATGATAGCAGCGCGGCGCAGGTCGTCTTTTAGGTCGCCGCCCACTTTCATTTTCACGGCGTCCCACCCCGCCTGCACGGCTTCGCGGCACAATCTGCGTATTTTCTCGTCGGAGTAGCCGAGCCATCCGGCGGACGTCGTATAGGCGGGATATCCACGATCCCGCAACTCCCGGATGCGTCCGGCTTTATTATCTTCCTGCCTGCGGAGAAGTTTTAGGGCTTCGTCCGGGGTAAGAACATCGGTGATATAACTAAAATCGATGCAGCGAATCCATTCTTCCGGAGACATGTCAGCCAGTAACTGCCACAAAGGTTTTTCTTCTATTCTCGCATGCAGGTCCCACAAGGCGTTCACGAGCGCTCCCATGGCTAAATGGATAACGCCTTTCTCGGGGCCAAGCCACCGCAGCTGGCTGTCGCGGGCCAGGGCGTTCCAAAAGGTGCCAAAATTGTTAACTATCTCGCTGAAGGGGCGGTCCAATACATGTACCGACAGCTGCCTGATTGCCTCCACACACAGGTCATTCCCCCGCCCGTTCGTAAAAGTGAGCCCGTGTCCCTCGAATTCCGTGTCTGTTTTCAACACCAGATAAGCCGCCGAGTAGTCCGGGTCGGGATTCATCGCATCGGAGCCATCCAGCTGTTGACTGGTGGGAAAGCGTATATCCTTAACTTCTATGCCGGTGACCCGTATATCTGTATCCATTTCCACTGTTTATTCAAATAATTCAGGCGTTACTGCTTGTTTGTCTGCGGACTGCAATGAGATCTCAACCGCCTGTCCCTGATTCTGTTTTTACCGCTCCATCCTTCCCGGACTCCCAAAACGGCTTCCTACAAGGTACCATCCGACCGCAAAATGTCAAGTAAAAAATCCGCTTAAGGCTTCTACCTTATCTCATTTCCCGGCTGATCTTCGGCAGAGCCACCTGGTCACCGGTTTCACGAGATACCGGGGTTTGGGCACCTACCTCCTGCATCCAGGCCCTCATCTGTTCTGCCAGCTGCATGGCAACCTTTTTTTCCTCTTCGATCAGATTGTTTGCTTCACCGATATCCTCCTCCAGGTTATACAGCTCCCACTCCTGATCCTTATAAAAATAGATCAGCTTCCATTGCCCGTCACGAATCGCCGTAAACGGTTCGTACCCCGGTCCACTGGGACCCCACTTGTGCGGGTAGTGCCATGCCAACGCCCGGTCCTCTCCGGTTCCCGGGGCTTTGCCGCTACGCAAGAGCGGTATAAAACTGCGGCCATCTGTGGATTGAAATGCTGCCGAACCAGAATCAAGTCCCGCCAACTCAAGAATAGCCGGGTAAAAATCTTCGGAAATGATCGGCGTTTCATTCCTGCTGCCGGGCTGGATTTCAAAGCGGCTCTGCAGGGGGTGGTCCTCCGCCCTTTCAGCCCAGGCGGCAATCATCGGCACCCGGATACCACCCTCGTAAGCCGATCCCTTACCGCTGCGCAGCGGCTTGTTATGGGTATTGAGGCCCGTCCCCATCGGCGTGGTGCCCCGGGTGTGTGCACTCAGTCCCCCGTTATCAGACATAAACAGGATAATCGTATTTTCAGCAATGTCTTCCTCTTTCAGATTCTGCCATATCGAGCCCAGGCTGCTGTCCATGCCCTCAACCATGGAAGCATATTTTGCCTCCACGCTGTCCACACCGGCCTCCAGATAATCCTCGTAATACCGCCTGTCGGCCATGATGGGAGCATGCACAGTATAATGGGCCATATTCATATAGAAAGGCTTGTTCGCTTCAACAGCATTGTCGATGGCCTTGTTGGCTTCAATCGTCAATGCTTCTGTAAGGTTGGCCTCGCTGTCGTAATAATCCTCCATCCGCGGCACCGCCCAGGCTGAACCGGGTTCCTCGTTGCCATAGTTATCCTCAGGCCAATAGCTCCCCGGCGCCCCGGCAGCATGGCCTGCAATATTAACATCGAACCCCAGATTTGTCGGATCCGCACCGGGCGTTCGGAGGGCCCCAAAATGTGCTTTCCCCACGTGAATAGTACGATAACCCTGCGCCTTCAGGACCTCAGTCAACAGCATACTGTCCGGCTGTACTCCTTCCACGGCCCAATCAGGCGATTTCACCGGGTAATCCTGACCGGTGCGCTCCATCCTCTCAGGATCATTGTGCAACGTCCAGTCCGTGATATTGGTACGAGCCGGATTTTTCCCGGTAATAATACTGCTCCGGGTGGGCGTGCAGACGGGACTGGCAGAATAGGCATTCGTAAAAAGCATTCCCTGGCCGGCCAGCCGCTCCATATTGGGGGTCTGGTAGAACTCGTTAAACGGGGTCTGCTCTTTGTGAAAGGGCACCGAAGTATCCTGCCAGCCCAGATCATCCACCAGAAACAGAATAATATTCGGCTGTTCCGAACCGGCTTGCCGGCCATCTTGCCCCGGCTGTGTGTTGCAAGCTATAACCAATCCCAACAAAAGAAGAGAAATCCAGTTTTTACCCGTCATAATAAATCTTTTCTATTATTTTTTCTGTTTGCTGCCGGCAACCGAGAGAAACGGGCGCATTATTCCGAAAAAAATAAGAAAATTCCCTATCTTTCCACACTACCTTACCAATCTCACCCATCAATCCCCGCCAGAACTTTCTTCGTTGTTCATATTGCAATTATAAGTTCCCTGGCAAATCCCGCAGTGCTTCCTAATCCCCCGAATTTCAGCAGCTGACACGCTGAAGGCGTGAGGTACTGATGACCGACCCCTTCCCTGCCACAGATCACCTCCCAGGAAATCGGTAGAAGCAAGGCAGGGATTGCAAGACCAAAGCTCCTTTATTAAAAGAGGCTTTATTGCAATCAATAGGTGCTCCGGTCCGTATCCTCATACTTCTCCTGTAATCCGGCAAGTTTCTCTTTCAGCTCCCGGGTAATTTCCCCGTAGCCCTCCTTGCCGTAGAGGTCATTCATCTCCTTCGGGTCCTCCTGCAGGTCGTACAGCTCCCAGTCGTCAATATCATTGTAAAAATGAATCAACTTATATCGGTCCGTACGGATCCCGTAGTGGCGTTTGACCATATGCGGGTTGGGAAATTCATAATAGTGGTAGTAGAGAGCCTCTCGCCAGTCCTCATCGGCGTGTTGTACCAGCGGAAGCAGGGATTTGCCCTGCATATCTCCCGGCACTTCCGTCCCGGCGATGTCGAGCAGCGTAGGCGCATAATCGATATTCTGGACCAACTCATCCACCTCGTCTCGGGTGGATATTGATTCGGGAAATTTCATGAGAAGGGGAGTTCGCATCGATTCCTCATACATAAAGCGCTTGTCGAACCATCCGTGCTCACCCATATAAAATCCCTGGTCGGAGGTATAGACAATCAGGGTATTCTCATAGAGGTCGTTCTCTTTCAGGTAGTCCAGCACCCGGCCGACATTATCATCAACCGTTCGCACCGTCTTCAGATAATCGCGCATATAGCGCTGGTACTTCCACCGGGCCAGCTCTACCTTTGACATCTGATCCCGCTGCTTTTTAAATTCTTTAATAATAGGATCGTAATAGGCATCCCAGACTTCCTTCTGCTCCTCATTCAAGTCTGCATACCGGCCATTGGCATACATATCCCGGTATTTGGTTTCCAATTCGCCCTCCTCATCCAGCATCTTCAGGTCATAGACGATATCCATATCCTCAATAATGCTCATTTTCTGGGCGGCCGCGGCCCTTCGCCCCTCGTAATCATCAAAAAAAGTACTCGGCAGTCCGGACAGCCTATTCGGCTCGCCGGGGACCTGATCTTTCCCTTCACCGGCATTCATGTCCGGCAGTGTAAACGGCTCCGGTCCGCCCGGTTCCAGCAGCGAGGTATCCGGCATCCATACCCGGTGACTGGCCTTGTGGTGAATCTGCAGAGCAAACGGCTGGTCGCTTTCCCGGCTCTCCAGCCATGCCAGGCTCTTATCCGTTATCACGTCTGTTACATAGCCGTCGGAGGGGATGGTATCCCCGTTGACGATAAAGTCCGAATTATAGTAGTCTCCCTGCCCGATCAGCCGGTTGTAGTGATCGTAGCCGGTGGGCGTGCTGCGCAGGTGCCATTTTCCGATCAGGGCTGTCTGGTAGCCGGCCTGCTGCAAATACTTGGGGAATGTCGGCTGGGATCCGTCAAAGGCGCCACCGTTGTCAATCTGGCCGTTTTTGTGGGAGTGTTTACCCGTCAACAGCGTCGCCCGGCTGGGGGCACAAATGGAATTGCCCACAAAGCTGTTGACAAATTTCACCCCTTCCCCGGCAATCCGATCAATATTCGGTGTTTCGATAAAGCGGTCATCATAGGCGCTCAGAGTCTGGTAGGAGTGGTCGTCGGTCATAATAAACACAATATTGGGACGCTCTGTCTTCTCTTCTTCTCCCTGTTGAGAAGATCCGCAGGAAATCTGAAAAACAGTACACGCTATTACAAGTATGAAAATAATATGCTTATGCATCGGTTGCTTTACCATTACCTTAAAAACCCGTTTATTTTAGAATATTTTTCTCTGTTCAGCTTGTGTTCTTGTCAATCACAAGATTATAACCAACAAACCGAACTAAACAAAAAAAAGGGAGTAACTCTTGCAAAAGCTACTCCCTTTCATAAATTAACGGATTAAACTACTTCGAGGCATAGCCATCGAGGTATCGATTCGATTTTGCCCCGCAAATGTTCTCTGTTATCCCGACCCAGAGGGTGGGGAATTGGACCACAGCTTAGTAGCCGGGTCCTTCCCCCCAGTCCGGTGCACCCTCGTCGTACCATATGCGTTCGTTATGCAAGTCCTGCGGATTATTACTGCCCGGGGTGAAGCCCTGTGCCTGGAGGGCATCCAGGATATTCTACTTTTCGCATCCCAAATCCGCAGCGGTATGCTCATATATATTCGGAATATCCGGATCCAGGAGTCCGGCCGGATTAAAGGGAGCGATTTCCTTTTTGACGCGGACCCGGAATTTTTCAATGACCTCCTGCGGGATCTCGCTATCCGGACGTGAGCTGATCTCCTGCACCTCCCGGTAGCATTGGTGTATCAGAGCGGGAATGCGGGGATGATTTGCCAAAAGAAAAGCGTCATTTTCGATATCAAACAATCCCCGGAGTCTCTTTTGTTCATAATTTATGGCAGCAGTGAAATAGAGCATGCTGTATGTTGTAAACAGATCGAAATTTCTCCGGGTTTTGTAACAGCCGTCAACCAGCAGGTCAATGAAACGGAGCTCCCTGAAAACAGCTCGCTCGTATGTTGCTAAAAAGTCAGATCGGGGTTGTGAGGAAGCGCTCCCTCCCCCCTCTTCAAAGGCATACAAAATACGTTCGACGCCGGACAGCGAGTGCGCAATACCGGTGCTATGAAGGGGGTCTACAAATCCGGCCGTATGCGGGAGCGCCACCCAGCCCTCCCCGTACACCTTTTGTGCTCTTCGCTGCAGTCTTCGGGCTGAGAACAGCTGTCCCGGCAGCTCAGCGACAGATGCTTTTTCAAACAGATCCGCGAGGGACGGATAGCGCCCGATGACGTGCTTCCAGGCCGCCTG
Organism: Fodinibius roseus; assembly: GCF_900129315.1. Taxonomy (GTDB): domain Bacteria; phylum Bacteroidota; class Rhodothermia; order Balneolales; family Balneolaceae; genus Fodinibius; species Fodinibius roseus. The sequence goes on from NZ_FQUS01000004.1 coordinate 252,109, forward strand.
CTTATTTTCAGGCAAACGGGCCCTTATGTATTGCTCCAACACCAGTCCCGCACTCGTAGTGCCATTGTTAAAACGCAGCATCCAGAGCCAGCCTTCGTCCAGCAGGTGATGCAGAGCCGAAAAGTCGGGATTGTAGGGGTAATCTCCGGTTGAGATATGGTGCTCGCGCAGCCAGGACTGCCAGGGCTTCAACCCGGTGAAATGAGAGAAAATAGCGGAGGTGCGGGTCCGTAGATCAACACCCGCCGAAGGGATGCCGAGCTGATGAAGCAGCGCACCCGAACCGGTAGCATCGATGATCCAGTCACTGGAAAACAGTTGAAAATCCTTTTCCCGACGGGCTTCCAGTTCCCATCTTCCGGCCGTTCGCAACAGCGAGGTGACAGTCGTCTGATCAAAGTAGTCAATGCCTGTCTCCCGTACCTTGGAAACGAGAAAAGCATCCAGATCCGGCCGGTACCAGTTCGTATCGGACTGCCGGTTGCTGACGCTGGCGGCTACCAACAACTCGCGCGAATGCGCTTCATCCGTTCGGAAAGGACGTCCCCGCCGGTGGCTGTAATAGCTGAATCCGCGCTTAATTCCACACGCCACTTCGGGGTGGTGGTCCTGCCAGCTACCATAACGGGAAAAGCTGTACAGCCACGATAGATCGTAGCGGCCCGCGAGGTCGCGCAGAATCATATCGGCGATGGGGGTGGACGACTCCCCGATGGCAAAGCGGGGATGCGCTTCTTTTTCAATGAGAAGCACATTATAGCCCAGCTGATCCAGTCCCAGGGCGGTCAGTGAACCGGCAAAACCTGCCCCGATAACGGCGATATCATACCTTTTTTCCTTCATTCGCAACACTGTATACACGACACGGGAGGATATATCCGCTGCTCCCGGTTCATCTTTTCGAGCCGCTGCTTTCGTTCTTCGAAACAATGATTGCATTCCGAAAACCGCTTCAAATCCCACAGGTCGACAAAAATTCGTCCCCCGTCAAAGCGGAGCGCCTGTTCAAAGGCCTGTTCGAGTGCTGCTATGGTCGGCGGCACATAATGTCCCTCTTGCTGAAGTTTCTCCATGGCGCCGTTGCCTGTTCGGGTGGGAATGATACTGCAGGCGGAAACGCCGCAATGGAGGGCAAATTCCACACTTTTTACCGCCCAGGCTATATGTTCTTCGGGATCTGTCAGGAACGGGGGATTCAGGAGGATAAAAGCGCGTGCATCGATGTCGTTTTGGGCGAGAAACGAAGCGGCTTCCGCAAAATTTTCCGTGGTAACTTGTTTATTCAGTTTTGGAAGTACTTCAGGGTGAATCGTCTCCAGTCCCATCGCAATTTCCAGACGGCCGCCGAGCAGCTGCTGAAAAGAGAGGCAGCCGGGCCCACAAAGTTTGGGGTGATTTTCAATAATAAGCCGCTCATAACCGGAAAGGAGTTCGCCAATAGCTTCGTAATCTTCCGGGGGGACCGCCTTGCGATCAAAAAAGTTTCCGTTGTTATAGAGTTTAACGGCACTCGCCTGCGGGAGCCGCCGGAGGGCATACGAAATCTGGTCGGGGATATGTCCCGGCTGAACCGGTTCTGTGAGCGTGTTTTTCCAGAGATCGCACATCACGCATTTAAAGGGACATTCGCTGTTGGTCAGGAAAATGGTATTCACCTCTTTCAACGCTCCATCGGGCCCCCGCTCCTGTTCATGCAGAAAGTGGTACGGGCGATCGGGTCGTACCTTGTTGCGGGGGGGGCGAAGATCAATAATTTCGGAAGTATCCAACATGGGTTTGTTATACGTTAGAAAGACTTAAGCCAGGATAGAGGAGATGCCGGTACAACTTACCCGGCCAGCGACGTTTTTGGGTCCCGTTTATCCTCGCTTCTGAAATGGAACAGTCATCGGAATGAAATACAAGAAGTTTTTGAAAAACCAGGAATTTTGTTCAAGGTCAAATCCCAGGGAGGTTGCCCTCGCAGCATATTGCCTATATATGAGGATTTCAACCGACCGATAACGCCGACATTGGCCAAAAAAACGGTTTTGCAAAGGCTTCTGCAAGATACGTATCCAACGGGCCACTACGCATATAGCGAAGCGAAATACCGGCGATATTCCATCTCGTCATCCGCAAAAAGTTCGTCTGTTTTCTCTCTGGGCGCGGCGCCGTGCTGGAATCTCCGCTTCGGAAATACCGGCATCTCCAGCCCCGTTACCGCCTTTACACCACGCTGCACGATCTCCCCTTTCAGGCCGTAGAGCTCTTCAGGATCCCAGCCGGTCAGCCGGATAAAGGGAATACCTTCCGAAACTTCAATAACATTCGGCAGGGTATAGGGACTAAACGCCCTGAACCCGTAGTGGCGGGCCGGGGCATAGGTGCGAACATGTCCGCGGCTGAGTCCCCCTGAATACGTGAGAGAATGCTTTATCTTGTCGACGCCCCACCCTTCGTGGTAAAGCATCTGGTTTCCGAGCACACTGCGAATGGTGAGCTCGGGATTTTCTTCAATCGGGTAGTCCTTCATATTTTCATCCCCGCCGTCCCCGTCCGCCAGGTAGTTCCATTCGGGATAGCGCTCGCGGATAGTCCGGCACAGGGCTTCGGTCATCGTCGCCGCCTCCACATCCAGCGATTTATAGTCTTCCGTAATCCGTATGGTCTTCTTGTAATCGATCTCGCCGGGCGGGACATCAATGACTTCCAGGAACAGGGAGAGATCCAGCTGATCCAGGAAGTGCGCTGCCTGCTTGGCATCCGTTCCCCCCTCCACCGAAAGACTGAACGCTTTAAGCCGCTGCGGGGAGAGTCCCATCTCAAGCATCAGGTGATAAAGGACCAGGAAAACGGATCCGCTGTCTATCCCCCCTGAAAAGAGCACTCCGACCGGTTCTTTTTCCGGGACGGTTTGCAGCCATTTCCGGCACTCCTCGGCCAATGCCCCGATATACCGGGCACCAATCGCATCCAGATCACCGTCCAGGGTCTCCTGCTGCGGATCAAAATAGCGCCGGTACTCGGGACTCGGATCCGGGCAGCCGACCAGCTGAAGCCGGGTCAAATGATGGGCGGGGACCATCCGCGTATAAGAGGGATGAAACTGCTCGTGCAGGTCCTGCTCTTTGAGATAGCTGAAAATCTCGTCGATGCGTTCTGCAACCACCAGCAGGGGTCCCGCGGCCTGCTTGGCCAGGAAATAGCGCATGGGGCGACCGATGGACCGGGCCAGGTATACCTCCTTCCCCTTCTTTTCGGCAATAGCAAACGAACCGTCAATCCTGCGGACCTTCCCCGGATCACCGGAACGTACAGCTTCCCGCGCCTCTCCCGGCAACATGTTTAAAATAGTATTGCCCCCGGGATCGAGCAGGTTTTCAAAATCCTCTACATATTGATGTTCATGTGGTGCAGCCATAAGACATATTACAGGTATATAGTATTAGCTAAGCAGGTTGAAACGAAACATTTTACTAACGTATTATTATAATGCGTTGTGCGGTCATCTGGCCTGAAAGCATGCTAACGGGAGTACACTCCTGTCAGCGTCCTTATCAAACCAGTATTTATAGTACTTTTTGGACACTTAAGGCCCATTAGGTGCCACCCGCACTACAAGTTATTATAAATATAGCAGAAAACGGAAGTCTTAAAAAACGGCATCATAACATCTGCTATGAGTAGTCAGGGATGAGACATCATCCCAGGTCAAGCTCCAGCTCATCGAGTTCGCTGTTGATCGTGGCGATCTCCTCATCACTGAGCTTAATATCCGCGGCCTTTGCATTTTGCGTGGCCTGTTCCTCGTTGCGGGCGCCAACCAATGCTATCGTTATGCCCGGCTGCTGGATCGTCCACCGTATCGTCAGCTGCGCCAGGGTAGCATCATGGGCCTCTGCAATGGGGTAAATTTTCTCCAGAAAAGCGTTGGTCCGCCTGATATTTTCATCCGAAAAGTAGGGATTATCGGCACGGTGATCGCCTTCTGAAAAATCCTGTCCGGGCTCCATCTTGCCGGTCAGCAGTCCGCGCTGCAGGGGACTGTACGCCAGAATCCCCTTGCCATGTTCTATGCAATACGGCACCACGTCCTCCTCGATATCTCGCTGCAACATGCTGTACGGTACTTGATTGGAGACAATATTGTGATACTGCTCCGCCTCTTTCAGTTGCTCCACATTATAGTTGCAGACAGCTGCTTCACGGATTTTTCCCTGTTCTTTAAGCCGGTCCATGGCCTCCATTGTTTCTTCAACCGGGGTAGTGGGATCGGGCCAGTGAATTTGGTACAGGTCGATATAATCGGTTCCCAGGCGTCGCAGGCTATCCTCACATTCCTTCATGACACTTTCCCTGGCAGCGTACTCATGCATGTCAATATCGTTGCCGTGATTGTCTTTGCTCGCAAACCGGAAGTGACCTTTGTCGGTATCCCAGCGGAGGCCGTATTTCGTCAAAATCTGGACTTCATCTCTCGGGATATCACTAATCGCTTCTCCCACAATCTTCTCACTTAATCCCTGTCCGTAGACCGGCGCCGTATCAATAGAGGTGACCCCGTGATCATAAGCGGCCCGTATAGCTTCGACAGAATTATTTTGTTCCGTTCCTCCCCACATCCAGCCGCCGGCGGCCCATGCGCCAAAAGTGACAACTGAAAGGTTAAGATCGGTATTTCCAAGCGCTCGATATTCCATAAGCAATAAATAATATAATTTTGAATACTATTAGTTAACAGAGAGCTTTGAAAAACCAGAAACTGTGTTCAAAGTCAAGGCCAGAGGCAGGTTGCCCTCGCAGCATATAGTTATATGTGAGAATTTCAACCGACCGATAACGCTGACATTGGGCAAAAGAGCAATTTTGCAAAGCCCCCTACAAAAGCGTAATAACAGGAGCTCGTACTCTTGAGTTCCTGCAGTGGACTAAGATATTGTTTTCAGGCGTGGAATGGAAACGCATGAAAATTTCCCTGCACAACAGAAAAATTTGGTATCCTGTATGTTGCTATTTATAATTAATTTTCTTTTTTACCATTTATATTGCCGTGCTTTGAGGCCGCGGAGAGCGTCAGACGATTTTGGGATCAATTGAGGTGATTGATTGACGTGCTTAACAAAAAAAGCTCGGAACCTGGCTAAATTCAACGAACCCGCAGTAGATTTTGCTAAGTCCGACGGGCTCTTTGCCCGGAAGCTTACGCGTGAACACATGTATAAACCCCATGTATAAACCCATGGATCCCGGATGTTATGGTCAAAGCGGTTTCGTTATGATGACGATCGGGCCCGCTACGACATCATGAGAGGGGGCATGGCACCGGTCAGGCAATACTTATTACCTTTTTTTGTAATCAGTCATTATTAAACACTAACTTATTAAAAATCATATCCTGTGAAATTAACGACTTTAAACGACGGTACTCCTGCTGCGATTGTTGAGGGAAACAGTATAGCTTTAGCTGATCTCGGTTTTGACGGATCCCTTATGGAACTGATCAGAAGTGACCAAAAGGACTATGAACAGCTGACACAAGCCCTGGCCGAGCAGCCTGGGGGGGGACAACCGGTTCGTGCAGAGGATTTTGCCGCTCCCATCAGTAACCCTTCAAAAATTGTGGCGATCGGCCTGAATTACCTGGACCACGCCTCTGAATCCAAGATGGAAGTCCCCGACACTCCGCTGGTCTTTGCCAAATTTTCCAGTTCCATTATTTCCGGGACGGATGCTATTGAAATTCCCGTCGACCTTACAAGTCAAGTCGACTATGAAGTGGAGCTGGGGATCGTGATCGGAAAGAAGGCCAAAAATATTTCCCCGGAAGAGGCCCTCTCCCATGTCTTCGGCTATACCATCATCAATGATGTATCAGCGCGCGACCTGCAGTTCAGCGACGAGCAATGGGTACGCGGCAAATCACTGGACACCTTTTGTCCCCTGGGACCCGTTATAGTCACTTCCGATGAAATTTCTGATCCACAAGACCTCGACATAGGGTGCAGCGTCAACGGCAAAACCATGCAAGAGGCCAATACCGGGGATATGGTTTTTGGAGTCGCCGACCTGGTCGCCCGCCTCTCACATTCCTTTACCCTCGAAGCGGGTGATGTTATTGCATCGGGGACGCCCCAGGGGGTGGGATTCAGCCGCAAGCCTCCCGTCTACCTGACACCGGGAGATACCGTACGCACCTGGATCAGCGGTATAGGCGAACTCAACAACCCGGTAAAAAAAGCATGACGGTCGAAACAAAGCTGAGCAGAACTTATTCAAAAGCGCGATGGAAAAGAAAGAATGTCCCGGCTGCGCCATGGAGGTTGATCGTGATGCGGAAGTATGTCCCATTTGCGGTTATGAATTTCCACAACAGCCCACAAGCATCAAAATTATGGCCTGGATTATGGTAATCCTGCTACTATTATGGCTCGTATTTTGATGAACTTACAGCTCACAGCTGTCTGTCGAACTTCGATAGTTGTAACGGGTGACAAAGTTTGAAACCTATGTTATGGTCCTTTGAGGCGATTGGCCCGGATTTCTGACCGAGAAAGTTGTTCTTCAGCAAGGCTAAGGAAAAACAGCAGCAGAGATGCACCCCATCACATCCCCCCCGGTCTCTTAAAGAACGTTTGCACCGTATCGGATGCAAAGCTGCCGAAAATGCCGATGCCGCCCTCCACATAATAACGCAGGTTGGGAATCTCACCGGGTGAGAGCGTCCCCCCGCCAAGTTGAACCTCCTGCGAGGAAATCAGATCCGACAAATTTTCATCGATAGAATTGGCTACGACCCTGTTATCACCAAAAAAAGCGACGCCTATCCAGGGAAACTGGACTGTAATTGTTCCATCGTCATTTACATCAAAATTTCCCTCGTTGACGGGCGTGGTCTCCGTATTGTAGAAATCCTCGACCTCTGTGTCGTCTTCTTCCTCCACCAGGTTTTTATAAAAAGGGGTCAGATCCTCCTCTTCCGGCTCTGAAGCCACTGTATTAAACACAAAAATACTCTGCTTTTGTGTTTGCTCAAAAGCTGAAATAACCAGTTCCATTTGTTCGGGTGATTGATAGATAACGGTATCTGGCACCTCATTAAGAATCTCTATCGCATCCGGAATGGTTGTCTCGGCACGAAGGATTTCCGGTCGATTATCAAAATTGATTGTGATCCGGTAGGTTCTTCGGGGGAGCACCCGGTGCGTCGGGTCTTCGGCAACGTAGACTCCTTTCACCTCAGAGGAACGATAATCAAATACCACTTCCTCAGCGCCGTCTTCTTCCAGCAGGACCACCTCCACATTAGCCTCGTCCAGTGCGGCTTCCTCGAAGCTGTACTCCTGCCCGGTGGGCAGTGTTTTACTAAGCCGTACTTCCGGAAGGGGACGGTTGGCAGTGGCATACGCCTCCAATACAACAAGCTCCTCATAACTGTCCTGTGCATAGTTTTCACAAGCGGTGTTCAGCAAAAGAAAGAAAATCAAGGTAACAAACAGTCCTCCTATTCTTCTGACACCTGCAGAGGGAAGGAGGTTAACATGATCGGTAATCAGGGCATTCAACATCATGACTTACGAAATTTATAGTTAATCCGATGGACTTCTTGTAACAATATGAGACAGATCATAATACCGTTTAGAACTGTACCGTATAAGAGATGGCCGGGAGTATGGGCAGCATCGATACATCCTCTCGTTCCACCGGGTTTTCATCAAAATCATAATTATAGAACCAAATGTTGCTCCGGTTGTAAAGATTGATGAGCTGGAACTGCCACTCCGCATCCCCCAGGTTAAAGAACCGGCCCGACCGGCTGAACGACAGGTCCATCCGGTGGTAGGGGGGCAAGCGCGATGAATTCATATTGCCAATGACAAATGCGTCGCGGTCGCTGCTGCCCCAGGGAAGATTCGAAAACTGTGTGCGTCCCTGCGGGTCGGTGTAAGCCTGACCCGTGGAATAATTAAACACGGCCGAGACGCTCCACCGTTGCGACAACCGGTAGTTTGCAACAATGTTCATATCGTGTGTGCGGTCGTATTTTGGCGGGTAAAACCGGCCCCGGCGCGGCTCATCCGGCAGATCAACATTAAATCCGGGAAATTTTCGGCGCGTGACTCCAAACGTATACCCGACAAAACCACTTAAACGTCCCACTTGTTTTTCCAGGAAAACTTCCATGCCGTAGGCATAGCCTTTCCCGAAACGGAATTGTTCCGCATAATCCAGTCCCGCATTGTCACCCACAAAAGGGTCCAGCTCAAACAGATCTCTCATGGTTCTGTAGTAGACCTCAACATCGAAACCATAGCCGGAGAACGGGATGGTTTTAATACCCAGGGAAAACTGGTCCCCATACGAGGGGGGAACATTCTCCGCGGTCGTCAGCCAGGTGTCAAAACCCGAAAAGGCCTCGTTGGTCATCAGTGTAAGAAACTGGTTATAGCGACCATATGCAGTCTGGAGACGTATATTTTCGGTCGGCCGGTGTTCTATTGAAAGCCGGGGGGCAAGCCTCAGGTAGCTTCCTTTTGAGAAGGCGTTGAGACGGAGTCCCCCCGTTGCCATCCACCGATCCGATGGTTTCCACTGCTCCTGAAGATAGGCCGAGGCGTACCGCGAATCAAGCTCCCGGTCGAAGGCGTATTCCCCGTCAAAAAGCTCCTGGAGGCGAAGCGTCATAGCTCCTCCCCAGAATCCAACCGATATGGTATGATATTCATTCGGGATATACTCCAGGTCGGCCTTCAGCGAACCATCGCGGACATTGTTTTCACTCTCGAAGGAGGTCCCGCCAAACTGGAATTGCGGTTCATTAAAATACCTCGATCCGGTGGCCGTAACCGTGCTAAAAAGTTTATCCGAGATGATCTTCCTCCATTGGGCACTGACCGTTTGATTGCCATAGTTTAAATCAATGACGGCATCCTCAAAAATAGGCCAGGAAATGACATCCGTCCCTGAATAAAAGGCCAGCGAGAGCCTGTCGTTCTCAGAGATATCAAAATTAATCTTCCCGTTGATGTCATAGAAGTAAAAAGTCTCGGGAGCATCTTCTATAAATCCCAGTACGGGCTCAATCGTGGAACGGCGGACTGCCAGCATATACGACCCGTACTTGTAGGGTCCCTCTATCGAGGCCCGCGAGGCCAGCATCCCGATACTGGCCGTCCCCTCGGTTTCATTCCGGTTGCCGTCTTTATTATAGATCGTCAACACCGAGCCGATACGTCCCCCGTATTCCGCCGGATACCCGCCTTTATAGAGCTGTACGTCCTTTACCGCATCGGGATTAAAGGTAGAAAACAACCCGAAGAAGTGCGAGGGATTGTAGACCGTGGTTTCATCCAGCAGGATGAGGGTTTGGTCGGGACTCCCGCCCCGAATATAGAGTCCGCTCGAAAAATCAGAAGCCGCTTTAACCCCCGGGAGCAGCTGTACCGAACGGAACACATCCGGGGTCAAAACAGCGGGCAACTCTTTAATAAGCTGGGTTGATATCTGGGCGCGGCCGATATCTTTCTGTTCCTCCTCTTCCGCCTGCGATTGGACGACAAGCTCATCCAGCTGAAGACTCTTGGGTTCCAATGCAATATCAATGCGCCGGTTTTCTCCCTCTTCGAGCGTAATCTCCTGCTCATACCGCTGGTACCCAATATAAGTAGCAACGAGAGTATAGGTGCCCGGTGGAATATTGGTAATCGTATAGTAGCCCGAATTATTGGTAGAGGTCCCCCTGTTAATTTCTAACAGCGCCACATTAGCCGCCAGCAGTGTCTCTCCGCTTTCCCGGTCGGTAATAAAGCCGTTTACCGAAGCATTTATGCCAGCTGTCTCTTCTGCTCCGGGGGACTTATCGGCACTTGTTTCGGTGGCCGCGTGAGCTGTCCACCCTCTCCCTGACGCCGTGTAGCTTAGAAGCATTAGCAGGAATAGTACACCTGACGCAACGGATATGTCAGAGGATTTCTCTTTTGATATCATAGTAGCTAACATGCGTTCCTGATAATATTATGTCATTCGGTTAAAGAAAAAACTTTCCCTTATCCTCGCTTCCCCTTCGTATACCCTGATAATTCGGGGTCGGTTGTATCAGACGGGAAAACAAATAGTGACGTATGGCCTATCGCAGGAAAACAACCTTTTTCCGGCAAAACTCATTCCCTTGCAGTACCTGCCGGCATACGCTTTACCGGCCTTATTCGGTCAATGCCTCCCTGTGATGGGTAGTTCGTCTTCTCTCGGTAACAGGAACAAAAATGGGAATCCATCTCCAATCATTCCTGCTCAACCTGCATTTCAGAAATTTTCCTCAAAACTGACAGTCCCTTTATACGGACGCATAATCCCGATGTTTCAGCTATTTATACGATTGGAAAAGAAAATTCTGACCCTTGCCCATTTTCTTTTCCCTCTTGCTAACTGCTTACGGAGACTCCCAGTCCGGGTTTTTCACTCAGAACGGCTCTCATTTCGTGATCCAGGTTCATTCCCTTATATGGATCATCCTTAATCAAAAGGTGACCATCCAAATCCACGTAGTCCGACCAGAGTCCCAGTAAAGCGCCCGCGGTGTTGGCCAGCGAGCTCTCGATCATGCAGCCTGTCATAACGCTGAGATTGCGTTCTCGGGCCTCCTCAATAACCGCACGCGCTTTCACCAGACTCCCGATCTTCATAAGTTTGATGTTAATACCGTGAAAGGCTTCGGCTATCTCGTCGAGGTCTTCTCCTCCTTTAAAACTCTCATCGGCCATCAGGGGCAGCGGCGACCACTGTTTCAATCTCTTCATCTTATCCATCATGGAAGAAGGCATCGGCTGCTCTACCATTTCAATGTTCTGACGGGCTAAAAAGGAGATCTGTTCTTTCGCCTCACCAATAGTTTTCCATCCTTCGTTGGCATCCACGCGAATAGGTTTATCCGTAATTTTCCGTATAGCTTCGATGATAGCACGATCCCGTTCCGTGCCCAGCTTTACTTTCAGGATCGGATAGGTCGAAGCAGCCCGGATCTTATCCTGCATCACCTCAAGGGTATCAAGTCCGATCGTATAGGAGGTCGGCGGGGTAGCGTTTGAGGGGGCATTCCACATCCTCCAGAGCGGTTTTGCCTGCTTCTTGCCCCACCAGTCGAGCCAGGCCATCTCCACGGCAGCCATGGCGGCCTTTACCTGCGGCTGCCGGGCATCAAGCTTTGCCGCCAGTGCTTCTCCGGTCGATACCTCCTCAAAAAAAGCGCCGGGCAAGCTTTCGATAAAAGCAGTTACGTTTGAGGCGTCTTCGTCGTACCGGGCATTCGGGGCCGCCTCACCCAGGCCTACACAGCCGTCGGCGGAAAGAGAGACAAAAACATTCGGGACCGTCCTCTTGGTGCCGCGGGCAATGGTAAAGGGCTGTTTGAGCGTTAGTTCTTTTATTTCACAACGAATGTTAAAACGAAACATATCCCATGATCTCCAAAGATTTCAAATAGACGTAAAAAGCGGGGGCAGCCAGGATAAGCGCATCAAAACGATCAAAAAAGCCCCCGTGTCCCGGTATAAGCCTTGAAGCATCTTTTACACCGGCCGCTCTTTTCAGCCGGCTGGCGGTCAGGTCACCAACAGGACCAAATACGCTGATCAGCAAGACGGCGGGCAGCATCAGAGGCAGGGGTGACGGATAGGCGAACGGTACCAGGTAAAAGGCAATAGCGAGTCCCGCCAGGGCTCCTGCAATGCCGAAGAAAAAGCCCTCCCATGTTTTATTGGGACTTATTTTCGGGGCCAAATGATTTTTGCCGAAATTTTTGCCTCCGAAATAGGCGAAGATATCGTTCCCCCAGACCATCAGCAGCAGGCTAAGCGTCAATATAAAACCGGTCTCTGTATTCCCCAGCTGCCTGATCAAAAGCAGTGCCAGTAGTCCGAGGGAAGCGTAAAGGCCACAAAACGCGGTGGACACAAGTGATTTGAGCCCCCGGTCCCCGGGTTTAATAATCTGGGTCCCGATAAACAGCAAAAAGACAGTCAGTCCGACCACCAGGTTGTGGGATAAGAAAGGGGATAATAAAACCCACAGTCCAATAATGTAGGGGAACATCGGATCGGCGGGAAAGCCGGCCTTCCCGCTGATTACGGAAACCTCCCGCTGTATGAGCAGGCCGATGAGCACAATCAGGGTCGCAAAAAACACCCCGCCCACATACGTAAGGTACAGGAAAAAGGCAGCAGCAGGAACGGCAAAGAGGATACGTTTGGTCAGCTCACTCACAAAAACTACTCCTCTTCCCGGTTCGAATCCTCAGGCAGCTCCAACTCCTCAAGGGCTTCCCGGGCCTGCTGTTCAAAATCTTTGGGAACGTACAGGTATACCAGGGCGGTCTCACCCACATTCAGGCTAAAAGCGGAATCCCGTTTGGAGAGGATCTGTGATGGAATCTCCATGCTTGACAAGTAATTTTTGGCAGATTCCACCTCGTATTCTGTCCCCCGTTCGAATACACACACCCAATCTTCTATTTCATTCGGCTTCGGTCCATCAAACATAATGTGCCTCCTTGTGCCTGTTTTTTTTATACTGATTATACATCCAATATACAATATATGACGTAATTACCAGACTGATACTTACGGCCCAGATGGGAGGCATCGATTCCGGGGTCATCTCGGCAAAAGCCGATTCCGGGTAATAGGTTCCGTACAGCACGCTGCCCCCGTTATTCGCAAAATGTCCGGCCATAGCGGGTAATACACTTTTAGAAACCCAGGTGATATAGGCAAGGAGTATCCCGATAGCGGCCAGTGGAAAAAGGTTGCTCAACTGCATATGATAAAGTCCGAAGAGGAGCCCCGAAATAATAATAGCCGGCCAGATACCCCAGCTTTTTTCAAAGGCCCGCAGAACGTAGCTGCGATATAACACCTCCTCGCATATCGCCGGGACGACAGCCACGTGAAAAAGCGTAAGCCACATCATATGATCGCTTTGCAGGAAATTTTCAATCATTTCCATCTGCGAAGTTTGGATATTGGCAAAAGCATCCGGAAGGGGAATGAGGGTATTGAGCCACGAGAGAAACCAGATGACTGGCTGACCCACAACCACCAGTACCGCCGCCAGCAACATGTAACGCAGGGTATCGCCCCGGAAGTTAAACCGCATAAAGGCCTTGTGGGCAGACCGCGAAGTATGGAGGCGGGCATAAAACCAGGTCGCCAGCCCAAGGAAGAGAATTTGCCCCGTTGAATTACCAATAAAGACCAGGTCCAGGTTATCTGTCATCATCTTCATTGCCTCCGACGGGTCTGAGCTTAGTCCCCCTTCCATCCCGATCAGGGCAAGCGCAATGACCGAAGCCGTAACCTGGAAAAGCATAAAAGCCGCTATGATCCACATCAACGCCAACGCCCAGTGGGAAAAACCGTTACGTTCAGCCCAGGAAGTATAAAGTCTGCCAGGGTCAGATGCTGTAAACTGCTGCTTGTTTTCTGCTTCCTCGTTCATCAAAAAAATATTATAAATATTATCCTTCCTGCTGGCCAAATATTTTCGCTCCGATCATACCGGTAATAAGATTTAGGATTCCGTTAATCGGCACCCCCCACAGCAGCTGCATGCCCATACTGTTGTTGCTGCGAATTCCTTCAACCGTGACATCAATCATTTGTTGCTTTTGGGCGTCCGGCATATCCATAGCCTCCATATTGGCGATTGTGCTGTCGATTATTTTCTGGGTCATATCCGGATCCACAAACTGCCACACCTGGCTCAGCGCCACGCTCACAATAGTGATACAGACCCCTGTTAAAAATCCGATAAGCGCCCCCTTTCCCAACTTGATGGGGATATTATCATATTCGCGCGCGTAATGCCAGGTTGCCAGCATACCGCCAAAAGCCCCGGCCAGGCAGGCGAAAACGCCGATAAATTGAGAGGGTGAAAAGAAGGAACCCGTAGGTTCTGAGTTGATGGTCGCGTAACTGGTGATTAAGGACAGAACAAAAACTATGATCCCGAATATCAGTCCCGCAGTCGTCACCGCCATCCAGTATGATGGAGCTGGTTGATAACTTGCATCCCGCTGTGAATTGTCAGATTCCCCTTGTTGTGAGTTTTCCATAATATTTCCCCGTTGATTCTTTTTTCCTGTTAAAAAATACTCCCGAGAAGAGTACTGCAGCGGCTATTCCCAACAGGCCGCCCAGTATCAGTCGCGAAGTCAGCGTATTTTCCCAAAAAGAGCCGTAATTTCCAACTATATCTATCAAATTCATCACTGCCATTGCAATAAGAAGCTTTTTCAACAACCGGGAGCGATGGGAGTTTATCTTCCAAAATCCTGCAAAAGGAAGGAGCAGCCATCCGAAAGCCAATCCACCGTATATTCCAAGGCACCGGCTGCACACCGCCATAGGCTGACCCCCTATCCAAAACGATCGGTCGGCTATCTGGTGGCACAGGTTGGCAAGCGCCTGGTGCTGCCATTGCAGCAGCCAAAACTGTTGCTGGCCAAAAAGTCCCCCGCCCAGGGCCATAATCACCATCCCCACAACCAAGACCAGTACCAGCAGATATAAGGTAAGATGACGAGTCTGCATAGCAAATCAGGATTCAACAGCAGAAGACAAGTTGTCTATAAAATCAGCCGGAGCCCGACACGGCTTGCGGGTTTCCTCTTTCATAAAGCAGAGTACCACCTTCCCCAGGATATGCGGGGCCTCCCGCCGGTCCGTAAAAACACGGTAGTACGTTTCCAGCTTTACCGATGGGATATCGTAGAGAAGCACTTCAATTTTCATCAGTTCATCATAAAAGACCGGGGCTTTGTAATCAACTTCGGTATGCACCACCGGCAGCATCACGCCGTTATCCTCAAGTCGCGCATAAGAAAATCCCAGTGATCGGATCATTTCGGTACGCGACTCTTCAAAATATTCCAGGTACCGGCCATAATAAACGTAACCCATCTTATCTGTCTCTCCATAACGACTTCGCAGTTGATGGGGGTACGTATAAACAGGTTCTTTTTCAGGAAACACGATCCGTTACCCCGATTCTACTTTGGAGGCTGTTTTCCACTGTCCCATCCGGGAATACTTTTCAATACGAGCCTCTACAAGTTCGCTGCTGTTCATATCCCCCAGCCGATCCAGCGACTCCAGAAGCTGCTGTTTCACGACTGTCGCCGAAGCCTCCGGGTCGCGATGCGCCCCGCCCAGGGGTTCTTCGATAATACCTTCAATAATGTCAAGATCCTTCAGATCTTCAGCAGTCAGTTTGAGCACCGATGCCGCCTGTTCTTTGTAATCCCACGTTTTCCATAAGATCGAGGAACAGGATTCCGGCGATATGACTGAATACCAGGTATTCTCCATCATATAGACCTCATTACCCATCCCGATGCCGATAGCACCGCCGCTGGCCCCCTCTCCGATAACCACCGTGATGATCGGTACGTTAAGCGTTGCCATCATTTTAAGGTTTTTTGCAATGGCTTCAGCTTGTCCCCGCTCCTCCGCCTCTAACCCTGGATAAGCGCCCGGCGTATCAAGCAATGTAATCACCGGGATATCAAATTTCTCTGCCAGTTTCATCAGCCGGTAGGCTTTTCGATAGCCTTCCGGGTTCGCCATTCCGAATCGCCGGTATTGACGGCTTTCCGTATCTCTTCCCTTTTGATGGCCCATAATGACGACCGATCTTCCGTCGATCGTAGCAAACCCGCCCACAATAGCCTTGTCATCGCTTTGATAACGGTCACCATGGATTTCCACAAAATTCTCTGTGATTTTTTTAATATAATCCAAAGTGTACGGTCGGTCAGGATGACGGGCCAGCTGCACGCGCTGCCAGCGGGTAAGGTTTTGGAAAATTGATTTTCTCAGTTCATCCACCCGCTCTTCAAGACGCTTTATTTCGGGCGTCAACACATCTTCATCCGTTATCGAGAGATTGCGGAGTTCATTAATTTTTTTCTCCAAATCAGCAATCGGTTGTTCAAAATCTAAATACTGCATAATAATAATCTGAAACTGGTTTCAGGCATTGAGAACCAAATATACAAACTACTGGGAAGAGTTTAAGGACTTTATTTTGTTATCGGTTATCGGAGAGTGCTGAT
Source organism: Fodinibius roseus (assembly GCF_900129315.1). Classification (GTDB taxonomy): domain Bacteria; phylum Bacteroidota; class Rhodothermia; order Balneolales; family Balneolaceae; genus Fodinibius; species Fodinibius roseus. The sequence continues at coordinate 268,196 of NZ_FQUS01000004.1, forward strand.
TTTTAAACGCCGGATCAAGGATTAAGTTTAAATATTGTTTGTTTTCGGTTATTGAGCTTATCTTCGCAAGATAAAGACGTCCGCCGTACAGTATAAATAAGTTTCGCAGGCCCTCCCCGGGAAGATAATAATACTCCGTTCTTGCTCTGTCGGGCAGGACTCTCGACCCCTGCAGTCTGCCTCAAAATCACAGCATCCCCATAATACTTTGAATTTTGAGCGTCCATACCCTCCAGATAGCCTCCCATACAATGGACTTTGACATCTTGGATATGCCTTCTTGTCTTTCGCGAAAGATGATCGCTACCTCACTGAGTGTAAAGCCGGCTCTCCATGCCCTGAAATGCAGCTCAATCTGAAAGGCATAGCCGTTGGACCGTATGTTCTCAACAGAAATCGTCTCCAGCACTTTCCGGTGGATGCATTTAAATCCCGCTGTAGTGTCGAATATGGGCAGACCCGTAATAAATCTCGCATAGAGATTTGCGCTATATGATAGTATAAGACGACTCAGCGGCCAGTTGACAATGCTTATCCCATCCGCATAACGTGAACCAATAGCTACATCCGTATGCCCCTTTTCCACCTCTTTAATCAGTCGTGGCAAATCTTCCGGATTATGAGAAAAATCAGCATCCATCTCACAAATATAGGTATAGCCATTCTCCAGTGCATACCTAAACCCCCGAACGTAGGCCGTACCCAACCCCAGTTTACCCGAACGCTCAATTAAAAAGAGCGCATCGGCATATTGTTCCTGCTTCTTTTTGACAATATCAGCGGTCCCGTCCGGCGAGCCGTCGTCAATAATTAACAAATGCATTTCACCCAGACTCATCACCTTTTCGATAAGCCTCCCGATGTTATGAGATTCGTTATATGTGGGAACTATAACTAATGTAGAATGAGCCATAAAGCGATATTAGCGAACGAATTACGTAAATTTAGCTCAAAATTATCTTAAGAATAACAAAAAAAGCGCATTAATGTTACAGCGGGAAATTCATTACCTTAAGCCATTGTGATCAACTAATAAGAAAACCATATAATTATTGATACCTTGTTTGACTTACACAAGACCGCATTGTCAACAAAAGCCCGCATGGGCACCCTTTCTACCGATCACGGCACCATATCTACCCCTATTTTCATGCCTGTAGGCACCCTCGGTACCGTCAAAGCCGTCAAACAGGATGAGCTTATCGATAAAGTGAAGGCACAAATTATCCTTGGAAATACTTATCACCTGTATTTACGACCAGGCTGCGATATTATAGAAAATGCCGGTGGTCTCCATTCATTTATCAACTGGGACCATCCTATCCTTACCGATTCCGGTGGCTACCAAATTTTTTCCCTTTCTGACAACCGGGAACTTAAAGAAGAGGGCGCCCATTTCAAAAGCCATTTGGATGGATCGAAACATCTTTTTACCCCCGAAAATGTAGTTGATATCCAACGAACCCTCGGATCCGATATTATTATGGTTCTGGATGAATGTCCCCCTTATCCCAGCAGTCGCGACTATGCCAAAGAATCGATGGAACTTACACACCGCTGGGAAAAACGGGGACGACAGGCGTTTCTGAATACGAGTTCAAAATACGAGCACGGACAATTTCAGTTTGGTATAGTTCAGGGCGGCACCTATCCCGATTTAAGGAAAGAGTCCTCGAAGTATGTAACCGATCTGGATTTTGAGGGGATTGCTATTGGCGGGCTCAGCGTAGGAGAACCCACAGAGCTGATGTATGAGATGACCGATCTGAATACCGATTATCTGCCGGAAAACAAGCCGCGTTATCTTATGGGCGTCGGCAAACCGGCGAATCTTTTACATTGTATCGCCCGCGGCATCGACATGTTTGATTGCGTGCTGCCCACCCGCAATGCACGAAACGGACAAATTTTCACCCGGAATGGCTACATTAATATTCGAAACGCCAAGTGGAAGAATCATAACCGGCCGTTGGATCCCGATTTTCCCACGGATCTGTGCTCACAATACAAAATGTCATACATTCACCACCTGTTTCGCAATAGCGAGCTATTGGGACTTGAGCTGGCTTCCCTGCATAATCTTACCTTTTATCTCTGGCTAATGGAAAAAGTCAAAGAGCGAATAGCCAATGACAGCTTCCATAATTGGTACCAAGAGAAGGCAAAGGTATTGGATACTAAGATATAGGCCATTTTCCCAGTGAATATGCTTCTTCAGCGGACATAGGCACTTATTTTCTTGTATTTTGGATTATATGGCTGGTTTAAACGCCGCTAAGCCCGGGCAGGAAAAAGTTCTTATGCTACAGTGTCCCGTGAATCCCGGGTTAGCTCCAGCTCTTCAAGGGCTTTCCGGGCCTGACGCCTGAAACCTTTGGGAATATACGGATATACCAGGGCGGTTTCGCCCACATTCGATTTAAGATGAAACTGAATGTGCTGTTTAATAAGGAAACAGACACCTTTTTGGGAGACTATCGCTCCGGACACACTTTTTGATCAATTATTCGGATATGAAATGATAAAGACCGGTTAATCTTTTTGGAAGAGATGCAATCATCTAATTCTTGCAAATTTGATTTGGAAAGAAAAAAGGAAAAGCTCTACAGAATAAAATAGCAAAGCCCTTCATGCTATAAAGCATAAAGGGCTTTGATCTAAAAAAAGGGAGCAGGAGGGGACCTACGCTTCCGCCCTGAGGGCAGTACCATCGGCGCTGAGCAGGGTCACGGCCGTGTTCGGGATGGGAACGGG
>NZ_FQUS01000003.1 GCF_900129315.1 Fodinibius roseus
GGCCTCTGAAATTTTTGAACGCTTATAATATTTGTTATTCATTGCATAGCAATATGTTACAAACTTTTATAACATGCTATGCTTCATAAGACCCTTATTAAAAGAATATTCAGTTAAACGAGGTACCTCCTTGATACCCATTGGATTCTTAGAATTCGGACTTAAGGATTTTATTGAAGTCCTTATCATCACCATGGTATTATTCTACCTTTACCGGTGGATACGGGGGACCTTTGCCATTCAGGCCGCGGTGGGACTCGTTTTTATTATCATCATTAATGCGGCGGTCAGTGCACTGGGGCTTAGTACCATTAATTTTATACTGCGCGGTATTCTGGATGTCGGGGTCCTGGCAGTGTTTATTATTTTTCAGCCCGAAATCCGAAAGCTTCTGTACCGGTTGGGACAGAATACCAATCTCGACCGTTTTTTTGTTCGCTCAAATCCCGATACGGTTATTGACGAAGTCATTGATGCGGTACGCAGTATGTCGCGTTCCCAAACCGGGGCCCTTATCGTGTTTGCCCGCTCCTCTTCGCTGCAGGATTTGGTGGATGTCGGTATAAAACTGGATGCCCGGGTGAATAGTGAACTGTTGCAGACGATTTTTAAAAAGTCGACCCCCCTGCACGACGGTGCCGTCGTGATTCGAAATAACCGGATTGTAGCCGCCAGCTGTTATCTTCCCATATCGCAAAATCAAAATATATCATCGGTGTTTGGTACCCGTCACCGTGCTGCCGTGGGCATTACCGAGACTAATAATGTATTCGTAGTGGTGGTATCGGAAGAGACGGGGCGTATTTCTATTGCACAGAATGGGTCGCTGACCAGCGGATTGACGATCCAGAAATTAAGGAGTGAGATGCAGGAAGCTCTGGGCGACCAGGATATAGATAAAGATAATGTTGCCTTCTCTTCAGCCAAGTCGGAGCTGAATATAAATTAAAATGTTATTTCATTATTGGCACCCGAGCGCTTTAACACCTCCCTCGCACGCTGCTGTCCCCTGTCATACCGGTCTTGTAATACTCCTTCCCCAAAATCGAGTGAATCGCCAAGGATTTGAGTGGGAGCCACAATCGTGGCGTTAATATGCCTATAGAGCGTGTTGTCAGGTTTTTTGAGGGTGACCCCCTGCCGGCTGGCCTGCCCGACAAGGCGGTTGATTTGCACGAAACGCTGGATGTCTTCAATAAAAATCTCATCCAGCATCACATCAATAGACCTTTTGCCGATTTGCAGGATGTCATTCACTTCGGCTTCCTCCTGACGGCCGTCAAGAGGCTTCGTGGGGAGAATGACAATTTCATCGGGATTATAGGGCAATACCTGGGCAATAGGGGAAATGTGACGGATTCCCCCGTCTACCAGCGTCTGATCATAAAAATCCACGGGCTCGAACTGGAACGGAATGGCAGAAGAAGCCAAAATACGCAGGATATCATCTTCATCGATCCGGTGTCCCTCCCGCCGGATCGTCGCGTTTACATAATGCCCGCTTTCAAGGGGCACGAAGCCAAAATGAAAAGGTATTCGAACTTCCTTGCCGAAAAGGTGGTTGGAGAGCAGTCGTTTCAGGGGAGTAAGGTTATTGAGTCCCCTCGGGGGATCTGCGATCCCTATTTTGTACAACACAAACTGCTTGATAACTTCTCCGAGCGAATGGCTGCGCAGGATATCTTCTTTTCTGATCGTCCTCCAGAGTTTTTGGAGTTCCGTAAACTGGCGGGTGGCTATCATTGCACCGTTCAATGCGCCCACGCTTACCCCGCTTACCACATCAAATTCATACCCCCGTTCGCAGAAAATATCAAGAACTCCGACTTGGAACGCCCCCTTGGCACCTCCGCCTGAGAGCACCAGCGCTATTTTCCTGTTTTGTTCAGCCATTGGAATATATAGTCATTTAAAATAGGCATCTAATAACTGTTGAGCAGCCCGAAAGGAGCTTAGCTTTCCTTCCAGTACTTTCTGTTCAATAGTCGGTTGCCGTTGCTTAACTTCGGGATGCTGGAAAAAGTGCTCGTTGAGATGCGTTTCTATCGTATCGTACATCCAGTGCCGGGCCTGCCGGTTGCGCTTTATCTCAAAGTAGCCGTTCTCCCGGGTCAGTTTGATATACTCCCGGATGAGCTTCCATATATCGTCTATGCCTTCCCCGGTTTGCGCCGAGCAGGTTACGACGTTCGGTTTCCAGCCCGATGCCGCTTCCGGGTACAGGTGAAGAGCATTTTTGTATTCCCTCACGGCTTGCCGCACCGCTTTTCCCCCCGCCTCGTCAATTTTGTTAATTGCTATGGCATCGGCCATCTCCATGATACCCCGCTTGATTCCCTGTAGCTCATCACCGGCTCCGGCCAGCATCAGCAGGAGGAAAAAGTCCACCATTGAATGGACGGCCGTTTCAGACTGACCTACGCCGACCGTCTCAATAAAGATGGTATTGTAGCCGGCCGCCTCGCAAAGGTAGATGGTCTCGCGCGTTTTGCGGGCGACGCCGCCCAGCGATCCCCGGGTGGGAGAGGGACGGATATAGGCCCGGTCGCTGTTGGCCAGCGTTTCCATACGGGTTTTGTCACCGAGGATACTCCCTTTGCTGCGCGTACTGCTCGGGTCTATGGCCAGCACCGCCAGTCGATGTCCCTTCTTAATGATGCGATTGCCGAGGGTTTCAATAAAAGTGCTTTTACCCACGCCCGGTACGCCGGTGATACCGATACGAATGCTGTTCCCGCTGTCGGGCAGGCATTGGCCGATAATATCCTGTGCCAATGCACGATGCCCGGGCTTCGTGCTCTCAATGAGGGTAATCGCTCGGCTTAGCATAGCTCTGTTACCGTTTCGAATGCCTTTTACGTACTCGTTGGCGGACAGCGGTTCCTTTCTCCGGTTAAATTGTGTTCGGCTGTTCGGGTTGATGGAGGTCTTCCCGTTCGTACCGTCGCCGGCCGGGGAGGAAGAGTCGTTATGTTGGTCTGATTGTGACACGGGACAAGTCTGTTCAAGTTATACCTAAAAGTTATATCGCATAGCACGGACCGGAAAACACAGGGGAGCGCCGGGAGGGGCTCTGTGCTTTCCCTGTGAAGCATGGTGAAACAGGTTGAAAAAAGGAGAATCTTACTTCCCCCCGCTTTCTATCAAAATTTCCAGAATCTGCCGGGCGGCTTTGGAAATGACAGTGCCGGGACCGAAAATACCGACTACGCCTTTCTCATAGAGAAACTCATAATCCTGCTGGGGGATAACGCCCCCTACAATGACCATGATGTCGCTGCGTCCCCGTTTTTCAAGTTCATCCATGACCTGGGGCACAAGTGTTTTGTGTCCCCCCGCCAGGCTGGATACTCCCAGAATATGCACGTCATTTTCAACCGCCTGACGTGCCGCCTCCTCCGGCGTCTGAAAGAGCGGACCGATATCCACATCAAAGCCTAAATCCGCAAAGCTGGTCGAGATGATCTTGGCCCCCCGGTCGTGGCCGTCCTGGCCCATCTTGGCAATCATTATACGGGGACGCCGTCCCTCCAGCTCGGCAAACCGGTCTGCCAGCTGCTGTGCCTTTTTAAAATTTTTATCGTCATCTATTTCTGAAGAGTACACGCCGGATATTGATCTTACAGTTGCTTTATAACGCCCGAACACTTTTTCCATCGCGTCAGAAATTTCACCCAGAGACGCGCGCTTCCGGGCAGCCGTTACCGCCGCATCGAGCAGGTTGCCGTCACCGGATTCCGCTACGTTTGTGATGCGGCGCAATGCCGATTGCACCTCCTCTTCATTGCGCTCCTCACGCAATTGTTCAAGGCGTCTGAGCTGGGTGGTTCGGACTTTCGCGTTGTCTACCTCAAGAATATCAATCGGTTCTTCTTTGTCAAGGGTATATTTGTTTACCCCCACAATGGTATCTTTGGCTGAGTCAATACGCGCCTGCTTCCTGGCGGAGGCTTCTTCAATGCGCATTTTTGGGAGACCTGTTTCAATCGCTTTGGCCATGCCTCCCAGTTCCTCCACTTCCTCGATGAGCTCCCAGGCGCGTCGGGCAATACGATCCGTCAGGTATTCCACATAATAGGAGCCGGCCCAGGGGTCGACGGCCTTTGTGATTCCCGTTTCTTCCTGGAGATAAATCTGGGTGTTGCGCGCAATGCGGGCCGTGAAATCCGTGGGGAGCGCGATAGCCTCGTCCAGCGCATTGGTGTGCAGCGATTGGGTGTGTCCCAGCGCGGCGGCCATGGCTTCGATGGTCGTCCGTGCCACGTTATTATAGGGGTCCTGCTCGGTAAGACTCCACCCGGAGGTCTGGCAGTGGGTGCGCAGGGACATCGACTTGGGATCTTGCGGGTCAAACTGTTTGACCAGCTTGGCCCACAGCATACGTCCGGCGCGCATTTTGGCGATCTCCATAAAGTGGTTCATCCCGATAGCCCAGAAGAATGAGATACGGGGAGCAAACTCATCAATATCCAGCCCCGCTTCCAGCCCCGTGCGCAGGTATTCGAGTCCGTCTGCCAGCGTATAGGCCAGCTCCAGGTCGCAGGTGGCGCCCGCCTCCTGCATATGATAGCCCGAGACCGAAATAGAGTTAAATCTGGGCATATGCTCGGAGGTGTACTCGAAAATATCCCCGATAATCCGCATGGACGGTCCGGGGGGATATATATAGGTGTTGCGCACCATAAATTCTTTGAGAATATCGTTTTGGATCGTCCCGCTGAGCTGTTCCCTGGCGACGCCCTGTTCTTCCGCCGTAACGATGTAAAAGGCCATAATGGGAATGACCGCCCCGTTCATCGTCATGGATACCGACATTTGATCCAGCGGGATCTGGTCGAACAATACCTTCATGTCAAGTAGGGAATCGATTGCAACGCCCGCTTTCCCCACATCGCCCGTTACCCGTGAATGATCGGAATCGTAGCCGCGGTGCGTCGCCAGGTCAAAGGCCACGGAAAGGCCTTTTTGTCCCTGTGCCAGGTTTCGCCGGTAAAAAGCGTTGGATTCCTCGGCGGTCGAGAAGCCTGCGTATTGACGGATGGTCCAGGGACGAACGGCATACATCGTTGCATAGGGACCGCGAAGGAAAGGCGGGATACCGGCCGCATAGTCGAGATGTTCCAGCTCACCGATATCCGATGCATCGAACCGGCCCTTTACCGGGATCTGTTCCGGGGTCGCCCATGTCTCTCCGTTATCCCCGGTATCAGTATCAGGAGAAAAGACTGGGCTAAAATTGATGTCAGAAAAGTCCGGTCTCATAGGTCAATGAAAAGTTACGAAATGAAAAATTAAAAATGGGCAATCTATAATTCATTTTTCATTTACACATTGTTAATTATGTCGAGTTTTTGCTGGACCTCTTTCAGCGTTTCCAGCACGTTACACCCTGAATGGATGAAGAGATCCACGCCCGCCTTCCGGTAGGCTTCCACATCTTCTTCCGGGTAGCCGGCTACGGCGAGCAGGGGGAGATGGTCGGCTTCCCCAAGCTGTTTACAGAGGGCCGGTACCAGCTGCCTGTACTCTTTATCGGAGCTGCATAAAACGGCGATGTCCGGTTGTTCACGGTTAACTGCTTCTGACGCTTTTGAAATTGTGTCGAAAGCGATCGGATCGTCAATATCGTACCCCGCGCAGCCGAAGAAGTTCTTGCTGAAGGCCGAGCGCACTTTGCGCATGTTCGGATCTCCGACCGGCAGGTTGAGTACTTTGGGCGTGGCGGGGTGGTTTTCCGTCGCCAGTCGCAGCTCTTCGAACACCCGGGCGCCGCGGTAGGGGTGCAATAACGCAACTTTTTTGTCCGAACCCGAACGAAGCATCGAGGCGACATCGCCCAGGGTCGCTCCCCGCTCCAAAAAAGCAGCAAGGTTGCCCACGGAAGGGGATTGTCCCGATGGCCAGTTTCGATCGGATTGTTCCAGCGTAAAAGTTTGTGCTGATCGGCCCGGTTCGTCCCCCCGCTTCTCATCCGGGTCGGGATACTGGTTGGTCCCCACAAAAACCCGTTTCCGGCGGGCAACAGCCCGGTCTTTTTCTTGTCGCGATGAGGCGATTGACGACTGCACAAATTCGCTTTCGATGGCGTTGTACATGCCTCCCCGTTGTTCTATGTCCTGGAACAGCCGCCATGCCTTGCGGGCCATTGTATGACTCAGCTGTTCAATATAATAGGAACCGGCGGCGGGATCCCGGACCTTTCCCAGGTGTGCTTCCTCACGCATGATGATTTGCGCATTGCGGGCCATGCGTCGGGAGAACCGACCTGGCTCCCGGAAGAGTTCGTCAAAGGGGTGGATGGTCAGGGCATCACATCCGGCCAGGGCGGCGGACATCCCCTCGGTGGTTGTACGCAGCAGGTTGGTATGGGGATCATAGACCGTCTTGTTCCAGCGCGACGTTTCTGCATGGATGTAGGCGGGAGACTGCCCCGGGTCGCCTTCAAAAGCCTTGAGCAGGTTGCCCCACAGCAATCGCAGGGCCCGGATTTTGGCTATTTCTAAAAAGTAAGAGGATCCTGTGGCAACATTAAAGTGCAGCATCCCGGCTATATCATCGGGAGAGTAGCCGTTGTCGGTGAGTATGGCCAGGTATTCAGCAGCCACTCCCACCGCAAAGCCGAGCTCCTGGATGATCGTTGCCCCGCAGTTGTGATAGATTCGGGTATCTATGGCCAGGGGACGCACGCCCGGCATATGCTCGTGAGTAAAGGAAGCCAGCGGTAAAATCCGGTCCCGGAGCTCCGGGCGGGAGGGAAGGGAGCCCCGCAGCAGTCCCCCGGCAAAGAGGTCGAATAAGACGGAACCCTGCAGGTCCCGGGATGATGCCCCGAAATCGGATTTTTTCTGCCATAACCTGAGCATGCCCAGAAAAGCCGGGGAGAGGAGGCCCGCATCAAAATGAACGGGCGTCCGGTCCAGCGGGACCTCATTAAACAGCCGCATAAAATCGGACGCTGTTTGCAGGGGTATCCCATACCCGCAGAACGGTTCATCCCCGGGGGCGGACCTCAGTTTTGAGGTGATGAACAGGGCCTCGGATCCTCCCCGGAGTGCTTTCCGTATACTCTTGTTCGCTTTTTCGATCGTGGTTGCGGCTATCGACGAGCGTATCTCCCACCGGCCGGCCCCACTGGGTATCGGGATCGGCTGATCCCGTTTTTCCAGGTCCTCTCGCCGGTAAAAAGGCAGGGGATCAATACCTTCACCGGTATGCCAGCGAAGCTTCTCGCGATAATCAGCTCCGTTGAGATCCGTTTTTATCTTTTCCTCCCACTCCCGGGTCGACACAGGGGGAAACTCATCGAATAGGCCGGGATAGTCTGTTGATTCGTTTGCCATAACGTTATGCTTGCTTTGAGAAGTATTCAAAATAATGAGCTTATGGTTACTTTACTAATGAAATGAATTGAGAAAAGCGTTGTCCCGTGTTGCTTATACCGTCTGACTGGTGCATGACCAAGGCTGTTGTGGAGTTAAAAAAGTCTGTATGCTGCGCCGCCTGTTGTGTGCTATGTTCTCATTTGAAAGGTCTGTTCAATGGAGCAGGATGCCCCGGCACTCATTGGTGATTTTAGCATTGCCGCAAACAAATTCCCGGCTGAGAGTAGCGGGCTGGCGGAAGGAAATAGAATCCAACTTTTTAAAATGGAATGCCTATATTTATCTACCAACATCCGAATCGTCTTAATATCAGGAAAAAGTCTTATGAAACAAGCCATGGAAAGGACACCCGCATTAACTCAGCTTACAGAAGATGAAAAGATGCTTCAGGATGCTGCGAAAGATTTTGCCGAAAGCCAGATAAGGCCCAAAACACGGGCGATGGATGAGGACGCAGAATTGGATCCGGAGCTCGTACGGCAGTTTTTTGATATGGGACTTATGGGCATTGAAATTCCGGAAAAATACCGCGGCGGGGGTGGGACCTTCTTTATGTCCATCGTCGCTATAGAGCAAATTTCCCGGGTTGATGCATCCGTAGGTGTGTTTATGGATGTGCAGAACACGCTTGTTAACAATGCTTTCCTGAACTGGGCCAATGACGATATAAAGGAGCGGTATCTTCCTCAACTGGCTAATGACAAGGTGGGAGCCTACTGCCTGTCGGAGGCGGACTCGGGCAGTGATGCCTTTGCTCTCAAGACGACCGCCAGGGAAGAGGGGGATGAGTATGTGTTGAACGGATCAAAATTGTGGATTACCAATGCCAAAGAGGCCGATATTTTCCTTGTTTTTGCAAACACCAATCCCGATGCGGGCTATAAAGGAATCACTGCGTTTATTGTTGAACGTGAATTTGAGGGATTTTCTGTATCCAAAAAGGAAGATAAACTGGGAATCCGCGCCAGCTCAACGTGTGAAATTTTGCTTGAGAATTGCCATGTGCCGAAGAAAAATATATTAGGTGACGTCGGCAACGGCTATAAAGTGGCCATTGAAACCCTGAACGAGGGGCGGATTGGGATCGGGGCACAGATGGTGGGCATCGCACAGGGAGCACTGGATGCGGCGCTGGGATATACCCAGGAGCGTAAGCAGTTCAAAAAAAAGATTTCCGATTTCCAGGGTGTTCGTTTTCAGCTGGCCAGGATGGCAACGGATATCGAGACGGCCCGCCTGCTGGTCTATAACTCGGCAAGACTCAAAGAGAATGGCGAGCGTTTTTTAAAAGAAGCCGCGATGGCGAAATATCATGCTTCCGAGGTGGCGGAAAATGTGAGTTCGCTTGCTGTTGATCTCTTCGGGGGATACGGCTACGTAAAGGAATATCCTGTTGAAAAGTATTACCGGGATGCCAAAATAGGCAAAATATACGAAGGGACCTCCAATATGCAGCTCAACACCATTTCGAAACTGCTGTTGAAATAGCGGGAAATGAGATGCTTCCTGTGAGCCGTGAGTCTCACGATTGTATTACGGACAGATGTTCTTCAGGGGGATAATATTTGGCTGCTTATACTTGCAGTAGTGCTTTTTGAGAGAAAAAAGGGGGTTCCGGATAAAAAATACCAATTCATTTGGAATGATTTGCTTTAATATTTGTGTTGCATGTGAATGATATGGTACAACTGCATAGCAAACCACAGGTAGCCACTTAACCCGTATTTTTTACATATAGCAGGTGGGAACTGCCACAAGCTTATTAACAGTACTGCGTTATTGTTTTCTGCTTACGTTAAGGCAAAACCTAAGGTTGCACCCTGTAATAACAGCTATATTAAGCTGTGTGCTATGGTAAATTTCAAAATAATTACTGACTGGTTATGCATGCCTGGGGATCGCAGCGCACTTTTTTGTGGTTCGATATGCCCGCGATCAATGTTCCCGGTGAGAAATTCGGGGCACCCTTTCTAAATTAAAATAATACTTATCACATGGTACCAGACGACATAAATAAGCTGAAGAACTTTTGTAAGGACGAACAATCCTTTCAGGATCTAAAAGAAATCGTGACGACCTTAACAGATGAAAAAGAAGAAGCGGAGCGTCGTCTTTCTCTTCTGGAATCAGCTACCAGTGAGGGGTATGAGTCCATTATGATCACCGAGCTCAACCTGGAGGAACCGGGTCCCCGGATCGTCTATGTCAACGATGGGTTTTGTGCAATGACAGGCTATGCAAAGGAAGAAGTGATCGGCAAGACGCCACGAATCCTGCAGGGGCCGAAAACCGATCGGGAGGTGTTGGAACGACTCAAAGAGCGCTTGACGAAGGGACGTTGTTTTTTTGGTCAGACGGTCAACTATCGCAAAGACGGCAGCGAATTTATTAATCAGTGGGACATCCACCCGCTGACGGACGAGCAGGGCAATCCGACCCACTGGGTGTCGTACCAGCATGATATTACAAAGCGAAAACACGCCGAAAAGCAGTTTGTGGATACACAAATCGAGTTTGATGAGCTCCGGGAGCAAACCCACTGCACCATGATCGATGTGGATGCGGAAGGTAATATTATTTCTGCCAATAATGCCTTTCTCTCACTGACCGGCTATGAGAATGAGGAACTCAAAAAACATAAAGTGTGGGAGATATTTCCCAATAAATATAAAAATTCGCTGAAAGAACGCTTTGACGAGGCGGAGGAAGCCACGCGTTTAAACGGGAAGGAATTTAAGGGCATTATTAAACATAAATCCGGTATTCCCATCCAGGTGAAAGGAGTATCGCGCCTGCTCACCCTTAAGGACCAACAGGTGATACGGGCGGAGATTCAGAATATTTCATTTCAGAAAAAGGTAATGGATACCCTGCAGAAACACCAGCGCACCTTTGGCAGGAACGTTAACAATGATGCGAAATGAAAGGGCTCTCGCCTTCAGCTGCCCGAATGGTCCGGGATGATAGCGTTGAGATAACCCGCGTGATGAAATGAACTTCCCCGGGTATTCAGGAGCGTGAAATCCGGGTTAAAAGTTATCGACGGCCCCTTATATTCTCTCCATTTATTTGTATCTTGCAACTGCAACAGGGAATGTTTCTTTATCGAACTATTATGGCCGATATCCAAGATATACAGCAGCAAATCATAGACGAGTTTAATGCCCTCAGTGACTGGACCGAGCGATATAAGCATATTATAAAGCAGGGCCGGGATCTCGAGCCGCTGGATGAAAAGCATAAAGTGGATGAAAACCTGGTAAGAGGCTGCCAGTCACAGGTATGGCTGCACACCCGGCTTGAGAACGGGAAAGTTATTTTTGAGGCTGACAGCGACGCAGCAATTACCAAGGGACTGGTGGCGCTGATGGTACGTTTTTATTCCCATCAGACACCCGGCGATATTATATCCACGAATCCCACCTTCATTAAAAAAATCGGTATGCAGGAGCATCTTTCCCCGACACGCTCCAATGGTTTGGCATCGATGGTCAAGCAGATGAAAATTTACGCGATGGCTTATAAAACCAAAATGGCTGAACAGCCGACGGATGCGTAAACGGGAACTGGAATCCGGAAAGCGAATATCCGTTTATAAAAAAAGCACCATTAATAGAATGGTGCTTTTATATTATAAATTATAACCTGCCTGTCAAACAGGTATCACCTCTTGTGCCTGAAGACCTTTTTCTCCTTCCGCAACAGTGAATTCGACTTCCTGGCCTTCTTCTAATTTTTTATAGCCTTCCATCTCAATTTCACTGTAGTGAACGAAGATATCTTCGCCTTCTTCTCGAGTAATGAATCCATAGCCTTTGCCGTTATGGAACCACTTTACCGTACCTACTTCGCGTTCTGCCATTGTTAATTCTCCAAAAAATTTTACTTCTTGTGCTACTTTAATGTTCAAAACCCGCCTGCTAACGCAGTATTGGGCCCTTGAACACCTAAGTATAGTATATTTTTTTTGGATTACCTACCGTATTTTAATATGAGTGCTTTTTTTGGGTTTTTTCATCCTTACAACCCGGATTCTCTTCCGCTAAAAGAGGTTAAGCTGATCACTTTCCAATCTGTTTGGTTCGCCTGGCGATGAGATTCCTTCCTTTCGCTTGTGCTTAATGTTGCCCGGTATTTCACCGATAAAACGGGACGGCTTCATGACCTGTTGCTCTCCGTAATAGCTGCGTTCGCCTGAGCAGGTTACTTGGAGTTTCTTTTTCGCCCGGGTCATGGCTACATAGAAAAGCCGACGCTCTTCATCAATATCAGTGTCAGCATCCTTGCGTATGAGGGGGGTGATTCCATCTTCGGCGGCGGCAATAAAAACGACCGGGAACTCCAATCCTTTGGCAGCATGAAAGGTGAGAAGATGAACGGCTTGTTTCTTCAGGCGTCCGGCGTCGGTATAGGGATTAAGCTGCAGCTGTTCCAGGAAATATTCGAGCTGTCCTTCTGCTTCCGCCGCAAGCTCCAATAGTGCTTCTTTTTTCAACTGCTGGGATTCTGTCAGCTGATTATTATCGATAAAATGATCACAAATGTATGTTGCAGCCTCCGCAATCTCCTGTGACTTCGTACGCTCCGATACGGTCCTGTAGACGTTGCGCAAATCAGCCAGATCTTCCTGAAATGACCGGCCCAGAGAAGAGACGGGCTGACTCTGGCCGAACAGGGTACGGTGCTTTTCTTTCAGTGCCTGAAGCAGCGAGGTGACTTGTGGGGAGCTCCAACCATAACCATCCTTCAGCAGGGCACTGAGCAGTACCCGGTCTTCCGGATGTCGTACCAGCCGAAGCATATCCGCTACGATCGTAAACGGGGGTTCGCTTAAGAAAGCAGTGCCGTCCCCAAAATGAACCGGTATCCCGGCCTTCAGGAATTTTTTAAAAAGCGCTTCTCCAATAGCATTGGTCCGAAATAACACGGCCATATCGCCAAAACCGTAGCTGTGGGCACTGTCGGTATGCCTGCCGGTCGTCAGGCTTTCAACACCGCCCACATACCGTTTGATTTCGCCGAGGATATAGTCGGCTTCCCGGAATGGGTTTTTGGCTTCAAAAATGGTAATGGGCGTTTTGGATTTGCTACGGGCTATGAGTTCGGTTTCCCGATGCTGCCTGTTGTTACGTATGAGGGAGGTTGCTGCCTTGAGGATACGGTCGGTTGAGCGGTAATTTTGACGGAGGACAACTTCTTTGGCCTTAAAATCGCCCGTGAAATCAAAAAAAAGAGAAACATCAGCTCCCCGGAAACCGTAGATGGCCTGGTCGGCATCCCCGATAGCCAACAGGTTCTGGCCTCGTCCCAACAGCTTGACCAGCTCATATTGCAGGGGATTAATATCCTGGAACTCATCCACGGCCATGACCCTGCAGCGGCGTCGAAGCCCGGAAAGCCAGCAGCTGTCGTCCCGTAACGTTTCGACGGTACGTCGAATGAGGTCAGAAATGTCCACGGCCCCCTGCTGCCAGAGATGTTCGCGGTACATTCGGATTTGGCTGCTATAGGACGATTCTCTCGTGTTTTCCAGCTCCAAAAAGGATCCTGTTTGCTCGTGGAGCGCCTTGCGGTCCGTCGTGGTTAATTCCGGGAAGATTATCTGAAGCATCACTTTCCGGTTTGAGGGATCATAGACCGTAGACAGGTGATCGAATTTTTCTCTAAGCCACTGCCAGCACAAGGCGTGGAAAGTGCCCAGGGATACCCGGCCGGCTTCCGGTCCCACCCGATGCCGGAGTCGCCGGCGTATTTCATCCGCTGCTTTATTGGTAAAGGTTACCGCGGTGATTTCTGAAGCGTCGAATTTTTTACGTTCTGTTTGTCGGGCCAGCCACTCGATCAGGGTATGGGTCTTGCCGGTACCGGGACCCGCTTTCACTAATACCGCCCCCCGGATGGCTTCCGCAACTAACTGCTGCCCGGCATTCAGGCCGGTTGCGCCGCTGCTTGGCTCCCGGTCTTGCTGCTGACAGGGGAAGTCCGGTTCAGCGGCCTTTTTCGCCGAATGATTGGCCGGTTTCCGCTCCGTAAAAAAGCCCAGCTGTCCCCGTATACGATCGATTTCTCCAGGCCCGAACACCCTGATGACGCCATAGACCCCATCGTATCCGGCCCGGGGTTGTACCTCATTCTGTCGAATGCGCTTTACGGCTTCCGCCAGTACCGGTCCGCTCTGCTGCCGGATATCGTCGATCGGCACGTCATGCAGCAGTGAAAACTCGTTGCCGAACGTTGAAATAATGCGCCGGTATTTTGTTTGTACGGTTTGGGTGTTCGCCCCTACATCCGCTATTTCACCCAGTACTTCCGGCAGCGGAATGATATACCGGTAACCGGCCGCCCCTTCGGGTTGGGCCGATTTCATTCGGTCGGCCAGGGCCTCAACGCGGTGAAGGACCCCGACCGTCAGGGGTTTGCCGCAATGGGGACAGCGGTTATGATGCCTGCGTGCTTCCCCGGGTGGCATGGATATATCGCATTTCCGGTGTCCGTCGTGATGGTATTTCCCCTCCTCGGGATAAAATTCGTAGGTACCCAAAAACCCCTCGCCTGTTTTGAAAGCCCTGAACATGGCGTCATAGCTGCGTTCGGTATCGAGCAGGTTGGCCTCTCGTCCCAGTTTGGACGGGGAATGGGCGTCGGAATTGGAGATGAGGGTAAAGCGGTCAAGGGCACTGAGCTTCCAGTTCATGGCCGGGTCGGAAGAAAGTCCCGTTTCAACGGCAAAAAGATGGTCGGTGAGATCCCGGAAGCAGGCGTCTATGCTATCGTAGCCGGCCTTGGAACCCAGGGTCGAGAACCAGGGCGTCCAGATATGGGCGGGTACCAGGTGGGCCCGGTCGGAGGTATCAAGCACAACTTCCAGCAGGTCGCGGGAGGGAAGTCCGAGGATGGGTCGTCCGTCGGCCTCCAGGTTGCCTATGGATGAGAGCTTGTGGTTGATCCGCGCCACTGTCTCCAGGTCGGGAGCGTATACAAGGTTGTGATTCTTTCGAACCCGATCGCCGTGTTTATAAATGGAGCTGATTTCGGAGGTCAGACAAAATCGAACATCGATATCCCTGGTGCGGACGCCGGGAATCCCCGCATCGTCAGGCGGATCTTTCAGGATAAAGAAACCGTGTCCGTCGGGTTGCAGCTTCTCCTTCAGTTCGGCAAACCATTCCGGATGCGTAAAATCGCCCGTCCCCACCACATTGATACCTTTTATTTTGGCCCACTGGTAGAGCGATTCGAGGTTTAGGTCTTTACTTGTTGCCCGGGAGTAACAGGAGTGAACATGAAGATCTGAAATGTACGGCATGCCGGTCGGGAGTGGAAGCTGAGAGTTCAGTGTCCAGTGAATGAAGATCTTAAATGAAGCTATAAAATACAACCTCCGATAACCGGTAACACTGATTTGAGCGGAAATATATGAGTTGATTGTTGGTTATTTAGCTCAAAAACTTGTTTGTTATACGGACAGAAAGGAATTAGGGCCATACCCATGTCAACACCTATTAAAATAAGCAGAGATTGAATACGATAACGGCATATCCGGGGACAACATTGGGAGTTTGCTTTTTGCTTTGTTTGCCGTTGCTGTTACCTGCCCAGGATGTCCCCGGACGCAAGCAGCTCGAAGCCTATCAGCTTGCGCCCGGCGAGGAATTGCTGTTTGACGGTAAAGTGGACGAACATTTTTGGGATAATGTTAAACCCGCTGCCGGATTTCGTCAACAGGAGCCGAATGAGGGAGCCGCAGCATCGGAACGCACAGAAGTTCGCATTGCCTATGATGAGAATTATCTTTACTTGGGGGTAATGCTTTATGACCGCGACCCGTCGGGTATTAAGGCCAACCAGAAACGGCGGGATGTGCGGATTGTTGCTGATGAGCGTTTTACCTGGATATTCGACACCTACAATGATCAGCGGAGTGCTTATTTTATGGAAATCAATCCCAACGGACTCCGAACCGACGGACTCATCAGCACGGGACAGGGCATTAGCATTAATCTCAACTGGGATGGTATCTGGGATGCCCGTACTGTTATCGGTGACTTCGGATGGTCGGCCGAGATCAAAATTCCGTTCAGAACACTGAACTTTGATATGGAAAGCGATCGCTGGGGAACGAATTTTATGAGGGTCATCCGCCGGAAAAGCGAAACGGTG
Organism: Fodinibius roseus; assembly: GCF_900129315.1. Lineage (GTDB taxonomy): Bacteria > Bacteroidota > Rhodothermia > Balneolales > Balneolaceae > Fodinibius > Fodinibius roseus. The sequence goes on from NZ_FQUS01000003.1 coordinate 15,543, forward strand.
CTGTGGTCCGGCTACCGCCGGAACCAGGGGATCGAACGTCCGCAGGATGCCGGACTGCTTACCGGTCTTACCGGCATGTCGCAGGGACTGGGACTTGAGGTCGTGCCTTTTGGAGTGCTCAACGGTTCTGAGCAGCGGCGAGAAGCAGGCGATGATACCAAGGCTGACATGGATGGGGGACTTGATGTCAATTACAGCATTACCCCCAGCCTTAAGGCATCGCTGACCTTCAATACCGATTTTGCTGAAGCAGAAGTCGACCAGCGGCAGGTAAATTTAACTCGTTTTCCCCTGCAGTTTCCCGAACAGCGCGACTTTTTCCTGGAGGGAGCAAATATTTACGAATTTGCTCCCGCAAGTGGAGTAAATCCCTATTTCAGCCGGAGGATCGGCTTGCGTGATGGTGCGCCGGTCACGATTACCTATGGGGCTCGCCTTCTGGGAAATGCCGGGGGTTACAACCTGGCGCTGCTGCACGTACGCACCGGCGAAAAGGATGAGGTGCAGCCCGAACATTTTTCGGTGGCGCGTGTTAAACGAAACATAGGTTCTGAAAGTACGGCCGGATTAATCTATACCCGTCGATCTGCACGCGATGCCATAGATGACAGGCCGGCACTGCAGGAGCAGTATACGCTGGGGGGGGATCTGGAGCTCGGGACCTCTCGTTTCATGGGAAGCGACAACCTGCAGTTTCAGGCTTTCTTCGTATTTCATAATTCGCCTTTTGTCTCCGATGATACCACGGGTGTATGGGACCGTTCTTCGCGGGGATTTCGTCTTAATTTCCCCAATCAGCCCTGGTCCGCTCATGTTTCTTACCGTGAGTTCGGCGATGCATTTGATCCTGCCGTGGGATTTACTCCACGCAATGCATTTCGCCGCCTGCAGCCGACGATTGAGTACACCCCGCAATTCTCCGGCAGCGATATCATCCGGCAGGTGGGGTGGGGTATTCGGTTTGAGCATTTGACCGATCTCGATTTCGACTTGCTGACGCAATACCTCACCTTTACGCTGTTTGACATAGCGTTGGTGAGCGACGATCAGATCTCCTTAAGCATCACCAGAAATTACGAGCGCCTCGAGCAGCCTTTTGATATCAAAAGAGATGGTTCTGTTATTGTACCCGTTGATGAATATGTGAACTGGCTGGCCAGCGTTGAAATGGAGACCGCCTCGTATCGGAAAATATCGGTTGACGCACGTTTTGAGGGAGGCGGCTTTTGGTCCGGCAGCCAGATAGAATACGGCATGGGGATTACCCTGCGCCCCCTCCCCGGTATTGAACTGTCTCCCGAATATATCCGAACGGATGTGAACGTTGAAGAAAAGTTCTCAACCGATCTGGTACGGTTTGAAGCAAATCTCGATTTCACGACCTCCCTGTTTTTGACGACAAATATTCAATTTGATAATCTCAGCGATTTGCTGGCGGTAAACAACCGGCTGCGATGGATAATCACCCCGGGTTCTGACCTGTATTTGGTCTACAAGCATAATTGGAGAGACGGCAGGGCCGGATTTCGAACGACGCAGCGCTCGGGTGCTTTAAAAGTGAGCTACACGCACCGGTTTTGAATATATGATACCTGTTTTATAAAAATTCAATTGATCGGATAGGCAGATAACAACGTGTCAGCTTGTCTATGAGAGCCTGTTGAGGCCGGATCGGCTTTTTTTCAGTCCCCCAAGGGCAAGCGGTCGCAGGTCGTAAGGAAGCTGTTATTCTGAAAAATTGTCTTTTTCATTTTTTCATGTTATATATAAAGTAACCGGTTAAATAGAGAAGTCTTTAAGAATTTTTTGCACGCATGTTTAATATTTATAAGGATAAGACAGCAAATTAATTTAAAATTCGTGCAAATTTATTTAGGCCGAAGTTTAAGTTGGGGAATTAATGAAAGCAAGTGAAACCGGCTGCAGTCTCTAAGAACAGGTCAAAGGTTGGATGATTTCGAACACGTGCGGTAACTGATAAACTGGTTTAACCCGTCTTCAGCAGCAGATGCAACCAGTAACACGGGATGTGAAGGGGGCGGATGGTCTCGTTTCAATGAAGCATAGCCGTAACATTTGACATACTGAAACAAATAACTTGAGGTAGCTTAACATAACATATCTCGCTAATTAAAAAATAAGGGTAAGTTTATGACACGGAAAAAAATAACACGCAAGGATTTTCTGAAGAGTACGACGGGCGCCTTTGCCGGCGGTATGCTGGCCCGGCCGATGGGAGCGTTTGAGGGAGCCCGCAAGAAAGCCCAGACCCGAAAGATCGTCCTGGTGGGCACCGGTATCCGGGGGATCACCTTCTGGGGACGGACGGTGCGGGAGCGGTACGGCGACATCACGGAATTTGTGGGGCTTTGCGACATCAATCCGGGCCGGCTGGAGTATGGCAAAGAGTATATCGGGGCCGATTGTCCGACCTTCACCGATTTTGACGAGATGATGGATACCACTGATCCGGACATGCTGATCGTGACCACTGTGGATGCGACTCACCACCAGTTTATTATTGAGGGACTCAACCGCGGTATTGACGTGTTGACGGAGAAGCCGATGACCACCGATGAGCATAAGTGTCAGGCGATCCTGGACGCCGAAAAGGCCTCTCAGGGAGAACTGATTGTGGGCTTCAACTATCGGTATAGCCCCCATCACACCAAACTCAAGGAGATGCTGGTCAACCGGCGCGTGGGGAAGATCACGTCTGTGGACTTCCACTGGTATCTGAATACCTATCACGGGGCTTCCTACTTTCGGCGCTGGCACGGCATCACCGCCAGCGGGGGTACGCTGCTGGTCCACAAGGCCACCCACCACTTCGATCTGCTGAACTGGTGGCTCGACTCCGACCCGGTGGAAGTCTACGCCGAGGGAGCCCTGGAGCATTACGGCAGCAATCACCCGTTCCGGGGCAACAAATGCCGGACCTGTCCCCATAAGGACAAGTGCGACTTTTACTGGGATATCACCCAGAACGATACCTATATGGACCTGTACGTAGCAAACGAGGAGCATGACGGCTACATACGGGATAACTGCCTGTGGCGCCACGAGATTGACATCTACGATAAAATGTCGGTGCAGGTAAAATATGCCAACGATGTACAGGTGACATACTCACTGACGACCTACTCGCCTTATGAAGGGATGAAGATCGCCTTTAACGGCTTTGACGGACGCATTGACGCCTGGCACGGGATCCCGTGGCGCGAGGATGAGAAAATAAGTCAGGCCGAGCTCCACGAGCAGGAGATGTCTCAGGAGGAGCGCGAGGAAGCGGCCGACTATGAAGAAATTATGGTGATGGATAACTTTAGCAGCCAGTACGAGCATATCAAAGTGCGCCAGGAGAGTGGCGGCCACGGCGGCGGCGACGTGCGGCTGCAGGACCAGATCTTCCGGAACCCGGATATGGATGATCCGCTGAAGCATGCGGCGGGTAAACGGGATGGAGCGATGTCGATCCTGGTGGGCATTGCCGCCCGCAAGAGCATCGAGTCGGGCGAGCCGGTTCGCATCGAAGACCTGACCTCCCTCACCCCGCATCCCACAAGGGGCGCGTAGGAAGGGACGAATCATGATTTCTGTCTGTTATTTAATATTTAAATAATGCAGGTGATCCGCCTGCCCAGGTCGGAAACAGAAAACGTTTGTGGAAAAAAGTTGAATTGCTACCCCGATTGCCCGGCCCCGGGGTAGTTTCATCCAAATGACGATAATGAAAAATGTACGATTAAAAGACATTGCAAAACGGCTGGACCTTACAAAGGTCAGTGTTTCGAAAGCACTGAGAGATCACTCGGATATTTCAGAAGAAACCAAAAAAAGGGTGAAGGAAATGGCCCAAAAGATGGGATATCGACCCAATTTGGTGGCCCGTTCCCTTACCTCCAAAAAATCACAAACCGTCGGTGTTATTGTACCCAAGATTGCCCATTCCTTTTTTTCTTCGGTCATTGAGGGGATTTATCAGGCGGCCCTCGAAAGTGAGTATGAAGTGATTCTTGGCGTCTCCATGGAGGACGATAAGCTGGAACGCAAGCATATCGAATCAATGCTTGATATGAGAGTGGAGGGCCTGTTGATTTCTGTCTCTGAAAAAACAGGCAGTGTCGAAAATTTTGATCTCGTCAAAGGCATGGACACTCAGCTGGTCTTTTTTGACAGGGGTTTTACGGGGTCGGATTATACCTATCTCAAAGTGGAAGACCGGGGGGGAGCCCGTAAGGGAGTACGCCATATGACAGAACAGGGATACGAGAAAATTGCACATCTGTCGGGCTACCTGAGTGTGGAAATCGGAAAAGACCGGCGTCTTGGCTATGAGGAAGCCATGTCCGCAGCGGGACTGGAGGTTGACCGCAACGCTATCGTTGAAGCGGGATTCAGTGAAGATGATGGCTATAAAGGATTTGCAAAACTAATGGAGCAGTACGGTAAACCGGAAGCCGTGTTCTGTGCGACCTACCCGGTGGGATTGGGAGCGCTTCAATACATGAAAGACCACGATATGGATCCCGCTGAAATAGCTATTCTTGCGTTCGGAAGCAGTGAGTTTAATCAATACCTTGCTCATCCATTCATCTGTATTGACCAGTCTACGTTTGAAATGGGATACAGCGCTTTTGAACGATTGATTATGGAGATAGAATCGGAAGATGGGGTACCCCCGGAACTTATCTCCCTGCAAACCAGGATTCTGAATAAGGAAGATATGGTATAGAAGACTTATGCAAAACCGTTATCTCGCCCGATCACTATATTTTGCGATTTTAACATCCTCACAGGTAGTCTGCATATACCCTGCGGTTTTAAAATCGCCCGGGAGTTGGTACTGAACAATCCTTCCCCGGTTTTTGAAAAGCTTCGTATTGGGAGTAACAGGAGGATCGGGCACCTGCTTACATGATGATTGTTGGGCGGATACATAATTTTTGAATAATGAAGAGCAAGAGACTACAATTTATTCTCCACAGGCGGGCCGTCAGATTTTGTTGCAGGGCCGGTATCTGTATTCTTTTTCTCCTGTCAGCCGGCTGTAGTTCTTCCCCCGAACTCGAATGGCATGAGGAGCGGGGCTATCGATGGTCTGCCATTCCCTCCGGTTCTCCGGATCACTATGGTTTCGAATTACAGTCCCCCTCTCAGACAGGTATTGCCTTCAATAATACGATGACCGAGGAGGAGCTGGCCGAGAACCGCCATTATTTGAACGGCTCCGGAGTAGCGGCCGGTGATATTGACGGGGACGGGCTTGTCGATCTGTATTTTGCCGGTTTGAAAGAGGCTAACAAGCTGTATAAAAATATGGGAGGGATGCAGTTTAAGGATATTACGGATAAAGCCGGCGTGGCTCACAGCGACCATTATTCGACAGGAACCGTTTTCGCGGATGTCAACGGGGACGACCATCCCGACCTCCTGGTGAGCTCCATATACCGGGATAATGCGCTGTATATGAATGACGGGATGGGTACGTTTGAGCTGTTCGAAGGCAGCGGGCTGGGAGCAGGAGAGGGCAGCAGCACCATGACACTGGCCGATATTGACGGGGACCGGGACCTGGATCTGTATATGGCAAAGTACAAGGAAAAATCGGTCAAGGATATTTACTCCACAGAAGAGCTTTCCTGGGATAATATCTTAAATGAACCCTATAATAAACAGCAACAGACGGGGCCCTTTACCCTTGTCCCCCCTTTTGACGAGCATTACCGGATTTTTATGACGGAGGATAATCGTCTGGCCGGTCTGGCCGAAACGGGCAAAGAGGATGTTTTATATCTCAATCAGGATGGCGCTTTTAAAAAGGTATCGAATACGGATGAGCGGTTCCTTGATGAGCAGGGGGACCCGCACGGGCTGCCCCCTGACTGGGGATTGACCGCAAAATTCCAGGATCTGAACGGGGATGGAAAACCCGACCTGTATACCTGCAACGATTTTTTCACCAAAGACCGGATATGGATGAACCGGGGCGGGGGGACATTCAGGCTGATAGAAAAATGGGCCATTCGAAACCTGAGCTTTGCGTGTATGGGCGTCGACTTTGCAGATATCAACCGAGATGGCGAGCTGGATATATTTACCGCCGAAATGCTCAGTCCAGAGCACAAGGAGCGGCTGCGCCAGGTAGGCTCCGACGACCCCAATCCCGATCAATTCAGGAAAACGACCGCTCGTCCCACCAATAACCGGAACTCGCTGTATCTCAAACGAGAAGATCTTACCTATGCAGAGATAGCATACCTGGGCGGTGTGGAGGGGACGGGTTGGTCGTGGGATGCCACTTTTATGGATATCGACCTGGATGGGTATGAAGATCTTCTCGTGAATAACGGGTATATGTATCATATCCTGGATATGGATGCACAGGTGAGCATGATGCGCAAGGAGAGAAATATGGATGAACATTTTACGGAGTTTATCCGAGGGGCTCCCTCCCTGGAACTGCGAAACCGGATCTTTATGAATAACGGTGATTTGACATTCCGGGAGGAAGGTTCGGATCTGGGGTTTGAGCAGGCCGATATTTCACATGGCATGGCCGTGGCTGATCTGAATAATGATGGAGCAATGGACCTGGCCGTCAACCGTATGAACAAAAAGGCCGCCGTTTATGAAAATATGAGCGAAGCTCCCCGTATTGCCGTCCGGTTAATCGGGAAACCGCCGAATACACAGGCCATAGGAGCAAAAATTGAACTGCGCGGGGGACCGGTTAACCAGCGGAAAGAGCTGGTGTCCGGCGGAGATTATCTGTCCGGCTCCGAGCCCATGGTCGTATTTGCAGCCGATCCGGAAAACAGCGATCACCGGCTGGTCATCTCCTGGCCCGATGGTTCGAAAAGCCGGGTAGATAGTATCCCGGCCAATCGCATATATGAAATTGAGGAAGAGCAGATCCCGAAAAGGCCGGGGGAGGCCAATGAGTCCGGGCGATCCGCAAGCCCTGTTTTTAACGATGTCTCCGGCAGGATTGATCATCGCCACCGGGAAAGTACGTTTGATGACTTTCAGTTTCAGCCGTTGCTTCCCATACGGCTTAGTCAGCTGGGACCCGGCCTTTCCTGGATTGATTTCGACCGGGACGGGGACGATGATCTGTTCATTGCATCCGCGGCAGGGCGTTCCCCGGGCGTATACGAAAATCGGGGTGATGGCTCCTTCCGTCCCACACGCCTGTCTCTGATCAGCCGTCCCGCCCCGGGGGATCAAACCACCATTCTCGGCTGGGAGGACAGCAGGGGCACGAACATCGTGACGGGTAATGCCAATTATGAACAGGGAGATATACGATTTCCCTCGGCTTACCAATACAGGATGAACGGACCGGATAATATAGAGGCTGATTCCCTGCCCGGCAACATCTCCACAACGGGTCCGATGGCTGCTTCCGATTATGACGGTGACGGGGATATTGATCTTTTTGCAGGGGGACGATTTGTTCCGGGTCACTACCCGATGGATGCACCCTCGAGATTGCTTAAAAACGAACAGGGCTCTTTTGTACCTGATAACGTCAATTCGAAAATACTGCAGCGGGCGGGACTGGTGACGGGCGGCGTGTTCACGGATTTCGACCGGGATGGAGATCGGGATCTGGTGCTGAGCCGGGCCTGGGATTCCATACTCCTGTTGGAAAATGACGGCGGCGCGTTTGAGGATGTATCCGAAGAGTATGGCCTTTCCAGCCTCAAGGGTTGGTGGAACGGCATTGCCAGCGGGGATTTCAACAATGACGGCTATCCCGATCTTGTAGTCACCAACCGGGGTCGTAACAGCCCATACCAGCTGGAAATGAATAAGCCGATCCGGATGTATCACGAGGACTTTAACCGGGACAGCAGAGTAGAAATTATTGAGACCTATGCCAATCCCGATGGAAAATATGTGCCCAGGAGGCGGTTGTATCACTATGGCTCGGTCCCCGCCATTGTCAATCAGATGCGAAGTCACAGGCAGTTCGCCAATACTACGCTGGAGGAACTTTTTGGCAGCAGGCTTGCCGATATCTCGTACAAGGAAATCAATGCCCTGGAGCATATGGTACTGATAAACACCGGGGACGGTTTTAAACCCCGTCCCCTGCCGGTGGAATCGCAGTTCAGCGCCGCCCTTCACGCCGGTGTTGCAGACCTGGATAATGATGGCAATGAGGATATATTTCTGAGTCAAAACTTTTTTGCAGTGCCAAGGCAGGTTCCGCGGCAGGATGCCGGGCGCGGCTTGTGGCTACGGGGAAATGGAGACGGAGATTTTACGGTTCTGAGGGGCAGCCGGTCGGGGATAAAGATCTACGGGGAACAGCGCGGGGCGGGATTCAGCGATTTTAACGGTGACGGAAAAGTCGATTTGGCTGTTTCTCAAAACAATTTCGAAACCAAACTCTATGTCAATCAGACCGAGCGGCGAGGCTATCGCATTACTTTGGAGGGGCCGCCGGAAAACAAAGATGCGATCGGTTCGGCTATCCGGTTGATCTACGGGGGAGGGCAGTCGGAGGCACCGCTGCGAGAGGTGCAGGCCGGGAGCGGCTACTGGTCACAAAATAGCTTTACCCAGGTGCTGGGTGCAGAAGCAGAGGTGGAACAGATAGAGGTTGTCTGGTTCGACGGGCGTCGCCAGACCATAGAAACGACAGAAGGCAAAAAAGACTATGTCATATCCCATCCCGATGTAAGTGAAAAGTATGCGCAATAGAGGGTTGGGTATTTATTTAGCCGGTGAGGAGTCACCGTGGTTATTTATACTTATCTACTCCTTCCTGAATACTATGTTAAAAAAACGGTCGGGCAAAACACTTGTTTTCTTCACGTGGGGTGCAAAATATGTGCTGTTAGTCAACAGCTTGGGTTGAAGATATCAATACCGTTCTCGGTGTATTGTTATTGCATTATAAAAACAATTTACGAAAACCGGTACAAATTAATTTGCAAATTGTTTGCAAATTAGATTAAGATTTTTTAATTAGAGAGAGAATTGTAATTATAACACTTAAGGGAAGTGAATTAAATAAAGTTTTAGCAGGGGATTTTTTTTTAATCGGTTTACTTAACCGGTTACATAAAACGTTGTGTGGTAATAATATGGGGATAATGACAACTTTAACTAAGGTGATACAACTATGGGAAAGACGATTCGAACTACACTTTTGATGTTTGTTTTTCTGGTGGGTACCCTTCTGTGTACTGCCGGACCGGCCTGGGCACAACAAGTGACGGGAACCGTAACGGATGAAGAGACAGGCGAGCCGATACCAGGGGCCAATATTTATATTTCCGAGCTGCAAACGGGAGCGGCAACCGACGCGGAAGGCAATTATGAAATATCCGTAGAGCCGGGTACCTATTCTCTTACCGCCTCATATGTGGGGTATGAAGAATATGAGACCACTTTTTCTATTTCCGAAGGTGAAACTATGACGCTGGATATCGTATTGAGCCAGCGTGTTCAAATTGGTGAGGAATTAGTTGTGGTCGGCTATGGAACCCAGGAACGGGGCGATGTTACGGGTTCCGTATCCTCCGTCTCTGCAGAGGAACTGAATGAAGTATCCATTACCTCTATTGACCAGGGGCTGCAGGGACGAACGGCCGGAGTAACCGTCACGCAAAGCGGGACAAAACCGGGTTCGGACGCCGAAGTACGCATTCGGGGCAATCGCTCCATTAATGCCAGCAATGAACCGCTGTATGTCATAGACGGGGTGCCGATATCGGGGGGACTCCGGGATATAAATCCGGCCAGTATTCAGTCGATCGAGGTGTTGAAAGATGCTTCTGCCACGGCGATATACGGCGCCAGGGGTTCCAACGGGGTCGTTATCGTAACAACCAGCCGGGGCTATGACGGTGAATTGTCGGTGACGTACAACGGGTCCGTGGGCTTTTCTAAAGCGTTGGACAAGGTGGACCGCATGAACGGGGAAGAGTATGCGGAACTCAACCGGGAGGCCCACCGGGCGGCCGGGGAGTATACCGACGACTCCCAGTTCCTGGAGCCGGGGGAGCTGGAGAAGTTAAACAACGGGGAGTGGGTGGATTACCAGGAGATGATTCTTGAGACCGGCGTCAGGCACAATCATAACCTGGGGATATCCGGCGGAAATGAAAATACGAGATTTCATGTCTCTTTTGGGGCCTTGCAGGAGCAGGGTATCCTTGCCCCCGAGGATTTTAGCCGTTACAATATTCAAATTAATGTGGATATGGATGTTACGGATAAACTTACCATAGGTACGACGACCCTGGGAAGTTATAGCGTCAGAAACGGGGGGGACCGCAACTTTTACAGCGAAGCCGTTGACAATAGTCCCCTCGGATCTCCCTTCGATGAAGAGGGAAACTTAGTCTTTCAGCCTATTAATGACGGCCAGCGCTCGAACCCGCTTATTGAGGTGCTTCCCGATACCTATGTGGATGAAGAGAAGCGGCAGCGGCTTTTGAGTAATGTTTTTGCCGAATACGACCTGCTCGACAACCTGAACTTTCGAATGAATTTTGCTCCCGATATCCGGTATGAACGGGACAGCGATTTTCAGGCTTCCCGCTCCCGCGCCCAATTTTTGGGTCCCTCTGCCGCACAAAAAGCCAATAATTTTACTTTCGAGTATACGTGGGAAAATATTATTACCTACGAAGAGACCCTGGCGGAAGATCATAACATTGAGTTAACCGGTCTTTTCAGCATACAGGAATTTCAGACCGAATCGGATAGTATGGAGGTTCGAGGCATCCCCATTCAGGATATGCAGCATCATAATTTCGGGGCTGCCCAGGAAATTTTAGGTTCGGATACCCGCTTTGAAAAATGGAATCTGTTGTCAACCATGCTGCGAGCTAACTATAACTATGACGACCGTTACTTGTTGACCGCGACGGGACGGGTGGATGGTTCCTCGCGCTTTGGAGATAATCACAAGTACGGGGTATTTCCCTCGATGGCTCTTTCCTGGAATATCGCCAATGAAGATTTTTTCAACAGTGAGGGATTCCTGAATGATCTCAGCTTGCGCGTCAGCTGGGGACAAACCGGTCAGACGGGCATTACTCCCTACCAGACGCTGGCTCTGTTGGACCGCACCACCTATAATTACGGGAGTGATCTGGCCTACGGGTACCAGCCTTCTCAAATCTCGAATCCCGATCTCAAGTGGGAAACCACGGCCACCACCAATATTGGGCTAAATTTCGGGATACTTGATTCTCGTATCACCGGTAGTGTGGATGTATATCAGCAAAACACCAGCGATCTGTTGCTGCGTCGCCAGTTGCCGCCCACCAGCGGTTATGAAAGCATATTGGAAAATGTGGGCTCGACCCGCAATACGGGTATCGAAGTATCGCTTTCCACCGTAAATGTTCAGTCCTCGAGCGGGGACGGCTTTCAGTGGACTACCGACCTGAACTTTGCTTCCAACAAAGAGGAAATTGTGGAGCTCTACGGTGGGGATGAAGATGATATCGGTAATGAGTGGTTTATTGGCGAACCGATCGATGTATTTTATGACTACGACCAGGTGGGAGTCTGGCAATCGGACGAGGAAGAGCTGGCCGCTCAGTATAATCAAATTCCCGGTGAAATTCGTGTTAAGGATGTAGACGGAGATGAACAAATAAATGCGAGTGATCGCGTGATTATCGGTCAGGAAATGCCCAAGTTTACCGGGGGAATGACCAACCGGTTCAGCTATAAGGGAGTGGATTTTTCTTTTTTCCTATACGCGAGTTTGGGTAATACAATCAACAGCGGCATCCACAATACGGCCCTGGTGGGGCGATATAACGAGCATGATGTGAACTACTGGACGCCCGACAATCCCGCAAACAGGCATCCCCGGCCGACCATAAACAGGGAATTTCCTATTTATAACGATGCGCGCCTCTTTTTTGACGGTAGCTTTGTCAAGGTTCGAAACGTACAGCTGGGGTATAATTTCCCCCTAAATATTGTACAGAACGTGCTGGGAGCCCAGTCGCTCCGTATCTATGCCAGTGCGGATCAGCCGTTTATCTTTTCCTCCTACGTGCAGGATTACGGCGGCATCGACCCGGAAAATCCCGGGACGGGCACCCCCGCGCGCTGGCAAATGAATTTTGGCATCAACTTAACATTTTAACACAACCGGATGACATTATGTATAAGTATTTTAGAATAATCACTTTGGTAATGATAGCTGGGTTGTTTGTTTCATGCTCTGACTTCCTGCAGGAGGAGGTGCATACCCAGGTAAGCGACACGCGCTATAATACACCGGACGGCTTCAATGAAGCGGTGAATGCGGCTTATTACCCCCTGCGGAGTTTTTACGGTACCGAACAGGGACTGACGGCCACGGTCTTCGGGACCGACACCTATCGCGAAGGCGCTGACGGCGATTTTAAGTATATGAATCGCTACAGCAACGAGCTCGATGCTTTCGATGATATCAGCGATTGGATATGGCAAAACATGTATGAGGGAATCAATATTACCAATACCGTCATTGCACGGGCCGGGGCCGGGGTCGAAGGGGTAAGCCAGGAAGAGGCGACCCGGCGATCTGCCGAGGCCCGGTTTCTGCGTGGCCACTATTACTTTATTTTGGTACAGCTGTTCGGTCCGGTCCATCTGACCACCGAGGAAACAGAGGGGGTGGAGCTCGAGGCTTCCCGGGCACCCGTCGGTCAGGTATATGACCAGATCATTTCAGACCTGGAATTTGCCATTGCCAACCTGCCCGTCGAGGCGGAACAGTACGGGAGAGCTACAAAACCCGCTTCCGAACATTTGCTGGCCCGCGTTTATTTAACCCGGGCCACCTCTGATGCGGCCGGATCGGATGATTATCAACAGGCGGCCAACCTGGCGGAGACGGTGATCAACGATTATAGCTTTGAACTGCTGGAGGATTTCGCCGATGTCCATGCCGTCGGCAACGAGCGAAACGCGGAAGTGATTTGGGCGGTACAGTTTTCTGACAATCCGCTGGCCAATGAGTCGGCGGATGACAAGAACGGGAATTCATCTCATCTCTATTTTAACTTTCCGTATGACCAGGAGCCCGGCTTATTTCGAACAGTGGAATTCGGAAGGCCTTTTCGCCGGTTCCGTCCCACCCAGTTTACCACCCAGGAGATGTTTAACCTGGATGACCGGGAGGTCGATTCGCGATATAAGAAATCCTTTAAGGATGCTTTCCGGGTTATCGATCCCGGTACGTATGAAATAGATGGCGTCCAAAAGGATCTTGCTGAAGGTGATACCGCGATCTGGTTCCCGGGATACAATATGCCGTTGGCCGAACAGCAGGAAAAAGATATGCAGGTTATTACCCCGGAAGAGTATAATTCTATTAATTTTCCTCCGCTTTGGAAGCATATGGATCCCAATCGCGCCGGCGTGAATGTCACGGCGGGATCGCGGGACTGGCTTGCTTTTCGTCTTGCCGAAACCCACCTGATCGCGGCTGAAGCCTATTTCTATATGGAAGGGCCGACCTCTGTTAATGCGATCGATCATTTGAATGCCGTTAGAGTGCGGGCCGCATGGCCGGGGGAAGAGGCGACAGTTACCGCCCGAACGCCCCAGGCGCTTACAAGCGAAGGAATCGACTTTATCCTGGATGAGCGGGGCCGGGAGCTGCTGGGGGAAGGGTTCCGCTGGTTTGACCTGGTGCGTACCGATAAGCTCCTGGAACGGGCGAAGGCACACAATCCCGATGTTGTAGCACCGCTGGGTAATTTGCAGGAGTTCCATAAGCTACGGCCGATCCCCCAGGCCCAGATCGACCGTACGGAGGGCGGCAGCGATGCCTTCCCGCAAAATCCGGGATACTGATACCAACAAAGGGTAGTATAATATAACAAACCTGCTGGCTGGCTTTAAAAGGCCGGCCGGTTTGGTTTTATAGAGAATACTATTTTTAGTAAGCAGTGTATCAGCTACCGGAGATTGCTGGTTTTAATTCCACGTCAAGAGGATATTTTTAAATTGGTATATTTCGGATCTTTATGGTTTGAAACTTGTTGCCTGTTATTTGTGGGCTTCCAAATCCCACAAAACATTTGCCGTTTCGCAATATAAACGATATCCTCTTAGCCTCTGTTTATGACAGTGAACGTGAAGTAATTCCAAATAAAATAGATACCAATGAAATTAGTTGATCCCTCCGGTAACGAGGTCACAAGTAAAGAGAATAAAGACGCCAAAGAGCTGGAACAGCAGATGTCCAAAAAGATCGAAGCACTGCTTGAGCCGGTCATGAATAAGGTGAAATTGTCCGGCGCGCAAATTCCACAACAGCAGCTCATGCAACTCAGCTCAGCGGCACAGCAGATGCTGTTTAACCGCATGATCTATAATTTGCTGCAAAAGATCGGTATTGAAGATATCGACGAAGTGCTTACGGAGGACGATGTTGAAGAGCTCTCCACCTCCCTGAAAAACCAGGTGAAGATGGTGGACAGCAACGATATGAAAGAGCAAATGCAGCAGATGCAGCAGCCGGATACGGAAAGTTAAGTGAGGTCCGTTTCGGGCTGGTTGAGGCTGAAATTCAGAAAGTTGAGCAGATATAGATCCGCAAGGGGTCAGGTATTGGTAAGGCTTCGCGGCCTTGCCGGGGCTCTTTTGTGGCATCCTGGGGACAGGAGCTTTTAAAAGGGGATAACGTGGATTGTCCGATGCTCATTTGGCCTTGGTGATCGGCTCTCAGAGCGGAATCACAAGATCAGCATGGCGTCCCCAAAGGAGTAGAAGCGATACTGTTCGTCTATGGCATGCTGGTAGATATGTCTCATTTCCTCAAAGCCGGTGAAAGCGGCCACCAGCATCAGCAGAGTACTTTTGGGCAGGTGAAAGTTAGTGATGAGGGCATCGACGGCCTTAAAGCTGTAACCCGGACGAATGAAGATATCGGTGTCCATAGCGGTCGGGGTAAACCGATCGTTTTGTTGGAGGCATGTTTCCAAAACCCGCACGCTGGTGGTGCCGACGGCCGTAAGATGATCGGCCTGGTTCAGCTGCCGGGCGGTTTTGGGGGTGAGCCTGAACCATTCGGAGTGCATGGTATGTTCTTCAATAGTCTCCGTTTTGACCGGTGCGAAGGTCCCCAGTCCCACATGAAGGGTAACTTCGGCCTTTAATATCCCTGAATCCTGGATTTCGGAGAGCAGCTCATCCGTAAAATGAAGTCCCGCCGTAGGCGCGGCCTTGCTTCCCGAATCGCGGGCATACACGGTTTGATACTCTTCCGACAGCGATTCGTCTTGCTCGATATAAGGGGGAAAAGGGGTGTATTTATAGTGATCATAGACCTCCTCATTGAGAGGCGGGCGAAGCCGCAGCGTACGGATGCCTTCCTTATCGATATCCACGACCGTAGCGGAAATCCTGTCGGTAAGCGAAAGCGTCCGCCCCTTTTGGAATTTTTTGCCGGGACGCACGAGCGCGCGAACCGTCGTGTCATTGGCGGCATCCAGAATGAAAATCTCTTTTTTCCCGTCCTCGAACAGCAGGCGACATTTTTCAACCTTGCTGTTATTGAGCACAAGCGTGGTATCCCCCGGCAGGTAATTCCGAAGATTGTAAAAAACAGCATCTGTGATGGTTCCCGTGCTTCGGTCATAGACCAGCAAGCGGGCATGATCACGCGGCTGAGCCGGCTGCTGGGCAATCAGTTTCTCCGGGAGATCATAATCAAAATCCGAAAGCGTATAATTCATAGTACAAATTGTGGATATATAGAGCTTTTACAAAAGCGTTCTTTTGGCCAATCTCTGCATTTTAGCGAATGTAACATCCATTTTTCCTTCGCCTCCTTCACGACCAAATTTCCCGGTGACTAATCCGGGTTATTGTGTTGCAGTCTTTGATTCGCTGAGGGATGGATATCGACCAGAATCCCTGGTTTTAAAGCCCTCAGATGATAAACAGGGAAATGGTCTCTGCGGTGGAAGGTAAGCACAGAATGGCACAGAGGAAACCTTTGATTGGAAGATAAACGGGCAATCTGTGTCAGCTTGAGCACCACGCCGGGGACCGGTTACCGCCGGGGTGAGCGCTTCCTATTAGAAACACACGCTGTTTATCGGCACGGTGATCATGTTTTTAATAGCAGTCTTCTTCGGATGATATGTGACTCAATATTCAACACTTACGACTCAAAAGGAATCTCCAGCTGTTTGTAATGTCCTTTTTCGCTTAGGTTTAAGTTCGAGAGGGTGATGCCCAGGAGCCGCACCCTGCGATTACCCGTCTCCGTCTCCTCAAGCAGCTGAATGACAGTCCGGGCAATGTCGTCCGCTTTGTCAATATAGTGGTTGAAGGAAGTGCTGCGTGTGACGGTTTCAAAATCGGCGTAGCGCACCTTGAGGGTTACCGTCTTGCCTGCCGCCTGTTTGTCCTGCATGCTTTCGGCTACTTTGCCGGCCAGTTCAGTGAGAAAGTTGTGAATCCAGTTGAGGTCGTCGATATCTTCCGAAAAGGTGCGTTCTTTGCCAATGGACTTGCGAATACGATCTGTTTTCACCTCCCGGTGGTCGATACCGCGAACAATACGATAATAATGGCGCCCGACTTTCCCGAACTTTTCAATCAGATCAAGTTCCGACCATTCTCTCAAATCTTTGCCGGTATAAATGCCCAGGGAATGCATCTTTGACTTGGTTGCATCCCCTACGCCATGAAACGTCCCGATCTTGAGTTCGGCTAAAAAGTCTTCTGCCTCTTCAGGTAATATGACCGAAAGTCCGTCGGGTTTTTCAAGGTCGGAAGCTATTTTGGCAAGAAATTTATTATGTCCCACGCCGGCAGATGCGGTGAGGCCGGTCTCTTTTTTGATTCGCTCCCGGATCTTCCGGGCAATAAGGGTAGCCGAAGGCAATCCGATATGATTTTCAGTGACGTCAAGGTAGGCTTCATCGAGCGACAGAGGTTCTACCAGGTCGGTATATTCAAAAAAAATATCCCGTATTTGGGTGGAAATTTTTCGATATACCTCGAAACGAGGTTTTACGAACACGGCGTGGGGACACAGCCGTATCGCCTGGGCGGCGGGCATCGCGGAATGAACCCCGAATTTGCGCACCTCGTAGCTTGCTGCGGCTACTACCCCGCGACCTTCGGGAGAGCCTCCCACGACCAGCGGTTTCCCGCGATACTCCGGAAAATCGCGCTGCTCTACGGAAGCATAGAACGCATCCATGTCGATATGGATGATTTTACGGATTGAGTCTTCGCTCATAATATTTTAGTGCTAAAGAGTAATTGATGTCGCGTTCATTCCTATTTTAGCTTCGGGTCATTTATCCACCACTTGCCATGGAAGATCTGAATATTAGGATTCCAAAATCACCAAAAAAAAGTTATTTTCCGTCTCTGTAAATTTTAATGATAAAACAATATAAGTTAAATGGAAGTTTTAGATGGAACCACCATTTTTTGGCTGTTTGCGCTCGGTTTGCTCGTAGGAGGCGCGGTAAAATTAGTAATGTGGAATACAACGGTGAACCTGGTATCAAATCTTGTTGCGGGGGTAATGGGTTCGGTTGTGGTGGGAGGACTCACGGCAGCGCTTCAGTTGCCCGGGGGATTGCTTTTTGCATTTGTAGGCAGCCTTTCTATTCTTTTTATCCTGAATGTCTTTCATATGGAGAGCCAAAAGGCACACTGACAGGGGAATATCGGGGAACCCTGAAGCACAATATTACATTTAAAAAGACAGGTGTAATCTTAAAAAAGGGATAACCGTATGGTACCTTCGTTTGGTGCACAACTGTTTTGGATGATTGCGATAGGCTTAATACTGGGCTATGCCAGCTACTTCGTTTTCATAAAGTACAGCATTCGCCTCGGCTTAAGTATCTCCCTGGGCACCCTTGGAGCCGTACTCATTGGGGGTATCGCCTACTATTTTGCCTTTGACCTGCCCTTGATGTATTCGATTTTAGGAGCCGTTACGTTCCTGTTTATAGCAAATGCTTTTCTTTCACAGGAAGGATAGGTACGGCTAAAGAGTTATTGAACAATTTTTAAATTTTTTGGAATTCATGTTGGCATCTTACCACAATTTTTTTAAGATTACTTTCAGGGATTGTGATGAGGTGTACAAAAAGGACTCCGGCATATGTTGGAGTCCTTTTTATTTTTCGTCTATTCACTTCCTGTACCTTACAGCCTCCACCGCATGGGAAAACAATGGCAATATGCCGGGCATCTCCGGGTTGTATTCTCAATTATAGCGTTGAATGATTATTGAAACTCTCTTAGCTTTTGTAAAGCGATGTCATTCCTCGTTTATTTATAAAAAAACTGAAAAAAACGGAGGCTTTTATGTCATCATCGGTCTATTCACTCTGGTTACAGCCAAGCGGAGATATTGCTTATCGCCTGCAGGAACGTATTAATAAAATGAGCAAGCAATACGGTACGCCCTCCTTTGCCCCGCATATAACGCTGCTGGGCGGTTTGAAGTCCTCGGAGACAGAACTTGTTTCTCTGACGGACACCCTGGTATCATCCCTGTCTCCCTTTGACGTTACGCTGACAAAAGCCGGCTATAGCGATGAATTTTATCAGTCGCTTTTTTTGCACGTGGAGAAAAACAGCATGCTCGAAGAGGTGCGAAACCGAGTCTGCAAACTTTTTGATGTGCGTGATCCCGACGGTTATCGCCCCCACCTCAGTTTGTTATATGGAGATCTGTCCCAGGAGGAAAAGGAGCGGATCCTGAATATCACTGGCAGAGAGTTTTATATTCGGTTTCCGGTTAAAAGTATTGTGCTTATGCAAACCGAAGGTCCCCCGCAGCAGTGGGAAAAAATAGATACTGCTGTTTTTAAACTGCAATAATGGCAGGCTATTGGAGTTGATACTCTTTTGTATTATGCCGATTCTCATTTACGTTACAGGATAATCAATTGACAACCTAATTCAACCATCAAAAGGGCTGTTCAATATGTCTGAATACAAGTTTTTTAAACAGGTTAATCATGCTTTTGACGCTGCTGCCAAGTATACTCGTTTTAAAAAGGGTCTTTTGGATCAAATTAAGATTTGCAATAACGTTTATCATATAACCTTTCCGCTGGAACGTGACGACGGAACCATTGAGGTGATACACGGATGGCGGGTTGAGCACAGCCATCATAAACTTCCGACCAAGGGTGGCATCCGGTTTAGTATGACGGTTAATGAAGATGAAACCATGGCCCTCGCCGCACTCATGACCTATAAATGTGCCGTAGTGGATGTGCCTTTCGGGGGCGCAAAAGGAGGCATAAAAATTGATCGGACGAATTACTCCGCCGGTGAGATTGAACGGATTACACGCCGCTACGCCTACGAACTTATAAAAAAGGGCTTTTTGGGCCCCGGATCAGATGTTCCGGCCCCGGATTACGGGACGGGAGCCCCCGAAATGGGATGGATATTGGATACGTACCGGCAATTGAAATCGGATATCAATGCCGAAGCCTGCGTGACCGGAAAGCCCATTCCCCAGGGCGGGGTTCGGGGTCGGACGGAAGCAACCGGCCGGGGCGTTTTTTTTGGAGTTCGTGAAGCCTGCAGAAAGCCGGAGGACATGAACAAGCTGGGGTTGCAACCGGGTCTTGAAGACAAAACCTTCATCATTCAGGGGTTGGGCAATGTGGGGTATCACACCGCAAAGTATATGAGCGAGGGGGGAGCCAGGCTGGTGGGCGTTGCAGAAATTGAAGGCTCTGTATATGACCCGAACGGTATTGACCTGGAAAAACTTGTTGAATACAGGGAGGAAACGGGTTCGATTCTTGGCTTTGGCGCTACCAAAGAACTTGCGAGTAACACAGCAGTGCTGGAAGCCGAATGTGATATTCTGATACCGGCCGCACTCGAAAATCAGATTAATGATGACAACGCCTCTCAAATTAAAGCTAAGATTCTGGCCGAAGCCGCCAATGGTCCCACTACCGCAAGTGCCCATCAAACACTTAAAGAGAAAGGGGTTCTTATTATTCCCGATAATTACCTGAACGCCGGTGGCGTGACGGTCTCTTATTTTGAATGGTTAAAAAATCTCTCACATGTTCGTTTCGGACGTATGGAAAAACGGTTTGAAGAGGGTAGCTATCGGAAGATCCTAAATGTTATCGAAAGCGGTTTGGACCGAACATTTACCGAAGAAGAGATGAAGGAACTGGCACGCGGGGCCGATGAATACGACCTGGTAGATTCGGGACTTGAGGAAACCATGATTAATTCATATGACCAGCTTAATGAGCTTCGCAAAAAGCATGATATCGATTTGCGGACGGCCGCCTTTCTTAATGCTATTGAAAAAGTGGGCGTGATGTATGAACAGATGGGTATTTTCCCCTGATATGCCAAGAAACAGAAAAGCCCCGACGCCAGGTCGGGGCTTTTCTGTTATAACTGCAACTATGCAGCGATACGCAGGTAACTGAGAGTAATCGCAGAGTATTAATGTATAACCTGCGTATGTAGTAGATGTTACGAAAACCAATGAAAAGAGTTGCAAAATAAAGGGAATAAATTTTGTTTTTAATCATGATACTGGAATATTTGTATTCAGGTGTCGAGCGGCATATTTTTTCTTATAATCAACTATAATTGAATGGAGCTTGGAATGGAAAAAAGGCTGACTACAGAGCATATCAAACAATGGAATGAAGGGGTATATCATAAAGCATTTACCATTTTAGGAGCTCATGTAACGGATGGTGGCACCTTTTTTGCCGTTTGGGCGCCCCACGCTCATTCCGTAAGTGTGGTCGGAGAGTTTAACAACTGGGATGGGCGTGAAAATCCCATGAAAAAAGAAGACGCAACGGGCATCTGGACAACCCATGTATCGGGCGTTGAGAAGTGGGACCTCTATAAATTTGAGCTTAAAACGGCTGAAGATGCACCACCTTTTCTGAAGTCCGACCCCTATGCAAGAGTTGCGGAAGTGCGTCCCAAAACAGCCTCGCTGGTATACGATTCGGAGGAATTTGACTGGGAAGATGACACCTGGCTTGCAAGCCGCGGAGAACAACAGTCGTTTCGGAAACCGATCTCCATTTATGAGGTATATCTGGCTTCCTGGAAGCGAAAAGGGCCGGATAACAATGAATACCTCGGTTATCGGGAGCTGGCCCATGAGCTGGTTCCCTATGTTAGAGAGTGCGGCTTTACCCATGTCGAGTTAATGCCGATCGCCGAGCATCCCTATGATCCATCCTGGGGCTACCAGATTACCGGCTATTATGCCCCGACCAGCAGATTCGGTGACCCTGACGATCTGAAGTATTTTATCAACGAATGTCATAAAGCGGGCATTGGTGTGATCATGGACTGGGTGCCCGGCCACTTTCCCAAAGATGAACAGGGATTACAGATGTTTGACGGGACCCCTTTATATGAATATGCGGATCCCAGGAAACGCGAGCAAAAAGAGTGGGGAACCTATATTTTTGACTATGGCAAGCCGGGGGTTCGTAATTTTTTATTATCGAATGCCCACTACTGGTGCGAAAAGTTTCATATTGACGGTCTTCGGGTTGATGCGGTGGCCTCCATGTTGTACCTGGACTATTCCAAAAAAGATGGCGAATGGACTCCCAACAAGTATGGGGGCAATGAGCATTTGGAGGCGATTGATTTCCTCAAGGACTTTAATACGATTATTCATCGTGAATTCCCGGGTATTTTGACGATGGCAGAGGAGTCAACCTCGTGGGAAGGGGTCACAAAGCCGGTACATCACGGGGGGTTGGGGTTTGATTATAAGTGGAACATGGGGTGGATGAATGATACGCTGAGTTATATTAAGAAGGAGCCGGCCCAGCGGCACGAGGATCCCGACAAGATCACCTTTCCCATGATGTACAATTATTCCGAAAACTTTTTACTGCCTTTTTCGCACGATGAGGTGGTGCACCTCAAAGATCCCATGGTCTGGAAAAGTTCGGGCAATGAACAACAACAGTTTGCGAACCTGCGGCTGCTGTACACCTATTTTTTCAGTCACCCCGGGAAAAAACTGCTGTTTATGGGGAATGAATTTGCGGAAACCTCAGAATGGTCTGAAGGGTACGCCCTACACTGGCATTTATTGGATCACAACCGCCACAGGGGAATAAAAAGGATGGTCAGCGACCTTAATCGATTCTATCAGCAGGAAAAGTCGCTGCATGAAATAGACCGGGAAAACGAAGGTTTTGAGTGGATTGAATTGGGACGCGAAACTCCCTGTTTGTTCGCTTTCTTGCGCAAAGCCCGTGATCCCTCCGATCATATCCTATGTATTTTGAATTTTGCTGATTATTCCATGGATAATTACCATTTGAGTCCTTTCGACGGGGTACAGTATGAACTCGTCTTTAACAGTGATTCGGAGTATTACGGGGGACAAAATCGCGGGTCTCATTACGGAGAGATGGGTAAGCAGCATGTTTCCGTTCCCCCCTTTACCGGATTACTGCTGAAACCAGCCGACTAACCCGAGTTTTTCCCGGAGTTCGGGTAACCTGGGATGGATTCCGGATGGGGCAGAGGAATAAGTGTTATGATAGAATCATGGTCTGCATAACTGCAATGGATGGTGAGAAAGCTTTGCAAAACGGTCTTTTTTCTCACTCTCTTCGTTATCGGGATTTTGAAATCCTCACATATACGCAATATGCTGCGGTATAACATCCCTTTGGCTCTGGTCCTGATCAAAAATCCTTGTTTTGCAAAGCCTTCTTTGAATAAGATTGGGTTTCATTTTATTAACAAGCTGCATTTTAGTATATTTGTTCGTTTAATTTGTCAAAATTGTAATGTTCAATGGCTTTCAAGCTCAATCATCTTCCCAGTCGTACTGAAAAACCCCGAGAAAAAGGAATGACACTCATCCTGGATAAAGGGTTGAGTGTCCGTCAAGTCGAAGATTTTTGTGCATCGTGTTCCAACTATATCGATATTGTAAAGTTGGGATGGGGAACCAGCTATGTTACACAAAACCTTGAGGATAAGCTTGCGGTTTATGCTGATGCCGAAATACCGGTGTATTTCGGGGGGACCTTATTCGAAGCTTATGTGCTGCGCGATCAGCTGGATGCCTATATGAAGCTGCTCGATCGGTTTGATATCGGGCATGCCGAAGTTTCCAACGGGACGATCTGGCTGTCTGATCAGCGTAAGATCGAAATCATACAGCTTATGAGTAAGCATTTTACGATTTTGTCAGAAATAGGAAGCAAAAATCCGAATGATATTATCCCTCCCTATAAATGGGTAAAAATGATTGAGCGCGAACTCGAGGCAGGGGCCTGGAAAGTGATATGTGAGGCCAGAGAAAGTGGAACCGTTGGCGTTTTTCGACCCAATGGTGAAGTGCGGTCCGGTCTCATTGACGAAATAGCTGATCAGGTGCCTGTGGAGAACCTAATCTTTGAAGCTCCCCAAAAAGAGCAGCAGGTTTGGTTTATTCGCAAGTTTGGGAGTAATGTAAACCTGGGCAATGTTCAGCCATCAGAAGTTATTCCGGTGGAAACACTGCGGCTGGGGCTTAGAGGCGACACGCTTTTCGACTTTTATTCGCTCGATGATGATGATATGAACCAGCTTTACCCCGACCACGGGGATACGAAGTCGAAAGATTAAATCAATGAAATACCAACGAAGTTATTCCGAATAATATATGAAAGTTCTATACGCTGCAGCCGAGATATCTCCTTTTGCCCGAATGACGCATACAGCTGATCTTCTGCGTTTTTTGCCGGCCTCATTACAAGACAAAGGATACGAAATACGTATCCTGTTACCCAAATACGGTACGATTAACGATCGCAGAAATCGTTTGCATGAGGTGATTCGTCTCTCCGGTATTGAAGTCGAAGTGGGGGACAAAATAGAAAGCATGCGCATCAAGGTGGCAAGTATACCGAACGCCAAGCTCCAGGTATACTTTCTGGATAACGATACCTATTTCAACCGGAAGGCTATGTTTATGAATCCCGATAATGGGGAGCACTACGAGGATAATGATGAGCGAATTGTCTTTTATAGCAAGGGTGTGCTCGAGACGGTTATCAAACTGGGATGGAAGCCCGATATCATTCACTGTCACGATTGGCCGGCCGGACTTATCCCGCTGCTGGTCAAAGAAAAATATAATGACTTGGATCTTTTTAAGGATACCCAGCTTATTTATAACATCCATCATCCTGAAAACAATGGTGTATTCAATAAAAAACTGCTTAACCTTGTTGGATTACCGGATTCTTTGAATCAGGACAATCTTATAGAGGGTGATAACGTTGACTTACGCACCCTCGGTTTAAAATATAGTGACCATGTTGTGACCGGGAACCATCTGACGGGTCAGCTGGATGATCTTTTCGGTGAACTCAATATTTCACCAAAGAAGATTCAGGGCTCACCGGAAGACGTCTCCGATAAGTTCGCACGGTACTATGATGAGATTGCTGGAACTGAGGAAGAAACGGAAGAATCCTAATATAATTTTTGAGAAGTATTTTGTTGCAGAACATAATGAGCAGCACCCTTCAAAATGCAAATGCGTTTTGCTTACTATTGGTCTTGGGAATAGCAGTAGTAATCTCCAGCTGCGAAAATCCCGGATCTGTTGGCAGCGGACTAAGTGAATCAGGCGCTGATGTTGAAATCGTGCGAGATACGATTGGTGCTATAGACACGCTCGGATTCAATTCCTATTCGGGAAGTTATGCCTATTTTTCAGCAGGAGCCTATAATGATCCTCTCTTTGGAGAGCTGACGGCCACCGGATTCGTGAGGCCCTCTCTGCCTGCCGCCGGCGACAGCCTTGAGGAGGATGCCACAATGAAGATGCGTATTCTTTTCGATTCGCAGAATGTCTATGGAGACACACTGGCGGATCAGTCATTTGAGGTATATAGAATCGAGGAATACTGGAGAGGCAGAGCCCATAAGTTAAAGAATGAGCTGCAGCTTGACCGAAGTCAGGCGGTAGCCTCGTTTACCGTTGCGACCGGAGACTCTATGGATGTGACGCTGGACCCGGCATGGGTTAGCGAATACTACCGGGCCTACGCAGAGTCGGAGGACGCCGATGCTGATTCACTCTATCAAAACGAAGTATACGGGCTGGCACTTGTACCTTCGGGCAGTAATAAGATCATTCCCCTTGACGCACAGTCAACCCGGTTTGTTATCGAGAACCCCGAAACCGATACGTTTGAAGTCTCAAACGGGCAGTGGTCGTATCATATGAGCAGAGATAATGAGCCGGATCATCCGGAAGGGTCGGTAGCTGCTTATAATATGCTGGAAAACATACTGAGCTTTCGGCTTGACCTTTCTGGTATTGATATTAACGGTCCCAGCATCTCCAGGGCCGAGCTTATCTTTTACCAGGATAATGCTATAATGGAACAATCTATTTCAGGGTCGGTAAAACGTCCACAACCGCAGTCGGCTCAGCTGCATTTTGTAAATCCCGAACAGACCCCGGATAACCTGATAGCAGGGAATCCCGCAGCGAACGGTACCTATTCGGAAGAGGACCACGCTTTTCATTTCAATGTGACTTCATTGTTGCAAAACGGACTGATTAACGGTTTCCCGGAGAACAGAACCTTTTACTTTATGTTACCCAATGACGGATCAGTTAAGGCAAGCCTTCTTTCCGTCGATCCGGCCAGCGAAACGGCCCCGAAACTTGTAATCACTTATTTAAAAAACAGCACTGAGTAACGTTGAAAAAATTTGTATTCATAACGCTAATTTTTTGTTTTACCAGTACTGCGGCCGTAGCTCAAACGCAGGATGAGCAGGCTAACAGCGGATCTGTATATTCCAAACTGGGCATTGGTTATCCTGTAGGTATGTCGAATACCTCGGCCCGGTCGCTGGGATTAACGGGCGTGTCATATAATGAAACCTATGTGGCCGGACTGACGAACCCTGCGCACTGGGGACACACTGTTTTCGGGTTGGGGGCCGGGAGCGTCGGTATTAACTCTTATAATGCCAGTGAAGCCTCTGCGGAGGCAAGAAATGTTCATTTTGGCATCCATCAGTTCCAGCTGCAGCTGCCCATTATACGAGGCAAGTTTGGCATATCGGCTTCTTTTAGTCCCGTTACTCAGTCGAACTTTCGTAATTACCAGGAAGATGTTATGGATACCGGTACCGGTGCGGCACAGGATACGCTGCTCTATGGTATTGAAAACCGGGGCAGTGGGGGAGCGAACCGGGCGGAGTTAGGGTTTGGTTGGCGTATAACCCCCCATATTTCGGTCGGATATGCCGCTTCCGTTGTTTTTGTCTCGCTTGATGATCGCTATACCGGTGTTTTTGGCAATAGGAATTACCAGACGGTCGGATATACGCTCGAAACCAGCGGTTCAGGCTTTGGAAACCGTTTTGGCACGTATATTCGCATACCAGAGCTATTGGGTTCTGAAGATCAGCTGGGTATAGGAGCAAGTGTAAACTTGCCGGTTTCCATTGATGCGCAGCGAAAGCAAACGGCCGATCTCGGGTCAAGTTCTATCTCAACAGAGGACGGCGAAAACCTGGGCGACGGAACAATCACCCTGCCGATGACTATAAATGCAGGACTCAGTTATCATCCCAACAGATTGACAATGTTCGCTACAGAAGCTAAATATGAGAAATGGTCAAACTTTGATAACGATTTCAAACCCTCGGAAGGGTCTCTTTTTACCGATCGCTATAAATATGGTTTGGGATTCCAATATTTTCCTTACATTACAGGATCAAATAAGTTTTTATCAAAGTTTAAGTATCGTTTGGGAGTATCATACGATACCGGCCATCTGAAAATCCAGGGAGAGAAGATCAATACCCTGAAATTTTCATTCGGGTTAGGCATCCTGTCACCGCAGTTCCTGTCCCCGCGGTCAAATTCTAATTCAACCATCGATTTAAGTTTTGAATACGGGCTTCGGGGCACGCAAAGCATGAATTTGGTTGAAGAGCAGATATGGGGCGTGCGGTTGTCCCTGAATTTAGCGGAACTCATGTTTTTCCGGCCAAAATTACAATAGATAAAATAAATGACCCGAAAATAAGTTTATAATATGAACCATAGATTAAAAAACTGAGAATTATGAAAAAGCTACTCCTCTTATTACCGGCTTTTATTTTATTCAGCAGTAGCTGGACAATGGCACAATCCTCACAAGAGCCGCCGAGCGGAATGAGCGAGATCCAGGCCTATTCCATTTTTTATGAAAATTATAAGAATGAATCGTATGAGCAGGCCCTGCAGTTCGGGCGCTGGATATTGAAAGGGATGCCGGAAACGATTGAAGGATATCCGAAATTTGACCTGAAAAGGAATTTACGCCGCCTTATCAACGTGTATTCCAATCTCGGAGAGAATGCCCAGGACCCGTCATTAGCCGAAGCCTATACCGATACCGCTTTAACGATCTTTGATAAGGTTTATGAAAAGTATGGTGATGATCTCGATGTCTATGATTGGGCGCTGCGACAAGGTCGTTTTTATGAGAGCCATGCCGATTATATCGATGATGCCGCAACGAAGGCCGCTGCCGAGTATAAAAAGGCGTTTGATTTAAAGCCCGAAGAGTTTACCAAAATGGGCGACGGCTACTACGTGCAATCCATGTTGCGCAATCTGATTTCACAGGATAAAAAGGAAGAAGCCCTGGCCATCATCGAGGAAGCAGAACCTTATGCCCCCGAAAAGCTGAAGGAGTACTTCAGCAGTGCGCGTAATGAGCTGTTTGATACTCCCAAGGAGCGCATCGCATTCCTGAAAGGAGAACTGGAAGATGATCCGGAGAATGAAGAATTGCTGACCCAGCTGCAGGATATCTATGAACAGCAGGATATGGTTTCCGAATTACAGGCTATCAATAAAAAACTGTATGAAATTAACCCGAACTATGAAAACAGCCTGGCCTTGGCAGAAAGTGCGCAAAGTGACGCCAATTACAGCGAAGCGATCGAATATTTCAAGGAAGCGCTCGACAAGGCGGAAAAATCCGATCAAAAAGCGGCTATTGCGTTGAACATTTCCAGTGCGTATCTGAACAGTGAACAGCTGCCGCAGGCCCGGGAATACGCCCGCATCGCGGCAGATCACGACAGCGACTGGGGGAAACCGTATATCAATATTGCCGACGCCTACGCGCAGGCCGTTAGTAACTGTACGAGTAACCGGAAACTTGAAGTGGAAGACCGGGTGGTTTACTGGGTGGTTCTCGATTACCTCAACAGGGCGAAAAGCATTGACAGTTCTGTCAGCAGTGAAGCCAATAACAAGATTAATTCGTATGCTGCGGTAACGCCCACAACCGAGCAACAGTTTTTTAAAAATTGGGAAGAGGGCCAGCAGTTAAATGTTGACGGATCATTGAATTCATGCTATGGATGGATTAATGAAACGACCACGGTTCGCCGATAGACTTTATGAGACCTTTGTAAACCAGGGGTTTTGTTTAATGCCAAAGACTGAGCGATTTCAAAACCGCTGTGTATAGATGATACATGAGGATTTTGAAATCGCGACAATGTAGCCATCGGGCAAAACAACGATTTTGCAAAGGTTTCTTTAAATATCGGTCAAACCTTTTTATATTTAAATACTTTGACTACTAAAACAGGGCATCGTAAACGGTTGCCCTGTTTATATCTCCTACCAGTTTTTGTACACATAAATCTAACAATTTTTATCTCTGCATTCCCGTAAGCGATTTTTTGCCTTATGGGAATATTAGATATTAAGCTAAAACCACCGGATGTAATGGGACGTTCAAGAAATAATAAAAACCGCGGCAGTAACAAGAAAAAAAACACTTTTGTACCCCGGTTTCATGATAACCGACAGGTAGAGGTAGCGGGCGAATACCGCGGCGTTGTGGAAATTAATGCCAAAGGCTATGGCTTTGCCCGTGAAATGGATCACGAATTCAGTTATGAGCCCGATGATCCTTTTCTGAAGCCGGATGAAGTGAAACGACATTACCTGCGCCCGGGCCTGGTCATTGAGGGAGAATATGAGGAAGACAACCACGGGAACCGTCATATTTATTCTATTGATAAAATAAACGGGCGCGATCCAATCGAGTGGCAACGGGCCACCCGTTTTGAACTGCAGACGCCTATTATGCCGATCGAATACCTTAAACTGGGCCAGGAGCCTGATAATATTGAAATGAGGGTGCTGGATCTGGTTGCGCCGGTCGGAAAGGGCCAGCGTGCGCTGATCGTAGCTCCGCCGCGGACAGGCAAGACGGTATTGCTGAAAAAAATTGCCGAATCCGCCACCACGCATTACCCGGATATCACCACCGGGGTTCTGCTGGTGGATGAGCGACCGGAAGAGGTGACCGACTTCTTGCGAACCACCGATGCCGAAGTATTTGCCTCTTCGAACGATAAGTCGACGGAGAGCCATATACGGATAACGGAACTGGCACTCGGTTATGTCAAGCGAAAAGCAGAAATGGGAGAAGATGCCGTTTTGTTAATTGATTCTATTACCCGGCTGGGCCGGGCGTATAACAATGCACAGGAGAGCAGCGGTCGAACCCTCTCCGGGGGACTCGATATCCGGGCGCTCGAAATTCCCAAGAAGATTTTCGGATCCGCCCGTAAAATTGAGGGAGGAGGGTCACTAACCATTGTAGCTACCTGCCTGGTAGAAACCAATTCCCGCATGGACGATCTTATATTCGAGGAATTCAAAGGCACCGGTAATATGGAACTGGTACTTGACCGCGAGCTGGCAAATGATCGCATCTTTCCCGCTATTAATATCAGTGCGTCCGGTACGAGGAATGAGGATAAATTTATCGATGATATTGAAGAGCGAAATATGGTGCGTCGCTACCTGCTTAAAAAGTCGCCAAAGGAGTCAATGCAAAGCTTGCTAAAGGTGTTGAAGAATACCGAAAGCAACGAGGAGTTGCTTAACCAGATCGCCGCTATGGTTTAAGTCCCAATCATTGAGGAGATCAGCATTGATTACTGAAGTCGTCGTGTACAATATTGAATCGGCATTAAACGCCCAGCGCGGAGGAGCCGACCGTGTTGAACTCTGTGATAACCCCGGGGGCGGCGGAACGACCCCTTCTTCGGGGACGATAGCCGTGGTGCGTGAAGTCCTGGATATCTCCCTGTTCGTGATGATTCGTCCCCGCGAAGGCGATTTTTGCTACTCCGACCTTGAGTTTGAGGCTATGAAGGGCGATATCGCGCGAGCTAAAGAGCTGGGAGCGGACGGGGTGGTGTTCGGCATTCTCTCCCCGGACGGGACCATGGACCGGGAGCGCAACCGGGAGCTTATTGCCCTCGCCCGCCCGTTGAAAGTAACTGCCCACCGTGCTTTTGATATGACAAGGAACCCGACAGAAGCGTTGGAGAGCTGTATTGAGGTGGGATTTGACCGCATACTCACATCCGGTCAGCAAGAGGATGCGCAACAGGGTATTCCTCTTATCAGCACGCTCGTGCAACAGGCGAATGATCGGATTGCTATTATGGCGGGATGTGGAGTGCATGAAGGTACAGTAGAAGAAATTATAAAAAAAACGGGGGTTAATGAGATTCATCTTTCCGCCGAAACAACACGTCCCAGCCGTATGCGGTATCGAAATGGACAGATATCCGGGATGGGATCTACCGCGGGCAGGGAATATCTTATCGATACGGCCAGTGCCTCAAGAGTGAAGGAGATTCGTAACAGGGGTTCAAGGGTTTAGGAACCTGCCGCACTTAGTAATATTTACTGCGAGTACGTTGAGTTTGGCCGGATTCCGATTTTTTTTTGCCACCC
The DNA here is from genome assembly GCF_900129315.1 of Fodinibius roseus. Lineage (GTDB taxonomy): Bacteria > Bacteroidota > Rhodothermia > Balneolales > Balneolaceae > Fodinibius > Fodinibius roseus. Next base: position 46,345 of record NZ_FQUS01000003.1, read on the forward strand.
TGAAAGAGATCTGAAAATTGTTGTACTTCCGGTCCATGCAAGGAAACCGGCAGGCATACTGTATGGAGAAGTACCTAATAAACAGGCAGTGAGTTATCAATATCTTTTGCCCACTGGTTAATACCGCCCTTCAGATTTTTGACATGGGCAAATCCTTCTTTTTCCAACAGTTTGCACGCCTGGGCGCTTCGTGAACCGCTGCGACACAGGCACACGATCTCCTGGTCTTTTTTATCGGCAATTTCCTCCAGTCGTTCCCTCAATTTACCTACAGGAATGAGAGTGGAATGGTCGTAGGCAATGTTTGACTGATACTGCTCAAAAGGTTCGCGAACGTCCAGCAGAAAGACATTTTTATCGTTATCGATCTTCTTTTTTAACTCTTGTACGGTTATTTCTTTCATTTTTATAAAAGAGATTTTAGTTTTTATCGATATTGATTAATATTCCCCGTTTTCTAAAGTCCTCCTTAAAACAATATCCGGCATTTCTTCCGCTTATTCTAAGCAGTCATACAGGTCCACAAAGACTCAAGATGCGATATTGTTTTTTATGGACTTTTTCAGGAGTCATAGCGATCCAGGCGAAATTGACTACCCAGGTATAGCCGGCGGGCCTCTTCATCATCGGCCAGCTGATCGGCCGATCCTTCTTTCAGAATTTTTCCTTCAAACATAAGATAAGCCCGGTCGGTGATAGCAAGGGTCTCGTGCACGTTATGGTCGGTAATAAAGATTCCGATATTGCGGTGCCTGAGCTCAGCAACGATTTGCTGGATATCTTCCACGGCTATAGGATCGACCCCTGCAAACGGTTCATCCAGTAAAATAAAATTGGGATCGGTTACGAGGGCACGCGCAATTTCAGTTCGCCTTCGCTCCCCTCCGGAGAGGCTATATCCTTTACTGTCCACTACTTTTTGAAGGCCGAACTCTTCAACAAGTTGGTCCGTACGATTCTGGATCTCCCGGCTGGATAGCTCAAAAAACTGTAGAATGCTTTCCAGGTTTTCCCGCACCGTCAGATTGCGAAATACGCTGGCTTCCTGGGAAAGATATCCGATGCCAAGCCGCGCCCGCTTGTACATGGGCATACCCGTCAGATCGCGGTCATCCAGAAAAATCCTTCCGCTGTTGGGGGTAACAAGTCCTACAAACATGTAAAAGGTAGTCGTCTTTCCGGCGCCGTTGGGGCCCAGTAACCCCACAATTTCGCCCTGAGTGACCTTAATGGATACATCTGAAACAACCGTACGTCGCTTATAACGTTTCGTGAGTCCTTTGCTATAGAGCGTTTTGTTACCGGATTGTTCCGCCATGAGAAGACATTAATGCTTAAACTGCAGCAAGTTCGTGCAATGCGGATTCAAAAATTCGCTTTCCATCGTCCGAACCAAGGATGCTTTCCACAGCGCGTTCGGGATGCGGCATCATGCCCAGAACGTTGCGTTTTTGATTACAGATGCCGGCGATATGATCGATCGAACCGTTGATATTGGCTTCCCGGGTCGTTTCTCCTTCCCTGTTGCAATAGCGGAAGACAATCTGATTGTTATCCTGCAGTTTTTTTAGCTGATCGCTGTCAGTTACGTAATTTCCCTCGCCGTGGGCAACGGGCAGCTGCAAAACTTCCCCCGGTTCTATCGTTCGGGTGAACAGGGTATCGGAGGTTTCGCAGCGGAGGTATGACTGTTTGCAGATAAACCGAAGTTGTTCATTGTGGAGCATCGCTCCCGGTAATAATCCCGCCTCCAATAAAATTTGAAAGCCGTTGCAAACCCCTAAAACGGGTCCCCCTTTTTGTGCGAATTCAGTAACCGACTGCATAATGGGTGAAAAGCGTGCGATGGCTCCCGACCGGAGATAATCTCCATATGAAAACCCACCGGGCACCAACAGAAAGTCGATATCCGAGAGATCGGTATCTTTATGCCATATAAATTGTGCATTGGCATTCATCACATGCGCCAGGGCATGATAGGCATCATGGTCGCAGTTTGAGCCGGGGAAAACAATTACTCCAAAGTTAGCAGACACAGGTATTATCCTTTTATTTCGGTGACAAGTTGAATTTCTTTGAGTACGCCGTTTACTTCGAAACAGTCTTCAAAACTGCCTTCGAAGACTTCGGCTTTGCCCTCATTGTGTACTTTATAGGTTAATTCTTCGGCATGAGACTGACTGCATCCCAATGCTTTTTTTAGCTGTCCGATGACTTCCTCGAACGTATGGACGTCATCATCGTAGAGAATAACTCTCCAGGGCGTCTTCTCATGTTCATCTTCCTGTTCCTCTTCAAGAACATCGACGTCGATTTCGGGTGCTTCCTGTTTGCCAGGTTCAGATCCCCAAACATTAGCAAGCGGATCATTCATAGCAACAAAGTTAATTTTCGTGAACCGTAATCTCAAAATCTTCCATAACCTCGTTGGCCAGCAGTTTGGTACAGGCCGTTTCGGCGATATCAAAAGCCGCATCTTTGCTGTCGGCGTCAATATTCAGCTCAATGAGCTTACCGATGCGTACACTTTCAATATCGGATAAGCCTAAATTGGTCAGTGCGTGATGTGCTGCTTTTCCCTGAGGGTCTAATATGGATTTGCGTAGTGTTACGTTGACAGTAGCCTTATACATCGGTATAAAAATTGTGCAAGTTTAAATGAGGGTAAAGTTAATCTTTATTTAGCTTAGCTGCTACCTGTTTACCGATAAAATTCCGTGCCTCTTCAGGCGAGGTATCATCAAGATCAATCCAGTGAATGAAATTCCACCGCCGGAACCACGAAAGCTGTCGCTTGGCGTAGCGGCGGGTTTTGGTCTTGATGTTGTTAACCATTTGCTTGTAGCTAATATTGCCTTCGAGGTAATGGATAGCCTGCTTGTATCCCACCGTATTAAGTCCGGGGTCTTTAAGGGTATAGCCGCGGTTCAGGATCGATTCAACCTCTTCCAGCAATCCCTGTGCAAACATCTGCTCCACACGGCTGTTGATCCGATCATAGAGCACCTGCCGATTGCGATGCAGGCCAAAAACGATCATATCGTCCGGCACCGTAATAGAGTTGTCATTTGAATGGAAGGAACTAAAGGGCCGGCCTGTCTGCATCCATACGTCGAGGGCGCGAACAATACGTTGCGTATTCATCCCGTCCATTTTTTCCGTGTAGTCGGGATCTACCTCCCGAAGTTTTTTGAACAGCGGTTCAATGCCTTCTTCCTCTATTTGTGTTTCCAGCCGGACAATATTGGATTCATCCGCCTCTGGCACATCATCAAGCGGCTGGATCGTACACTGCACATGCAATGTGCTGCCGCCTGTGTATAAAATATTTTTTTTGCGATGTTCAATATCCTGCTGCCAGCTGCGGGCCCGCTCTTCGTAGTTTGCTACGTTGTCCTTGACTCCCGGATCAATGATCGAGAGATTATAATGCGGTACATCACCCTGCTCATTCTCTGTAGGGGTAGCCGTACCGATATTCAGGTATTTGTAGCACTGGCGGGAATCCACAGAAATTATTTCTGCACAAAAATCCCGTGCTAAATCCACTGAAAGGGCCGTTTTACCGACGGCGGTGGGACCAGTAAGTAATATGCGCACAAAATAGAATTTAATTCAAAGGTCACTCAAATAGTTCGATGATCAGTTCATTCATAAAGATAAGAAAAAAGATCTTTGTTTGGGAATGGCATTTCCTTGAAGCGTGCGGCAGAAAAGTTGAAGCGTGCGCAGTAGAAAAGGGAACTATTTTCGATGGATAAAGGGCGGTTAATTTGGTTGCTAAGAGAGCGAGGATTTATTAGTATACGGTACTTATTCTGCGGACTGTTTTTAGGTCTGATAAACGCTCAGCTAAATATTATTATTTATGAGATTCAACTTATCAAGTAGCAAATTAGTTAATGCACTTTCCGCCGTTTCGGGGGCTGTACCTAATAAAGCTACGCTTCCCATCCTGGAAACTATTCTGTTTACGAGTGAGGATGGCCAGCTGCGGCTTACAGCTACCGATCTGGAGATTTCGATCATTGAATATATGGACGCTGATATTGAGGAAGGGGGGGCGGTTGCTATTCCCGCACGCCGGTTAACGGAAACGCTGCGTCAGCTGCCGGATATTCCGGTTGCGTTTGAAGTTGACGAAAAATTCAATGTGAAATTCCGCACAGACAAGGGCACGTATAAACTGGTAGGGGAAGACCCGGACGAGTTTCCCGAAGTTCCGAATCTTGATGAGGGACATCTGCTCGAGACAACAAAAGACGATATCCTCAAAGCTATTAATAAGACGCTGTTTGCCGTTTCCAATGATGACTTGCGTCCCGCCATGATGGGTGTTTTTTTTGATATCGGTCCCGAAGAAAGCAAATTTGTCGCTACCGACGGACACCGGTTGGTGCGTTATATAAAGCAGGACCTGACCAGCGAGCAGGAAATCAATTTTATCGTGCCCGAAAAGGCCTTGAGTCTTGTTCAAAAAGCGCTGCACGGCGAGGAGTGCCTGCTTACCATTACGGAAGATCATGCGCGTTTCAAGAGCGGGAATACCATTGTCATTACACGACTGATCAATGAGCAGTACCCCAATTATGATTCTGTTATTCCGCGGGAAAATGACAAAACGCTGATTATCAACAAAGAGCAGATGCTGGCTACGGTAAAGCGTGTAGCTATTTTTTCGAGTTCAACGACCCGACAAATCCGGCTGCAGTTACAACCCGATAAGCTAACGATCAGGGCTGAAGATATTGATATGAGCAGCGAAGCAAAGGAAACCATCTCCTGCGACTATGATAATGAAGAGGAGATGGAGATCGGTTTTAACGCAAAATATCTGGCCGATGTGTTGGGGAATGTCGACGATGAGGAAGTGTATTTTGAGTTTTCCACACCCAATAGAGCTGGAATCGTAAAGCCTTCCGAAGAAGATGAAAACGAGCAGATGCTCATGCTTGTGATGCCGGTGATGTTGAACACCTATGCGTAATGTCATTACTCTTACAACCGATTTCGGGTTACGGGATTACTATGTAAGCGCCATGAAAGCGGTGATGCTCGGCATCGCACCGGAAGCCCGCCTGATAGATGTTTCTCATGATATTCCTTCCCAGGATATTATGGCGGGTTCATGGGTGTTGAAAAACTCTGCTATGCTTTTCCCTTCCAAAACGGTGCATACGGTGGTCGTAGATCCCGGGGTAGGTACCGAACGTCATCCCATCGCCCTGCAGGTTGAAGATCAATATTTTGTGGGACCCGATAACGGCATTTTTTCCCTGTTGACGTCCGACCGCGACTACAGTGCTGTATGTCTTACCAGGCAGCAGTACTTGCGGGACAGCCCCTCCAGCACGTTTCACGGCCGCGATATCTTTGCCCCGGCGGCCGCCCATTTAAGCCGGGGCGTGCCGCTGGGAGAGCTCGGAGAACCCCTGGATGAACTGGTCAGCTATCGATGGATGCAGCCTATCGCCGACAAAGACGGGGTGCAGGGCACAGTGATCCATATTGATAAGTTTGGCAATCTGATTACCAATATACCGCAGGTTCTTATTAAAGAGGTGGTAGAAGGCAAGGAGGTAAAGATTTATATCGGTAATGTTATTCTGAATGATATTTCAAACACTTTTGGGTCGGTAGCTGAAGGAGAGCCGGTGGCCTATATCGGCAGTGCGGGCATGCTCGAGATCGGCATAAACAAGGGAGATGCCGAGGAAATGCTGGGCGTTCAAAAGGGAGCCCAGATATCACTGGTTCTGCAAAAGTAAGATCTAACCTGGATTTCTCACAAGTATTTTGTTGAATATATCGTACCTCGCTTTTCGATAATGAGTTAAAGCAATAATTGGGCCCTTGAAAAATGACAGGGTGTTTTTTTCTGCGAAATTTCTCCATCAGCTGCGTTGAAGCTAAAATGGTTTGCTCAACGTATCCAGATACGTTCCCGCCACTATTCGTCCTTCGCCTTGCTGAGGAAAAAATTTCTTGGTGAGAAATTCAGGCTAATATCTATTGTAACTCTTGATATGAAATCAACGTATCACAAAACAGTTCAATGAATTGTCAGTATTATGCTGAATACCAACAGGGTCGCTGCTTTCCGCTCATGATCCTGAAGGCCTTTGGGATAACCGAACCCGTTTATGCCTATGTCTCTTGAAATTCGATCTCCAAAATATGAACGTGCTGCGATTACGATCCCCTCGGAGGCAGCTATCCTGCAAAAAGGATTCAACGGCACGGTTTGTTCCAATAAGGGCGATGAATATACGATCCGCAATAATATTATCGATCTGCTGGGTGACAAAGCAATGGATATGTCGTGGGCCCAGAGTTCGAACCACTGGAAAGTAACAGCCGCCCTCTACGAAGATATTTGGCGCAAGCGATCGCTTTCTATTTTAAGCGGCGAAGAATTTCCCATCCGGAAAGAACAGGAGCTCCTTAATCGCTGGCTCGATCCCCGGCCAGCCTTCTGGTATATGGATATCGGTTGTTCAACAGCGCTCTACGGGCGCCTGCTGAAGAAAGCGGAGCCCGGATGCGAGGTGGTATCGCTCGACTTTTCCGTGCAAATGCTGGAGGAGGCGCGGCTAAAGTCGGAAGCGGAAGAAGCGAACCAATACCTGGTACGGGCAGATGCGCGTTCACTGCCCTTCTTTAGTGCCACTTTTGACGGACTGACGATGGGGGGCACGTTTAATGAACTGACGGATCCCGCCAGGGTTTTGTATGAGGCACGGCGTGTTATAAAAAAGGAGGGTGTTTTTTTCATGATGCACCTGGTCAAGGCCGATGCCTGGTACCTGCGGCTGCTGCAGGAGTCGACCGAGTTCAGCGGCATTAAATTTTGGGCCATTGAAGAAAGCAATGAACTTTTTGCGCAGACCGGTTTTAAGGTCGCCGATCAGTTCTGCAAGGGGATTGTTTGTTTTACAAAACTTCTGCCGGCCTGATCGGTATTGAAGGCGTATTTCCCGGCGGGGAAGCCCCTGCTCGTCGCGAGATATGCAAAAAGATCGGGAAGTAAAAAATAGTAGCAGATGGTAAGTTTTAACCAGAAGGTGAACTGATAACCTACATCTGTTCCGGGGCGCTGATCCCCAATATCGTCAGTCCGTTGGCCAGGACCCGGGCGGTGGCCTCTGCCAGTACGGTTCGCGCCTGGACCAGCTGCTCCTTTTCGCCAAGAATGCGGCAGTCGTGGTAAAAGGAGGTAAAATGCGAGGCCAGGTCATCCAGGTAGTTGATCATTCGATGCGGTTCGCGGCTTTCGGCGGCGCTTTGAATCATCTCAGGAAAGCGAATGATGCTTTTGATAAGTTTTTTTTCAGATTCGTGAGTCAGCCGCTCCAGCTCGGGAGCATCTTCAAAGGCGTACTCCTGCTCTACTTTTCTCAGGATACTGTGGATACGGGCGTGAGCGTATTGCAGGTAAAAAACTGGATTCTTTTCGCCCTCCGCCTTGGCTTCGGCAACGTCGAATTCCAGATGCGTGTTGGGTGCCCGCATCAAAAAGAAGAAACGGGTGATATCCGGGCCCACCTCATCCATCAGCTCATCAAGAGTAATAAAATTGGCCTTCCGTGTACTCATCTTGAACGGCTTGCCCTCCTTGACAATAGTGACGAACTGGTAGACAATCACATCCACCCTGGAACGATCGTATCCCAGAGCTTCGATACCGGAAAGTACATCGGGATAGGTATCAATGTGATCGGCGCCAAAGACGTCGATACACTGATTGTAGCCCCGGTCGAGCTTATTGGCATGGTAGGCAATGTCGGGGAGGCGATAGGTTGGCTCCCCGCTGCTTTTGATAAGCACAGTGTCTTTATCTTTGCCAAAACGGGTGGTTCGAAACCAGGTGGCCCCGTCTTTGTCGTATGCCAAATCTTGTTTACGGAAAGTTTCAATGACCTTCTCGATGGATCCGTCATCGTAGACTTCCTGCTCGTTGAAGAACGAATCCATTCTAATGTTCATTCGCTGCAGCGTAGCCTGGATCTCTTCAAAGATGAGCTGTTCGGCTTTCTCCTTAAAGGCGGTCGTATCATCGACGTTGAGAAGGCTCTCGCCGTGTTCTTCTACTAACGAACGGGCGATTTCGCTGATATATTCGCCTTCATAACCATCCTCCGGCAGCGCTGCTTCCCGCCCCAGTTCCTGCAGGTAGCGCGCCCGTACACTCTGTCCCAGTATACGCATTTGACGGCCGGCATTGTTGAAATAGTATTCGCGATCAACCTCGGCGCCGGTCCACTCCAGCAACCGTGCAACCGTGTCGCCCAACACGGCATTGCGTCCATGTCCGACGGTCAGGGGGCCGGTGGGATTGGCGCTGACAAACTCAATAAGAATACGATTGCCGCTGAGCGTGGCGGTCTTTCCGAAATCCCGGCCTTGCTTTAAAACATGTTGAAGCTCATCGTAAAGGTAGTCTTCGGCATAGCGGAAGTTGATAAAACCGGGACCCGCAATTTCTACAGCTTTAATCTTTTTGGGATCATACTCCAGTTTTTGCACAATTTCTTCTGCAATGCTTCGGGGATTCGTTTTGAGTACACTGGACAGATTGAGGGCAATATTCGAGGCTGAATCCCCGTGACCGGGCTGGTTCGGTTTTTCTATCTGGATATCGGGAAGTTCCTCTTCAGAAAGGTCGAACTGTTTCAGAGCGGATCTTAAAATGGAGCGTAGGTAGTCTTTCATGTAGATTGTTTACTGTCTTTAAATTCAGGCGTCAATATAAGCAGTAGAATTAGGAATTGAGAATTAGGAAATAGGATTTTTTGAGCGTTTTTATAATAGAGCCAATAATTTTTAAAATTTCATTACAATCGGATAGCAATGATGCAGCTAAGTGAGAATTTAGAAATCCTGTATCCCGTAATAAACGCAACCAGTAATGAGTTTCGCGCCCTTCTTTATAAGCAATTGATAATTTTGATTTAAAATCGTTTTTGGACTCTGCTCCTACGGCTTCCTCTGCATTAGCACCAATAGAGGTTCCACTTTTTAAAATCTGGTTAGATAAAATATATTCTTGGTGTTCTTTAGCCAGTGATTGATGGAGTTGCACAATTCTTACGGCAAAAGCATATGTTTTCTCCAATATGATATTTCGCTTTTCATTCTTAATTCCTAATTAAGTAGTCCTTTTGCGCGGAAGCTGGTATAGCTGTCGCCGGCGACAATGAGATGGTCGTCCACGGGGATGCCGAGCAGTTTTCCAGATTTGGCGATGCGATTCGTGAGCTGAATATCTGCTTTCGATTCTTTATTCTGTCCACTGGGATGATTGTGCAGCAGTAGTATACTGTTGGCCTCATTCATTACGGCCTGGCGCATAACTTCGGCGGGATCTACAATGGTAGCCGTTGCACCCCCGGAGCTGATCTTTTTATAGCCCGTTACAATCTTGGCATTGTTCAGGAATGCGACCAGAAATACCTCTTTGGTAAGATCTCGGAGTTTGGGCCCGAAATAGGCAATGGCATCCTCCGGTGATGTTATTTGGACCTGTTCGCCCAGCCGGGCAACCTGGATGCGACGTGAGAGCTCAAATACCGCTTCCAGCGTGAGGGACTTTACGTTGCCCATCCCGGGGATGATCTTCAGATCCTGCCAGTCTTTGCGGGCCAGGTAGCGGATCCCGTCAAAGTGATCGAGGAGGGCTTTGGCCATCTGAATGACATTCATCTTTTGGCTGCCGGTACGCAAAAGAATGGCAAGCAGTTCGGCATCCGACAAACTCTCGCTGCCGTAGTTCATCAGTTTTTCGCGCGGTTGTTCATCGGGATTCATCTCCTTGACGGTTCTCCTGAAGAATTCGCTGGATTCAAACTGTTCTCTGTCAGACATAATAATTCTTCCTGTTATATTAATGTTTATATATTCCATAGAGGGCTTTGCAAAGCCGTTCTTTTGTCCGATCTCTGCATTTTCGCAAGCTCAAAACTCTTATCATATGCCTTTATATGCTTTGGCTTTGAATTTGCTCAGGCTTTGACATTGATCAAGAGTCCTGGTTTTTCCCTGGTTTTTCAACGCCCCCTGGTTATAGGGTCGTTATTCGTTCATTGCAAGGTGGTTATTGGAAAGGTTGACAAGCAAGACATCTGTTAAAGATGAACAGGCGCCTCCCAAATAGCAGATACCCGGTAGTTAATATCCTTGCTCATAAATTCAGCCGGGGCTGTAATACGAAACACAGCTTTCTTTAAATGATTATATCATCAATCTATTTAGTAAGAGCCCCATAAGGACCAATCCTTACAAAAAATTTTGCCAATGGTATGAAAGGCACTACCTGCGCCGCAGCGGCCGGCCGTAAAGGGAGGAAGAGTAAGAAGTTGAACGGGCGAGTGGAAATGCACCGGCCACCGGTCAAACGCTCAGGACAGCAGGCTTCCCAGGGTGGTAATACCTCTTTTTTCTGCTATTTTCAACAGCTTAAGAAAGAGCTGTGCCGTAAGGAAAGCGTCTCCGGCAGCGGTATGCCTGTCGTCGAGGGGAATATGATATCGCCGGCACAGCGCATCCAGCTGGTAATCTTTTTTGTTAATCAGCGAGTAGTCTGTGTGCTTTCCCAGCTCCAGGCGCACCGCCAGGTCATAGGTATCCAGCCGGTGATTACGTATTTTTTTTAGCCCGAAAGGCCGGGCTGCCTTTTCGAGCATAGCTATATCGAACCCTATATTATGACCTACAAGCACGGCATGGCCAATGTCACCCAAGAAAAGCTTCACAAAACTGCGGAGAGACAACGTATCTTTTGCGTTGATAATCTCATGAACCTTGATGGCTTCTTTTGTGCTCTCTTTTTTGGGATGGAGATATAGCTGCCGGGCCCTGTTTACCTTGATCGCATAGCTTCGGATGGCGACACTGCCATAGGATACAATATAATCCCGCTTAACCTCCAGTCCAGTCGTTTCTGTATCGAGAGCTACAAAAGAACACCGTGATACAGGCTCATCGCTATCGGCTTTTTTATTCTCAAAACGCCGAATATAATCGACGACAAAAGAGGATTGCCGAGCTTTCTGTCCGGTTAAAAAATTGAACCAGTCCATATCACATGCCTAAAAGGTCAAGCTGAAATCGTACCCGGATGATCTTTTGAATTTCATTGATCGGGTAAAACGCATTTTTCAGCAGTTGTCGTTCTATTTTTCCCAACGAATCGGGATCTATATAGCGGCCTGAACTATCGGCGCGCAAACCTTCAAGCGTCCTGAAACGCATAAAAATATCATAAGCTCGTGCAGCTTCGGTAAATAATTCAGCGTGGCCGGGCTCTATTTCGGCTAACTTTTCAAATCGTTTCCGCGTATTGGTAAGATCAGCGATACCATGACTGAGTATTAACAGCCGGGCGGCGTCTACGAGGGGCATCATTGCCCTGAGCTTAATATCAAATTTATCTTTTTGGTTACCGGACTTTTCCACCAGCAAATTTCTGAAAAAGCCGAGCGGAGGTGAATTCAGGAGGGCATTGCCGGCAAAAAAGTTCAGAAAAAGTTCATGTCGGTCAATGAGATCATGAACATGACGGGACAGCTCTTCTGCCAGGGTGCTGTGACCATAAACAGGCCGGAAGTCAAAAAAGATAGCCGCATGCAGGAGGGCCTTTTTATCCGGTGTTGTGATCCATTCTTTAAAATATTTTTTCCAGGCGGACAGCGGCTGGCACCACCGGGGATTGCTGGCCATCATCTTCGCGGGACACGGTTTGAAGCCACATGAAACCAACAGGTCAATCACTTCTTTTGCCAGCGCCTGGAAGTATTCGTCCGCTTGTTCTTTTTGGTCATCGGCTACGTCTTCATATACAAGGGCGTTGTCCAGATCAGTTCGCAATAGCTGCTCCTCCCTCCCCTCGCTTCCCAGCGATAAAAAACAACATTCGGTATCCCGGATATCCGGGTAACCGGGGTCGATCCTGGACCGGGCCAGTTCCACGGCTTTTTGGATAATGATATCGTTGATTTCTGAGATAATACCGGTGACAAAGCTCATGGATACTTCATTTTCCAAATAGTAGGTTAACAAATGGTCGGCCTGGTCCCTCAGCCGTCTCAGTTCCTCTATGCTTTTGGAATTGATCAACGTGTTGATAATGACGGCCGGGCTGTTTCCCTGGGACAGCAAAAGATCATGATCCGAGATAATGCCGGTTATGCTACTCTGATCGGTACCGTCTTCGGTTAAAACGAGATGATGCACCCTGTTCCTGATCATGGCCAGATAAAGTGTTGCAAAGTCGTCCTCTTTTGTCATTGTAAGGACCGGACTGCTCATGATCTCGGAGACCGGGACCCCGGGCGATTGGCTTGCAGCGACCACCTTGTTTCGTAAATCCTTATCCGTAACGATGCCCCGGGGAAATCCTTTTTTGTCAACAACCACGATGGAGCCAACATTGGCCCGGCTCATCTGCCCGGCTGCATCCTCCGCGGTTTCGTGCTCCAAACAACTGACAACATCTGATGAGTAGGTGATATCCGATTGACCCGAGAAGATTGTTAATCCGGTGTCTTCTATATCCTCCTGAAATCGGGTCGAGGTAAACTCGGCCTGGGAAAGATCCGTTTTGACAACAATTTGTCCCGATGCAAATCCCGCCGCAAAATACTGGCTGACCCTGTTATTTTCGCTTAGCACTTTGTCAAATATCTCCACGGGGATCGCATATACAAGGCTGTCTTCACGGGCCAGGGCATCCAAAACGTAGGATCTTCTTCCCAGCAGGGAACGTACCCCGAAAACATCTCCTTCATCACAATATTCGACCGGAATTTGTTTTCCCTGTTGATCTTCGGTGAGTGCGACGGCTCCCTCCTTGACCACGAAGAAATATTTTTTGGCCGAATCGCCCGCATGAAAAAGGTATTCCTCTTTGGCGTAATACCTCAGTTCAACTTTTGATGCCACGGATTCCAACAGGCTCTCGGATAGAAAGCTGAACGGGGGGTATTTTTTCAAAAATTCCTTGACTCTATTGACAATTACATTCGCCATGACGGATAAGAATTATGATAAGATAAAAGTGTACCTGTATTGATATACGGTGGTTAGTGCCGGCGAGAACTATGGGAGTTTCTCACTCTTCATCCGGTCCGCCCATCAGGGGTTCATTCATTGCCCGTATGCTGGCATTGGGCAGGCCTTCGGGATAATTTTTTTTACAGATATTCAGGACCTTGATAACCATGGCAAGATGCAGTTGTTTGGAATCTTCATAAAATTCCTGCGCCTCGCTACTCAGCTTTGGTTTGCCGTGCAGCGGCTTGTCGCTTACACAGAGCAGCGTAGCATTGGGTATACGATAGCGATAGCCGTTGGTGGCGACAGTAGCTGATTCCATATCCACCGCGATACTTCGACTCATATGGATTTGTTCGACCGTGCGCCGTTTCATGAATTCCCAATTGCGGTTGGCGGTCGTAAAGATCGTGCCCATCCGGTGGTTGCGGCCGTAGGAATCAAGGACCTCTTTCAGGTAGACATTCAGCAAATAATTCGGTGTAATCGGAATATTGAGGGGCAGTATCTCGTCCAGCACGCCGTCGTTCCGCATAAAGCCGGTAGCAAGCACAAAGTCGCCGATATCCTGGTGGTTGCGCAGCCCCCCGCAGTGGCCGACCATGATCATGGCATCGGGACGTAGTACGGCTACATGGTCGGTGACGGTTTTGGCATTGGCCGGACCCACGCCGATGTTAACCAAAGATATACCTTTGTTATCAGCTAATTTGTGATGGTAGGCAGGCATCTGAACCCCGCTGCGGCGGGGCTTGGCACAGCCGGGAAATTTGTCCTGGAAAACCTGGACATGCATGTCGTAATTGGTAAACAAAATATAGCGCTGGAAGTCCTCGGGCCTGGTGCCGGTGTAATGTTCCAGTCGGTTAAGCGATATCTCAATGCGCTCGGGACTGAACAAAAAGAGTTTCTTCTGAGTAATATCCCAGTCATCCTCATCGGTATTGTCCAGTAACGCAGGATCATTCATCGACAGCCGGTCGCGTGAGGGGATGATACTGATTTCGGCTCCCTTTTGCGCCAGCTTCTTAAGCTCACGCAGCAGGTACCATCGATAGGATTTCGGGCGCGCTATTTCTCCCGTGATAACAGGATTATGTTTGGACCACGATCGTTTGACCAGTACATTCGGGTATTCACCATTCTCATAAATCGATTCCATGATATCGCAAGCCTTTTCAACCTGGTCGTTGATTTCCGATTCTGAATGGGTATCTTCGGATTGGAATTTAAATCGGTCAGTCATAAATATTGAGCTTTATGAATAAAAAGTCGTTTCAGTTTACGATCGAGCCCTGGTCGGTAGCATATGAAAATAAGGAATATCAGACACCAATATTCAATCTTTTGCAACGGAAAATGATATTGGAGACGGAGGAGGAGCAAAATGAGGGTGATTTTTATGTTCTGCAGGCGCCCGAATGGGTTAATGTGATGCCGGTTACTCCGAATCGAGAAGTTGTTTTGGTAGAGCAGTATCGGTATGGCATAGAACAACCTACCCTTGAAATTCCGGGCGGTGTGGTGGACCCGGGAGAGCATCCGGATGATACGGCTGCACGTGAGCTCCTGGAGGAGACCGGCTACCGGTCGGACCGCTGGAGCAGCCTGGGGAAGGTGAGTTCAAATCCCGCCATGATGGATAATTTTACCCATCTCTACCTGGCGACCGAATGCGAATACGAGCAGGCGCAACGACCCGACGAGCATGAACGCATACACGTCCATTTGATGCCGTTAGACTCTTTTCTGGAGTATGTAGCGGAGGGAACCATCCATCACAGTATTGTGGTGGCTGCCGTAGCGAAGTATTTGCTAAAGGAGAGGTGAGACATGAGGCTAAGAGGGTAAGGAAAGGCAAAAAGGGAAGAGGACCTTGTTTTCTCTTCTCGTTTTTTTGTCCGGAGTCCTTCATCCAATCTTCAAGTTGGAGTCTTACCTTCGATCATCCAAAGATTTATTGCAGTGTCTGGGTAATCACGTTATTATACAACGACGGGAACGAATGGCACTGCGCGCACAAATGAAGTATGCCAGTGAACTTCTTTTTGATTTGGTAATTATTAAACAAGCGTCACTTATGATTGAAACAGGCACGAAAATAGCCACTGATTTTTCGCTCGACATCGTCAGGGATGGCGAAGAACAAACCGTAACGTTTTCCGAATTGCTGGATCGTCCCACTATAGTTTCTGTATATATGCGGAACAATACCTCGGGATGTGATAAACAGAATAAAAGCCTGGCTGAAGAAGCCGATTGGTTCGATGAGCGGGGATATAACCTGGTCGCTGTCAGCAAAGACAGTTGCGGGTCGCATAAAAACTATGCGGAAAAACTGGGCATCAACTATGTGCTGGCGTCCGACCCGGAGTATAAATTTGCCGAGGCTACCGATTCGATCGTTGAAAAAAATATGTTTGGTAATACGTATGAAGCACCCACGCGCTCGGCTTATCTTATTGATACCGACGCCACTGTTCAGGGCATCATAAAAAAAGTAAATACTAAAGATCATGCCTCAGAGTTAAAGGATATGATCCAAAATTTGTAGAACACAAAGTATATGAAGTCTCTTGTAATTGTAGAGTCCCCCACAAAAATTAAAACGCTCCAAAAGTATCTGCCGAAAGATTACGTTATCGATTCATCGATGGGACATATCCGTGATCTGCCGGCCAATGCCAAAGAGGTGCCCAAAAGATTCAAGGGCGAGGACTGGGCCAACCTGGGTGTAAATACCGATGATGATTTTGATCCCCTGTATGTGATCCCGTCCAGCAAGAAGAAGGTGGTCAGGCGGTTGAAAAAAGCGCTGAAGGAGGCGGACGAGCTTATCCTGGCGACGGATGAAGACCGCGAAGGGGAAGCGATATCATGGCATTTGACGGAGATACTGGAACCCAAGGTGCCGGTCAAGCGAATGGTGTTCCGGGAGATTACGAAAGAAGCAATTCAGGAGGCCTTGAATCATTTTCGTGATATCGATATTAACCTGGTGAATGCGCAGGAGGCCCGTCGCATTATCGACCGCCTGGCCGGCTATACCATTTCGCCGCTGCTCTGGAAAAAAATTGCCCCCGGACTTTCGGCGGGACGCGTGCAGTCGGTGGCTGTTCGTTTTCTGGTGGAGCGCGAGCGAGAGCGCATGAAATTCCGCACGGCCCGATACTGGGACTTAAAAGCAACGCTTCACAAGGTGGATGATGAGTCGGCTTTTGAAGCCGACCTGACGCACCTGGATGGCAAACGCCTGGCATCGGGAAAGGATTTTGACGAAAATACCGGGAAGCTGAAGAAACCGAAGAAAGTCGTACTGCTGGATGATAAGTCGGCTTCCGAGCTGCGCGACAACCTGGTGGATGCCGAATGGAAGGTTTCGGAAGTCAAGAAAAATCGAAAGAAACGCAATCCTTCTCCTGCTTTTATCACCTCTACGCTTCAGCAGGAAGCCAACCGCAAACTTAATTTCTCGGCCAAGCAGACCATGGGTGTCGCCCAGAAGCTGTATGAGAATGGTTATATAACCTATATGCGTACCGACTCGGCGCGGCTGTCGGGACAGGCTATCAACGCGGCCCGAAGTGCGGTAAAAGAGGAATACGGCGATGAATATCTTTTTGAGCGGGTCCGTAATTACGGTGGAAGCTCAAAAGGAGCGCAGGAAGCCCACGAGGCCATACGTCCCGCCGGAAGCAGCTTCCGGAAACCGGAAGCTGCAGGTTTGCGCGGAGCCCAGTTCAAACTGTATGACCTGATCTGGAAGCGAACCATTGCCACCCAGATGGCCCGGGCCGAACTGGAATTTACAAACGTTACAATCGAGGCCAAAGCGAATGGCAGGGTGGCCGAATTCAAAACAAGCGGCAAGAAAATTATTTTCCCGGGTTTTTTCCGGGCGTATGTGGAGGGGAGTGACGATCCCGATGCGGCGCTTGAAAATCAGGAGCGATTCCTTCCCGGCTTGAACGAGGGCGAAGAGGTGGAAGAGGAGGGTATAGAGCCTATTTCTCACGAAACCAAGCCGCCGGCGCGATTTACGGAGGCGACACTGGTGAAAGAACTGGAAAAACGCGGTGTCGGTCGTCCCAGCACCTATGCCTCAATTATCAGTACCGTTCAGAACCGAGGGTATGTGGAGGCCGATGGGAAGACGCTTGTTCCTACCTTTACGGCTTTTGCTGTTACGGAACTGCTGGAAAAGAATCTCCACGACCTTGTGGACAGTGATTTTACTTCGGAGATGGAAGCTAAACTGGATGAAATCGCCCGTGGAAAGCTGGACATTAATGATTATTTAAGCACGTACTATAAAGGGGAGGAGGGACTTAAAGCGAAGGTCGATGAGCAGGAGGATAAGATAGACCCCAAAGAAGCGCGGCACCTTGATCTGCCCCTGCCGGATCTGAACGGTATAAAGGTATTTGTAGGACGGTATGGACCGTACCTGAAAAAGGAGACGAATGGCGAGGAACTGACAACTTCGATTCCTGACAGCTGGAAACCCAGCGACATCACGGTGGAAAAACTGGAAGAACTGGTTAAGGCGGAAGAAGAAGGTCCCAAGTCGATTGGCAATCACCCGGATACGGGGGAGCCCATCTTCATACTGAATGGGCGGTATGGCCCCTATGTACAGGTCGGGGAAGTGTCCGACGATAATAAAAAGCCACAGCGTGCGTCACTGTTGAAAGGAATGAAGCCCGGGGATGTAGATCTTGAACTGGCGCTTCGTCTTCTGGAGCTGCCGCGTCCGCTGGGCGAGCATCCTGAGTCCGGAAAGGTGATAAAGGCGGGTGTGGGACGTTATGGTCCTTTTGTGGTACATGACGGCACCTTTGCTTCCCTGAAGCGCAGCGATCACGTGCTGGATATTGAGCTGGACCGGGCCGTAGAACTGCTGGAGAATAAGAAAAAGAAAAAATCCGGAAGCAGTTCTGTCATCAAGGATCTGGGCGATCATCCGGACAACAGTAAAAAAGTGCGGGTTATGGACGGACGTTACGGGCCGTATATCAAGTACGGAAAAAAGAATATCAGCCTTCCCAATGACTTTGATCCCGAAGATGTTTCGATGGAGATTGCGGTGCAGCTCATTGAAGAGAAGGGGAAGAAATAGCTGTCGGAAGCAGTACGTGCAGTGCGGGAAAAGTGTTATCTTCTTCCCGGGATCTCTGAGAAACCGGAAATGTTGATCAACATCAACCCCTGAGCGAATTCAAAATCACCGCATATACGGAGAAGAGGCATACGGAGGATGTTGAATGCGCTAAAATGCAACAATTGGCTAAAAACGGTTTTGCAAAGCGCTCTGCTTATAAATTATAAAAATTTATACATGACAATGATCTGTTAGTTTTCTAATTTGATAAGTCATGGAAAAAACATCACAACACTACTTCCGATATCCCGGTAACCTGCATGAGATCGACCTGGCGACGCTGGTCTCCATGTACCGGGACCGGGGGATCCCCAAAAAAGCCAAACCGGGGGAGTATTTTGCCTGTGCAGCGACCGGCAACCTTATTAAAGAGGGGAAGTGGTGGTTCGGTCAATATTATGAGCAAAAAGCGTGGGACAAAACCCTTACCAGGGGGAGTGAGGGATATCCATTGACCGAAGTGGAAATGAATATGTTGGGGATGGCCTACGCAGCGGACGGAGAAGCACCCCGCCGGGATCACGTGGAACAGAACGCCGGTGTCATAAGCAAACTCTCATACATGATCATCAATGATTTGAAAGAGTTTGGCTTCCTCTCTATTGACGAACAAAAGAGACTGCTGATTACTCCGCGCGGCGAAAAGGCGTTACAGGGAATTGCACAACGAGTTTACGGGAAGAAATTTCATGCCGATATGTTGAATATCAACCAGGGTGATATTGCTCAGCCGAGGATAAAACGGGCACAAAAGGAAGACAACGAACAAGCCAGCCTGTTCTAGCATATCTTTCTTTGATCCTTTTTTGTAGTGGATCTGCCGGTTACAAGCGTATAACTATCAGAAGGCGGACAAATATGGCGTATTGTTCATCCCGAATACTTCGGGGGCTTCACTGTGACGTTAGTTTCTGCGCCGGATGGACTTTCCGATTGCCAGGGAATGAAAAAATACGGGTTAGCACCCTCCCGCACGCAGTCGGTATGCTGTTACCCATGTCAGGGATGTTCGGAAAGATTACAACCAAAAAATAAACATGAAATACCTGGAATCTTTTTTTATTGCACTTTTTGTTTTTTGTTTGGGACTTCAGTTGCCGGCCAATGGCCAGACGATTCCCAAAGAGAAGTTAATTGCCCTGACCCCGCAGTGGGAGGGAGAACGCTTTGAGGACGGTCGTCCCCGGGTGCCGGACCATATTCTTGAGCGCATGGAGCATGTGACTATCGAGGAAGCTTGGGGGATTATCCGCCGGGAAGGATACGACAATCAATTTGAGGGCGGGGAATGGAAAATACTGCACCCGGATGAGCCGATTGTAGGCCGAGCGCTTACTGCGACGTACAGCCCGGCGCGTCCGGGGGTACAAGCGTATATAGACCGGCAGGGTGAGAAAGCGGATCGTTCGGGACCGCCCAACACCTGGCCGATTGATATGTTGAAAGAGGGTGATGTATATGTAGCCGATGGCTATGGCAAGGTGAAAGACGGGACCTTGATCGGCGACCGGCTGGGCAACACGATCTATGCCAACTCCGGCAACGGGGTCGTGCTTCATGGCTCCTCGCGGGACCGGGAGGGACTTGCGGAAATTGACGGCTTTAATGCTTTTGTACGGGACTGGCACCCGTCGTATATCCGGGAAATGATGCTGATAGGGTTGAATAGCCCGACACGGGTGGGTTCGGTGACGGTCATACCCGGGGACGTGGTGCTGGCCAAGCAAGATGGGGTGATCTTTATACCGGCTCACCTGGCCGAACGTGTGGTTTCCCGCTCAGAGGTGATCCGGGCCCGGGATACCTTCGCCCACGAGCGCGTACGC
Organism: Fodinibius roseus; assembly: GCF_900129315.1. Classification (GTDB taxonomy): domain Bacteria; phylum Bacteroidota; class Rhodothermia; order Balneolales; family Balneolaceae; genus Fodinibius; species Fodinibius roseus. Next base: position 66,382 of record NZ_FQUS01000003.1, read on the forward strand.
AGCGGGACGTATACGGCCGGGCAAATGGATACTGAATGGACTCAGGCGATTGAAGAAGACTTTATCCAGTGGGTGGAAAAGAATGCCGATCGGCTGAAAGAGGAGCTTGGAGTCAGTCAGATAACTATCGATGACATGTTGGAAGAATAGCATATCCGGGAGAACCAACTTTTAACCAAATGGTATATATAACTGATGAAGAAAAAAAAGCGACGTGATGCAAAAGGGAACAGCAGGCGGGATTTTTTAAAAAAAGCTGGGATGGGGGGACTCGGGCTGGGTTCGCTGGCGCTGGGCCCGATAACGGAGCAGGTCGGATATCTGAGTTCTGAGATAAACCGAAATTCGGCCCCTTCAGAGTTGGAGATTACGGATATGCGGGTTGCGGAAGTAGACGGCATTCCTTTCCGGGTGCCGCTGGTCCGCATAGACACCAACCAGGGGATCTCCGGCTATGGGGAGGTGCGCGACGGCGGGGCCAAAGAGTATGCGCTGATGTTGAAAAGCCGTATAGTGGGTAAGAACCCCTGTAATGTTGAAAAAGTGCTCGGAATCATTGAACAGTTCCGGGGCGAAGGACGGCAGGCCGGCGGCGTGGCGGCGGTCGAAATGGCGCTCTGGGATATCGCCGGTAAAGCCTACGGGGTGCCGGTCTATCAGATGCTGGGCGGCAAATATCGTGATAAAATTCAGCTCTATGCGGATACCGCCGGAGCGAAGGACCCGCATGAATTTGCCCGGCGGATGAAGGAGACCCGCGTAGATGCGGGGTATACTGCACTGAAGATGGATATTGGCATTGAATTGCTTTCCCGGACGCCCGGTACACTGGTGAATTCCGGCGCGCACGTTCCCAAAGGCGAACGCCGGCTGCAGAGCCAGTATTCCGGTACCCCGGATGAGTATGGACAAATTGATCACCCGTTCACGCGCATCCAGATTACCGAAAAGGGACTCGAACTGATGGAAGAATATGTACGGGTCATGCGTGATACGGTCGGCTATGAAATACCCCTGGGCATCGATCATTTCGGCCATTTCGGGGTTAACGAAGCGATAAAAATTGCTCGGATGCTGGAGCCGTATACCATCGCCTATGCCGAGGATATGGTCGCCTGGAAATGGACGGACCTCTGGAAGGAAATTACCGGGGCCACCACAACCCCCACTCAAACAGGTGAAGACATCGGTACCTGGGAAGGGTGCAAGCCGTTAATCGACAACAGGGCGGTCGATATTATCCATCCGGATCCGGGTTCGACAGGCCTTCTGGGGACCAAAAAGATCGGGGACTACGCCCAGGCGCAGGGCATAGCCATGAATCTTCATTTTGCGGGCTCGCCGGTCGGCTTTATGGCGTCGGTGCACGTAGCCGCGGCGACACAAAATTTTAACACCCTCGAGCATCACTCGGTCGGCGTTGACCGCTGGTATGATATGTACGATGGAGATCCTGAGATGATTTTTGATGAGGGCTATGCCACGGTGCCGGAGAAGCCGGGACTGGGAGTGGAACTGAATATGGATGTGGTGAAGGACAGCCTGATCGAAGGGGCCGGGTTCTTTGAGCCTACGCCAGAGTGGAACGAGATCCGGTCCTGGGATCGCCTCTGGAGTTAAGGGACCGGATTTACGCCGCAAATAATTACATAGCAGAATGGGTTTTGATTATCAATGGAGTAAGATATTCCGAAATGGTATATGGCTTGTAGTGCTGATTATGGTGATCGGGGGCTGCCGGGATCAGGGGGCAGAAGCCGGTGAAGAGACAGGGAGCCGCCAGCAGCGTATTGCCGCTGAAATCGACAGCGTGCTGAATGATCAGTATCAGTTGTGGTATCCCCGGGTTGTCGATCGGGAACACGGGGGCTTTTTCAGCCGCTTTACCTACGACTGGCGTCCTGAGGGGGTTCAGGATAAATTTATTGTCACCCAGGCGCGACATGTCTGGTCGACCTCAAAAATTGCTTTTCGCGATGAACGTCACCGGGATTTCGAAAAATACGGCGAGCACGGGTTCCGGTTTCTGCGGGAGGTAATGTGGGACCGGGAGCACGGGGGCTTTTACAATATGGTCACCCATAAAGGAGAGGTTATAACCGGAGACGATGGACAGATCCGAAAACAGCTCTACGGAAACGCCTTTGCCATCTACGGGTTAGCGGCCTATTATCAGGTTTCGGAGGACAGGGAAGCCCTGCGTTTGGCGCAGAAAGCCTTTCAATGGCTCGAGAGGGGAGCCTATGACCGGGAATATGGGGGATACTTTAACAGCCTGACAAGAGAGGGACAGCCATATGAAGAGGATTTCCCCAAAGATTACAACAGCAGTATCCATATGCTTGAGGCCCTTGCGGAACTCCACCTGGTGTGGCCGGACAGCCTGCTGCGGGATCGTCTTTATGAAATGTTTAGAATTGTACGTGATACTATCGTCACGGATAAAGGATATATGAACCTGTACTTCCGCAAAGACTGGTCCCCGGTCGTCTACAGCGATTCTTCACGGTCCCTGCAGGAAGAAATGCAGGCGACAGATCACATCACCTTTGGTCATGATATTGAAACGGCTTTTCTGCTGTTGGAAGCCGCCCATTCCCTGGAGTTTGATGCAGATTCTACACTCAAAAAGGCTAAAAAAATGGTGGACCATACGATTGATCATGCCTGGGATGAGAAGGAGGGCGGCATCTATGACTACGGCTATTATTTCCAGGGCGACGATTCCCTGACCGTCACCCAGACCTCCAAGGAGTGGTGGTCGCAAGTTGAAGCCTTGCATTCGTTGCTGATTATGGCCGATTATTTTCCCGGTGATCCACGCCGCTATTTTGGTCATTTTATCCGCCAGTGGGCTTATATTAAAAAATATATGCTGGACCACGAGCATGGGGGATGGTACCGGAGCGGTATCGATGAGGAACCGGAAGAACGTACAGCGCCCAAAGCTACTGTCTGGAAAGGAAACTATCATACGATCCGGGGATTGCTGAGATCGCGGGAGCTTCTGGAACAGATGTCTCAAAGCAGTCATTCGGAATGACATACGATTTAAGAGGTAGATGAATGCCGCTGCTCGTCAATGCGAATGTAACAGCAGGCATCCATGGTCGTCATGTGAGTATGACCGCCTGCGCAGCGCTGAAAGGCACCGGTAACCTGCCTGCTCCCCCCCTTGAGAAACTACTGAATACTTAAGCTATCCGTATGGGTTCATAGGAGCCTTTTCGGACTCGCAGTAGAATTTTCTAAGCATGACGGGCTCTTCTATATCGGAGTGATATCCCATCAGACCATAAAAGTTGATTGTTAATCTTAAATTAGTAACTTGCCTGATATAATTGTGGGATGTAAGTCAGTAATTCCGGTTATCCGTAAAATAACAGCTACCGTTGTGGAATCTGCACACAGATATAATTCTTTGCCGGCTGATAAAGTATTGGTAGAGCAAATAAGAGATAATGACAGGGAGGCTTTTGAGAAGCTATTTCGGAAATATTACTCCAGCTTGCAGCGGTTTTTATGGGGGTATGTAACAAATCAGCAGGTTGCGGAAGACTTGGTACAAGAGGTGTTTGTAAAAGTTTGGGAAAATCGGTATGCCTTAAATCCTGATAAAAAAATAAAGACTTACCTCTACAAAATCGGGCGGAATCTGGCAATCGATCACACTCGTCACAGGAAAATAGTCCGCGACTGGGAGGAAGAGCAAAAAGCGCTTCACTCATTTTCGCCGGCAGATCAGGCGATCAATGAAAAGCTTCACAACAAATTAATGCTCAGAGAAGTCAAACAAGCGATTGAAGCCCTTCCGAAACGACGCCGGCTGGTGTTTATGCTTAGCCGGTATGAGGGCATGACCTATAAAGAGATTGCGGAAGAGCTTGATATATCGGTGAACACCGTGGATACCCAGATATGCCGGGCGTTGCAGACGCTCCGGGACAAATTTTCTGCTTTTCTATGATTGTTGTACGCATCCCCATAGGTACGACCGGTCGAATACCTGTTTGCAACTGATTATTCCTATAAATAGAATCCTCTCGTCTTCTTTTTAACGAAGTGCTTGTTGCTTGAATAATACCGGATCTACGGCATTGTTGAGGTAATAACCGTTACCCTCCCTTGGAGAAGAGAGGCACAGGAGGGGATTTCCGCACCCTCTGAGTCCGGTAAGCTCCGAGTAAAGTAAATACATTCATCCTGACTATATTATATCCCGGTCAGCTGATAGATCCCGTATCGCTTGACAGGCGACAGGGCGAAGGCAGGAGGGGGATAAGCAGGGATATTCAACAGCCTTACGCGAGGGCAGACGGGAGGATCCGAGACCAGGTATCTGCCCGGTTCGGGAGGTCTGAACAGGAGTGGCACCCTTAAAAATATGGTTTGTAAATAACATGGGCGATTGGTCTGCATAATACTTATTTTCAAGGCTTCTGAAAACAGATTGTCAATATATAAGTTAAGTTAATGTTATTTATGGCGTGGAAACGAACCCACAACTGTGGAGAACTGACAGCGGAACATACAGGTGAAAAGATTATTCTGAACGGGTGGGTAGCCACCCGTCGCGATCTGGGCGGGGTTATTTTTATCGACCTGCGGGACCGTCACGGCATTACCCAGATTGTATTTAATGAGACGGACAAAAAGCTGCATGAGAAAGCCGAGCAGCTGCGAGGTGAATATGTGATCGGCGTGAAGGGAGTGGTCGAAAGACGGGATGAGGAGAATATAAATCCCGACCTTGATACCGGGGATATTGAAATTATAGTAACGGATCTTCAGATATACTCAAAAGCGGAAACCCCTCCTTTTGAGATCAAGGAAGACATTGCCACAGGTGAAGAGATCCGGTTGACCTATCGTTACCTGGACCTGCGTCGCCCCGATCTCCAGCGGAATATGATCCTTCGCTCCGATTTTTATCAGTCGGTTCGCTCTTTCTATCATGATCGCGATTTTATGGAAGTCGAAACGCCGGTACTGATGAAAAGTACCCCGGAAGGCGCCCGCGATTACCTGGTGCCCAGCCGCGTAAATGCCGGCAAGTTTTTTGCGCTGCCCCAGAGTCCGCAGACCTATAAGCAGCTGCTTATGGTCTCCGGCTTCGACCGCTATTTCCAAATCGTAAAATGCTTCCGGGATGAAGACCTGCGGGCCGACCGCCAGCCCGAGTTTACCCAGATTGATGTGGAGATGTCGTTCGTCGATGAAGAGGCTGTGATGAGCAATACCGAGGCGTTGATGCGGAAGCTGATGAAAGAAACCATCGGCCGGGAGATCGAAACCTCATTCAGGCGAATGACCTATGAGGAGGCGATTAAAACCTACGGCACGGATAAACCGGATACGCGTTTCGGACTGGAGTTTGCCGACTTTTCAGAGCTGGTCAAAGATTCTGAGTTTAATATTTTTTCCGGTACGGTTGAGAAGGGCGGCGCCGTGCTGGGTATCACCGTGCCGGGACAGGGAAGCATGGGGCGCGGGGCCATTGACCGGCTCACCGAACGCGTTCAGAAAGAAACCGGGGCCGGGGGACTCATTTATATAAAGCTGAATGAAAAAGACGGGGTAAAATGCAGCGTTGAGAAGTTCCTGAAAGAAGAAACCGTGCAGGCCATGGTCGAGCGGGCGGAAGCGGAGATGGGTGACCTGGTGCTTATCCTGGCGGGAGGCAGTCCCGATGTATACCAGCAGATGAACAAGTTGCGCCTGATGATGGGCGAAGAACATAACCTTATTAACAAGGATGAATTTGAGTTCCTCTGGGTAACCGACTTTCCGCTCGTAGAGTGGAGCCGTGAAGATCAGCGATACCAGGCCCTGCACCATCCGTTTACGGCTCCGCATCGCGGGGATGTGGACCGGCTGGATGAGGATCCGGCCTCTGTGCGATCACGGGCATACGACCTGGTCCTGAATGGCTATGAGATTGGCGGCGGTTCAATTCGTATCCATGACCGGGAGCTGCAAAAGCGTATGTTCAAGCTCCTGGGTATCGATGAAGAGGAAGCGGAGGAACGATTTGGGTTCCTGCTCGAAGCCTTTAAATACGGCGTTCCCCCCCACGGAGGCATTGCGCTGGGAGTGGATCGAATCATTATGATCCTTTCGGGAGGCAACAGCCTGCGGGATGTCATCGCTTTCCCCAAAAACCAGAAGGCACAGAGCCTCATGGATAACAGTCCCGCATATGTCGATCAGGAACAGCTCGATGAACTGCATATCCGGTTGAAGCGCGGCGTGGGGGAAGAACACGAATAACGTAACCATAAAGACAGACAGAGGGATAGTTTGAAAACCTTAGGTATTGACGGCTGCAGGGCGGGATGGATCGCCATATCGCTTGATGAGGATCATGCAGGATACTGGCTGCTGGAATCGGACCGGGAGCTGGGAACCTATTTTGAAGCATACGACCGCATCTTTATTGATGTGCCCATCGGGCTGGAGGAAGAAGCGTATGTGCGGGAATGCGACCGTCTTCTCCGGGATGTTTTGGGGGCTGACTATACGGCCAGCGTTTTCAATCCTCCCATTCGGCGGGCTCTGCACGCTCCCACCTATGGTGAAGCTTCCATGATCAGCTACGAGGCGACCGGTAAAAAAGTGTCGATTCAGTCCTGGAATATTACCCCGGAGATTAAAGCTGTTGATCAGTACCTGCAGCAGGATAAAACACTTCGGGAGAAGATTTTTGAAAGTCACCCGGAGCTGCTTTTCCAAAAACTGAACGGGGGAAATCCCATCCTGCAGAAAAAAGCTACCAAGAAGGGCCTGCGTCACCGCCTGGACCTCATCAAAGAAGAGAGTACCTACGCTGATGACTTTTTCCGGGATATTAAAGAGGAATATCGCCGGAATCAGGTTGATGAAGACGATATCGTGGATGCCATGGTCCTGGCCCTGTTCGCCCGGGATTCGCTGAATCGGGAGATTAAAACAATCCCGGAAGACCCTCCTGCCGACGAAACCGGTCTTAAAATGGCCATTCATTATCTTTAAAAGGGGATTACTATCTATTTATCGGTTATTCGTGAATGACCAGGCGGAGGGAATGTGAGCACGGACTATTCACCGGAAACGGGATATTTCGCACTCATGCGAGAATAATTAGGGTGAAGCCTTTTCTTGAAATTCAGAGATGTCCCGAAAACTCCACCAAAGAGATAACTCAAAATTCAATATTACCCATCCCGCTCTCCCAGGATATTCCGGTATTTTACTCCGTTCTGGTATACGCGGTTGACGCCATTAAAAGCAGCTATGCGGTAGGCCTCGCTCAGGGTGGGATAGTTCATGACATGCTGTATAAAATACCGTACATCCCCGTCAAGAGCCATGACCGACTGGCCCAGGTGAATAAGATTGGCGGCCTCATCCCCGAGAATATGGACGCCCAGCAGCTTGAAGGTGTCGGTGCGGAAAACAAGCTTAAGCAGCCCGTCGCTGTGATTGGTCATATCCGCTTTGGTAATTTCACTGAAATGAGCCCGGCCTATGGTAATGTCCAGGCCTGTTGCCTGTGCTTCCTGTTCGGTCATTCCGATATTCGAAATTTCGGGAATGGTATAGATACCGTAGGGAATTTGTTCTGGCATTTCCAGGCTGGAGATGCTAAACATATTGCATGCTGCCAGGCGCCCCTGTGTAAATGAGGCGGAGGCCAGTCTGGGAAAGCCTATGACGTCCCCGGCGGCGTAAATGTTGTCAATAGTTGTTTTATAGGCTTCATCAACGATCACAAAATTACCGGCATCGGTCCGGACTCCTACCTTGTCGAGGTTTAGATTTTCTACATTGGGTTTGCGACCGCCGAGATATAAGACGTGCTCTGTTTCTATTACCTGGAGCTGTTGGTTGCCGGACTTATCTTTAAATTTAACTTCGGTATTATTGCGAAGGGCATTGAATTCCACATCCTGGATCGACACATTATTTTTGATGCTGATGCCCCTGCTGTCAAGGGCCTTTTTAAAATGATCCTTGATTTCAAGATCTAAAAAGGGGAGGTAATCCTGCTGCTCGTTCAGCAGGGTGACATGTGTACCCAGTGCAGCAAAGATGGTAGCGTATTCGAACGCGCTTACACTGGAACCGATGACGACCAACCGTCGGGGAATATGCGTAAGGTCAAGGATTGATTTGTAATCCAGGATCTTGTTGTGATCGATTTCAAAGGTCTCCGGTTCCGTGGGACTGCTGCCGGTACACAGCAGAATATAGTCGGCGCTGTAGGTTTCCGTGGTGCCCAAATGCGTTTCGACTTCTACGGTATGTTCATCCTTGAGGCGGCCGAATCCGCGCGCGACATCCACCTTATTATTGATGAAATCATTTTTTACTTTCCGGTTTTCCTTTTCCAGGATCTCTTGCTTGTATTGAAGCAGGTCCGTCATTCGAAACCGTTCATACGGTTTTTTGTTCTCGTGGTCACCGAACTGGCTGTTAAATTCCAGAATGGTCTTGGCAGCCTCGCGCAATGCTTTACTGGGGACGGTGCCGGTATTGATCCAGGTTCCTCCCAGGTAATCTTCGTGCGATTCAACTACCAGTACTTGCTGGTCAAATTTAGAACTTTGCATGGCACACGAAAAACCAGCTGGCCCGCTGCCAATAATAATTACGTTATAATCTCGACTCATGGTACAATGTAATCGCTAAAGGTTTTTGTGACAAGAAAAGTAAAATAGATGAATTTGCGAAGGATTTCTCCGTTTTAAGCGATTAGTTTTAAATTTTTTAAAATTGGAACGAAAATATCGTCGTTTTTGATTGGGAGTGTGCTAATAAGATGCTAAATTTAACTCCTTGATTCATAAGGAGTTAAATTCTTTACACACACTATTATATAGTACGAATTCTAAAATTTTAAAATTGTAACAATTATGGCTTACGAATTACCTGACCTCCCATACGATTACGATGCATTGGAACCTCATATTGATGAGCGTACCATGAAAATTCATCATACCAAGCACCATCAGGGATACACCAACAAGGTGAATGCTGCCCTGGATGGACATGAATTTGCTGACCTCCCGATTGAAGAGGTTTTACAACGCATTAACGATGTTCCCAAGGACATCCGCCAGGCGGTGATCAACAATGGCGGTGGCTATGCTAACCACAAACTATTTTGGACGATTCTCTCTCCGAACGGCGGCGGACCTGCTACCGGCGATGTTGCGGATGCGATTGACGACGAGTTCGGAAGTTTTGCTGATTTTAAGGAAACGTTCAGTAACTCCGCAACCGGGCAGTTCGGTTCCGGATGGGGTTGGCTGTGTGTCAAAGATGACGGCAGTCTCGAAGTACTCTCCACGGCTAATCAGAACAGTCCCTATATGAATGGTCTGACCCCTATTTTGGGCGTTGACGTCTGGGAGCACGCGTACTATCTGCACTATCAGAATAAACGCGGTGATTATGTCGAACATTTCTGGAATCTGGTCAACTGGGACCAGGTGAATGAATATTATGCAGAGGCTACGTAATAGGAGTTTTTGTTGAGAAGTGTAAATATAAAAATGAGAAAACGCTCCGCGGACGACGGTGGAGCGTTTTCTTCTTCAATACTTCATAAAAGCTTGTTATATTGGGTTTTAAATGATAGCTGCAAAACAAAAAAGGATGTTTTATTATGCAATTTGGATTAGGAACCGGACCTGATGTTTCATGGATGCGTGAAGAACTGACAGACCTGGGCGTCGAGGAGTTGAAGACCGTCGAAGATGTCGATCGTGCAATGAAGGAATATAACGAAGGCACTATGCTTATGGTGATTAATTCCGTTTGCGGATGCGCGGCCGGGAATGCACGACCGGGGGTTAAGATAGCCCTTGAAGAATCGGAAGATACGCCGGATCACATGGTTACCGTTTTTGCCGGCCAGGATAACGAAGCGACGGCCCGGGCCCGTGAGTATTTCAGCGAATACCCGCCCTCCTCTCCGGCTTTTGCGTATTTTCAGGATGGAGAGATCAAGGCTATGATTCCGCGGCATCGTATTGAAGGACGTACGAAGCAGGAAGTAGCCAGCGATTTAAAAATGGTATTTGAAGCCTTTAACGGGGAGAAAGAAGCCGAAGAAGGGTAGTGTTCGCTGCCACAATAGCGCAGGTCATATCGCCGGGTCATTTTCCATTTCACCCAGCACCTTCTGCGTAATCTCTTTACTCCGGCGCGTATCTATCCGGGCCTGCAGTTTCATCAGGATGCTATAGAGTCCCATGTGGACTTTGGTGCTGTATATGAAGTTTTTATCGCCGCGAGGTTCATTCATAATCGGCATTTTTCTGGCGTAATGATTGATTCGCCGCTTGAAAGAGGGATTACCGAAATCGAAGTTATCCTTCATATACGGGCGGGCAAAGGTGTTGCCGTAGTTCTTGCAAAACTGGAAGAACTCCTCCTCCTTTTCGGGATTGTCCGGGTTTGCCTTGATGATATCCAGGCGGGTATAGAGGTCCCGGATCGCTTCTTCATCCCCCTCGAGATGCATCGGAAGCAGTTGCATGTAGTTTTGGGTAAACTCTTCATCAAATTTCTTAACGCACCCGAAGTCAATGACCCCCAGCCGGCCGTCATCCCGGAAAAAGAAATTGCCCGGGTGAGTATCGGCATGAATAAAGTTTCTCTGCTCTACCTGATCGTGAAAGAAATTCCATAGCAGCTGTCCGAAGTGATTACGTTGCTGCCGGGAAGGATCTGTTTCCAACAGCTCCTTCAGGTGCTTCCCTTCCACAAACGTCATCGTCAGCACCTTGCGGGAGGACAGATCCTTAATCCAGCGGGGAGTGACAACGGATTCTCCGAAGAATCTCCGGTGAAAATACTCGATATATTCGCCTTCCTGCCGATAGTCGGTTTCTTCCATCAGGGTCGCCTCTACCTCATCAAAATAATCATCCAGGTTGGCCCCCCGTTTGGCCAGCCGCTTGACCAGCGACTTGGCCATGGCCATATCCGAGTGGATGGTATTACGCACATTGGGATACTGGATCTTAACGGCGACTTTTTGTCCATCGTGCAGCCGGGCTTCATGTACCTGCCCGATCGAGGCGGCAGCAATAGCCTCCGGTTCAAAATGCGAAAATAGCGCTTCGGGATAATCGCCCAGCTCTTTTTTGATAATCGACCGCGCCAGCGCCTTGTTGATAGGCGGCACGCTGTACTGGGCTTCGCTCATTACTTCAGCAAACTCGCCGGGCAGTACGCCCTCATCCATACTCAGCGACTGGGCTATTTTCAGCGCCGTACCGCGCAGCTTGGTAAACTCATTAAACACCTGCCGGGCATTGTCGGTATGGAACTGGCGTCCCTCTTCTTTGCTCTCTTTTTGGCCCATGGATTTTTTGAGATAACGCTTGGCGTAGTTGGTGCCGACTTTAAGGCCTGTTTTAGCAAATATTTTGCCACGTTCAAGTTTGGATGATGGAAAATCGTCGTTCATGAACTATCGAATTTCTATTTTTGAAAAAATCTGTTTAACAACCGGAATTTCGCATAAAAAATTTTCCCGGTTGGCATATAAAAATTTACCCAGCTCAAACCCCCGGTCGAGAACGGAGCTATACATCAATTCCTGCAAAAAAGTCGTTAACTTGTCCGTAAGCTCCATCGTCAGTTCATAATCCTCGCTGGTATCAGACAGCCGAAACCGGATGAGTCCGAGGTATTTATTTCGCAGGAAGGCATAAAAAATGTCATTCATGAGGACCGAAGAACTGGCCGGAAGTCGCGGGTCGTCTTCCAACAGCTGCCGGAGCAGCTCCTCTGTCTCCATTTCAAAATCAGTCCTGCTGCAGGAGCGTAAAATAAGATTCTGAAAGGTATCTTCCACAAAGGCTTTCTTTTCATCCAGCATATCGAAGCTGGCATACGCAAAGTTCGAAAGTTTTTCGCTGAGCGTGTAGGAGTCGAAGTGGTCGATTTCATCGATCATCAGCCGGTAGCGATAGATGATCGCTGTATAATAAAACTGGAGGATAGCTTGCTTGTTCGGGAAATAATTAAAGACGTCTGCAGGATCTATGCCAACAGTGTTAGCGACGTCTTTAATCAGAAAATGACCATCGCCTTCCACAAACAGATCAGTTGCGGCATCGGCAATGGCAAATTTAATTTCAGCTGTTTCGGGATCGAAGGTCGTCATAATAAAAACTTCTGATCGTTAAGGGTGTGTATGGCAGCTTGCGCCTGGATAAACACATAACAGAAATAACACCATACCGCGAGTTTAAATATCGGGAACCGCTGAAGGGATCCTCTATATGCCACTTCCTCACACAGACTATTCCGTGATTTGTTTTGATTACTTAACAAGACATTGTTCGTTTTCTCACAAGAGAAACGTAGCACCGGAGATTTAATTATATATTCATATTCATCCCGCGTGTGGCTTTCCATACTTTTCCTTGAGAACCGACAAGGTTTGCTCCGCCTGCCAGTGGTGCCGGCGCTGGTGCGCAATGGTTAGCAGGTAATACTCTGAGAAGGTAAGTTTGAGAAAGCCTGCTATCGGATGCGAAACTTTGGTTCCGCTTAAATCAATATGTTCATTTTTGGCATGCTCAAGCTGAGCTATAAATTGATCCTGCAGCTCCATAAACTCGTCCAACAACTCGAACCGGTTGTAGTCGGCCGTAACCTCAGGCTCCATTGATGACATCGTTTTTAACCTGAAAGAGTAAGGCGGTTCAAAAAAATCGGCAGCCTTTTTCCACAGCCAACGGGGTCGGAAGGATTGGTCCACATTGTGAATTCTCTTCCTGCTATTTTGCAGGGCACGGCTTAAGTTTCTATGATATATATATCCGAATTTGATAAGATGATGATAGCACTCTGCAACGCACCATCTGTTTTGGGCCGGAGGTTTCAGAAAATAGGCTTCATCCACGGAGAGGAGAAAATCCTCCGCTGTTTCTTTAGCCTCGGCAAACTGTTGTATATACCAATCAAAGCTGTACCGCAAGATCATGGGTGGGAGATATGCTGATTAAGGTTTAACTTATTGAATAGCTGGCAGATTAATAATAATCACCAGTATAACATTATAATGTAACTATAAAATAGCCATTTGGGAGACCGTTGTGAAATTCATCAAAAATTCAGGCAGGCTATTCAAACAGACCTATGAACAGATCCTGCAATTTAATATAGGACTGCATGGAGCTGCTATTGCCTTTTATGCCATTTTTTCAACGGCACCCCTGATTATTATCCTGGTTTGGCTGCTCAGTATGGTATTGGGCGGTGAAATGGGTCAGGCCCGTCTGCAACAGACGTTATATGCTGTGGTGGGTCCCGGTATCGCCGATTCGATACAGTCGATGGCAGATTCCGCCACGCACAGCGCCACGGGATTATGGTCGTCGATGACAGCGGTTGCCGCGCTCCTTTTCGGGGCTACAACCCTGCTCTCACAGGTAAAACACACGCTTAATATGATTTGGGGGGTCCGTGATCCGGCGATCGGAAAAATAGGACATTTTTTGTGGAGTCGATTTAAAGCGCTTCTGTTTGTCGGGGCTCTCAGCCTGTTGTTGCTGGTGGGGTTGATCTCTGAAAGCATACTCTATGGTATGGAACAGGTGTTGATACTGCTTTTTGGCGTCGAAGAGCTGTTTCTGATACAGCTGGTCAGCAGCGGCGCGAATGTCGTACTGGCATTCGTGTTTTTTTTAGCCTTGTTTAGAATTCTGCCGGATCTGGAGGTGCGATTGCGCGATATTGCAGTGGGCGCCCTTTTTACCGCACTCCTTTTTATGGGGGGAAAGATGGTGGTCGGATGGTACCTGTCAGGGACAACGCTCGGACCGGCCTATAAAACCGCTGGTTCCTTCGTCGTCTTTCTGATATGGATATACTATAATGTACAGATCGTGTTGGTCGGAGCCTTTTTTACCAGAGAATACACCCGCTTGTACGGGGAGGATGTGGTGCCGTATTGGGAAGCTTCGCTGGGGCAGGACTGGTAGGCGGCAGGTTTTTGGGGTTATGTTATGGTGTTAACCGGTTTCTTTTCAGCTCCATAATCCGCCGGTACGACTGGTCGATGCGTTGCCGGCTCACTTCTTCTCCGGCAATAAGCTCACGGATAATGTTGTGTGCCCGGGGCACAATTTCGGGATCATAGATCGCATTGTTGGCAAAGGTCAGTATGTCGACCCCCGCAAGAAGCGCCTGTTTGATCGCCGTCTTCAGTCCATATTCCTTGCGGATGGCGCCCATCATCAGATCATCTGATATTACCACACCATCGAATCCGAGGCTGTCCCGCAGCATTCCGGTAATGACGGGTTTCGAAAGGGTCGCCGGGTGAGCGGTATCCCATTCGGCATTAAAAATATGGGCGGTCATGATCATGTCAGCCTGACCGGAATGGATTAACCGGCGATAGGGAATGAGTTCCTGTTTGGACCACGTTTCGGTGACATCGACCACGCCGAGGTGTGAATCTTTTTTTGAGCTTCCGTGGCCGGGAAAATGTTTGAGTACCGTTACTATATCGAAATTATGATGCGCTTCTATATATACCGAAGCGTGTTTGACCACGGTGCGGGGATCAGCAGAAAAGCTACGCTCTAAGCGGCCAATCACGGGATTGCCGGGATTGACATTAAGATCCACCACCGGGGCAAAATTGAGATTAAAACCCAGCTCGGAAAGCGTTTCAGCAGTTCTGCGGGCATAATACCGCGTGCTGTCGGTGTTATTTGTTTCGCCCAGGGATTGAGCAGATACCGAGGCAGGGAATCCGCGTTCCGGCTTGAGCCGGGCCACTTTTCCGCCCTCCTGGTCGACCGCAACAAACAGGGGTGTTTCAGCGCGCGCCTGCAGATCGTTTATAAGTGTTTTGAGCTGCTGGGGCGACCGGATATTGCGCAGCGCCGTGTCCAGCGGCACGTCATAATCAAACAGCGTTACACCGCCGAGATGGTAGTGTTGAATGTCCCGCACAATATGGTTGGTATCCGATATCGCTGTCCCCCGGAACCCCACATTCAGCATTTGTCCGATCTTTTGATCCAGGGAAATCTCTTCTTCCGCAGTTTCATCGCTTGTATCCTGGCTGCAGGCCTCCCCGGCAAGAAATAATGAAAGCATCAGAAGCATCGTAATGTGACGGTTCACGGTCATGGGCCTGTGATATCAGGGGCGTTCCTGTTGTGTTAGCAAGCTGTCCAGCAGGGTGTCGAGATTAAAAGAGGGACGAACGTCATTATAACGGAGAATACGACCCTCCGGGCCAACCAGAATGTAAAAGGGGATACCGCCCCCCCGGTAAGCCGAAAAGGTCTCTTGCTGAAATCCATCGCCTCCGTACAGCTGCGGCCAGGGATTTTGAAACTGATTCAGGGATTGACGCCAGCGAAGGCTGTCTTCTTCTATTGATATAGCCAGGATTTCAAACTCATCGCGGCTATATTCGTTATAAAGGTCTTTCATATGCGGAAATTCGTCAAGGCAGGGAATACACCAGCTGGCCCAGAAATCAAGCAGTACATACCGGCCCCGGAAATCCTCCATTCGCACCGTCTCACCGTCAGCATTCGGCAGGGCGAAGGGGATGGCCGGCTCTCCCGGGGAAACCCGCTTTATTTCACGATAAAAGGATTTCAGAAAAGAGGTATAACGCGGGAAATCCGAATAGGTATCCAGGTACGCTTTATAGCTCGGGGTGGCTACATCCAGCGGCATTTCACCGATTCGTTCGGTGACCAGGTACAGCTGTGCATAGGCCCGGGCCCGGCGTTCATCTACATATTGCAATACCGAGGTGCGGGCTGAGTCAAGGGTTTCGTAGCCCAGCCGTTTGACATCGTACTGCATCAGAGATTGTCCCAGTTCTTCTTCCAGGCTGTCGGCAACCCCAAAGGTATTGGCAAAGGCATTGGTAAAATCCCTGATGCCTGCTCGCTGGGCATGAAGAGATTCAAAAGTAAAGAAATCCAGCTCATTGGCTGTTTGCAGGACGTTTTGGCGCTCGTTCTCAGGATGAAAACCAGGCTGCGTACGGCGATACGTAATATTTTCAAGTCGTTTAACGAGGTATTCGCCCACTGCTTTCAGATAGAGATCTTCGAAAGGGGTATCTTTAAAATAGCGCTCAGCCAATTCATATCGCTGGCGGTAGAATGAGAGCACCCGGGTCGAATTTCCCTCCCGAAAAGCAGGGAGCTGGCGTTGGATTTTTCGAAGCAGCGACTGTTCCCTGTCCCTGTAGTCGGCGTAGCGTTCATCCCAGGGTTCCTCATAGCCCTCCACTTCAACCGATCCCGGAAAATTCGCCCGTTCTATGGTGACGGTCAGCGGACGGCCGGGCCGCAGGAGGAGGGGGTGGTATTGATCATCGATTGTCAGTTCCACAAGCTGGGTGGAATCGACCGGGATAGATACCTGAAAGGTCCCTTTTTTATCGGGCTGCACCAGGTGTTGAATGTTATCTGAGTATTTATAATGGAGTGGCT
Organism: Fodinibius roseus; assembly: GCF_900129315.1. Lineage (GTDB taxonomy): Bacteria > Bacteroidota > Rhodothermia > Balneolales > Balneolaceae > Fodinibius > Fodinibius roseus. Next base: position 82,863 of record NZ_FQUS01000003.1, read on the forward strand.
GCTGGCTGATATAAATCTCTGCTGACCCCACATAGTCGATGGTTCCGGAAACCGTCACGTGCTCATCGCTGCTGCAGGCTGCTGCGGCAATCAACAGGGAAAGAAGCCCGAAGCAGTAACCAACGGAATTATAACTCATGAAAAAGGAGCATTTGAGGCGACGCATAAAGATCTACTTTCGATCTGTGAACAGGATGAACCCATAAGATAAGCTGATTGTATTATTTTGCAATAAGAGATTCAGTTACGCCGGTCCCCCGGCATGTACCATAGCAGGCGGGATTTTTTTCAATTTTTTTACACTTGCGCTTCTGAATTATATTGTTATGTTGTAAAAGAAATTTTGAACAATGGTTTCATATGTTGAAATAAAAGGGCATTTTGGCGGTGCAATTATTTATTGCAAATTTTTATAAAAAAGCTTATTTCCCTGCTTGCAACAAACAGGTTAACCAAAAAACAAGGTGATGAAAGAGGAAAAAAACAGGAAGGAATACTGGCGTGCAAATCTCCGCTATGTAAGTATTCTGTTGAGCATATGGTTCCTGGTGTCGTTTGTATTTGGCATTTTGCTGGTCGAACCGTTAAATACGATACAGCTGGGTGGTTTTGAGCTGGGCTTTTGGTTTGCCCAACAGGGATCAATGTACGTATTTGTGGTTCTCATTTTTGTGTACGTCTGGCTTATGAACAGGCTCGACAAAAGATTTGGCGTTTACGAAGATTAACTTATCAACAGCGGGATATAATAAATAATTATGGATATTCAAACATGGATGTATATACTGGTGGGAGCCACGTTTGCCGTGTATATAGGTATCGCAATATGGGCAAGAGTTGGAACCACAAGTGACTTTTACATTGCGGGAAGCCGCGTTCACCCATTAGCCAACGGGATGGCAACGGCTGCGGACTGGATGTCGGCGGCCTCCTTCATATCGATGGCCGGTCTGATTTCATTTATGGGGTATGATGGAGCCGTTTACCTGATGGGCTGGACGGGGGGATATGTGTTGCTGGCCCTGATGCTGGCCCCCTACCTGAGAAAATTTGGTAAGTTCACCGTTCCGGATTTTATAGGAGACCGCTATTACTCGAATGTCGCACGGACCGTCGCCGTAATTTGTGCCATTATCGTATCCTTTACCTACGTGGCGGGACAAATGCGGGGGGTGGGCGTCGTTTTTGCGCGGTTCCTGGAAGTCTCTGTCAACACCGGAGTCTATATAGGAATGGTCGTTGTTTTTTTCTATGCCGTTCTGGGAGGAATGAAGGGTATTACCTACACCCAGGTTGCGCAATACTGTATTCTTATTTTCGCCTACATGGTACCCGCCTTTTTTATCTCGTTTCAGCTGACCGGCAATATTATTCCCCAACTCGGTTTTGGTGGAACGCTTGCCGACGGTTCCGGGACCTACCTGCTGGAGAAACTAAATCAGCTGCACGTGGAGTTGGGTTTTGCGGAGTATACCTCCGGGACAAAATCTACGGTCGACGTACTTGCCATTACGCTGGCATTAATGGTGGGAACCGCAGGGCTTCCCCATGTCATTGTCCGGTTTTTTACAGTCCCGAAAGTGCGCGACGCGCGGAAGTCCGTGGGTTATGCCCTGCTTTTTATCGCGATTCTTTATACAACGGCCCCGGCCATTGCTGCCTTTGGCAAGATTAATTTGATTGAAACCGTTTCGAATGAGGAGTATGCTGAGATGCCGGCCTGGTTTGACAACTGGGAGACAACGGGACTTTTGGAATTTACGGACAAGAACAGTGACGGCAGAATTCAATATGTGGCGGATGAAAAGGCCAACGAACTTACGATAGACCAGGACATTATGGTGCTGGCGAATCCAGAGATTGCCGACCTGCCCAACTGGGTTATAGCTCTGGTAGCTGCGGGGGGGCTGGCGGCCGCCTTGTCGACGGCTGCAGGATTATTACTGGTTATTTCCACCAGTATAGCCCACGATTTGGTGAAAAAGCAGATAATGCCTGAAATTACAGAAAAAGGGGAATTGATCTGGGCCCGGGTTGCCGCAGGTTTTGCGGTCCTGGTAGCCGGTTATTTTGGCATTCATCCCCCGGGTTTTGTAGCTGCGACCGTTGCCCTGGCCTTTGGCCTGGCGGCCGCTTCGTTTTTTCCCGCCATTTTACTGGGTATTTTTGATAAGAAAATGAACCGGGAGGGCGCTATTTCCGGAATGATTGTGGGAATCCTTCTGATGTTGTTTTATATGATAAAATACAAGCTGGGTGGCTTCGGCGGTGGACTTGAAGAAGACTGGTGGTTTGGTATTTCCCCCGAAGGCTTCGGTACCGTCGCCATGTTGGTCAACCTGGTTGTGGCCATAGTCATATCCAGATTGACCACTGATCCGCCGGAAGATGTCCAGGAGATGGTGGAAGAGATCAGATACCCGGGAGAAGCACGGAAAATAGAGAACTAAAGGATTTGAAATTTTAACAAAAATAATTGCATAAAAAAGTTAATAATTTTTTGCTTTTTTAGGTGTTAATCCCTTGATTGTGTCTCTAAATTTTGTAATATGAATTTATGAACGTAGAATATTTTCAACTTAAATTTGAGTTATTGTTATGTGGCTGAATATCGATTCGTTTGAAGAGTATAAGGAAGTGTATGAACACAGCGTGGAAAATCCGGAGGAGTTTTGGGATCATGAGGCCGGGACCTTTTATTGGCGGAAGCGATGGGACAAGACGCATAGCGGCAGCTTTAAGGATGGAGATATAAAATGGTTTGAAGGCGGTAAGCTGAATATCACCGAAAATTGTCTCGACCGCCACCTTAATACGATCGGTAATAAAACAGCTTTTATTTTTGAGCCCAACCATCCGGACTCTTTTCGCCGTACCATTACCTACCGGCAGCTGCATGAGGATGTATGCCGTTTTGCAAATGTGCTGGAATCGAAAGGTATTGAAAAGGGCGATCGCGTAGCCATCTATATGGCTATGACACCTGAACTGATGATTGCAGCCCTGGCCTGCGCCCGCATCGGAGCGGTTCATTCCATTGTATTTGCTGGATTTTCGGCCCAGTCGCTTGCCGAGCGTATACAGGATTGCGATGCCAAAATGCTGATCACCAATGACGGGCTGCGGCGCGGCGAAAAACATGTACCGCTCAAGGATATTTCTGACGAAGCGCTGGAAGATTGTCCCTCGGTGAACAAAGTCATCGTGTGTCAGCGTACCAATCGTGACATAGATTGGGTGGAAGGCCGGGATGAATGGTGGCATTTGTTGATTCGAAATGCTTCCAAAGAACATGAGGCGGTGGAGATGGATGCGGAAGATCCGCTCTTTATTCTTTATACCTCCGGCTCCACCGGTAAGCCTAAAGGACAGGTCCACACCTGCGGCGGGTATATGGTGTATACCAGCTATACCTTCCGGAATGTATTTCAGGTTGAAGAGGAGGATATTTACTGGTGTACTGCTGATGCCGGATGGATTACCGGGCACTCGTACATTCTGTACGGACCTCTGCTGAACGGTGCTTCGAGCATTATTTTCGAGGGAACCCCAACCTATCCCGATCCGGGGCGTCTTTGGGAAGTCTGCGACAAGTATAACGTAACCCACTTTTATACCTCGCCGACCGCCATTCGCGCCCTGATGAAAGAAGATATTGAGTACGTCAACAAGTATGACCTCAGCTCCCTGAAGGTGCTCGGAAGTGTGGGCGAGCCGATCAACGAAGAGGCCTGGCACTGGTATCACGATCATATCGGGAACGGACAATGTCCAATCGTGGATACGTGGTGGCAAACCGAGACGGGGGGCATTATGATTTCCCCGTTAGCGGGCGTCACGCCGACAAAGCCGGGATTTGCGACCTTGCCGCTGCCGGGTATTCAACCGGCCCTGATGGATAAGAACGGGAAAGAAATTGAAGGTAACGGCGTACAGGGTAACCTGGTCATCAAGCACCCGTGGCCGGGCGTAACGCGGGGTATCTGGGGGAACCAGGAACGTTACAGAGAAACTTATTTTGAAGATTACCCGGGCTTCTATTTTACCGGAGACGGTTGTCGTCGCGATGAAGACGGCTATTACCGCATTACCGGCCGGGTGGATGACGTACTGAATGTTTCAGGTCACCGCTTGGGAACAGCTGAAATTGAGAATGCAATCGATGAGCATCCGAAAGTGGTAGAAGCGGCCATTGTGGGCTACCCCCATGATGTCAAGGGAGAAGGGATCTTTGCCTTTATGACTTGCGATGACGGTGTCTCGAAACCGGAAACGTTCAAGAAAGAGATTCATGATCTGGTTTCCAAGATTATCAGTCCCATTGCCAAGCCCGATAAGATTCAGATCGTAGAGGGGCTGCCGAAGACGAGGTCCGGTAAGATAATGCGTCGCATACTGCGAAATGTTGCAGCCGGCGAAACCGATGACATGGGCGATACTTCCACTTTGCTGGATCCCACCGTTGTCGACGAGATCATAGCCGGTAAAGCTTATTAACAGCAGGGAATCAACGCATATTTCACGTTTTATGTAACAGGCACATCATTTCTTTGGTGTGCCTGTTACTATTTCGTCTGTATTTTTGTTTATCTTCCGGTAAAATCGGGGTTTAACTGCGAACAGTTTCATTCAATTCATAAAGTTCTTCACATCTTAAATCATTGATCGTTAATCCTATAACACTTCCAGATACAGGAAAGCAAAAGTTGAAAGTGCTTGGTTTTGAGTTCCGGCCGATACGTTTTTTTCTTTGGCAAGATAAGTAAGAAAATATTTAACGTCTTTGTCATCAAGTTTACACGGGTGGAAATGCCATGAAACCGGATAAACCGGACGATCCAGGCACATAATACTGTTCGGTCCGGATTCCAAATATCGGACATCATACATAGCCAAAGCGAGGATCATCGTCTACTGGAGGCTATCCGGGGCTTGCGGGAAAACCGACGCCAGCGCTGTTATCCTCCGTCCTCCTTCGAAGGGAGAGGCAGATTTGTGTTAGGTCTGAAGAGCAAACCCGGTAATGAAAAGCAACAGGCTTACCACCAGTAGCATAAGCCGGAATCTTGTCCGTATCATCATAGGGTAAAACAGCAGGCCATAGGTAAGGGGCGTTTCGGCGAGCCATTCGTAGTAGTGGTGGCGATGGACGCTTCCCAAGGCTATTGTTACGTGACCATGCAGAATAGTAATCATAAAGGGAATCGCAAAAAAGGCAGCACCGGGATAGGCAAGAAAATCTTCAATACCCACAAATCGGGCAATATAGATATAAGGCCAGGTAAAGAGTAAAAGCAAGGGAATGCAGAGTAACGAATTAATCAGATGAATACGTTTGAAATTTTTAAGATTGAGCTCTTGGTGTTTCATAATATGGATTAGGTGGGAAGGCGGTTCCCGGTTATCTGTACTACGATAACAACGTCAAAAATATGATAATAATATTAGATTTGGCTGGCTATGAGCATTTCAATACTGCGGTAAGGCATATCAAACAGCTCTGCAAGTGATTTTTTGGTGAGATGCTTTTTATATACATAGGTGCCATTTCGCAGAGCGGTGTTCTTCCACAGGCATTCTTTGATGTCTCCGGCATCACCGATGTCGAGCAGGTATGGTACAATTACATTGTTGAGTGCATAGGTGGCGGTTCGGGCCACATTGGACGGGATGTTGGGCACACAGTAGTGAATGACCTCATGCGCCGAAAATATCGGATTGGAATGGGTGGTGGTGCGGCTTGTGGCAACACACCCGCCCTGGTCAATAACCGTATCTACGATAACACTGCCCGGTTTCATATTCATGACCATCGGCTCGGTAACCATGCAGGGAGCCCGGTCACCTTCCTGCTCCGTCGCCCCAATGACCACATCAGCATATGCCAGTGCGGAGGATATATATTGATAATTGGCCGTAGCCGTAATAATACGTCGATCAAGGGCGTTTTCAAGATGACGAAGCCGGGCCAGGTCATTATCCATTACAAATACCTGGGCCCCGTATCCCAGGGCCGTTCGCGCAGCATATTCGGCGGTAATACCCGCCCCCAGGATCACAACGGTCGCTGGAGGAATCCCCGAAATGCCGCCCAGCATGATACCCTGTCCTCCTTCGCCTTTCTCGAGATAATGGGCCCCGATTTGAACAGCCATGGAACCGGTTATTTCATGCATCATGCGTACAATGGGGAATTCTTTGTCTTCTCCCCTGATAAATTCAAAACCGATGGCGGTGATGGATCGCTCAATAAGGGTCTCTATGAACGGCTCGTTGGCGTTGCCGAGGTGCAGCGCCGAAATGAGGATATGATTATCTTCCAGCAAATCCAACTCCTCTTCGGTAGGCGGGGCTACTTTCACAATCATTTCTGACTTCTGGTAGACCTCGTCAATGCCATGGGCGATGGTGGCCCCGGCATCGGCATATTCCTGGTCTGTAAAATTGGCTTCGGATCCGGCCTCTTTCTCCACAAAGATTTCATGTCCGTTTGCTTTGAGTATGGAGACCCCGTCGGGGGTGAGACAGATACGTCGTTCATCGTTGGAAACCTCCTTCGGGAGCCCTATCTTAAGCGATATATTGGATTCAGACGTCATGAGTTGTTTTTCCAGCGTCTGTATACCAATTTGTTCGGTTTCGAGCGGTTTTATATCCATAAAATAGTATTTCCAGAACCTGATTTCTGATAATTTAAATGACAGAGCTGCAGTAAGCAAAAAAGACAATGATAAATGAAAAATTAAGTGATTTTTATATACAAAAACCTCGACTACCTGTGATAAACATACTTACTTTTCTGGTCTTTTAGCTGAACACGTCAAGACTGAATACAAAATAAGAACCTTCCTGTTGTACCTTTTTCAAACAGCTGACAAGTTCTGTGTACGTGTATTCAGAAACATGATGACAGGATGGGTTAGAGTTCCAAATTAATCGAAAGTATGTGGAACAGATGTAAAATAAAAGCTCGTAACGGGGATTTTTCATTTATAATTTTCCATCATTTATTTCACAATGAGTATCAGACCTAAAAAAAGTTTAGGGCAGCATTTTCTAACGGATGAAAATGTCATAGAAAAAATTGCAGATTCCATCCCGGCCGAAGCGGGTGACAGGGTTATTGAAATTGGTGCTGGTACCGGTGCGCTTACCGGCGCATTGGTGAAGCGTTTTGATGACCTTCTGGCTGTTGAACTTGATGAGCGGGCAATTGAACTTTTGCACAGGAAGTTCGAGGGACTTGAGATCCGGCACGCCAATGTATTGGAGGTAGACTGGAGAGAACTATCCATTGGCAAATCCAGAACGCATGTGGTAGGGAATTTACCCTATTATATTACCAGTCAGATTTTATTTTCGCTGCTTGAGCACAGATATTTTCTTTCGGATGCCATCCTGATGATGCAAAAGGAAGTAGCCGAACGACTTGTATCCGATATTCGTACCAAAGCTTACGGCATCCTCAGTGTTCAAACACAGCTTATGAGCAGCCCGGAAATACTATTCCCCGTTTCCCGCCATTGTTTTAGTCCCCAGCCCAATGTCGACAGCGCCATGGTGAAGTTGACTTTTGACAAGAACAGGCTGAGCTGTAGCGATCAGCACTTAAAAACGGTGGTGCGCACGGCCTTTAACCAGCGGCGTAAAAAATTGAGCAATGCCCTCAAGCCCATTATTCCCAAAGATCAGCTGCCCCGGGCATTTGATTTTGACAAGCGGGCCGAAGCCTGGCCTCCCTCCGAGTATGAAAAGTTGACAGCACAATTCGAAAAAAATGGCATTTTGACCTGAAATTTCGACTAATCTTTTTTCATCTATTTGGGCTGTATTGGATGATTACTGCCTTAAGCGGGCTTTGATCTGTTTAAATAGCTATTTGATGTTTTATTCATTTTTTTCGCATAGTTTGGTACGGTCCTTGCTCACCTATATATCTTAACAAAGTAATTTGCTTTGTACGATATTGAATCATTTTTACAGCATCATTATGCTGATGTCGATGTATTTCAACTTCAACTAATAACCTTAAATTGTAGGAGTCATAATTATGGCTAAATCTAAAATCAAACCGTTAAGCGATCGCGTTTTGGTTCAGCCAGAACCTGCCGAAGAAAAAACCAGTTCCGGAATTATTATCCCTGATACGGCTAAAGAAAAGCCCCAGGAAGGGACGGTTGTTGCCGCAGGTCCCGGCAAAGTAGAAAACGGAACCAAGATTGACATGTCGGTAAAAGAAGGCGACAAAGTGCTTTATGGGAAATATTCGGGCACGGAAATCACGCTGGATGGGGATGAATATCTTATAATGCGTGAAGCCGATATTCTTGGAATCGTTTCCTAAGTATCTCATCTATTTTTACAACAAACTAATTACAAACACTTAAAAATTAATAGACAACTATGTCAGCAAAATTAGTTCATTATGATATGGAGGCACGCGATGCACTAAAGCGTGGCGTTGACAAGCTTGCAAATGCTGTCAAGGTCACCTTGGGTCCGCGTGGACGAAACGTAGTAATTGAGAAATCTTTCGGTTCACCGACCGTTACCAAAGACGGTGTCACGGTAGCCAAAGAGATCGAGCTCTCCAACAAGCGAGAAAACATGGGTGCTCAGATGGTGAAGGAGGTTGCCTCCAAAACCAGCGACAATGCCGGTGACGGAACAACAACAGCTACTGTTCTTGCTCAGTCCATCATTCAAACCGGTTTGAAGAATGTTACGGCCGGTGCTAATCCGATGGAATTGAAACGAGGGATCGACACCGCCGTTAAAGCGATTGTCGAAGAGCTTCGAACAATGAGCAAGCCGGTAGGCGACAGCCTGGACAGTATCAAGCAGGTCGGCTCCATCTCGGCCAATGGTGATGAAGAGATTGGCCAGAACATTGCCGATGCGATGGAGAAGGTAGGTAAAGACGGTGTCATTACGGTTGAAGAAGCCAAAGGGACTGAAACCTATCTCGAGACAGTTGAAGGTATGCAGTTCGACCGCGGCTATCTTTCTCCTTATTTCGTAACCGATTCTGAAAATATGGTTACGGAAATGGAAGAGCCTCATATCCTGATCTTCGATGAGAAGATTAGCAATATGAAGGATCTGCTTCCAATCCTTGAAAAAGTAATTCAAACCGGCAAGCCGTTGCTGATTATCGCTGAAGATGTTGAAGGCGAAGCACTGGCTACACTGGTTGTTAACAAGCTGCGCGGTTCGCTGAAAATCGCAGCCGTCAAAGCTCCCGGATTCGGTGACCGCCGAAAGCAGATGCTGGAAGACATTGCTATCCTGACAAACGGTACCGTTATTTCGGAAGAGCGGGGCTATAAACTGGAAAATGCTACGCTTGACTATCTGGGTACGGCCGACCGTGTCAATATCACCAAGGATGACACGACGATTGTCGGGGGCCAAGGTTCTGATGATGATATCAAAGCCCGGGTCAACCAGATCAAAGGTCAGATCGAATCTACCACTTCCGATTACGATCGTGAGAAGCTGCAGGAACGCCTTGCCAAGCTCAGCGGTGGTGTTGCTGTCCTAAACATCGGTGCTGCTTCTGAAGTTGAGATGAAAGAGAAGAAAGCCCGTGTTGAAGATGCGCTGCATGCTACCCGCGCTGCCGTAGAAGAAGGCATCGTAGCTGGTGGTGGCGTAGCACTACTGCGTGCTCAGAGGGCGCTGGATAGCCTGAAGGGCGAAAATCCCGATCAGGAAGTTGGGTTCGACATTGTACGCAGGGCCCTTGAGTCTCCGCTTCGTTGTATTGCCAACAATGCCGGAGCCGAAGGTTCTATCGTTGTACAGAAAGTGAAAGAAGGTAAAGATGCTTTCGGGTACAACGCTCGTACCGAGACCTATGAAGATCTGATCGAGGCAGGCGTTATCGATCCTACGAAAGTAACGCGCACCGCGCTTGAAAACGCTGCTTCTGTAGCAGGATTGATGCTGACGACCGAAGCCCTCGTCTCAGAGAAACCTTCCAAAGGTGATGATGATGATGACGGACCTGCCGGCGGCGGTGGCATGCCCGGCGGAATGGGCGGCGGTGGCATGCCCGGAGGCATGGGTGGAATGGGCGGTATGATGTAAATATAGCCCCCGATCCCACGCTTCGGGTTTAAAACACCCTACAGGTATAAAATAAAGCCTCACTTTTCCGCCTTGCGGGAGAGTGGGGCTTTTTTATTTGTTTCCTCAACCTGACACGATGTCTGGAAATGTCTCGAGTATTGCGGACAACGTAAAAGAGTCAGGTTTTTATGCCTTTTCCCGGCAGCAGGGAGAGCCGGTTTGGGAACTGGCCGCACCGGAAAAGTATATCCATGGATTGTCCCGGGCAGTAAGGGCTATTATCCCATGCAGGATTTCAAAAAGCTCATCACGATCACCGAACGGGGAATTACAAGTTATGAGCTGTAAATTCATGAGCGAGCGAGAAGCCAAAGTGGAAAAAATCAAAGCTGAAAAATAAAAATTGGAAGCTCGTTCTTCCCTGACTTCAGGGAAGAAAAACCAATAACCGTAACCAACCTAATCCGTCTCAGTGGTTGAGGCGTTTACGGTCGTTGTTCCGGTTTCAAACTCTTTGGCAAGATCCAGCACGGCATCGGCATACAGCCCGCTGGGGTTATAGCGCAGTATGGAGGTTCGCAGGTTGTTGGTTCGCTGTTGAAAATAGGCTAAATAATTGGCTACCGACATAATGTTATTGCCCATATCAAAAATGTCATCCCCGACAAACCATTTATTCAGGGAATAGGGAATAAACTGCGCGAATGACATTGCCCCGGCATAACTGGATTTCAGCTCAAACAGGTCAATATTCTTTCGTTTAGCGAAGTCCAGTAGCTCCAGCAGCTGTGCCTTTGCAAAGTCGGCCCGGTAATCCACCGCGTACATCGAGACGTAGGCGTTAAAAGGATTATAGCTGCCGATGTTATTCCCGAAATCCGACTCAATACCGATAATGGCAGTAATTACGTATTTCGGAATACCGTACTTTTCCTGTGCTTTTTGCAGCTGATCGGCATGGTCACGCATGAAATCCACCCCCCGCCTTTTTTTCTCTTCAAATCCGAGAATCTGTTTGTATTCTTCGAGGTTTATGGACTTCCGCTCAGCGGATTTCCGAAAACGATCGGCAATACCTTCATAAATCGTAAATCGTTCATCCCGGAGCAGGTCATCTATCGCGAGCCCCTCGTTGCGACAGGCCTCAAGGAGAGTAGCAAGTGCCCCCTCGTACTCGCTGTGCGAAGGCAGGGACAGGGTATCCGCATCAGCCTCCGAGAATGGAGGGGACGGGGATATTAAAGCCTGATCTTCTGCGGGATAAGCAGGGTGAGCCTGGCATAAGGTAGTGGTCCCTATAAGCAGCAGGCATGCTATGCACCCGTTTTGGACTATGGTATTCATAAACTGATTTTTTTCGTTACCGGATGCCTAATAATACAAAAATTCGGGAGTAATTATAATCTGTTTCAGCTTTATTGTAAAAATGTCTGAACGCGAGTAACATATAATCAGGTGCCAGATCGCTCGATAGTATTGTCTTTTGTACCGGAAGGGAAGCGTTGATCTGATTTGGGTTCGATAATTTTTATTATAGTTGCCTTCGATCAAAAACCGAAAGCCATTTATGTATGAATTATAGTTTCTTTATCTTAAGCTTGGTTCATACCAGATCGATCCGAAATGCTCTTTTTTGGTCAGGATTAATCAGTAAATAAAATTTAGTATAACCTTGGTGGAAATATTTTAACCATGAGATTAATGCGTAGGAGTGGTTGCTGTTACCCGATAATGCAACTGTTGAAGCATGAGTTTTTTTTAGCATGAAAAACACACCTGTAGTTTGGTTTTTCCTTTTATTGATCGCGGGCGCTATACCGGCTCAAAGCCAGGAGGCCCCTGAACCGATCACGCCCGGGGAACCGATTCAATTATTTAACGGAAAAGATCTCTCGAATTTTTATACGTGGATTCCCGCCCATGAGTATGAAGATCCCAACCGGGTGTTTTCTGTAGTACGCAATATCGATGGATTTCCCGCCATCAGGATCAGCGGAGAGGAGATCGGCAGCCTGATTACTCAAAAAAGCTATCAAAATTATCACCTCATTGCGGAATACCGGTGGGGACCGGTTACCTGGGAATGGCATTACGGCAAATATACCAGAGCACACCGGGCGAGAGACAGTGGCATTCAAATTCATTGCCAGGGAGAGGCGGGCAACTGGCACAAAGATCGCAAGGCTCCTTTTATGTATGGCATACAATACCAGATGCGGGAAGGACGTATCGGAGACATAATTATGATGGGGGGCTGGAACAAGGATGGTAGTGTCAAAGAAGGTCCTACCGTGACTGTTAACGCACATCAAAATGAAAACGGTAGATATCAATATCACTGGGGTGCTGATCCGATAACCGCAAGCGATACCCGAAATGACCCGCAGAGAATACGACAGGTGCACTGGTATGGCGCCGATCCCGACTGGGCAAATGTAAAAGGATACAGAGGTGGTGGCGACCTGGAGAAAGATTATGGCGGATGGAACAGGGTAGAAATAATTGCCGGTCCCGATAGCCTTATTTATAAACTGAATGGTACAGTGGTTAATATCGGGACCGAGCCCAGTGTCAAAGAGGGCAAAATTCTGATCCAGTCGGAATACTCGGAAATATATATTCGAAAACTTGAATTGCAACCTCTCGAAGAATAACAGAGTCAAACGGATTTCAACTATATTTTATAGCGGTCCAAAGGGAGCGGGATCAAATGCTATTATCATTAACGGCAAGCGTTTGAAACAGTTTAACCCGGGTTGACTTCCCGGCTGCCGGTGGTTTTGTCGGCGAGCGTGCCATTATAAAAATAGAAGAGTGCCATAACGATGCCCCACTGCATGGCGATGGTAGCTACCGAGAAGGCGCTGAGCGGGTTATACCAGCTGTCGGGAGCGTAAGTTGTAATGCTCAGGTAGATCCACCAGATGAGCAGTGAAATGACTTCCACCGGCACTACATACCGGATGATTATTTCCCACCATCTCCCGAGAGTATATTGTTGTTCTCCATTGTTTACAATTTCAGATCGAAAGCGGGCCGGTCCGAAACGGATGATCGCGAAGGACATAAAGGCTCCGGAGACCATCAGGCCCACCGACCACACAAAATCCTGGTTGGCCAGGATGTCAAGCGACATGGCTGAAGGAATACCAAGCAGGAAGCCGGACAGGCAGATAAAAAAAGTGGATTTTTTGCGGGAAAAACCCATATCCACAAACACGCGGCTTGCCAGTTCAATCATCGATATCAGGGAGCTGAAGGCGGCAAAAGTTAGGCCCAAAAAGAAGAGAATGGCAAAAACGGGTCCTCCTGCCATCTCGTTGAAGAGCTGGGGCATCCATATAAACGTAAGTCCCGTCGAAGCGGGACCGGAAGTTTTCATGATCTCCAGAATTTCGCTGTTGCCCATGCTGCTGCCCAGCGTGCCGAAAACGGTGGCAAAAATGGTCATCGCTGCCAGCAGGGATACGATGTTATTTCCGATGCCGGTCTGAAAAGCGCTGACGGTGATGTCGTCCCGGCTGCGCATATAGGCTCCATAGGTGAGAATGAGTCCCCACGCGGCCCCGGTATCCCAGGCGTTTTGGGTAAGGGCCTCAAGCCACAGGCGAGGTTCAGTCAGTGTAGACCAGTCGGGAGTAAACAGGTACTGCAGACCCTGCGCGCTCCCGGAAAGCGTGGAGGCGCGAATCAGTGAAATGACAACAACCAGCAGCAGGGAGGGAATGAGTATTTTGTTGATGCGCTCGATGGAAGAAATTCCCCTCACGACCACAAAGCCGCCGAGTCCCATCATCAGGGCATGATAAACCGAGGGCCAGAGCGATCCCTGAAACCCTTCCCAGATCATGTTGGCCTGCTGCATGCTCCCGGGCAGGCTGGAGGTGACCGATTCCACGAGGTAGAAGAGCGCCCATCCCGCTACTACGCTGTAGTAGAACATGATGGCGGTAGCGACAAAGCCGATGAACGCCCCCATCCAGCCATATTCTTTTCCCACCAGCTTAATGAAGGAGCCAATGACTCCTTTCCGACCGTGCCGTCCGATGCCGTACTCGGCGATAATCAGGGGGATGGAAAACAGAAACAGGCAGCAGATCCAGGCAATAAGAAAAGCCCCGGCTCCCTCTTCTCCCCCGTTCTGTGCGGCGATGCGCGGGAAGCGCCATATGTTGCCGGTCCCCACAGCAATGCCCAGCACGCTCAGGATTAGTCCCAGTTTCGAGGAAAAAAGGTCACTCTGGCTTTTTTTATGGGAACTCATGGGGATTACACTTTAATGAATTTTACAGGTTGAGTAATGCTCAGGACACCGACACATATTTTTAACTATTTTTTTGTGCAGTGGCAAGCTATTCTTCTTTATCCGCTTTGGCCCACTGCAGGTATTTGCGGCGGATGCCCGTCATATGTTCTTCCAGGTCATCAAGCCTCCAGTTCGAAACGTCCACCGGTTCATGGATATGGGCCGTTACGATTCCTGATTTTGTCAGCAGCGTACCCCCCGGGCTGAGTTCGCGGCTGCCTTCAAAATAGACAGGTACCACAGGATAGCCCAGATCCATCGCCATCCGAAAAGGGCCCTTTTTGAACGGACCGATAATTCCGGGATGTTTGCGTGACCCTTCAGGCGCCATCATCACCGAAATCTGCTGTTCTTTAATACGTTTACAGGCCTCCTGCAGTTGTGCTATGGCTTTCTCGGACTGGTTGCGCCGGATAAAAATCTGTCCCGTTAATCTCCCCAAAAGAAAGAAAAGCGGATTGTACTGGAATTCCCATTTGGCGACAAAACGAATCCTCGGGAGTCCCAGCGCCAACAGGGTCAGCACATCCAGTGTGGAACTGTGATTGATAATAAATACGGAGGGACACGGTATGGTGCCGGCATGGCGTTCTATATTAAAACGGATACCGCTGAACCACAGGACAGGCCGGACCATCAGCGGAGCAATAGTTTCCATGATATAGTTGGTGGCTTTTCCCAGGGTTATCACCAGAAAAAAAAGGATAACGGGGGCTGCCATCAGAAAAATCAGAAAAAAAGCCGTAATAGCAAGCATACTGCGAATATAATCGATCGTGCTGAACGTGCTTTCGCTCATAAATCAGCAGTTATTAAGAATCCCAAAAATTAATGTCGCCGCTCCTCCATAACCTATATTTATTATTTTAATAATTCAGGTCATTGTTCTATACTTGTTTTTTAACGGTTCCAGCCGCAAACAAATACTATATATTTAAAATTATTCAGGAACTATGGGCAAGGATATTGCTAATGTGTTATTCCTTTTGATGTCAGTGTGTGTTGGTTTTATTCATATCTCCCATTCAAGTGCTCATGCACAGAGGGGAGAAGAAGACCGGCAACAATATCTGGAACAGCTGCTGGAGGTGTTGCCGCCGGACCGGTATCAGAGAAGATCGGATGCTTTGCCGCCGACCCCGGTAGATTCTACCTGGTCAGCCTGGGTGGAGCGAACCGGGGAGCTGCCGCCGGATTTTGAACAGATGCCCTCCCTGCCGTTTCTTCCCGATCCCCTGGTGCTGAATGAGGGGGGTGAGCACATCCCGGTGGAGACGATCAGTCAGTGGCGGAAAAAACGTCAATGGATCAAAGAAAAAGCCCAGCACTGGATTACCGGGACCGTCCCGCCGCCGCCCGGCAACCTGAAGGCGGAGCTTCTTGAGGAACGTCAAATGGGGGAACTGACCGAGCAGGATGTTCTCCTCAGGTTCGGACCGGACCACAAGGCGCAACTTCGTATTACCTTGCTGATCCCGCCCGGAGAGGGACCCTTTCCGGTATTTATGTGTCCCTGGAAAGAGGACCGCTACGACTGGGTACAGGCGGCCGTCCGTCGGGGGTATATCGGCGTCAGATTTGCTGCCACGGATCCCAAATACGGACTTGAAGATGACAGCGAAGCATATGCCGATATCTGGTGGCCGGACTATGATTTTACCACGCTCATGCGCTGGGCCTGGTCTGCGTCCCGGACGATCGATTACCTGCATACGCTTCCGCAGGTAAACCGCGAACAGATAGCACTCACGGGGCTGTCGCGCAACGGCAAGTCCGCTCTTTGGGCCGCCGCTTATGATAAGCGCATCAAGGCCGTGGTACCGATCAGCGGGGGCACCGGGGGCGAGCATCCTTTTCGCTATACGTCGGCTAAATATAACAATGAATCCATTGAACTGCTTACCCGGGTGCAACCCCACTGGCTGCACCCGAGGCTTCGCTTCTTTGTGGGGCGGGAACACAAATTGCCCGTCGATCAAAACTCGCTCATGGCCCTGGTTGCTCCCCGGGGACTCATGTTGACTTCTTCGATTAACGAGCACGCCGCAGATCCCTGGGGCATCGAACAGGCTTACCGGTCGGCCAAGTCGGTGTATGAATTTTTGGGCGCTGAAGAGAACATAGCCATTGATCTGAGAGATGGATTTCATTCCCCGGCCGCCCGGGATATGGAGCGGTACCTGGACTTCTTCGATTATGTTTTTGAGAGAGGGGATACGGAACCACAGAATAAACTGTATTACGATTATACCTTTTCAAAGTGGCTGGGCCTGTCCGGGGAGATGATCGATCCTCTTGATTATCCCTCCAAAGGAATAGATGACATGCTGGAAGACCCTGACGGGCAGAAGATCGATAAAACCGAAGATTGGGAGAAAAAAAGAGAAGAGATCCGGTCCCGTATCAGCTGGGGCCTGGGCAAAGAGCCGCCTTCCCTGAGTCCGGGCCCGCAGCGTAATTACAAGCGGGATGTTCTCGGGCTGCCCAGGGTGGATGAATCCGTGGGAAGCCGTCCTATCTCTTTCGGGCGGTTGTATTATCCCGCCGACGGGGAGGGGCAGCCGGTGGACGATGACCTGCCGGTGGTGGTATATCTTCACGAGTATACCTATTCGACGGGTTTTCTCCGGACGGGGGATATCATCGACCGGTTTACGGACCGGGGATTTGCCGTTTATGTGTTCGACCAGATCGGTTTCGGAACCCGCATAGAAGAGGGGCGGCTGTTCTATGAGCGATTTCCCCGCTGGTCCAAAATGGGACGCATGGTCGCTGATGTCCGTTGGGCTATCGATGAGTTGGCCTCCGTGAATTATCTGGACCATGATAACCTCTTTGTCGGCGGCTATGCGCTGGGAGGCACCGTTAGCCTGTACAGTGCGGCCCTGGACGCTCGCATTGCCGGCGTCATTTCTGTCGCGGGCTTTTCGCCCATGCGTACCGATCGCCCCGGCAAAACCGCCGAGGGGATATACCGCTATTCGCATTTGCACGGGCTGCTCCCCCGGCTGGGCTTTTTTGTCGGGCATGAAGACCGGATTCCCTATGACTACCACGAAATCCTTGCCTCCATTGCCCCCCGGCCGGTGTTGGTTACGGCTCCGACGTGGGACCAGTACAATTCATCGGAGGATGTCACCATGGCGGTGGATGAAGCTGCCGAGGTCTACCAGTTATATGGGGCCGGGGACGCGCTCCGCCTCGAAAAGCCGGAGGATTACAACAGGCTTTCCCCGGAAATGAAAGAGGACATGGTTGACTGGGCTGCGGAGATGGTAGAGTGAAAGAGATTGTAGAATGAGCGGGAATCAGACGATTAGCCGCGTACATTTCATTTGGAATGATCGGGTTATAAAATCGGACCGTATTCCTGAACCGGCATTCCCAGGTATGTAATCGTCACATCTGCTGCGTTGAACCTTCCCGGGTAGTCCGGGGTGAATGATCCAGGGCGTGGTTAAATTCCGATCTTTGAATACAATTGTATATCGTCGTTCCCATCATATGGACGATAGTGTATGCAGACACCCGAACCACGACAAGCTTCTCTTGGGTACTCTATATCTGCTCTGTGCGACGCTTTGAGGCAACTGTTACCTATTATTACCGGTCGGCTTTTCTGAGGGGTTATGGAATGTTTTATTTGGATTCGCTGCATTATGTTTTTGGATTTAATTATGAAATTTGCAATTATAAAACAACATACTCCGGGAAAGGGCTAACGTATTTACAAGTGGAGGTGTGATTTTTCAGGGTGAGTTTATTGGAAATGCTTTCGGATGGGAAGAGCCCTGGAAATAGATTTAAATTTTTCGGGCAAAATGATACATAAATAAACAGAACTATGGGCTCAGGTGATAATGGGGACAAGGTACTTCTGCAAAAGCTTAAGAGAGGAGATGAAACGTCTTTCCGAACCATCTATCTGAAATATCACAAGCGGTTATTCAGACTGGCATTCAAATACCTGCGCAGCAAGTCACTGGCCGAAGATGCCGTCCACGAAGTGTTTGTCAGCTTGTGGAATGACCGAAAAAAACTAAGAGTATCCGGATCACTGAGAGGGTTTTTATTTACCGCCATCAAAAATCACGTGCTGAATGTGATTGACAAAGACAAGCGAAGGCTGAAGAAGCACATTAACCATTCATACGAGAAGAAGGCCAGCCGGTTGGAAGCCGCTAATGTTATTGAGCTTTCCGAATACAGGGGACTTTATCAGTCAGCTGTTGAACATCTTCCTGAAAAGAGACGTCAAGTTTTTGAGCTGCGCACGGAAGAGGGACTAACCAACAGGGAAGTAGCAGCGTATATGGAGATCTCCGTACACACCGTCAAATCGCAGTATTATAAGGCATCTACCTTTATCAAAGAGTATGTGCGCAGGAATATGAACAGAGAGACGGGGAGTTGAAGGGATTTTTTGAGTCTCCTTTATACTACTATTATAGGTTCTATTGTTGGAACGACCAAATTCTTTGCACCTTTTTGGCTTGACCCAAAAGGTGCGTAAAAGGTCAAGACTGAGAAAACTCAGCGCCCGGCAGTCGCGCCGGCTCCGGAGAAAAATATAAACTCACCCGACAGCGTCGGGCTCAGACAAATATTTTTCTTATTCCTCCGCCTTGCGTCCGCCACCCGGGGCACTGACTTTTCAAGGCCACATGTTTACATCCTTGAAAACAAGGATACTCTTTCATCACAGTTTGTCTGGTCCATCCTGTACGGTATTTCTCGCAACAAGGAAAAAGTTGCCTTCCTTATTTCACCTTCTTTCAGAAAAAACGGATTTAGCGTAATACTTTTGCGATTGGCATCTGTAGTACTATCAAAGACGGCATAAATCGCAAGGATTTGATTATTGATGGACCACAGGTTGCGGCACTTGAAGGAAAGTGGCCCTAAAAAGCGGAGATACGGAAATGCGGCCAGTGCTCATCTGAATCGTAACAACGTAGGTGTATTGAGGCTCTCCGACAGCCAGATTACTTTTAAAAAAGCAAATGCCGAAAACTATGCAAGCTGGTTTGAAAATCGACTGAAATTTTCAGGGTTACCGTAGGGACAGGTGAATTGCCAATACGAACGCCTCTATTGAGTAGAACCGTTCTCTGTAATATTTGGGATAAAAAAACAGGTATTATTTAAACATTATACAACAAATCAATTGAAAGGGTTATGATTATAAGTGGCGAATACGAAAATGTTGATATAAGAAAAATAGAGGCGGTCCGAAGAGCACTTCTCTTGTTGTTTGCTGGGTTAATCATAATGGGACAGACAGCCTATGCCGGCCAGGCTAATTTGATCGGAGCGACGGCCTTATCATTAAATAAACCCGTCGATGAACAACAGCAACTTATTTCAGTTAATTTTAACAATAAGCCTTTGTCGGAGATATTGAACGAACTGGCTCAAGAAGTGAATGCAGGTTTTTCATATGATGCCAACATAATACCTCATAAATCGATTACGTATCAGGGTAAAAGTCAGTCAGTCTATACCGTACTGAAGGCTGTCCTCGAAGGGACCGGTCTATACATAACGTTATCTGATAATAGAAAAGTAGTTGTAATTAAAGAACAGAATGTGCAGCAAATAGGAAGGATTCAGGAGGAGATAAATGGGACAGTTACTGATGCACAGTCCGGGGAACCACTACCAGGGGTTAATATTTCTGTTGAGGGAACAACTACCGGAACTTCTACTAATGCAGCGGGTGAATATAGCCTCGAAGTACCGGGACCTGAATCTGTTCTTGTTTTTTCTTTCATAGGTTATAAAACCCAGAAAATAACGGTGGGAGAACAGAGTATTATTGATGTTGCTATGGAGCAGGATTTCGGCCGATTAGATGAAGTAATCGTAGTGGGGTATGGGACTCAGGAAAGACGAGATCTCACCGGATCTGTTGATCGAATTGAAGGCGAAGACTTTCAAAACCAAAGCGTGACAAATGTTACTGATATGCTGGCGGGAACTATCGCTGGTTTTAATGCGAATCAGGGAACATCAGCAGCCGGTGGGAGTTCGTTGGAAATTCGTGGACCTACATCTTTATCTGCCGGTACTGAGCCGATGATAGTCCTGGATGGAGTAGTTTACAATGGCAGTATCAGAGATATTAACCCAAATGATATTGAAACAATCGATGTATTAAAAGATGCAAGTTCTGCCGCGGTATATGGTGCAAGAGCTGCCTCGGGGGTAATACTGATAACTACGACCAAAGGTGATATCGGAAAGCCTACCATCGAATTCACTTCCAAGGTAGGGCGCACAGAGGTAGCCAGCCGGAATTATGGGCCAAGGGGACCCCAGGATTATATAGATTTCAGAACAGATTATTATCGGACTGTTCCGACTGATTTTCCTGAATATCACTTTATGAATCCTAATGAATTGCCAGATGGTATTACCCTCGAAGATTGGAGATCAACAGTGGGTTCTCCAAATTCAGATGATACGGTTGAATGGTTAAATCGTCTTAATTTTTATGGTGGTGAAATTGAAAATTACCAGTCCGGAAGAACTACAGATTGGTTTAATGAAGTCATGCCACCGGGATTACGGTTTGATAATGATCTGAGCATTGCTGGAGGAACAGAAAATGCCAGATATTATTGGTCTATTAATCAAATTGATAATGAAGGCATCATACAAGGTGATAAATTTGAAACTATTCAGACCAGATTGAATCTGGATTTCCAAGTTACTGATTGGTTAAGTGCGGGGATAAACGCGCAGTATGCTAATCGGGATGAAAGTGTAACAGAAGCCAGTTTAGGTCAAATGCTTCTGGTTACCCCGTATGGAAAAATTTATGATGAGGAAGGTGATCTGGAATGGTTCCCGGGGGGGTCTGAGAATGCACAAAATCCACTCATTAATACGCTGGGCCAAGAGAGAAACAGAATAATTAACAGTGCGTTTAGTTCCATTTTCGCTGAGTTTTTTCTACCGTATAATATTACTCATAAGATCTCATTTCAGCCTCGGATTCAAACAATTAGAGATTATAATTTTTGGTCACCTGAAACTATTATTGGCGGAAGATCTTATGAAGACGGACGGGCAACCCGACTGGATTTTCATGAATTTGAATGGATGCTTGACAATCTGTTGACATGGGAGCAGACTTTTGGTATCCATGATGTTGATCTAACATTACTTTACACCGTTGAGGAAGGTAAGACATGGCAGACAAGCACTTCCAATAATACCTTCCGCCCTACAACAAACCTTGGATATTCCGGGATTCAATTTGGAATTAATCCATCCCTTTCGTCCCAGGATACCAAGGTGACCGGAGATGGTATGATGGCCCGATTGAACTATACGCTGTTAGATAAATACCTGCTTACAGCCTCGGTTCGAAGAGATGGTTATTCTGCTTTTGGTCAAGAGAATCCGAGAGCGATTTTTCCGGCTGTTGCTCTGGCTTGGAATCTTTCGGATGAATCGTTTTTTGATGTTGATCTTATCAATCAGTTAAAATTAAGGGTTTCCTGGGGTAGAAATGGTAATCGGGCTATTGGGGCTTATTCCTCTCTTGCCCAATTAAGTGCCAACCAATTTTATAATGGATCCGAAGTTGAAATGGGGGTCTCAACTTCTTCCCTGGCAAATCCAAGTTTAGCCTGGGAGGAAACGGAGTCCATTAATTTCGGTATGGATGTTGGCATGTTAGATAATCGCATTAACCTGACGCTGGATTATTATGACATGACGACTACAAGTCTGTTGGTTAATCGCTCTTTGCCATCTATAACTGGATTTGATAATGTAACAACCAATCTTGGCGAACTTGGTAATAAGGGATTTGAGGCAACCATACGAACGAGAAATATTACCTCATCGAATGTTAACTGGAGATCTTCTCTTAATTTTTCTCTAAATCGCAACAATATTAAATCACTTTATGGCCAGACAGGAACATATACGTTGGCCGGACAACAATATGAAGGGGAAGTACCGGATTTTGAAAATGAATGGTTCCCCGGCCGTTCTATTCACGCGGTTTGGGATTATGATGTCCTTGGCATGTGGCAAGAAGAGGAGGTGGAACAGGCATCTGAATACAACTTAAGGGCCGGAGACATTAAAGCCCGTGATTTGGACGATAGTGGGACCTATGAAGCATTAGAGGATAAAAGATTTATTGGCCATACCGAACCTCGATTTCGAATAGGCCTGCGAAATGAAGTGGATTTTTGGCAAAATTTTTCTGCGTCTTTGTTTGTGCGCGCTGATCTTGGTCATATTCTTCCATTTCCTCAGGCGTTATCAGGATGGTCTACTTTTGATCGCAGAAGCACGCCCAATTATCCTTACTGGACACCTGAAAATCGCTCGAATGAATGGCCTGTCCTATCAAAGTCAACGCAGCCGTTTGGGGGAGGGATAATGCTTTATAAGCCTGCATCTTTCGTTAGGATTCAGAACTTATCAGTTTCTTATAATTTGCCTTCAGAACTAGCTCAGAGGATATTAATGCAAAGTGTACGAGTGTTCGGTTCTGCACGAAATTTATACAGTTTTGACAACTGGCCTGGATGGGATCCGGAATCAGCACATGATCCAATGCCAAGGACCTTTACGATTGGATTGAGTCTATCCATATAGTACTTGCGCCTAAATAAATTGAAAGAAATGCAATACAATAAAATACCCTGATTATGAAACGACTAATAACAAACGTGTTGATATTCTCAGTCTTGTTGATTTTTATGGGCTCATGTTCAGAGAATTTCCTCCAACCAGAACCTAAATCATTTTTTGCACCTGAAAATGTATTTCTGGATAGATCAGGACTTGAAGCTACGCTGGTTACAATGAAGAAAAATTTGCTAAGCGAACATGCTGGACAGAAAGATAATATATCCCATCAATTTCATGCTTCGGAAACGGGGTCTCCACTTTTACAGATGGATTATACCAACTTGACTCCCAGTACCGATCGGTATCAGCAATTTGTGAACCAGCTAAACAATATGTTTAATTATGTAAAGGATGCAAATACCGTAATAACAAGAATTGATGATATTGAATGGGAAGATGAACAAAGTAGAAACAAAGCTTTAGCTGAGGCCTTATGGCATCGGTCGTATTGGTATTATCGGATGGTTCACAATTATGGTGATTTGCCCTTTGTTTCTGAAGAAGTGCGTGGGGCAACTCTTGATTATAATACCCATAGCCGTTGGGCCATACTTGACCGTATTCAGGCAGATATGGAGTTCGCAATAGAATATCTTTCTGAAGCGAAAGGTCCACATAAAATAACGCTGGGAGCTGGAAATCACCTTTTGACAAAAATTTATCTTGCCAACATGGAGTGGGATTTAGCCATTGAAGCAGCAACCAGGGTTATTAATGGGCCATATTCCTTGATGACCGAGCGGTTCGGGGAAGATGCTGATGATCCAAAACGAAATTTACTATGGGATCTTCACCGCCCCTACAACAAAAATATTTCGGCAAATAACGAAACCATTCTCGCTACCGTTGACAGATTTGAAGCACCAGAGGAGGCACGAACTGCAGGTAGCTATTCCATGCGGATATACACCGCTTCCTGGTGGCATTCTAATAATAGGGATAGTGAGGGTAATGTAGCGTTTGTACGGGGAGGAGCAATGCATGATACCTTGGGAAATGGGAATCCTGACCATGCAGCAAGTGATTGGCATATGTATGATATCTGGGAAGAGGATGGTTACCATTGGAGTAATACCCCCGATCTGCGTCGGGCTGATATCAACTGGATTGATAAGCACGAGATAACAATAAACAATCCGGATTCCCCTGATTTTGGCGACCCTATGAAAGGAGAATGGATGGCAAATCCATCAGATAGCGTTTATACGCTCTTTGCATGGCCTTTCTACAAAGTTTATTCACCAGAGCAAAATCCAGCTTCGCTGCCCAATGGGGGACATGCTGACTGGTATATTTATCGTTTGGCTGAAACGTATCTTTTAAGGGCTGAAGCATACTACTGGAAGGGTAATCTACAGGCAGCTGCTGATGATATTAATATGATAAGGGAACGTGCAAATGCTCCACTAATTTCAGCCGGTGATGTGGACATTGACTATATATTTGATGAACGGGCTCGAGAGCTGTATGCCGAAGAACCAAGGCAAAACGAATTAAACAGAGTATCCCATATTATGGCTGCTCAAGGCATAAATGGATATAGTCCGGATAATTTACATGAAAACAACTGGTTTTACGATAGGGTTTATAATCTTAATAATCTATATCACATCAGTCCCGCACCTGTTGTCCTTGGGGAGTCACCCAAAATTGAACCCCGCCATTTTCAGTGGCCAATAGACGATGGAATCATCAATTCAAATGTTTTTGGTACCGTCAATCAAAATCGCGGCTACGCTGGTGCTCAAAATAATGAGCCTCCGATTGAAGAGATCCCAGAACCTGGCTATCAGACAGGACTGGCAAATTAGCCATAGATAGAGCTTTTACTCATATAGTGATGAAATCAGTTTTCGGGGATTTAAAAGTCGGTGATGACTTTGTATGAGTTATATCAGAACTAATTTTCAGTTAGACATAGGTTCTATAGACAATTTTTTTAAAAATATGACCAATAATCATAGTATGTCTTGTTGGAATGCTAAATGAAATATGGAATGAGAGAAACAACAAATAATGTCTTTGGATCAAATAAACAGGAGGTAAAGGATAACGGGATTAGTCGTAAACGGTTTTTGAGGTATGCAACTGTACTGAGTCTGTGTGCTACTGGAGTTGCCCCTGCTTGTATGCGCTACGCTACCACTGGAAATGGACAGGAGGGAACAAGGCTGGATCGTGAAAATCTTTTGATTTATCGTGATGAAAAAGGAGAAATCCGTCCTGTTCAGGCTGTAAGCGATTGGCTTCAGCGCAAAGAGAGTATCTTGAGCGCCATGCAAACAGTGATGGGACCATTCCCTGGAGAGAAGCAGCGTGTCCCCCTGGATCCCAGTATTAATTGGGAAGTTGATGAAGGCTCGTATATCATACGCTACATCTCTTATTCGTCTGATGCAGGGGAACGGGTTCCCGCCTACCTTCTTATACCGAAAGAGGCGCTTCATTCTGATACCCGATTTCCAGCACTTCTCAGCCCTCTCGGTACCGGTCAAAGTCAGGTAACATTTGGAGAGGATGCTATCGAGATGAAGAAGTTTCCCGTTTGGGACGACTATAGAGACTGGCCCCGGGAATTGGTTCAGCAGGGATATGTGACGCTTGTGCCATCTTACCCCATTCTCGGGGTATATAATCCCCATCTTGATGAACTTGGTTATCAAAGTGGGACTATGAAAGCTATCTGGAATAATGTTTGTGCACTTGATCTTTTGGATCAGCTCCCGTTTGTACGCAGTGGAGAATATGGCTCAATCGGGCATTCGCTTGGTGGACACAACTCTATTTTTACTGCCGTATTTGATGAACGGATCAAGGTTGTCGTTTCAAGTTGTGGTTTCGATTCATTTGTTGATTATATGGACGGGGATATTAGCGGCTGGTCACAAGAACGATATATGCCGAAAATAGAAAATTATGCGCTTGAGGAAATACCTTTTGATTTTCATGAGATGATTGCAGCATTGGCACCACGTGTTTGTTTTGTTAATGCTCCCCTTCAGGATAGTAATTTTAAATGGAAGAGCGCGGCGACTATCGTTGAATCGGCTATGCAAATTTATGAACTCTATGATGTTCCCGAACGGTTGCAGATAGCGCATCCCGACGCCGAGCATGCTTTTCCAAAGAAGGAGCGTATGCAGGCATACCAGCTTTTTGACCAGTATTTGGTTTAAATCGAATAGAAGTTAAGACAGATCTTTGCTGTGTCTACTCGTTCTTACTGTACGATCTAAATTAATCACTATGGCTGCCTCCTCATAAATCCCTAACTAACGACATATGTATCGATATCATCGTAAAGCAATATTATTCCTGGTGCCGCTAATTGTATTTTGCATAGTCAGTTGTACAAAATCCTCTGAATCAACGGACTCTTTTCAGTTTCGTGATGCCAGCGGTGAGGAACAGCGCATCACCAATATGGCTCAGTGGGAGCAAGAACGCTGGCAAATTTTGCAGGGAATGGAAGACGTGATGGGTGAATTGCCCCCGCGAACCGGGCTGTCTTCCTTGAATATCCAGGTGTCGGATACCCTGGAAACAGACCGTTATTATAGGTTGACCATACGTTTTACCGCTGCGGAAGGGGAAATCGTACCAGCCTACATGTATCTTCCTTTTCGGAAAAGTACATCAGGAAAACACCCCGCCATGCTTGTGTTGCATGGGACAGGTGATGGCGGAAAAAGACTGGTTGATGGCGAAAGCCCACGAGCAAATCGGGCCCAGGCGAAAGAACTGGCCGAGAGAGGATATATTGTTATCGCACCTGATTACCCGAGTATGGGAGAATTACGGGATTATGATTTTAGCAGTGATCGGTACAAGTCTGGCACCATGAAGGGGATCTTTAACCATATGCGCAGCGTTGATGTGCTGTTGGCCAGAGGGGATGTTGATCCGGAGAGAATAGGTGTGTTGGGACACTCACTGGGGGGACACAACGCTATGTTTGCCGCTGCTTTTGACCCGCGGCTAAAGGTTGTGGTTTCAAGTTGTGGGTGGACACAAATGGATTATTATGACATTGGACAGGTCGCCCATGAAGAGTATGGAGGACGCTTGGGACCTTTTGCCCAAGATCGGTACATGCCCCTGTTCCGTGATAAATATGGACTGGATGGAGATAAGATACCCTTTGATTTTCACGAAATTATTGCGGCCCTTGCTCCCCGCCCTTTTTTCTCTAATTCCCCGGTCAATGACGGTAATTTTGACGTAGAAGGTGTTAAAAAAGGAATTAAGGCCTCGGTGGAAGTTTACCGCTTTTTAGATGCGGAAGATAACCTGCAGGTTCGCTATCCTGAGGCGGGACATGATTTTCCTACAGAGGTCAGATTGGAGGCCTATCAATTTATCGATCAGAAGCTTGACCACACCCCCAATGACCATAATATTGAATAGTATCTTTATAGCTCCTTATAGATACTAATTAAGGGACATTAAATTTGACAAACTCTTGGGACCCAAAATATATTTCTTCTTCAAGCACCAAAAATTATTCCTGGTGAATCGCATTGTTCAGTTCTTTTTTCATTTTATCCACAATCTGTTCGTTATGGTTGTTAAGGGAATCGATTGATTTTAGATTGTTCCAATCCATTATACGATTTAGCCCATAAAATTCTCTCTCATACAACATAACACTACTATTTAAATAAGGATGTTTCGAAGAATTCGTCAACATTTTAGCTCGTATCGTAAAGTATCTTGCAAGAATTCTATTAAACTTAAGCAAACGGGAAGAAGACGGAGAATTATTACTTTCCCCTGTAATCAAATTATATAATATTCTGCCTGTTCCGCCATCCGCATTAGGAATTTGAACATCCATCAAATGAGCAATCGTAGGTATAATATCGATTTGGTCACCCCATTCTAAAGTGGAACCTTCCTTAACATTTGGCCCATAGAATATCGTAGGAAATTGCCAACTCTCTTCAGGTAAAATTGGATGCCAACCTGTCTTTGTTTGACCATGGTCAGATGTGACCACTAATAAGGTACCTTCCCATTTCCCTATTTTTTTCAACTCTGAAATGAACCTTCCCAGCTGTTTGTCTGCCTCTCTTACTGCATCAGTATAGGGCGATTCTTCATCCCAGATGTTATATTTATAGGGTTTATCATCATCAGCGGTATATGATTGATATCCCGCTCCACCAGCTGCTTGCAGATGCACTCGAATAAAGTCCAAGTCTTCGCCGTCTAATATTCTAATAGCCTTATCAACCGAAAATTTATCCGGACCATCTTTTTGTACAACAAATTGATACCCTTCGGTAATAGACTGGTAAGATGATGTATTAGCAACGAAAGCACTATTATCAAAACTGTGCTGGAGCATTCTTTGATTCGGTTCTAAGAAAATAGTGCCTGTCATCATCACAGGATTAGGATACGAAGAGGTATGAACCTCTGCATATTCCCCGTGGGTTGGATGATACGGCATAATGCCGTACGTTCTTTCTATCAGGGAGCCCTGTTTTGAAAGTTTTGAAAAATTAGGCATTTCTAATTTTATAGGAGCTTCGACATGCAATCCATCGATGATAAAAAGAATAGCTCGTTCGGGATTATTTTGTGCCATGCTTACCTGGTTTGCAAATGAAAATACAATCGCAAAGAGTACTATTATATATTTCATTTTTGCTATATAGGGTGTGTGACATTGATAGATTAGCCTCATATAAAAATTCCTGAAATTGGGAAAAGTTACATAATTATTACGTCCAGTTTACAATGTAATTAACAATTAAAAAGTCAGATATAAAATGTATTTGAATGATCAAATTAGCAATATTTAAATCCCAGTATTCAAAGACGCTTTGGTTAGATAGTATTCGTTTTCAATATCTCCAAAAATTTTTCAGAAAAAACTGATTTAGCGTAATACTTTTGCAATTGGCAACTGTAGTACTATCAAAGAAGGTAAAAATCGCAAGGATTTGATTATTGATGGACCGCAAACTGTTAAATAGATACTTCCGGGACGAATGCACAGAAGAGGAGGTGGACAAGGTGCTGGGTTGGTTTCAAACAGAAGAGGGACAAGCATTCCTGGAACAGGATATGGATCAGTCGGATGAGCAGTTAACGAAAGAAGAACAGCTGTCATTATACCCGGGAGTGGAAACCGAAAAGCTATTCAATCGTATCCAGCTGAATAAGAAAAAGAGGTATCAGAATAGCCGCTTGGTAGGCATCCGCGTTGCCTCCATTCTGTTATTGGTAGCGACATTTTCCTCCCTGGTTTACTGGAGTGGCATTACGTCAACAGTCAGTGATGAAAATCCAGAGCCGGTTTATACAACATATGTAACCGAGTCGGACCAACAGAAAGTGTTGACACTGTCCGACGGCAGCCGGATAAGACTGAATGAAGGAGCTAAACTGATTGTACCGGAGAAATTCAAAGCAAGTAAACGGGAAGTGAAGCTACAGGGGGAAGCCTATTTTGAAGTCGAAAGTAATGAGAAACAGCCTTTTTGGGTAAGAACGACAGGTTCTGTGGTCGAGGTGCTTGGGACCAGATTCAATGTCAGGGCTGATTCAGCTGCCAGGCAGGTTCAGGTTGCGGTACTTGAAGGGAAAGTGGCCCTTAAAAGCGGAGATACGGAAAATGCGGCCAGTGCTCATCTGAATCGTAACAACGTTGGAGTATTGAGGCTCTCCGACAATCAGATTACGATTGAAAACGCAAATGCCGAAAACTATGTAAGCTGGTTTAAAAATCGACTGAAATTTACCGGGGAGACGCTGGGACAGGTCAGTCGTCAGCTCGAGCGTCTCTATGAGGTGCAGATAGCATTCGAAAGTAACAGGCTGAAAGAGCTGCAACTGACAGCAGACATGGAAAAAGTCGATTTGAAAGAAGTGGTGACCACGATTTCAAATACCTTTGATATTCAATTCCGTATGAAGGAGGATCAAGTCGTCTGGATAGAGTAGAAACTGGTGATTTCCTGAATTCTTATTTAGAAGCTCATATGAATGAAAGTTTTTTAACAATAGCAGGCATAAAGCAGATTAATTAGAAGGGAATATAGTTATGAAAAATAGGTTTAGATATGGCAGCATGTTCGGGTTAAATATTAGCATGGTACCAAAAGTACTTTATCTGTGTTTCAGTTTTATTCTACTGGGACAGGCAGCTACTGCAGGTCAGTTGAGTCCAATCCAGGCGACTGCTTCGCTGTTAGATAACTCAACCCATAGCAATGAGTATTTCGTTTCGGTTCACTTCGAGAATGAGCCCCTTCCAAGTGTACTTCACAAACTGGCTCAAAAAGTAAATGTCGGGATTTCATACGATACTCAGGCAGTTCCTCCAAAGTTGATCACATATCATGGTCAAAATAAGTCGATATATACCGTTCTGGAAGCTGCTCTTGAAGGGACCGGGCTACATGTTACCTTATCTGAGAATAGAAAAGTAATTGTGATTAAGGCAAAAACACTGGAGCAATTTCCATTGGTTCAAGAAGCAATAACTGGAACGGTAACTGACGCCCAATCAGGAGAAACCCTGCCGGGAGTAAATATTATAGTAAAGGCAACAACCACAGGGACATCAACGGATGGAAATGGCACTTTTGAGCTGGAAGTCCCTTCCCTGCAGGATACCTTGGTTGTTTCTTTTATTGGATACCAAACCAGGGAAGTCCCTATTGATGGTCAAACTGAGCTTAACATAGCCCTGGAGCAGCGGGCAATATCGGGGGAGGAACTTATAGTAGTGGGGTATGGAACACAGGAAAGGCAGGATTTTACGGGTTCAGTAAGTCGAATAGAAGCCGATGATTATAATAAACAGTCTGTTTCCCAGCTTACTGAGATGTTGTCCGGAACTATCCCCGGATTTTATTCTCAGCAATCGGCTTCCCCTGCAGGTGGAGGATCTATGGAAGTAAGGGGACCAACTTCTATAAGTGCAAATACGGATCCCATGATTGTGCTTGATGGGGTTATTTATAATGGAAGTTTGCGGGATATTAACCCTAATGACATTGAAACAATCGATGTATTGAAAGATGCAAGTTCTGCAGCTGTGTATGGGTCAAGAGCTGCGAATGGTGTGGTGCTTGTAACTACTAAAAAGGGATCCAAGGGTGAACCAACTATCAGTTTTTCTTCTAAAGTAGGTGTGTCCACGCCAACAAAGGATAGAAAACCCTTGGGACCTGAAGAGTATTTGACATTTAGGGCGGATTACTTTAGGGAGACGACCAGAAATAATCCTACGATCTCAGAGCACTTTTATACTGATCCTGATAATCTTCCAAACAGCCTAAGTGTTGATGAATGGTTGGAATTAAATAGTAGTCCTAATCCCGATCCATACACCGAGTATCTTCAAAGGTTGAATCTGTATCCGACTGAACAAGAAAATGCTTTGGCTGGAAAGACTGTTGATTGGTATGATTCTGTAATGATGAATGGAATAAAGCAGAATTATGATATAAGTGTTAGTGGAGGATTGGAGAATCTAAATTACTATTGGTCAGTCGGATATTTAAACAATGAAGGGGTGATAAAAGGAGACGAATACTCGACGTTTCGCACAAGGCTGAACCTGGAATACGAAATCAATGACTGGT
This sequence comes from Fodinibius roseus, assembly GCF_900129315.1. Classification (GTDB taxonomy): domain Bacteria; phylum Bacteroidota; class Rhodothermia; order Balneolales; family Balneolaceae; genus Fodinibius; species Fodinibius roseus. Next base: position 114,507 of record NZ_FQUS01000003.1, read on the forward strand.
TGGTTGTAGGTACAAATACACAATATAGTAGTCGAGACGAGGGAGATACACCAGCAAGTTTAGGGTTAATGTATATTGCCAGTCCGTTTGGCGATGTACGTAATGAAGATGGATCTCTGAAATTACGTCCTTATGGTGACCCCAGCGCCTACAATCCGTTAATGAATTATTATGGGCATAATCGCGAGAGAAAAATAAACTCGATTTTTTCGAATCTATATACAGAAATTACCCTGCCTTTCAATATTGAATATGAATTTTCCTATCAACCCAGATTGTCTTATACCAATGAACTAAACTTTTGGGGGGGACAAACTATAACGGGTACCCAAACTTATCCGGGAGGATACGCTACCCGCGTCAACAGTAAAGTCAGTGACTGGATGGTGGATAACTTGTTAACGTGGGAAAAGGAGATTGGTATTCATGCTGTAAACCTGACTTTCTTATACAATGTCGAAAAAAAATCAAGCCTGTATGAAACGCAATCCAATCAAAATTTCGCGCCAAACGCGAATCTGGGATATCACGGGTTACAATTTGGAGATAGCCCGAATTTAAATAATATAGACACGAAAGAAACGGCAGATGCCTTGATGGGTCGGGTGAATTATACTTTGCTTGATAAATATATTCTGACCGCGTCAATTCGCAGGGATGGATATTCTGCCTTTGGACAGGATCAGCCGCGGGCTGTATTTCCGGCCTTGGCGGGGGCATGGAGGATATCAGATGAGGAGTTTTATAATACAGATTGGCTCGTCAACAGACTAAAATTAAGGGTATCCTGGGGTATAAACGGCAACCGATCAATTGGAGCCTATTCCGCTTTGGCTTCGTTAAGCTCTACGCTCGATTATGATGGATCTAATGTTAAGGTTGGAGTTGAGAATTCCTCTTTAGCAAATGAAAGTTTAGCCTGGGAACAAACTACTGCTCTTAATTTTGGAGCTGATATTGGTATGTTAAATGACCGGTTAGGTATTAGTGCCGATTATTATATAGGTACTACCAAGGATGTATTAATGAATCGACGGTTACCTATTATTACAGGTTTTTCAAATATTACGGCCAATCTGGGTGAATTGAAAAACAGTGGATTGGATGTCAGTATAACAAGTAACAACATTATAAAGCCAGCGTTTTCCTGGAGTACCGACCTGGCATTTTCCTTCAATCGGAATGAAATTGTATCTTTGTATGGGGATTTCGGTGAATATACTTTGTTGGGGGAACAGAGAAGGGGAGAGCTGCCGGACTTTTCAAACAATTGGTTTCCCGGTCACGCTATAGATGCCGTATGGAATTATGATATTACAGGTGTTTGGCAGACGGGAGAGGCTGAACAGGCTGCAGAATACAATATGTTGCCAGGAGACTACAAGGCTGAGGATGTAAATAATGACGGCAGTTATGTAGATGTAGAAGACAAACAGTTTATCGGGTACACTAAGCCTCGATTCCACGTAGGATTAAGAAATAATTTTAATATGGGACCGTTCAGTGCCAATATATTTATCAGGGGTGACATAGGTCATCTTATCCCGTTTAATGAGGCCTTAAGAGGCACTTTGTCCCATGACAGGCGGAATTATGACATGGGCCCCCTTCCCTATTGGACAGCGGAGAATAGGAACAATGAATACGCCCGTTTAAGACCCAAACATACTGCATATGGGGGCGGATTAAACTTTTATGAGCCGGGGACCTTTGTTCGAGTCCAGGATGTAACACTAAATTATTCTTTTCCTCACTCCCTATTAGAAAAGTTTGATATAAATACAATGAGTATATATTTATCGTCACGTAATTTGCTGACATTTGATGATTTTGCGGGATGGGATCCGGAATCAAGAATGACCCCTATGCCAAAAACCTTTACCGTCGGCATTGATTTGTCATTATAAATTTCTGCTAAATTTGTAAAAAAGGATACGATATGAAGATTATGAATATAAATATAAAAGTCTGGCTGATAGGCGGGTTAATATTTTCAGCTTCATTGTTGAACTCGTGTACCGATAACTGGCTTGCACCTGACCCTCTCTCGACGTTCACACCCGAAAATGTATATGTAGATGAAGAGGGATTTGAATCTCTGTTGATAACGATGAGAAAAAATATCAAGGATGAACATTATGGTTTTTTTAGCTGGTCAACAGCTGAATATGTGTCATCTGATTTGGCGGTAGGGGGGTACGGACCTGATTTCTCATTTCTCACACCTACAGGTACTCCAGAGCGATACCCGGTGGATGATATGTTTGGTGATATCTACGAGTATTTGAAGGATCCGAATGTATTAATCTCTCGCATTGATGAGGTTGAATGGCAAGATCAATCAATACGTAATCGACTTCTTGCAGAAGCTTTTTGGCACCGTGCCTATTTATACTATCGATTAATCCATTCCTATGGAGATGTGCCCTGGATTGGTGAAGAATTAAAAGGGGCCAAGCTTGATTTTACAACTCATACCAGATGGGCGATTTTAGATAAAATTCAAAGAGATTTGGAATGGGCTGTAGAATGGATGCCTGAGTCCGCTCCTCCCAGAGTACCTACAAAATATGCCGGTTGGCATCTGTTAGCAAAGATTTACTTGGCTAATACAGAGTTTGATAAAGCAATTGAAGCTGCTACAAATGTAATTAATGGTCCTTTCGCACTGATGACCAATAGGTTTGGAAGTTGGTCAGACGATCCTGCCCGTAATGTGATTTGGGATCTTTTCAGGCACGAAAATATTTATAACGGCCAAAATACAGAGACTATATTGGGTTTGGTAGATAGAGCAGAAGCCCCGGAAGAAGCGCGGAGATACCGATCTATGGCCGCAAACTTTAATCCTCATTGGTGGGATGTAAAGGATGTAGATGGCCAGAGAGGCATTGAATACCCATCAGCACTCATGGATACCGTTATGAGAGGACAAGGTATTACGGTATCGAACAAGTATTTTCAATATAAAATATGGGGAGATGAAAATAGTTCCTGGGAAACGACTACGGATCTTAGGAGATCGGATATAAACTGGATTGAAATGAGAGAAATTCGATATAATGTAGCTGATTCCCCTAACTTTGGCGAGCGTATCGAACAGCGGTGGTCGACTCCAAGTGACACTACATTGAGATGGTTTCCCTGGCCTCATTATAAAACATATAATCCCACAAGTCAGGAAGAAAGCACTTGGGGAGGAGGTAATGGTGATTGGTATCTGTTTCGTCTTGCTGAAACTTATTTAATAAGAGCCGAAGCATATTACTGGAATGAGCAATTAGCTCAAGCCGCTGCTGATATTAATGAGGTTAGGTTACGTGCAAATGCTTCCTCCATTACTGGTGCTGATGTAACAATAGACTATATATTTGATGAGCGAGCACGTGAGTTATACATGGAGGAACCTCGCCATACGGAGATGGTGAGGGTTTCAAATATAATGGCCAGGTTAAATATAAATGGCTATGACTTGGACAATATTGGCCAACAAAGCTGGTGGTATGACCGAGTAATGAGAGTTAATGATCTGTACAATCAACCTCCCGGCACTTGGTGGAGTAGTCAATCTGTTACTATTGAACCATATAATATTTACTGGCCGATACCACAAAATATAATTACAGCAAATACCCAGGGTACAATCAATCAAAACTATGGTTACGAAGGGTATCAAAATAACAGTACACCACTGGACACAATTGAAGATACGATTGAAAAATAACTCTGACCGGCTGTTTAAATTCAGAGATTTCAATTTCTAAATAACTGACCCGAATGTAACTGTTCTTCATGTTAACATGCGATGAATTTAAACTGTTGATTATCTGCAAATAACTGGATAATAGGTTTATATCTGCAGTAATGAGGTATTGCAATTCATTGTATATTGAGGATTACGTTCTGGGACTGCCTTCAATATTTTACAATCGATCATGGAGGCTTGTGAGATGGTGTATCAAGCTTTTTAAAATATTTTATTAGTAATGACAAAAAAATGGTTTATAAAATCATTGGGTTTAGAAATAATGGGAATGTCACTTGACAAGAAATCTGGATTTCTTTTTTTCTTTGTTATCTGCTTATTAAATATCTCATTAAGTAAAGTGCAGGCCCAGTCTGATGAGCATCCTTTTACTATTGAGCGTTCTGCCGACAATAGTATAAAACGCATTTCATCAATAGCCGAATGGGAGAGGCAGAGATGGAGTATCATCAAGGGAATGGAAGAGGTGATGGGTGAATTACCGCAACGAATTGATTTACCCCCATTAAATATGCAGGTTTCTGATACGTTGAGAACAGATAACTATAGCCGCCTTACGATCAGTTTTACGGTTGCAAAAGAGGAAAAGGTACCTGCTTATTTATATATACCTCATCGTAGCGGCGTCACTGGAAAATTGCCTGCAATGCTTGCCCTTCATCCGACAGGAGAAATAGGAAAAGATATTGTCGATGGACAAGGGCTTGCCAACAGAGGATACGCAAAGGAATTGGCAGAACGGGGATATATTGTGATTGCACCGGATTACCCCGGTTTTGGAGCGTTGGAAGAGTACAAATTTGACAGGGACCGGTACAAGTCGGGAACGATGAAAGGAATTTTTAATCATATGCGTAGTGTGGATTTGCTCCAAAAAAGAGAAGATGTCAATCCTCATAAAATTGGGGTTATAGGACACTCGCTGGGGGGACACAATGCCATGTTTGTCGCCGCTTTTGATACGCGCTTAAAAGTCGTAGTTTCCAGCAGCGGATGGACCCAACTCGGATACTATGATACGGGTAAGGCTGCGCATGATAAATATGGGGGACGACTGGGACCCTGGGCACAAGATGTATATATGCCCCTTTTACGGGACAGATATAATCTGGATGATAATATCATACCTTTTGATTTTCATGAAATTATCGCGGTAATAGCTCCAAGATTCTTTTTTTCGAACTCTCCCGTTAAGGATAACAACTTCGAAGTTAATGGAGTACGAAAAGGAATTTCAAAATCACGAAAAGTCTATAAATTTTTAAATGCCGATGAAAATCTCCAGGTGCGGTATCCTGAGTCCGGACATGATTTCCCAACAAAAGTACGCCGTGAAGCGTATCAGTTTATAGATAAGGTCTTTGATCATACTCCTTTCGAGCATGAGATTGAATGAAGAAAATTATCCTTTCATTTTTAAAAAAACTTTAACCATTTCTAAAGGATAAAACCAATATCCCTGGAACTAAGTTTAGTACTACGTATGAAAGATAACTTTGATATAACGACGTATAGGCACGTGTTTATAATCTTTTTGACCTGTTTGTTTTGGGGATCAACAAATCTACTCATAGCCCAGCAACGTACGATGGAGGATCAGGAAAGCAGCAGCCTGGAGGTAGGCTTTGCAAGTAGTAAAATCACGCCGGACCCAATGGTTAACAACTGGGTGACCGGCAAGCCGTACGGGAAGGTACGGGACTCGATTTACACCCGTGCTCTGGTGTTGCGTGCCGGGGATCAGAAAGTCGTACTGCTCCACTGGGAGCTGGTGGATGCCGGTGAGTCGGCCACCGAGCAGGTACGCTCGGCCGTAGCGGACGCCCTGGAGATTCCGTCGGATCATATTATGGTGAATGCCTCCCACAACCACTCGGCCCCGTGGGCGCCGGTCTACGACAATGCACACCGGGGCCTGGAGCGGGACACCTGGTGGGCGGTCCGGTACATGCCACCCCAGCACGAGGAGCCTCCTTTTAAAGCATGGATGGATCGGTTGATCAGCCAAAGCGTGGCCGCGGCCGCCGCCGCCGACCGGGCCCGAGAGCCAGCCACAGCGTGGGTAGGGCGCGCGGATGTCTCCCGGTACCTGCAAAATCGCCGCCCGCGTCCCGTTCGGGAAGGAATAGCGGAATCTCATATGCCTGACAATTATAATTACCGTCACCCGGAGTGGGACCCCAACGTACTGAGCGGGAACCGGACCTTTGGTCCGCTGGACCGGGCGATGACGCTGGTCTCGTTTCGATCGCCCGCCGGGAATATGATCGGCACGCTGTTTCACTTGTCATGTCATGCCGTATCCGTGTATCCCTACACAGACGCCCTTTCCGGGGATTGGCCCGGGGCGGCCACCCGGGCCATAAGCGAACAGCTGGGTGGGCCGAGCATGTTTTTACAGGGAACGGCCGGGGATATTAATCCCTGGCGCCGCGGGGCGGAGGCTGTGCAGATTATGGCAAAAGGGCTGGCCGGATATGCCGGGCGGGCATACCGGTACAGCGCGCAGCTGCAACCCGGAAAACTACATATCGACCGGACGCACGTGGGACTGCCACTGACCGACTACGGGCGCGAGCGCACGGGGCTGCAGACCCTGCCGGCCGAAATACAGGCTGTCAGGTACGGTTCGCTGGCGATTGTGACGCTTCCCGGGGAACCGATGACGGGACTGGGGATGGCTATTAAGGAGCGCTCCCCATTCCCGCAGACCCTGGTGCTGGGGTATTCCAATGGCAATGGGGTGCATTATGTGGGCATGCCGGGAGAAAAGGCCCGTGGAGGATACGAAGTGGGAGAGAAGACGAATCTGGGCACCGACCGGGCCGGATTGATCATGGTGGAGGCGGCCGAAGACTTGCTGCACAAGATGTACGGTGAGACGGAGTAGCGGTGGAATAACTTCCATATAATAAGCAGGAAACAGGACATAGAGAACGATCTCATGAGACAGTATATAATAGTCGGAATAAGTATTTGTATCGCAGGACTTTTGATTTCATGCGGGCAGCAGCGGTATCCGGATTCGTTGACGCCCGGGCAAGCCATTCAGTCGTTTGAGCTGGATGAGCGGTTTGCTATAGAAGTATTTGCCTCAGAACCCCATGTGTTGGACCCTGTGGAGATGGTATTTGATGCGGGCGGTAATGCCTACGTGATAGAAATGGCAGACTATCCGTTCAAATCCGATACGCTCGATGACAGTCAAGTTGTCGGGAGCATCAGTCAGTATCCCATCAACTCGGAGATCGCTGAAGCGGGGGGACGCATTCGGCTGCTGGTGGATTCGGATAATGACGGGCAGATAGATGAGTCCACCATATTTGCCGATAGCATATCAGAGGGGACCAGTATTTTGCCATGGAAAGAGGGATTGTTGGTAACAAGTGCTCCCCATATCCTTTACTATAAGGATACCACCGGAGACGGTCGCGCCGACACCAGGGAGGTGCTTTTTACGGGATTTTCCAAAGATAATATGCAGTCTCAAATTACAAGCCTGCGATTTGGCGTGGATAACTGGATCTATGCCTCCAATGACGGCCGTCCCGGGGAAGTCCGGTTTAACCGGCGTCCGGAGGCCGCTCCGCTGCCGGTGCAGGGAGCTGATTTTCGTTTTCGGCTGGACCGCGGCGAGTTTGAAACGGCCACCGGGGCCGGTCGGGTTGGACGCACATTCAATGACTGGGGACATCGGTTTATGAGCGCTGCTGTCCCGCACATAAGATATGCGGTCATCCCCCGGAGATATTTGAAGCGCCACGAGCACCTTGCCTCTCCTGTTGCCATTGACAATATCAATGATCACGGGCTGCGTATGTTCCAGCTGACCCAGGCGCCCTACTGGCGGGTTGAACGAACCAAGCGCCGCCAGCAGCGCTACGATGAGGCGGGCCTGGACAGGACGGAATATGCCGAGGACCACTTTACCGGTGCCACGGGGGGAACCTATTACGGCGCCCACGCGTTCCCGGAGGAGTTCTACGGGAACGTTTTTACGGGCGAGTCGGCCGGGAACCTGGTCCACCGGGATATACTGAGACTGGACGAAGACAGCGTTACGTATACTGCAAGCCGCAGCGAGGAGGAGACTGACCGGGAATTTTTGGCCTCTGGGGATCCGTGGTTTCGTCCGGTAACGCTTACCGTGGGCCCGGATGGCTACCTGTATGTTATCGACATGTACCGCCAGCATATTGAGCATCCGGTCGCCATCGATGAAGATCTGAAAACGGATATTGATTTTTCCCGGGGACGAGAACAGGGGCGTATTTACCGTATTGTTCCGAAAGGTGAGGATACAGAGAAAAGAATATCCGCAAACCTGAAGGAGATGGATAATGGAGAACTGGCAGAGCATCTTGCTCACGGGAATCAATGGTGGCGTCTTACCGCCCAAAGACTGTTAGTGGAGCGACAGGATCGGTCGGTTGTTCCCGTGCTGGAAGAAATGCTCACCCAGAACAAAGATCCGAGGGCCCGGCTGCATGCCCTCTATACGCTGGAGGGACTGGGGGCCCTGAACGAGGGGCTGGTCCGCCAGGCGATGGAGGATGACCACCCCCGCCTAAGGGAACACGGCATGATACTATCGGAACAGTATCCCGGGCTTATCCCGCAGTTGATCGGAGCCATTCATGATACCTCCGCAAGGGTGGCCCTGCAAGCGAGCCTGAGTTTGGGACAATTTGAAGATCCGCGGGTTCCCTCCGCACTGGCCGAAACGGTAGAGCGGCATGGCCGGGATGCCTGGTTTCGGACGGCGGTGTTAAGCTCCGGGCCGGGTTCTTCGGTGGAGCTGATGGACAAGCTGTTCAGTCGAGAATCATTCTATGAACAAATAGATCCATGGGAAAAAACGTTTTTAAAAAACCTCTGCTTTGCAATCGGTTCGCGTAATGCGGAAAGGGAGGTCATAGCCATGTTAGATCTTTTATCTCAATTAGATACAAGTAACCGGCAAACCTGGCAAGTGATCAGCCTGAGCGGATTGTCTGAGGGTCTGGAAAAGCACGAAGATACCCATTCTGATTTGGCAGAAACATTGCAGGGAATAACAGAGTCTGACTCAGAGGCTGAAATAACAAAGAGAATAGACCGGATAAGAACGTATTATTCCGGCTCATTATAACGATCATTCAAATACTCGTGTAATTCAGCAATCATGAAGAACGACGACTATTCGCGGCGAACGTTTATCCGTAAATTTTTTCAGCTCGGTTCCGCCTGCCTTGGTTTTGGCATGGTGGCGGGGGGATGCCAGTCGGAAGACTCCGATCGCAAGGATGAAGGAGATTCCGGGAATAGTTCCGGCAGAGAAGACTGCGAGGATTTATCGGGGATAAACCAGGAGGAAATTCAGAAGCGTGAGGTGTATGGTTATGTGAAGGAATCCTCCTATCCGAACATGTCCTGCAGCAACTGCAGCCTCTATCTGGAACCGGAATCGGGTAATAAATGCGGAGGATGCGTGTTATTCGACGGCCCCGTTTTTGCAGAGGGCTATTGCGATTATTGGGAACCAAACGAATCTTGATTTGTTATTTATATTACTGGCTGCAAAATAGCTATTCACACAAGACACCGAATTAATAAGGCAGTGGCATCCGTTTGTGTTGACATTCCGGCGTTTATACACGTCAAAACATAACGCTCCGGAGAGGAATTGCTACAACAAAATGGACAGCAAGGTAAGCCAGATCCTATAGCAAGTTCATGTATTTGGTACATCTCAAATCTTATTTCAAAAAGCAGGGGATCAATGTATTTTTTTAATGTGATTATACTTGTATGTTATAACCATAAGAACTTCAATGGTTATCTGTATGTAGGGATATAAGAGTAAAAATGTTAACAACAATATCCATTCCACATGACCATGACAGTCGTGTGGGAGGGTTAACGAACCTTGGTTTATTTGCTCTATATTTTATCTTATGGAAGCATACAATGGGAAAATCGAAGACAGTATGGGCTTTACCGTTAGGAAAGCGATCAATAATATCGTAACCGGAGTCTTCTGCCTCACTCTGATTTCCTGCGCCATCCTGTCTGATATGCCGGCAGGATCTGAATATGATTATGATACCATCATTACCAACGGCCGAGTCCTCGACGGCACCGGCAATCCCTGGTATTATGCGGATATAGCCATAAAAGGCGACGAAATCGTAACAATCGGTGAAGTGCAGGGGGAGGTGGCCCGAGACACCATCGATGCGACGGGCCTGTATGTGACCCCGGGCTTCATCGATGTGCACTCCCACGCCGGCTCGGGCCTTACCGATCCGGAGCTCAGCGGGGCCAAACCGTTGCTACTGCAGGGCATTACCACGGTTTTTGTTAACCCGGACGGGGGTGGAGCCGTCGACCTGGAGCAGCAGCGGCGGGAACTGCTTGAAGATGGTATCGGAGTTAACGTGGCACAGATGGTTCCCCACGGGTCAATCCGCGGGGAAGTAATAGGGATGGAGGATCGTGCGCCTGCTCCGGATGAGATGAGGGAGATGAAACGATTGGTCCGGGAAGGCATGCGGGCCGGGGGCTTCGGGCTTTCCAGCGGTCCGTTCTATTCGCCGGGCAGTTATGCCACCACCGGAGAACTGGTCGAGCTGGCCCGGGAAGCGGCCGCATACGACGGGGCCTACACCAGCCATATCCGGGATGAATCCAACTACACCATCGGGCTGGAGGCGGCCGTCGATGAGGTCATTCAAGTTGCCCGGGAAGCCCGGCTGCCGGGAGTGGTTACTCACATCAAAGCACTGGGGCCGCCGGTATGGGGACTTTCGGAGACGATCGTGGCGAATATCGAACAGGCGCGCGCGGAAGGCGTCGAGGTGTTCGCCGACCAATACCCCTATATGGCTTCCGCTACCGGGCTTATTCCAGCCCTGGTGCCGCGATGGGCTGAAGTAGGGGGGCATGATGAGCTGGTTGAACGGCTGGAGGATCCGGAGCTGTTTCCAAAAATTCGATCCGGGATGAAGGAAAACCTGGCTCGCCGCGGGGGTGCGGACCGGATACAGTTCCGTTATTATCGTCCCGATGCCACCATTGAGGGCAAAACCCTGCAAGAGGTCGCCGGTGCCCGAAACAGATCGCCGCTGGAGATGGCCATTGAACTTATTAAAGAGGGCAGGCCCGGCATCGTATCGTTCAACATGACCGAAGAGGATGTCCATCGTTTCATGCGTCAGCGCTGGACCATGACGAGCTCTGACGGGGGACTGGTACCTTTGGGGCAGGGCGTGCCACATCCCCGGAATTACGGTACATATCCCCGTAAAATAAAGAAATATGTGACGGAAAAGGAAGTGATCGATCTGCCTTCTGCCATTCGCAGCATGACTACCCTCCCGGCACAGGTTTTCGGCCTCACAGACCGGGGACAACTCCGGGAGGGAGCGAAAGCCGACTTTGCTATGTTTGATTTGGAACAGTTTGCAGACAAGGCCACGTTTCAAGAGCCGCACCAGTATTCAACGGGCATGGAATATGTGCTGGTAAACGGCACGGTTGTGGTTCGGGAAGGTACATTCTCATCCAAACGCGCCGGCAGGATTCTACGTCATATAGCAGAAAAGGATGATAAAGAACGGAAATGAACGTTTTTTTTGATTGAAGTGTGGAATACATTGATCTGAAATTTATTTATCTCTACACTTAGAGCTCATTTTACTTCACACACATAACCAACAGACTTCGCATCATGATTAACGTAGTACAAATAGGGGTCGGGCCCCTGGGCCAGAAAATTGTAAACTATGCTCTTGATCGAAAAAGCATCGAAATAGTAGGAGCAGTGGATCTCGATCCCCGGAAAGTGGGACAAGACCTGGGAGAACTGTGCACTACCGTACCGCTGGGCGTGACCGTCAAAGAAACGCTGGAGGAGGCCGTGGGTGATCGGGATGTTGATGTTGCCGTGGTTGCCACGCTTTCAAGCATAGAAGACATAGAAGAACAGATTACAGATATTGCAACGGCGGGACTGGATATCGTATCGACCTGTGAAGAACTTTCGTACCCGTGGGAAACACAGCCGGAGATTGCCAAACGTATTGATGAGGCCTGTGAGAAGCAGGGCGTTACCTGTCTGGGGACCGGCGTCAATCCGGGCTTCCTGATGGATTATCTGCCTTCGGTGCTCAGCTCGGTTTGCCAGGAGGTGGAGCGGATTAAAGTGACACGCGTACAGGATGCTTCCATCAGGCGGATCCCTTTTCAACAAAAAATAGGAGCCGGTTTAACGGAAAAACAGTTTGAGCAACAGGAAAAAAACGGCACGCTTCGTCATGTGGGTCTGCCTGAATCGGTGCATATGATAGCGAAGGCCCTTAACTGGACCTTGGACCGGGTGGAAGAAACCCTTGATCCGGTGCTGGCCACAGCTGATATCCTTTCGGGGTATAAGGAGATCGGGCAAGGCCATCCCAGTGGCGTTGAGCAGTATGGCAGGGGATTCGTCGACGGAAAAGAAAAAATAACGCTTCATTTTCGAGCAGCGGTAGGAGAAGAGGAAGCGTATGACAAGGTTGAAATTATTGGGACGCCCACTTTTAGCTCTACGATTGAGGGGGGAATAAATGGTGACATTGCCACCAGTGCGATCACCGTCAATGCTATTCCTTCGGTGACAAAAGCCCGGGCGGGACTCAAAACCATGCTGGAGGTGCCGGTGCCATCATGTTTTTCCGAGGTTTGATTTGATAGCTGTTGATATAAGCCCTTTACTACCACTTTTGGGTCGCCAAAAGTGGTGCAAAAACGACCGACTAAGGGTTCTTCGCCTGAGTGTCGCCCGCTCGAACCGGTAAAAAGGCAAAACTCGCTTTCTCCGGTCGCTCAGACAAGCCTATTTACGGGCGTTTTCGCGGACTCACTGCGGGCGGCTCATAACCCAAGGTCGGGGGATAGTTTTCTTGTATATTGAGTAAGGGCCGCGGGCAAACAGAAATTATCCTCAAAAAGCCTGTTTCTTTAAGAACAATAATTCAGAGGTCTGGGGAATAGTGGAAAAGCAGTTTTTCCGAAAGGATCTTGTCACTTTTAATAAGGAGAAAAGCTCAGTCCTGATCTTTTACGTACCTTTTGGATCAGGCCAAAAGATACAGCGTATTTTTAGAGCAGGCGCAGGGAACACCGGCACAACTTATTCAACCGATAAACATGAGAGTATCAAATGTTAATCAAATCAAGTCTGTATGAATACCATTGGATGGGAGGCGTTCTCTAAAGGAAACCGGATCAATATCGGAATATCACTGCTGGTTATCATCCTCGGCGTTATTTTTGCCGGGGATATCCCCCGTCAGGGCGATCATTTCGGTTTCTGGTCGGTATTGCCGCCCCTGGTGGCTATCGTCCTGGCGTTCTGGACCCGGGAAGTGGTCAGCGCCCTTTTTGTCGGTATCGCCCTCGGGGGTGTCATATCGGGAAACCTGAATATTGTCCAGGAATACCTGATTCCTTCGATCGGTACCGAAGATTTTGCTCTGATACTGCTGGTATACCTGTGGTCGCTCGGCGGACTCATTGGCATATGGACGCGAACGGGGGGGGCTCAAAAATTCGCCGCCTGGGCCAGCGACAAGATCGTCCGGGGACCCAAGACGGCTAAATTTTTTACTTGGCTGATGGGACTTATTTTTCACCAGGGCGGGACAATAAGCACGGTATTAACCGGGGCTACCGTCCGACCCATTACAGACAAACACGGGGTGTCTCACGAAGAAACCTCCTATATGGTAGACTCGACCGCATCCCCGGCCGCTACGGTCATCCCGTTTAATGTTTGGCCGATTTATATCGGAGGACTGGTGGTCGGGACCATCCCTATGTTTGAGACCTCGCAAGATGGGATTGCTTTCTTCTTTTCCGCGTTGCCGTTTAACTTTTACGGTATTTTTGCCCTGGTTGTGACCCTTCTCTTTGCGTGGGAGCTCCTGCCCTGGATCCCCGGGAAAAAAATGAGGGCGGCGATCAAGCGTGCTAAAGAGACCGGCAAATTGGACCGGGACGAATCCGAGCCGCTGGCCGCCACCGAACTCACGGAGATGAAGGTTCCTGACGATTATCAACCCGGATTGGTTGATTTTTTCGGCCCCATCGGCACCCTACTGGGGATTGCGATCATTCCCTATATTGTTACTTTTTATATTATGGGACAGGAAGATCCGCTCTTAATGATTGCGGAGGCCTTTGTGCTGGCCGTGCTGGTAGGGATGTTTCTGGCCCTGTCCAAAGGGATGGAACTCAAAACTGTGATGGAGGGCTTTATCGATGGCTGTAAGGGCGTGACGATCGGCGCTATTATCCTTGCGCTGGCGGTTTCCCTGAAAAGCGTAGCCGATTCGGTGGGCACGGCCGCCTATATTATCGAATTGGTCGGTGACGCCATTATTCCCGCGGCCCTTCCCGCTATCCTAATGCTGCTTTGCATTATTATCGCCTTTTCTACAGGGACTTCGTGGGGCACTTACGCGGTTGTTTTTCCGGTAGCGGTTCCACTGGTCTGGGCCGTACTTCCTGATCCCTTTTTTCTGACGGTCTGTTTTGGAGCCGTGGTGGGCGGGGCGGTGTTCGGGGACCAGTGTTCGCCTATTTCCGATACGACAATCCTTTCATCACTGGCTACCGGCTGTGACCTCATGGATCATGTCTACACCCAGGCCCCGCTGGCTATTCTCGCCGCAAGCATAGGGGCCGTGCTATCGACGTTGATGGTGGTATTTTTTGTATGAGAGAGTTTTCCCAAAACCGCTTTTTTGATCAATGTCGGCGTTACCGGTCGGTTGAAATCCTCACATATAGGCTATATGCTCCGGTTTCAACCAACCTCTGGCCTTGATCTTTAACAAAATTTCTGGTTTTTCAAAGCCCTCTATGAGCCGTTAGCTTTCGGTATCGAGCCGGGAGGTACAGTGCGGGCAGCGGGTAGCCTGTATCGGAATATCGGAATAGCAGAAGCCGCACTTTTTAACGATAGGCGACACCGGTTCAGGCGTCTGCTTTGGATCTCTAAGCTTATTGATATAACGTACCAGCACAAAAACGGCAAAGGCAACAAGCGCAAAACTGATCAGCGAATTTAAAAAGGTCCCATAACGAAGAATGGCAGCGCCCGCCTCTTCGGCCACCTGAAGGGAGGCGTAAGGCCCCGGGGCCGTTCCTTCGCTGAGCACCAGGAACGCATTACTGAAATCGATATCACTGGTCAGCAATCCCAGTGGCGGCATTAGGATATCTTTTACCAGCGACTGCACCACCGTCGTAAAAGCCGCCCCGATGATGATACCCACCGCCATATCAATGACGTTGCCGCGAACCGCAAAGGCTTTAAACTCTTTCCACATGATAATCAATGTTAAGTGAGACTTGGAAAACCATTAAAAGAAATCCTTCGACTATGTTCAGGAGGAGATCCGGTTTTCAAAGTCCTCTTTCTATAAAGTGGAGCAGTCATTCATATGCATACGGAGGAATCGGAATCGGGGAGATCCGTTGTCACTCCTCTTCGCCGGATCCGGATCTGCCGGGAGCCGCCCCTTTTCCATTTTTCTTCTCATCCTCTGATTCTACTCCACCTCCTGTTTCTTCTCCCTCTGCATCCCCCTTATTATCTCCTTCTTCATCCTCAAACGGGCCCAGATCCCCATTCATCCACTGCATCACTACTTTGCCGGAAACCTCCTCTTTTTCCACTAGCTCATCCGCCAGCTTATCGAGGACATCCCGGTGTTCATTGATCGCTTCAAGGGCCCTGTCGTAGGCTGTTTTAAGAATCTGGTGCACCTCCTGGTCGATCTCGCGGGCGGTACTGTCGCTGTATTCCTGTTGGCTGCCCATCTGTTCGCCGAGGAAAACCTGCTCCCGCTGTCCTCCGAAGGCAATATTATTGAATTTATCGCTCATACCCCAGTCCAGCACCATCTTGCGGGCGAGTTTTGTGATCTGCTTGAGGTCATTTTCGGCCCCGCTGGTGGCCGTGTCAAAAATAAGGTTTTCTGCCGCTCGTCCCCCCATCATAACGGCCATGCGGTCAAGCATATATTTTTTTTCATACAGCAGTTTTTCTTTTTCAGGCAGCTGCATGGTGACTCCCATGGCTTTGCCCCGCGGGATTACGGTAACCTTGTGGATAGGATCGGTATCGGGCAGGGCAGCAGCGACAATAGCGTGGCCTGCTTCATGGTAAGCCAAAAGCTTTTTCTCGTGGTCCGACAAGCGAATCCCCTCTCGTTTGAGTCCCATCATTACTTTATCGCGAGCCTGGTCAATATCCTGCTGTTCCACCGCTTTGCGCTTGTACCGAGCAGCGATAAGAGCGGCTTCGTTGAGCAGGTTTTGAAGATCCGCGCCACTGAAGCCGGGCGTGGACCGGGCGATTTCTCCAAGGTCGATATCATCGGAAAGCTTTTTGTTCTTGGCGTGGATCTCTAATATTTCTTCCCGGTGTTCCTGGGTGGGCAAATGAACGGTAATCTGGCGGTCAAATCGTCCCGGTCGAAGCAGGGCCTTGTCCAGTATGTCGGGCCGGTTCGTCGCAGCCATCACAACGACTCCTTCATTGGGTTCAAAGCCGTCGAGTTCAGCCAACAGCTGATTGAGCGTTTGTTCGCGCTCATCGTGTCCGCCTCCCAGTCCTGCTCCCCGTTTCCGTCCGATAGAATCAATTTCATCAATGAAAATAATACTCGGAGCTTTTTCTTTGGCTTTATTGAACATGTCACGCACACGCTTGGCCCCGACGCCTACAAACATTTCCATAAAATCCGACCCGGTAATGGTAAAAAAGGGAACCCTGGCTTCGCCTGCCACAGCACGAGCCAGCAGTGTCTTGCCGGTGCCGGGCGGACCCACCATCAACAGTCCCTTGGGAATTTCCCCGCCAAGCGAATCAAACTGGTTGGGATTTTTGAGGAATCCCACGATCTCCTGGAGCTCCGTTTTGGCCCCTTCCAGTCCGGCCACGTCTTCAAATGTGGTATTGACTTTCTCCGCATCCTGCAGTTTGGCCTTGCTTTGACCGATCTTAAACATATTTTGTCCCTGCATACGCATCTGCCTGAAAAACTGGATGCCAATGATGATAAGGAAGATCAGAGGAAGCCCCCATATAAGAATAGTCCACCAGTTGTAGTCGCTTTCAGGGAGGGTCTGTACTTCCACATTATTGGCTTCGAGCATATCCATGAGCTTTTCGTCGCCAAAAGAGGGCAGATACGTCGAAAACTGGTTGTACCGGGTAGTATCATCTTCAGAGGCTTTAAGAGCAGTTTTCTGCTTAAGCTCCCCGTCGATCTGTTCGCCGCGAACCGTTACTTTCTGTACATTACCAGCCTGAATTTGTTCGCGAAAGGTGCTGTAATCAATGGTGGGGGGACCGCCGAACAGCCCGCCCTCCTGTGAGCTAAAAAGCCAAAAAGCAAGGAGGGTGGCAATAATGATCCAATAGAAGCTATACTGATATTTGCCGCCCGGACTTTTATTTCCTTTTTTATTTTGTGGAGTATTACTGTCCGATGATTGTTTCTTGTTCTCGGCCATAAATATGAGTTAAATAATAAGATAGAAAAAGATTCAAATAGAGTATGTCCCCTTTCAACACAAAACTAAGGGAGTGTAATTCCATACCTCAAGTATACGAATAGCAAGATGGAATTGCGATGAATTGAACAGTTGAAAGTACCATATTCAAATAGTGCTTAAAAAAAGCCCCTGAGGCTATCAACCACAGAGGCTTAAGAGAGAGTGTCATAGATGTGAGTCGGGAGGGGATCGAACCCTCGACCCACGGCTTAAAAGGCCGTTGCTCTACCATCTGAGCTACCGACTCTCCAACTCAAAAGAGATTCCAAATATACGGCTTTAATGGGTTGAATTTCAACTGAAAAACGGGAAAAATTTATCTGCCGGGAGTTTCGGCTGGTTTTGATCTTCCGGCAGCATTAAATTTGACCTAAAGTTCAGTACCTTTTTCCCTTATATTCAGACAACCTCGTTATGCGGTTATCATAAAAAACCGGTCTGACAGCGTACCAACGGACGTCGGTTTCTCCCAATGGCTTTACCAAACGATACTTTCAGGTCTTGAGGACATAAAAAGTTATTTGGAAACCAATCGCAAAAAGGGGTTTTAGATAATAAGAACAGATTAAAAAAAGAAACCTGGTTCGATTTGCAGCTGCCTTCTTTCGCCCGTGATTATGTCTACCCTCTTCAGATCTCCACCCCCTTTGCTGTGGGTGATGTGTTCAGTTATCTTCTCTTGGACGAAAAGATTGTGCTTATTGATTGTGGGCATTATGCCGGGGATTCCCGTGAGCAGCTGAAGTCTCACCTGAGAGAACATGGATTGACGGTTAACGATCTGGATGAAATCTGGCTGACCCATGGACATCCCGATCATTTCGGGCAAGCGGCATGGCTGGCAGACAAGTCGGGGGCGGAGGTGTTTGGACATCCCAAGGAGCGGGTTAATTTTGCGGGAAACAGCGATCGCGAGCTGTTCCGGGATTTCTTTTATGCGCATGCACTCCCGCCATCGCTGGTCGACCAAATGCTGGATCAGTTAGAGTGGCTGCAGCAATACCAGCTGCCCATAGAACCTCAATGGGTCCGGGACGATGAACAACTAACGAGCGGTCGTCTTTCTGTACGTGTCAGATTAACGGCGGGACATGCACCGGGACATATCGTTTTTGACAGCGGAGAGGGACTGCTGTTCGGCGGGGATCTCTTGCTAAAGCAGATCAGTACCAACGCTTTGATAAATTTTGACCCCGATTCAGGGGAACGGAATAAAAGCCTTCTGCAATACCGGCAATCGCTGAAGTGGATGGCAAAGCAGCAGGGAATGGTATTACCGGGACACGGGAAAGGAATCCGTAATATTGTTGAAGTGACGCAGCATCATTTGCGTGAGCATGAACAGCGGTATCGGGGTATTCAGCAACTATTGGAACAGCACCCAAAGAGCCTGATGGAGCTGTCCCGGCACCTGTTTGCCGATGCTATCGAGCAGGGCGCCCTGTTTTTGGTACTGTCGGAGATATTGGGATATTTGGACTGGGGAGAGCGGGAAGGGACCATTCGGCAAGTAAATACATCGGGAGGGATTCTGTATGAAAAGATATAGTTTTAGGAATTGGGAATTGGGAATCAAGAATGGAGAGCCGGGAGCTTGAAATTGGAAAGTGCAAATTTCAAATTGAAAATGAAGCCTAAAAATATGCCATTACGATTTGACAAATAGGCGAGCTATGACCAGATTCCGTAACCGTAACCGTAACCGTAACCGTAACCGTAACCGTAACCGTAACCGTAACCGTAACCGTAACCGTAACCGTAACCGTAACCGTAACCGTAGAACCTGTACCCTATGTCAACCATTTTCACTAAAATTATTGAGGGCGAAATTCCCTGTCATAAAGTGGCAGAAACCGACGATCATATTGCTTTTTTGGATATTAATCCTATTGCGGAGGGACATACACTGGTGGTGCCTAAACAGGAGGTGGATTACTTCTTTGACCTGCCGGATGCGCTAATGAAGAGTACGATGGATTTTTCCCGAACCATTGCCCGTGCGCTCGATGAAGCCCTTGCCCCGCTTCGTACCGGCGTGATCGTGCAGGGACTCGAAGTGCCGCATGCGCATGTTCACCTGATCCCGTTGTATGAAACCCATCAGGTGATGGCGCTGGGACATAATGTCTCCGTAAGCGAAGATCGAATGGAAGAGCTGAAAGAGCTAATCAGTAAACAGGTAACCCTATGAAATTATCCGTACTAAACGGTCCGAACCTGAATATGCTGGGCACCCGTGATCCCGAGCAATACGGGTCAGATACGCTTGAGCATATTGAACAGCTGCTGATCGACACCTTCCCCGATGATGAAATGGTTTTCTTCCAGAGTAATCTGGAGGGCGAGCTTGTAGAGGCGATCCAGTCCCTTTTGAAAAGCGACGTAGACGGACTCATAGCTAACTTTGGCGGTTACTCACACACGTCGGTAGCCATTCGCGATGCCCTGGAACTGCTGGAAATACCGATCGTGGAGGTCCACCTGTCCAATATTCATGCGCGCGAAGAATTCCGCGAGCAAACGCTCACCGGCAGCGTCGCCAATGGCATTATTACCGGCTTTGGGAAACACAGCTACGTCTTGGGCGTATATGCCATGGAAAGACTGTTGGGAAATAGCTAAAAGCTGAATATCCGCGCAACTCAAGTTGTTTATCTGTTATTTCACTGGACCGGAATAAAAAAATTTATATCACATTCAGGTTAATAGACTGTAAGACGATCGGTTCATTCAGGTTCAGGGGCGTGAAAAAGGCATTCTTATAACGAACATTCACCTTGAAAAAACTTAAAGAACTTCTTTCCGACACGCTTGTTTACGGTATCAGCAGTGTTCTGGCCCGATTTATCGGCTACCTGCTTGTGCCTCTGCATACCAGTGGGGTATTTGAAACATCTGAATACGGAATTGTTAGTCTTGTTTACGCCGGACTCGCTTTTCTGAACGTGATTTTTACCTTCGGGATGGAATCAGCCTACCTGCGGTATGCCAAGGACCGGGACCTTGCAAAAGATGTGTTCAAAACACTTCAGACTGGATTGGCCGGGCTTTCTTCCATACTCGTATTGTTACTCATTTTGGCGGCCCCGTTTCTAATGCCAACTATGAATCTGGAGGCTTCGGGCAACCAAAATTTATATTGGATGATGCTCGGAATACTCTGGTTTGATACCATGGTCTTAATTCCTTTTGCGGAGCTACGGCTGGTACAGCGGCAATGGCTTTTTGCTATAATTAAAACGGGTAACATCCTGATTAACGTTGGATTGCAGTTCTATCTTATTCTGGGGCTGAACTGGGGGATTCAAGCGGTATTTTTTGCCAGTCTGGTGGCATCGGGACTCACCGCGGTGGTCCTCTGGATCGTTACAGCGGATATGTTTTCCGGTTCCTGGGATACGCCGGTCCTCCGAAAAGCGCTCTGGTTTGGCTTGCCTTTTGTGCCGGCGGGATTGGGATTCGTTATCAACGAGACCCTCGACCGTTTTTTCCTGGGTAATTACCTGTCGCAGTCTACCGTTGCGAAACTGTATTCCGCCGATCTGATTCCTGCTGATATTGTGGGTATCTACAGTGCCAGCTATAAGGTATCGGTTTTTATGCTGCTGCTGGTACAGATGTTCCGGATGGCCTGGCAGCCCTTTTTCCTGCGGGAGTCCGATGACCCGGAAGCACCGAAAACCTATCGGGATGTGTTTCGGTATTTCAACGTCGTCGCAGCAATATGCTTTCTGGTGGTAGCGCTGTTTGTTCAGCAAATTGTCCAAATTAGAGTCCCCCTGCTCGACGCCTACCTGGTGGGGGAGGAATACTGGATGGGCCTGCATATCGTACCGGTGCTGCTCGGGGCTTACTGGTTTCACGGGTGGTATATGAACTTCTCTGCCGGCATCTTCATAGAAGAGAAAACGAAAGTTCTGCCTGTTATTACACTTATCGGTGCGGGAGTTACGATTGCGGTTAATCTCGTACTTATCCCTTATTATGGCATGATGGGGTCAGCCGTCGCAACCCTTGTCAGCTACGCTGCGATGGCGTTACTGCTCTACTATCAGAGCATAAAAATATATCCGGTGAATTACCAGATTCACCGGGCCTTCGGAATGATGCTTCTTGCCGTTCTCTGTTGGTATTTCCAGCCCTACCTGACCTACTGGATTCCCGGGGAATGGATGAGCCGTACAATTATGTTGATAATTGGTATAGCAGGCTTCCTGTGGCTATCCCGGCCTACAGGTGAGAAATAGGTTATTTATTATCCATTATTTGTTCAGGGTGACAAAAAAAGCTCACCCGCCGGTAATAAGCTATTATTAAGAATTATAAATAGAGAGGAAATTATTATGGAAGGTAATGTTGGTATTTTCGTCGATGCCGTAAATGTAACGATGAACGGAGGGTTCGGTTTGCGATATGATATTTTGCGAAAATTTGCCTGCCGCGACGGCCGATCGCCTTCACGCATGAATGTGTATCTTGGCTATGATCAACAGAGGGCACAGGAGGATGAATCTTATCAGGCCAAGACCGAACGATTCAGCGAGGTATTGCGCGATTTTGAGTACAAGGTTATAGAAAAGCCGATGCAATATTATGAAGATAATGAGACGGGCGAGGTTATTACAAAGTCGACCGTGGCGATGGATATGGCAGTGGACATGCTGACACAGGCCGATCAGCTGGATAATATCGTGCTGCTTACCAATGACGGAAGCTATGTCAGCGTGATCAAAGCGATTCAACAGAAAGGTACGCGGGTGGAGCTGGTGGGTTTTGATGATATGCCCTCAGAGCTTCGCAAGGAGGCGGATCTGTATATCTCCGGCTATCTTATCCCCGGACTGCTGCCTATTGAGTCGCCCTATCGGTGGGGCGAAGTGGGATCGCGTGTACGCGGGGTATGCTATGATTTTTCCCATGACGACGGCTACGGCTTCATGCGTTACCTGGTTGCGCTGAACGAAAAGCTCTGGATTACGGATTCGCGCTTCGAAGAATCGCCCTACAAAACGGTGTTCGCCCATATCTCGCAGTTCGAAAGCGACTTTGAGACCAGCTTTCTGCCGAGTCGCCATCTTATTTTTGAATTTGACCTGATTGAAAATGAAAAGGGACTGGTGGCGGAAAATATAGTGCTTATAAGCGCACCGTGAGGAGTAGAAAGTAGCAAGTTTTAAGTAAAAAGTTTGAAGGGCCCATCCTAAAATAGGTTGAAAAAAATAAACACATTAAGTCAACCGATAACACCCACAGGAGGTATTACCCGAAGATACAGCGATGCCTTCCAACGTCAGGCTGTGGAATCCGTCAAATAAGAACAGTACAACCAACCAACAATAAGCAGCTGATTTGTATGGATGCTCCCGGAAAAGCATTCCCAGCTCGTGGAAGAGTGTGGAATAATACTTGGCAATAAAGTAGCTACGTATTCAACCTGTTGATAAAGTCGGTAAACCAAAAAAGGCTCCGCTATGGTCGGCGGAGCCTTTTTTAAAAAATGCAAGTAGTGAAGAAGCCTTACGTCTTCAGTTTATTGCGATTTATTTATCCATCAGCTCGCGGAATTCTGCAAGGACAGAATGCACGTGATCTGCCGATGTATCCATAAGGTCTTGTTCTTCTGCGATTAAGTCAACCTCGATTATTTGCTTGATGCCGCCTTCGCCCAATTTCACGGGAACGCCCAGAAACAGGTCTTCGTGGCCGTATTCGCCGTTCAGGTAGGCCGCGCAGGGAAAGATTCGGTTTTGGTCGAGCATAATGGCTTCCACCATTTGTGCTGCAGCTGCACCGGGAGCATACCAGGCTGAGGTACCCATCAGGTTGACCAGCTCTCCGCCGCCGCCTTTGGTGCGTTCGACAATTTCCTCCAGCTTCTCATCATCGATAAACTGGGTGACCGGCATTCCTGCGATGGTCGTAAAGCGGGGCAGGGGTACCATGGTGTCTCCATGTCCCCCCAGCAGAAGCGCCTGAATATCTTTGGGTGATACATCCAGCTCTTCGGCCAGGAAGGAACGGTATCGTGCGGTGTCCAGAATGCCTGCCATGCCCATCACCCGGCTGGAATCCAGTCCACTGGTTTCATAGGCAACCTGGGCCATAACGTCGAGCGGGTTGGAAACAATAATAAGTATCGTATCGGGCGAATGTTCGATGAGCTGTTCGGTGACGGACTGTACGATGTTGGCATTGGTTTCCAGCAGATCATCGCGACTCATCCCGGGGCGGCGCGGCACTCCGGCCGTAATCACACAGACGTCAGACCCCGCTGTGTCTTCATAGTCGACGGATCCGGTGAGCTTGGTATCAAATTTGTGAATGGGCGATGATTCCCACTGGTCGAGCGCCCGGCCTTTTGACGGATAGATTTTATTACCATTTTTTTCCTGCACGATATCGACCATGACGACCTCTTTGGCAAAATCGCGCTGTGCCACGGCCATCGACACCGTAGAACCGACATTACCGCCGGCACCAACTACTGTTACTTTCATATTGACTGACTTTTTTAAGTGTTAAAATTTTGCCTAAAGATAATGGTAAAATTCGTGAATGTCAGAACGGATACGAATGAAAAATTAAGCTTCTCGTGAATCCATGCCCCACATCAGCTTATGACGGAGGGTATCGAAGTAGCTTTGCGTGGGCAGTTCGATCAGATCAACCGTAAAGTTGGAGCGCTTTATATTCACTTCAAAAGGATAGGATTCGATCTCCTTGATGAGACCGTCGTAGGAGAAAAGGACGTCATGGTCCTGCTTTTCCACTTTGATTTTCAGCGACTTGTTGGAAGAGAGTACGAGGGGACGAGTCGTCAGCGTATGGGGATTGATCGGGGTCAGGACCATCACATTCGTATTCGGCATTACGATGGGGCCGCTGGAGGAGAGATTATAAGCCGTAGATCCGGTCGGGGATGCCACAATCAGCCCGTCCGCCCAATAGTTATTGATAAACATATCATCGTATTCCGCACTGACATTTACCATGGAGGTGGAATCCTTTTTCGCAAACAGGAATTCGTTCAAGGCGTGGTAGATCGTGCCCTCGCTATCTTCGGCCTCCAGGAGGTATCGCTTGTCAATACGGTAGTTCCCCTCCCTGAGGTCGGTCAGCGCCTGCGCAATATTTTCCTTCTGTGTATACGCCATAAAGCCCAGTCGTCCGCTGTTAACGCCCAGTATCGGCTTCTGGATGTTCTTCATCAGGCGGGCCGTATAGAGCATCGTCCCGTCGCCCCCCACCGCAATAACGATATCCGCCTGATCTATAGCCTCTTTTTCGCTGTCTGTGACAATAGCGGAGGGATGTTCCTCGCCCCGGTACAGTTCGTGCAGTTCAGAACAAAATACAATATGCACATCATGATCATCGGCCCAGGACAGGATGTCGATAAAAGATTCTTTAACAGAATATTTTTTGGGGTTTGCTATAAGCGCGAGTTTCATAAGGGTCTGTTTATATTTTCGAAGGCCGGGAGTTCCACTCCGCGCAGGTCAATCCACCACGGGTATTGGTTGGCTGGAAGATCGTCAATGTCCTGTCGCTTCAGTGAAAACTGCTGCACGGTGAAGGTGATCAGCGGGGGATGGTCAGCCCATTCCATCGGAGGGAAAAGCTCCGGATGCTCGGTAAAAAATAGCCCGGTCCGTTGCGTGGGCACCCGGATGCCGGTTATGTCCAGCTCCCCGCCTTGTCCTTCCAGCAGATCAGACAGCTGCTGCAGGAAAACTTTACCATAGGGATGTTCCGTGGCCGGCACTTCCAGGCTCAGGTCACTCATTGCTGCTATTTTGGAATCATCGGTAAAAAATGAGGTATCCGTGATGGCGGGACCCAACGGGTCAAAAAGGGAGGAGGCATTGTTTTTGGCCAGTTGCGCAATGTCAGCGCCGCGATCCTCCGACACATCGGATGAAGGGTAACGCCGGAGGGCAAACATAGTGCTGCCTGTTTGAGAAAGAATATAGCGATCGCTGTATGGGGAGGCCAGGCTGCGCTCTTCCGTTAACAACTGCCGCGAAAGTGCGGGATCAAGTTCCGGCAATAAGTGGACGTTGCCCGCCTCCATTGCATTCAAAAAGCTTAAAGGGGTGTCACTGATAATCATATCCACCCGGTTGAGCCGGATGTCGGAAGCGGCATAATAGTTTTGGAACTTCGAAAAGACAAAGGTAGAATCACTGGACCGCTGCGCAAAGGTAAAAGGTCCGCTGCCCACCGGGGTGAAATCCCCTGTGCTTGTCCCGACCGCTTCTTTCGGGTAGATGACCGCCAGGGGAAGAGCCAGCTTTTGAAGAAAATCAGGATCCGGCTGATCCAACTCAAAAACCACCGTTGTGTCGTTGGGCGTCTGAATGCCGGAAATACGGTCCAGCTGTCTTAGCGTCGGGTTATAGACGTGCCGCTGTTCCCGGAAATACTCATCAAAGCCTTCAATGTTCATAAACAGCCCGGCGGCCCGGGGGGGCACCGCATTGTTGGCCATCCGTTCGAAAATAAAGGGCACATCGTCGGCGGTAAGCTTTCGTCCCGTCCCGCTTCCAAAGATGTCGCTGTCGTGGTAATACACATCCGGTCGAAGATGAAAGGTATACCTGCGATCATTGGCTCCCACCGACCATTTTTGAGCAATGGCGGGAGCGATGGTTCCCGCTTCATCAAATCGAACCAGTCCCTCATAGACCAGCTGAATGGCCCGGATATTGGTGGCGTTGTCGGCCAAAAGCGGATCCAGCGAGCGGATGGGCTGATACTCCCCGATATTGAGCTGCCGAAATCCGGCATCCTGTTGTTCCGCAGCCGGGAATTGTTCCACAGTGTCAGCGGCCGTTGTTTCGGGATCGCGATCGACTACGATCGTTTCCGGCTGTTTACAGGCCGCAGCTACTGCTACGATAAAAAAAAAGGTCATTACACGGTTGGCAGGGGAAAATAGATTCATAATCCTGATAAGTTAGAGGTCAATGGGAAAACCAAGACGTATCGGTCATTCTGATGGTTGTTTGGTTCCTTTGAGTCCCTTGATACCTTTAACGGCCTTCTCACTGAGCAGGTTGGTATCATAGGAGCGTATACGCCCTATCTTTAATTTATGTTGCTGCAGGGCGATCTCAATAAGTGTTAGCATTAATTCCCGCATATTCATTCCGTTTTCCTCCCACAAATAAAAGGAAAACGACCCGGGAATGGTATTGATTTCGTTAAAATAGACCTCTTTGGTATCGGCATTCACCAGGAAGTCGAGCCGGGCGACCCCGCTGGCGCGGAAGATGGTAAATATATTGCGGGAAAGCGACTGAATGTGCCCGGCAAGTTCGTCAGAAATATCAGCCGGGATCACGCGATCGGCCGAAGCCATGCCTTTTGGTCCCCCGCCGTCACTTTGATACTTGTCCTCGAACGAAAGGGTTTCCTCCTGTCCCAGGGGACGCTCGCAGACGCTCGTCTGCATCTTCTCGGGGGTCCCCAGCACCGAACAGTTGATTTCCATGAGCGGGGTAACAGCCTGTTCGATCATCAGGTTATTGTCGTAGCGGAAAGCCGTTTCCACCGCTTCTGTCAATGCTTGTTCATCTTCCGCCTTCGCTACCCCGATGCTGCTGCCCAGGCTAACAGGCTTAACCATGACGGGATAGCTGATCTTTTCGGCATAATGAAGCACGGACTGCCGGTCTTTGACCCATTCCCTTTCATAGAAATCAAATTCATCGACGACCGGCAGGTTATGAGCCCGGCACAGCTCTTTGGCTTTCACTTTGTCCATGCCCAGGCTCGAGGCGAGTACCCGGCTGCCGGCATAGGCGATATTGTACATTTCGCAGGTCCCCTGAAAAGCCCCGTTTTCGCCTTCCGAGCCGTGAAAGGCCGGTATCACCGCATGGATGGGATGCTGCTGCGGCGAGCGAAATAATCCTTTCTTTTCCGTTTCCTGCAGCACCGGCTTGCCCAGATCATTATGGGCGAAGGTACAGGCCGTGGCCCGGTTGACCAGCGCATCCAGGTCCTGGTAGTTTTCCAGGTCAAGCAGCGGAGGACCCGTCAGCCACCGGCCCGATTTAGAGATGTACAGGGGAATGATGGTGTAGTCGGTATCCTCCAGGGAGGACATAGCCTGCATGGCCGAGAGTACGGATACCTCGTGCTCGGGAGAGACGCCCCCAAAGGCGACAACAATGTTTCTGTGACTCATAACATCTTATCATCGTTAAGTTTATTCAAACGTAATGATAAGAAAAGATCTTCTTTGATGTGATATAAATGACCGAAGTTTACAAGCGATAAAAACAGGCCGCTGTTTCATATGCTGCCTGTTGTGGAGGAAGTTTATGAGCGTTCCGCATCAATCCCTGTTCTGCGCCATATAATACAGCTGCATCACGCGCAGTTCGCTGTAGCCGATGGTCTTGTCCAGCTTGTTATAGACAATACGCAACATCCGGGCGCCCACCTCATCCATAACGTCCATCACTTCATCGCGTTTTCGGACGGAAAGCGAAGAGGCGGCGGCGATTCCTTCGGTTCTCAGGTCATTTCCTTCTTCCAGATAGGTTTTCAGGTGTTTGATGATGGTCACTTCCTTGACGCCGTGCTCTTCGGCCAGGTGATCGATCGACTGTCCCTTGTTGAAGGCCTCGCCCACCTGTTGAAATTTTTTGGCAGACGATTTTTTCTTCTTCTTTTTCTTCAGGGACTTTTGACGCGGCTCCACGTCATTTTCCTCGGCGTATTTTCCGATGAGTTTCAGAAAATCCTTCCCGTATTTCTTTTGCTTGACCGAGCCCACGCCGTAGATAGCCAGCAGATCGTCCTCGTCCCGGGGAAAATAATAGGCCATCTCCATGAGCGTCGTATCGGGGAAAATGACGTAGGGAGGAATGCCCTGCTGGTCGGCCATCTCCTTGCGTTTTTCGCGCAGCTGCTCAAAGAGGTCCCGTTCGTAGTCGTTCTCTACATCCGAAGAAGTGCGTTCGATCGCATCATCCCCGATGACGGTGTCGGTGCGGTCGAGTACGCCGAATACATTTTCCTGCCCGTTCAGTACCGCCCGGGCCTGTTCGGTGAGTTTCAACGAACCGTAATTTTCGTCGCGGCTCAGGTAATCCTGCCGCACGAGCATGCGTCCCAGCAGGATCCACTGCTCTTTCGACCATTCATTGCCGATATCATAGGTTGAAAGCTCGTTATGACCGTTCTCAATCACTTTTTTGGCCGAAGAACCGCGCAGCACGTCCGCGATGTGATAGGCCCCGAATTGTTGGTCTGTCCGGGCCACACAGGAGAGAAATTTTTGTGATTGCACCGTCAGGTCTTCCACTTCCGCATCCACCGAGAGGCAGTTATCGCACATGCCGCACTCGTCGTGGGGATAGGTTTCGCCGAAATAGTTCATCAGGGGTTTGCGGCGACACTCATCGGTTTCCAGGAATTTCATCAGGTCTTTCAGGTGTTTTTCAGCCACCTCCTTCTCCTGGCCCTCTTTCTGGTTGATAAAATACTGGATTTTTTGCTTGTCGGACCGGCTGTAGAGCAGCAGGCAATCGGAACGCAAGCCATCGCGTCCCGCCCGGCCGATCTGCTGGTAATACGATTCTATATTCTTGGGCATATCGTAGTGCATGACAAACCGCACATTGGGCTTGTCGATGCCCATCCCGAAAGCGATGGTTGCCACAATGATGGAGATGTCGTCACGAATAAAAAGTTCCTGGTTGCGGGCACGTACCTTCTTTGAAAGTCCCGCGTGGTAAGGCTTCACTGAGTGCCCTTCCTTTTTCAGCTCCACATACAGTTCCTCAACCTGCCGGCGCGAAAAACAGTAGATGATGCCGGACTGTTTTTTCCGGGTATAAAGGAAATCGAGCGTCTGTTCTACCGGGTCGTCCTTGTCGGCCACCTTTAAAAACAGGTTTTTCCGGTCGAAGCTGGCCAGAAACGTTTCGGAATTGTCCAGATCAAGAATCTGCTCGATGTCCTTTCGAACGCGGGGGGTGGCAGTGGCCGTCAGGGCAAGACAGGTGGCATCCGGAAAATCCTCGCGCACTTCGTTCAGCTGCCGGTATTCGGGGCGAAAATCATGCCCCCATTCCGAAATGCAATGCGCCTCGTCAATGGTAAACAGGTCCACCTGCAGGTTGCTGAGCAGCTCCCGGGTCTGAGGCATAAGCAGCGTTTCGGGGGCCAGGTACAACATTTTGACTTCCCCGCGCTTCAGCTTGGCCACATTGGCCTGGTACTCCTCGGGGGAAAGCGAGCTGTTCAGGTAGATAGCGGGAATCTCGTACTGGCGGAGCTGCTCAACCTGGTCCTTCATCAGGGATATGAGGGGAGAGACGACAATGGTCAGTCCGTCAAAAAGCAGCGCGGGGATCTGGTAGCAGAGCGACTTTCCC
Organism: Fodinibius roseus; assembly: GCF_900129315.1. Lineage (GTDB taxonomy): Bacteria > Bacteroidota > Rhodothermia > Balneolales > Balneolaceae > Fodinibius > Fodinibius roseus. The sequence continues at coordinate 144,261 of NZ_FQUS01000003.1, forward strand.
CCGCCGGTCGGCATAATGACGAGCGCGTGTTTTTTTCCCAGTACCCGGGTGATGACATCCTCCTGGAGGGGACGAAAGTCTTCGTAGCCAAAAACATTATTGAGCTTGTTTCGTGCTTCTTTAATCATAGATCGCGGATTCTATTGATTGATCTGATTACTCAGATATTCTATCTGAAATCACTGTTAATAAAACGTTTAAAGTTCAGGCTGTTCTCACCGAAATTAATGAGGAGCCCAATTTCTAACTGAAAGGCTGTTAAATAGTTCAGAATTTGATTGTAATGAGTTTCGTTACTTTCTGAAATTGTTTTGAGTTCAACTTAAATCTTTTCTTCTACTAAGAAATCGACTCTTCGTTTACCGACGGATCCTCCTCTATTATAGTACAAAGGCATTGGAGGCTTCTCGACTATAGATAATTCTTACCGCTCGAAATTCTATAGCCAAACTTCGTTGATAAATAACCCCGGGAAATCCATTCCCGAGTGATGAATGAACCTTCATTGCACTACCGATGATATTACCGGTAATGTTGCGGTATTTATAATTTTAGTCCATAAGATTACTGATTTATTAGTAAGATACTAATAAGAACCAAATCCTTACATAATAACAATAAATCGATGTAATCAGCTTAATCAATAGAATCAGCGATCCTACTTGCTTAGATACAGGTTTTTGAACTCGTACGGCTTCTTGAAATGTTCGTCGTTGAAATCTTCCATGAAGTAGATTGTTTCACCGGTCGACTTCATCTCCGGTCCAAGCTCCTTCTTTACCTCGGGAAATTTGTCGAAGGGAAAAACCGGCTCCTTGATCGCCCATTTGTCGAGAGTGGAAGTCAGCTCTTCTTCGCTGAAGTCCTTTAATTTGGCGCCCAGCATCACCTTTACAGCGATTTGGGCTTCCGCACGTCCGGTAGCCTTGGCCAGGAAGGGGATGGTCCGGGTCGATCGCGGGTTCGCCTCCAGCACATACACCTCATCCCCTTTCACGGCATACTGCACGTTCAGGAATCCTATGATACCCATGTGTTTGGCAATCTTCTCGTGATAGGTCCGGATTTTATCCAGCGCCTCATCACTGAGCGAGTAGGTCGGAATGACCGCCGTGGAGTCGCCCGAATGCACGCCCGCCGGTTCGATATGCTGCATGATACCCGAGATATGGAGCTGCTCGCCGTCATAAACGGCATCCAGGTCTACCTCAACGGCATGCTCTAAAAACTTGTCGATGAGGAAAGCGTTTTCGGGATGAGTGGCAAGGACGCGCTCGGTATAATACTCCAGCTCTTCCTGTTTTACGGCGATACGCATCCCTTGTCCCCCGAGCACATAACTGGGACGAATGAGGACGGGATAGCCGATGCGGTCGGCAATTTCAAGGGCGCCTTCCACATCTTCGGCGGTGCCGTAGGAGGGAAAGGGAATATCCAGCTTCTTGAGAAATTCGGAAAACGACCCGCGGTCTTCCGCAAAATCAATCATCTCAAACTCGGTGCCGAAAATGTGAATCCCCTCTTCCACAAACCGCTTGCCGAGCTTCAGGGCCGTTTGTCCCCCCACCTGCAGGATGACCCCCTCGGGCTGCTCATGCTCGTAAATATCCAGCACGCGCTCCCAGAAGACGGGCTCGAAGTAGAGCTTGTCAGCAATGTCGAAGTCGGTGGAGACCGTTTCGGGATTACAGTTCACCATAATAGCCTCGTATCCCATATCCTGGGCCGCCTTGACCGCGTGCACGCAGGAGTAGTCGAATTCAATACCCTGCCCGATGCGGTTGGGTCCGCTGCCCAGGATCATCACTTTCTTCTTGTCCGACGTCTCGCTTTCATTTTCTCCCTCGTAGGCAGAATAAAAATAGGGCGTTTCGGCCGGAAATTCAGCGGCACAGGTATCCACCACTTTGAAGGAGGGTTTCAGTCCCAGCTCCTTGCGCCGGGCCCGGACTTCATTTTCGGTTACCTGGCCGTTGCTCTGGCTGAGCATCCAGGCAATCTGCCGGTCGCCGAATCCGGCCTGTTTAAGCTCAAAAAAGTCCTCTTTGGGTATCCCCTCCAGCGTTTGTCCCTCTGTGCGGTTTTCGAGGGATACCATGTAGCGGATCTGCTGCAGAAACCAGGGGTCGACTTTGGTGATATCGGCGATCTCTTCGACAGAGGCTCCCAGCTTGAAGGCATTGCGGATATTCAGCATGCGATCCCAGTACGGTTTGAGGAGTCGCTGGCGCACATCCTTGCGATCCAGCTCATTGTAGCCGTCCGCCCCAAGCCCGGCGCGGCCGATTTCGAGCGATTGAAAGGCTTTGTTCAGCGCTTCGGGAAAATTACGTCCGATCGACATCGCTTCCCCGACGGCCTTCATCTGGGTAGTGAGTTCTTCGTCAACGTTGGGAAATTTCTCAAAGTTAAATCGCGGGGTCTTGACAATCACATAATCGATGGAGGGCTCGAAGCAGGCCGAGGTGTTGCCGGTAATCGGATTGGGTAATTCGTCGAGGTTGTAGCCCACCGCCAGCTTGGTGGCGATTTTGGCGATCGGGTAGCCGGTGGCTTTGGAGGCCAGGGCAGAAGAGCGGCTTACCCGCGGGTTGATTTCAATAGCCACATAGCGGTCGCTGCCCGGTTCAACAGCGAACTGAACGTTACACCCGCCCGCAAAGGTACCGATGGAGCGCATCATCTTGATAGCCGCATCGCGCAGCATCTGGAACTGCTTGTCGGTAAGGGTCTGTGAGGGGGCTACGGTAACCGAGTCGCCGGTATGCACGCCCATGGGATCGATATTTTCGACCGTACAGATAATAACGACGTTATCGTTGGGGTCGCGCAGCAGCTCGAGCTCGTACTCTTTCCAGCCGAAAATGGATTCCTCGATAAGCACGCGGTGTACGGGACTCATTTCCAGCCCGCGGCGCACTTTTCGCTCGAATTCATCCTGTTTCCATACGATACCGCCGCCGGCCCCGCCCATCGTAAAAGAGGGACGAATGACAATCGGGAGTCCCCCCAGCTCTTCGGTAATCTCTTTGGCCTCCAGCAGCGATTCGGCCGCGCGGCTGCGGCACTGCGGTATGTCGATCTCATCCATCAGGTCGCGAAACTGTTGTCGATCTTCGGTGATATCCACCGCGGCAATATCCACCCCGATAATCTGGATGCCACGCTCCGTCCAATAGTTTTCCTGCTGGAGATCACGCGTCAGGTTCAGCCCGGTTTGTCCCCCCATGGTAGGCAGGACCGCATCCGGCTGTTCTTTTTCGACAATTTCTTTAATGGATTCGATGGTCAGCGGCTTCAGATAAATCTCATCGGCCATCATCGGGTCGGTCATAATAGTAGCCGGATTCGAGTTGATCAGCACTACCCGGTACCCGTCCTCTTGCAGGGAACGGCAGGCTTGCGATCCGGAGTAATCAAATTCGCAGGCCTGACCGATCACAATAGGCCCTGATCCGATGATGAGAATGGTGTTGATGTCGTTGCGTCGTGGCATTGCGTTGGTAAGTTTCTTTGTTAGCTGATTAACGTGTTTTTTGAAATGTGAGTCGTCGCCGGAATGCGGCGTGAGATGCCCACATGTGTGTATGAGCAGCTCGTGCCGTGCCCGTGCTGTTCCTTAAGCCATTTCCTTTTTCCCTTCTTTGATCATATCCATGAACTGGTTGAAGAGATATCGCGAATCATGGGGTCCGGGCGAGGCCTCGGGGTGATACTGTACCGAAATGCCGGGAAAGTTTTTGAACCGAAGTCCCTCGATCGTCCCGTCGTTCAAATTTTTGTGCGTAATATCCACCCTGGACTCGTCCAGCGCCTCTTCATCTACTGCAAAACCGTGATTTTGGGTGGTGATTTCCACCAGACCGGTATCCAGGTTCTTGACCGGGTGGTTGGCGCCGCGGTGACCCACGAACATTTTTTTGGTAGAGATCCCTTCCGAGAGGGCCATCAGCTGGTGTCCCAGGCAAATACCGAAAATCGGCTTGCCGGTCTCTTTGGCATAGTCAACGATATCCAGCGCATATTTGGCCGTGGCATCCGGATCGCCGGGCCCGTTGCTAAAGAAGAAGCCGTCGGGGTTCCACTGTTCGAGTTCTTCCCGGAAATCGCCTTTGGCCGGAAAAATCCGGAGCGTGCAGCCCCGTTTTACAAAATTGTCGATAATACTTTGTTTGATGCCGTAGTCGAAGGCAGCCACTTTGAAAGGGCCGTCGCTGTGTACGGTTTGCGGCTCGTCGCGGGTGACCTCCGTAGCCAGCTCAAGCCCGACCATATCGTCCCAGTCCCGGGCTTTTTGCACAAGCCGTTCTTCATCCAGCTCATCGGATGAAATAACGGCGTTCATAACTCCTTTTGATCGGATATGACGAACGAGCTTGCGGGTGTCGATACCGGTGATACCGACCACCTCATTGCGTTCCAGGTATTGCTGGAGGTTGCCGTCGGCTTGCGAATTGCTGTGTTCCCACGAAAAAGAGCGAACAATGAGTCCCGCTATCATGACGCGCCGGGCTTCGTCATCGCGGCTCATCGTGCCGTAATTTCCGATATGCGGGTAGGTCATCATCATAAGCTGACCGTAGTAACTGGGATCGGTAAATATTTCCTGGTAGCCGACCATGCTGGTGTTAAAGCAGAGCTCACCACCGGTGGTTCCTTTTTTGCCGATGGCATAGCCATGCTCTACGGTGCCGTCGGAGAGCGCAATGATCGCTTTATCTCGTGAATACAGTGACATATTATTGAAAAGAAATTTTTGTAGGGTTCAAATTTAGACATAAAAAAAATCCGGCAACGAAATAGATGCCGGATTCAGGGAAAGGGGGAGGTGTGCTGACCATCGGGAAATGGTCAAATATTTTTTGAGCGTGCTGGAAGCCGTAATGACTCCCGCTTTTGGTAAAAAGTGTGTGCGTGCAGGCCAAGTGTTGTGTTTGTTATTCGCCTATTGTTAACCTTTTTGTGCGTGAAACAGTAATTCCAGCGCAAAACTGCATAAAGATACAAATCGCATATTTGAATTCCAACGGAATCTTAGGGGAAATTTCATTTATTGTGAAGGCTGGGCCTGGATGAGAAATTCCCTGGTTTTATAGTCGTAGGAGACGGAGAGCTCATTGGGCCGGCAGCAAACCTGGCAGTCTTCGATATATTTCTGGGTTTTACCCTGCGAAGGGTCGACAAATGTTGCGTTCACTTCTCCGCAGTAGGTGCAGGTGAAGGAGGGGCTGTCGGTATGTTCAGGCTTCATGGGGGGCATGATCAACCTATGTTAATCGGTGGATGATTACTTTTGTAATCTACAGGCTTTGTTGAACTATTGAAAGCCTGGTAATGAAATCAAAAAGATTTTTTTATGTTCATCCCGTGGTATCATGGCTCAGGGAAGCTTTTCTCGCTACTTTGGTATGGGTTCCCTTTTTTCTACTAAAGGTTCCATTCCTTTTTTCGATGATGAAAAAAGGAATCAAAAAAATCACCGGCTGAGGGTTCTTCGCCGGAGTGTGGCCGCTTCGAACCTGTAAAAGGCAAAACTCGCTCTCTCGGATCGCTCAGACAAGCCTATTTACGGCCGGTTCTTGCGGCCTCCCTCTGGGGGGCTCACAACTCAAGGCCGGAAAATGAGTTTTCATTATTTTCAAGGCCGTATATTTCTGTTAAAAAAAATAACAAGTTCTATTCAGGGAGATTCTTTTTTAGTACGACAGACTCCAACGGAGGGGTTTGTGATTGGCAATCCATGTATTAAAGATATATTTTTGTAGCAATCCCAGGTCAACTAACCCCTCTTTATCTCCTCTTTACAAGAGCAGGCATAACCAAATTATCGGTGTTCTTATCCTTATGGCAGGGGAATGGGAGGGGCGTTGGCTATTAAAAACTATTTCAAATCTCTAAGGATGTTTTAATATATATTATGAAATATGCATATACAGTTATTATCGGGGGATTGTTATTATTTACGGCTTGTAAGGATCCATCTGAAAAGTCTGAAATAGCTAAGGATAGTACGGCAGCAGCAACTAAAAAAGACAGCAGTACGTATCTAAAGCCGGGTTTCGACTACGTAACGCAAGTTCCTGACAGCCTAAAGACTCCTGAACAAAAAAAGTTAGCAAAGCAACTCCTGGAAATAAGTATCGAACACATAAAGGTGGTCGATAATCGCATGGTCTTCGATATGTCAAGAGACGAATTTTTGAAGACCAGTATTCCTATTGAATATTATGATCTTTTTAAAAAGGACATGAAAAATAACAATAGGTATATAAAAGAACAGAGTATCAAGAATGTAGATGAAATGATAGAGGAATATCGCCGTAATACCCGAGAGGTGTTGAAAGAGAAGTATTAATCAATAACTACGCCTTATATATTGCGATTAAAGAACACTTTCTTGAAGAAGTAGCCCGTCAGGGTCGAAAGTCCGCCTGCCATACCGCCTGCCACGACGGTACCGGTAATAACCAGAAAAGGATAAGGGAGGCTAAAAAGCTCAGCGATACGCATAGTGAGAATCCCGTCATTAGCGAAGTGTATATAGGCCGTTTGGAGGAGCCATAATCCCCCTATTCCCAAAAATCCGTAACCGAAGGAGTTCCATCCGGTTTTGCCCATCCACATTCCCAGAAGAAGGGCGGGGATCGCCAGCGACCACCAGGGCAGAATAAAACTCAACATCCAGGCGGAGAGTGCGAGCAGGATCGCTAAAATCATGATTGTGTTACTGCTATACGTTGTCGTTTATGGATACAGTAGTGTAAGAATATAAGGTTTCCCATAAAATACAGATTACGTTATTCCGTTTTTTCAGTCATAAAAACCCCGACTGAATAAATTGATACTACTGATTTTTGGTTCATTTTTCCAGGATGAAAAACGAACCAAAAACTTCCTGGGGAATAGCAAAATCTTGTACTTGTCAAAACTTTTCCTCTGGGATAGCTCTTCCCCAATAGTACTTTTTTAAAAAAACCTTCGCGTTATTCCACAGACCCCGTTACTTATTAATACCAGGTATCGCATTTTCTTTCATCCCAGGCAGATACAAGAACATCTAACGCTTCGGCTCCGGTCACTCGTTTCATCATAATGAATGAGGCCGGGTGGGGTTGTCGCTAATATCAGAAAATTCCACTATCGCTTAGCACTGCTTTCTACCTGATACTTTTTACTAAATACTAAAAAAGTTCATTCGCTTCGCTCATTTCTCTCAGAACGACAGTTTTTTGCTGCTTTTATTTAAGGCTTTCGCAAAACAATAGAATAAGCCACCGAATCGGCACGGGCAGGTTGCTGTTTCGGAAACCAAAGCGGGTAGAGGGTCCCTTTAGTCCACTCGTCGATCATATCATCATAATGGGGCGAGCCCGGGTTGCCGGACTGTCCCCCGGGATAGATACCGTAGGCCCGGGGCCGGGGCCCCAGTTCAACGACCATGCGCCAGGAGGGACCGTGACTGCCCCGGACGGCATTGACGGATTCCGCCGCGCCCCCGGTAAAGACCTCCCGGCGGCCCAGGCCCGGAACCCGTGCCAGGTGACCGATATTCGTGTTATTGACATAGCCCCATTTCCAGTGTTCCCCGAAGGATCCGAATTCGCGGCTAAGCTGCCGGAAGGCCCGGTGAAACGATTGTTCAATAAGATCATCCAGTGTTTCCGTTTCCACTGTGTTCATATCATCGTACCACCGGGCGGCCGAATCGGCCAGGATCATCCGGGCCGTCTGATCGCGGGCCGGCCGCTCCATCGGGGCGTCAATAGCGTGATACTCATCATCCCAGATGGCCGCTTCAAGTGCCTCCCACCAGTAGGCAAAGAGGGAGGGAGCGATAAGATCGCCCTTGTTTTCATAGTTCCAGCTGGTGAGCTTTTGCAGCGCTTCCCGCTTGCGGCCGGACAGCGTATGGCCTTTCAGGTCTTCCAGCAGCCGGGGGAGCACCGTCCGGGCGTGATAGCTGTAGGTGTCCATTTGCAGCTGCTGCATATCCTCCGGGGTAATATCATCCATCCCCGCAAGCCGGTCGTTGATGCGCCGTCCCCGTTCATAGGGAGCAAAATCATCATCCAGGTAGTAGGGGTAGGCATCGCCCGTGGGATCCTGGTTGGCCGAGCTCACGAAACCGCGCTTAGGGTTCCTGACCGAGGGAATGTGATCGAAGGGAATCCATCCCTGCCAGTCGTAGCGGGGATCGGAACCGTCGCTGACAAATCGTCCCTGCTGCTCCCACTTCAGCGGGTACCTACCGGCAACCGTCAGTGCAATATCGCTGCTGTCGGCAAACACCCAGTTTTGAGCGGGACTCCGGTAATGGGTTAAGGCCCGCCGGTAGTCTTCATAGTTTTCCGCCTTGTTGATATCCAAAAAGTAACGGAGCTCGTTGGACGGTTCATAGGCAATCCACCGCATGGCATGGAATTTCGGGATATGCGAGCGCATCGGTTCCTTCCCGGAGGTCTGCACAACCGGACCGTGATGGGTATAGACCACCGTGTCAACGACCGTTTCCTGTCCCCGTACCTCGATCTGTTCCACCCGTTTCTGCGTTGATCTCCACGTCCCGTCGTACCGGTATTCGGAAAGCGTGGAGTCGCGGAAGGTCATTTCATACCAGTCCCAAACGTCGGCGCTGACATTGGTCGTGCCCCAGGCCACCTCTTCATTAAAACCAACAATGACGGAGGGGGCCCCGGGCAGGGAAACGCCCATCACATTTTGTGCCGGGCTGTGCAGCTGCACGGCGTACCAGATGGAGGGCAGGGTCATATTCAGGTGGGGATCGTTTGCGAGGAGAGGATAGCCGCTGGCTGTTTTGGAGCCGCTGACCGCCCAGTTGTTGCTTCCGTTGAGCGGGTCGGGCCGGAAGGGTGGGATATCATCCACAACGGAGGGCCTGAAGGTCGAGTCAGGCTTTTGGACCGGAATCGGATCGAAGGACCACTCGGTGCCTGCCGGAATAACCGGGTCATTCAGCCGGGGATCCGGATCAAGCACCTGACGGATAAAAGCGTCGCCGAAAAACGCCCTGGTGTTGCTCATCTGCAGATCCTGGTTGCTGCCCGCCAGCGTGTACGTCATACTTTTCAGAAGCAGGGCGGTTTTCAGGGGGGTCCACCGCTCGGGTTCATAATCGAGTATCTTGTACTCCAGTGGATAATCGGCCTTTCCAAGCTCGTTAATCCAGGCGTTCACACCGTCCGCATAAGCCCGGACGGCAGCAGCTGTTTCCGGGTGGCCGAGCATCTCTTCCCGGGCCTGTTCAGCGGCATACACCATCCCGATGCGCCGCCGGTAGCGGTCGTATTCCAGGGCACCGGGACCTATGATCTCGGAGAGTCTTCCCGCTGCCGCGTGCGTCTGAAATTCCATTTGCCAGAGCCGGTCGCGGGCGGTGATATATCCCTGGGCAAAATAGAGGTCCCGGTCGTTCGCGGCAAAAATATGCGGGATGTTATGCTTATCGACATGGATACCGACCGTATCCGCAAGGGCACCGGCCGGCAACGTCGTGATGCGGTCGGCCGGCTTATCCGTAACCGCATTCGCCCAGAAGCCGGTAGCGGGATTCAGAAAAGGTCCCAGTGGAGGAGCAGGTCCCACTCCAATGGAAAGAAGCCAAAAGAGCAGCAGGGTAGCTGCTGCTGAAACAAGCAGCCGAATCACATGATTGGCCATAGTATTTCATTCAGGTTATTATTAATTACCGGAGGATGCCGGTTGTTAACTCCTCCCAAGGACTAATATCAATTATTTTCTATTAGGAATCATGGGTCGTGAGTATTGAGTCATGAGTAAAAAACAATAATTAAAAAAGGATAAATGGGACCACTGGTGTTCTGAATACATTATCTCAACCTCAACCTGTAACGTTCAACTTAATCAGCTTAAGACTTAGCACTTCTCGCGCTTTTCTGAACTCACTACTCAATACCTACGACTCATGACTATGATCCCGCTACCACAGGAGCATCTTCATGCAGAAGACACTCCCCCCGCTTTTCAGAAACTCAGACGTGCTGACCTCGTGAACCGAAAAACCGGCATCCTGTAATTTTTTATTAACATCCGTGCATCCCTGCTGTATGATGACATTGCGTCCGTCGGGACAGCAGGCGTTGCAGGCAAAGAGCTCTTCGGCCTCATATTCCGCCGCTTCAATTACCCGATTAAAGACCGCGTGGATGAGCTCCAGCCCGTGCTCCGTGAACGCTTCCGGGTAGATCAGCGCGGTATGTTCATCCAGCACGCAGAAGCAGGTATCGAGATGGTAGAATGTTTCATCCGCCAGTTCAAGCGTGATCACCGGCACGTTAAAAGTATCCGAAATGGTTTGATAGGCATCCAGTGAAGAACGATGACCATATCCGCCCCAGAGCAGGCGCCTTCCGCTGTGCCAGATGGCATCCCCGCACCCTTCGAAATTTTCGATCTTACGTTCATCCAGGTAATGGATCTCATGGCCGTTCTGGCGATACCACTGCTCGAAGTAGGGCACCTCTTTTTTGCGCTGTTCCGCATGCATGATACTCATAAAAACGTGCCGGTGATCCTCCTCATTGATATACGGCAGGCTTTGGTTGGCACAGAATACCATATCGGGCAATCCATCCTGGTCTTCGATAATTCGTACGTTGAGGCCGATCCGGTCGAACAGCGAGCGCACCATTTTCCATTCCTTGTGGGCCTCTGTGGTATCCACTTTTCCCACCTGGTTCGCCATATGGGGATTGATCACGTAATCCACCGAATAGTGCAGGGGACGGACCATCAGTACGTCCGTGGGCAGCGGCATGGAGGAAAGGTCATCAATGCTATTAAAAAAGAGCTGTTCAGCAGTGGTAATGAGTTGCGGCATAAGGTTTGTCTTGCTGTTTTACCATTAAATTTTGCGTCAGGTGACCTCTGTTTTTAACAGCAGCTTGTTAAGCAGGCCCGGGGCCCATCGCTTGAGATAAACGCCCGCAATTTCCCTGCCCCCGATATAGATTTCATTTTTTTGTTTGGCAATCCTGGGAAGCAGCTTCTCTGCAAACTCGCCCGGCAGCATCCCCTCTTGTTGTCCCCTGCCCATTTTGTCGTGTTTGCTTCCGTCGCCTTCCAGCGCATTTCGGGTGATATCGGTTTTTATATAACCGGGGCAGACCAGCGTAACGGTAATATTATGCTCGTGTACTTCCTGGCGCAGGCAATCGAAATAACCGTGCAGGGCGTGTTTGGAAGCGGCGTAACTGGACCGCAGTCGCGTGCCGAATTTCCCCATAACGCTGCTGGTCACCACAATATGTCCCCCTTGCCGTTCAATCATAGCGGGCAGCACGGCCTTGGTCAGCGCCACGGAACCGAAGAAATTGACTTCCATCACCTTCCGTACGACCTCCAGTTTGGTATCCACGGCCAGGGAGCGCTGGCTGATGCCCCCGTTATTAAACAGGTAGTCGATGCGGCCATACCGGTCGCGTGCCTGCCGGGCTTTATCGTCCAGGGCATCGGTCTCCGTCAGGTCCAGCGGCAGGATGTGAATATCTTCCGGGGAACCGGCACAGTTGCTCTTTACCTCCTTCAGGGCTTCCTCCCGGCGCGAGGATAAAATGAGCCTGGCCCCGCGCTCATGCAGAGCGTACGCCAGGGCTTCCCCGATGCCGGAAGAAGCCCCGGTAATCCAGATTGCCTTATTTTTGAATGTCATGTGATATATGATATAAATATTAACAGTAAAATCAGTATGAGAGAGCTTTGCAAAGCCGTTCTTTTGGCGAGGAGCTTGTCGGACTTAGCAAAATCTACTGCGAGTCCGTCGTGTTTGGCCGGATTCCGAGTTCTTTTTCGTTAAATTAGTAGGTGTTGGGTATTGCTCGTCGGTTCAGGTAAGATGTTGAAACAAGCAGAAGATGACAAGGTTTATTTTGCAAGAGGCCGTGGCAAAATCGTTGTTTTGTTCAGTGGCTACATGTTCACAGTTTCACTATCCTCCTCATCATCATGTATCGTCTGTTTATACACTGTGGGTTACCATTGTTCCGGCTTTGGTATCGAACAAAATCCCCGGTTTTTCAAAAGCCACTGGGTATCAATGAGAAGTTCAGATACTCTGTAAAGTTTACTATCTTACCAACGATTTCGGGCGGAGCACTGTTTGATATGCTTCTATAGCCTGAATTATTCATAAATAATAAGGAATCATTCGTAATCCTATTATTTTTTAAAGCCTTAGCGCATAGTTAAGTCTTCTTTGTGAATAATCCGGGTAGCTGTTTCAGAATGTAACCAAAATTAGTTGTCGTGAAACCCAGACACAGTATATTATTAGTCGAAGATGAAGAGGAATCGGCCGAAATGCTGGCTAACTTCCTGGAAATGAATGATTACGAGGTCCTTGTTGCTCATGAGGGGAACCGGGCGCTGGAGCTGATCGAGCAGCACGCAGGCGAAATACATCTTGCCATACTGGATATCATGGTCCCCAACGTGAATGGGAAAGAGATCTGTCGTCATATCCGCAAGCATCCCGTATTGCATGATATTCCCGTTATTTTCCTGACTGCCAAAGACGAAGAACAGGATGAGATCGAAGGCCTTGAGCTGGGAGCCGACGACTATATTCCCAAGCCGGCCAGCCTCAACCTTGTGAAGGCCCATGTGGAATCACTGCTTCGTCGGCAGAGCCCGCAGAAGGCCAACTGGCTGCAGTACGGGGATACCTATCTCGATACTGACGCCAAGGAACTGTATGTGGAAAATGAGAAAATTGACCTCACCTCAACGGAATACACCCTGATCGAGCTCTTTTACAAAAATCCGAAACGCGTCTATACCCGGCAGGAGATCCTGGAACACATTACCGAAGAAGACCGGTTTGTGTTTGACCGGACCGTGGATGTGCATGTTAAAAATCTCCGCCTGAAAATGGAAGATGCGGGTGAAATTATAAAAACCTACCGCGGCATCGGTTACGGACTGAACCGCGAAATCGTCAAGGTATAGTGCTGGAATGCATCTGTCCTGTCAGGCTGAGGAGCGGATACTTTTGTACGGTTGACGGCTCTGGCAGCGTTTCAACGAGAGTCGGCTCCTGCCGGCATTTTAACAATACAATACTTCCGGGATTTTTGTACACTGAAAGACTATTTGGAAATAAGCGGTTATGAGTATACGTTCAAAATTGGCGTGGACGTTTATCCTGCTGTTGATCTTCGGGATTACCTCCATCAGCAGTTATTCCATCCTGTTTATCCGGGATTACCTTCTGGAAGAGGGACGGACCGAGATGGAGCGGGACACGCGCTGGCTGGCGGTAACCGTAGCCAACCTGACCAACGACGAGCAGTTTTCCACCCGCTTTAAAGAAGCCGCACAGACTTCCGGCTATCAGCTGGCGCTGTACGACTCGTCGGGACAGCTGACAGAGGCCTACCGGGATAGCGATACTACCTTCGTGCCCCCCCAAAACTTGACGGCCGGGATCCTGGAAAGCATCAGCGCGCGCGAGGGACTTCCACTGCTGCCGCGTAATCCGGATTCGGATCTGTTAACCAGCTATATTGAACTGCAGGATGCGTCCGGCCACATTCGGTACCTGCATGTCGGGCAGCTGAAAGACCGGATTTATGCGCCTATAAAAACAATCCGGTGGATCATCTACTACGGCATGTTTATCTCTGTCGGACTGGTCGTGATCGTAAGTATCTGGATTTCGCGATATCTCACCAGGCCGATCACGCAAATTAAAAATGCCGCACAGGATATTGCCGAGGGGGATGTGGAGCGGGAAATCGATCTCAACCGAAGCGACGAATACGGCACCCTGGCAACTTCGCTCAACCAGATGGCTTCCCGGCTTCGCGAGGATACCCGCCAGATCAAGCAGTTTGCCGAAAAACAGCAGCAGTTTTTTGCCGATATCACCCATGAAATCCGCAACCCGCTCCACAATATTTCAGCGGCCCTGGATATGCTGGAGCTGAAAGAGCTTTCGTCCGAACAAAAGGAAAAGTATATCCGGTCGGCTAAAAACCAGACCAAGCGGATCTCTCGTCTCTTCAGGGATTTGAAAACCCTGCAGCGCTACGACTCTGACGAGTATTTCGTGGAAATGACGAAATTTGATCTTTCTCAGATTGCCCGGCACATGCGGGAATGGTATTCCGACAAGGCCCGGGAAAAAGGCATTGCGCTTCATATAGATGACCAACCCTGCCGGGCTGTCGGCGACCCCGGAAAGATAGAGCAGGTAATTGACAATCTTGTTTCCAATGCCTTGAAATATACGAACAAGGGGGAGGTACGCCTGCAGTATATCGAACAGGAAAAGGAAGTGACCATTGAGGTATCTGATACGGGCATTGGTATTTCCGAAGAACACCTTGACCGGCTTTTCGATCGTTTCTACCGCACGGATAAAGCCCGGTCGAGGGACAAGGGGGGCACGGGACTCGGGTTGGCGGTAGTCGAAAGTATCCTGAAGGCCCATGATACAGCTATCCATGTTGACAGCAAGAGGGGAGAGGGTACCCGGTTTTGGTTTAGGTTGCCGAAGGGATAACCAACAGCTGTTGTTGCCCCGGCAGGGAACCCGGCAAGTTTCGTTCTATGTCTTGATTTACCTGTGTATGCAGCGAGTAATAGTTATTTTGTCGCAGGAAAAATAAATTCAAAAATAATACTGAATCAAATTATCAGCGATTATTTGTCAGGGATGCGGGTTAAATATTAGACTCGTTCTAAATAGAATTCATTCGTCTTTCTTCAAATTCCCTTCACAAAGAATGGATTTATTTACCCTGATGACCAGTAAACTGCAAACAGATCAAAGTAAACAGCAACAAGGCCTTGTTTGCCTTAGATTAAGCGATTACGTCCATGGCTACTGAAAATGACAAGCGAATCGGGGTCGTGCTTATGAATATGGGCGGCCCCACGGCCGATTACGCGGTACGCCCCTTTTTAAACAACCTCTTCCGCGATGAAGATATTATTAAAATGGGCGGAGGAAAAATACAGGAGCTGTTTGCAAAGATTATATCTAAATTCAGGGCCCCGAACGTGCAGGAAGATTACGAAGAGATCAACGGTTGTCCCCGCGGCTGTATGGGCAACAAGCACTGCCTGAACCGCAAGAACAGCGTGGTGTCAACCTGCTGTTCCCCCATCAACAGTTTGACGGAGCAACAGCGGCGTGCCCTGGAAAAGCATTTTAAAAAGACGATGCCCGAACAACACGTGAAGGTCTACACCTGCATGCGTTACTGGCTGCCGTTTGCGGGTACGACCATGGATGATATGGTGGAGGACGGTATTACCCACGCTGTTATGGTGCCGCTGTACCCGCACTTTTCATGGACGACGACCGGCAGCAGTTTCCGGGATTGGGAAAGCACGCGCAAAGAGAAGTTCGGGGGGCAAGCGCCCTGGAAAGAATTTCATGTCAAAAATTACCATCTCGACGAGCATTACTTGAGCGCCATGAACGATCGTATCGATGAGGCGCTGGCCGGGATGAATGAAGAAAGGCGTAATAAGACCCATTTTATTTTCAGCGCTCACGGTACGCCTATGCTCGAGGTGCGAAGCGGAGATCCGTATACGGCGGAAATTAACCAGACCATGGAAGCGATCATGGAGATGCGCGGTTACGATCACGAGTACTGGCTGGGGTATCAGTCGAAAGTGGGTCCTCAAAAATGGACCCAGCCCAATACGGCCGAGCTGGTTGAGCGCCATATTGAATACGGCATTAAAAATTTCCTGATGATTCCGATCGCTTTTGTAACCGACCATATTGAAACGCTCTACGAACTGGGCGTCGAGCTGGCAGAGGATCTTGAAGAGGAGGGGTATGACTTTGAACACATAACGGTTATGCCGGGGATTAATGATCATCCCGACTATATTCAGGCGCTGGCCGGCCAGGCCATGGATAAACTGGACCATGAAATTAACGTTGAAACGGGAACCAATCCACAATCTGAAAAGGTTTCGGCTTGAAGCATGAGATTAGATCCGCCTAACATAGCTGATTTTTGTGTCGTTGGAGTCAACCACTGGGAAGCGACCATCGATGTGCGTGAGCGCTTCAGCCTGACGAGTGCGCAAAAGAAAGAGCTTATTCAGGGCGCAGAGCGCGAGGGCATCAACAGTCTTTTTGTGATCTCTACCTGCAACCGCACGGAGATTTTTGCCCGGGATGCCACGCCCCAGGAGATTATTCGCCTGCTGGTCGCTTATTCCGGGGCTACGCTGGAGGAATTCCACAACTACGGCTTTGAGAAAGAGGGACAGCGGGCCGTCGAGCATCTTTTCCAGGTTACGGTGGGACTTGATTCCCAGATTTTAGGCGATCTTCAGGTCGTAAAACAGGTCAAGGAAGCATATGAACGGTCCAGCAGACTGGATGCGGTTGATGGTGAACTGCATCGGCTGATGCAGCATGTGTTTCGGGCCCACAAGCGGTCCCGAAATGAGACCTCCCTGGGCGAAGGCGCTGCCACCACGGCCTATGCCGCCGTCAAGTTTGCCATCAAGACGTTCGAAAACCTGAAGAATAAGAATATTCTGCTGGTCGGGACGGGCAAAATAGGGAAAGTGACCTGTAAAAACCTGATCAACCTCGGAGCCCGGAAACTGACGCTGATCAACCGCACGCGCGACCGGGCGGAGTTTGTGGCTGAGAAGTACAACCTGCAGGTGGCGGGGATGGAGCGGCTTCCGCAGGAGATCGCCGAGGCGGATCTGGTGATCGTAGCTACCGGTTCCAAGGAGCCGGTGATTACGCTTGACGATATGAAGCCGTCGCTTCTGAACCCGAAATTCAAGGTGATGGTCGACCTGTCGGTGCCCCGCAACATCGACCCGGAAATTGACGATCTGAATTTTGTGGATCTGGCGAATATGGATTTTCTCACGGATGTCACCGATGAGGCGTACCGGCGGCGCGAAGAGAATATCCCGCTGGTTAAAAAGATTATTGAAGATGAACTGACCGACTACAAAAACTGGCTCAGCAAGCAAAAAGTGGTGCCCACCATCAAGGCACTGACGGCCAAGTTCGATACGATCCGTGAAGATGAGTTCGAATTTTTTAAAAATAAAATTTCAGAGACGGATAAAGAAAAGGTTGAGAATCTGACTCGTCGTATTGTCAATAAAATTGCCGCTTACTCCATTGAACACCTGCGCGACCATCACGAGTCGGAACAGGTAACGAAGGTGGTACATGATATGTTTAAGTTAGAGTTGAAAGGCGATAATGAGTAAGCATTCTGCGATTCGTATTGGGACCCGCAAGAGTCAGCTGGCGACGTGGCAGGCCCGACAGGTGGCCCGAAAACTCCGGGAGATCGGCCACGAGACCGAACTTATTTTTGTTACCTCGGAGGGTGATATAGACCTGACGACCCCGCTTACCGAAATGGGGGGCAAGGGCGTATTCACCAAAGCACTCGATAACGCTCAGCTAAACGGCGAGGTTGATATAGCGGTTCATTCCTTTAAAGATCTGCCGACCGAAAATCCCCTTCCCCTCAAGGTAGCGGCTGTTATGGAACGGGCCGATCCGCGTGATTCCCTGGTGGCCCCCGGCGGCCCCGGTTTTTTGAGTGACTCCGATTACCGGGCCACCATCGCCACCAGCAGTAATCGCCGGCGTGCCCAGTGGCTGCACCGCTACCCGAATCACGAAATCGTAAATATCCGCGGGAATGTGAATACCCGCCTGGAAAAAGTGGAAACCAACGACTGGGACGGGGCTATCTTTGCCGCGGCGGGACTCCAGCGTATTGATCTGGGTCATCATATAAGCGGGTACCTGGACTGGATGGTGCCGGCTGCGGCCCAGGGAGCAATGGCGGTGATGGTTCGGGAAGATGACGGAGAGATGGACGAGATTGTTGCGCAGTTGAACCACGATGATACGGCGTTATGCACGGGGATCGAGCGTGATTTTCTGCACGACATGGAAGCCGGCTGCAGCGCTCCGGTCGGCGCCTACGCTTTCATTGAAGAGGAAAACGTCCACTTTAAGGCAGTGGCCCTGACCCTGGACGGGCGTGAGCGATACGACTGTGAAGAACGGGTCCCCGTCAGTGAAACCGGGGAATTGGGTCATGCCGCCGCCCGGACCCTGCTCAGCAAAGGAGCTGACACCGTTATTGACGAGATGAAATCGGACTAAATATGAAGCAGTTTAGGTTGATCTAACGAATAAATCTCAGCGTAACCAAATCACTCAGGTTAATCAGACAACAAGGTTAATCCCCGATCAATGAGACAAAACAAGCAAAATATTTTAGTCACACGCCCCTTGTCCGCGCAGCAGCTGGAATATGCCCGTATCCTGGGACTGGAACCGGTGGTCGAACCCGCCCTTGAATTCAATTTCCCGGATTACTGGGATGGCGTCCTCAAGGTGATCAATGATCATCTCAAGTCGGACTGGGTGTTTACCAGCGCCAACGGGGTAAAGGCTCTGGGAGAGCTGATGAGGGCCGGCCTGCAGGTGCGTCCCGAAACACAGCTTTTTGCGGTGGGAGCCAAAACCCAGGAAGCCCTGGGGGAACTGGGGCTTGAATCACGGATTCCGCGCATACAGGATGGCAAACACCTGGCGGAGCTGATCGTCGAGGAGGGAAAAATAAATTCGGTGATCTATTTTCATGGGAACCTGAGCCGCGATGAAATGACCGATCGTCTGGTGGATGAAGGAATTGAAGTTATCGAGCTGGAGGTCTACGAAACCGTCATACATCCCGTCTATCTGCCCGATAAGCCGGTCAGCGGTATCCTGTTTTACAGTCCCAGTGCGGTAGAGGGCTTTAAGAGGGGGGAAGGGTTTGATCACGACCATCTGCCCCCGCTGTTTGCCATCGGTCCCACTACCGCAAAGATCCTGAAAGAGGAAAGCAACCAGCCGGTGGAAACTGCCCGGCAACCCGATACCGAAGTCCTCCTCCGCACGGCGGCCAACTATATTTTTAATGATAATAATAAAGCAGAAAGCATCTAACTACAGGGTAGCATTATAACAGCGAAACGCTGACCGTATCGCGGATGTTGAAAAACCGGGAGTTTGGTCGATATCAAAACTCTGGACTCATTCGTAACCACAACATATAATATAAAAGTATAAGTTAGGCGAGAGTGAGAACATTGAATACGCGACGATGCAGAGACAGGCCGGAAGGACGATTTTGCAAAGCTCTCTGCTACAGTTAGCTTTTTTAATTTTTAAGAACCTGGGACAGATAAAAAATAGTATGAAAAATGCATTTCCCGAATTGAAAAACGACTTGTTACTGCGGACCCTCAACGGCCGGGAAGTCGAACGTCCCCCGGTGTGGATGATGCGCCAGGCGGGACGGTATCTGCCCCAGTACATGGAAATCCGGAAGAAATATACCTTCTTTGAACGGGTGGAGACGCCCGAGCTGGCCTGTGAAATCACGATCCAGCCCATCGACGAGCTCGGCCCGGATGCCGCAATTATTTTCTCAGACATCCTGACGGTCCCGCAAGCCCTCGGCATCGATGTAGACCTGGTGAAGGGCAAGGGACCGGTGATCGACAATCCGATCCGCAGCGTGGACGATGCTTTTGCCATTTTAGCCCGGGACGTGCCCGGGAAGCTGAATCACGTGATGGAAGCGATAACGCTGACGCGCAGGGAGCTCAACGGGCGGGTACCGCTGATCGGTTTCGCCGGGGCGCCGTGGACGCTTTTCTGCTATATGGTGCAGGGCGAGGGATCCAAGAATTTTGCCAAAGCCAAAGCGTTTATGTACCAGCATCCGGATGCGGCGCGTCATGTCATGAAGGAATTGACAAAGGCTACGATTGACTATCTGAAGGCCCAGGTTTCAGCCGGGGCCCAGGTGGTGCAGCTTTTTGATTCCTGGGCGGGCCTGCTGGGTCCCGAAGATTTCAACGAGTGGGCGATGCCCTGTCTAATGGAAATTTGTGATGCAGTGGATGAGGTACCGCTGATCCTGTTTGCCAAAGGCAGCTGGTACGCCCTGGAGCGGCTCAGCTTCAAAAGCGGCGCTGCGGCAGTGGGACTCGATTGGACGATTACCCCCGAATACGGGCGGGAGGCTACCCGGGGCGAAATCGTGCTGCAGGGGAATTTTGATCCCTCCAAGCTGATGATGCCGGCGGATGAGATTAAGCGTCAGACAACGCGGATGATCGACCGCTTTGGGCCTCAAAAATATATCGCAAACCTGGGACATGGAATCCTGCCGAACATCCCTGTGGATCACGCCCGTGCTTTCATCGACGCCGTAAAGGAGTATGAGCCCAGGAAGGTCGTATGAAAAAGCTTTGAAAAACCATAAATGTTACATTTAGCCTGCCGAAGCATCTCCCGGATACATTTTCTGTTCCTGCAAGCTGGAGATCCTTCAACGATGGTCAGGGTGACAAACAGGGGGATTAAAAATCCTGTTTGATATAGATGAAAGAAAAAAGACAAGATAGCATGTATGACGATTAAGGATAGATTTACCGATTACATCCTAAACCTGCAGGATGAGATCTGCGACCGGCTGGAGGAACTCGAGCAAAACGCCCGGTTCCGCCGCGATGACTGGGATCGCGAAGGCGGGGGCGGGGGACACAGCCGTGTGATTGAAAAGGGAGCTGTTTTTGAAAAAGGCGGGGTCAACATTTCTACGGTTCACGGCGAATTGCCGGAACTGATTCGCAGGCGTTTTGAGGTAGAGCAGGGTTGGTTCTGGGCCGGGGGACTTTCGCTGGTGATTCATCCCCGGAGTCCGATGGTGCCCACGGTGCACGCGAACTACCGGTATTTTGAACTATATGACGATGCCGCCATGAATGAGGTCCGGGACTGCTGGTTTGGCGGCGGGGCCGATCTGACGCCATACTACCTGCGGGATGAAGATGCGGTGCATTTTCACCGGGTGCTGAAAACGGCCTGTGACAAGCACGGCAGCGAGCTGTATCCCCGGTTCAAAAAAGAGTGCGATGAGTATTTTTATAACGAGCACCGCTCCGAGGGGCGCGGGGTGGGGGGACTCTTTTTCGATTATTTGCGTCCCACCGGGAACCGATCTCCCGAAGACTGGTACGCCTTTACCACGGAAGTGGGCGACGGGTTTCTGGAGAGCTACCTGCCTATCGTAAAACGGCGAAAGGAGGAATCCTATACCGACCGGCAGCGATATTTTCAGGAGATCCGTCGCGGCCGGTATGTGGAGTTTAATTTAATTCACGATCGCGGTACCTTGTTTGGTCTGAAAACGGAAGGACGAACGGAGTCTATTTTAATGAGTCTGCCCCCGCGCGTGCGATGGGATTATGACTTCCAGGTGCCGGAAGACAGCGAAGAAGCCTATTTGATCGAGCGGCTCAAAAATCCTGTAGACTGGATCGCATATGGCAAAGAATTGGAAATGGAAGAGCCATAAGGCGGATGGAGCAGGTCCGGGTCAACCGGTAATATAAATATTATATGGTCAATGGTAACAAGATGAATATATTTGTTGGGTGCGACTCGTTCGCCCCGGGTCACCGGTAATCTGTCAATATCAATAAACGTATTTTTATGACACACGGACAATTTCCCTATATACGCGGACGGCGGCTGCGGGCCAGTGCGGCGGTCCGCCGGATGGTCGCAGAGCACGATCTGAAACCAGCGGATTTTATCGCCCCGGTCTTTGTGATGGAAGGAGAAGATGAGAAAATCGAAATTCCCTCCATGCCCGACTACTACCGCCATACGCTCGATTTGCTGCTTGAGGAGGTCAAAGAGCTGAAGGAAGCGGGAATCCAGTCGGTATTGATCTTTGCAAAAGTGCCGGAGGAGAAGAAAGACAATAAAGGCTCCGAAGCGTTGAATCCCGGGGGCCTGATGCAGCGGGCGGTCCGGGCCGTCAGGGACGCATTTCCCGGGATGCTGGTTATGACCGACATCGCAATGGATCCGTATTCCAGTTACGGCCACGACGGCATCGTAGAAGATGGAGAAATAGTAAACGACGAGTCGGTGGAGGTGCTGGCCAAAATGGCCGTAAGCCACGCTGAAGCCGGAGCTGGTATGGTGGCCCCTTCTGATATGATGGACGGTCGTATCGGAGCTATGCGGGAAGCCCTTGACGAGGCTGGTTTTGAGCACACCGGCATTATGGCGTACAGCGCCAAGTATGCCTCGGCGTATTACGGGCCCTTTCGGGATGCCCTGGATTCCGCCCCCGGTTTCGGGGATAAAAAAACGTATCAGATGGATCCCTCCAATGTCCGGGAAGCCGTTAAGGAGGCAACCCTGGATGAACAGGAGGGAGCCGATATTGTTATGGTAAAACCGGGTATGCCGTACCTGGATGTTGTCAGGGCCGTTAAGGAGCAGGTATCGGTGCCGGTGTCGGTATATAATGTTTCCGGTGAATACGCTATGTTAAAAGCCGCTGCAGAGAAGGGCTGGCTGGACGAAGAGGAAGTGATGATGGAGGCGTTAATCGGCTTCAAGCGGGCCGGCGCGGATTTGATCGCTACCTATTTTGCAAAGGACGCGTCGAAAGTACTGAATGGCTCGTAACCGGCCTTATATTATATTTAGAAAATCAAAAATCACTTCATGTTGGAAACAAGCAAAACATTATTTGAACGGGCACAGCAATCCATTCCCGGCGGGGTAAACTCCCCAGCGCGGGCTTTCAATTCGGTAGGCGGCGCACCCGTTTTTCTGGAACAGGCCCGGGGATCCGTCCTTACGGATGTCGATGGCAAGGAGTATATCGATTATGTGGGGTCGTGGGGGCCGATGATCCTGGGGCACGCCTACGGGCCGGTGATTGAAGCGGTACAGGAAGCGGCGGCGAAGTCCACTTCATTCGGAGCCCCGACTGAGATTGAAGTGAAGATGGCGGAACTGGTTAAACAGATGGCGCCCGGCGTCGACAAGATCCGCATGGTGAATTCAGGGACGGAAGCCTGTATGAGTGCTATTCGTGTAGCCCGGGGCTATACCGGGAGAGATAAGGTCATCAAGTTCGAAGGAAACTATCACGGCCACGGCGATTCGTTCCTGATTAATGCCGGCAGTGGGGCCCTGACCCTCGGAACGCCCAGCAGTCCCGGGGTAACCGAGGGAACGGCCAAAGATACGTTGACGGCCGATTTTAACGACCTTAATTCTGTTAAAAAGCTGTTAAATGAGTACAAAGGGGAGGTCGCCGCTATCATAGTGGAACCGGTGGCCGGTAATATGGGGTGTATTCCACCACAGAAAGGGTTTTTGGCGGGTCTCCGTGAACTTTGTGATGCGCAGGATACCGTACTTGTTTTTGATGAAGTGATGACGGGATTTCGAGTGGCCCAGGGGGGTGCCCAGCAGCGGTTTGGGGTCACTGCTGATATAGTGACCTACGGAAAAATTATTGGTGCGGGTCTGCCGGTGGGGGCGTTTGGCGGCAGCCGGGAGATTATGCAGGTGGTATCCCCCGATGGTCCGGTATACCAGGCCGGCACGCTGTCCGGAAATCCGCTTGCGATGGCTGCAGGTTACGCATTGCTTTCGGAACTGTATGAAAATCCAGTTCATTATGATGAGCTGGAAGAAAAGACCACCTATCTTTTCCGGGGAATGAAAGAAGTTTTTGAACATCATGAGGTATCAGCCACCATCAATCGCGTGGGATCGATGATGAGTGTCTTTTTTACCCGGGAAGAAGTAAGAGACTTTCAAACTGCTCAAACAACGAACCGGGAACTGTTCAGGGATTTTTTTCATGGAATGTTGACGAACGGTGTGTATCTTCCGCCGTCTCCTTTTGAGTCGTGGTTTTTAGCAAACTCACATACCGAAGCGATGCTTGATGAAACAATAACAGCAGCTGACACGGCTATAGCTGATGCTATCAACAGTTAGCTGATAAAAAAGAGTAGAAGGACGTTGTACAGTCTTCGTGTTTTAATTTATAAGAGAAGATTGAGCCTGTTGTGTTGTATACTGCTTCTGCTTACGGACAGCCGGAACAGGGGAAGGGCAGGCAACCGCAGTAATTTTTTGTAATCTGGAATTGATACATGAGTAAACTGATTGAAAAATTAATGAAGCGGTGGGGGGTCGAAAGTTACGGCGGCCTGCTGCTTATTCTGGTTATTTTTTCATTAACGGGCATCACCGTCCTTTACGTGCGAAAGTTTATGTTCGGGTGGATAGGAGTGAATGCCGAGACGCCCATCCTGGTCGAAATTGTCGCCTGGATTATTATTGTCTTTCCGGCCTACCAGGTTCTGCTCCTGCTGTACGGGTTTATTTTGGGCCAGTTCGAGTTCGTGTGGAACTTTGAGAAAAAGAGCCTCCATCGTATAAAAAGCTTATTTGTCCGCGGCGAAAATACTCAGCCTTAATCTCAGCTTTCCTCCATTTTTTCCAGTTTTTTTTGCTTTTTTCTTGACAGTCCGTCCACCACTAAACTATACGAATCCTTGATCCATTCTTTAATCAGCTCTTCATCGAGGGCTCCTTCGGGATGGATCGTGTTCCATTGACGCTTATCCATGTGTCGGCTGGGCTGAACTTCCTTATAAAGATTGCGAAGCATGGAAGCCTTTACGGGGTCGCACTTCAGTTCAATGTTTTTAAATTTATCTGCATCGGCAATGGCATAGATTTTATCCATCACTTTAAATGCTAAGATATCTTTGTCCTCAAAAGGAGAATGTTCGGTTGTACCTTTGAAAGAGAGACAAAATTCTCGAAAATCTTCTATGTTCATGAATGTTTAATTGCTTTAGTTATTGATTTCGTTATAATCATGGATAAACTCCTGAAGGAGATCTTCGGCTGCCTGGTCTATGAGCTGCAGCTTATCGTAGGAGACAATGCCCACTGTGCCGCTTTCCCAGGTGTTGGCTGTAGTTTGTAAATCCTGGTTCAGCACAAGTTTTACAGGCTGATAGAAGTATAAGTTTACAGCAAAAGGTACAAGTCCCTCTCCGGCATCCATGGCATTAATATGCAGATACAATAGCGGGATTTCATCGGACTGCCTGACTTCTTCCCTCGGGACGACTCGTATACCGCCTTCCTGCAGGGCCCGTTTGCCTTTTTCCTGTAGGGACGGGACGTTAATGTTCGTTTTTTCCGTCAACGGGGCGTTGGCCTCGTAGTTGACCGAAAGTCCCATCGATTGAATGCCTTTCAGGGAACTTCGCTCGCGAGCCACTTCATTTTGTGCAAAAACAAGCATCGGAATCAGCCATAGCATCAGCACCAGCAAGAGTCGCTCGTTTATTTTTATGGATATACTCATATACTGTGACTTTCACCGCATGGGGTTTCTGATACTGGCTAAGTGCCTATAGAACGGGTTTTAACCGTCTCCCAGGCTTTTAAAAGCACTTATTTAATTAGTGTTAAGTTATAATAATGAATGGGAACTGCAAGTATGAATTTTGCCCGTAGAAATGATGGTTACCATCGGTTATATATTTTTCCAAACTGTTACCGCAAATAATATCCATGAGGCGATAAAACAAAGTCCCCCGACAGGCGTAATCGCCCCCAGCCAGCGGATGCCGCTGACCGAAAGCAGATATAAACTTCCTGAAAATACAATGATACCGGCGAGCATCAGCCATCCCGACCACGATAACAGTGCGGAGTCGGGCAGGTAACGTGCAACGATCCCGATAACCAGCAGCCCGATGGCATGGTAGAAATGATAGGTGACGCCGGTTTCAAAGATGGTCAGCATCTCCTCTGAAAGTATTTTTTTAAGGCTGTGGGCTCCAAAAGCACCCAATATCACGGCCAGAGCCATGGCGACGGATCCGATTGTTAAAAATAGTTTTTGCATAGTATAAGTTGATTTAATATTACCCTTCAAAGCCCACTTCCTTATGCGTGCCGTCACAGAAAGGTTTGCCAGAGGAGCTGCCGCAGCGGCAGAGGGCGATATTCCTGGTACTGGCCGCCGGCTGGGCCGCAATAGAATATACCCGGTAGGCTCCTTCTATTAAGGCAGGTCCGTTTTTCATCAATTTCACCACAAGTTTGGATTGGTCCTTCTCTTTTGCGGCATCGGAAGGTTTTAGCTTGCTTTCATCAAAAGAAGCGGGGGCTTCAAATGCGATATCCCGGTGTGAATTATCACAGAGCGGTTTGTTCCGGGATTCCCCGCAACGGCACAAGGCCAGGCGCGTATCCTTCAGGACCGTTTCTCCCTCGGCATTATGCACTTCGATATCTCCGCGCAGAAAGACGGGACCATCAGGCGAAATGATAATGGCATTCCGCGGTTCCGGTCCTTCCAGTGGTTCGGTATCGCGATATTTTAGGGCGCCTGTGGGACAGCTGTGTATTACTTTTTTTATTTGATCGGGGGACGCATGTTCAGGTTGAATCCACGGCCGTTTGTCCGGATCAAAAACCGACGGTAGGTTCTTAACACATTCCGCGGCGTGGATACACCGCTCCTGGTCGTACTCTATGGTGATATCATCCGCCTGATAGCTGTAAATATCTAATTTCATGGTTTTCTGGGATTTTGCATAAAATTTAAGGTTAAAACAAGGTGATCCGCGGGATAAAAGCCCCGGTTAGTTCTCCCGCAAGCGGGCGGGGTAAACGGTCCTAAAAATCCATCGGATTCGGGTACTTGAACTCGTAGTCGAGCATGTGCTTGAGCTTCAGGTTGGAGACGACTTTATAGTCCTTCCCCTCGTCCCGGGCGTATTCCGGGGGACTGAGGTCCTTTGCTTCTGCAATCGCCGGATAATACATCTTTTTGGGCGGATGTCCGTCGGAAACCCCGTTAAAAATCTGATTACGGATATCGCTGTCGATTAATGCCCGGATAATGCCGATGCAGTCATCCTGATGGATCAGGTTCACAGGGGCATTGCCCCTGCTCAGGTTCGTCCGTCCCGCCAGGTGATTGACGGGATGCCGATCATAGCCGTACAATCCGCCAAATCGTATCACCGTTGTCTCAAATGAGGAGTGATTCATGAGTAATTGTTCCGCTTTTAGCAGGGCATTGCCGGTATCGCGGACGGCCTCGCCCGGTTTGGTATCCTCTTCGCCTACAATATCCGGTTTTTCGGGGTACACCGAGGTAGAGCTTACAAATATGACCTCACCAATCGAGGATTCCTGAAGCCGGTTGACGACGGACTGAATTTGCCGCAGGTGGAAGGCCTCTACATTCTCACGGCCTCGTCCGGGAGGAATATTCAGAACAAGCAGGTCGGCGTCCCAGAACCCGGGATCGGCGTCCGCATTGAGATCGGGATCCAGCCGGATCAGGTATGGCTGAATGTTTTTGCCTTTGAGGAGAGCCAGCTTCTCCCGGGAAGTGGTCGAACCTTTGATACTGTGACCGCTGTCCCGAAGGTGTTCGGCAAGGGGGAGGCCCAGCCATCCGCAACCTAAAATACTAATAATCATAATGAAACGTGTCTGTGAGTAGAGAGCTTTGCAAAACTTTTTTTTGCCAATCCCTTCTTTCTCGCGAATTCAACATCTTTACAAATGCTTTTTATATGCTACTGTTTTGAATGCGCTCAGGGGTTGATATTGACTAAAATTCCTGGTTTTTCAAAGCCCCGGGTAAATATATATAAGAGAAGTTATAGTACAAAAAGGAGCAGAGATTAAAAGAGATTAAAAATGTGTTGAACAGGGAACATCTGAACAGTAAATGAATAACAGGGGTTGAAGATGCTAACAGTAATATAAATGAACGTATCAGTATTATGAAACGGATTACAATTGCAGTAATTGTACTATCGGTAGGATTGTTTTTCGGATCTTGCAGTGAGAAGTCGGATGACCAAATAAATGAGATGCAGGAGCAGGCTGAGCAATCCGCCAATGAGTCCATGAGCTCGATGGAAGAGGGAGCGGAAACGATAAACGATAAATTTGTGCAATATGTGGAAAAACAACGTGAGGCCCTGAATGAAGAGATGGAGGACATTGAGGCGGCCCTTAATGAACAATCAGATGCCCTGGAGCCCGCCCTTGAAGAACGCTGGAACGAGTTGAAGGACCAAAAGGAAGAGCTGGATGAACAATACCAGGAAATAAAAGAAAGTACTGGTGAGAATTTTGAAGAAACAAAGGCCGATTTACAGGATCAGGTGAGCAGCTTGAAAGATGAATTGGCTCAGCTTAAGCAGGAGTTGGGTATCGAGTAATCGTAATAGGGTTGCTCATTTTCGGTTAAGGGAAGGCCCGGTCATCGCGATCGGGCCTTTTTTTGTGTATGGAAGCCTTTGCAAAACCTTTTTTGGTCAATGTCGGCGCTATCGATCGATTAAATCTTCGTCTGTGGTCGATATGCTGCGACTGCAATCTCTCTGGCCTTGAAATTTCCCGATGCTTCGGGTCTGGTTTTTCAAAGACTTTGTATGGTAACAGGGCAGCATAAAGGAAGGCACCGGGATCCGGGGGCCCTGGGAGCTGTATCACGTCCCCGGGGGGGAGGGATAAATCAAAAAGGAGATTCATTTCTCCAAAATATTCCCTTAATTTTGTGGTTAAGGAATGGTATAATAATGCGAACAAGATCACAAACCTCAGGTAAGCCGGATGGATTTTTCACACCTTCATTGTCACACCCAATTCAGCATGCTCGATGGTGCGGCCAGCATCAGCCAGCTTGTCAAAAAGTCGAAGAATGAAGGGATGCCGGCTATTGCCATTACCGATCACGGTAATATGTTTGGGGTGCCCAAGTTTGTCAATGAAGCCCATAAGCAGGGCGTAAAACCGATTATCGGCTGCGAGTTTTATGTGACGCCCTCGGGCATGGACGACAAGAAGGATACCACACGCTATCACCAGGTGCTGCTGGCAAAGAATATGACAGGCTACCGCAACCTGTCCAAGCTTTGTTCGCTGGGATATACCGAGGGGATGTACTATAAGCCACGCATTGACAAGCCGACGCTGGCGGAACATGCCGGGGGACTCATTGCCACGACCTGCTGCATCGCCAGTGAAATCAACCAGAAGATCATTAAGGAGGGAGAAAGTCAGGCGCGGCCGCTGTTTGAATGGTACCTGAACGTGTTCGGGGATGATTATTACATCGAGCTGCAGCGGCACGGGCTGAAAGACCAAAACCGGTGTAACGAGGTGCTGGTCAGGTGGGCAAAAGAATATAACGTGAAGATGGTCGCCACGAACGACTCGCATTATGTGGATGAGGAAGATTCGGAGGCGCACGATATTCTGCTGGCGCTGCAGACCAATGCCGATATTGATGACCCCAATCGTTTCCGGTTTACCGATGACAACAACAATCTGAACACCGATTACTACCTGAAGAGCCCGGAAGAGATGGAGGAGCTGTTCGACGACCAGCCCTCGGCCATCGACAATACCAACGAGATTATCGAAAAAGTCGAGGATATTGATCTCAGCTCGGAACTGCTGCTGCCGCATTACAGTATCCCCGACGAGTACGATTCGATGTACGATTATCTGCGCCAGCTTACCTACGACGGCGCCCGGGAGCGCTACGGGGAGATAACCCAGCAGGTAAGCGAGCGGATTGAGCAGGAGCTGACGATCATTAAAGAGATGGATTTTGTCGGCTACTTCCTGATTGTGCAGGATTTTACCACCGAAGCCCGCCGCCGTGACGTGTTTGTGGGGCCCGGCCGGGGATCGGCCGCCGGCTCCATTGTGGCGTACTGCCTGGGCATCATCAATATCGATCCGCTGGAACACGACCTGCTGTTCGAACGATTCTTGAATCCCGAGCGGGTGAGTCCCCCCGATATCGATATCGACTTCGACGACAGCGGCCGCCAGGAAGTGATTGATTACGTGGTGGAAGAGTACGGCCGCAATAATGTCGCCCAGATTGTGACCTATGGCACCATGAAGGCCAAGACATCAATCCGCGATGTGGGACGCGTGCTGGGTGTTCCGCTGGAGGAGGTGAACCGCATCACCAAGATGTTTCCGGACGGTCCCGGCTTTACGGAGTTTGAAGATGTACTGGACAGCCGAAAAAACCCGGAGTCGGCCAAGGATATCCAGCAGCTCTTCGAGCATCCCGACCCGCAAATACAGAAGATGATGCGTTTCGCGCGGACCCTGGAGGGATCGGCGCGGCAGACCGGCATTCATGCGGCGGGCGTGATCATTGCGCCCGGCGAGATCAGTGAATATGTCCCGGTGGCGCTGTCCAAAGACAAGGAACTGATTACCCAGTACGACGGTCCCCACGCCGAGGAATGCGGACTGCTGAAAATGGATTTCCTGGGGTTGAAAACGCTGTCCATCCTGAAAACGGCCATTAAGTATGTGGAAGAGAACCACGGCGTTCATTACGAACTGGATGAGATTCCCCGGGATGATGAGAAGACCTTCGAGCTGTATCAGAAAGGAAATACGATCGGGACTTTCCAGTTTGAGTCCGACGGCATGCGGAAATATCTCAAACAGCTGAAGCCGACGTCACTGGACGATCTCATCGCCATGAACGCCCTGTACCGGCCGGGACCGATGCAGTTTATTCCCGAATATATCGATCGCAAGCACGGGCGAAGCGAAGTGGAATACCCGCATCCCGACCTGGAGGAGCTGCTGAAGCCGACCTACGGCATTATGATTTACCAGGAGCAGATTATGAAAGCCGCCCAGATTATTGCCAACTATTCCCTGGGCGAAGCGGATTTGCTGCGTCGCGCCATGGGAAAGAAGAAGCAGAAGGTGATGGCCAAACAGCGGAAGGTCTTCACCGAGCGGGCCATCGAGAACGGGGTATCGGCGGATAAGGCCGAAGAGCTCTTCGATATCATGGCCGAGTTTGCGAACTACGGTTTCAACAAGTCGCATTCGGCGGCTTATTCGGTGGTGGCCTATCAAACGGCCTTTTTCAAGGCCAACTATACCCCGGAGTATATGGCGGCCGTACTGACCCATAACATGGGGGATATTGACAAGGTATCCAAGTTCATCGAGGAGTGCTACCACAACGGCATCACGGTGGATCCGCCGAATATTAATACGGGTGCCGGCAAGTTTGTGGCCGTGGACGGACGTATCCAGTACGGGATGGAGGCGATCAAGGGGGTGGGCTCCAATGCCGTTGAGGAAGTCGTAAAAGAGCGCAGAGCAAACGGTACCTTTGAATCCATATATGATTTTGCCCGCCGCATTGATTCGAGAATTTGCAATAAGCGGACCCTCGAGAGCCTGATCCAGGCGGGCGCCTTTGATGATTTTAATAAGAACCGCCGGCAGCTGCTTCACAATATGGAGGTGATCATCAGCTATGGTTCGCGGGTACAGGAGATGGAGAACTCCAACCAGTCCGACCTGTTCGGGGACGGCAGCGGCAATGCTTCGGCTATTGATGAGCCGGTGCTGGAAGAGATTCAGCCGTGGTCCAATATTGAGCGGCTCAACAAAGAGCGCGAGCTGATCGGCTTTTACCTGAGCGGACACCCGCTGCGCAAGTATGAAGAAGATGTGGAAATGTTTTGCTCGCATACGCTCGATGCCGGGGAGCTGGAGCAGCTCAACGATCGTACCGATGTGCGCTGCGCGGGCATTATCACGCAGGTCAAGCGGGTAACCGATAAAAAAGGACGTCCCTTTGCCTTTCTGCAGATGGAGGACCTGCACGGGACCGTAGAGGTGATTGCTTTCAACGAGGTCTATGACCGTAACCTGGGAATGATCCAGGTCGATACCCTGGTGGTGGTTGATGGCAGCATTGACACCCGCCGCGGTAAACCGCAGATTATCGCCAACAGTTTTGAACGAATCGAAAGCATGCGAGAGAAATACCAGGATCAGATTGAGCTGAAACTGGATATTGACACCTCGCAGATAGGTGAGGAGGAGCTGCACGAGATGGCCAGTCTGTTTGAGCAGAACCTGGGACAAACGAATGTGCGCTTTAATGTGTTGAGCAGGGAGGCCAAACGCCCCTTTGTCATGCACGTTCGGAAGTTTGTAGTCGATCCCAACGAAGAGTTGATGGGCGGACTCAAGTCCCTGTTGGGCAAGGGATCGGTGGCCCTGAAGCGAAGCGCCGGTAACGGGAGATAAGTTTTTGCAATCTGCCCTATAGCAAGAAATGATATGATTGTCAATATATATTGTACGATATTGATCTGAAATAATTAAAGAGTTTAACCTTAACTAACGAATAAGATGTTATTATGAGTAAAGCACTTGAATTTACAGATGAATCGTTTGAAGAGGATGTCCTGAATGTGGATTCCGACACTCCTGTGTTGGTGGACTTCTGGGCCGAATGGTGTGGCCCGTGCCGGATGGTGGGTCCCGTCGTGGAGGAACTGGCCGGTGAATTTGAAGGCAAAGCCAAAGTCGGGAAAGTGGACGTGGATTCCAATCCCGAAACATCGACCAAATACGGCATTCGAAGTATCCCCTCCCTGCTCATTTTTAAGGATGGGGAAGTGGTCGACCAGATCGTAGGAGCCGTGCCGAAGGCACAGCTTAAAAAGCAGCTGGAAGCACAAGTCCAGAATTGATGACCATGTGATCAGGCGGCGACATAGTAGTATTTGTATAGAAAAGGCGGTGGGTTATCCATCGCCTTTTTTGTTTGGGTTAATCCTGGTTTCTCACCAAGAATTTAGTTGTACGGGAAATCCGGGTTATCCCGTATCACCATATCCTTTAGACTTTCCATCCCGTCGTACTTATCCTATTCAGGCTGAACGTTACGCTGATGTTACCGGTTTTGAATAAAAGGCGGAAGGGCCTGGATTCCCGGAGCATAAGCTGCTTACAGAAACCGTATTACGGTCTGCTTGCATTGAGGCTTTTAAAAAAAATAAAGGCGGATGACAGATCATAATTATTTAGGATGTATATTGGAGGTACTTTATTAATTGGCAATAGTCCATTATTATCATTTAATTAGACTATAAGAAGAGATTGGCTATAAAAAAATAGTGCGAAAGGCGAATATAAACTTTGGTGGCCTGGTAAGGAGGGATCTGCAACAGGAATAAATAAATTTATATGGAAGATTAGTTACAGCCTAATTTCTTGTATTTTTATTTTAAAAGGATAGGTAGAACATGGTAGATTACACGTCAAATGAGCAGCGACTCTGGGAGTCTTTTCTGAAGGGCGATTTGAAGGCCTGGGAACAGATTTTTAAGTTGTTTTACAAGGATCTGTATGGCTACGGTATAAAATTGTCGTCTCGGCCGGAGTTCACCAAAGACTGTATTCATGAACTTTTTGTCGTACTGTGGGATCGCAGAGCACATTTGGATGAGGTAGAATCTGTCAAGGCCTATCTTTTGGCTTCCCTGCGTAGAAGTCTGCTGAAGAAGATCAGGAAAAAGCGAAAACATTATGTAGACTGGGACGAAAAAGTACATACCACGGTCGATATCCAGTTTTCGCCGGAAGAGGTCATCATCAGGGACGAAATAAAAGCGGATAAGCGAAATGCCTTGTACAAGGCCCTTGATTCCCTTCCCGATCGACAGAAAGAGGTGCTTTACCTGAAATATTTTAACGGTATGAGTTATGACGAAATAGAAGAAATTCTGGGGATCAATTATCAGTCCATACGTAATCATATGTACCGGGCGGTGAAAAGGCTGAAGAAAATTATGAACGATCAATTTTCTGAAATTGCCATCTAAAAGCCTGTCGGACGTAGCAAAATCTATTGCGATTCCGTCTAATATGGCCGGGTTCCGACGTTCTTTCGTTAAAGAGATCCACTATTTGCCTCAAAAAAAATTAAAAATTTGATTCAACCCGTCTGACCCTCCCCGCGTCCCCTAAGACAGATAGACTCCTATCCGCTCTCATTCTCTTGTTTGTTCCTTTTTGAAGTGTTTTGAATCGTTGTGGTTCATTATAAAGCGAATGTTGAACAACCGTTCGTTCGGCTTTGCGTGTCAGCCGTTCCTGAATGGAGACTGCGCGAACAACTCGAGCTTGTTTCAGTAATGCCCGCACACAAGAGCAGCCATTTTCACCTGTAGTAGAGCGCTTCCTGAAGTAATGTTTACGTCACAAGGTATCGTTAACGTCATATAACCGCCTTTTCAGTGTAAATAGAAAAAAATAAAATTAGGGTGAGTACAAAATGATTTGAATTGCTCTATGGTAGTGAATGAAGATTTTTTCAAACCGATGATTCAGCGTGAAAGAAAAAAGGCATATCATAGGGCAATTGCTTGATGACCCCTCCTTTGTCAGGTGGGTGGAGGGAGATTTGAATCGCCGCCAGGCTAAGCGGTGGAACCGGTGGGTTCAGAAAAGCGAACAGAACCGGAAATTGGCGAAAGAAGCTCAAAAAAGAATTACGGGTTTCTCTTTCGGGGATCCGGTGCTGCCTGATGTTCAGTCTGAATGGAAGAACATTTATCGTGAGGTTGCCTCAAAAAAGGAAGCGCGAGGGATAGCACAGAAGATGAGTAACGACCAAAATCGCGATCCGCTCAGTATGGTCTTAAAAGCGGCGGCCGTTCTTTTGGTCGGGGCCTTTATGGGCCTGGCTGCTTATATGTATCAGGAACCGGTACCCGAAGAGGAGCCTGTAGCTTTGCGAACTGTTCAAACGGAGTATGGTGAAAAAAGGACGATTAATCTTTCTGATGGATCGACCCTTATCCTGGCTCCCAAATCCAAAATCACCTATCGGGAAAACTGGTTGGAAAAGCCGGTAAAACGAATTAATTTGGAGGGAGAAGCGTATTTCTCTATTGCATCTCAGGGAACTACAGGGCAACCTACCTTTGTCGTTAATACCGAAGATGGTTCCGCTTCTGTCTGGGGAACCCGGTTCACGATGGATACCTACGGAACTGGGACCAGGGTCGTTTTGGAGGAGGGAGAAGTACGGATCCTTTCAGAAGAAGCTGAAGCCACAGAAAAATCCGCAACGACCATACAGCCCGGCCAGATGATACGCTACAGTAAATCCGATAATACGGTAGAACTCAAAGAGGTAAATCCAAGGGTATACACCTCCTGGTCCACGAATGAACTCTTTTTCGATAACACGCCCCTGTCGGTGTTGACAAATCGGATTGAACGCACCTATGGTGTAGAAGTTAAAGCAGAAGACGATGAGCTGTTGCAGAAAAAACTGTCCGGATCCGTAGATTTCAGGAGCCTGGAAGGATTAACGAGTGCGGTAGCGGAAGTTTTCGAAATTCAAATTCATCGATCAGGGGAGACCCTCATTATCAAACAATAATAAGAACAAACAAGGCATGATTATGAAAAGGTACAAATGGATAGCAAGTCTGATTGTTTTTCTGGTCGCTTTTACGCAATGGACGGCGGCCCAGAATAACCAGAGTAACAATAATGTATATGTCACTGCCAGCGACTGGAGCACGCAAAACCTGCATGAAGTTGCAGAAGGAACCAGCCTGCAGGAGGTTCTCTCCCTGGTTGAGGAAGAGTATAATGTTAACTTTTTGTTTGACAGCAAGCTGCTTGCCGACCGGCACCTGTCTGAAAATAAGATACTATACCTGAATCGTGATCTGTTTGATATTCTTGACCGGTTGCTTACCGAATTCGGTTTTACCTATAAAAAGCTTACCCACCGGACCTTGGGGATCGTTCCGGCAGAGTTGGCTTTGGAAGAGACGATATATATGGAAGTGATCTCAGGTACCGTAACGGATGCCCAGACCGGGGAACCCCTGCCGGGTGTGAACGTGATGGTCAAAGGGACGACTATTGGTTCCTCAAGTGATGCCGATGGTGCTTTTGAGTTTAATGCCCCGTCATTGCAGGATACCCTGATCTTTTCATTTATTGGCTACCAGACCCAGGAAGTGCCTATCAATGGACGCACGACCATAAATGTTGAATTGGTACCTCAGGCCATATCGGGTGAAGAAGTGGTCGTTACGGCTTTCGGTATAGAACGGGAAACGCAGTCACTGACCTACAGTACGGAAAGTGTGGACAGCGAATCGCTGACGGAAGCACGGGAGTTGAATGTCGTGAACTCGCTTTCCGGTAAAGTGGCGGGAATGCAGATAAACCAGGCCGGTACCGGGGTCGGCGGTGATACCCGGGTGGTTCTCCGCGGGAACCGATCTATTTCGGGGAGCAGCCAGCCGCTGTATGTCGTCGACGGGGTGCCCATTCGCGGGGATATCAGCAATATGAACCCGGATATTATAGAAAGCATCAACGTACTGAAAGGACCGAATGCGGCCGCCCTTTACGGTAGTGAGGCCCAGAACGGCGCGATCGTCGTTACGACGAAAAGAGGCCAGGCGGGAGAAATAGATATTAGTTACAGCAGCAATTTTATGTTCAGGGATCCCCTGTTGTTAACTGAATATCAGAACCAGTACGGTCAGGGGACGTCCGGTGAATATGCTCCCAGCTCCGAGTCGAGCTTTGGCCCCAGAATGGATGGACGAATGGTAGATCACTGGTCGCCGAATCCTGAAAGGGACGGGGAACAGTACGCCTTCAACCCCCAGCCGGATAATGTACGGGATGCTTTTCAAACCGGCTATAATTCCTCCAATAACCTGACGGCCAGTATGGGAAGCGAGAATATTCAGGCTCTCTTCTCATATACCTTTACCAATTCAGAAGGCGTGGTGCCCGGTAATGAACTGGATCGCCACAACATCAGCGCCCGCGTAAACAGCCAGCTGTCGGACAAATTGTCGCTGGACAGCAAGCTGTCTTATATGCGCCAGAGCATTGATAATCAATTGTTTACGGGCGAGAATTTTGCCAATCCTATCCGGCATATTTACCGCATGCCGCGGAATATCCGGACGGCGGATGCCGAAAACTTTGAGTATTTTACACCGGAGGGGACCCGGCGCCAGCACTACTGGAACCCGCTTTCCAACGGAGGCGCGAACCCGTACTGGACTATGAACCGGAACCTTAGAGAGAATGTCGGCGATCGCATTAATGCACTGGCTTCGCTGACCTACGATTTTACGGATTACCTGAGCCTGATGGTCCGTTCCGCCTATGACGGGGGAAGCGGAGAAGCCGAAATAAGGCGCTATAACGATACGTATGTAATCGCTCAGAATGGATATTATCAAATTAACCAGAGCACTGGCTATGAGTGGAACAGTGATTTCCTGCTTTCGTACAACCAGGATCTTACCGAAGACTGGTATGTGGAAGCCAACCTCGGGGGGAACATCAAGCAGGAGCGTAACTCCGGTATGAGTTCAAATACGAATAACGCCCTGACGATCCCCAACTTTTTTGCCATTTCCAATACGCAGAACGTAGCGGCCAGCGAAAATATCGGATCCCCGATGGACATTTATTCGGCCTATGCATTTGGACAACTGGTCTGGAAGGATGCCATCTACCTGGATGTCTCCGGGCGTAATGACGTCAGTTCCACCCTTCCCGAAGACAACCGATCGTATTTCTATCCTTCAGTCGGATTGTCCGCAAGTTTAACGGAGTTAATTCCCGGGATGCCGGAGGTCCTAAATAACGCTCGGATCAGGGGATCCTGGGCGAAGGTGGGGAACAGCGCCCCTCCTTTTATGACCATCCGGACCGCCAGTCTTTCCGCCGGGGGTAATAACGGCTTTCTGCAGCTGGACACCACCCTGCCCAATGAAAACCTGAAACCTGAAGAAACGGAGTCGTTTGAACTGGGGGCCAATGTCCAATTTCTGGAAAATCGACTGGGGCTGGATTTCACCTATTATAAAACCAATACCCGGGATCAGCTGTTCCAGGTGGCTGTACCGGTAGGCTCCGGCGCCAGCTCCTTCTTTACGAATGGCGGAGATGTATCAAACGAAGGGTATGAAATCCTTCTGAACGCAACGCCGGTACAAAACCGGGACTTCAACTGGGATCTGAACGTGAACTATTCTACCAATGAAAATATGGTGGAAAAGATTTCGGAAGATCAGCCTCGCCTGACACTGGCCACCGATTTTCTTCGCGCTTTTCGCATTGAAGAGGGTAAACCCTTCGGACAGGTTTATTCCAGGGGCTGGGAGCGAACAGAAGATGGACGGGTGATCGTAGGAGAGGATGGCATTCCGGAGGTAACCGGCGGACTGACCGTCCCCGTCGCGAATTTTTCTCCCGACTGGAGAGGAAGTATTCGCAGTACTTTTTCCTACAAGAACCTGAGCATGAGCTTTCTGATCGATCACCGCCAGGGAGGAAGCATTGCTTCTCTTACGAATGCCATCCTGTTTGACGATGGCCTGACCAAGCAAACGCTGAAAGGGCGTGAAGGGGGTATGGTGTTCGGAAGGGACATTTACAGTAATCTTGATGCGGTGGTGCGAACCGGCGGGACCGATGAAAATCCCGAGTATAGCGAGAATACCACGCCAATCAGTTCCCAGCAATTGTGGACATCGATCGGGGGACGTAATACGCCGGTGGGGGAAGCGTTTGTCGTAGATGCCACCAACACCCGGTTGCGGGAGCTCACGCTCGGTTACACGTTGCCGCAGAGCCTGATTTCCACGCTTCCTGTTTCCAACGTGAAATTCTCGCTGGTGGGCAGAAACCTGCTCTTTATCCACCGGGCATCCGAGAACCTGGATCCCGACCTTATGACCGGAACGAATGCCGCGGCCGAAGGATTTGAATCCTTTACTCCGCCATCAAGCCGTACGTTCGGTGCGAACATCAAGATAGATTTTTAGAAATAATATTAATGCAAATGTCTTAAGGGAATTACATTATGAATAGACTTAAAAATAATACACTTACAATGGTGAGCATGGGTCTGCTGGTCATGCTCTTTATGGCGGGTTGCAACGACCTTGAGGAATTGAATACGCCGGATGACCAGCTGGTCGCAAATAACCTGGAGGCTCCTCAATTGGGTCAGGCCTTTGCACAGGCCCAGTTTTTCGGGATGTATGGAAGTCCGGGTCCTTTTCAGCTTATGCAGTCGCTGCATGCGGATATTTACGCCCAGTATTTTGCAACGACGGCAGCAAATTTTGATTCTGATCAGTTTGTGATGATCGGGAGGTGGCAGGACGGGGCCTGGAATGGCTTCTATGGCACGGCTGCACCCCAGCTCGATTTTGTCGAGAATTTTACCGCCGAAAACGGGATGGACCTCGAGAATGCTATCGCCAAAGTGATGAGGGTACAGCTCTATCACCGCATTTCCGACTACTGGGGACCCATTATTTACTCGGAGTTTGGCAATGGAGAGACCAGCGTACCCTACGATTCCCAGGAAGAAGTGTACAATAACTTTTTCGCCGCCCTCGATTCAGCGGTCACGGTCCTGCAATCCAATGCGGGCGGCAATGCATTCGGCAGCAATGACCAGATTTACGAGGGAAACGTGGATCAGTGGCTGACGTTTGCCAACTCCCTGCGGCTTCGCCTGGCGATGAGAGTCAGGTATGTTGCCCCGGATTTGGCACAGACCGAAGCCGAGAAAGCGGTCAGCGCGGGTGTTATGATGGCCAATTCGGATAATGCCGATCTGCTGACCACCCAGAATTCCAGGAATCCCTATACGACCATTACCGACTGGGGCGAATTCCGCATGAGTGCGGCCATGGAAAGCGCGCTTGACGGCTATGAAGATCCTCGCCGGTCAACATACTTTCAGCCCGCGGCCAATGGGGATCAGGACGGGGACGGTAGCGCCTACGAAGGATTCCGCAACGGCTTGCCCAAAACCCAGAAAGAGGCAGGCGTAGGTGAAGGAGAAGAAAAGGAGGGTCTAAACGACCGGTATTCGGATATGGGCATCGACTGGATGAATAGTAGCAGTGGCGGTTCCAATCCCGCTATCGATATTATGGATGCTTCTGAAGTCTATTTCCTGAGAGCCGAAGGAGCGCTGATCGGCTGGAATATGAATGGAACGGCCGAAGAGTTGTATGAAGAGGGTATTCGCCTCTCCATGCAGGAAAATACCTCGGCTTCTTCTGCAGAGATCGAGGCCTACATAGAAAGCGGTAATACGCCCGCCTCCCCGGATGATGTGTGGAACAGCCCGGCCTTGTCCGACATTCCGGTGGCCTTTAATAATTCTGGCAGTGTAGAGCAGAGACTGGAGCAGATTATTACCCAGAAATGGCTTGCGCTCTATCCCAACAGCATGGAAGCGTGGGCGGAATACCGCCGAACGGGATACCCCACCCTGTACGACCCGATTAATTCCCTGAACTCCGATATTCCGGTAACTGACCGGGTAAAACGTATTCCTTTTGTCAGCAGTGAATACTCGGATAATGCAGAGGCTGTGCAAAATGCAGTACAGTTACTGTCATCCGGATCGGATGATGAGACTACCGAACTTTGGTGGGACGCAAAGTAGAGATTAGATTAGAAAAGTAATATATAGTACGTAACAGGGAGTAAAGGAACCCCTTTACTCCCTGTTATACCTATTAGTTAGAGTAATACTGCTCTTCTGTAGTCTGATGACATGTATGTTATAATCGATGTATCAAACTTTTTTTAGCTCTGTTAATATTTATCAAACCTCTCCGCATTTATGAAACACACTCTTTACAGAAGTCTGGCAACACCTGCTCTGTTATTCTTTCTGGTTGTTACCCTGCTTGCCTGCGGCTCCAATGACGCCGGTCAGCCGGTCAGCGATAACGAGCCCGACAATTATGATTACGATGTCGAGGAACGGCTGTCAGAGCTGGGTATCGAACTCGACGAAGAACCCACCCCGCCTGTGGCGAACTATGTGCCCAGCGTGCGAACCGGCAATCTCATCTTTCTGTCGGGGCACGGTCCCGATAAGCCGGATGGAAGCCAGGTGATCGGCAAAGTGGGAGAGGAGCTTTCTATTGAAGAGGGCCAGCAGGCGGCTCGTTTAACGGCTATTTCTTTGTTGACCTCCCTTAAAGCCGAAATCGGCGACCTCAACAAGGTCAAACGCGTGGTCAAGGTTTTCGGTATGGTCAACGCCACCAGTGACTTTACGGAGCACCCGCAGGTCATCAACGGCTTTTCTGATCTGATGGTTGAAGTGTTCGGCCCAAAAGGAAAACACGCCCGTGCTGCTGTAGGTATGGGTTCGCTGCCGGGCAACATACCGGTTGAAATTGATATGATCGTAGAAGTGGGCGAGTAGTTTTTACGGCTTTCTTCTCATACAAACCCTGCTTGCCTCCGCGTTTCTGTGGCATAAACACCTCTTGGGAGGGATACTGCGGCATGCCGTAAGTCCCTAAAAAGACGGGTGCGTTCTTAATTGTTGCACAGAAGCCAGGCGCTAACAATATCCAGAAAATGTTAAATTATTTTTCCAACCAAATGGCATGAACCGAATAGCTAATTCTCCCCTGAAAATAGTACCGTTTTTTCTTTTGGTTGTCCTGTTGACAAACTGCAGGGTAGCGGATGATGGTACCGGTACCAATACGGATTCCGAGAATGCCGGTTTGTTGGTGCCGGAGGGATTTGAAGTTACCATCGTGGCCGACAGCATCGGCAAAGCCCGCCACCTGGTTGTTAATGATAATGGAGACATTTATGTAAAAATGAAGTCCTCCGACGATCAAAAGGGAGCCCTGGCGCTGCGTGACACCACCGGGGACGGCGTCATGGATGTCGTCAAGAGATTCGGCAACAGGGACGGAAATTTTGCGGAAACCGAAATGACCATCCATGACGGCTATCTTTACTATACTTCCAGCTTGCGTG
Organism: Fodinibius roseus; assembly: GCF_900129315.1. Lineage (GTDB taxonomy): Bacteria > Bacteroidota > Rhodothermia > Balneolales > Balneolaceae > Fodinibius > Fodinibius roseus. The sequence continues at coordinate 185,881 of NZ_FQUS01000003.1, forward strand.
TTTACCGCCAAAAACTTATTCCCGGTCAGCTGCTCCCCGATGCAGAAGTGGATACCATTCTGATCGATGATCATGAACACGGCGACCATGAACACAATACCAAACCCCTTGCATTTGATGGAAAGGGCCACATGTATGTGCCTTTTGGCGCTCCGAACAACGCATGCCAGGAGCCCAAGCGAACGCCGGGGATCCCCGGACTGGACCCCTGCCCGATACTCGAGAATCACGGCGGAATTTGGCGGTTTGAAGATGACAAAAAGAATCAAAAGCAGGGAGACGGCGAACGCTTTGCCACAGGAGTGCGAAGCATCGTTGCGATGAGCTGGAACCCGGCTGATGACCATTTGTATCTTGTGATGCACGGCCGGGACGATTTGCACCGGTTGTTTCCGAATGAATTTTCTCCCTGGGAGAATGCCGTGCTGCCCTCAGAGGAGTTCATGAGAGTCACCGAGGGATCTGATTTCGGCTGGCCCTATTGCTATTACGATCATATTCAGCAAAAGAAAGTATTGGCCCCGGAGTACGGGGGAGACGGCGAAACGGTGGGACGGTGCCGTGAATATGATGATCCCATACTGGGATTTCCGGGTCACTTTGCACCTAATGACCTGCTTTTTTACCAGGGCGATCAGTTTCCGGAGCATTACCGGAATGGAGCCTTTATCGCCTGGCATGGCTCCACGATTCGAAGTCCCTATCCCCAGGCGGGGTATTTTATTGCTTTTGTGCCGTTCGAAAATGGAAAAATATCCGGGGAGTGGGAAGTGTTTGCCAATGGTTTTGCCGAAACAGACCCGATTATCAACACCAGCGATGCCGAACACCGTCCCTCGGGACTGGCCGTTGGCCCTGACGGTTCCCTGTATATTACGGAAGACCGAAACGGGCGGATCTGGAAAGTTAGCTTTACCGGGGACAAAGCGGCGTTCGGGGAGGAGCAGCTGGCCCGGATGAGAGAGGAAAAGCAGACCGCAAGCAATATTCGCCGGCCTGATCCAGAAGAAGATAATTTACAAAAGGGGGAGATCGCGGGCGGGGAGCAGATATACCGAACCTATTGTGCCTCCTGTCACCAGCGTGATGGACAGGGGACGGACCGGTTTCCTCCGCTGGCTGGCACGGACTGGGTGACCGGCGACAAGAATCGACTGGTCGGGGTCATCCTGAACGGACTGGAAGGCAGTATCGAGGTCAAGGGACAGCAATACAATAATGTGATGCCTCAGCACAGTTTTTTAAGCGATGAGGAGGTCGCTGAGGTGCTGACGTATATCCGGCAGAATTTTGATAATGACGCAAGTGCCGTTACCCCGGAAGAAGTGAACGATATTCGCCAGCGCATGCAGAACTAACGTCAAAATGTTAATGTAAAACCAAGATCGTTATGATTAGCCGGAAAAAAATGTTGAAAATACTGGCCGGATTTCCTCTCTTTGGTGGAATTGCGGCAGCTAAGATAGGAGATGCTGATGCTCAAACCGCCTCAACTTCGTCGGTTTCGGCGGTAGCTGAAAGGGACCTGTTTGAGGAGCTGGGCATTGAAACGCTGATAAACGGGAGGGGCACACTAACCTTTCTGTCCGGCTCGCTGATGCAGCCGGAGGTGGTGAAGGCCATCAAGTCTACCTCCGATGAGTTTGCCAACCTGTATGAAGTGCAGGATAAAGTAGGCCGGCGCATCGCCGAGTTGCTGAACTGTGAAGCAGCTATGGTCACTTCCGGGGCTGCCGGAGCTCTCACCCTGGGTACGGCAGCGACGATTACCGGGACGGATGAAGAAAAGATTAAAAAGCTTCCCAACCTGCCGGGACCCCGGCGGGAAGTGATCATCCAGAAACGACACCGGTACAGTTATGATCACGCGGTTCGGAACACAGGCATCAGGATGGTTGAGGTAGAAAGCGCTGCGGAGATGGAAGAGGCCATCAATGATCGGACGGTGATGTCCCTGTTCTTTAACGCGGCTGCCCAGTTTGGCGGATTCGAGCACAGCATAGGCCACGAGGAATTTGTAGCTATCAGCCGAAAGCACGACATCCCCTCCTTTATCGATGCGGCTGCGGACGTGCCCCCGCCGGAAAACTTATTCAAGTATATTGAGATCGGGTTTGACCTGGTTACGTTCTCCGGGGGCAAGGCGATTCGGGGACCGCAAAGTGCGGGGCTGCTGTACGGCCGGAACGATCTCATCGAAGCGGCCAAGCTGAACCATAACCCGCATTCGAATTCCATAGGAAGGGGGATGAAGGTGAATAAAGAGGAGATCTTCGGCATGATGGTCGCCCTGGAATCCTACCTGGAGCGGGACCATGAACAACAGTGGGAGGAATGGGTCGGATGGACCGAAACGATTGCAGAGGAAGCGGAAACTCTCCCATCCGTAAGCGGTGAACTCAAGGTGAATGAAGGACCGGCGAATCACTTTCCGGACTTGCAGTTAAGCTGGGATCAAAGCCAGGTCGGGATAAGTCCAGAAGAGGTCGTGAAGAAACTGAAAGAAGGAAAACCCAGAATAGAGATATCATCGAACGATGAAGGTTTATATATTACGGTCGTAATGATGAAGCCGGAGCAGGTGGATATTGTGGCCCGGAGGATCCGGGAGGTCCTGGAGCAAGCCGTTTAAAAAGCCGGCTCCTGTCTCCATGGAAGCCGGGAGCGGTAGAAGATCCTCTCCCCGTTGGGTGATTGATCCTGTTTACTGAGGGCCGTTTCCGCCCGCTTCTTACATAAGGTTTCAATCATGATTAAATGTCTTAGCTTACATTTACAATATTATTTTTATGAGTAACAAGCAGATAAACAGATCGCATTCTCTCAGGATATGGGGTGCAGCGCTGCTGCCCGTCTTTTGTATCATCACTGTCGTGGCCGGCAGCGGGTGTGTTACCTCAAAACCGGCAGAACTGGAAACCTATATATATACCGCTGAACATTTTACGGAACCCGGCAGCTTTACCTCCGGTGCCGAAGGTCCGGCCGTGGACGGTGATGGAAACCTGTATGCGGTTAATTATGACCGGCAGCATACGATCGGCAAAGTGACGCCGGAGGGAGAAGCCGGTGTATTTGTGGAATTGTCCGACGGGAGTATCGGCAACGGGATCAGGTTCAACAGCGAGGGGGAGATGCTGATCGCGGATTATGTGAATCACAATATCCTGAAGGTCGACATGGATAGCAAAGAGATTACTACCTATGCCCATGAACCGGAGATGAATCAGCCCAATGATATCGCTATCGGAGCAAATGACCTCCTGTACGCCAGTGACCCGAACTGGAGTGAGTCCACCGGCCAGCTGTGGCGTATTGATCCCGACGGCACGACCACCCTCCTGGAAAAGAATATGGGTACCACCAACGGCATTGAAGTCAGCCCGGACGGGAAAACGCTGTACGTCAATGAGTCGGTACAGCGAAAGGTATGGGCGTATGACTTGTCGGAGGAGGGAGCTATTAGCAATAAGCGTCTGTTGATTGAATTTTCTGACAACGGCATGGATGGCATGCGTTGCGATACCGCTGGTAATCTTTATATTACCCGTCATGGGAAAGGGACGGTCGTAAAGGTCTCCCCGGAGGGCGAAGTGCTCCTTGAAATACCAATGGTTGAGGGTAAAAATACCACGAACCTGGCATTCGGGGGACCGGAGGGCCGGACGGTGTACGTTACCGTTGCCGATGTTGGCAATATCCAGTCGTTCCGGGTCGAACAGCCGGGACGAAGCTGGATGCTGAAAAACGACTGATATAACTATTATATATACAAACGAACCTTTAACTTACATTAACTACTAAATTATAGACTTATGGATTTTTCAAATGAAAACCAATCGCGACGCTCCATCATTAAATCACTGTTTGCGGGACTGCTGACCGGCGTGGCCGGCATGTTCGGCGTGGCCCAGGCTGCGCCGTCGGATAAAAAAGACCGTTCGATCAAGCGCATGCCTGCCTCGGGTGCCGGGGGACAGGAGGTCCCGCTCTTTTCGGGATCGGTGACCCACGACGGACTCGTATACATTGCGGGGAAAGGATACCACGAAGAGGGAGATATCACCAAGCATACGACCGAGGTGCTTAACTCGCTGGAGGAAGAGCTGGAAAAGGCGGGATCATCGATGGACCGCGTGCTGAAAGTAAATGTCTATTTGGCTGACCTCGACGACTATGACGAGATGAACGACGCCTACCGGGGACGTTTTGGGGATAATCCTCCCGTGCGTACGACCGTTGCGACCTACGGCGGGGTTCCGGGCGACTCGCTGGTGGAAATCGATTGTATCGCGGCTTTAAATGAGTAATGGTCCCTTTATTACGTGAGGCCCGGCTATACAGGCCTTTTTCTCTGGTACTCTTGCAGAGCATATGACACACGAACTCTCTATAACTCTTAACCAATGATCAGTGATGGCAACAATAAAAACCGCGGTATGTGACCGTTGCACGGGGACCCGCAACACCGGCTTCGCGGCAATCACCAGAATTGCGCTGCTGGGATGGATGCTGCTTGCTTTCAGTTCCGTCCTACAGGCCCAGTCCTACGATTTGCTGCTGAAAGGCGGACATGTGATCGACCCCAAAAATAACATCGACGAGCCGATGGACGTGGGCATCAGCGACGGGAAGATCGTGGAAGTGTCCGCTTCCCTGTCCCCGGCAGAAGCCGAAACCGTGGTTGACGCGTCCGGGCTGTACGTCACCCCGGGGCTGATCGACCTCCACGGGCACCATTACCACGGCACCGAGCCGGATGCGTACCTGAGCAACAGCTTTACGGCTCTTCCCCCCGACGGCTTTACCTTCCGGGCCGGGGTCACGACCACCGTGGATGTGGGAGGCGCGGGCTGGCGGAACTTCGATCATTTCAAAGAGCAGGTCATCGACCGCTCCCGGACCCGCGTGCTGGCGTTCCTGAATATTATCGGCAGCGGCATGAAGGGGGGCGTTATTGAGCAAAATAACGACGATATGGACCCGAAGATGACGGCCCTGGTGGCCCGGCAGCACCCGGAGGTGGTGGGGGTTAAAATTGCCCACTACCGTGGTCATGAGTGGGGGCCCTACGAGCAGGCAGTGGAGGCCGGCGAGCGTGCCGGCGTGCCGGTGATGGTGGACTTCGGCAGTGCGTCCCCTCCGCTGTCGCTGGAGAAGCTGCTGCTGGAGGTATTGCGTCCCGGCGATATTTATACGCACATGTACGGCGGCAGCGTCGATCCCGATGGAGCCCGCCAGGCGGTGATTGACGAGGACAAGGAGCTCCGGGAGGGCATGCTGGAAGCCCGGGACCGGGGCATAGTGTTTGACGTGGGCCACGGCGGGGGCAGCTTTTTCTACCCCGTAGCCATTCCGGCCTTCGAGCAGGGACTGCGTCCCACGACCATCAGCACGGACCTGCATACGGGGAGCATGAACGACGGGATGAAGAACATGCTGAATGTGGTCTCGAAGATGATGGATATGGGCATGTCGCTGGGAGAAGTAATTGAGGCCTCCACGTGGACCCCGGCGCAGGTCATCGGCCGCGAGGATCTGGGTCACCTGAGCGAGGGGGCGGTGGCCGACGTGGCCGTCTTCGGTATGCGGGAGGGGGACTTTGGCTTTGTCGACTCGCGAGGTAACCTGAAGCCGGGGGCCGACAGAAAACTGGAGACGGAACTGACGATACGGGAGGGGGAAGTCGTCTACGATCTCAACGGGCTGGCGGCTTCGCCCTGGGATGAAGAGGAAGAGTGACAGGGGATCTTTTTGAAATCCATGGATTTCAGTCGCCCGGTACGCCGGTCAACCTTTTTCCGGGGTCTACGGTGAGAGGTCCTTTGGATCCTGGCCGGGCATCATCGGCTTATTATCCTGAATAAAGACATACAGGCAGAAGGAACAATCCCATGGTAAGTAATTAAGCTTTTTTATAGTACGATTTGGTTACAAGACCCATTAGAATCAGAACATAGTAATAAAAGAACATTGTTTTATGAAGATACGCGTGTTGATATGTACCTTAGTCATGCCGCTGCTGCTGGTCACAGCGGCCGTGGCACAGTCGCCGGCTGATGACCATTTGGTCGCCCCGAAAGAGGAGATCCTGTTTTACACCTCGGAGTGGGAGGGGGATCGGATGCCGGACGGGCGCCCCGACGTCTCCGATGCCCTGCTGGAACGGCTGAAACAGATCAGGCTGGAGGATGCCTGGCAGTACCTGTATGAACAGGGCTATAACAACCAGTATGAAGGCGGCTGGAAGAAACTCCATCCCGACCGTCCCATCGTGGGACAGGTGCTCACGGCCCAGTATATGCCCAAGCGACCGGATATTATGCAGCGCCTGGAGCGCGAGGGGACCGAGGCCGGGCATGTGGGGCCGATGAATACCTGGCCGATTGATATGCTCCGGGAGGGAGATGTCTACCTGGCTGACTCTTATGGGAAGATTGCCCAGGGGACCCTGATTGGGAGTAATCTGGGTAATTCTATTTTTGACAATTCAGGCAACGGCGTCATTTTCAACGGCTCGCTCCGGGATGGGGAGGACCTGGAAAAGCTGGAGGGGTTCAATGCGTTTGTCCGCGACTGGCACCCGTCTTTTCTTGAAGAAACCATGCTCACCGGGATCAACGTGCCGATCCGAATCGGCGAGGTGAGCGTCATGCCGGGGGACGTGGTGCTTGCCAAAAAGAGAGGCATTGTCTTTATCCCGCCCCACCTGCTGGAAGGCATGGTCATTACCGCAGAGATTGTGAAACTGCGGGATGAGTTTGCCCAGCAGCGCATGGAGGCCGGGGTGTATACCGCGGGACAAATTGATACGGAGTGGACCGATCAGATCGAGGAGGATTTTCTGGGATGGCTCAGGGAAAACCGCATCGATCAGCTGCCCGTCTCGATCGAAAAAATGAAGCAGTACCTTCAGCAGCGCACGTGGTGACAACATAACCGGGGGTTCTTGCAAAACCGGGAACTTTGATCAATATCAACCCCTGATCGAACTTAACCCCCAGTATAAGAGGTAGGGGAGGATTTTGAATTCGCGAAAATTCGGAGGCCGGCCCCAAAAACGGTTTTTCAGAGACCGCTAACCCCAAGCCGAAATCCAACAATTTAAAAAACAACGCTACGATGAAGAAATTATACCAGGCATTGTTATATGTAAGCATGGGCTGCGTGGTGCTCCTGACGGGGCTGTGGGTGGCGGGCTACGGTCCCGCTGTATTGGGTCCGGTCACCATTGCTATGTTCGCCACGCTGGCCCTGGGCGTGCGGTCCACAGACACGCTCTTCAAGTCGTTTTCCTTTTCGATCTGGATTTTTGCGGCGGTGTCGCTGGCGATGTTTTACCCCGGGCTGATTACCGAAGTGGGCGGCTTTGAGACCAGCCGGCTGATTGTTCCGCTGATCCAGCTCATTATGTTCGGAATGGGCACGCAGCTGAGTCTGAGCGATTTCGCAGGCGTGCTGAAACGGCCCCGCGGTGTCCTGATCGGGATGGCCTGCCAGTTCACGATCATGCCATTAGTGGGCATCAGCCTGGCGCTGAGCTTCGGCTTTCCGGCGGAGATCGCCGCGGGCGTGGTACTGATCGGCTCGTGCCCGGGCGGGGTGGCCTCCAACGTGATGGCCTTTATTGCGGAGGCGGACCTGGCACTGTCGATTACGCTGACGGCGGCCGCAACGATGGTCTCCCCCTTTGTAACACCGCTGTTGATGCAGCTGCTGGCCGGGCAGTTTGTGCCCATCGACGCGGTGGGGATGATGCTGAGTATCCTGAATATGATTATCCTGCCGATTGTACTGGGACTGGCGTTTAATCACTTCCTGCACGGGAAGGCCCGGTGGCTGGACGATATTATGCCGGTGGTGTCGATGGTGGGGATCGCCGTGATTATTGCGGTGATCACCGCGGCGGGACGCGATTCGCTGGTGTCGATCGGCCTGCTGCTGGTTGGCGCGGCCATTCTACACAACGCGGCCGGCTACCTGCTGGGCTACTGGGGGGGACGCCTGTTCGGGATGGACGAGCAGGAGTGCCGGACGATCGCCCTCGAAGTGGGCATGCAAAACGGGGGCATGGCCTCGGGACTGGCTGCGGAGATGGGCAAGATTGCGACCGTGGGACTGGCACCGGCGGTGTTTGGCCCGTGGATGAATATCTCCGGCTCCACGCTGGCCAACTGGTGGCGAAGGAAAGCGCTGAGTGAGGAGGAGGGCGAAGCTGCAACAGCGGCTACGGGGTCTTCTGAAGAAGAACTGCAGGCCTTTTCGGATTCCAAGTAGGATATCGATATTATTTTAACCCTGATTATTACAGCCTGATCGTGATCCGCAGGCAATGGTTTCGTTGTCGGGTATTGCCTGCGGGTGGGGTTGGATGCCCGTCCAGTCTACATAATATTAGAGTAGGGTTGAAGGTTGGATCAGATATGAAGGTATCAAAGGTGGGATAAGAGCTATTTCGGCTCCCTGACCTTCAACACCTGGAGCGGCTCATTATTCCGGGCGATTAGGATAAGCTGTTGATCGTTCAGGCGGAGAGGACGGATGGCCCTTATCTCTCCATCTACAAAAAAGCCGCTCTCCCGGTGGGAGACGGACCGGTACCGCCCGGTGGAATCCTGCCGAAGCATGACCCCGTAGCTGGCATCGTACCGGCCCGCCTGGGGTTTTACCCGGTGAAGATTCCCCCCCATCAACAGTTCCGCCCGGTCATCCCCGTTGAAATCCCGGGCATGGATACCGTACATCGGCGAAAGCTGTGTCTCCATCGGCAGTGCTGAAACGGTAAACTGTCCGTTGCCATCATTCCAGCCCACACTGCTGGATAACATCGTAGCCTTTAAGTGGAGGCTTTCCTCCAGCTGCTGCCCGTTGAATAATTCCCGGACCGTCGTCTCTGCATAGGCGTGGTAGCTGGGAACCTTTGATTCCAGCATGGGCAGTACGGCTAATAAATCGTGACGCAGGGCTACCGGGTAGGACTCGCCGTTTTTGTAGGATGTCAGAATTTGTTCAAAGTTTCCGTCCCGGTTAAAATCATTGACCCACAGTTCCAGGGGCTGTTGCAGGGATGCTTCAAATCGTGAATTGAGTCCGTGATTGCCTCCCACCCAGTCCAAATCGCCATCGCCATCCAGGTCGGCAAGGGCAATGCTGTTCCACCACCCCTGGGTTGAGTCGAGTCCGGCCTCACCCGTTGCCTCGGCGAAGGTCCCGTCGTTGTTACGGAACAGCCTGAGAGGCATCCACTCCCCGGCTACCAATAAATCGGGATCCTGGTCCCCATCCAGATCTCCCCATGCCGCGTCGGTCATAAGTCCGCCCTCGGAGAGCCCCGGCAGCCGGTCTGCGGTCACATCACGGAACCGGCCGGACCCGTCATTTTCCAACAGGTACCCTCCCGCCGGTATTCCGTAGGCGCCCGGCTGCATCCGGAACCCCACAAAAAGATCCGTATGCCCGTCGCCGTTGTAGTCCCCGGCCGCAACAGCACCGGTCGGCTGGTTAAAGCTGTTTCCCAGGGAAGAAAACGCCCGGTTTGATCTCCGAAATGTTCCCTCTCCATCGTTAAGGTATAACCGGTCGGCCAGCGCTGTGTCACCCGATGCGAATCCGCTCCCCCCGCTTGCCACGAACAGGTCTTCGATTCCGTCCCCGTTGGCATCGAACAGGGCGCAGCCGGTATCCTCGCTGCCGGCTCCCGCTTTGAAAACGTCGTCACTAACGGTTTGGAATCCGCCGCCCGCCGTTTGCAGGAACAAGGCTCCGGCCTGTCCTTTGGCTCCCCCGACAAAGAAGTCCTCCCGCCCGTCCCCGTTGAGATCGCCTGTGCATAACGGGGGACCTTCCGTGGAGCGCGCGTGAAAGAGCAGCGGCTGGCGGTCAAAATCGACCTGCTCATTTTCGCGGTGCTGCCAGTCCAGCGCAAAAGTTTCGGTTACCTCTTCCAGCAGAGGAGGGTTTTCGGCAGGAGAGGGGAGGGACTGCTCTCTCCACTGCCGGGTCCGGGTGGTGTCCCCGCGCGCCTGATTCCGGCTGAGCGTTAATAGCTGATTCGCTGCTACATCCAGCTTCCGGCTGAGCCGGCCATCCGGCCACCGTACCCAAAGAGTGTCGATACGCTCCACCCGGCCGAGCCCGAAATGGAGTTTCGGGTCGACGGATGACTGGTAGCCCCGGACCGGCATCTGCTCGGCGTACCAGCGCTTGCCGCCGGCGATGAGGGTTACCTGTGAACCTACAGCTGAAGTATTGGGGGCCTTGCCCTCGAGTTTCAGCTGCAGCCAGCCCCGCTCGGGATGTTCTTCCCGGGTCCTGTTTCGGTAGACAGAGGCCTCTGCATTAACGTTGTTTACGACCAGATCCATGTCGCCGTCGTTGTCAAGATCGCCATAGGCTGAGCCGTGGGAAAAGCCCGGCTGGTCGAGTCCCCATGCCGAAGCGCGGTTGGTAAACCGGAGATGGCCCGTCTGCTCAAACATATAGTTGGAGATAGGGTTCGTCGGTGTCATTTCAAGCAATTTCTGATAATTGACGCGGTTATTTTGGACGATGCTGTTTCTTACCTTGGGTTGGGTGACATGCAGCAGGTGATCCTGGTCGGTCATATCTTTGTAGATGCCGTTCGGCACGAAAATATCGCGCCGGCCGTCCATATTGAAATCGGATATCAGGGCTCCCCAGCTCCAGGCCGTTGCTTCCACGCCCGCATAGCGACCTATTTCGCTAAAGGTACCGTTGCCGTTGTTTAGCTGGAGGACATTGCGGGTCATCTGATGGTAGTAGTCATGCTCCAGCTCATACTGGTACCGCTCCCAGTCGGCAAAGGTTGTGATGGTTTTAAGCCGCTGGTCGCTTTCGGGCAGCATATCAGTGACGAAGATCTCAGGATACCCGTCGTTGTTTAAATCCGCGATATCTCCCCCCATCGATGTGGTGCTGATGCTCTTCATTTGTTGTGTCAGTACTTCCCGGAAGGTCCCGTCCCGGTTATTCAGGTACAGATAATCGCGTTCGAAAAAGTCATTCGAGATAAAAAGATCCTGCCACCCATCCCGGTTGACGTCCCCCGCGGAAACGCCGAGTCCGAACCCGATGTCGCTGCTGTATATGCCCGCCTCATCCGTCACATCGGTAAATCCGGCTACTTCTGCTGCGGAGGATTCCGAATTTCCGGAAGCGGCGGTGTCCTGCGGGATGAGGTCGTTCCGGTAAAACCGGTCCCCGCCTTTGAAGCCCGTTTTGATACGCAGATCCTGCTCGAGATCAAAACTGCCGATGGACTGGGAGGTGTAGTTGAGGAGATACATATCCAGGTCGCCGTCTTTATCATAATCAAAGAAGGAGGCATGGATGGACAGGCCCCGGTCGGCAAGGCCGTATTCCTCGGCGCGCTCGGTAAAGGTGAGGTCCCCGTTATTGATGAAAAGCTCATTCCGGCGATCGTCGCCTCTGATCTCCCCGGCATTACAAACATAGATGTCCGGCCAGCCATCCCCGTTGACATCGGCCACGCTTACCCCGGTGGACCACGCCCGGTCTCCGCCGACACCGGCCTTTCCCGTGATATCCCTAAAGGTGAAGCCCCCCTCATTCAAATAGAGTTTGTTGTCCTTTTGGTTGGCCGTCATATAGATATCGAGCAGGCCGTCGTTGTTAAAATCGCCCAGTCCCACGCCGCCCCCGGAGTAGAAATTGGCGTAGGTATAAATATTGAACGCATTGGTCGGGGTCAGTTCATTGGCAAAATCAACGCTGGAGGAAGAGGAGGGAACGTTTTCGAAAAGGGTCTCCCGGGATTCCCCGCTGAAGAAGCTGCATGAGGAGAGGAGCACAGCGGCTCCCCAGAAAAAAAATAATACGGATAAAAACCGGTGATACAATACGTTTTTCACAATACCACTTTTCATTAATTGCCCTTTCTACCTAAGCCAACGTATAGAGAGCGTTGCAAAACCGTTCTTTCGGCCAATTTCTGGATGTCCGCGCATTCAACATCCTCACATACGCCTTCTTATATGCCGCGGTTTTAAATTCGCTCAGGAGTTGATTTTGACCGAAACTCCTGGTTTTTCAATGCCAACTTATCGAAATCATTCGTTGTGCGGGTAAAAAAATGACGTCCCTGCCTGCGGATAAAACAAAACAGGCGGGGAACCGCCCTCGTATTAAAATGCACAATGCACACCAGCCAGTTTAATTAATTAACGCAGGCAACGCAAACAAACCTTTTGCAGGCTTTTTACTTTAAAAAGCTTGGCGTGCCATCGTTTCATGCGCATGGGAAAGGCCGGCCGGATCACTGGAATTCGTCTCACGTCACCTATCCAGGAGATGGAGCATTAAGCATAACATTATTTTTAAATACCAATAATGTTATGCCAATAACGCCCCCATACTTTTAACCAGTTCAAAAAACAGCTTCCCTGCTGCAGGAGAAACTACAGTCTGCCGGCGGGAGGACGGCATTTTCAACCAATAACATAAATAAAAAAGGATTACAATAGGTATGGGCATTACATACAGGCAATCATCTGGTAAGCTGAACGGAGTGGGATTCATATGGTTTTGTCTGCTGCTAAGCTGTTCAGTGTCCGTGGCATGGGCACAAAATAGTAATCATCTGGTCAGGGGGACGGTTACGGCAGCGGAAGACGCCGGTTCGTTGCCCGGCGTAAATGTGATGGTCAAAGGCACAACCATCGGTGCCTCAACCGACAGCAAGGGTCGTTTTGAGGTATACGCGCCATCGATACGGGATACGCTGGTCTTTTCGTTTATCGGTTATCAAACCCGTGAGGTGGCCATCAACGGGCGATCCGTACTGGATGTAGCTCTGCGGTCCCGGGCTATCTCCGGGGAGGAAGTGGTAGTTATAGGGTACGGTGAACAGAAGAAGTCCACCCTCACCGAATCTGCTTCTGCCATTGACGGCGAAGAAATTGCAGCGCGTCCCACCGCAAACTTGTCACAGAGTTTACAGGGGACTCTTCCGGGGCTTAATATTACGCAGTCAAGCGGGGATCCCGCTTCCGCTCCCAATATAAATATTCGCGGCTTTACTTCCATTAACGGCGGGAATCCCCTGGTACTCATTGATGGAGTGGAGGGGGATATTAATGAGATCAATCCCAAGGATGTTGAATCGGTCACGGTGTTAAAAGATGCTTCGGCTTCGGCTATATACGGGGCAAGAGCAGCATTCGGGGTGGTACTGGTTACGACTAAAAGTCCCCGCAGCGGGCGGGCCCAAGTCAGCTATAGTAATAACTTCGGGTGGCAGACAACGACAACAAACACCGACTTTGTGACAGATCCCTACCGGGCGGCTCGTCTGGTGGATGAGTCTTTTCGGGTGACCACCGGTAACTCGTATACCGGCTATACCGAGGAGGACTATGAACAACTTCAGCGCCGGTCGGGAGACCCTTCGCTGCCGGACGTGGTTGTTGACAACAGAAACGGCCGGGAGCAGTATATATACTATGGCAATACCGACTGGTGGAATACGATGTTCCGCCGGTTCCATCCCACCCAAACCCACGACCTGTCCATCTCTGGTGGGAGCGACCGCCTCAGCGTAAGCTTGTCCGGCCGAATGTACAGGAATGCGGGCATATTAAAGGTGCAGGATGATACCTACGATTCATACAACGGACGGGCCAAGATCGATTATCAGGTGAATGATTGGCTGCGTCTCTCCGACAATATTCATCTCAACAGCAGCGAGCAAGTTCGTCACGGCGGAAGTATGTACGGCTGGGGAGAGCCCTGGGGGAGCCTGATTTGGGTTCACGCGTTGCCTTCATATGTACCCAGGAATCCGGACGGCACCGCCACTTTTCGCACGGAACTAAACAACTATACGATAGGAGACGGCGTGTTTGCTTCATTGCTGTACGGGAAATCGAAGCAGATTATTAATAACAGGGAACTGGGAAATACGATTGAAGCGACGGTAACGCCGGCCGATAATGTCGAGATTGTAACCGATTATACCACCAGGGTCGAGTATTACAGGGAAAGCCGTCGGAATACCAGGGTACCGTGGTCCGTGCACCCGGGAGAGATCGAGTATCTCGGCAATGATCAGCTCCGCGAGTACAGGAATGAAGATACCTACACGGCGTTCAATATATATGCCAAATATGCCCATGAGACCGGCGACCACAGCTTCGAGGAAACGATCGGTTTAAATAATGAGCAGGCTAAGTATGAATCCGTACAGGCAAGAAAGCGCAATAGTATTTCGGATGACCTGAATGCGCTCGATTTGGGCACCGGGGCTTCGGAGGCTTACGGAAGTGCCCGTGAATGGGCCGTGCTGGGTTATTTCTTTCGCCTGAACTATAACTTCGACGAGCGTTACCTGCTGGAGGTCAATGGCCGTTACGATGCTACCTCTCGATTCCCCGAAGAGCATCGCTGGGGCTTCTTCCCCTCCGTTTCAGCAGGCTGGATGATCAGCAATGAAGACTTTTTTAGCGGGTTGACCGGGGCCGTGAGCCAGCTCAAGATTAGAGGTTCCTACGGATCGCTGGGCAATCAGCAGGTGGCAACCTATGCTTATACGCCCACGCTTAACAAGGGCACGGCTGACTACCTTATCAATGACAGCAAACTCGAATATATCGATCCCCCGGAATTGAATCCGCGCGATATTACGTGGGAAGAGGTAAATACGATCAATATGGGTATGGATCTTGGGCTTTGGAGCAGCAAGTTGACGGCCAGTGTTGATCTGTACCAGCGAAGTACGCTGGGTATGCTCACGCAGGGACGTACATTGCCGGCCGTACTCGGAACCTCATCTCCCGAGGAGAACGCGGCCGATCTTCGCACGCGCGGATTTGAGGTACAGCTTGGCTATCAAAATACCTTCGATGTGGGGGGACAGCCGTTGAATCTGGCTCTGAAAGCTGCTCTTTCCAATCAAAAAACCACCATTACCGACTTTGATAACCCCAATGATTATCTCGGTGATTATTACGAGGGACAGACGATTGGCGAGATATGGGGCTATCACATTGACGGGCTATTTCGGAGTGAGGAGGAGATTGCCGGTCATGCTGACCAGACCCGCGTGAATTCATCCATCAATTCTTCGCCCGGCGAGTATGGTCAGCTTCTGCCCGGAGACGTAAAATATGCCGACCTGAACGGCGACGGGGTCATCGACGAGGGGGATAATACACTTGAGAATCCGGGCGATCGCCGGGTCATCGGCAACGCCACGCCACAATTCCCCTACAGTTTTTCTGTACAGACCGAATGGAATAATATCGATCTCTCGCTGTTCCTGCAGGGTATCGGTAAACAGGACTGGTATCCCGATAACGACTCCCGCATTTTTTGGGCGATGTACAATCGTCCCTACGACTCATTCCAGCGTAAGGACCTGGTAAATAACATATGGTCGCCGGAAAATCCCGATGCCTATTTTCCACGTCTCAGAGGCTACACAGCCCTGGGCAGCTCCCGCCAGCTGGGCGCCGTCAACGATCGCTATTTGCAAAGTGTTGCTTATCTGCGGCTAAAGAACCTGACGGTCGGCTATACCTTGCCCCGGGCTTGGACTGCAGGAATCGGGTCGCGTGTACGGTTCTATTTTAGCGGTGAAAACCTGTTGACATTCAGCAAGTTGACCGACTATATCGATCCTGAGGCAGCCTCCAATGGGATCACCTTTTCCCAGGCAGAAGAGCGTTACGGTGAGGGCTCTACCGCTCAGACCTATCCTTTCAGTAAGGTCTACTCTTTCGGCATTAACCTGGACTTTTAAATTTAAACGCTATGCAACGTAAAACATTAAGTTTCAATAACCACCACAGACCGATGAAATATTATATATCTGTTATCACGGTTTTTTTGCTCACGGTCCTGCTTCTTACAGCCTGTCAGGATAGCCTTAATACCGATCCGCTCGCTGAGGTTACGACCGACAACTTCTTCCAAACGGCCAGCGATTTGGAACTGTATACAAATTCTTTTTATCTGATGTTTCCGGAGGCCAGCATCTATAACGGGGATGCGGACAACATAATGGAGACCTCGCTGTCGGCTCGCATCAGGGGAGACCGCGTGGTACCGACGGACGCCGGTTCGGCAGGATGGACCTGGGATGATCTTAGGAAAATAAACTATTTTTTGGCTCATTATCAGAAAGCGAATGATGACGCTGCCAAACGTCATTACAGCGGGGTCGCCCGTTTTTTTCGGGCATACTTCTATTTCAACAAGGTCAAGCGGTTTGGGGATGTCCCGTGGTACTCGGAACCGGTGGATCCGGACGACGAGCAGGCGTTGCAAAAAGCCCGTGATCCCCGGGGCATGGTGGTGGATTCCGTCCTGAATGACCTGGATTATGCGGTCAACAATATGTCGGAGACCCCGCGGGTATATCAGGCCACAAAATGGACGGCACTGGCCCTCCGGTCCCGAGTAGGACTGTTTGAAGGTACCTTCAGGAAGTATCATGGCCTGGATGGCGCTGAAAAGTATTTGAATATTGCCTGGCAGGCTGCCGGGGAACTGATGGAATCCGGAAATTATGTGGTCTATTCAACCGGAGAACCGGACAGTGATTACAGGGATCTGTTTGCCTCTCACGATGCGGTTGCCGATGAGATCATTCTGGCGCGACAGTTTAACAGTGCCGAACAGATCGATCACAACGTGAATTATTACACAATCACCTCTTCCTATGGTCGCCCGGGTATGCCGAAGGATTTGGTTAACAGTTACCTGATGAACGATGGCTCCCGCTTTACGGATAAGGATGGCTACCGGCAGAAGCAGTTTACCGAAGAGGTGCAGAACCGGGATCCCCGCCTTAAGCAAACGATCCGTACCCCGGGATATCACCGGATGGGGGAAACCCAGACGATACCGCCTAATTTTGGAGCCACCGTAACCGGTTATCAAATTACGAAGTTCGTTACAGAGCCGGAATATGACAGCTATGATGCCTCGATTGCCGATTTGCCCCTGTTCCGGTATGCAGAGGTGCTGTTGAACTATGCAGAAGCTCGAGCGGAATTGGGTATCCTTACGCAGGCCGATCTGGACCGGTCTGTCAACCTGCTTCGGGACCGTGTGGCGATGCCGGACCTGTCGCTTGGTCAGGCGAATGCGAGCCCTGATCCTTTTCTTGAGAAGCAGTATCAAAGCATTGGGCAGAGTCCCAATAAAGGTATTATCCTGGAGATTCGACGGGAACGCCGGATTGAGCTGTTTATGGAAAATTTTCGATGGGATGATCTCATGCGGTGGAAGGAAGGGCAGAAACTCACGCAGCCCTTCCGGGGAATGTATTTTCCGGGTACCGGTGAATACGATCTGGAGGATGATGGCGATATGGATTTGGTTATCTATTCCGGATCGATTGACAACAAACAGGAGGGAATCGTTTATCTCCGGCTCGGGGAAGATGTGGTATTGGATGACCGGGGTCTTGTTATTCCCCAGCCCGGGTCTAATGAACAGCGAACGTTTGACGAGAGCAAGGATTACCTGTACCCGTTACCCCGCACCGAGCTGTTATTGAATTCCAGCCTTGATCAGAATCCGGGATGGTAGGTTGGCAGAGGATAGCTGTTTATGGAAATAGCAACAGGCTGACTATCTTTCATACGCAGGTAATACATAGCCGGGCTCTCGGAAGCGAAGCCCGGTCATGTAATTTTAATTAGGTCAAATTAAAGGTCATGATTATTTTAGAACCATTATTTTGAAAGTCGATATCATCGGTATACTCCCTGATCAGGTAAATACCGCGTCCTCCTTCTTTGAGCAGGTTTTCTTCTTTCAGGGGGTCCGGAACACTATCGGGATCAAATCCCGCTCCTTCATCCTCCACGCTGATGATTAAGAGCTGGTTTTTGAGCTCAGCGACAACGGTAACGGACCTGTGCTCCTGCAGCTGGTTGCCGTGAAGTATGGCATTGTTAAGGGCTTCGCTCAGGGGAAGCATAATTCGGTTTCGCTGCTGCTGGTCCAGGGAAGCCCACTCTTGCAGTTCATCGACAAAGGAATCCAGTTTGTCCATCTCCTCGAGAGAGGACGGAAGAATCATTTTTTTGGTATTCTCTGAGGTCATAGTGCAGGTATAAGTAACCGGTGCCACACAGGAGACACCGGACCGGTTTTCAGGCGTAGATGCCGCGTATTTTTAAGAACAGATATAACTTGAAAAAAGAAGGTATGAAAAATTTTGTAGATGATGTAAGATCAATTTCTTTTTCTAAAACGATAAAAAGTCCATTTTAGTTAAGCTGATGCACTTTTGGGTTGCATTTTAGTAAAATTTAATGTTGATTCTACACATTAAAGTTTTTCCGGTATATCTGTCTGTGATTGAAAATAGGCAGACAGAGCCGTAAAAAATATGTCAATGCTATGGACGCCAATGTTCTGGTTTTAAATAAAGACTATCAGCCGCTGAGTGTATGCTCGGTTCATCGATCCATAAAGCTACTCTTTTTGGATAAGGCCGAAATGCTGCATGATTACCCGGATAAAAAACTACGGACCGTGACGGAAGAATATTCCTATCCGTCGGTTATACGACTGCGCCGCTATATCAATATTCCCTATAATAAAATTGTCCTGACCCGGCATAATATTCTGAAACGGGATGCCAATACCTGCCAGTATTGTGGCTCGTCCCGGAATTTGACGATCGATCATGTCCTGCCCCGAAGTCGCGGGGGTGGTGATAGCTGGGAGAATCTGGTCGCTGCCTGTGATTCGTGTAATGTGAATAAAGGCAACCGGACCCCGGAAGAAGCGAATATGCCCCTAAAAAGAAAGCCTTATCGTCCGATTCATATTACTTTCCTGCAGTCTCTTTTAGGCGGCGTATCGGAGGACTGGAAGCCCTACCTGTATATGTAGGATAACTTTAGTAATTTGCCGAGCCACCCGTATAAGATCCCGTGAACATAACAAGGTACGACCTTCGCTATCACAGGTAACGGAAGAATACAGGATAGCCGGTAACGCAACTTTCTCCTTCACATTATTTACATAAAAAATTCTTACCTTTCAGGCTTCGTTATATTATTGACCGGTTAATGACCATACGGTAGAATGTGGATATCCTGGCCGGCTATCCATAACTTTTAACTAATTTACAACAAGAGGCTTCTGAAAAAACCATGGATTTTATTCAGGGTCTAACCCTGAACGAATTCAAAACCACAGCTTATTATCACATAAGTGAGGATTCTGAATTCGCGAAAATGCCGATATTGGGCAAACGAGCGGGTTTTACAAAAGCCTCCATAAAATAACAAATTACCAATCACCAGTAACCAGACATGAGTAGCAAAGGACGAGTATTGGTAGCCATGAGCGGGGGAGTAGATTCCTCTGTTGCGGCGGTTATGCTCAAAGAACAAGGATATGATGTCATCGGCATTACCATGAAAACGTGGGATTACTCGCGGGTAGGCGGGAAATCGGATAAAGAAACCGGCTGCTGTACGCTCGAGTCCATGAATGACGCCCGGCAGATTGCCGTGAAGCACGGGTTCAAGCATTTTATTGTGGATATCCGTGAAGAATTCGGCGACTGGGTTATCGACCGTTTTGTCGATGATTATATGAGCGGACGCACGCCGAATCCCTGTGTCTTGTGCAATACCCATATCAAATGGGCTGCCTTGCTGCGCCGTGCGGATAACCTGGGGTGCGACTTTATTGCAACGGGACACTACGCCCGGGTACGCGAAGAGAACGGCCGGCAGGTGATCTCCCGCGGACGGGATCCGAGGAAGGATCAGTCGTACGCTCTCTGGGGAGTCGAGCAAAAGCACCTTGCTCGCACAAAATTTCCACTGGGTAATTTTGAAAAAACCCGGATCAGGGAGCTGGCCGAAGAATTCGGCCTGGATAAAGTGGCCGGGAAACCGGATTCCTATGAAATTTGTTTTGTGCCGGATGACGACTATCGCCGCTTCCTGAAGGATCGGGTGGATGGACTCGAAGAGCGCGTGAAGGGCGGTAAGTTTGTGGACCAGGAGGGCAATATTGTCGGAGAGCACGAGGGATACCCGTTCTATACCATCGGTCAGCGTCGCGGGCTTGACCTGGCGCTCGGAAAACGGGTATACGTAACCGATATCAATCCCGCCACCAATGTGATTACCATCGGTGAAAAGGAAGACCTGGTAAGCACCACTTGCCGCGCCAGGAATGTGAACCTGAGCAAGTACGGTGAAGTGCCCGGCGGTGAAATGGATGTGACGGGTACAATCCGATATAATGATGACGGTGTCAGGGGACATCTGAAGCAGCTGGGAGAAGATGAGATCGAGGTCACGTTCCCAACCGGTCGTGAAGCTATTGCACCGGGACAGGCGGTCGTCTGCTACGAAGGCGACGATGTGGTTGCGGGTGGGTGGATCCACAAAGTCAATGTTGATATGGATGTACTCCGGGAAGCATAATTTTAATTTCTTTCACTCGTTAGTTAGCCTGTCGATGAATATCTTCGGCAGGCTATTTTTTTATACGCGCGCTACGGCCTCCGGGATTGGAGCACCAGATCATTTATTTATTAATTTTTAAGAAATCCATCATGAAAAAAGCAACCTATTATTTATCCGCAATGCTTATGGCAGCTTGTTTTACACAACCGGCCGCGGCCCAGTTTGAAGGGGAAATAACCTATAACAGTTACGAATATACGGAGGGAAATGAGACAAGTGGCGATAGGTTTATGCTGTATATTACCCCGGAACGGATACTACTGCAGGGGGAGAAAAAGTATGACTTTATGGAATCCCTGGAGACCGACGGGGTGCTGGTCCGCCTCGACTCACAGG
Source organism: Fodinibius roseus (assembly GCF_900129315.1). Classification (GTDB taxonomy): domain Bacteria; phylum Bacteroidota; class Rhodothermia; order Balneolales; family Balneolaceae; genus Fodinibius; species Fodinibius roseus. The sequence continues at coordinate 206,706 of NZ_FQUS01000003.1, forward strand.
ATTTCGTATTCTTAACGGGGGGAGATGAAGCGCTGAAAATTGCCAAAACGGATATCACTTCTCTTATGAATATGTTTAATAACGGCAGTAATGGTGGTGAGCCCCTGGACAAAGACTATGATATCCGGCAAAATCGAACGGGGGACACGCAAACGATTAAAGGCTACCGGAGCGAAAAATTTGTTTTCAGGGATGAATCAGATCCCGACCAGAACTATTCCGAAGTCTGGATGACAAACGAAATCGATGTGAACTGGGGAATGCTGGCTGAGCCGTGGGGCGGGGATACCGACGCTTTGATCAGTGATGATTTTCCGATGGATCTTGTTTTTAAGGAAAACTATTTTCCGCTGAAGCTGGAAGCCTATAAAGATGGTAAACTCACATCGGCCCTGGAAGTTACGGAGATAAAGCAAGCGCCCGTTGATCCCGCAATGACTGAGGTGCCGTCAGGCGTCAAAGTACTCAGCATGCAGGAATATCTGTTCCGGAAGATGAATAACCGGTGACTTTTCTTCCTACGGCCCCTCCGCATCGCTGTTCATGTTACCCAGAAGGTACATATCTCCGGTGGGTTGCGGCATACCTCCTTTGGGTTCCATCGTAATGGCAAAAGCACTGGCGGAATCATTCCGGGCATCGGCCGTCTCCTCGAAGGTGAAAAAGGTGTCACTGGTGTCGCTAACGGCAAAAACACCGGCACTCACCGGCTCGTTATTTTGAATGATCCATAGCTGGTACTCTTTATCGGGCGGTACGTGCGGCAGATTTGATACCTGGAGCAGTGCCCGGCGGTTTTCGGAATCCCATATTACTTTGCCATAGCCATCCGGGTTGACTTCCAGCCCGGACATCAGTACCATCTCGAGGCCTTGTGACTCCAGGATGGCCAGCATCTTTTCTTTCCGGCGGAGCTCTTCCTCTAATCCGGTAATTTCGGCCTGCTGATCGTCAATAACCGACTCCTGATCATTGATTTCAGCGCTCAGGTTAAAGGAGTAGAAGAGCAGGCTCAGGCTCAGGATCAGCAGGGCAAACGAAGCGGCGGTCGAAAAGGTCGCCCAGTTGAAGGGTTCTTCCCCTGCTTCCGCCCCCATATCCTCATCCCCTTCATTTTCCGAAGAAAGGTCTTCCTCAATAGCAGGAACGGGGGGTGAGGGAATTTCTTCTGCTTCCGGATCTTCCTCCTCCGATGGTATCCGTTCCATAAGCCGCTTTTTCAGTGATTCGGAAGATTCTCCCGGTTGCTGCGTAAACGATGGCTGATTGGCGACCGATCGCATCTCCCTGTAAAGTCGCTGCTGTTCTTCTGTTGCATTTTCCAGCATCTGCTCGAATGCTTTACGCTCGTCTGCATCAAGCGTCTGCAACAGATAGCCGGCACAGCGTTCCTTAAACGTTTTGTTATGTGAATGCTCATTAGCCATCAGCGGATGTATGCTCCTCACTGCGTTTCATTAATTCAATTGCTCCGACGCAATCGCCGCGAAATGCGTTCCCGATGGTTGCGGGCAGAATGAAGGTAATCACCCTGCATGCCTGTTTTACTACCCAAAAAGAAGCGCAATCGTTTGATCTTTAAAAAAATTTGTTGAAATCAAAAAATAACGTTAGGCTAAGGAGCCTGTCGAACGTAGCAAAATCTACTGCGAATCCGTCGAATTTGGCCAGATTCCGAGCTCTTTTTCGCTAAACAGGCCCACTATTCGCCTCAAAAATCCCAAAATCTGACTCTCGTTACAATCCTCTAAGTCCGACAGGGTCCTTCGCCATCAAAAAACAATATACAAAGAACTTTTAAGCTATTTGAATAATGCCCTGGCTTCTCAGAATGACGCTTTTGGTATCACTGTTGATGGCCCCGGCCGTTATATACCTGGTCTGGCGGCTATATGTTTCCGCCAAACAATTGCTGGATGAATCAACATGGAGCAAAAAGATCCTGCCGGCTGTGGTATGTTCTTTTTACCTGTTACCAGTCATCGGCGTGATAGATTTTTACCTTTCCGGCGATATTGATCTGCTCAAATATCCTAAACCGCTGACGTACTGGTTTTGGTTCGGACTGGTGTTTGTTTTTCAGCTGGCAACCTGGATACTTCTGGCAGACCTGGCGAAAGGGATAACGCGCTTTTTTTCATGGGACCCCCGCCGCGTGGATCGTATCCACGCACGCCTGCTTTTGCTGCTCTTTGTGGTTGTTTTTTCGTACACGGGGTGGAAAGTGTACCGTGATACCAGCCGGGTTGTAGTGGAAAATATCCCGCTGCCGGTAGAAGATCTTCCTGAACCGCTCCACGGGTTTAAAGTAGCACACATTTCCGATATACAGGGTGATGAGTATACAGGCCGCGAGGAGATAAGCGGCTATATCAGCAAACTGAATGAACAGAATCCGGATCTGGTCATCTTTACCGGGGACCTTATTTCTTATGGGACGGACTTCATCGGGATGTCAGCCCGCGCGTTCGGGAAAGCCGAAGCCCGGCACGGCATATATGCTGTCGTGGGGGATCACGATTACTGGGCAGGCACCGGGGAGGTAAAACGGGCGCTCAATGAATCGGGGATTTTTCTCCTGCAGGATAAAAACATCAGGATTCCGGTGGATAGCTCCTCCTTTGCTGTGCTGACGGGTGTTACGGAAGTATACAGCCGGCGTTCGAACCCGGATACCGTGGATTCGCTGTCCCGCCGCGCACCGGAAGCCGCGCTGAAAATTTTTGCCTCCCACCAGGTTAACGATTACCTGATCGAAAGCGCCATGAAACATCATTACGATATGATGCTGGCCGGGCACACGCACGGGGGACAGATACGCGTGCCGTTTATGGGCATGGATTTTTCGGCTTCCGAGCGGGAGACAAAATATGTCAGCGGCTTGTATTGGGAAGGGGCACTCCCCATCCACGTAAATAACGGGCTTGGGTTTACCCTGGGACCGGTACGCTATAATGCGCCGCCTACCGTTACGGTGATAGAACTTCAGCCGAAATAGCAGGCCGAACATTATTTCTCAATCATCTCCAGCATCTTCTCCGGGTCGGTAGTGGGCATTTCGCAACTGAAATTCTGGCAGACATAGGCGGTCGGTAGTCCCTTTTGCACCGGAAAGTTCGAAAGAAACGGGGCTATCTCCCCGATTTGTTCATCCGCCGGATCGTTTAACAGGACAACCGCACGGGGAAGGAAGCGGTGGTGCAGGGGCCGCAGCATGTTCTTCGTTTGGTCGTTATCTATGGGCCCGGCAATGATAATTTCCTGTGAGCCGAAAGCAGTAAAATCCACGCTCTGGAGCGCAAACCCAAAGCCGGTGGGAGCCTTGCGGATGTCCGAAGCAAACAGCTTGTTGATTTGATCCGCCTTCTCTTCCCACCCGGTGTTCCCGGTCAGCCGTCCCAGACGCAACAGGTTCATCATAGCCACGGAGTTGCTTGAGGGCAGGGCCCCGTCGTATATTTCTTTTTTTCGCCCCAGCAGCTCTTCGCCCGACCGTGAGGTAAAAAAGTATCCGCCGTTATCGGGATCCCAAAAACGTGCCATGAACGTGTTGTTTAGTTCTACGGCGCGGGACAAGTACCGGCTTTTAAAGGTCGCCTCATAGAGTTCAATCAGTCCCCATATCAGGAACGCATAGTCATCGGCATGAGCGTCAATCCCGGCTTCCCCTTTTCGAAAGCGATGGAGAAGGGTGGTTTTGTCGGGCATCAGTTCATCGGCAATAAAGCGGTAGCAGCGTTCCGCCTGCCGCAGGTAGTCCTCGTTGTCGAATGCACGTCCCGCTTTGGCCAGGGCCGCAATGGTCAGCCCGTTCCAGTCGGTGAGAATTTTATCATCCAGCAGGGGAGCCACCCGTTGCTGTCGCGCGGCAAGCAGTTTCTTTCGAATGGCCTCTAACCGGGATCGAAGGGTATCTTCGGTCATATCCCGTTCCTCTGCGAGTTTTTTGATCGGCTTCCGGAGGTGGGGAATAGACTTTCCCGTTCGCCGGCCGGAGGCTTCATCCCTGTAGTTGCCCTCCTCCGTGATATTGAATACCTCGAGGGCAAGTTCTGCTTTCGGGTTGGGGAGGGCCTTACGTATGTCGGCGGGACTCCAAACATAGAATTTGCCCTCTTCGCCTTCGCTGTCGGCGTCTTCGGCCGAATAAAAACCACCGTCCGGGTGCTGCATCTTCCGCATCAGGTAGGAAACAATCTCTCCGGCCGTCTGCCTGAAGAGCGGGCGGCCCGTAGATTGCCAGCCCTCGGTATAGGCTATCAGCAGCATGGCCTGATCGTAGAGCATCTTCTCAAAATGGGGGACCAGCCATTCCCGGTCCGTCGAGTAGCGGTGGAAGCCCCCTCCGACATGGTCAAAGAGTCCCCCGAGCCGCATCCGGGTGAGCGTCTGTTCGACCATCCCAATCCCGTGGGAATCCTCAACCCTGGCCGCAAGGCGGAGCAGCAGCATCAGGTTATGGGCGGCCGGGAACTTGGGAGCGGATCCGAATCCCCCGTACTGCTTGTCAAACTGTTCTTTGAACTGCCGATAGGCTTTTTCCAGGTCCGAACGGTCCAGTCGCTCCCCCGGCTCAAAGGCGTTGGACTTGTTAAAAGCCCGGGTGATTTCATCGGTTGATTTTGCGATCTTTTCACGCTCGTTTTGCCACAGCTGCGAAATCCAGGGGATCAGCTCCCGCATGCCCGGACGTCCCTGTCGCTCCCGCTTCGGGATATAGGTAGCGGCATAAAAGGGGTTCTTTTGCGGGGTGAGTAACACATTCAGCGGCCAGCCTCCGCTGCCGGAAAGCATCTGGCAAACCAGCATATAGGTATGGTCGATATCCGGCCGCTCCTCGCGATCGACCTTGATATTGATAAATGCCTCATTCATCATATCAGCGATCTGCTCGTCCTCAAACGATTCGTGAGCCATTACATGACACCAGTGGCACGTAGCGTAGCCTATGGAGAGGAAAACAGGCTTGTCCTCCTCCCGCGCTCTCTCAAATGCCTCGGCCCCCCAGGGGTACCAGTTGACGGGGTTATCCGCATGCTGCAGGAGATAGGGACTCGATTCCTGTGCCAGGCGGTTTTGCGTCGTCATAGTTCCAGATGGTTAAGAATTACTCTTCTTTACTCTTCAATTTTTTTGGTAAAACGCTGGCTGTAATCCACCAGGAATCGCCCGTACTCCTCATCAAAAAGCTCTGATGAGATCATAAAGTCGGCCGATGACCGGTTGCAGGCGACCGGGATGTTATAGAGCACCCCGATGCGCAGCAGGGCTTTGACGTCCACATCATGGGGCTGCGCCTGCAGAGGGTCCCAAAAGAAGATCATCATATCAATTTTGTGCTTGGAGATGGCGGCCCCGATCTGCAGATCGCCGCCCAGCGGTCCGCTGCTAAACCGGGTTACCTCCAGCCCCACTTTATCGGCAATCAGCTGTCCGGTGGTACCGGTACCAAACAGGTTATGCTTGGAAAGGGATCCCTGGTTGAAGTCGCACCAGTCGATCAGATCTTCTTTGCGGTGGTCGTGGGCCACAAGGGCGATGTTCTTTTTTTTGCCCATTCTTTTAGAGCTGTGAGCAATAGGCGGATCGGCATCTTTATAGCTTTTTTTAAGACTCATGATGGTGATATAAATAAAAGTAGGTTAGGATAATAGTTGATTAGCCGCTTTTACAAGACAGTAAGCTAAGGTAAGATTTGATCGCTCTCAAGCGATTTATTTTTAAAGTGCCTTGTAAAACCGTTCTTTCGGCCAACCTGGGTGTGAACGGGCGGTTGAAATCCTGATCCATGGACTATATGCTGTGATTCCACTCTTCTTCCTGATCTTAACCCTGAACGAAACAGCTGATTTTTCGAAACCTTTTTTGCGATCTCCAAACAGGGCGGGGAGCGGCAGCATCGATGTGTCGGTCCGGCAGACCTGAGAAATCTCTTCGTGAATTAATGGACAATACGTTATATTTGGGTTCTCTGTTAAATAGAAGTTGAACATTAAATATAGACCGGAAAGTAAAATGGCTGTAGAACGAACGCTGACGATCCTCAAACCTGACTGTGTACGCAAAGAGTTAATCGGGGAGGTAACCCGGCGCATCCAGGAAGCGGGATTTACGATTGTTGCAATGAAAATGACACGTCTGACCCCGGACACGGCCGGCGGCTTTTATGCTGTGCACAGGGAACGACCTTTTTATGATGAACTGTGCGAGTTTATGAGCAGCGGTCCCTGCGTGCCGATGATTCTGGAAAAGGAGAATGCGATCGAGGATTTCCGTACCTTTATCGGTGCGACCGATCCCGCTGAGGCCGATGAGGGGACCATTCGCGCCGACTTTGCCGACAGCGTGGGAGAAAATATCATTCATGGTTCCGATTCAGTAGAAAACGGCAAAAAAGAAGCCGCCTATTTCTTTACGGAAGCTGAAGTGGTGGCGAATAAGGCATGATTTTTTAAAGGTCGTTCGGCGATAAATTTTCAACCGGCGTTTTTCAATCGTTATTTGTTACTTGTTATTCGTTATTGGAGACAAATAACCGATAACTCATAAACTGATAACCAGCTTTGCCATGTATTTACGATCTCTGCTGCTGCTTTTAACTGTTTGCACCTATGCTTGCCAGTCTCAGTCATCCGGCTCCCATTCCGGCGTTAAAGTGGGGGCGCACGTACTGATCGATGAGCATCTCGACGAACTGGAAGGGAAGCGGGTGGGACTGGTGATGAACCCCACCGCGCGCGTGGAGGAGGAGCATATGCTTGATACGTTATTGGCAAGGGGTGTCAACGTGACCGCTCTGTTTGCCGCAGAACACGGCTTCCGGGGCGATGCAGGAGCGGGGGAAACCATTGAAGACGGGGTTGACCAGGCGACGGGACTACCGGTCTTTTCGCTCTACGGGGAGACCAAAAAACCCACCGCCGGGATGCTTGAGGAGGTCGACCTGCTTCTTTTTGACATGCAGGATGTGGGAGCTCGTTTCTACACCTACAACGTCACGCTCGGCAATGTCATTGAGGCCGCTTCGGCCCACGGCGTGCCGGTGTGGGTGCTCGATCGTCCCAATCCCGCGGGCGGCAACTACATTTCGGGATGGATGCTGCAGGATGAGCACCGCTCGTTTGTGGGCGGCTACCCCATTCCCATGGCCCACGGGATGACCCTGGGAGAACTGGCCAGGATGATGGTCGGTGAACAGTGGATTGAGTATGCGGACAAAAGCACGCTGCGCGTCATTCCTATGGAGGGGTGGCAGCGCGCCATGAAATGGCGGGAAACGGGACTGGAATGGATTCCGCCTTCTCCCAACCTGCCGACATTCCGGCATGCCTATCTCTACCTGGGAACGGTCCTTTTTGAGGGGGTGAATATTTCAGAGGGACGCGGAACGCCGGATCCCTTTATGATGATCGGTTCACCCTCTACGACATTGACGACCAGCCATATTGCCCCGCTCCGGCGTAATTTTGAGGGCGTTAATATCGAACGAATCTCCTTTCGACCCAGGTCCATACCGGGGAAAGCCCCAAGCCCCAAGTTCGAGGGAGAGCGATGTCACGGGGTAGAACTGCAAATTACGGATATTAACCGCGTTGACCCGATAGCACTGGGAGTCGAGCTGCTGGCTGCAATGCTGGATGCCACGCCGAAGGCTGAACTCTCCGGTTTTATAGAGAAGCTCAGCGGTATAGACCGGTCGGAACTCCTGCAACAGCTGGAAGACGGGAGCTACCGGGAGCAGTGGGAAGAGACGGCGGAGCAGTTTTCCGAGCAGCGGTCAAAATATTTACTGTATGAATGAATTAGCGTAACCACGTCTCCGTTGCTATTTTCCTTCGCCCTGCTGAGGGACAAAATTACCTGATGAGAAATCCGGGGTTTAGGTCTTTTCAGGAGGCTGAAAGAATGTTCGAAAGCAACTGCCTTAATGTTAAGAGTGTTTTGAAAAACCAGGGTTTTGCTCCATATCAACCCCTGAGCGATTTTAAAATCGCGGTGTATTGACTATACCTGAGGAAGTTGAAATTGCGAAAATGCAGAGATTGGGGAAAAAACAGTTTTGCAAAAGGGTGCTTTTAAGATGGCCGCATGATGATTTTTTGCTCCGAGTTCGCGGGTGCTAATTACCGTTTTCGCTTCCATTCGTAGCACAAGAGGGCGGCGCTGACGGAGGCATTCAGTGATTCCACGCTGTTTTCCATGGCAATGCTAATCCGGTAATCGCAGTGCTCGAGGGTTTTTTGCCGGATGCCGCTGTCCTCACTGCCGATGATAAAAGCGAGGGGACGATCGACTTCGAGGTCCCACAGCTCCCGGTCGCCCTGCATGTCGAGGCCACCGATCCAGAAGCCGGCGTCTTTCAGTTTCAGGATCGCCTGATTCAAGTTGCCAGCCCGCACGATGGGAATGCGTCCCGCGGTGCCGGCCGACGTCTTATAAACCGTGGCATTGACCGGTGCCTGGCGATGTTTGGGGACCAGCACGGCTGACAGTCCCGTCGCTGCTGCTGTGCGAAGGATGGCGCCGAAATTACCCGGATCTTCAATTTCATCGAGCAGCAGGATGGCGGGATAGGTTGAGGTGTCGACTTCCTTGAGCCACTCCCCGAATTCGAGATACGAAACGGCACTCCTCAACGCCACGACGCCCTGGTCGTTTACCCCGCCTACGAGGTCGTATAGTTTGGCTCCGGGCACGTGTGAGATAGGAATGCGATGTTGCGAGGCCAGCTCAAAGATGTCAGAAAGCTGTGAGTCGCGGAGGGAGTCGCGCACAAAGATCTTTTCGAGGCGCCCGGCTTCATTGGTCAGGGCCTCGCGTATCGGGTTGCGGCCGTATATGTAAATATCGGAGTTTGTGTCAGGCATAGAAAAACAGGATTGAAAAATCAACAATTTCGGTTAAGTTATAAGTACATGCTGGCTTATTAAGGCTTACTTAAAAGATACGGAAAATAGTTATGAGCAATTCAAAGAGAAATAACGACTGGAAGACCTCATCCAGGAATCGAAATATAAAGGATTCTATATACGGGCGGGGCCTTTCGAAATTAATGAATCGGATCCATTCGGTATCGAGTATTTATATATTGGCCGGAACTTTGCAGATTCTCCTGGGATTAACCGTTATAGCCGTGACTATTTTAGGCTATGTGCAGCCGCTTTGGCTGTCTACGCTGCTGACCGGAATGTCGAGTATTTCGGCCATGGCGGGGTTCTTTCTGGTGTATCATACGGTTTCTAAAATGCATGATCCGAACCTGTTGCTGCGCAATGCCATGAAACGAGTGATGGAATCTAAGAATTAATATGACTGACTTTACGGATGACCGGGAACAGCAGCGGATGCAATCGTATATTAATATTCATTTGAAGAATGAAAAACAAACGCTGCCCATAGAAGAACAGATTGAGGAACTGTACAAAAAAGATCGCAATAAATGGATTATGCTGGCGGTCAATGTCGCCGCGCTGTTGATTTTCGGCTATTCCTTTTATTTTGATATTACCGAACTCAGCCAGACGGTCTTTCTGATTATTATAGCAATTTTCGGTATCAATGTGGGACTCATTTTCTATCAAAAGAAGCAGCTCAAAGAGCTTGTCGAATACCTGACGTGGAAAAAAGAGCGCGAAAAATAGATATTCAGTCGTCAATGAGAACCTTTTGTCCCCTGCATAATATTATATGACCGACCGATATCGGCTGCCCGCGCTCTACAAGCACAATGAAGATGGATGCATCGTGATCGCCCACCGCGGTGCCAGCGCCTATTATCCCGAAAATACGATGGCTGCTTTCAAGGGTGCCGAAGAACTGGGGGCTGAGATGATCGAGCTGGACGTGCTGTTGAGCAGTGATGGTGTACCGGTGGTTTTTCATGATGCAAAACTTGAGGGACATAGCAGCGGAAAGGGGCTGCTCTCCGGTTACACGCTTCGGCAGCTTAAAGCACTGGATGCCGGGGCCTGGTTTGATAAAGGTTTTAAGGGGATTCACATCCCCACGCTGGAAGAAGTACTGGCGTTTGCCGCCGGTACCATCGCGGTCAACATAGAACTAAAGACGGAGGCCGTCACGGATCGGGGTTCCGGAGGTGTAGAGGAAAAATGCCTGCGGCTGGTGGAAGAGTATGGGATGGATCGGCACGTTCTGTTTTCCAGCTTTGATTATCGGGCCGTGTCGCACCTGAAAGCACTGGATCCGGCCGTGCCCGTTGCGCTGTTATACAACCGGTCGGCATCGGGTAAGAGATTGCCCGGCGAGCTTGTGAAGCAGTATAAAGCCGATGCATGTAATATGAGCTATCGCCAGTTTAACACAAAAAGAAGAAGGGATCTTAACAGCAACGGAATTCCTCATTTTATTTATACCGTGGATCACCCGAATCGGATGTGGAAGCTGTTGGATGCCGGGGTTACCGGCATTTTTACAAATAAACCGGATCTTCTTAAGGCTGTAATTGACCAGTGGAGGAAAGAACAGTGAAAGCTGGGGTGGGCCTACTTGCCTCGGTGAGGAGGGTATGGCTGATCGATGAGGGATGGAGGAGAACCCGTTGGGAAATATGGATTCCGGATGGAGAGAACGATTTTTTTCAAAAAAAATGCATAAAGGTTTGAATGATGAGCGGAAACCTTCTATTTTTTACTTTCCCTAATTAACCAATGCTTTCATGTCCACAAAATACATCTTTGTAACCGGAGGGGTTACGTCTTCACTCGGTAAAGGAATCATCTGTGCGTCGCTGGGGCGCCTATTAGTGGCGCGGGGACTCCGTGTTACGGTGCAAAAACTGGATCCCTACATTAATGTGGATCCGGGCACCATGAATCCCTATGAACACGGGGAGGTTTTTGTAACCGAAGACGGGGCGGAAACCGATCTGGACCTGGGCCATTACGAGCGCTTCCTGGATATCAAAACCTCCCAGGAAAATAATGTCACGACGGGACGCATTTATAATGATGTAATCTCCAAAGAGCGGCAGGGCGCCTACCTGGGTAAAACGGTGCAGGTGATCCCGCACATCACTGATGAAATCAAGTCGCATATCGTCGCCCTGGGGGAGTCCGACGGCTATGACGTGGTCATTGTCGAGATTGGCGGCACGGTGGGCGATATTGAAAGCCTGCCTTATATCGAGGCTGTCCGCCAGTTCCGGTATGACGTGGGCCGCGAAAATACCCTCTCCATCCATCTGACGCTGGTGCCTTACCTCTCGGCCGCCCGCGAATTGAAAACCAAGCCTACCCAGCACTCGGTTAAGACGCTTTCCGAAAGCGGACTCCAGCCCGATATCATTGTGGCGCGTTCCGAGCATGAGCTGGATGAATCCATCCGAAAAAAAATCTCCCAGTTTTGTAATGTAGAAGTACCGGATGTCATCGCCTCCCTTGATGCCGAAAGCATTTACCAGGTCCCCCTGCTGATGCAGGGAGAGGGCCTCGACGAGCGGGTCATTGAAAAACTAAAGCTGGAGGCCGGGGAGCCCGACCTGGAACGCTGGATAGGATTTGTGGAGGCTGTGCGAAATCCTTCCACTGAAATTACTATTGCACTGGTTGGTAAATATGTAGAGCACCATGATGCCTATAAATCGATTGTGGAGGCGTTTATTCATGCGGGAGCCGTCAACGACTGTGCGATCAATATCCGTTGGTTACAATCGGATCATCTGACCGGAGATAATGTAGCGGATAAGCTGAGGGATATTTCCGGTATACTGGTGGCGCCCGGTTTCGGTGGGCGTGGTATTGATGGAAAACTGGCAGCGATCACTTATGCACGGACGAACAATATTCCCTTTTTCGGCATCTGCCTCGGAATGCAGTGTGCCGTTATTGAATACGCCCGGAACATATGCGGGTGGCCCGAAGCGAATAGTACCGAATTCGATGAACATACGGAACACCCGATTATCGACCTTATGCCTGATCAAAAGAATATTGAAGACAAGGGCGGCACGATGCGCCTGGGCCTGTATGATTGCAAACTTAAAAAAGGAACAAAAGCCTATGCGGCTTATGGAGAAGAATTGATCCATGAACGCCACCGGCACCGGTATGAGGTGAATAACAACCTGCGTTATAAGCTGGTGGAAGAAAAGATGATCCTTTCCGGCTTTAATCCTGAACGTGATCTTGTTGAGATTATTGAACTTGAAGATCACGCCTGGTTTTTGGGAGTACAGTTCCATCCGGAGTTGTGTTCAACCGTCAATAACCCCCAGCCTCTCTTTGTTGATTTTGTAAAAGCCAGTCTGGAACATGCCCGGGAGCATGATCTCAATATTCCGGTGGAAGGTGAGCGCATAGTGGTCAGTGAAACGCCATGAATGAACCGGAATCCGTTTTCGGTCATCAGCTGCGACTGCGCGTCGGCGGGTTAATGGTCGAGCAGGATGCCATCCTGTTGGTAAAGTTGCAGTCTCCGGTAACCGGCAAAACCGTATGGATGCCGCCCGGGGGCGGGGTGGATTTCGGGGAATCAATGGTTGAGGCTCTCAGGCGTGAGTTCCGGGAAGAAACGCAAACCGAGATAGGCGTTCACCGGCTGCTGCACCTTCGCGAGCTGATTGACGAGCCGTACCATGCGGTGGAATGCTATTTTGAAGTCAGCAAAATAACAGGAAAGCCATCGGCTGGACGTGATCCTGAACTGGGAGACCGTGACCAGCTGATTGAGGATGTGGCGTGGACCGCGGTCGATGAACTGGATAACCTGCCTTTTGAGCCCCTGGACCTGCTACGTAAACTAAAGCACTGGCGGGACCGGTCGTCTTTTGATATTTTTTCTCCATGAATATGATAAAACCCGCAACATACGCTTTATTGTTTTGGATGTTGTCGTTGGCTCTCCTTTCCTGCCGGCGGGAACCCCCAGTTACGACCGTTATTCAGAATGTACAGGGGTATACCTTCTATGGTGATGCCTCAACCCTGAAGGAATTTTCGGCGATGGCGTTTCGGGAGGGGAGAGTGGTGGATGTCTACAGCGATACGACGTTTGATGATCCCGTTGCGGATAGGTATATCAGGATTATCGATGGCAAGGGAAAAGTGATGCTGCCGGGACTGATTGATGCACACGGACATGTTATGGGGCTTGGTTTTCAGCAGCTTAATGCAGATTTGACGGGTACGGAGTCGCTGGAGGCCGCACTACAGCGTATTGACGAATACGGGAGCGATCACCCCGGGTTATCATGGGTACGGGGACGCGGCTGGAATCACACCCACTGGGATATAGGTCGCTTTCCTACCGCAGCGGAACTTGACCGGGCTGAGCCTAAGCGCCCGGTTTGGCTGCACCGGGTAGACGGACACGCGGGCTGGGCCAATACCGCAGCGATGAAGCAAGCGGGGGTTACCGCGGCCACCCCGGATCCGGAAGACGGAAAGATTATACGTGACGAAACCGGCGCTCCGACGGGTGTTTTCGTAGATGGAGCGATGAGCCTGATCGAGCGTGCCATGCCCGAACCGACGGGCGAGGCCCGGAGGCAGGCTCTGAAAGAAGCGCTTGAGCAGATGAGCAGCCACGGCTTGACGACGGTACATGACGCCGGGGTAAGCGTGAGAGACTGGAGGCTATACCGGCAAATGGCTGATCGCGACAGCCTGACGACGCGGATTTACGCGATGATCTCCGGGGCCGGGGCGACCTTCGACACCCTTGCTCAAAACGGACCGGTAAAATCATATAACAACGACATGCTGGCCCTGCGCAGCGTTAAGTTGTATGCTGACGGGGCGCTGGGAAGCCGCGGGGCAGCTATGCTTGAGCCGTACCGTGATAATCCCGGAAACAGGGGATTACTGTTCTCTTCCGAAGAAGAGATGACGAATCAGCTATTGAAAACGGCTTCAGCCGGATTTCAAACCAACGTCCACGCCATAGGGGACCGCGCCAACCGCACAGTGCTGAATGCTTTTGCCAATGTCCGGGACAGCCTGGGTCCCCAAAATCTACGCCATCGCATCGAACACGCCCAGGTCGTTGCCCCCGAAGACATAGCTCGATTTAAGCTGCTGAACATCATCGCCTCTGTGCAGCCCACGCACGCCACCAGCGATATGAATATGGCCGAAGACCGTATCGGTACCGGGCGGATGGAGGGGGCCTACGCCTGGCAGACATTCCTGGATCAGGGGACGGTGCTGGCTTCCGGTTCAGACTTTCCGGTGGAACATGTCAATCCTTTTTATGGCCTGCATGCTGCTGTCACGCGCCAGGATCACCAGGGCCATCCCGAGGGAGGGTGGTACCCGGGGGAACGAATGAGCCGTAAACAAGCTTTGCGCTCGTTCACGCTTGATGCTGCCTACGCGGCTCACCAGGAAGAAGTAACGGGCAGTTTGGAACCCGGTAAATGGGCTGATTTCGTCCTGGTTGACCGGGATATCCTTGAAGTTCCCGCGCGCACTATTTGGCGGACAAAGGTTCTGGAAACATGGGTGGCCGGAAAAAAAGTGTTTTCTGCCACAGCCCGGTAGCTTTTGCATAATGCCTGATGCGGTTTGTCGCCCGAACCGTCAATTTCATGCCGGACGCCCGTAACCGGGGTGGAAGTGCAGGCGGAACGCCTGTTTGTGGTACAGTATTTGTAATATACTCTGAAACGGCTGGACCTAAATTCCGAAGGCGGATAGCAAATTGAATGTGTAACCTGGATTAATGAATGCTTTACGTCTGTATCCCAGCTGTTTTTGGCGGTATGGAATGCCCTGAAATTCCGGAGTATATGAGGTGGCTCATTGGTTAAATAATAGTTATTATAAGAGCAAAGTTATTCTCCGGGTCATATAACCGAAACCGCCGTGAGTATAGTACGGTGTCCCGAACAGAAAGATTGCGATGGATGGGGTGCTGTGCCAGGTCATATATAATGATAAAGCATTGTTCAATTGAAGAAATTATGAATCACGGTTTCGATCCCAATATATAGTATACTGTCAGGTATTTTTCATAGATACAAATGCCTATAACACCATAAACATCGTTTGACTCCTATGCAACAGACGTTATATTCCGCTCTTATCCTATCTCTGGCGATAAGCTTCTCAGCTACTGCACAACAGTCACAACCCACTGATGCGATTGAATTAAGGGAAGTCCCTACTTCTCCCATGCTGCTGCCCTATAATAACCCGCTGGAGGATGAGCAAGAGGAAGAGGAACAGGCCGGAACCGACCGTTCCTCATTTTCAGGCTCTATGGAAAGCAGCGGGGATTTCAGGAAGGATACGATGCAGCGTATTACTGAAATTTACCGGATACATGTGAAGGCAATGGAAGCACAGATGAACGAAAATCCCCTGCAGGCTGAAAAGCATATTACCGATGCATTATACGGACTGCAGGAGTTGCTGGACACCTATCCCGAGTTGCAAACGGAGCAGCGGTTTAGTGAGTTATACCGCTCAATCATGACGGAATACCGCAAATTTTACGGAATTAAAGAATCGGAAATGCAGGCGGAGGGCGAAATTTTTGCAATACAGGAGGAACTTTTTTCTGATAGTGATGAATGGATGAAGGAAAGTTTCAGTGTGCCGGAAAATCTTCCTGCGCCCTCAACCAGCGTGCCTCTTGTGCAAAATGAGAAGGTCAATCGCTCCCTGATGTATTTTTCTATGAAACGTCCCGAAGTTATGGAGAAATGGTTGAAGCGCTCGGAAAAGTATTTCCCGATGATGAAGGAAATTTTTGAAGAGGAGAACGTACCCACGGAGCTTATTCACTTGTCGATGGTTGAAAGCGGACTGAATCCACGGGCTCAGAGCTGGGCTTCCGCTGTAGGAATGTGGCAATTCATCCGGGGTACGGGATCGGTGTACGGACTCGATGTGACTTTTTGGAAAGATGAACGGCGGGACCCGGAAAAGGCCACCCGTGCGGCAGCACGTCATCTCAGGGATTTATACGAGGTATGGGGCGACTGGCACCTGGCGCTAGCCGGCTATAATATCAGTCCCCGCGGACTGAAATATGCCATTCGCCGGGGTGGGGGAGAAAAAAACTATTGGGAAGCCTGGCCTCATCTGCCGAGTGAAACCAGGAACTACGTTCCCAGCTATATTGCCGCCACCCTGATCGGTATGGAGCCGGAATCGTTTGGATTTGACAAAAAATATGAAGAGGATCCTTACAGCTACGATGTGTATCAGGTGGCTCCTTTAATGTCGCTGGAGTCGCTGGCAGAAGCCGCCGGTATTACCCTTGAAGAGTTAAAAGAATATAACCCTGAACTTCTGCGCTGGGCAACGCCTCCCGGCGGTAAATACCCGCTTAAGCTGCCGGCCGGCCTGAAAGATACCTTTGCAGAAAATTACGAAGATATACCTAAAGACGAACGCGGATCGAATGTTGCGATGCATACCGTGAGCAGCGGCGAATCGCTGGGTATCATCGCCCGAAAATACGGCACATCTGTTCAGGCCCTTTATGAGACCAACGAGGGGTTGTCCAGCACCATTCATCCCGGACAAAAAGTCGTGGTTCCTATTCCCGGCGGCAGCGCGAAGGAAGGCTCCGATGAGATAGCCTCCGGTCGTCCGGCTGATAAAAGCAAGGCTTCGCAGGCCTCCGCCTCAGAGCCCTCGCCGGAGAGTTCGTCCGGGAAAACGGAAGCTCGGACAGAAAAAAAGCCCAGTGGACCTGTAATTACCTACGAGGTCAGAAAGGGCGATACCATTGGTCATATCGCCGAATGGTTTGACGTAACGGCTTCCAAAATAAGAACCTGGAATAACCTGACTGCTTACATACGACCCGGCGACCGGCTGGAGGTACACGTCGAGCAATCCAAGAAGTCTTACTATCAGAAAATAAGCCAGATGCCTTTTGACGAAAAGCAGGAAATTGAGCTCAAACAGCGACGGAATGAGGATATTACCCTGGCTTCTCTTATGGGTACTGATGGTGAATATACCGTCCAGCCGAACGATACCCTTATTGATATAGCTAACAAGCACGGTGTTTCCGTGGATAAACTCAGAGAATTAAACGGCTTAAGCGGTTCCCGGATTCAGGTGGGCGAAACACTGATAATAAACAGTTCCGAATAAGTAACGGGCTTGTGGCAAAGTGTTAGCCCGTATTTCTCACAAAGAGGTTTGGTATATTGTTGTACCCGTATGATACAGATAACCTACTATCGATTTTTGAGGTCAAAAAATCATAACAGTGTGTACCATACCTCGAACGTTGCCGGTCAGAGGCGTTGAAGATGGCTATAGCGTGCGGGGCGGGTCTGTGCTGCTATTGTTCTTCGCCGTGCTGAAGTACAGACTTTTTGGTGAGAAATCCTGGTTCGTTACCTGAAATTTTATTTTTGACAGAGTGGCAAAAGCAGATTTACATATCCACACGCTGGCCTCGGATGGACATATGCGTCCCGCCGACGTGGTTAAGCAGGCTATAAAGCAGAAACTTGAGATTATTGCGATTACCGACCATGATACGTTAAAAGGGTATCGTAAAGCACAGGAAACCGCTTCAAAAACAGACGAGATCCGGTTGCTGCCCGGCATTGAAATTACGGCAGATTTTAATGGCCGCGAATGCCACCTGCTGGCCTACTGTTTCGATCCCGATCATTCCTCCATTCGGCAACTTACCCGTGACCACTACCAGTCGCGCCTGAAAAGAGCTCAATGGATTATCGACCAGCTTTCCCAAAAAGGGTTTGATATTGATATTGAAGAAGTGAAGGCAGAAGCTTTCAGAGGCAATATCGGCCGGCCTCATATTGCCGAAGTCCTTTTGAACAAGGGATACGTGGGGTCCTTCAAGGAAGCGTTTATCCGGTATCTCAGCGACCAGAAACTGGGACCCATCTACAATGAATACTATACGCACCATAAAGTTATCGATACGGTTAAGGAAGCGGGGGGCGCGGTGATTATAGCCCATCCGGGTAAGCTATATACGGACAGGGAGCTCCAAACACTGGTAGTAGCCGGCGTGGACGGCATAGAAACGATTCATCCCAGTCACAACTATAAAACCCAGAAACGGATTGAACAATTTGCAGACCGTCACAATCTATTGATCACCGGCGGCAGTGATTTTCATGGCGGCGCCGAAAAATACCAGAAATATTTTGGGATCGTAACCATAAATACAAAGTATGTATACCGCCTGTTGAGGCTGACTAACAAGCGAAAAGAAATGACCGTCTAATATGAAGAATCATCGAACATTGAAAGCAAGTGTTGAGGATCCGGATAGTACCATAGGCATTGTCGTGGCTAAATGGAATTCGTTTATTACCGATGAACTGCTCGCGGGTGCCCTGGAGGTTTTACACCAGAAGGGAATTGAAGATGAGCGGGTTGTTGTGGTTCGCTGTCCCGGGGCTTATGAAATTCCCTTTATTGCCCGGCAATTGTTGCCTAAGGTCGATGGTGTGATTACTTTGGGGGCCGTCATCCGGGGAGACACGCCTCATTTTCATTATGTGTGCGATGCTGCAAACAGAGGAATTACGGAATTGAATATTCAGGGCAATAAACCGGTTGTTTTTGGTGTTTTGACTACAGACAATATAGAACAGGCTCAGCAGCGAGCCGGAATCGTGGAAAGCGGAAAGGGAAACAAAGGAGCCGAGGCAGCCTTGGCCCTGTTAGAAATGATTGATCTGAACCATCAGATCAGTCAATTATAATGTTATAAAGCTTGAAATAACGTGGATAAAACTCTAATATTAATAGCTTAGCTAATTACCAATTTTACGCTTTTGAAACCAATTTCGCTTACAAATACGGAACAGAAAGATAGTGACAAGCAGCTGCAGGCTCAGCTCATCGAGCAGGGACAGCTTCCTGAACATATTGCTATTATCATGGATGGCAATGGCCGGTGGGCAAAAAGCCGGGGCAACCTGCGATCATTCGGGCACAAAGCCGGGGTAGACTCGGTTCGTGATATTACGGAAGCCTGCGCCCAGATGGGGGTAAAGTACCTGACGCTTTACGCCTTTTCAACCGAAAACTGGCGCCGCCCTAAAATGGAAGTGAATGCGTTAACGCGACTGTTGGCCAGCTCCCTGCGGAAGGAGGCCGATAATCTCAATGAAAATGATATCCGGCTGGAGACGATTGGCCAGATTGATCGATTTCCGGACAAATGTCAGCGAGAGCTTAAAGAGGTTATTGAGCTGACGCAGGATAACAGCCGCCTTAATTTATGCCTGGCCCTTAGCTATTCCGGTCGCTGGGATATTAAAGAAGCCGTTAAAAGGCTGGCCCGCCGGGTAAAAAGCGGGGAGATAGACCCGGAAGACATCAATGACGAGATGATAAGCTGTCATTTGTCCACGGCCGATATTCCGGATCCGGATCTGATCATCCGAACAAGCGGGGAATATCGCCTCAGCAACTTTTTACTGTGGCAGCTGGCCTATTCCGAATTATATATCACCGAAACCTACTGGCCCGACTTCCGCCGGAAGGAACTTTACAAAGCTATCCACTCTTTCCAGGAACGTGAACGCCGCTTTGGAAAACTTTCGAAAGACGAACAAAAAAAACAGGCGAAATTGCACGTTCAAGAGCTGACTACCTGACTTATCATATTCATATATAAACGTACGCTCAATATTCAAGAAATTACACACGTGAAGAATTTATTACTCACACTTTTTCTGCTTTGTTTCATTTCTACTGCTGCAATTGCTCAAGATATTACTTCTGACGATACGCCCATTCAAATTGAAAATCCCTTGGATGCTACGCCCCGGCAGTACGAAATTCTGGGTATTGAAGTTGAAGGGCTGACAACCTCCCGGGAGGAATTTGTCATTGGCACCAGCGGGCTGCAGGAAGGGACACAAATAACAATCCCCGGAGAGGCCATAGGCCAGGCGATCAGAAGCCTTCATCAGACGGGCCTCTTTACGGATATTGAGATTGTGGAAACCGGCCGGGAAGCCGGCGGAATCTATCTGAAGATCAGCGTACAAGAACGACCCCGTCTCGAAACGTTTCGGATTGAAGGGGTAAAGCGGTCGGAGAGAAGCGACCTGGAGGAGGAAATAACGCTTATACCGGGGTATGCGGTCACCGAATCCTCGGTTGCCCAGGCGGTGAATACTATTAAGCGGTATTACGAGCAGGAGGGGCACTGGGATACGCAGGTGAATGTAAGTCAGACGAAAACGGATACGGTGCGAAACCGGGTGACAGTCATTTTTGATATCAATGCCGGCGAGCGCCTGGAAGTCAAGGATATTTCGTTCGGGGGCAATGAACAGTTCGATGACAGGACACTTCAGAAGTCGCTGGGGACGATTAAAGAGGACAAATGGTGGAAGTTTTTTTCCAAGAAGCTGTATAAAGAGGATGAGTTCGAAGAGGCAAAGAATAATCTGGGACAGTTTTACCGCGATCACGGCTTTCTCGATTTTCGGATAACCAGCGACAGCGTGTATACCTTTCCCTATACCCAACAAAGGCTATACGTGCTGGAAACACCGGCTCGTGGTGTAAAGGTAGATATTTCAGTCCATGAAGGTCCCCAGTATAAGGTCCGCGACATTAACTGGGAGGGTAACACGGTGTATACGGATGAACAGCTCACCCAGACGCTCGGCTTTGAAAAGGGAGAGGTCTTCAATCAAACCAAATTTCAAAGGCGCCTGGAAATCAATCAAAAGGGGCCTGATGTCACCAGCCTTTACCAGGATATCGGCTACCTGTTTTTTCAGGCGGAACCTGAAATCGATATTGTGGCCGAAGACTCCGTTGATCTGAATATAAACCTTGTGGAAAACGAGATTGCCTATGTCGAGGAAGTTTCATTCGAGGGCAATACCAAGACGCATGATGATGTCATCCGCCGCAACCTGCGAACGGTGCCCGGTCAGAAATACAGCCGGCAGGCTATTATTCGAACGATCCGTGAATTGGGACAAATAGGATATTTTCAGCAGCAGTCCATTGAGCCGAACCTGAATCCGGATCCGGAAAATCAGACGGTTGATATCAATTATTCGCTGGATGAGTCCCAGAGTACCGATAATTTTGAATTTTCCGGGGGGTTCGGGGGACGCGGTATCGGACTGATACTCTCGGCAAAAGTGAACTTCAATAACTTCTCCATTCAGCGGGCGGTGAAAGGCGAGGGATGGAAGCCCATTCCCTCGGGAGACGGACAAAAACTTTCGCTGGGTGTGCAGGTCACCGGTAGTGGTTATCAAAGTTACAGTACCAGTTTTCAAGAGCCCTGGCTTTCGGGCCGGCCGCTTTCGCTGGGGGTCAATATGAGTTATGATCTTATTAAGTACCGGGGCAGCGATCAGCGCAACGAGCTGTTTTCGAGCAGCGTGTCACTGGGACGCCGCCTGGACTGGCCGGATGATTATTTCTCACATCAAAGCGTGCTTTCCTATCAGCTTTACGATGTGGCCGGCGGTGCATCTTTTCTGCCTGAAGGGGCCTCCAACATATTGAGTATCCAGCAAATCCTGGAACGTAATTCCACGGACAACAGGATTTCGCCTACCACCGGTTCTAAATTGCGGCTGTCCGGGGAGATTGCCCCGCCCATGCCCGGTTTTGCCCAGTACTACAAGTTCAAGTCGAGCTACCAGAACCACACGACGATTGTGGGAGACCTGGTTCTCACGAATTCCATAGAATATGGCTATTTGGGATACCTGGCACAGGGCAAACGAAGTAACTTCCAGCGATTTAAGCTGGGCGGTACGCAGATGCAGCAGCGGCAGTCATTTTTGGACGACAATATTGACCTGCGCGGTTTTCCGGGCGGAAGGGGCGGTTCCATTACGCCGTTTGAGGATGGCCAGGAAGTAGGGGGACGTCTATATACGAAATATTCGTTTGAATTGCGTTACCCGGCAATTACCGAAGACCAGGCCCAGGTTTATCCCTACGCCTTTATGGATGCGGGTAATGCATACCTGAATCCCAGCCAGTTTGCCCCGTTTGATGTCAAACGGTCCGTTGGTTTCGGCACGCGCATATTCCTGCCGATCCTGGGACTGGTTGACCTAAGTTACGGGTACCGGCTGGACGGCATACCCAATACCCAGGTCAGGGCCGGCGAATGGGAATTTCTCTTCAATATCGGAGCCCCGTTTTAATGGTTAGGCCGGCTACCCCCATAACACTGTCCCTTGCTGCCGTCCTGTTATCGATGCTGTGCGGCGCAGCCGAGGCCGGGGCACAGCAGCAGAAAATCGGCTATGTGGACACGGATTACCTGCTGGCTCAAATGTCGGAATACGAAAGTATCCAGCAGCAGCTGCAATCGAGGAGTTCACAGTGGAATAGTGAACTACAGCGGATGGATGAAGAAATTGAGCAGCTGAAAGAAGATTATGAATCCAAAAAGGTACTTTATACGGACGAACAAAAAGAGCAGGCAAAACAGAAGATTCAGTCCAAAGTGGAACAGCGGCAGCAATATTTGGAACAGAAATTCGGGGCTGAAGGCGAATATTTCCAGTTGCAGAAAGAGCTTTTAAAACCTGTTCAGGAAACCATTTTTGAGGCTATAAACAGGGTAGCGGCGCGTCAGAGCTTTGATTTTGTCTTTGACCGCGCCCAAAATTCGGGTTTACTATTTGGCGGTGAAGAATTTAATTTGAATGAAGAGGTACTACAGGAGCTGGGAATTACGTTAAATGAGTCCAGCAATTGATAAAAATTGTTAGTATAATCACACGTTTTAACAAAGTGCAACGTTAAAAGATATTACCTGATCCATGATAAAAAAGATATTGAGTGCAGCGGGCCTTTTCCTTTTTCTTATAAGTACGGCGGCAAGTGCCCAGCTGAAAATCGGATACATGAATACCCAGCAGGTATTAAGCGAGCTGCCTCAGCGATCGGAAGTCGAGCAACAGCTGAACAGCTATATTGAATCCCGGCGGGGTGAGCTTGAAGAGCGAATTACTGATTTTCAAAATGAGGTGGCAGCCTACCAGGAAAACCAGGAAAACATGTCCGAGCAGGAAATTCAGCAACGAGAGCAGGAACTGGCCCAGCAGGAAGCCTCGGTACAGGAGTTTCAGCAAAACCTCCAGTCACAAATTCAGGAGCGCAGAGCCAAACTCCTGGAACCACTGTACAATGCCATGGATCAGGCTATTGCCGACGTGGCCGAAAGCAATGACCTTGACTTTGTGCTCAACCAGGCTACAACCAACGGGGAAAACGTTATCTATTACTCTGCAGATCAGCAACTGGATATTACGCAACAGGTTATTCAACGCGTAAAAGAGACCTCTGCGACGAACTAACACATGAAAACACAATAAGCATTATGGTTAAACGAATACTATCAGCATCATTTTTTTGTTTATTTCTTATCGGATTTGCGGCTACGCCTCCGGCACAGGCCCAGGGCCAGGGACTGGAGATCGGGTATGTGGATCCCCAGGCTATTTTGAGTAAAATGCCGGAGATGAAGGCCGTGCAGCAGCGTCTCCAGAATTTTATGGAGAAAAAACGTGATGAGCTGGCAACCAAGCGGGAAGAATACCAGCAGCAGGTATCTGAGTATCAGCAGAAAGAATCGGTCATTTCCGAGAGCGCCAAACAGAAAGAAGAGGAGCGTCTCGGGCAGCTCGGCGCTGAGCTCCAGCAGTTTCAGACCGAGCTGCAGCAGGAGGTTCAACAGAAGCAGCAGGAACTGGTAGGCCCCCTGTTAGACCAGATCGATACGGCGATCGGGACGGTGGCCGGCGATATGGGGCTTACCTACGTGCTTAATACGACCACCAGTAATGGCGATGTCATTATTTTGTATGCCTCGGATGAAGCGCAACAGCAATACGATATCACGGATGAGGTGATGGCTGAGCTGGATATGTAGATCGTGCCGGCGGCGCTGCCAACCGGCGCACCATATATACATCCATTGATTGGTTATTGGTTATGGCAGCAAGGACAGCTTACACCGGTAGGCTGTCCTTTTTATTTGATTCTCCGCTTGCGATTACGGATATAATCTTCAAAAATGTATCCCCCCAGGTTATCCAGGGAGGCAAAGTAGGCCCGCCCCTTATTCGCTTTCGACAGCTTGCGCACAAAATCCTGCAGGTACGGATCGCGCGCTATCATAAACGTAGTGATGTCAATATTGTCTCTCCGGCATTTGACGGCTTCATCCAGTACTTTGTTAACGATTTTTTGATCGAGCCCGAAGCTGTTTTTATAGATCTTTCCGTTTTCGATGATGCATGAGGGTTTGCCATCCGTGATCATAAAAACCTGTTTATTGGCGTATTTTCGCTTGTGCAGCGTGTGGCGTGCCAGCTGCAGCGCCTGTTGGGTGTTGGTGTGGTAGGGGCCTGCTTTTAGATAGGGCAGGTCTTCGATTTCGACTTTCCAGGCTTCATTGCCAAAAGCGACGATGTCGAGCGAGTCCTTGGCGTAGTTGTTGAGAATAAGTTCAGAGAGCGCCATAGCGACCTTCTTGGCCGGGGTAATACGGTCCTCGCCATACAGGATCATTGAGTGGCTTAGATCGATCAGCAGGACCGTTGCAACGGAAGTATAGTGATCGGTGTCGTGGACCCGGATATCATCCTCGTGCAGATTCATCTGGTCGATGTTGCTGTGTTTCAGCATATTCATCATCGTACCGACACTGTCGATGTTGGCGATATCATCGCCCTGCTGCCAGTTACGGGTTTCCGGTTTTCGTTCAAGTCCGCGTCCTAAGTAATTTGTCTGGTGATTGCCCACCGATCCCTTTTCAAGATTGTTAAAGATCTCCCTGAGCGACCGCCTGCGCAGGCTGCGTTCGGTCTTGCGGGTGATGACCAGCATATTTTGATCCCGGTCCTGCTCTATATACCCGCGCTGTTCCAGTTCCTCTACAAAATCGCCGATACCGAAATTCTCGAATTGCTCCGTGATGTCATACTGGTTATCAAGCTCGGTAAGCCAGCGCAGCGCCTGGGAAACATCTCCGCTTGCAATCGTAAGCAGCTCCTGAAACAGATCCATGAGCGTATCAAAGGGTGAATCAGCTGCTTTTTTTGCGAATGCAGAATCCCATTTTTGATACTTGAAAAGCATAGTAATAATATTGACTTTAGCAGGAGTATATGTAACGTATTACAAAAGAAATTAATTCATAAATGACAATGGCGGTTGACGACTTTGAGAAAAATGGAGCGGTGGACCGTCTTCAATTTGAGCGCAGGCTATGGGAGGAAGGCATGCATCGGGTTATGGGACTCGATGAAGTGGGACGCGGGTGTCTGGCGGGACCGGTGGTGGCTGCCGGGGTTATTTTTGAGGCCGGGACGTTTGTTGAGGAGATCAGAGACAGCAAGACGCTTTCCCTGGCGGATCGCAAAAGGCTCAGCCGGCAAATTAGGGAAGAGGCCCGTTTCTGGACCGTACGGTGG
Source organism: Fodinibius roseus (assembly GCF_900129315.1). Lineage (GTDB taxonomy): Bacteria > Bacteroidota > Rhodothermia > Balneolales > Balneolaceae > Fodinibius > Fodinibius roseus. The sequence continues at coordinate 232,099 of NZ_FQUS01000003.1, forward strand.
TGCCTGCCGCGTGAAATCGACAAGCTCAATATTCTGCATGCGTCCATAAAAGCGATGCGTAAATGCAGCGAGGCAGAACAGGCCGCTCCCGATTTCCTGTTGGTGGACGGAAACCGCTTTAGCCCGGGATTGTGTCCGCACCAATGCCTGGTCAGGGGCGATGACCGTTCGATGAGCATCGCGGCGGCTTCCATTATTGCAAAGGTGTACCGGGACGAGTGGATGCGTGAGCTCCACGAAGAATATCCCTATTATGGCTGGAATACGAATGTGGGGTACCCGACTCCGCAGCATTTTGAGGGATTGCAGGAATATGGAGCGACCAGGTACCACCGCCAAAGTTTTCGACTGCGAACGGAGAAGATGATTGAAGAGTCAGACTAACAACATACTATTAGAAAACTTAGAAAAACGAGGAGTTTTGGTCAAGCTCAAAGCCTGAGCGATTTCAAAACTGGAGCTTATTAGCCATAAGTGAGGATTTTGAAATCGCGAAAATGTAGAGATTGAGCAAAAGAGCCGTTTTGCAAAGCCTTCTACCGATAGATACTGAACTGTCGTTTATGGAAATCCAGATTTAAACAGATGCCGAGCATAAGGGTGTTGGTGATCAGCGCCGATCCGCCGTAGCTGATGAAGGGCAGGGGGACGCCGATGACCGGGATAAGCGCGGTAGCCGAGCCTATATTGATAAAGAAATGCGTGAAATAGATCGCGGCGACACTCACAATGACCAGCTGGGCAAAGGGGTGTTTATGATTGGCAGCAGATCGCAGAAGAACAATCGTAAACCCGGTCAATAATAAGACGACGAAACCGGCTCCTGCAAAACCAAATTCCTCTCCTATCACACAGAAAATAAAGTCGGTCCACTGTTCAGGTAAGAAGCGAAGCTGGGTCTGGGTTCCTTCCAGATACCCCTTGCCGTACAGTCCCCCCGAACCGATGGCGGTCTTTGCCTGTATGATATTCCAGCCCGCCCCCTGGGGATCGAAGGAGGGATTTGTGAAGGCCTCTATCCGCGCACGCTGGTGGGGCTGCAACACTTGAAACAGGGCCACCTGAACACCAATGACGAGCAGAATGCCGGTGGCAAAAGAGGTGAAGGTGAGCCAGGTCCGCCGCTGTAGTATAAATACCAGCAGCGTCAGAAAGACCGCGGCCGCCAGTCCCCAGTACCAGGCAATAATGCTCAGGTAGCCTATTATTGCGGGAGAAATAATAAACAGCGATATGCCGTAGGGCAGCCCCGACCAAAAAAGAACCACGGGGATCAGGGCTAAAAAGATGATGGCCGTACCGGAGTCGTTTTGCATGAAGACGAGCACAGTGGGGACCAGAATAATCAGGACCGTTGTTAAGGCTGTTTTAAGATTTTCGGCAGAGAGGTTGCGCTGACTCGTCAAATAGTTTGCTACGGCAAGGACCGTGGCAATTTTCATCAGTTCGCTGGTCTGCAGATTCAGCGGTCCCAGGACAAGCCAGCTTGTGGCGCCGTTTACTTCCCTGCCGAAAATGAGCGTCAGTACCATGAGCAGCAGTCCCACAACGTAGAACACATATGATCCCTCGCGAAAGGTACGGGGACTTACATACTGCAGGCCGACAATCAGCATCAGGGCAATACCGAAAGAGATCAGCTGCTTATAAAAATTAACCTGAATGTAGGCCGGCAAAAATTCTGCAACGGGACCCTGAGTAGCGCTGTATATAGCGACCAGTCCGATCGTAACCAGGCCAACCCAGAGCGTCGTGAGCGGCCAGTTATATTCTCCAATATTACTCATCGGGGTTGTCCTCTGTCTTGGGTTCAAAATCTTTAACGTAATCGTATACATGAGGGCGATTAATCTCGCCGGTAATATATTTTTCCACCAGCAGCGAGGCGACAGGGGCCGCCGATATAGAGCCGTACCCGCTGTTTTCGAGGAGAACGGCCACTGCGATCCGGGGATTATCCACCGGGGCAAAACAGACAAACCATCCATGATCTTCGCCATGCGGGTTCTGTGCTGTTCCTGTTTTTCCCGCTACCGCGACGCTGTCTAAATTAGCGTAATAGCGTCCGCTGCCGGTAGTAACAACACGGCGCATACCGTTTTTAATAACGTCGATATTCTGGGAGTCGACCCAACTTATCTTCGTCGTATCGCTATCGGTATAGTGAACGGTACCGTCACTTTGGCTGATCGAATGAACGAGGTGCGGACGAAGTGCATAGCCCCCGTTGCCGATTTGAGCGGTAACGGTTGCCATCTGCAGGGGAGATGCGGCCAGGAAACCCTGTCCCACTCCCAGGCTGAGCTGATCGCCAATACCCCAGGTACCTTCGCCCAGGAGGTTATTCAGATAGGTGCTGTCGGGCAGAATACCTGTGGTTTCATTGGGCAGGTCGACGTTTGTGGAACGTCCGAGACCAAAGCTGGATGCGAGTTCATTCCAGCGGTCAATACTGTAGCTGTGAACAATTTTATCCATTAACCAGAAGAAAAAAGTATTGCTGGATTCCTGAATGGCTTTGCCGATATTATATTGTCCCGGATCGGCAAGATCGTTATAACGGCGTCCCCGGGAATAGTAGCCGGGATTATAGATAGTGGTATTTTGATTGATAATGCCCAGCTCCAGGCCCATAAGTCCCATTAACGGCTTGAACGTAGATCCCGGCGGCTGCCTGCTGGATGATGCACGGCTGAAAAGCGGGTTATCGGGGTCCGTGTTGATCTTTTGCCAGTAGTCGGAGTCAATGCGTCCCGACAGGCGGCGTATATCATACTGCGGGGCGCTTACCATGCTTAAAATGCCTCCCGTTTGGGGATTCAGTGCAACCAGTCCCCCTCGTTTCCCTTCCATGAGATCTTCGGCCAACAGCTGCAGCTCGGTATCAAGCGTAGTATGAAGATTCGCTCCTTTCTCAGGAGCCTCGTCAATGGCCCCTTCCTGGTAAGAACCCAGGTTTTGTCCCATCGCATTGACCACGACATATTCCGTTCCGTATTCTCCCCTGAGCTGGGATTCATATTCTTTTTCCAGTCCGGTTTTCCCGGTTTTATCACCGAGATGGTAGTGTTGCTGCTCGAGATATTCCTCTTTGGAAACTTCCCGGAGGTAGCCGAGAATATGGGAAGCCTGCAGGCTGTCAACGGGGTAGTGCCGCTTGCTTTCAACCTGGTGGCCGATCCCCGGGAGCTGCCAGATATTTTCCTGGATAACGGAAAACGTCTTAAAGTCAATTTCGGTAAAAAGCCGGGAGGTCCGATACCAGGAGTAATCCCGTGCTTCCCGGACACGCTGCCGGACTTCCACCTCCGATACGCCCAAAAGGTCGGCCAAAAGAGGTGTTTTTTTGGGTTCGTAAGCAGAAGGCGTGATCGTAATGGAATAGATCGGTTTGTTGTCGACCAGCAGCTGCCCGCTCCGGTCGTAGATGAGTCCGCGTGCCGGATTTATATTCTGTTGGCGAAGCGCATTTTCCCGGCTTAACGGTTCATATGTTTCGTAATCCAGAATCTGAAGTTGAAACAGCCGTCCCATAATCACCAGTCCCAGCAGGATAATGATCAGCTGAAAGATGCGTATTGATAATTCCGTTCGTTTTTTCTTATGACGTGTCATTCATGGATCATCTTTTTGTTCGGAACAGATGGATGCAACAGGCAATAACAGCAGAATACAGGCTGTTGCCGATCAGGTGACGCCAAAACAAGACTTCAGCAGAATAGTTTTGAATGAAAAGATTCAGTCCTAAAAAAATCAGGTTGTGCAGCAGAGCAGCCAGGAGGACGGTCAAAAACACAGGCCCGATCAACAGTGGTGTTTTTTGGTCTTGTGGTATAAAGCGATGACTCAAATATACCAATAATGTTTTTGTAAACATATGAAGTCCCCACAGATCAAGCAAAAAATCCTGTAAAAATCCCAGCAGTCCCGCCATAAGCAAAGCTGCGGCCCGGTCTTTTTTACTCATAAACCAGACCAAAAAGACAAGGACAAGGTCCGGCTGCATCTGGTAGATACTCAAATGCCGGAACAGCATGATTTGCAGCAACAAAAACAGTACTCCGGCCCCGATATATTTCAGCTGTTCTTTGGTCATTCCAGTACTTCCTGATACTGCTGATTGAGATTCCGGATCGTAGTATCGGGTTTAAACTTGATGACAAATCCGCCTGATATGCTGTAGAGGTCAACAAAGGGAGCGAGAAAGATTTGCTGCGTATCCTTACCCCTTTGAGGGACCGCTCGGGTGACTTTACCGATGGGGATACCGGGGGGAAACTGGTTACTGTATCCTGAAGTTACGACTACTTCCCCTGTATCCACGTCGACGGTTTGCGGGATAAAATTAAGTTGAAGCTCTTCAATGGAACGGTCGTTCCAGGAAACAATACCATACGCATTGGAATGCTGCAGTTTAGCGCTGACCTTAAACAGGGTGTTTAAAAAAGGCATGACCTGAGAATAGCCCTTGTCTGTCAGAATAACTTTTCCGGCCAGTCCCTCTGCTCCGACGACCGGCATTCCACTTTCAATCCCCTGCTTGCTGCCGGCATCTATCGTTAAGGAATTGGAAACCTGGTTTAGCTGTTTGCCCACAATTTGAACGGGATACAGATCCAGGTTGCTTTCGCGGCTGAAATCAAGCAGCTTACGCAGCCGCTGGTTTTCCTGGTCGGCCGATCGCAGCCGGCTCAACTCATCCAGCAGCAGCACATTTTGTTCTCTCAGATAGGTGTTGGTCTTGAGCGCCTGTCGATACGTGCGGATATTGGAAAAGGGCTCTTCAAGATAACTGAAAAGGGTGACCGACATCTTACGCAGGTTGTCGAGTCCGCCCTGATGCCGTCCGATCATAAAAAAAACAGCGATTATTAAAATCACTGCTGTAATAATATGATCTTTGACATCAGATATTCCCGGAAAATGTATTGGCATTCACCCTGTTGTGACTTAATTAATTACAGTTCGATAGTATTCCAGATCTTCCAGGATCGCACCGGTGCCGCGGACAACCGCCGTCAGGGGATCTTCGGCAATATGAACGGGCAGATCGGTAGTCTCCCGAATCAATTTATCCAGGTTTTTGAGTTTGGCTCCACCCCCGGTGAGCAGAATTCCCCGGTCGAGGATGTCTGCAGAGAGTTCCGGCGGGGTTTGTTCCAGTGATTTGGTAATGGATTCAACTATGGTATTGACGGATTCGGAGATGGCTTCCCGGACGTCTTTGGAGGTTACATGCCGGGTCCGGGGTACGCCGTTGACCAGGTCGCGTCCCTTGGTGTCCATTTCAAGCTCTTCGTCGAGAGGGGCGGCGGAGCCGATCTCACACTTGATCTTTTCAGCGGTACGCTCCCCGATAAGCAGGTTATGGTTACGGCGGAAATAGTTGATGATATCGTCATTCAGCTCATCCCCGCCCAGGCGTACGGACTGGGCAAACACGATCCCGGACAGGGCGATTACGGCAATTTCCGTCGTTCCTCCCCCCACATCGACAATCATATTGCCGATCGGCTCATGCACATTCAGCCCGATGCCGATAGCGGCTGCCATGGGCTCATCAACCAGATGGACGGATTTGGCCCCGGCGTGTTCGGCACTGTCGCGCACGGCGCGCCGTTCCACCTCGGTGATACCGCTGGGCACGCAGACCACCATCTGCCGGGTACTGGAATACCATTTCATTTTCACCTTGTCGATCATGCCTCGGATCATCTGTTCGGCCACTTCAAAATCGGCGATCACCCCGTCCCTGAGCGGACGTACCGTGCGGATATTTTTGTGGGTCTTTTCGTGCATCAACCGTGCTTCATGGCCCGTTGCTACCGGTTCATTTTGCATGTTCAGGGCAACAATGGAGGGTTCATTGAGCACAATACCTTCTCCGCGGGAGTAAATGAGCGTATTGGCGGTCCCCAGGTCGATGGCTATATCGGTATAGAGCCAGTCAAACCATCCTTTATTATTTTGCTTTTTCTGCACGTTAGAGGCGTTTTTTTCCATGTTTTAAAAAATGTAGATGAGCTTCGGGTCGTCAAATTATTTTCTGCGAAAATAACAAGGTCGAAAATACAATTTTGTCCGCCTATTTGCGAATAAATAAGATTAAAAGTTAAAATGAAAATGCAAGCTGAATTTAGTGACGGAAAAGCCGTTTCCCGGTGAAGACCATGGCCAGTCCAAGGCGATCCGCCGCTTCGATGACCTGTTCGTCACGGATGCTCCCGCCCGGCTGAATAACCGCGGTTGCGCCCGCCCCGGCTGCGGCTTCCACGCCATCGGGAAAGGGGAAAAAAGCGTCCGATGCGATAGCCGTTCCGGCAAGGGACAATCCTTCTTCCCGGGCCTTGGCAAGAGCAATTTGAGAGGCCTCCACACGGCTGGTCTGTCCCGTGCCGATGCCAATGGTTTGTTGATCCCTGGCATATACGATGGCATTCGATTTTACATGCTTTACCACCTTCCAGCTGAAGAGCATATCCCGTATTTCTTTTTCCGTCGGCTGTCGTTTCGTTACCACCCTGAGATCCTCTTTCGCGGTAACCGTAAAATCAGTATTCTGGCTGAGCGCTCCCCCGAATATGGATCGAAATTGTTTGTCCGTTTTTTTGCTGAGGGGTTGCCGCTGCCGGATGAGCCGCCGGTTTTTCTTCTGCTCCAGCAGTGATCGGGCTTCCCGGGAAAAGGAGGGGGCAATAATGATTTCGGTGAAGATTTCATCAATAGCTTCCGCGGTAGCCCGGTCCAGCTCCCGGTTCACGATCACGATGCCGCCGAAAGGGGACTTGGTGTCGGTACGGAAGGCTTTCTTCCAGGCCCGGTGCAGGGACTTGTCGGAAGCGATGCCACAGGGCACGGTGTGTTTGAAAATGGCACAGGTCGGGGGAGCATCCCGGAAGTCTGCTATGAGCCGCAACGCACTGTCGACATCCAAAAAATTGTTATAACTGAGCTGTTTGCCGTGAAAACAGTCTATAAACTCATCCTGGTAGCCGTATACAGCCGCTTTTTGATGGGGATTTTCGCCATATCGCAGGCTTTGTGATTTCGGAAGGGAAATATTCAATTGCTCCGGTTGCTCGTCGTCTTTGACAGTCAGCTCATTAAAATAGTCAGCGATGTGTGTATCGTAGCTTGCCGTGTGGTTAAACGCCTCTTTCGCCCATTGCTGCCGTTTCGCAAAGGGGATACCTTGTTTCTCTTTGAGTGCTTTCCTGAAGTCACCGTACTGGGCTGGTGAGGTCAACACACAGACATGTGGGAAGTTCTTGGCTGCCGCCCGGATCATGGTCGGACCGCCAATATCGATATGTTCTGTGGCTATGGCTGGCGTACAGTCAGGGTCAGCCGTGGCCTGCTGAAAGGGGTAGAGGTTGACAACCACCAGTTCAATGGGGTCGATATTAAGCCGTTTCATCTCTTTGACGTCCGGCTCGTGGCTGGTTCGTCCCAGCAGTCCGCCGTGAATAAGCGGATGCAGGGTTTTAACCCGTCCGTCGAGACATTCTTCAAAGCCTGTTACCTCACTGACATCTGTTACGGGGATCTCAGCTCCGCGAATTTTCCGGGCCGTCCCGCCGGTGGATATGAGCTCCACACCCGCCTTGTGGAGTGCCCCGGCCAGCGGAATGATATCGGTTTTGTCCGACACGGAGAGGAGCGCTCGGTTGATGGGGAGGGGATGTTCAGGCAGTTCGGCAAGCGGTTGTAGTGACACTATTATGAATTGTTTTTTTGTTTGAGTTCGTTAGCAAGTTTGGCGATAACTTCAGGCAGCAGCAGGTGCTCCTGCTGCTGCACCCGCTTGGCCAGCGTTGACGGATCATCAGATTCGTATACCGGGACTTTTTTCTGAGCTAATATAGGACCCTCATCATACTCCCGGGTTACGATATGAACCGTACAGCCCGATTCCGTTTCATTGTTGTCAAGGACGGCCCGGTGCACGTTATGCCCGTAAAACCCTTTACCGCCGTACTTCGGCAGCAGCGAGGGGTGAATGTTAATAATCCTGTTCTCAAATTTTTTAATGAGCTCGGCCGGAATTTTTATCATATAGCCGGCGAGAACGATCAGGTCGGTTTCCCATGCTGCAAGCTGGTCCAGCAGTTCCCCGACGTAATCCGACCGGTCTGTAAAATCGGCCGGATCAATGGTAACATGAGCGATGTCATGCTTTCGGGCTCGCCGGATTGCCTGAATATCATTTTTGTTGGTCACCAGTCCCCGGACCTGTCCCTCAATTTGTCCATCTTCCGTAGCATTAATAATCGACTGGAAATTGGTACCGGATCCGGAGGCGAATACAACAATGTTGATCAATGGGCAATGACGGTATAAGTTGCTGTCAGTTTGATCGCAAAGATAAACAAAAAAGATTAGATATTAAGGGCAAAATTGGAAAAGTATCGGTCCCTGCTACGGTTCGGTAGATTTCGCAGAACGAAATACATAGTAGTTATTGATACTCCATCGGATCTGGTTGATCGTAATTTTGATGGTGGTTGCTATGGGCACCGCAATCAGCATACCCAGGATGCCGGCAATTTCGGCCCCGACCATGATAATGAACAAGATGGCAACCGGGTGGATTTCGGCCGAACGGGAAAAGATGAGCGGCTGCAATACGAGGTTGTCGAGCAGCTGCACCAGGAAAATAGCGATAATACAGGGCAGGACCAGCGAAAAATTGCCGACTTCAATAATGGAAACGGTGATGGAGAGAAGATAGCCGATGGCGGGACCGAAATAGGGAATGGTGTTGGCCAGTCCCACAGCGATACCAACCGAGAGCGCGTTATTCAGGCCAACGATGGAGAGGACCAGCCATGAGGAAAGAGCCACAATGAGGCTCTGCAGCATAACGCTCCTGAAATAAATACCCAGGCGGGTTTCAATCTTGTCAATCAGGCTGAGGGTGGTCTCAAAGTATTTGTTGGGCACCAGCTGCAGGATGTCCCGCCTGATTTTGGTACCGTCCTTCAAGAAGAAAAACGTGGCGAACGGAATGACCAGCGCCGCCCAGAAAATATTGGTAAAGAGTCCGATAAGATTGCTCAAAGCTGCGGGCAGCTGGCCGATATCAAACAGTTCCCGGAGCATCCGGGTGATATTGGTACTCAGAAATTCTTCAGGCAGAAAAGAGAAATTGTCCCTCAGCCGCTGCTCCACCTGCTGTGTGATATTCTGGATCGTCTCGAGATTCAGCTGTCCCGCCAGATCCACCATCTGATTGGCAATAACCGGGAAAATATTGGTTGATATCCAGACGAGAAGTAAAATAAGAGCACTGAGGGTGAGTACAATAGCCCAAATCCGATTAATGCCGGTGGACTGTATGCGGCTTACGACCGGATCCAGCAGGTAGGTAATGACAATGGCAATGACGGCATACCCCACCAGGGTGCCGAAATAGTATAACAGATAGAACAGGATGGCCATGCCCGCCAGGGCTAATCCCAGTCGTATGAGCCGGTCGAGCGTGAGGCTTTTCATTGTTCTATAACCTTCATGAGTTTGTCAATGTTACGGTAAATACCGGACGAGCGGTATCCTTTGCCCGCCAGGTAGCGTATGATCTTGTTCTTCCGTTTTAGCAGGTGCTCTTCTCTCAGGAAATGCCGTTTCCGCTTTCCGACTAAATGTATAAAAGTTTCTTCTAAATCTTCATTTTTAAATACCTCCCGGATGCTCTGTTCGGCAACCGTTCGCCGGATCCCTTTCTTAAACAGGTGAGCTTTTATTTTTGCGGGGCCCCATTTATTGAGACGGTATTGGTCGGCCGCATACTTGCGGGCAAAACCGGCATCGTCGATATACCCTTTATCCTCGAGTTCATCCAGTACATTAAGAATGACCTCCCGCGTATATTCCTTTCGAAGAGCTTTGGTCAGCAGTTCCCTGCGGGCATGGTCGCGCCGCCCCAAAAGCTTGAGCAGGTATTTTTTAACGGCAAACCGTCCCTCTTCCCGCTGCATCTTTTTAAACAGCAGGGGCGTCACCTCGACCCCCTTGCTCAAGTTGAATTTGATGAGGGTCTGTTCATTGACTCCCAGCAGGAACTGCTCGTCCACATAGATCGAATACCGTTCCTTGTTTCGTTTTTGAACGGCAATGGAAGAGATTATCCCGGGAAGGGGATGCTCAGGTCCGGCCTCATCGCTCATCACTAATCTTCGTTATCATCGCCTTCAGTCTCCTCCTCTGCCGCTTCTGCCGTTTCCTCCTCCTGTGGTGTTGGGTTCATGGCATCACGGACCATCTGCTCAATGTTGTTGGTCAGTTCGGGATCTGATTCGAGAAACTCGATCGCATTGTCTGTTCCCTGACCGATCGGCTCACCGTCATAGCGGTACCAGCTGCCCCGCTTTTCAATAATATCGAACTCAACCGCCATATCCAGAATTTCAGCCATGCGGGAAATGCCTTCTCCATACATGATATTGAATTCCACGACTTTAAAGGGCGGGGCTACTTTGTTCTTGACAATTTTTACCTTGGTGCGGTTACCGACCACGTCATCACCTTTTTTGAGCGATCCGATCCGTCGGATGTCCATACGAACAGAAGAATAAAATTTGAGCGCACGTCCCCCGGAGGTCGTTTCAGGATTACCAAACATGACCCCGATTTTCTCGCGAATCTGGTTAATAAAAATCACCGAGGTGCGTGTCTTGTTGATAATCCCCGTAATTTTACGCATCGCCTGCGACATCAGCCGTGCCTGCAGGCCCATGTGCGAATCTCCCATCTCGCCTTCCAGCTCGGCCCGGGGCACCAGCGCCGCTACCGAGTCGACCACAATAGCATCCAGGGCGGCAGAGCGAATAAGCGTTTCCGTGATCTCAAGGGCCTGTTCACCGCTGTCGGGCTGCGATACCAGCAGCTCGTCGGTATTGATGCCCAGGTTTTTGGCGTAACGGGGATCAAACGCATGCTCGGCATCAACAAAGGCCGCATAGCCGCCCGCTTTCTGGGCTTCCGCCACAATATGCATGGCCAGGGTGGTCTTCCCGCTGCCTTCCGGGCCGTAAATTTCGGTAATGCGTCCCCGCGGCACGCCGCCCACGCCAAGTGCCTGGTCAAGCACGAGCGATCCGGTGGAGATGCTGGGGACATCCTGGACGGCTTCGTCGCCCAGACGCATGATAGTCCCCTTCCCGTGTTGTTTTTCAATTTGGCCGATAGCCATTTCCAGTGCTTTATCGCGATCTTTATTGTCAGACATAGAATTGGTTCTGAGTTTGGCTTTTATTTTTCATCGATTAATATATTAAATAAAACTGACAACATAGTGTCACTCCGTTATAAAAAATAAATGACAAAAGTGCGATTAACGTCGTATTCCTGCTATTTGCCAGTTCCAGCTGCAGGGTACAAGTAAGAGTCGTTCAGAGACAAATCCTTACAAAGTTTTTTGTTTTAACCCGCGTTTTCATCAGGGGCCGCACACAGATCGAATATCCTTCATGCGTTTTGTTCAAGAGGCGGGCCGCTGCCGGATGTTTCCCCGGGACCAGTCGGCCGTTGTTGAATATCCGGCATCGTACCCATTTTAAGATAAATATTGTACGTTATTTTCATTAGCTTTGCTTATTTTCTCCTGTATAGATAGATATAGGTGCCTGGCGACAGGCAGCATGCAGGCCGGCTGCGATTTTTGAGATGGAGTTTTGCAGGATATAACAAAAAATGCTTAGATTTGGCAACAATAAATAAATGAATGAAAAGTATCTATGAGTATTTTAATAGCCGACAGCGGTGCCACAAAAACAGAATGGTGTGTAAAGTCGGCGGACGATCATGAGATTTACAAGACAGAAGGACTGAATCCCTATTATCATACGATACAAAGCATCCGGGATGTTGTCGAGCACGACCTGTCTGCGAGGATCGGCGATATCCAAATCAGTGATATCTATTTCTATGGGGCGGGGTGCGACAGCGAGGAGAAAAAGCAGGAAGTGGAAACCGCTCTCGCATATAGCTTCCCTGAGGCGTCTATCTATATCTATCACGATTTGCTGGGAGCGGCCCGGGCGTGTTTTTTCGATGAGCCGGGCATTGCCTGCATTTTGGGGACCGGGTCCAATTCCTGCCTGTACGATGGCCGTGAAGTTGTTGAGCATATTCCTTCGCTCGCTTTTATTTTGGGTGACGAGGGCAGTGCGGGTTATTTCGGGAAAAAGCTGATTAATAAATATTACCGGTTTGAAGTCCCCGATGAGCTCTGTGATGATCTGGAAAAGAATTACAATATGGATCTCGATTACATTAACAAGGGCGTCTATGACGGGTCCCAGAAAAGCCGGTTTATCGCCTCTTATGCCGCCTTCCTCGGAGAACATGAAGATCATCCTTTCGTGCGCGAGATACTTTATGAGGGATTTGAAAATTTTATCAGCCGCATTGTGATGAAATATACCGATGCCCGGGAGTATGAAGTTCGTTTTATCGGTTCGGTTGCCTACGGACACCAGGATATGATTAATGAAATTCTGACCAAATACGGTATGAAATCGGGCCGCTACATCAGCAAACCCATGAAGCGCCTGATTGAATATCATTCGGTGGAAGTACAGTAAGCATTCATAGTGATTGATACGCATTGCCATCTCTATTCCGAGCAGTTCGAAGGCGACATCGCGGACGTCCTGAACCGGGCGTCCGGTGCGGGTGTCCGCCATATCTTTATGCCGGCCATTGACCTCGATTCGCTGCCCGAAATGGACAAGCTCAGCCATCCGGAAATAGCGCTGCATAAGATGGCGGGCATTCATCCCACCTCTATCAACGAGGGCGCCCGGGTCACAGAAGAAACATTGTATGCATACTGCGACGATCCGGCCATCGCGGGCGTCGGTGAAACCGGGCTGGATTATTACTGGAGCGACGAATACCGGGACGAACAGCAGAAAAGCCTGCGCATTCATTGCAGGGTTGCCCGTCAGGTCCGGAAACCCATTATCCTGCATAACCGGGTCAGTACCGGCGATCTGCTGGATATCGTGGAGGAGCAGCAGGATGGCAGGCTCTCCGGCATTTGGCACTGTTTTAACGGTTCGGTTGACGAGGGCCGGCGTGCCCTGGATCTCGGTCTTCACCTGGGGATCGGCGGAATCTTCACCTTTAAAAATGCGGGCGTTGATAAGACGGTGGCGCAGCTTCCCCTCGAGAAGATGATGCTCGAAACCGATGCCCCCTATCTGGCGCCTGTTCCCAAACGAGGCCAGCGCAATGAACCCGCCTTCATCCGGTTTACCGCCCGGCGCCTGTCGGAGGTTAAAGAGCTGCCGCTGGATGCGGTCGTACGCCAGACCTCCCAGACAGCCCTGGAACTATTCGGAGTAGGGAATAAAGCGTGAAAGGAAGATTACATATTTCGCAACAGGCAGCTCTTACACTTGAAGAGACAAGCAGGAAGTCAAAAATTTGAGGCTGGCCTGGAATGCAAAATTTCTTGACTTGATCCTTGACACGGAGAGTTAAAACGGGCAGCCTCTGATAGCTGATAGCTGATAGCTGATAGCTGATAGCTGATAGCTGATAGCTGATAGCTGATAGCTGATAGCTGATAGCTGATCAAATAACCTGTATCCTGAACCCCAGGTTCTTTAGTACGGGAAATCGTTCGAAGTAGGAGTCCCGCAGCCGGATATGGCTGAATTCGTGTCTCAGGGGGAACTCCGCCCGGAGGTTGTTAAAAAGCCTGCCTCGTATGCGAGGGGAGTTGCTCAAAATACGGCGAAGCTCGGCTTCATAGGCCCCGATCGGGTGCAGCTGTTTCATCAGTTCCGGCAAATCCTTAAAATGATCCACGGGTTCATCAACCTGTTTCAGGGAATATTCAGGGCGCTGTTTTTTTTGATCGATGTTGAAGTGGGCGAGCAGCGCATCCGCCACATATTGGGAGGCATTTAATTTGGCCTGTATCGAATAGCCTGCAATATGGGGAGTCTTCAGGTACGCTTTTTCGGCCGAACGGAGATCTATTTCCGGTTCGTTCTCCCACACATCCAGCATATAGTAGGGGACGGACCCTTCTTGTTGAGCTTTCAGCAACGCTTGCTCATCAACAATGCCGCCGCGGGCCGTATTGATGACCAGTTCAAAAGAATGACGGGACAGTTTTTCCTCATCCAGCCAGTGAAAGGTGGGGTGTTCTCCCGACGTCGTCAGGGGCGTATGGAAGGTAAGAATATCGGTGTGCAGAAGCTGATCCAGCGGGGCAGAGGTGAAGGACGCTTCCCGCTGGTCCCGCGGGGGATCATAGCCGACGGTTTGGATATTCCGATCCAGTTCGTCCAGTATTTTCTGTACCTGAAAGCCCACGTGCCCGACCCCCACGATGCCCACGGAGCGGTTTTCCAGCGGTTTTTGTTCCTGTTCGGACCAGATCAGCAGGCTGGCAGCTATGTATTCGGCTACCGATCGGGCATTGCAGCCGGCGGCATCGACGAACGCGACGCCATTTTTTTTCAGGTGGTCCCGGTCTACATGATCGGTACCCGACGATCCCGTCCCGATAAAGGAGAGCGATCCGGGAATCTCAGGCAGGGTGCGGGGATTAATGGGATTGACTGTCCGTATGAGCAATCCCTGCGCCCGGTGGAGGTCGTCCGGCAGCCCTTCGGAGGGATCAAAGAGTATGAGATCAATGGAATCCGGGAAAAAGGAGGCTATTTTGTATAGATGTTGATCGGCAAAGACGGTAATCATAGTTTCTATTGTTAATTTGTGGGGAAAAATACGTTATTGCTACGTATCCGGCTTTTTACTACACATCCGTGTCCACAAAGAATGTAACTTCTTTATCTATGGCTACAAAATCGTACAACCCTGTGTCCCTAATCGCCAAAAAGCGTGACGGGAAAATACTGGAACGTCCGGAGATAAGCTACCTGGTCGAACAGTATACCCGGGATAAGCTGCCGGACTACCAGATGAGTGCGTTTCTGATGGCCGCTTTTTTGAATGGGCTGAACGAGGAAGAAGCTTCGGCGCTGACGCATGCGATGCTGCATTCGGGCCGAGTGCTGGATCTCAGCGATCTCCCGGGCAAAAAAGTGGACAAGCACTCTACCGGTGGCGTGGGCGATAAGCTTTCCCTTATATTAGCACCGATTGTGGCCAGTTACGGCATCCCGGTTCCGATGATTTCCGGGCGGGGACTGGGACACACCGGCGGTACGCTCGACAAGCTGGAGTCGATTCCCGGCTTTAAGGTGGATCTGACGCTTGAACGGTACCGGGAGGTGCTTTCTACATGCGGGATGGTGATGGCGGGACAGACCGAAGAGGTTGCCCCGGCTGACAAGCGGATGTATGCCTTGCGTGATGTGACGGCTACGGTAGAGTCCATCCCGCTGATCGCAAGCAGTATTATGAGTAAAAAGCTGGCAGAAGGGATCGATGCCCTGGTGATGGATGTCAAGTTCGGCTCCGGCGCTTTTATGAAAACACCGGAAAAAGCTCAGCAGCTCGCAGAAACGCTGGTGGCTATCGGCGAAAATTTCGGCAAAGAGACGATCGCTTATCTGACCGACATGAACCAGCCGCTGGGCTATAAAATCGGAAACTGGCTGGAGGTGGAAGAAGCGATGGAGGGACTGCAGGGCCGGGGGCCCGGGGATGTGATGCAGGTAACGCATACGCTGGCGGGGACCATGATCATGCTGGGAGGCAAGGCAGAAACCGTGGAAGAGGGTATGGAACGAAGTAAGGAAGCTGTTGCTAACGGACAGGCGTATGAGAAATGGCTGGAGGTGACGGGGGCCCAGGGCGGCGATGCGGCTGTGCCGGGGAATTGTGAGAGCTATCCGAAGGCGAAGTATCAATTTGACATCGACGCCCCGGAATCCGGCTATCTGTCGGTGGTGGATGCTTATAAAATCGGTGTTGCTTCCCTGGAGCTGGGGGCGGGACGCAAGACGAAGGAGGACCGGGTGGATCCGGCTGCCGGTATTGAGTTAAAACACAAAGCCGGCGACCCGGTGAAAAAGGGTGAAACATTAGCCGTAGGTTTTACGAACAATAAAGAGGCCTTGGAAGTAGCAGGGAATGCGATGCGAAATGCATTTGTAGTTTCCCGTGAAAAAGGTGAGAAGCTCCCGATGATCACACACCGCGTTGATCGGGCCGGCAGCCACAAAATAAAATTTAACCCTGAAAAAGATTGCAATATCAATAAAATAACCTAACTTTACTATACTAATTATTGCTTATTGCAACGTTGTGTTTGATTAGGGCAAGGGCAAAATCTAATAAACCACAAATACCATGTTTAAACGATTTATTCGCGCAATCAAGTCGCTATTCGGTGGAGTCGTAAGTTCAATGGAAGATCCGAAGCTTATTTTGGAGCAGAATATCCGGGACCTGAATGATCAGATTCCCCAGATGAATGAAAATATTGCCACGGTCAAGGCGAACATGATTATGCTTCAAAAAGAGGTCAAAAAATATGAAAAACGTATTGAGAGCCTCACGGCCAAGATAAAATCTGCTATTAATGCCGACCGCGATGATATTGCCGAAGGCTATGCACTGCAGCTGGAGAATGCCAAAGAGAACCTGTCGTCTTCGAAAGAGCAGCTGAAATTTGCAGAGCAGGCGTATGAGAAGGCGCTGAAAGTAAAGAAAGCCTTCATCCGGGAAAAAGATCGCAAGATAGAAGAAGCCAAAGAGGCGCTGCGAGCCAGCGAACGAGCCGAATGGCAGGGCAAGGTGGCCGATGCGCTGGAACAATTTGAGACCGGGGGACTGGATCAGACGCACGATGAGATGGTTAACCGGCTTAATGAGGAAACGGCCAGGAATGAAGCCCGGATGGAACTGGCGCTGGATAGCGTGGATACGGAAGCGATGGAGATTGAAGCCAATGCCGAAAAATTACGGGCCAGCGAACTGGTTAAGCAGTTTAAATCCGAGATGGGCAAAACCGACGTTGGGGACAGAGAAAAAAGCGTGGGTTCATCCGGGGAACAGGAGGGAGAAATAGAAATTGATGAAGAGGCTGTTGAGAAAGAACACGATAAAACCATTGGCAATAAAGAGCGCTCGAAGTCGTAATTTCAGGCTCAGACGCATTTATTGCGCACTTCGTGTTTCTTCGTGACGGGCAGTCTTATCCGAACCAGGATAAAAAAGCGGGTAGAAGGTTTTATGTGATTCAGCGTTAAGTAAAAAATAGAAGGTCGCGAGTTGAGGGTAAGGCTAAGGTAGAGGTTGGAGCTATAAATGTTGAATGGTTAATTTTGAATGTTGAATTGTGAGATTTAACATATCCGTAATAACAGCCTAAACCAACAACCAATAATTAACAGCAAATAACTAATCCATGAGTTCTGACAGCCGCAGTGAACGAGAGCGTTTAAAGGAAGAGTATAAGGCGCATTACCGGAAGATGCGTGCATCCAGAGAGCATCTGTCGCGGGCGGAGAAAACCCGGAATATTACGGAGGCGCTCCGGAATATGGACACGAGCCAAATGATGGAATCGGTAGATGACTTCCTGGACTCTCTGAAGCACAAGCTGGCATCGGTGGAAGCCCGGCTGGATGTAGCCATGGATAGCCTGACCCTGGAAGAGCACCTGGAGGAAACCGAGAAGCAGCTGGATGAAGAGATGAGCCGCAGCAGGGCCAAAGACACCCTCAGGCAGCTTAAAACGGAAATGGGCCTTTTATACAAAGAGATTGAACAGCAGGCTGACCATATTCAGGTTGAAAAAACGATTGGATCCGGATCCGCAGAAGAAGAGACCGATGGTGAAGAACCCGGAAGCCGGCCAGGCAGCCCCGACGATAAATCGCAGGAAGATGAGTAAGGAAGAGCAATCCATAAACTTTACACGCGAGGCTTTTTTGCATCCCGTCAATTTGGGAGTGCTGCTGATAGCTACCATTTCGGCATTTGTGGTAAACGATATGGGAATGCTTCCGAATCTCATCCTGGCGATGGCGTTTAGCACGGAACTGATATATCTCGGCATCGTCCCCCGGCTACCGCAATTTCAACAGAATGTGAAACTTAAAAAACTGCATGCGCGCGACCCCGCTGATGAAGAAAAAACCCTGTTTCAGGAGCTGGATCCGAAGAGCCGTAAACGGTTTTTAACGTTAAAACGCCTGACCAAACTGATCAGGGAAAATTTTGATCGCCTGCCGTACAGCTCCCAGGGACTGCTGGAAAATATTCGAAGTAAAATTCAGGAGTTGACCTCCAACTACCTTACCTTGCTGGATCTTCACAAGCGCTACAGGCTATACATCGATACATCGGTGGAGGAGAGCCTGAAAAGGGAAGTCGAAAAAGAGGAGCATGAAATAGAACGTATGGAGTCCGATCGTCTGAAAAGAACGACGGCGCGAAGAGTGAAAATACTTAAAAAACGGTTGGAAAAGTTTGAAATCGCCAAGGAGAAATATCTTATTTCCGAAACTCATCTCGAGACGATCGAAGATGCTATTCAGTATATCTATGAGCAGTCGATGACGATGAGTAATCCGGATGAAATCGGTTTTCAGCTGGATAACCTGCTTGAAGAAGTGGAAGAAACGTCCCAGCTTATCGACGATATGGATCGGGAGATTTTTCCTTATCATACCGGGCTGGATGACTTTAGCCTGGATGAGGAATTCCGGGAAATGGAGAAGGAACAGAAAGCCCGGTCAGAATCGAATGCCAATTCTTCAAATCGCGTAAAGGAATAAAAAAACGTATGCCTCAGTCTTATAATACGATCATCCAGGAGACGGATGATCACGGGATTGCTACCGTTACGATTAATCGTCCCCAAAAGCTTAATGCTCTTAACAGGGCGGTTTTGGATGAACTCTATGATGTTTTTAAGGAGATCCGAAAAGATGAAGCGGTGGCTGCTGTTATCGTCACGGGGGCCGGGGAAAAAGCGTTTGTGGCCGGTGCCGACATCAAAGAACTGAGGGAGCTTGACGGTTCCTCGGCCCAAAAAATATCCGAGAAGGGGCAAGAGGTTTTTCAGTTTATCGAAGACAGCCGCAAGCCGGTAGTTGCGGCCGTGAATGGGTATGCACTGGGCGGTGGTGCCGAGCTGGCGATGGCATGTCACCTCAGGGTGGCTGGGGCCAATGCGGCTTTTGGGCTGCCGGAAGTGGGACTGGGACTCATCCCCGGCTACGGGGGTACCCAGCGGTTGTCGCATATCACAGGGCGTGCACGGGCGCTGGATATAATTCTGACCGCCCGGCAGGTGCGGGCGGAAGAGGCGCTGGAGATGGGATTGGTGAATCGTGTGACTGAGGAAGCCCCGGTGGAAGCTGCCCGAAAGCTGATCCGAAAGATACTTGCAAACGGGCCTGTGGCCATCCGGCATGCTATTGCGGCTGTGTACCAGTCAGGAGGAAACAAGGGGTTTGAAACCGAGGCAGAGCTCTTCGCCCAATTGTGTGAGACGGAGGATTTCAGGGAAGGAACGGCAGCTTTTCTGGAAAAGCGAAAACCGAACTTTGAGGGTAAATGACAGAACTGCTTCTCATAATCCTGACGGTTATTCTCAGCGGCTTTTTTTCCGGATCGGAGATGGCTTTTGTAAGCGCCAACCGGCTTAAACTGGAAATTGAGTCGCGCAAGAATTCGTGGACCGGAAAGGCGGTTAACAGGTTTATACAGAGTCCTGAGACGTTTTTAACAACCACGCTTGTCGGAAACAACATTGTGAATGTGGTCTACGCCACATTAATGGCTATTTTTCTGGTTGCCCCGGTCACTGCCCTGTATCAAAGCTGGGTGGGAAGCGCGCCTTCCGAAGTCGTTATTTTGATTTTTCAAACGGTGATTGCTTCCGTTGTGATCATGCTCTTTGGGGAGATTTTACCGAAGGCTCTCTTTCGCATTCACGCCGACTGGTGGATGAAGATTATCGCCGTTCCTCAACATATCAGCTACTACCTGTTTAAACCGTTTATCGTGATTGCCAACGCGGCTTCGAAGGCGGTGATTAAGCTCGTGCAGCCCGACTCCGTCCGCTCCGATCAGCTATTCAGCCGACAGGATGTGGAACTTATATTCAAGGAACTGCGCGACACCGGGGGAGAGGATCTTGACCGGGAAGATTCCGAAATCCTGCATAATGTCCTGGAACTTTCCAATATGCGGGTCAAGGAATCCATGATCCCCCGTACCGATATCGTGGCGGTAGAAAAAAGTACAAGCATTGAGGAGACGTTGAAACTGTTTATTACCTCCGGCTTTTCCAAGCTCCTGGTATACCAGGGATCCATTGATGACATCATCGGCGTCATCTTTGCGTATGACCTGTTTAATAACCCGGAAAACCTCACCGAGATTATGCGTCCCGTTAAACTGGTGCCCTCCTCGCACCGGTCAAAAGATCTGCTTTCGGAGTTCCGAAAGTCAAACCTCTCTGTAGCCGTGGTCATTGATGAGTACGGGGGCACTGCAGGAATGGTAACCATCGAAGACCTGCTGGAAGAAGTTGTCGGGGATATTCAGGATGAGTACGATACCGAAGATTATTTTATGAAGAAAATTTCCGGCAATACGTATATCCTGAGCGGGGGCATCGAGGTAGAAGACCTGCTTGAAAAATATCCGGAAATCGATCTCCCGTTGGAAGCGGAAGAATATGAGACCGTGGCGGGCTATATAATTAATACACTGGGACGTATCCCCAACGTAAATGAAGAGCTGCTGATTGACGGGAAAAAAATAATTATCAGCAAAGCCACCTCCAGTAGAATTGAGACCCTGAAGCTGGTTGTGCTGGACTGAGCAGGAACGATAACCGATAACCGATAACCGAATGTTCGAACATTACCCCCGGTGGGCGCGTGAATTCGCCCAAAAATATTTAAGCCGCACAATAAACCAGTTTATTCTGCATGGCAACGTATACGACCTGGTCCCGCTCGAAAAAAAAGAAAAGACGGATTTTGTCCGGCTGAAATCCTTTCTGTCGGAAGAATTTTTCGGGGCGCGGGACTTCGTGATTTTTTACGATCGCTCCTCGGGTATCTATTTCCGGGATGAGCAGAGCCGTAAAGACTTTAACCGGGCATTGTCGGGACGTGATTCCCTGCTCGGTACCGACTATGCCAATAAGCTTCCCAAGGATCCGGTACGCGTTTTTTCCCTGCTGGAGCAGTATTTCAGGGTTCGTATCGACAGTAAAAAAAGTATCGCCCTCATCATCGATTATGCCGAAACAATCGTGCCGATAAGTGAGGCCGGGTCCACGGGATCCGAAGATCGCACGTCGATGGTCTACCTGTCGCGCTGGGCGCACGATCCGATGTTTCTGGCAGCCGATTTTACAACGGTTCTCCTCACCGAAAACCTGGCAGATCTGAACAGAACGCTGGTCCAAAACCCGTATACCGATGATATCCGGATCGATATACCGGATCAACAGCAGCGGCGTTCGTTTATCAGCCACGAACTGCCGGGCGAGCAGTTTAAGAAGTTTTCTTCGGTGAATAAAGAAGTGGTAGCCCAGCAGACGGCGGGACTGAATTTTGTGAATCTCCGCAGCATATTGTCCAATGCGCGGGAGAACAGGGAAAAGATAACGCATGACCGGCTCTCGGCGGCTAAAAAAGAACTCATTGAGTCGGAAGCGTACGGCTTGCTGGAATTTGTGGAAACACATTATACACTGGATGATGTAGCCGGGCACACCAAAGTGAAGGAACACCTGCGGTTTGCCGTACAGGCCCTGAAGAACGGCCGGCAGGATGTGATCCCGATGGGCTACCTGGTATGCGGCCCCGTCGGG
Source organism: Fodinibius roseus (assembly GCF_900129315.1). Classification (GTDB taxonomy): domain Bacteria; phylum Bacteroidota; class Rhodothermia; order Balneolales; family Balneolaceae; genus Fodinibius; species Fodinibius roseus. The sequence continues at coordinate 253,874 of NZ_FQUS01000003.1, forward strand.
ACCGGGAAAACCTTTTTGGTGACCTGTTTTGCCAGCGAGATCGGGATCCCCATGGTGAAACTGAAGAATTTCCGCAGCCAGTGGCAGGGCGTTACCGAGGGCAACCTGGAAAAGATCCTGGGTCTGCTGAAGGCAATGGCTCCCGTGGCCGTTATGATTGATGAGGCGGATGCCTACCTGGGCGATCGCGAAGCCAGCGGCGACAGCGGGGTTTCCAGCCGGGTTTTTTCACAGATTGCCAGTTTTATGAGCGATACGCGTAACCGGGGACGTATTCTCTGGTTCCTGATGACGGCGCGTCCGGACCTGATGCCGGTGGATTTGAAGCGACAGGGACGGGCTGAAGAGCACCTGGCCCTTTTTGCTCCCCATACCAAAGAAGAGCGCCTGGAACTGTTTGAAGTGATGAAAAAGAAGACCGGCCTGACCATGACCGAGGAGCATACGCCGCAGGTTATCGAGCAGGGATTAAAATCTTTTTCCGGAGCCGATATGGAGGCCGCCCTCACGCGGGCGAAATTCCGCGCCGCGGCCAAAGGGATGGAAGAAGTATCCCCGGAAGTGCTGGATATTGCGCTCAGTGATTTTCTGCCACCCACCTATCCCGAGGAGATCGAGCTGCAAACCCTGAGCGCCGTTATCGAATGCACTTCCAGGGAATTGCTGCCCGAGCGCTACCAGGAGATGGACCGGGGGGAGATCCTGACTAAAATCGATGAGTTGAAATACCGCATCGGATAAGGTACTGCGTCGATTCACAAGAAATTAGTTTTTAAACACGTCTTTGAGCCGAAGCGTAAAATCGGTGACGGCTGCCGAGATAATCTTCCCCGCGTCTTCCGTTCTCGTATTCGCCTGAAGCTTAAATGCTCCCTCTTCAAAAACATATTGCATTATCTGCCTTTCTTCCGGGTCGACAATCCAGTATTCCCGTACTTTATACCGCTCATACAGTGCCTTTTTGCGATTCCGGTCGATCGCTTCGGTATGTTCGGAGATGATCTCAACCACCAGATCCGGGGCATCCACGATGTTTTTCTTTGTAATAATCTCCTCCCGTTCCCTGGACACAAATATTAGATCGGGTTGAACGACATCCGTCATGGAGAAAATAATATCAACCGGGGCAACAAGCACTTCTCCGAGATTGTTCTCCTCCACATAATTGTTAAGCGATATAAAAAGTTTTCCTAATACGCGTTGATGATTTGTACTTGGTGCAGGTGTCATAAGCAGTTCTCCCCTGATAATTTCATACCGCTTCCCGTCATCCGGCAGTTTGCGGTAGTCATCGTATGTAACCAGTTTTTCTTTTGTCGTCATAACGCTCACGTTCTGCTCTTTATTTATTTGAAGGTTAATTATAGAAGCAGCCAAAAGCAAGAAGCAAGCAGTAAAAGCTGAAAGTATTAAGATTGGAAATGTAGAGTTTGAAGAATCCGAACAGATATAATAGGAAGCTCCCTATAACCTCCCTGCAGACCGTAACTGACAGTCGGCAAATAGATTAAACCTTGCCAGGAGAGGTCAAAACCGCAGGCGGCAAGGAATTAACTATTAAATCCAACTAAATAGTTGAAATTAATAGTTGAAACGTTTAGCTTATATCTAAAGCATAACTAAAGACCCATACTGACTATGGCAGAAAACAAGCAGGATACCGAAGAACAAATTTTTGAAGCGGCTTCCCGCATATTTCAGCGCAAAGGGTACGCCGGGGCGCGGATGCAGGAGATTGCCGACGAAGCCGATATCAATAAATCAATGCTGCATTATTATTACCGCAGCAAGGACAAGCTTTTCCGGAAAGTATATCAGCGTGAAATGAGCCGCTTTTTTCCGGTTCTCTTTAAAGTGCTCAGCTCCCAGGATCCATTCGATGAAAAATTAGAGCGGCTTATCGATACCTATTATGCCTTTCTGAATGATAATCCCAGAATCGCGCAGTTTATCATTTACGAGATGAATCAGCACCCGGATCGGTTTCGAAATTTTATTAAAGAAAAAGGAATCCATCCGCCGGACGATTTTGTGAAACAGATTAAAAAAGAAGTTGACCGGGGCAGGATGGATGCCGTCGATCCACGACAGCTGTTCATAAGCATTGTTGGTGTTATCTTGTTTCCCTTTATAGCACGGACGATGGTTGAGGTATTCTTTGAATTCGATGAGGAGCAATTCCCGGAATTTCTCAAAGAGCGAAAAGCTTTTCTGGTGGATTTTATTCTAAACGGAATTAACTACAGAAAGCAATGATTACCGTTACAGCCGTCATTATTTCATTGATATCCGTATCCGTTGCGGGAAGTGCACAGCCGGATTCAATCAGCCTGGAGTATTGTTACCGGCTGGCTGATGAACGTTATCCCACCGCCAAGAATATTGAGCTCCAGAAGAAGATTACGGAGCTCAACGTCGATATCGCACATACCGGCTATTTCCCTGATGTCACGGTAAACGGGCAGGCCACTTACCAGTCGGAAGTAACGGAAATAGGATTGCCCGGCGGAGGCGGTCCCCCGAGCGTCAGCCAGGATCAGTATGAGGCGTCGGTTGATGTGACCCAGACGATTTTTAATGGCGGAGCGGCGGGGATTCGAAAAGAGGTGGAACAGGCCAAAGGCCGCCAGCATATGTATGCCACAAAAGTGGAGCTGCATCGGATACGTTCGCAGATTGACCAGGTATATTTCGGGATTCTGCTCTCCCGGCAGCAAGCCAAGACCATAGGACTGCTGATTGATAACTTGCGGGAACAGCATTCAACGGTACGCTCGCAGGTAGAAAACGGCGTTCTGCTGCCCAGTCAACAGCATATTCTGAAGGCTGAGCTGATCGCCGCCCGACAGGATTCCGCCGACAACGAGTCAAACATCAGGGCCGGCTACCGGGTACTCAGTCAAATTATCGGAGAAGAGATCGATCGAGACACCAGACTGGAGCTGCCGGAGGTCTCATCGGATTACCCTGCGCTGCATCCCCAACGCGCGGAATTGGACCTGTTTGAAAGCCGGCGGGAGTCCCTGGAAAAGCAGAAAGCGCTGGTCCGGACAAAGCGAATGCCTTCACTCGCAGCCTTTGGAACCGCAGCATACGGGCGACCCGGGCTTAATTTCCTGAATGATGACTTCCACGATTACTATATAGCCGGATTGAAGGTGCGCTGGAACGTGTGGGATTTTTTTAATGCCGACCGGCAGCATCAGGTGTTACAGATCGAACAGCAGAAGATAGACCAGGAACAGCGTGCTTTTCGGCGCCAGCTCGATGCTTCGCTCGATCGTATCAGCGAGCGTATTGCATCCATAAAAGAAAATATGAAGCGGGACCGGAAGATTATTGAACTTCGCGCTCAGGTTGTGGAGGAAAGTGCCAGTCAGCTTAAAAACGGGGTTATCACCGCTACGGAATATGTTACGGAGCTGACCCGGTCTAACCAGGCGCGCCTTTTACTGTATATCAACCGGGTGCGACTGTCGCAGGCAAAGTCAGAATACCTTACGACACTGGGAATAGGCTTGCAGGAGCAGGTAAATTAAATAAACGAATTCAAAAGAAGCGGGAAAATGAACAAAATAAAGGTTTTAAAATTATTTGGAGTTATATCAGGGGCAGTCTTTGTGGCGTTTGGATCTTATGGCTGCGCTTCCGAAGAAAAATCAGATGCGTACGGGCAATTTGAAGCGACGGAAACGTCCATCTCTTCCGAGGTGCCGGGCAAGCTTGTAAAGTACACCATTAGCGAAGGGGACCGCCTTGAGCAGAATACCAGGGTTGGCCAGGTGGATACGACCCGCCTCTGGCTGCAGAAGGAAGAGCTGAGATCCCGATTGGAATCCGTCCGTTCCAATATAAAGAGCATTGAGGCCCAGGTTGAGGTCCGGCAAGAGGAATTAGCCCTGGCCCGGACCAACCTGAAGCGTACGGAAGCTCTTCACGAAGATGGAGCCGCTACCGGTCAGCAGCTGGATAATGCCCGGTCTAACGTACAGACGATCGAGAAAAGAATTCGGGCTCTGCAAACCGAGAAACGATCCATCCGGGCTGAAATTGAGGCCACCCGAACGCGTATCGAGCAGGTGGAGGACCAGATTGACGATGCCCTGATTATGAACCCGGTGACCGGAACGGTACTCACCTCTTTTGTGGAAACCCACGAAATGCTCCGGCAAGGCCAGCCGCTTTATGAAATTGCCAATTTGGATACGCTGGAGCTTCGGGTTTATATCAGCGGGGCGCAATTGCCGTCGGTGAAACTGGGACAGCACGTTGAGGTGTTAGTTGATAAAAATGCGGAGGAAAACCAGGCAATGGATGGAAAGGTAAGCTGGATTGCCTCTGAAGCGGAATTTACACCAAAAATGATTCAAACCAAGGAGGAACGGGTAACACAAGTATATGCCGTTAAAGTTCGCGTACCCAATCCCGATGGAATTTTAAAAATAGGTATGCCCGGAGAAGTGAATTTCAATTAGTGAATTGTTATGGGTTACTCAGAAACGCCAAAGAGCCAATAACATATAGCCAACCACCACCAATGAACATCGTAGAAGTTAAAAATATCAGCAAGTCTTACGGCAAGACTACGGCCCTCGACGACCTGTCCTTCGAGGTTGCGGGGGGAGAATTGTTCGGTTTTATCGGCCCCGACGGGGCCGGGAAGACCTCCCTGTTTCGAATCCTGACGACGTTAACTAAACCGGATTGCGGAACGGCCAATGTGTTAGGTATGGATGTGATAGAAGACTACCGTTCCCTTCGTCCCCTGCTCGGATACATGCCCGGACAGTTTGCACTGTATCAGGATTTAAGCGTGCGGGAAAATATGAATTTTTTTGCTTCGGTCTTTGGTACCTCACTGGAAGAAAATTACGATTTGGTGGCCCCGATCTATAGTCAGCTCGAAAAGTTTGAAGATCGATTGGCCGGTGCCCTGTCCGGTGGCATGAAACAGAAGCTGGCGTTAAGCTGCGCCCTTATCCATAAGCCGGAGTTGCTTGTGCTGGACGAACCCACCACGGGCGTGGATGCGGTATCGCGGCAGGAGTTTTGGGAGATGCTCCGGCGGCTGAATGATGAGGGGATCACCGTAATTGCCTCTACGCCTTATATGGATGAAGCCGGCCAGTGCGATCGCGTGGCACTTATTGACGAGGGGAATATCCTCCAGATTGACACCCCGGAGAATATCGTCCGGTCATTCCGGAAACCGATTCTGGCCGTCAAAGCCACCAGCATGTACCGGCTTATAAAAGAACTTCGCGGCTATCCGTGGACCCATTCCGTACAACCGTTCGGGGAATACGTGCACTATACCGAACAACGGGAAGAGCCAAATATTGATGAGCTGGAGGCCTACTTGACAGATGCCGGTCTGTCCGGAATCAGCATTAAGCCGACCTCGCCCGATATTGAAGACAGTTTTATAGCATTAATGAAGGATAATCATACTCATGGATAGCACCAGGCCAGCGATTAAGACCCGGAATCTGACCCGGAAGTTCGGCGATTTTTCTGCGGTGGATAATATCAGCTTTGAAATAAGTAAAGGAGAAATATTCGGTTTCCTGGGGGCTAATGGAGCGGGGAAAACCACGGCTATCCGAATGCTCATCGGTTTATTAACGCCGACATCGGGGGAAGCCTCCGTTGCCGGTTTTGATGTGTTTACCGAAGCGGAAGCGATCAAAAATAGGATAGGATATATGAGCCAAAAGTTTTCTCTGTATGCCGATCTGACCGTTTGGGAAAATATTCGGCTGTACGGAGGTATTTACGGTCTTCCGATGGAAACCGTAAAAGCTAAAGCGGATGATCTGCTGAAAACACTTCAGCTCAGTGATGCACGCGACAAGCGTATCGGCTCGCTGCCATTGGGATGGAAACAAAAGCTGGCGTTTTCAGTTGCGGTACTGCATGAGCCGGATATTGTTTTTTTGGATGAACCGACGGGCGGCGTCGATCCGATAACCCGACGCCAATTTTGGGAGCAGATATATGAGGTGACGGAGGGTGGGACCACCGTTTTTGTGACCACCCATTATATGGATGAGGCCGAATACTGTGATCGTGTTTCCATCATGGTTGACGGCGTGATAGAAGCGCTGGATACGCCCTCGGGATTAAAAGAGGAATTTAAGGCTGATAATATTGAAGAGGTCTTTATAGAACTGGCTCGCGGCGCAGATCGGAGTCAAAACTGAACACTGCCAACGGATCACTGAACATGCAATCATTCAAAGCATTTATCACAAAAGAATTCAAGCAGATTTATCGCGACAGGCGGACGCTGCTGGTGTTGTTTGGCATGCCGATTATCCAGATGCTGCTGTTTGGTTTTGCGATCCGCAATGAGGTACAGAATGCCCGTGTCATGGTCCTGGACAGCTCCCGTGATGAAGTTACCCGGCAGCTTGTCAATAAGATCGACGCTTCAAATTATTTCAGCGTAGCGGGTGAAATACAGGATATCAACAACATTGAGGCTATTTTCCAGCAGGGAGAGATTGACGAAGTCATTGTTTTCGAAAATGACTTTGCCCGCAAACTGGAGCGAGGAGGGCAGCCGGCCGTTTATGTAATAACGGATGCCTCCAATCCGAATCTGGCACAGCTTATCCAACAGTATTCTTCCTCTATCATCGTGGATTTTCAGCACCGGATTTTCCCTGCCGTCACGGAAGGGGGAGGCATAACAACTCATGCCAACATGCTCTTCAATCCGCAGCTGGAAAGCGTCAATCTGTTTGTGCCGGGACTTATTGCCGTTATTCTGATGCTTATTTCAACATTAATGACCTCCATCGCTATTACCCGTGAGAAAGAGATGGGGAATATGGAGATCCTGCTGGTCTCTCCGCTGCATCCGTCCCAGGTTATCATTGGCAAGGTCCTGCCTTACCTCGTACTGTCATTTATAAATGTACTGACGGTATTAATAATGGCTCAATGGGTATTTGACGTACCCTTCAGAGGATCATACAGCCTTTTTTTGGCTGAGTCATTGCTGTTTATATTCGCTGCGCTGGCATTGGGTGTGTTAATTTCTACCAAAGCCGATGATCAGCAGACCGCTATGATGGTTTCCCTGGCAGGGCTGTTGTTGCCGACCGTTCTGTTGTCGGGATTCATATTTCCGATTGCAAGCATGCCCCAGGTATTACAGTGGATAAGCAACCTGATTCCGGCACGATGGTTCCTGGTCATTGTGCGCAGCATTATGCTGAAAGATTCCAATTTGCTGTTTCTCTGGAAGGAAACCCTGGTACTGCTTGTCATGACTATTGGGTTTATTGTCCTCAGTGTCAGGAGTTTTAAAATGAGACTGGAATAAGGAGACCGTATGTCGGTGATCAGCCGGCAGGGGACATCAGGCAGTGAAAAGTGAGACGGCAAAGGTAAAAAAAGAAAGTTTTAAGTATAGAGTATAAAGATGAAAGTTGAATATTCCAGGTTTGAGGATGAGGCTAAGGTTGAGTTTAATGAATTCGAAGACCTGTACAATGGCTGTCTTTAATGAACCCAATGATAAAATTAATGCTTGACACGAGGATGAGAAATCGGCAGCCTCTGATAACTGATAACTGATAACTGATAACTGATAACTGATAACTGATAACTGATAACCGGAATGCGTACCATTAAATTTCTTTTACAAAAAGAGTTCCTGCAGATATTCCGCAATAAAAGCATGCTGCCTATTATTTTTGTGATGCCTATTATCCAGCTGGTGGTACTCTCTTTTGCAGCAACCTACGAGCTTAAAGAAGTGGATATGCATGTAGTGGATTTCGACCAGTCGGACCTGTCCCGGCAGCTGGTAACCAAATTGCAGGCCTCGGGTTATTTCCATTTAAAAAGCCGCTCCCGGGATATTGATCAGGGAATCCGGGAGATACAGAAAAACGAGGTACAGCTGGCGCTTGTCATCCCTCCTCACTTCAAAAAAGATCTTCGTTCCGGCAAAAGCAGTTCTGTTCAAATGAATATAGATGCCGTAGACGGAGCTACAGCCGGACTCATCCAGGGATACGGCCGGTCTATTATTCAGGATTTCAATGCAGAAATACAGCCCCGCGCTACGGATGTTCAGCGATCCGGTATAGCAGCTCCGGGCATGGAGGTTATTCCGGCCAGCTGGTACAATCCCAACCTCGATTACATCAAATACATGGTGCCCGGAATCCTGGTGGTGCTTGTATCCATGATCGGGATGTTTCTTTCCGGAATGAATATCGTGCGTGAGCGGGAAATCGGCACCATAGAACAGCTCAACGTGACGCCGATTAAACGCTACCAGTTTATTACGGGCAAGCTGTTGCCGTTCTGGATTATCGCCCTTTTTGAGCTGGGAGTGGGACTGTTGATCGCCTATTATGGATTTAATATCCCCTTTGTGGGCAGTGCTTTATTACTTTTTGGCATTGCTGCCATATTTATGCTGGTCGTACAGGGGATCGGCTTGTTTATCTCCACGATAACCGACACCCAGCAGCAGGCGATGTTTATTGCCTGGTTCCTGATGGTTGTGTTTATCCTGATGGGAGGCCTGTTTACCCCTATTGAAAGTATGCCGGTGTGGGCGCAGGAGCTGGCGATGTTCAATCCGGTTGCCCATTTTATCAAAATTATGCGGATGGTATTACTGAAAGGAGCCGGCTGGGCAGAGGTACAGCATCTGACCGGCTTGCTCAGCCTGATGGCGGTAATCATCCTTCCCGCCGCTATCCTGCGGTATCAAAAGTCAACGGGATAGGCTATGTGTGCATTTGTTCTTCCACTTTATAACGAAAAATGTGCCACCGGTGAAAAACAGGAGCCCGCTTTATACGCAAACGCGCTTGAGACCAGAAGTTACACTCCCCGGGAGGGGATAAGATAGGTTAAAGATCGTACTCGATCTTCTTTAGCACTGATCACCAATGGTTTATCTTATATTTTTTCGGAGATCAATAATTTTATTTTTATAAACGTTATTATTCTGATATCCTTCCGGTGGATTCGAAGTGAACTGAAGAAAAATATGGCCGATAAATTAGATCAAATACGACAACAGCTCGACGAGACCGACAAACAGATTATTGATGCGCTGGCAAAACGCCAGCAGCTGGTGCGTGAGGTCTCGTCCTTTAAGATTGATGAAAAGAAAAATATCCGGGACCTGCAGCGTGAGGAGCAGCTCCTCGACAAGATTACGAAGCTGGCCCGGGAAGCGGGACTGGATCGCTATTTTGCCGAACAGCTCTTTAAAGATATTATTGATCACTCCGTTCGTTTCCAGACGCACACCCTGGTCGATCACCAAAATGTCAGGAATGATGCCCAACAGGTACGGGTAGCCTACCAGGGGACGGAAGGGGCATACAGTGATCAGGCGGCGGCGCGTCATTTTGAGGAGCGATACACCGAAGTGCATTCCATCGGGTATGATACCTTTCGACAGGCTGCCCGGGCGGTGGAAGAGGGAGAGGCGGATTATGCCATTCTGCCCATTGAAAATACGACGGCCGGTTCCATCAGCGATACCTACGATATCCTGGGCGACGGGAAACTGCATATCGTAGGCGAGGAAGCCCTGCGGATTATTCACTGCCTGCTGGCAGTCGAGGAGGTTCCGGTGGATAAGATCCGGCGCATCCTCTCGCACCCACAGGCTATTGCCCAGTGCAGCAACTTTCTGGCCAAACAGCACAGGTGCAAAATAGAATCCTATATTGATACGGCCATGGCGGCAAAGAAAGTGCTCGAAGACGGCGACCTGTCGCAGGCGGCCATTGCGGGCGCTCACGCGGCCGAAATATACGACCTTAAAATTTTAAAGCGGGATCTGGCCAATCAGCCCGAAAACTTCACGCGCTTTGTGGTGGTCAGCACCGACCCGGTGGAAATCGACCGGCAAATTCCGTGTAAGACTTCGCTGCTGATGGTCACCTCCCACGACAAAGGGGCGCTGGTCAGCTGCCTGAATATAATTGCTGAACATGATATAGGCATGACCAAGCTGGAATCACGTCCCAAGCCCAACGAGCCGTGGAAGTACCAGTTTTACCTGGATATCGAGGGCAATATTGCTGAACCGGATACGCGGCTGGCCCTCGAGGAGCTGGAGCAAAAGGCCAGCTCGCTGAAAATATTGGGTTCCTACCCCGCCCAGGTGGGAAACGGGGACCATTAAGCGCTTCTTTATCTATACATGATATGCCCCCATAGTTCAATTGGAGAGAACGGAGGTTTCCTAAACCTCAGATCCTGGTTCGATTCCGGGTGGGGGTACAATATTCGTTTTATACTCCTCAGGGCATGTAGTAGGAGAGGCCAGTCCGGATCAAAATAGCGGTTACGATGTTTAAGGGATGGCATGGCGTCCCGTTGAAAAAATGAAAAGCGTGATATGCATGTTTTTCATTGATTATGTACGGTATCACTTTTTAAAGAAAAAGCAATGAGAGGATATGTATAACAACCTGATCGAATTATTCCTGCAAAATAATACGGGAGAGCAGATTGCAGACTCCCTGCCGGTTGCCATTTACGTAACTGATACGGAAGGCCGACTTAAGTATTACAACGAATCCGCTGTTAAATTTTCGGGAAGGAAACCGGATTTAGGCACGGATAAATGGTGTGTCAGCCTGAAACTGTATCATACGGACGGAAGTCCCATGCCGCACGATGAATGTCCCATGGCTGTTTCGCTTCGCGAGGAGAGACGTATAAACGGCGCCGAAGCCATAGCCGAGCGGCCGGACGGGGAGCGTATTTGGTTTAAAGCTCATCCCTCTCCGCTGTATAATAAAGATGGGGAACTAATAGGCGGTGTCAATGTGCTTGTGGATATTACCCCGCGAAAACAGGCTAAGGCAGAGTTGGAGGATATAACGGCCAGGTCCGAACGGCAGGAGCGTTTATACGAGGCGATCATTTCCAGTACGCCCGACCTGATGTACGTGTTTGACCTTGCTTATCGTTTCCAGTTCGTCAACGATGCTTTATTGGAAGTGTGGGGACTAACGCGCCAAGAATCGATTGGCAAGCGTTTACAGGATCTGGGATACGAGCCGTGGCATGCGGAGATGCATGAGCGTGAAATCGATCAGGTTATTGCCACCAGAGAGCCTGTTCATGGAGAAGTGTCCTTTCCGCATGCCCAGCTTGGCGAGCGCATGTATCACTATATTTTTGTACCCGTTTTTGACGATAGGGGCAAGGTTGAAGCTGTGGCCGGGACTACCCGGGATATTACCGAACGCACGCAGGCCGAGCAGGCACTCCGTGAAAGCGAAGAAAAGTATCGGACCTTGTTTGAGACGATGGATGAAGGGTTTTGCATTATCAAACTGGAATTCAATGACGAGAACCAGCCGGTGGACTTTCACTATCTGGAAACCAACCCCGCTTTCAGGAAACACGCGGGTCTCCCAGGGATTGAAGGGAAAGGTTTAAAAGACGTCCTGCCTGTCATCGATGAAAAATGGGTTAAAAAATATGAGAAGGTTATTTTGACGGGAGAACCCGTTCAGGGGGAAGTGTATGCTGAAAAGTTAAACCGCTGGCTTGAAATATCTGTCTACCGCGTCGGAAAGCAAGAAGAACAGAAGGTAGCGGTACTGTTCAAGGATATAACCAAACGGAAGCAGGCAAAACTCAAGCTTCGCAAGAACAGGGACCGGCTGCGCGCCGCACTTCGAATTGATACGGTGGGGGTGCTTTTCTGGGACACCGACAGCATGAGGATTAAAGAGGTAAATAACGCTTTTTTGGAGATGAGTGGATATAACCGGGAAGAAGCCGTGGGAAAGACCTGGCAGGAACTGACTCCCAAAAAATTTTATCCTGTTTCAAAACAAGCGGTAGCAAACCTTGAAAAGCATAATCATACCAAACCTTATGAAAAGCAGTACATACGAAAGGACGGCTCTCGATGGTGGGGGCTGTTCGCCCCGCGTCGGATAGACGAGAACGAGATTGTTGAATTTGTACTTGACATCTCCGAGCGCCACCATGCCCGGGAAGAGCTGAAGGCTATAAATGAAACCCTTGAAGAGCGGGTACAGGAGAGGACAAAAGAGTTGTTATCCTACCAGTCCCAGTTGCGATCCCTGGCATCTCAGCTGAGTAAGGCAGAGGAAAACCAGCGCCAGCAGTTGGCTACCGAAATTCACGATAACCTGGGACAGCTGCTTGCTCTGGGAAAAATGAAAGTTGATTTGCTACGGGATACCCCCGATTCTGCTGATTCATCGAGGGCGATTAGCGATCTGCAGGAAATTCTCGATGATGCGCTTAGATATAGCCGGGAGTTAATGTCTGAGCTGAAACCTCCGCCCTCTATAGACGGCGATATAAGGGTTGCTACAGAGTGGTTAGCCGAAAAGCTCGAAAAGCGCGGTCTTAAGGTGATCATCCATGATGATGGACAACCGAAGCCGCTTGATGAAGAGGTACGGATAACCGTCCTTCAAAGTATAAGAGAGCTGCTGTTTAACGTAGTAAAACATACTTCCGAAAAAGAGGCTGTGATTGATTTGCAAAGGAGCAAAGATCGGTTGCGAGTAACGGTCAGGGACGAGGGGGAGGGTTTTGATCCGGACAACACGGAGTGGACGCCGGATAAAAATGGAAGCTTCGGGCTTTTTAATGTACAAGAGCGTATAGATCTGCTGGGAGGCGTTGTGGAGATAGAGGCCAAACGGGGGGAAGGTACGAAGATATCACTATGCATACCGCTTTCCGGGGAGGCTGCAACCGCAGAGCCGGCAGAGCCGGAAGAGGCATCAGGTCAAATAAGTCGAAATGATGTCCCGCACATTGTCCATGAAGAAAAAATAAGCGTTCTGCTTGTAGACGATCACCAGATGGTTCGCAAAGGGTTTCGAAAGATTATCGAGGATGAGGATGATGTGGTTGTGGCGGGCGAAGCGGGTGATGGAGGGGAGGCTGTATCGTTAAGCCGGGAGACGGCCCCGGACATTGTGCTGATGGATGTAAATATGCCGAAGATGGATGGGATTGAAGCCACGCGCAGAATAACCTCCGAAATGCCGGGCATTCGTATCATCGGACTTTCACTCCACGATGAGAAGAGGGTTATGGAAAAAATGCGAAGCGCCGGTGCCTCGGCTTACCTGACGAAGACGGAAGCATTTGAATCGTTAATGAGGACTATCCGGGCTGAAGCGTCTGCGCAAAGAGAGTAAATACCCACTTATCTAATGCCCTGTTTCGGACATTCTGGCGCAGGAGAGACATTGACGAAAGATTATTTTTATTTTTCCGATGTTGCGGAGGCAACCTTTTAATGCAAATACTTGTATAGTCTAATGAAGGGTGCTGAATCAGCTGCCTTGTTTTCGCGACAATCGATAATACAAAGGAAGATATTTATCAAAAAGTAGAGGGGAAATAAATATCACAAAGACTGTATATATTATGATATCATTGTGGAAGACAAGAGCCGTTGCACCTTCTTATTCAATTGCAATCATAAAATAAAATAAGAGGGATTATTGTTATGAAGATGGAAAAAGGATGGTTTATAGGACTACTTTCGTTGGTATTGGTTATTGGATATGCCTGTCAGGACCAACCGGTCAACTTGAATAAGAGTGACTCAGGACAACCTGCTGAGCTGTCAAAAGTTGAAGGGAGCGGGGCTTCATGGTCGGGTCCCCTTCAGCGAAATTTTCGTACTCATCTTAAAGGTGAAAATGAGGTACCGGCTGTCGAAACGGACGCTCAGGGCCAGGCTATATTCGAAGTAGAGGGTGCCTCCATTCACTACAAGCTGATTGTAGCTCATATTGAAGATGTTCGAATGGCTCATATTCATAATGCCCCGGCCGGGGAAAACGGTGGTGTCGTAGTTTGGCTTTATCCTTCCGCCCCTCCTCCCCAACTGATCGAAGGACAATTCCAGGGCATACTGGCGGAAGGAACAATTACGGCTGATGATCTTGTCGGATCCCTTGAGGGAGAGGCATTGGAGATGTTGTTGGATGAAATGAAAGCGGGAAATACCTACGTCAATGTTCATACTGTAGAACATGGAGGCGGGGAAATCCGGGGACAAATTCAATAATTATATATGCAAATAGTGTGGAAATTATCTAACATCTGTTAAGAATGATAAGATAAGGAAATGGTACGCCGGGAACATGGATATATCTGTAATCCCGCTTTAAAGCCGGGAGAACAGGTTATGCGTTCCTTTTTAATGGCTTAAATTGATAAAGGTGGTATTCCAAAACGCTTTGATGGACAGGGGCTAAACGAATGAAGGCTTCCGGGTTCTCTCTGCTGCCTATTTTAGAACTTTCTTTGCGTGGAAATTCATGATATTTTCTTCGCAGGTTTTAAAAAATCAACACAAGCCAAATACAAATTAAGAAACACCATTATCCCATGATTTCATTTCCGGAAGCCTTCTCCACTGAAGAAAACCTGAACGGCTTCTTCGCTGGGCCTCGCCATATAACAGCATCCCTGCTATTCCTGTTATTATTGGCTGCCCTCCCGGGACGGGCGCAGGATACGGAAACACTCGATACGCTGGTCGTCTCGAAAGAGGTTGTAATCTCCTCAAGCCGGGTCCCCCAGACAGCGGCGGGTTCGGGACGCAATATCACCATCATTCCAGCCTCGACGATCCAAAGCCTGCCGGCTCACACGGCTGATGAAGTGCTGCGTTATGTGTCGGGTGTGGAGGTGCAGTCGAGAGGGGCATTCGGGACACAATCGGATTTCAGTATTCGGGGCAGCACCTTTTCGCAGGTGCTGGTCATGATTGACGGAGTGCGGCTAAACGATCCCCTTACCGCGCACTTTAATTCCAATATCCCTGTTGCACCTTCCGAGATTGAACGCATCGAAGTATTGCACGGGCCGGCCGCTGCCCAGTATGGTGCTGATGCGGTAGGAGGCGTGATTAATATCATAACACGCACTTTTGGCCAGCCTGACAGAGGGCGGGAGACCAGTGCCGACGCCGAGATCGGTTATGGTCAGGATAACCTTAAAACAGGCCGCGCCGGTTTTTTTTACAGCGATGATAACTATCGCATCGGTGGCGGCGGCATGTGGTATGATACGCCGGGACAGTCGCTGGGCGAAGATTACAAGAACCGATTTAGTATTGGGAACGCTTCCCTCTCCGCCGGCTATCAGCTGGGAGAGGGATGGGATTTGTCGGCGCGTACCGCCTATGATGACCGTGATTTCAATGCCAAATATTTTTATACCGCCAGTCCCTATGACGACGCAACCGAGCGTGTGACGGCCTGGTGGAACCAGCTTCAGCTTACCAGGCGTACCGGTAGCCAGGTAACAACCCTGAAGGGATCGTATAAACATAATACGGATGATTTCATCTTTAATCCCGACACCCCCGCTAACCATCATGTTACGAAGCTGCTGAATCTGCAGCTCTACCAGAACCGGCAGCTGTCTTCCCGGTGGTCATGGACCTACGGGGCTCAGACCAGCAACCGGTTTATTAAGAGCAGCGACCGGGGACGACACAACGACTGGCATTACGCCGGCTTTACGATGGTGCAGTGGCAGCCCGGCAGTCCGTTGACGCTGAACGGCAGTCTGCGGGTCGACCATGATGAGAATTACGGTACGGAACTGATGCCTCACCTGAGCGCATCCTATGATCTGGGACAATGGATTTTTCGGGCATCCGGGGGGCGCAGTATCCGTTCTGCAAGTTATACCGAGCGGTATATCTCCAATAATCTGGACGGGCCGGTTGCGGGGGGGCGCAATATCGGGAATCCGTGGCTGAAGGCTGAACGATCGTGGTCGGCCGAAGCGGGATTCGACCTGTTTCTGTTGCCGAACGTCCGGTTTTCGTCCACCGGCTTTGTCAGGGCTTCTTCCAACCTGATTGATTATGTGCTAACGAACTCACAGAATATCCGCAACGACGATAACTTACAACCGGATACGGATTACCTGTATACCGAAAATCTGAGCAGTGTACGAACGGCCGGCATAGAAACGGATCTCTCGATGAACAGGAAACTGGGGCGCGAGTGGATCCTGAGAAACAGAGTCGGATATACCTTTACGGATACCTACAGTGACGAGGGGGCGGCCTCGAAATATGTTTCCAATTATGCCCGTCACTTGGTTAACGGGATGGTCTCACTACAAAAAGGAGCGTTTGAAACGACCCTTAGCGGACTTTGGAAACAGCGCCAGGGTGACCGTGCTGAGGCTATCAGTGCCTATAAATCGCCCGGGTATAGCGTATGGAATGTAAAAGTGGGATATGAGCTGGTTCAAAATATGACGATAGGGGTGGAAGTGGATAACCTGTTTGATGAGCGATATCAGGACATCCTGGGGGCGCATATGCCCGGGAGATGGGCGATGGGCACCCTGAGCTGGCAGCTTTGAGCCTGGAGCCGGTAGTCCCTTTTGCTCACCACGACTCTCTTTGGGCATATATCTTTAAAATCGGCTGGAGTGCTACTTCAAGCCTGATGAGTATGTTTGTTCAGCTGGTGTTGTCCTCCCTCATATTTCTTGGTGGATAATGCGGGTTGGATTGGGAAGAATGCGGGTTAGCGGCGAGCCAGTTTTTCCAGTATGGGCTTGATTGTCTTTTTGTTGACCATGCCGGGTGCGACATATTCCAGTTTGCCTTTCTTATTGATGACAAAGGTCATCGGGATGCCCCGGAATGGTCCATAGCCGTCAAAGACCGAACCGTCATCCACTACCAGGGGATAGTTGACCTCATATTTCCTGGCGAAGGGACGAACGACTTCCCAGCCCTCCTCATCGAGGGAAACCCCTACAAAAAGAACGTCCTCATCCCGCATCTCCTCCTGTATTTCAACAAAATCGGGAATTTCTTTCCGGCAGGGACCGCACCAGGTGGCCCATATATTGAGAACGACCACTTTGCCTTCGTGCTCAGAAAGGGTAAAAGACTCGCCATTCATCTGGGTAAGCGTAAAATCCGGGGCGTCGTTTAGTTGCCGGGTGGTATCGGTCCGGGAAATACCTTCACGGGAAATTTGACGTCCGTCGGAGGCGGGAGCTGTTGCCGTATGAAGAAAAATAGCACGGTCGGGCTGACCGGTGGGAGTAAAAAATGCCAGTGATAATGAAATGAACGTTATCACAGGCATCCACGGCCTGATTAGGTAATTCATGGCTTTAGAGAGAGCGTTAGTAATTTGTGCAGAATACAAAACTCTATTAATAAGGTTTTTCTTTACGAGGCTTTTGCAAATTCCTCTCAGAATGCTGATTTCGCTTTAGGATCTCTTGTGATAGTGGGTTATAGGTTGTCAACCCTGCTTTATGATTCAGGCCTTGTCACGATGTTCGGGTGCGGGCCGCGCATTTATGTAAATGCTCTTTTAATATAATCCAAGATGCACCCTATTTCAAAAAGCGGCAATAAAAAAGGCGATCTCATCAGTGAGACCGCCTTTTAAAATAGGTGAGTGGGTAAAAGAATGTTAGTTGGCTGCCGGCTTCATGTCAAACGGACTGAGTGGAATAGTTTCCACACGCCGGTTTTTGCGGCATCCTTGTCCCGGATCCTGATCAATACAGGGGACGGGCGCTTTACCTAAGCCGCGAACGGTAAGCCGGCTTTCGGCCACGCCGTTTTTGATATAGAAGCGGGCAACTTCTTCTGCACGGCGCTGACTCAGTCGTAAGTTATACTGGTCGCCACCGATGTGGTCGGTGTATCCTTCGATGCGAACGTGGAATTTGGCAGCGCTCAGAATCGCTTCTACATTATCCCTGAGAATACGTGCAGCCGCTTGGTCGATATTGGATCGGTCAAAGTCAAAATTGACAACATCCACGTCATCTTCCCGCAGATAGGGAGGATCCTTCGGATCATTGGGATCTGTTCCCAACTCAAGTTCCTGGGCGTCGGTAAAGCCGTCACCATCCGTATCCACATTGTTGGGATCGGTATTATGCTCCATAACTTCGTCATAATCGCTTATGCCGTCGCCGTCGCTGTCAACCGCATTGGGGTCTGTGCGATATTCGTTGACTTCTTCCCCATCGGTAAGCCCGTCGCCGTCGCTGTCTTCCGCATTGGGATCGGTATTGTATGAATTAACTTCATCTCCGTCCGAGAGGCCGTCACCATCCGTATCAGAATTAAGTGGATCCGTATCATATTCATTCACTTCTTCTCCGTCGGTCAGACCATCCCCGTCGGTATCGGCATTATTGGGGTCGGTACCCAACTTTTCTTCTTCGGCATCGGTTAGGCCGTCCCCGTCGGTATCAACATTCTGTACCACTTCTTCACTCGATTTACAGCCGTATTGGACGAGTGTTCCCCCCACCAACATAAACGATATTAAAAGTATATTAAGAGCTCTTTTCATAATAGTATTTTCCTGCTAAAGATTTAGAATTTAAGAGTGTAAATATGTGGTTGTATATGATCAAAGGCAAAAAATATTTAATGCTAAATAGAAATAAATTTGAAGACCCCGGGGCTCGCCCGGGTTTTATATTTTAAAGTAACCGGGATGGCGCAAGCTGGCCCCGCAGGGAATATCCCGAAAATTCGGAATGGCAAACGGAGATCAGGCGAATTCATAAAATGTTAGCATTAGTTTAATAAACAGCTTATATTTGCACACTCGCATTGGGGCTATAGCTCAGTTGGCTAGAGCGCTTGCATGGCATGCAAGAGGTCCGGGGTTCAAGTCCCCGTAGCTCCACTTGTATAATGACTTAGCTGTATATGTAATAGTATTGGAGCACCATCCTTGTTAAAAGGTACTTGTTCAATTCAAGAATGTTCCCGTCTTAACGTTACATGATTGCAGGCGCGGGGAAAGCGTTTTGATTTGCTATTAACCCCATCTAAGTTGTATCTTTGAATCTTGAGGGTAGGCCCTGCGCAGCCAGCTCCCTCTGAACTCCGTCAGGACCGGAAGGTAGCAGCGGTAGGAGGTCGTAGCGGCGTGATGCAGGTTGCTTACCCTCTCTTTTTTTGCTCATCTCAGGCTGAGAGGCCCCGATCATTTGATGTTACCCGCACAAACGTAACCCCGCCAACTCTTTTTTTGTCGCCGTATGTCAGCTTTCCCGGGGACAGAGGCGACCCATCACAGCCGTCAACCCACTGAACGGGCAGTCAATTTACGCTTAATATCGCCGGAGATATGTTCGGCGTGAACGCGTGTGTTTTCAATAAATAGGCTGCTCGTATCCATCCCGCCGCAGACTACCCCAGCCACATACATGCCCTTACGGTTGGTTTCGAGTGATTGCTCATCGTACACAGGCATGCGCTTCTCGTCGTTGGTCAGGGCAATGCCGAAGTGTGACATCAGTTCGAAATTCGGCTGATAGCCCGTCATGGCCAATACAAAATCATTGGGAATGGCCCTGATGCCTTCCGGGGTATCCAGTACTACTTCCCGGGGTTTTATCTCTTTGACCTCTGTGTTGAAATAAGCCGTTATTTCCTCGTTTTTAATACGGTTTTCAATATCCGGCTTCACCCAGTACTTCACGGTTTCTTTAATCTGTGAGCCCCGTACGGCAAGCGTAACGTTGGCTTGGGTGCGATAGGTTTCCAACGCCACATCCACGGCTGAATTACCCGCCCCGATAACCAGCACATCCTGCCAGGCATAGGCGTGGGCTTCGTCATAGTAGTGTTTCACTTTGTCCAGCTCTTCGCCGGGAATATTCATTTTACGTGCGATATCATAGAAGCCGGTGGCTACAACTACTTTGGAGGCTTCATAGTGATCCCGGTCGGTCCGGACGGTAAAATGTCCATCCTCACCGTCTACAGCCTGTACTTCCTCATACAGGTGGATATCCAGGTCATAACTTTCGGCCGCGCGACGGTAATACTCAAGCGCTTCGCGCCGCGTGGGTTTGGGATTATGAGAAATGAAAGGGACCCCGCCGATTTCCAGCCGGTCGGAGGTTGAAAAGAACGTCATATCCCTGGGATAGTGAAAAATACTGTTGACCAGGCTGCCTCGTTCAATAATTTTGGAGGGAATTCCCTTCCGCTTGAGTTCAATGGCGGTCGCCAGTCCGATGGGACCCGCTCCTACAATAATAACCATGACTTCTGTTTATTTTTTGTGATTAATGGGTGCAATGATAGAACCATCAGGTGAATATCGTATGAATTCCCGTCTATATAAAATAACATGTTTCCCGGCTGGAAGCCATTACGCTATATTGTTGCAACCGGCAAAGTCATAGCAAATCCACAGCGCGGGTCTTCATTCCCGCGCTGTGGATAAAAGTGATAGAATCCTTTGAAAACCGATTTATTGGCCTACCTCTGCATGTTGCGTATTCAACATCCTTACATATGGTATTTATATGTTGTGATTTTGAATGCGCTCAGGCTGTGATACTGACTGAAAATCCTGGTTTATCAGGGCTCCTTACAGTTTACTTACTTAGGCGTGGTGTTGTAGGTTGAGCTGGTTTGGTTAGCCGGCTAAAGCGTTGCCGCTAATTACCCCGGCCCCGACTCCTTCCTCCCCCTTTCTTTTTTTGGCTCTTCCTGCTGCGTTTAACAGCCCCGCGGTTTTTTTGACGTTTCTGGGCCCTGCGGACCGAACGCTGGCGCGGGCTTCTGTTTTTGCTGCCGGAGCGCACGGCCTTGCGCCGCTTCCGCTTGCCGCTTCTTTTTACCCGGGCCGGTCGGGTGGATTTAGGGCCGCGGTTTTGCCTGACCCGGGACCGTTTGTTGATATGCCGGGCTGAACGGGCTTTTCGGGGAGCGCTTCCGACAGACTGCCCGCGGCGTTTTCGCTGTACGGAATGAGAACGGGTTCTCCTCTTCCGGGGCTGCCGTACCCTTTCTCTTGCTTTCCTTTTGTCAATCGTGGAAGCCCGGCGTATTTTCCCGGACCGGTAATTGTTCCGCCCTTTTTGCTTTCGGTAGCGGGAACGCGATTTTCGCGCATTTTTCCGTAAGCGTTTGACGCGTTTTTTATACCTTTTTTCTATATGCGCATAATGCTTCCTTTTATGCATGCGTGCGCGGTAATGCCTGACTTTCGGGTGGACCCGGTGGATCCATCGATCGGGAAGCCGGTGCCTGGGAGCCTGCAGAAAAGCGAATGTCAGTCCATCCAGCCATATTTGCACCGAATAGTAGGGAGAATGATAATCGTCGTAGATAAACCGGTGTCGGTGATACCAGCTGCGGCCCCGCAGACGGATTAACAACTCGCGATCCCTGTACCCGTCACGATAACCGGCTTCATAGATATCGATATCGCGGACCAGCTCATAAAACCGGTAGTCGTTATAATAGGCGTCGTTAACCCCGTCCATATACCCTTTCAGGTAGGCGGATTGGTAGGAATCCCGGTAATAACTGTGTGAGTTGCCTAAATTGAGCTGAAAATGGACAAAGGGTTTAAACGATTGATAGCTTAATTCGATATACGTGGATTGAGCGTCCGTCGGCACGTTGAACAATCCGACCATGAGCGTAGTAACAAATAGTCTTCTAATCATAACAACCTCCTGCTTGGGTCTGGTTAAACGATGTTGTTTATTGATATCAACTATTTACCGGCTCACCAATAGCATGATGATGTTAAATTTGATCCCCCCTGGTTTTGATATAATATCAGAAATCGTTTTCTTACCTTAAATTTTGTAGACAATCGGCGTGTTCTCGACCATCATTGGCATTTTTTTCCCACCGTTTCCATATCTTGGAACAAATATCAAGATTCCCGTCACCATCTACGTCGCCGACAAGAGCATCATGACCGCCGAGCCGCCCATCAAAAATAACTCTCTCAATAAACGTTGGTTCTTTTTCATTGCCAACGTTTTCCCAGATAAACCATCGTGGCGGAGCCCCCTCGGGTAAAATAGTTGGGTCTTCCTGCTCAACTGCAAATATATCCAGAAGTCCGTCTCCATTGAAATCCGCTATTTGCAGCGAATGGAATGAGCCTCGTTTACCAGATGCCTTCTGAGGAAGGAAGTGTGTTTCAAATACAGGTGGCTGTCCTCCTTTGTTTTCCAGCCATGCCCCCCGGGAGCCTTGTTGGTCGCCATCAACCATCACAATATCACTGCGTCCATCATCATTCAGGTCTGCAATCCAGCTTCGACCAGAAAGACCCCAGGGGCCCCGCTTACTCGCAAATGACAAGCTGTGAGACTCCCATTCCCTGCCTTCATTTATATTCTCCAGCCATCGATCAG
Source organism: Fodinibius roseus (assembly GCF_900129315.1). Lineage (GTDB taxonomy): Bacteria > Bacteroidota > Rhodothermia > Balneolales > Balneolaceae > Fodinibius > Fodinibius roseus. The sequence goes on from NZ_FQUS01000003.1 coordinate 276,083, forward strand.
GCAGCACGATATCTGCATATCCATCATCATTCAGATCTCCGACCCCATTGGGGGCAATCCCTCCATGAATATCATCATGGTCATTCAGGACCTCCAATGTGACGGTGGTCCGCGGCCAATCTTCATTTTGACCTGGATTTTCCGGAATATCGTACCAAAAAAGTCCCACCTCATCTCCGGTTACGACCATCTCTTTACTCCCGTCTCCGTCAACATCAGATGCTACAATATCATGGATTTCTGAAGTAATTCTCGAGTCATATTGGTATAATTCAAAGTGATTTTTGCGTGGGTTTTGGGAATTACGGTACCAATAACCTCCGGTCACTATGTCTTCCCATCCATCTCCGTCCACATCAAATGACGTAGCGCCGAGCGTCCGATTCGGTAACACGCCAACGGTGTGACGCGACCAATGATCCCATCCCTTGTGTTCAAACCAATAGATACTGTCTTCGCGAACGCCAAATGAAAAATCTAAATCTCCATCCTGGTCGAAGTCAGCCATTGAAGGCGTACCGTATCCCCACGTCTTCTCTTCGCCCGTTGGCATTTCGGTGGTTACAAAATGATGTTGGAACATTTGGGCAGATATTTTTTCTCTACTAACGTCAGAGGAACACCCTGTAAAAGTCCACATTATAACCACGAATAAGAAGGGCAAATAATGGGTTGGAAGATAAAAAACGCTTTGCTTCCTCAGTGAAGGAATTTTTTTCATAATTCTGATAGTAAACATTTATAAATTCCTGGCAAGATCCTCCTTAAATTATGTGAAATGTTATTATAATAAGGATAGAATCTTTGCAGCCTTCGATATTTTAAGCAAATATACTATTAATGGGAGGCTTTGAAAAACCTTAATGTTGTTCTTTAGTTCGTCTTTTTTATGATAGTGAACTTACTACATTGCGATGACAGCAATTGCCCTGCTTATTTTTAATGATACTATTCTCGGGCTGGTGGCCAGCGTGCAGATGTGGTTCAATGATATGGTGAGGGTGGGCGACCGGGTGGAGATGCGCAAGGACCTCAAAAAATACCACCTGCTCAAAGAGGAGAAATCAAACTTATCAACCGGTTTGCTTTACAAAAAGAAAAAGCCGTAAAATGCAAACCTATTATGAGTCAACACCTTACGGCTAATATTTCACTTCTTAAAGTGCCCTGGACTGGAGTCGAACCAGCACTCCCAAGATGGGAACTGACCCCTCAAGCCAGCGCGTCTACCAATTCCGCCACCAGGGCAACGAAGGGATCTGATTTCAAGACCCCTAATATAAATGATTAGCATTTAAATCCCAATACACAACCTTCAAATAAATGCCGTCCGGCCCCGTAATCTGATTGGAGTGAAATAAGATCCGGTACCGTATTACTTTATCAGATTTCGGCCAGCTGCTCTTTGATATACTCGTTCTCCGGATCCATCTTTTGAGCCTGCTCGTAATAGGTGCGGGCTTTGGCTCCCTGTCCGGCGCGCTGCATAAGATCACCCATCAGGATCCAGTTTTCTACATCTTTCGGATTATTTCGGATGCGGTCGAGCAGGTAGCTGATGGCTTCATTGCCCTCATCGCTCATAATCATATAGAGGACGAGATTTCGGTGCGCTGCGGGCGAGTCATCCAGGTCGATCGCCTTGTCAAAATCGTCCTTGGCTTCATCCAGATTTTCCAGCTGCAGGTGGGCAAAGCCGCGCAGGTTATAATAGCCGCTTTTTTCTTTTTCACATTTGATGGCTTTATCGAGCGCTTCAATGCTTTTTTCCCACTGGTTGAGCTTCTGAAATACCATCCCTTCCAAATGGTAGCCGTCGGCCGATTCCGGCTCCATTTTTTGGAGCTGGTAGGAGATATCCAGTGCGTGATCGTAATCACCTTCGTGGAGCAGTGAAAGTCCTTCTTCTAATTGTTCTTCAAAGTTCATGCGAAATAGCTGCTTTCAAGTTAAATGTAGTTATAGCTGTTTCCGTTAGAATCAGTTGGTGCACTGCAAGATAAGCAAAGTTAAGGCGTTAATCAGACGATTTGGCAGATGAGGTATCATCTTCGGTGATGTCCTCGTATTCGGCTTCTTCAATCTCTTCAAAACGATCGGCGTCCCGGGTGGGATTCCGCTGTTGGCGCTGCTGTTGCTGTCCCTGTTGAAACTGGCGAAAAGTCTGGTAGAAAAAACTTTTGCCGTTTTTTGGGTCGCTACCGGATCCGGAGTTTAAAAAAAGTCGGCTGATAACCTTGATGAGCAGGTACATCAGTACTAAAAATAAAAGTGTGCGTATCATTACGGTTAGTCAGGGATAATATGAATATGTGTATTAGTGCGTATGGGCTGATCGAAGATCTGTTCTTCTATATAATCTAAGTGTTTTTTATTACTTACGAAATCAATCTCTGATGTGTTAATGATCATGAGTGGTGATTTATTGTAATGGTAGAAGAAATGGTTGTATGATTCGCTCAATTCTTCCAGGTAGGTTCGGGTAATATTGCGTTCGTAGTCGCGGTCGCGCTGGCGGATATTTTCCATCAGGCGATCGACGGACGATTGCAGGTAGATAACCAGGTCGGGTTTGGCCGATATGCCGGTCATAATATCAAAGATAGAATCGTAAAGGGCCAGCTCATCGTCTTCGAGGTTCAGCCGGGCAAAGATACGATCTTTTTCAAAGATATAATCGGAAATCGTCATCTGGTGAAACAGGTCTTTGCTCAGCATATCCTGCTGTTGCTTAAAACGGCTGGCCAAAAAGGCCATCTGGGTAGGGAAGGCGTAACGTTCACGATCTTCATAAAATTTGGGCAGGAAAGGATTGTCTTTGAACTGTTCCAACACCAGGCGGGCACTGTTCCGCTCGGACAACAGCTTGGCCAGGGAGGTTTTACCGGCGCCGATAACACCTTCAATTGCAATAAATTCGAATTGGTTCGCCATATCTGTTTACCAACGTAAATCCGTTTTTTTAATTCGCATATCGGGGGCTTCCGCAAGAAGTTCATCCATCGAACGGCCGGTCTTCGGATCCTTCCATCGGGGCAGGATTTCCCGAAGCGGTTCCAGTACAAATAAACGCTTATGGTATTCCGGGTGGGGAATAATAAGGCTATCCGTTTGAATCACCAAGTCACTGTAGGAAATAATATCCAGGTCGATGGTGCGGGCGCTCCAGCGGGGATGCCCGGGCGATCGCCCGTGTTCGGCTTCAAATGTTTTGAATGTTTTAATGAGTGATACGGGTTCGGCATCGGTGGTCAGCGCGGCGACCGCGTTATAAAAGTCGCGGGTGGCGGGACCAATGGGCTCGGTGATGTAGATGGAAGAGGCGGTGAGGGTTGTTTCGGAAAGATCACGTAAAAAGGTTCTGGCATCCGAGAGGTGCTGTCGGCGATCGCCCATATTGGAACCAACTGCTACAACGACCGTTGCCATGACATGCGGGTTTCGGAATACGCGGTTTCTACGTCAAGGGGGGGCATAAGTTTTCGGACGGCTACCTGTAGCCGTTCCGCTTCCGGAAACGATTCGAAAAGCTGGTCGCCAATACGTTTGGTGAGGGTTTCGATGAGCTTCTGCGAGGGTCCTTCCATCACTTTTTGAACGATGTCCGCCGCTTTTTGGTAGTCGATGGTGTCTTCAAGGCGGTCACTGTCACCGGCTTGCCGCAGATCAGCCGTGAACGTGAGATCGACTTCAAAGCGATTCCCCTGCCGGCGCTCTTCCTCATAAAATCCATGATAAGCCTTGAAACAGAGGCTTTTAAGGGTCAGGGTAGCCATAAGTGATTAAAGGGTGGCCATTTCGATTTTTTGGTACAGTTCATCGACCATTCGTTTATGCTTGGCCGTGGTTTGCATGCGTTCTTCCACCGTAGAGATCGCATGGATTACCGTTGAGTGATCGCGTCCCCCGAAATGAAGGCCGATGGTTTTGAGGCTGGAGTCGGTAAACTGCTTGGAAAGATACATGGCTATCTGCCGGGCCTCGACGATTTCCTGTTTTCGTGTCTTTTCGCGGACTTTATTGGTATCGATGCCGAAATAATCGCACACGTAGTTTTGAATCTGCTCAATAGAGATCGAGGTGTGTGATTCCTTGATCATGTCCTTCAGTACCTGCTTGGCCATCTGGGGCTCTATTTCATCCACATGCTGCAGCGATGCAAACGCCAGCAGCTTGATGATCGCGCCTTCGAGGTCGCGTACATTTGATTTGAAGTTGTGTGCGATAAATTCAAGCACATCCGGCGAGAGCTCGATGCCGTTGTCATTTGCTTTCCGCTCCAGGATAGCGTACCGGGTTTCATATTCGGGGATCTGCAGGTCGGCGCTGAGTCCCCAGCTGAATCGGGAGATCAGCCGTTCTTCGATATCGGGAATTTCCCGCGGAGCGCGGTCGCTGCTCAGTACGATCTGCTTTCCGTCCTGGTGCAGGGCGTTAAAGATATGAAAGAACTCTTCCTGCGTCTTCTCTTTACCGCTGAAAAATTGGATATCATCCACGATTAATACGTCAATCTGCCGGTAGAACATCGTAAATTCACTGGCGCGATTGTTACGGATGGCCTGTACGAACTCATTCGTGAAACTTTCCGAAGAGATATACAGGACCGCCAGTTCGTTGCCGTATTCCTGCTTGGCCTTGTTGCCGATACTCTGGATCAGGTGCGTTTTGCCCAGCCCCGTGCCGCCATAGATAAAGAAAGGATTGAAGGAGTTGCTCCCCGGATTCTCGGCAATGGCCATCGCAGCAGAGCGGGCGAGGCGGTTACAGTCGCCTTCAATGTATCGGTCAAAAACGTAATTGTTGTTGAGGTTAGAATCGATTTTGGCTTTCCGTATGCCGGGAATGACAAAGGGATTCTCGATCTTGCCCGGACTGTATTCGGAATAGCCGCTCATATTTTCATTTTGGTTACTGTCCGGAGGCATGGGACGCTGGGGAAGACGCACCGACCGGTTGTTGGTTTCATTATCAGATTTTTCCAGTACTACCGAGTATTCCAGCTTGCCATTTTCACCCAATACTTTGGCCAGTGTTGACCGCAACATCCCGTAATAATGCTCTTCCAGCCATTCGTACCAAAATTGGCTGGGAACTTCGATGGTTAGAGTGTTATCTTCAAGTTTAACGGGATCAATAGGTTCAAACCATGACTTATACTTTTGATAGCTGATATTATCTTGAATGATATCCAGGCACTGCTCCCAGGCAGCTTCGGCAGAAAGTGTACTCAACGTCCCAAGACCTCCAAAAAAATTAATGTGTTTCTGTGCAAATAAACCCTGTAGTTATCCACACATCCTGAGTGCTGTCACTAATTAGGGTGAAACGAAGATGGCAATTTCACAGACAGATGTCAAAAAAATATCATCGTGTTTTACAAAAGTTATCCACATTACTCTAAACAGTGTAAAGCTATGAGTAGCAATGATTTAAATATTTAACAGCTTTTCTATCAAAAATGACTTGACAACGCTTAATACAACGCTAACATTGATTTTTCCTTTAGTTAACATGGAAATACGGTGATTAAAAAAGTTTTCAACAAGTTATCCACACTAAAATGTGGATTGGTAATTTGCCGTGAAAATATACCGGAGCTGAAGAGTAAAAACGATATAAATCAGCCCTTATTTAAGGCGGGCGATAAGAAAACGGTCCTTCTTGTCGTAGTCTTTTCGAAGGTCGGTTTTCCAGTCTTTTTGATCAAAAAGCTGCTGTATTTGCCCGGCAAAAAGGTCATGCAGCTCCAGGTAGAGCGTACCCCCCGGAGACAGGTTCTTTTCAGCAAACCGGAGGATGTTTCCGTACATTTTGTCCATGTCGTCGGTGAAGAGTGCCCGGTGCGGTTCGTACGTTCGAACTTGCGGTTCCAGTGCCTTTTTTTCCTCCGGTGTTATATAGGGAGGATTCGACACAATAATATCCCAGGAGTTGCCCGGGGCAATGGTTTTCGGATCCATGATATCTCCCTCCGAAAAGGAGACATGCACCTCATTTTGTTTCGCGTTACTCCGTGCTGTTTCCAGAGCTTTGACCGAAATATCTACGGCGGACAGCTGCCATGCCGGTCGCTCCATCTTGAGAGCGATGGGGATGCAACCGGAACCGGTACCGATATCTAACACGGAAAGGGAGTGATCCTCTGCTTCGTCATGGCGATTGAGGATGATCTCGACGAGTTGTTCGGTTTCAAGACGCGGGATAAGGACATCGGAATTCACCGAGATACGAGCATTGACAAAATCCGAGAAGCCGATGATGTATTGCAACGGTTCGTGTTTGGCGCGTCGCTTGACCATGGGACGCAGTTCCCCCAGCTCTGCCGGTGATAGCGGTCGGTCGTACTTGAGATAGAGGTCCAGTCGCTTCGTGTTGAGCGTCTCAGCCAACAGCCATTCAATGCTGTGCCTCGGATCGGGAATTTCTTTTTCTTTAAAATAATCAGTAGCCCATTCCAACATGGAAAGGACCGTCCATTCCTTCACCTTGCTGCTCATTTGTGAGTATAAGCGTTATTTAGAGTCTTCCTCTTCCGTTTCCTGATCCTGTTCTTTCTGGACCGTAAGGCCAAAACGTTTGGCAAAATCAAGAATGAAATCGGTTACTTCATCATCGATGGTCCGTTTTTCTTCGTCAAGCGAACTGCCGCGAAAGCCCATGCGTCCACCGGTTTTCTTAAGTATGAACCGGTTTTGCTTGCCGGTAATTTCAACAATGCAGGTAAGGGTAACACTTGCATTAATCTGTTTTTCATACTCCTCGAAAACCGCCACGTGCACTTCGTCATTGTGGTCAGAAGAGTCGTACTTGTAGGTATACTTTGGCTCAATACTACTGAATAGCTGGGCTGGCATTCGCCGGAGCGTACCGGCCGGTCCGAAAACAAGATACATGCTTACAGAACTCATAATATATTTACTTCAGTTGGTGAGTTACTTCGGTCGTAAACAGCCTGAATAAACGCCTTTCTTAACCCAGAGTCAAATTTACTTGGATATAATTACAAATTTATTTAAGTAAAATTTAAATATTTCATAATTTTTTGGGATACTAACGGTTAAAGAAAGAGCACTGCAACGGGTCAAAAGATCAAACGGAATAGTTAAAGCATGAAAAAAAATAGATTTATACCGGTACTGGCCGCATTAGTGATGATTATGACACTGGGCCCCATTTCTAACACAGTATATGCCCAGCTTGAGGAACCGGAAGTTGTCGGCACTCCGGATCCCAAAACCCCTTTGAGCGAGGGGTATACCACGGGGATCGGCTTTGATATTATGCTCAATAATTTTGGTTTTGGCGTCGGGGGACATTTCAGCCGGGTGCTTGGCGATTATACGGAATTTAGTTTTCAGGCGGGTATCACCGGTATTCGCGATGTGAGCGAGCAGACTTTTCAAAGCTTTTTTACGGGCAGCCGCATCGTTCCCAACAAATATAAACGAGGGTTCGGATTTCCTTTTCTTTTCGGGCTGGAACAGCGGCTGTTTGCGCGGAAAATCCAGGATAATTTTCGCTTTTTTGTAGGCGCGGCTGCGGGACCTGCCATGGCGTTTGTCTACCCCTATCTGAACGATTCCAACGAGAACGGATTTCGTGATATTCGCATCAACCCGAACACGGGATTTATAGTGGGAGCGGAGCGCGTCAATGATTTCTTTACCGGCTGGGGCGACGGCGAGTCGAAGTGGGGCTATGCCGGTGAACTCAAAGTTGGGGCTGACATCGGACGTTCTTTCGGCACGCGTACCACTATCGAGTTCGGCTATTTTTTCTACTATTTCAAAGACGGACTGCAGATTATGGAGCCTTACCGCCCGTACGGATATGATGAGGACGGATTTCCCATAGCGGTAAATGAGCAGGGAGAGCCAAGATCTCATTTTGATGCCCAGAAATATTTCGGTACCCCGCAGATCAAGTTCACGTTCGGGGGGATGTGGTAAGTGAGGGCAGTACAAAGTACAAATAGTACAAAGTATAAAGTAGTGCCTTGGACCTTTTACTTAATACCTACAACCTTGTACTTTCTACAGAATACCTTCTGCTAAATCTCAGCTTTTTCTTCTTTATCCATAGGTAAAATCCTTGTACCTTTCGAATCAATTTCACTGATAAAAAATATTGAGGAGCATGAGTTTAATAGATGAGATTATCGGACGCCAAATTATTGATTCCCGGGGAAATCCCACGGTAGAGGTTGATATCGTATTGACAGATGGAGTCATGGGACGCGCATCCGTCCCCTCCGGGGCCTCTACCGGAGAGCATGAGGCGGTAGAGCTTCGCGATTCCGATTCCGACCGCTATCTGGGCAAGGGAGTAACCCGGGCTGTGGAGAATGTGAATTCCGCCATTGCCGAAGAGCTGCGGGGAAAGGAAATTTTTAACCAGGTGGCCATTGATGATCAGCTGTTGGAATTGGACGGCACGGCAAACAAGGGTAATTTGGGCGCCAACGCAATGCTGGGCGTGTCGCTCGCAGCGGCCGATGCGGCAGCCAACGCATTGAACATTCCGCTTTGGCGCTATATCGGCGGCGTCAATGCCAAAGTGCTCCCCTTGCCTATGATGAATATTATCAATGGCGGGTCGCACGCGGATAACAATGTGGATCTGCAGGAGTTTATGATTATGCCTGCCGGTGCAGAGACGTTTTCCGAGGCGGTTCGAATGGGATCCGAAATCTTCCACCATCTGAAAAGCGTGCTTTCTGATAAAAACTACAGTACCGCGGTAGGGGATGAGGGAGGCTTTGCGCCTGACCTGGATTCCAATGAGGAGGCCGTTGAAGTGATCCTGCAGGCTATTGAAAAGGCGGGATATATCCCCGGCGAAGAGGTGGTCATTGCGCTCGATCCCGCTACGGCTGAATTCTACAATGCCGATAAGGAGGTTTATGAATTCCGATGGAGCGACGGCAGCAAGCGTTCTTCTGAAGAAATGGTTGAATTCTGGAGCAACTGGGTTGATAAATACCCGATTGTCTCTATCGAAGATGCCCTCGATGAAAATGACTGGAACGGTTGGAAAATACTCACCGAGGCGGTAGGAGATCGCGTGCAGCTGGTAGGTGACGACCTGTTTGTCACGAACACCGACCGGCTGGCCAGGGGCATTCAGCAGGGGGTGGCCAACTCGATCCTCATTAAGGTTAATCAGATCGGTACGCTTACCGAAACACTGGATGCGATTGAGATGGCACACAAGAACGATTATACGGCCGTTATTTCTCACCGATCCGGTGAAACGGAAGACACGACGATTGCTGATTTAGCCGTGGCCACCAATGCGGGTCAAATTAAGACCGGTTCCATGAGTCGCACGGACCGTATCGCCAAATACAATCAGCTGCTGCGTATCGAAGAGCAACTGGGTGCGAATGCTATCTTCATGGGAGGAGATACCTTCGACGGTTGAGAATATAGTTTCCAGGATCCAGGCTGCTCTCCGGTCATAAAAAGAGGCATGAGGGACCAATGAGGCCCTGTTTCCATGCGCTCTTTTTAGTCTGTCAGCATTTATTTATGCGAAATACGAGTCTGCATTTGCAAAATTTTCGTAACCACGTTGAGACAAACGTAGCATGGGCCCCGCATCTGAATGTGATCACCGGCAAGAACGGGGCGGGCAAGACCAACCTGATCGATGCGATCCATTATTTGTGTATGAGCCGCAGTTTTGTCTCCAGCAGCGACCGGTATGTATCCCATCATGATGCCACCTTCTTTATGATCAAGGGCCATTTTGAGGGAAATATCCGGTCCAGTTTTGATGTCGGATGCTCGTACTCCCGGGGCGAGGGCAAAAAGATATTTGTCAATGAAAGTCCGCTGGATCGTCTGTCGGATCTTATCGGCATGGTGCCGGTGGTGGTGCTGTCGCCGGCCGACAAGAAATTAACCAGTGAGGGACCCAAAGAGCGGCGTTCCTTTATCGATTCTTTTATCAGCCAGATTTCACCGCGTTACCTGCAGGATCTGATGGACTTCCGGAAGGCCCGGAAACAGCGAAATAAGCTTCTGCAGGAATTCCGGGGCTCCCGGGAAGTGCTGGAAGCCTACCTGGCCCCCTGGAATGTGCAGCTGGTGGAATACGGCTCGCGTATCGTAGCTAAACGGACGCAGGTGCTTAACCAGTTTCAGGAGTATCTGGAGCGGGAATATGAGGTAATCTCCGGGATGCGGCACAAGCCGCACCTGGTCTATCAAACATTTTGTGAGCCTTCCGGGGAGGATCAAACCGTCCGGGAACGCTATAAAACAAAACTGGAGGAAGAACAGGATCACGAAATGGAGCGTGAACTCACGCTGGTCGGTCCCCACCGCGATGAAATCGTGTTTTACCTCGATGATTTCGAACTTCGGAAATACGGCTCGCAGGGACAACATCGACTTTTTGCGGTGGCTTTGAAATTGGCGCAGCTTTTGTATTTTTCGGAAGAGCTGGATGATCTCCCTATTTTTTTACTGGATGATGTGTTCGGGGATCTGGACGCCCAGCGAACGGAAGTGCTCTTAAATGCCTTAATTGAGCACGCGGGCCAAACGTTTGTGACGGCCGCCAACCCCATTCCTTTTGATGACTATGTAACCTTTGACGGTGCAAAAAACCGGAAATTTCGGGTAGAGCAGGGTGAGGTAAGCCAGGTATAACGGTAAATAACAAGGAGCTCCTATGTCACGATATCGATCAAATAGTCCCAAGTTGCTGAGAGATGCCCTCAAGGATTTTCTGGACGACTATCCCCATCGAAAAAGGCTCAAACGAGGCATGATTCTGTCTATCTGGGAACAGACGGTGGGCGAGCGTATTGCCGGGGAGACGGAGAATATCCATTTTGAACACGGCAATTTAGTAGTTCACGTAAAAAATCCCGCCTGGCGACAGGAGATCCATATGAAGCGATTCAGCATCGCCAAGAAACTGAACGAAAAGGTGGGGGAAAAAATTATCAGGGAGATCGTGGTTCGCTCCTGATAGCTGTAAGATTAAATACCTGGTGTTATTTTCACCGTTCAGTGCGTGAGAAATGCAGCTCATCCCGTTGCATAGGATTCGCCCCCCGGTTATATTAGATCCCCGGCTGTATCAAGATGAACATGATTTAAGTACCATGGAATTACCTACTCCTGACAAAATTAAGCAAAATATATCGGAAGGCTGGGAAAATCTCATCCAGAAGTCAAACGAGGATGAAATTGCGGATGTCGGCCGTGAGCGCATCGTGGTTTTTGCGGTGTCGCTTATCCTGGCCGTATGCTTCTGGTTTATGGTCAATCTCAGCAGGGATTATAACCTGAATGTCGATCTCCCCATCGTGGCTGCCGGGATGCCGGAAGATCGTGCCCTGGCACAGGGATTGCCCGAAACGGCAACGGTAAGTATTTCCGGGGAAGGATGGAAGCTTATCAGCATTTATAATAACCCCCCCCCGGTTAATCTCAATGTCACGGGCTCCGAAGTTAATTTATACGACCAGGTGCAGCAGCAGATGAATGCGATGTCGGAAGTGAATATACAGAAAGTACAACCACTGATGCTGACGCTGAATTTAGAGCAGCGTATTTCGAAAATGGTGCCTGTTCAGCCGATTTTCAGCATTTCTTTTGAGCAACAGTATGGATTTACAGGAAAACCGACGGTACAGCCGGACAGCATACAGATCAGCGGGGCTGTTTCCCTGATCGAAGATATAACCGGGTGGCCGACCGATTCACTGGTAGTAGAGGGAGTGTCTGAGAATATCTCGCGGACGGTCCCGCTGAACAAAAATGAACTAATCAGCCTGTCGCAGCAGGAGGTGCAGTTTAACGCTGCGGTAGCCCAGTTTACGGAGGGAGAGGTGAGCGTTGATCTGGAAACCCGCAACCTGCCCGAAGGGAGACGGATTAGCTATAGCCCCTCTTCCATAACGGTAAGATACGATGTGCCCATTGGCGAGTATGCGGATCTAAGGGATGAAAAGCTGTTTGAGGCTTACCTGACCTATGAACAAATTGAAAATGATACGACCGGCTATGTAAAGCCGCAGATTGAGCACCTTTCCGACAACGAGTTTATCAAAATCCGTTCTTCCCAGCCCAGGCAGGTGGCTTATTTTATGGTACTGGACGAGTAGTTGTAACTTGAGTCGTGCGTTTGGGGTTAGAGCTGGAAGCGCCTGCAACCTTGCAACTATGCTCCGTCTTCGAGTTTTTCTTCAAACGGTTTGATGACCTCATCAACGGAGCGCTCCGTATTGAAATAGGACAGGATTTTTAAGATCACCTCGTCAACCAGCACATCGGGACAGGAGGCGCCGGAGGTGATGCCGATATCCACGGGCTCGCCGCCCGCCACCGGCAACCAGTCTGACGTCTGTTTCATCTCCTTGTCCCATTGATCGAAATGATGAATCAATCCGGGGTTTTCGATCTCTTCCGCATCGCGTATGTGATACGTCGGAAAGGCCTGTTCCAGGATTTCAACCAAGTGCATGGTATTGGAAGAGTTGTACCCCCCGACCACGATAGAAAGGTCCACATCGGTATCCCCCAGCGCCAGGGTGGCCGACTGGTTTTCATTGGTGGCATAGCAGAGCGTGTCGGAGGTATCGGCAAAATGATCGAGAATATCTGCCCTGCCGTACTTTTTAATGGCCGCCTCCTTGAGAATGTCCATCACTTCCTGCGTTTCGGTAGCCAGCATCGTGGTTTGATTAATGACCCCAAAGTGTTCCAGATCCCGGTGCGGATCAAATCCCTCGGTGCTTTTATGACCGAAATAGGTTTCAAAATCTGACTTCGGCCGCTCCCCGGTCAGGATCTCGGCCAGTACCCGGGCTTCGTCAGGGTTTAAGAGCACCACGCAGGGCGAATGGTCGGCGCTGTGCGAAAAGGTGGCCCGTGTTTCCTCGTGGCGGTGTTTTCCGTGAATAACCAGGGAATAACCTTTTCTGCCCAGTTGCTTGCCGCGTTTCCATACCTTCTCGACAAAGGGACAAGTGGTATTGTATTGATAGGGATCGATCCCCTGCTTCTTGAGTCGTTGTTGTATGTCAAGCGTTGTTCCGAAAGCCGGTACGATGACGATGTCGTCCTCGTCAAGCGATTCAATGGGGATGCGTTCCGTCCCGTCGGTTTCAAAGAGGAACTTGACACCCCGGTCCAGCAGGTCCTCATTGACGGTAGGATTATGAATCATCTCGCTGAGCAGGTAGATATCCCGGTCCGGGTGCTGTTCTACCGTTTCGTAGGCGATATCAATAGCGTTTTCCACGCCGTAGCAAAACCCGAAATGACGGGGCACATAAAAGCGCACGGGACCGAAATCGAGCATACTCGGCTCCAGGTCCTTTTTACGCGGGTCCATCACCTTGTTGGCATCTTTCACCTTGCGGATAATCGGTGACTGGTAGATGTCGGGAATGTTAAATTGCTTCCGGCCCATAAATTGAGTTTGTCATCTGATGTTACAGTTCGCAGGAGCGCTTTCTGTGGGACTAATGAATGCTTAAATATACGAACTTTTGCACGAAACATCAGGGCAGGTTTTCATGATACCGGATTTAAAATGTCATATGGTGGAGTAAAACCGGAGATTCCCATTTCCCCTGTGAAGGTATTGGCTATTGGTAATTTGTTATTGGTAGTTCAAAATCCAAAAATCTAAAATCCACTCTTTCTACGCCTCGGCCACTTCATCCAGCTTGACGCCCACCAGCCGGCTGATTCCCGTCTCGGGCATCGTTATGCCGTACATCATTTCTGCTTTGCTCATCGTCTTTTTATTGTGGGTGATGATGATGAACTGCGTCTCCTGGCTGAAATTGCGTATCATATCCGCAAAACGCTCGATATTGGCGTCGTCCAGGGGGGCATCGACCTCATCCAGCACGCAGAAAGGCGAAGGCTTTACCAGGTATATGGCAAAGAGCAGGGCGATGGCGGTCAGGGTCTTTTCTCCCCCGGACAGCTGGTTGATGGTAGAGGGACGCTTTCCCTTCGGGTTCGCCTTGATCTCGATCCGGGCATCGAGGGGGTCTTCGGCCTCTTCATCAATGACCAGATCACAGTAATCATCGTCATTGAAAAGGGTATGAAAGACTTTTTGAAAATTGACGCGTATTTTTTCGAAGGTCTCATTAAAACGCCGGGTCGCGGTCTTGTTAATCTCTTCAATAGTCTCCCGGAGTTCTTTGGCCGCCTGCCGAAGGTCCCCGATCTGCTCTTCATAAAAATCGAGGCGTTCCTTCTCCTCTTCGTACTCCTCGATCGCCAGGGGATTGACATCCCCGATCTTTTTGAGCTTCTGCTTGAGCCAGCCGATGCGTTTTTTAGCTTCATCGGGCTCGGTATCTTCGGGGAGCTGCCGGTCAACTTGATCCATCAGCACGCCGTAGGTCTCCCAGATATGATCGGAGAGGTTTTCGATCTGCATCTCGAACTTTTCCTTTGCCATGGCCAGGTGATGCACCAGCTCCATGTTGACCTCTTTGCGGCGGCGGACCTCCTTCAGTTCTTTTTCAATCTCGTTAATGCGTCCCCGCTGTTTCCCGGAGGCTTCTTCGGCCTGTTCCAGCTGCTTGTCGGCTTTCCGTTTCTTTTCTTTGAGTGTTTTGAGCTGATCTTCCAGCTGTTCAATAGAAGATGTATACTTCTTAATGCGTGATTTGGCTTCCTCGGTTTTCTCCGAGCGCATTTTCAGCCGCTCCTTCAGGTTCTTGATTCCGCTCTCGGCCCGGCGAATATCCCGTTCATGGTTTTCTACCTTGTTCTGCAGATCCTGATGCTTAAGCTGGGCGTCGTTGTACCGGCTTTGCGCAATAGAGCGCTCTTCTTCCAGCTCCTGAAGGGTTTGTTTCTTTTCTTCCTGCTGTTCGTGCAACATCTTTAGCTTCTGCTGCAACTCTTTTTGCCGGGGATGCAGCTGGTCGAGCTCTTCGCGGGCAGCATCTTCATTCCTTGTACGTTCCTCCCGCCGGCTGTTGAGGTCGGCGATATTCTTTTTATAAATCTGTATTTTGGACTCAAAACTGTTGATCTTGTTCTCAACGGACCGCACGTGCTGCTCTTTTTCCTTAAGCTGCTCTTCCAACGCATCCAGCTGAATCTCTTCGTATTCCTCGCGAACATTCGCCAGTTCGGCTTCGGATTCGGCTATATCGGAGGCCAGCGTCTCCTTCTTGTCGGTAAGCTTCGAAATCTTATCCTGCAGTCCCACCCGGATCCCGGCGTTTTTGGCTTTACTTCCGCTTTGAAGAAACTGTCGATGCGTAACGACTTCGCCATCGAGCGTAACGCCGGTATTGCTGCTGCCTGCAATCTCCTGCCAGGCCTGTTCCACGGATTCGTATACGAATACATTCCCAAGAAGCAGGGTTTTGAGCGGTTCGAACGGGGCTTTGGTGTCCACTACTTCGACCATGGCACCCGCCTCCGCCGGGTAGGAGTCCCCAAGCCTGTCAAGCGGGATGAACGTAGCTTGTCCCTTGTCATGCTCTTTGAGCAAAGAGGCTGCCTGCCGGGCCTCATCGAGCGTTTTGACGACCACAAAATTCAGGACGTTACCCAGGACCGACTCCAGGGCTACCGCATGTTGCTCGTCCGTGGACATCAGGTTCGAAACCACATCCAGCAACGGAAAGTCCCCGCTGTGTTCTTCCAGCAAAAACTGCACGCTGGAGGGAAAAGCTTCATTGGAATCCGCAATATCCTGCAGCAGGGAGATCTCCGAGACGACCGAATCGAGCCTGCTCTGCTGTCTCCGTATTTGGTCTTTCAGTTCCTCCTTCCGCTCACTGAGCTCCTCGCGCTTCCCGCGTGCCTCCTGCAGTACCTGCTGTTGCTTGTCGCGATCGGCAATCGCCTGTTCCAGCTCCGAGGCCAACATCTTTTTTTCCCCGCGAACATGGGCGATTTCATCCTCCAGGTCTTCTGTTTCTTCCCGGATGCGGATGAGATCGCCCTCAGTGTTTTCCAGCCGCGATTCGATCCTGATCCGCTTGGTCTGCAGCTCATTAAGGTCACTGTTGGCCTGTGAAAACTCATTTTCGAGCTCGTCCAGCTCTTCGCGTTTGGCGGCGTACTGCTGTTGGATTTCGCTGTATCGCTCTTTGGAGTCCTCCAGGTTTTTCTCGGCCTTCCCGAGATCCGTATCAAACGATTCGAGCTTGTGCCGGCTGCTTTTGAAAGCTTCACGCAGGTCTTTTAAGTCCTGCTCGCTCTGTCGAATATCTTTGCTGTATTGTTCTATGACTCCTTCTTCGTTGCTGATCTTTTCGCGCGTGATCTGCAGGTTGGTCTCGGTATCCCGGATCTTGGAGTGCAGCTGGCTGACCCTGCGTTGGGCTTCAGACTGCAGGCGTTCTTTCTCCGTAAGGGCTTCCCGGGCGGATTCTTCCTCCTGTTCCAGCTTTTTGGCCTTGGAAAGAATCTCCTTTTTTTCCTTGTCGGCGTTGCCGATGCGCTTTTTCAGCGGCTCCAGTTCTTCCTTAATTTTGGTAAACTCATGCTTGTGGAGTGCTTTGTCCAGCTGCTCCAGCTCGTTGTTGTATTTTTTTGCTTTCCGGGCTTTTTCGGCCTGACGCTGTAGCGATTTTGTTTTTTTGCGGACTTCCACCAGTATATCTTCCACGCGCTGGAGGTCCGACTGTGTATCGTCCAGCTTTCGGAAGGTGCGCTTGCGCTTCTCTTTGTAGCGGGTGATGCCGGCCGCTTCCTCAAAAAGTTTGCGCCGGTCGTTATTTTTGTCATTAAGGATTTCTTCCACCATTTTCAGCTCGATAACCGAATAAGCATCCGAGCTCATCCCGGTGTCCATAAACAGCTCGGTAATATCCTTCAGCCGGCAGGTGGTGCCGTTGATGAGGTATTCGCTTTCCCCGGATCGATACAGTCGGCGAGCAATGGTGATTTCATTATATTCGGTGGGAAGCAGGCCCTTGTTGTTGACGAGCGTCAGGGCGACCTGTGCCATCCCGAGGGCATTTTTTTGTGCCGTACCGTTAAAAATGACGTTCGACATGCTGGATGATCGCAGGAGGGTGGGACGCTGTTCCCCGAGTACCCAGCGCATGGCGTCGACAATATTGGATTTGCCGCAGCCATTGGGGCCTACGATAGCCGTAATACCCTTATCAAAAGAGACTTTGGTATTGTAGGCAAAACTCTTAAAACCTTGTAGTTCCAGCTCGGATATATACATTATTTATTCGATGGCAATGTACAAATCCCAAATAACAAAAGAATCAGTCACAGAGTCCATGGCTTAACGCCGGGCGCCTGTGAGCGGGCTTTCTGTTATTTGCATTTTGATTATTGCAATTTGAAATCAAACCGTCATGATTTCTTTTTTCTTTTTTTCCAGCAGATCATCTACTCGTTCGGTGTGCTGATCGGTTAACTCCTGGATGGCATCCTCCGCTTCATACTTGGAATCTTCCGGAAGAGATTGCTGCTCCACTCGTTTTTTGATTTCATCATTGGCATCGCGCCGGGTATTGCGTATAGAAATGCGGGTATCCTCAGCAATTTCTTTGACACGTGAGACCAGCTCTTTGCGGCGCTCTTCGGATAAGATAGGCAGCGGAATGCGGATGATATTGCCGTCATTGCTGGGATTCAGCCCCAGTCCCGCCGACATGATCGCCTTTTCAATATCTTCCATGGCCGACTGATCAAAAGGTTGGACCGTCAGCAGCCGTGCTTCGGGTGCACTGACATTAGCCAGCTGATTGAGCGGGGTCTGCGAGCCGTAATAATCTACTTTTACGCCATCCAGCAGGGCAGGCTTGGCTTTGCCTGCTCGCACATGCGATAATTCTTTTTTATAATAAATGATGGTTTCATCCATCTTCTTTTTGGTATCATCGATAATGCTCTGTAGCTCTGGAGGTATCATAACGGATCAAACTTTATTAGGAGGTCATTTACTGTAGCTATAAGATCAGAATGAATTTAAGAAATCTATGAATCTTCCCAAACTACCGTAGAGCCTATATTTTCTTCACCGGCCAGCACTTTCTTCAAATTACCCACCACATTCATATTGAACACGATGATAGGCGTTTCGTTTTCGCGGCACAGGGTGAATGCGGTGAGATCCATAATCGAAAGCCGCCGGTCGAGCACTTCTTCTCCCGTGATGGTCTGAAATTTCTCGGCATCGGGATTTTCTTCGGGATCGGAATCAAAAATGCCGTCAACTCGTGTGCCTTTAAGGATGACATCCGCTTCAACCTCTATCGCCCGGAGAGAGGCAGCGGTATCGGTGGTGAAATAGGGATTACCGGTGCCGGCACCGAAAATAACGACCCGTCCCTTTTCGAGATGACGAATGGCGCGCCGCCGTATATAGGGTTCGGCAATCTCTTCCATCCGGATAGCTGACATCAGCCGGGTATGCACGCCTTTGCGTTCCAGGGCATCCTGGAGAGCCATACTGTTAATCATGGTAGCCAGCATACCCATGTAGTCGCCCTGTACGCGGTCCATCCCTTCGGTGGCTCCTTTGACGCCTCGAAAAATATTACCGCCGCCCACGACCACCGAAACTTCATAATTTTCATCATGAGCTGCTTTGATTTCATCTGCATATTGGGTCAGAATATCACCGTCTATACCATGTCCCTGCGTGCCTAACAACGCTTCGCCGCTTATCTTAAGTAAAATCCGCTTGTAATTATTGGCCACTGTATTTAGATCCCGTTTTATTGGAGTTGTTGGTTTTATTGATGCTGAATAAAATGGGCCTGCCTTCTATGCACAACATAACTAATGTATGTAAAAGAACCGTGTGCCTATCCGGTCGCTGGACGGATCCGGATCTTCATAAGCAGGCGCCAGTCGGCCTCAATTCCGCATAAAGCTTTTGTCCCTGATCTGCAGGGGGACAAAAACAGAGCGTGCATAAATAAGGGCTGCCAAATTCCCAGCTATAAAAAAAGGCTACCGAACCGGTAGCCTTTTTAACGTCCATTTGTTTACGACTCCTCTCCGAGTTGAAGCCGGTGAAACGACTTCACCAGCGGCATCTCGTTTTCTTTGAGGTATGCCTCCACCGACATGCTGTTGTCTTTAACAAATTTTTGGTTCAGCAATACGCGTTCTTCATAAAAACGTCGCAGTTTTCCTTTAGCTGCCTTTTCGGCAATCTCTTCCGATTTACCTTCATTCAGCAGCTGCTCTTTGGCAATTTCGAGTTCCTGTTCGACAACGGAACTATCAACGCCTTCCCGGGTTACCGCGATAGGATTCATAGCGGCGATCTGCATGGCCACATCCTTGGCGATCTCTTCATCCGTTATTTCGCCGTCAAATTCAACGAGCACGCCAAGCTGGTTGCCGGGATGGATGTAGGAGATATACTGACCGTCCGAATGTACGGAAAGAACCCGGTTAAACTTAATTTTTTCACCAATCTTGCCGATCATATCTTTTAGGTGGTCTGCGACGGTAAGTCCTTCCAGCTGCGTTTCGAGAAGGTTATCAACCGAATTGATCTCCTTTTCAAAAACCAGGTCCAAAAACTGCTTCGCCCGGTTCCGGAAGTCTTCGTTACGGGCCACAAAATCGGTCTCGCAGTTGATTTCCAGGGCGGCGGCCTTACTCTTGTCGTCGCTGAGCCGGGTAAGAATCAGCCCCTGGTTCGCTTTCCGGTCAGCCCGCTTTTCAGAAAGCTTTTGGCCTTTCTTACGCAGAACTTCAATCGCTTTGTCAAAGTCTCCGTCCGCTTCCTGGAGGGCTTTTTTACAATCCATCATACCGGCCCCGGTTTGCTCACGAAGTTCTTTTACATCTTTGGCAGAAATGCTCATGTTGAGTTACGCTGTTTAATGTTTTATGGTTAACAATTGAATGCCGTGCAGCCTGTTATTCCTCTTCACCGGAAGCATCATCGGATTTTCTTTTGCGGCGAGTACGGCGTTTGCCGGTTGCCTTTTTCCTGGTTTTGACCTGCTCTTCGGCCTGTTGAGCCTTTTGGGCGGCTTCTTCGAGGACCTCTTCTTCATTTTGAGCTTCGCGCTGGGCATTCCCTTCGATGATAGCATCGGCAATGCTTGAAGAAATAAGCTGAATTGTTCGCGCCGAATCGTCATTGCACGGGATAATGTAATCCGGGATATCGGGATCGCTGTTGGTGTCGACCATGGCAACAATCGGGATATTAAGCTTGACGGCCTCATTAACGGCAATGTCCTCTTTAATCGTATCCACCACGAAGATGGCTCCCGGCAGGTGATTCATATTGGCAATACCACCCAGCGTCTGTTCCAGCTTTTCACGTTCCCGATCGAGCATCAGAGCCTCTTTTTTGGTAAGTTCGTCAAACGTACCGTCTTTGCTCATGCGGTCAATCTCTTCCATCCGCGAAATGCTTTTCTTGACGGTCGCAAAATTAGTCAGCATGCCTCCAAGCCAGCGATGCGTAATATAGGGCATACCGCATCGGATTGCTTCGGTCTTGATGATATCCTGTGACTGTTTTTTTGTTCCCACAAACAGGATCGTTTTACCGGCACGAGAGAGTTTGGTGACTTCATCCAGGGCTTCCTGGAAAAATTTCTGTGTTTTTTTGAGATCAATGATGTGAATCCCGTTTCGCTCCATGAAGATGAAATCTTTCATTTTGGGATTCCACCGGCGGGTAAGATGTCCGAAATGGGCACCTACCTTCAATAGTTTTTCTAAATCAGGGGTCTTTGGCATAGTATTGTTAGGGTAATTTATGTTTGAGTTAGTCCTCTACACAGGTCGTACCCGGCGCTAATCCCTACAGTTGTGGGGACACTCGGCGCACTGAGTCGCTGCGTATGTGTGATTAGTGTGTGATTATCGGTTATCTGTTATCGGTTCGGGTCGTACGGCCGTCTGTTGGAACCGCTTCCCTGAACACCGGATAAGCAAATAACGAGTAACAAATTATCGCTTGGAGAACTGGAACTTCTTGCGAGCACCAGGCTGTCCGTACTTCTTGCGTTCGACCATGCGATCGTCGCGGGTAAGCAGGTCGTGAGCCTTCAGTACATCGTGCCACTCCTCGTTATGGTCGTCGAGGGCGCGTGCCAATGCGTGCTGAATAGCACCGGACTGGCCGGTAATTCCGCCACCCCGCACCGTTACCTTGATGTCGAACTGTCCGTCGGATTCGGTTACCTCCAACGGGAGAGAAGCTACATTCTGATGTGCCTTCGTGCTGAAGTAATCTTCCAGTGATCGTTTGTTAACCGTGAATGTTCCGGATCCCGGCTGGATATACAAACGCGCAGTAGAAGTCTTTCTTCGTCCGATGAAATTTTTCTGTTCCATTCGTAATTAGAGCTCTATTTTTTCGGGTTGTTGTGCTTCTTGTTCGTGAACCGGACCAGCATAAACCCTGAGGTTTGTGATCAGCTTGTTAGCAAGCTTATTTTTGGGCAGCATCCCTTTTACAGCGTTGGTAATAAGGAATGTGGGGTCTTTGTCCAGCATATCTTCGGCCGAGGTAACACGCTCGCCGCCGGGATAGCCGGTATAGCGAAAATACTCTTTCTGCTGCAGTTTATTGCCGCTTAGTTCAACTTTGCCGGCATTGATTACAACAACATTATCCCCGGTATCCATGTGCGGAGTAAATTCAGGCTTATGTTTGCCTCTCAGGTAGGTTGCTACCTTGCTGGCCACACGTCCGAGAGCGTGCCCTTCGGCATCGACAAGAACCCATTTCTTTTCGATATCACTCGCTTTAGCAGAGTAGGTCTTGTAACTATTGGTATCCACAGTAAATCTTGTTTAAAAATTGCTTTTGCATGAAGTCCCGCAAAATAGACTTATTTAAATCCATTTGCAATGAGAAATTTTAAATTCAAAGCAGCAGTCTGCCGGAGACAGCATGATCTACCCCAAAAAAGCAGAATTCGGCCTCCTTCTTCCCTTTTTAGTTAAATAGCACCACTATTTGCCTCAAATAATCGCCTGTCTTACCCCTTCATTCCCTCTTTACAATTTCCTGCGTCCGACAGAATTCCGGAACTCCGAAATACCGCAAGTTTTCAGAAGACAAGACGGTATGACGGTGGTTACGTAAGCACGTACAGAACAGATTTGTCAGGATTTCGGACCAAAGCTCTTCTTGATGCGGGGAGTGAAATTTATCGGCCGGCAAAGAAGATATTCTTAAAAAAAAGTGGTAAATTCACCCCGATAGATATAAACATTTTTAGTACAACGGATTAACCTAAATACCTTATAACCGATGAGCCAGAATACCTTTCAAGATACCAAAACAGAATTTGATACCGGTTCCGGCAAAGCCCAGCTGTACAGCCTGAAAAAACTGGAGGAATTCGGATACAGCAATATTAGCAAGCTGCCGTTTACCATCCGAATATTGCTCGAGGCGGTACTTCGGGAGCACGATGACTTTACTATTACCGACAAAGATGTAGAACTGCTGGCCAACTATAATGCTAAAAGCCCGGAGGGAGAGATTCCCTACAAGCCCTCACGGGTCGTCCTTCAGGACTTTACGGGAGTTCCGGCGGTGGTTGACCTGGCCGCCCTGCGGTCGGCCATGAAGCGCATGGGGGGGAGCCCGCAGTCTATCAACCCGCAGGTGCCGGTAGATCTGGTGATCGACCACTCGGTGCAGGTGGATGAATTCGGCCAGGAGTACGCATTTATGCACAATGTGGAGAAGGAGTTTGAGCGGAACCGCGAGCGGTATGAGTTTTTAAAATGGGGGCAGAAAGCGTTTGACAACTTCCGGGTGGTGCCGCCGGGAAGGGGAATCGTGCACCAGGTAAATCTTGAATACCTCGCGCAGGGAGTGTTTAGCAGGGAGGAGGACGATGGCTCAACCGTTGTCTTCCCGGATACGCTGGTCGGAACCGACTCGCATACCACCATGATTAACGGTCTGGGCATCCTCGGCTGGGGCGTCGGCGGCATTGAAGCCGAAGCTGCGATGCTGGGACAGCCGATCCATATGCTGGTGCCAGAAGTGGTCGGCATGGAGCTGACCGGTGCGTTGCGGGAGGGTATAACGGCCACTGACCTGACCCTGACGGTGACGCAGATGCTTCGCCGGCATGGTGTGGTGGGTAAATTTGTTGAATTCTACGGGGAAGGACTTCAAAACATGAGCCTGCCCGACCGCGCAACCATTGCAAACATGTCGCCCGAATACGGGGCAACGATGGGCTTCTTTCCGATGGACAGCGAGTCGATGCGGTATATGCGTCGCACCGGACGCTCGGAAGAACAGGTAACCCTTATTGAAAATTACATGCGGGCCCAGGGCCTGTTCCATACGGCCGACACCCCGGCGCCGGAATACAGCGATACGCTGAAGCTGGATCTGGGCGAGGTGGAAACCTCGCTGGCCGGCCCGAAGCTCCCGCACGACCGCATTACGCTGCCGAACATGAAAAAGACGTTTGAAAGCAGCCTGACCAGCAATGATCCGACTATGGGCTTTAACCTGGCTCAGGAGGAGCTGGCGAACAAAGGGACGTTTAAAAACGGTCAGGAAATAGAGATGACGCACGGGGACGTGGTGATCGCAGCTATTACGTCCTGTACCAATACTTCCAACCCGAGCGTGATGCTGGGAGCGGGGATTGTAGCCAAGAAGGCGCTTGAAAAAGGCCTGACGGTACCACCCTATGTTAAAACATCCCTGGCTCCGGGTTCGCGGGTGGTGACCGATTACCTCGAAGAGGCCGGCTTGACCGATTATATGGACCAGCTTGGTTTCAACCTGGTGGGCTACGGATGTACGACATGTATCGGTAACTCGGGTCCACTGCCCCCGGCCGTAGAGTCCGCCGTCAAAGAAGGAGAGCTGATTGTCGCCGGGGTACTCTCGGGCAACCGTAACTTCGAGGGGCGTATTCACCCGTATGTCAAAGCCAATTACCTGGCTTCTCCGCCGCTGGTTGTGGCGTATGCCCTGGCCGGCACCGTGGATATCGACCTTGAAGATGAGCCTATCGGCCGGGACAAGGAGGGCAATGAGGTCTACCTGAAAGATATCTGGCCCACCTCCGAAGAAATTGCCGAGCACCTGGACAGCGCTATTCGACCGGAGCTGTTCGATAAACAGTACGGAGATATTTTTAACTCAGAGGAGTGGGATGCTATTCCCGTCGGCGGCGGCGAGCTGTATGAATGGAAGGAGGAATCCACGTACATTCAGGAGCCTCCCTTCTTTGTGGACATGGGCGAAGAACCCGAGCCTATTACCCCTATCGACGGGGCGCGGGCGCTGGTGAAAGTCGGTGATTCCATTACGACCGACCATATTTCTCCGGCCGGGAATATCGGGATCGACACGCCCGCCGGGCAGTACCTGATGGATCACGGGGTAGAGCCGGCCGACTTTAACTCATACGGGTCGCGGCGCGGCAATGATCGCGTGATGACCCGCGGGACCTTTGCCAACGTGCGGTTTAAGAATCAGCTGGCGCCGGGGACGGAAGGGGGATATACCACCTATTTCCCGGAAGATGAGGTGACGACCATCTACGATGCCGCCATGCGGTATAAAGAGCAGGACACCCCGCTCGTTGCACTGGCCGGGACGCAATACGGAACCGGTTCTTCCAGAGACTGGGCGGCAAAAGGAACCATTTTGTTGGGCGTTGAAGCGGTCATCGCTACTTCCTATGAACGCATTCACCGGTCGAACCTGGTCGGCATGGGCGTGCTGCCCCTGCAGTTTAAGGAAGGCGAATCGGCCGACGCCCTTGGACTGGATGGCTCCGAGGTGTTCAGTATTGATGTTTCGGATGACCTGCAGCCGCGCGACCTCGTGCCGGTTAAAGCCCAAAAAGAGAATGGAGAAACCGTCTCATTTGAAGCTGTCTGCCGTATCGATACGCCTGTGGAAATCGACTACTATCGCCACGGGGGGATCCTGCATTACGTGCTGCGCGACTATCATAAAGCGGATCAGGAGAAGCAAAGTTAATGGTTGGTTTTTGTACCTTTTGGCTTGATCCAAAAGGTGCATGAAAAATCAAGGCTGAGAAAATAGCACGGCCAGGCGCCGAAGGTGCTCTGAATAAAAGAAAAAAAACTCACCGCCCCGGGCGGTTCAGACAGGTTTTCTTTTACCGATTCTTCGCACCTTATCTGCCTAAATGGTTCGTTCTATTTTCAAGGCCATACTTTCCCTATTCCTTCGCCTTGCATCTGCCACCCGGTGCGCTGACTTTTCAAGGCCGGGGGAATAATTACAGGAAAGGAAATCAAATTATCCACCGGTCGAGGCCGCGCATGGTAAAAAGCCGGGCCATAAGCCGGGAAAGCGGGGTGTTAAGCATCAGCGAGACGATCCCGTTCCGCACGGCCGGCAGCGGGACTTTTCGTCCCATCCGCATATTGAATTCTCCTCTTCCGGCGGCATTCCGGGCGGCCTTCTTGCGTCGTTGTTCAAATCCCTTAAGGAGTTCGCTATCCCGGTTACGCGGGGATGAATGGTCAAACATTTGCCGTAAGCATTGGGACAGATCCCAGGCCCCCAGCCAACCCAGGTTCATCCCCTGTCCACCGATGGGACTTACGACATGGGCGGCATCACCTGCTAAGATACTACGTTTTTTGACCATCTGCCCGGCCACCCGTTTTTCAACGCCAAAGCTGCTGAGCATAAAATGATCGATACCGAAAAGCGGATGTTGAATGCGCTGATGCACCGCCTTTTCTATGATTCTGCGCTGGTCGGTGGAATGATAGTTGTCCGTTTTAACGACCCATCGCCGACGGTTACCGGGCAGGGGGAAAGACTCGATAAGTCCTTCCTCACAGAGAAAAATGGCGGCATCACTGCCAAAATCCGTATTGTCGGCAAAATCACCCATCACGTAGGTGTCGGGATATGTTTTTCCTTCGAATGATATACCGGCATAATGTCGTATAAAGCTCTCCTTCCCGTCACAGCCGATGACATATTTGGCCCGAATGGAACGGGTGGCTCCTTCAATGCGGTAGGTGACCGTCTGATGATCCTGCGTTTCAATAAAATCCACCACTTCGGCACCGCGAATGAGGACCCGGCTGTTGAGCTGGTGAAGGTGAGCTTCCAGCAGCTGTTCCGTTCGGCTTTGCGGCAGGGAGAGGACGAAGTTAAAGGGTGGGGGACACTCTTCAAAGGAGAGGGAGCCGATTTTTTGGGTCTGGGCGAATGCGTGTCCCCGGCTGATCCTAACGCCCTCACGGACCAGCTGTCCGGTAATGCCGGCGGCGTCGAGAAGCTCGAGGGAGGGCGGGTGGATCCCGAGGGATCGCGAATCGCCTGTCGGCGCTGGTCTTTTTTCGAGGATCCGGCAGGAGATGCCGGCTTGCTCCAGGCAAATACCCAAAAACAGGCCCACGGGTCCGCCTCCCACGATAACGGCCGGGTATGTTTTCTGTGGGTTATTCATGGCGGTAGGAGAGCAGCAGTCGAAAGGGAAAAAGTTTGCGCACCTGCCAGCCCGGGGGCACCGCTTGCTCCAGTTCGGAAGGGGTATAGCTTCGCCTGATGGACGTGAGTCCGTCTTGTGTTATGAAGGAACTCCGGAAAACGGGCCGCGCCAGCATATTGAACAGCAGATAGCCGAGGTCGCTGCGCCGGATGTCGTTGAAAAGAACGCCTTTCCGGCTTAGCCGGCGGGCATCGGACAGGGTGGATCGCAGTTCTTGCTGCGAAAGATGATGAAGCAGGTGATTGGAAAGAACAAAGTCAAATTGGCGGCCGGATTCGAGCAGTTCTGATGAGGAGCAGTTGAGAAATTCGAGATGGTCGGGTACGTCCATGTGCTGTACATAACGGAAGGCGCGCTTATCGGTGTCCACCGCCGTGAGGTGCAGGTTGATCCCGTCCCTGGCCGCCCACCCGGCCAGCTTTATGGGGATATCGCCGCCGCCGAAGCCGATATCCAGAATACGATTTTGATCATTGGCCCGGAGATGGGGACGCAGCTCCTTTCGATAGAGCGTTCGCCATTGCGAGATCAGGGCGTTGATGGTCTTAAACTGCTCGTAGGTATTTTCAAGCTCCGCACGATCGCAATCCGGGTCCTCCATCCGTTCTGTTTCCGTAGTATTTCTGGAGGATAGAAACAGGGGCATGGATGGTTACCCGCGGGTTTTCGTTAACAATGCACTTTCGATCGTCAAGCCGGGACCGAAAGCCATGGCCAGCACGGATGCCCGGTGGCTGCCCTCCCGGTTACGAAGCAGCTCAGCCAGCACAAAAAGAATAGTCGCGCTGCTCATATTACCATAATTAGCCAGTACCTCCCGGGAGGCGGACAGCTGCGGCGGGGACAGATCAAAATTTTGCTGCACCTTGTCCAGGATTGCGCGTCCCCCGGGATGGATCGCCCAGTGGTCAGCGGCCTTGGGGGTCATATCATAACTTTCGAAAAGGGGGTGCAGCGCTTCCGGCAGGTTGGCCCGGATGATCTCCGGCACATAGCTCGAAAGCACCATATCAAAACCGGTATCACCGATCGTCCAGGCCATATCCTGTTCGCTCTTTTCGGCGATGGAGGTGGAAAATTGGTTGAGTTTCAAAGCCGTCCCGGACGGAGGCTGATTGCTGATGATCATGCCCGCGGCGCCGTCGGCAAAGACGGAAGCCGAAATAAGCTGGTCCGTGGCTTCGGAAGCCTGGAGATGGAGCGAGCATAGCTCCAGGCAAACGACCAAAACGGTAGCATCCTGCCGGGCAGCACAAAAGGAGCGAGCCATTTTCATGGCCGGGAAGGCGGCGAAGCATCCCATAAATCCTATATGGAACCGGCTGGTTGAAGGATCGAGATCGAGCTGCTTGATAATTTGAAATCCCGGTTCGGGGGCAAAAAAGCCCGTGCAGGATACCGTGATGATATGAGTGATGTCCGACTTGTCAATAGAGGTATTGTGCTCAATCGTTTTGCGGGCGGTTTCAACAAAAAGAGGCTTGGCCCGGTCGATATAGATCTGGTTGCGCGTACCGGTGGACGGCATGGACAAGGAGCCATCCTGCTGGAAGAACAGGCGGGGATCTCCATTGGCGTTAAAGTCATCAATAACGGTGTGCCGCTTTTCTATTCCGGAGTTTGAATAGATGCGGTGGATAATGCGTTTGGTGGCTTCCCGCGCTCCCATATATTCTTTGAGCCGATCGCGCAGAAACGATTGCTCATAAGATTGATCGGGTACGCAAGTGGCGATATTGTGAATATATGTCGGCATCTGGTCGGGTATGTTAGGAACTCACTATAACAACACGTTAATTTGATGCTAAAAATTCCAAAATCCTAATTAATATGATTTGGAAACCGGAATCGGCTGGGCTGGGATTCTCTTTGGTTTCGACTCGGTTTCTTGGTGAGATAACAGGGGAAAAAGCATCTTGATCCCTAAGTACGGTTGTAATCCGGTTAAAAAGTCGGAAGCCGAAACGTTGGGCTCCGATAGGATGAACCGCTTTAGGAATAGAGTTGATCTTCTGTGCTTTATGCGTATCGGATCATGGTAATCGCTGGTTTTTCTTGACAATGTATAGAGGGAGGACCCGCCCGCTTGTGGATCCTAGTTTTTATTTTCATAGCCCCGGCGGGTGAGTTTATAAAAACGGAGATTGTGGAGGACAGCGGCGATCGTCAGTCCGGCAATGAGCCCCATCCAGAGGCCCTGGGGACCCACGCCGCGGATGATCCCCAGATAGTATCCCAGCGGTAGGCCCACCAACCAGTACGCCACAAAATTGACAAACATCGGTATTTTGGTGTCTTTGAGTCCCCGCAGCGCCCCGTAGCCGCTTACCTGCAGCCCGTCGGAAATCTGGAAGATGGCGGCCATATAGAGCAGTCTGACGGCAACCTCCCTGACGGCGGCATCCTGGGTATACATGCCGGCGATGAGATCCGGGAAGAGGTACATGAGGGCGGCGGTAATACACATGAAAAAGGTGGCTAGAAAGATGCCGATATAGCCGCGTCGCCGCGCTTCGTACATCGTCCCTTTGCCGATGGCGTTGCCCACCCGCGTGGTGATGGCCGTGGAAAGTCCGAAGGGCACCATAAACGTCATGGCCGCAAAGTTGATGGCGACCTGATGTCCCGCTACCGCGATTGTGCTGAGGGAGCCCATCAGCAGGCTTACCAGGGCGAACATGCTGACTTCCATCGTGGAACTGAGTCCGATCGGCACCCCCACCCGCAGGAGTTCTTTGAGGTAGGGCCAGTCCGGCATTCGGAAAGAGGAAAAGATGTCAAATCGCTCGTACGGCTTGTAATTCATGGTAAAAGTGAGCATCCCCAAGAACATCACGAATCCCACTACCGACGAGGCGTAACCACAGCCCCGCGCCCCCAGCTCGGGAAAGCCCAGCTTGCCGTACATGAAAACATAGTTACCGATGACGTTGACAAAAACGCCCAGCAGGGCGAAGTACATGCCCGGGCGGGTGGCCGACAATCCCTCATTAAAGAAGCGAAGGGCCATATAGCCGCAGACGGCAAAGACGCCCCATGAAATAGCGTTGAGGTATCCCTGGGCAACCGGGATAATGGCGGGGGTGACATCCAGGAAGTGCATGACGAACTCGAGGTTGCGGATCAGGAAAAAGATGGGAATGGACAGGAAGAGGCTGAGCCAAAGTACTTGACGCGCATTGATGCCGATATCCCTGAAATTCCGTGCCCCCACCAGCTGGGCGACGACAGGAGTGACGGCCATCAGGATGCCGGCCGCCAGCATCATAAAGGGCATGAAGACGGCCCCACCCACTGCCACCGCAGCCAGGTCCTGGGCCGAGAGGTTCCCCGCCATGACCGTATCCACAAAGTTCATCGACATCTGCAGGAGCTGTGCAATGATAACCGGCAGACCGATTTTGAGCGTCAGTCCCGCTTCCCTGCGGAGATTATATTTCTCTGTTTTCAGGTATGAAAGCACGGTACACTATGAATATCAGCTAACATTTTCAGGAGCGCTTATGGTACAAAAACTACAGCGCAAAAGATAGGGGTGAGTTGTTTTTGGATGTAAATACGATAAATGCTACATGACTCAACATATGCGGTTATGTATGTATCCGTGCGGGATTTTTACTAATATAACAAGTAAATAGTCCATGTTGCTATCAGATGCAGCAACCATTTGTTCATTTGTGAAAAAGAGAAAATAGTTACCCACTTTTTACGCGTGTAAAATTAATAGGGTGCTGAATGCTTCGGACGGTTCTGTAATTTACCATGAGAACACTCCCAATTATAAAAATGATGATTATGACGTCTATATTTCGTCTTTGGGCGTGGGTGAGGGATACATGGTCAATGTGGGCAGCAAAGCGGTGTATTGCCTGCGGGTGCCGTGAATTATCATTTATTAATCAAGAATTAATCAAGGAAAACGATGAAGCTTGAAAAGAATAGCTTGTTTATACTATTAATGGCCGTTTTCCTGTCCGGTTGCGGTATTCAGATGCCGGTGAGCGAAGGACTGGTGTTTTCGAACAGTGATCCCTATGGGCAGCAACATGAAGAGATTCTGCCGTTTATCCGGTATAGCGGCGCTGTTACCGCCGTTTCGACCATGCCTGTGTATTCTTCATTGCAGGACGCTGCTATAGAGGATCACGGCAGCGGGGAGTCGCACCACCTCAACCAGAAGTTAATGACGTCCGGGGGGAATCCGGGGTTCGGGGCTTCCCTGGGGGATGGCCGGCGGTTTGCTGTTGCCTTTACGCCGGGAATATTTTTGGTGGGAATGCATGCGGATGCTACTGTTCGCACGGTCGAAAATGTATTCATTACCGTCAATCAACAGCTGGGTCTTCAAAGCGGGACCGAACTCATATTGCAGCGCCCTGTCTGGGAAAGGAAGGGGGGCGGAATCAGCGTGGGCGCATTTTTTCGGAGCCAGCCCATGCAATTTGTCGAAGAAGATGAACGGTGGTCTCGCGGGGAGCCGGAGTTTCATATTCAGTGGTACGGCCTGCGACTGATAGGACAATCTCCAGATATCTCCGGCAACAAATTCCATCTCCGCGGATTCATCAATGCGGGTTATGCCGGCGAATACCAGGTGCCCCTGGTCGGACTGGGAATGGCTTTTGCATTTGATTAGCTAACGCAGGTAGATTCTACGTATCTGGAAGCCGTAAGTGGAAAGTATTAACGCCCTTTGTGTGATTGGTTTCCAGATAGGCTTTCAGTCTCCTCAAGACCCGAAAGCAGGAAGGGAAAAATTATTAATTCAAAATCCAACATTTCAAATCATGCATGCCTCTAAGCAAGCGGCAGCTTAATCACAAAGGTCGTGCCTTCGCCCTCGACCGAGGCGAACGAGATGCTGCCCTTGTGAGCGTCTATAATTTTCTTGCAGATCGCCAGTCCGAGTCCCGTACCGCCGGATTTGGTTGAGAAGCTGGGGACAAAAATATGGCTTCGGTCCTCTTCCGGGATGCCGTCTCCGTCGTCTTCGATCTCGATAAAGGCGTGCTCCTGTTTCTCGTAAAGGATAAGGGAAATATGTCCCTCTTTATCCATGGCCTCATAGGCATTTTTGACCATGTTGATGAACACCCTTTTCAGGTCATCGGCAATACCTTGCACCTCGACGGGGTCGGCGGGGATATCCAGGGTGATATCAAGCTTGTTGTCATGCTGATATAGTTGAGCTACCGATGCAAGCAGACTGCCCAGATCGACCGTAGAAAAATCCTCCCTGATAGGTTGCGAGAATTTGGAGAAGTCGGAAGCAATATTGCTGAGCGACTGAATCTGTTCAATCAGGTTGCCGGCAATTTTTTGAATGCGTTCTTTAAGCTCTTTGCCCTCATATTTATCTGTTTTAAGCTGTCGCTCGAGGTGCTGCACATTAAGCTTCATCGGGGTGAGCGGGTTTTTGATTTCGTGGGCTACCTGCTGGGCCATCTCTTTCCAGGCGGCTTCCCGTTCGGCTTCGGCCAGGTCTTTTTGGAGTTTTTTGAGCTTGAAGACCATCTGGTTATAGGCTTTGGCCAGGTTCCCGATCTCATCCCTGCTGGTTACCGGAATAGTGGTATCCAGATCACCCCCCGAAATCTGATTGAGTCCCCGCTGAATGTGGGTCAGCGGACGCGTCAGTGATTTAGAGATAAAGACCGAGCCCAGGATAAAAAGACCGAAGACCAGCAGGTACGTTAAAATAAGATAACTGGTGGTTTCCAGGAGCTGCTGGTCGTATTTGGGAGATTCCAGGAACGTCGGAATCGCGATGGTTGCTACGGGTGTGTTCTGGTTGTTCAGAATAGACCGGTAACCGATGAGCAGGGACTGGCCGGCCAAATGCACGTTGGAATAGGCTTCCCGTTGTTGGTGCACGTACAGCTGGTTATAAATTTCGTACGGTAGCGCAGCCGGCAGCAGGTTCTGTTGAAAAATTTGGGGGGTGGTTGTTTCCCTGACTCGCCGGCTGTCATACAGGATGGCATCGACATTCCAGGGGGTTGCCAGCGATTCCAGCGAGAGCGACGGATCCCGGGATAAATTAAAAACCGATTGATTGGACTCTATCGACTGGGCGAGCTGTTGCAGTTTGTCAAAGAGCTCCTGGCGGACAATATCCCGGTTCTGTTGCTTAATGGCGTAGTGTGATGATGCAATTAAAAAGCCCAGAAACAGCAGGGTCGCCAGTAAAAAACTATCCAGTATACGGTCCTGAAATCGTTTATTTTCCCCCAGAATGGGGATGGCGCCCCTGCTTACTATCTGAATGATGAATGCAGCCAGGCAGCCCACGACGAGAAGGGTGAAACTGAACCGGAAGAAAGAGAACAGGATCATCCTGTATTCGGCAACCACCGTGCTTACTTTAATCGTCCGTTCTTCGGAGGCCCGCTTGAGTAAAATACGGTAGGTGGCTTCTGTAGTGTGATTGCTGTAATAGGCAAGAGAGTCGTTTTCCAGCCGCTGCAGTTCGGGTTCATTGAGCTCCTGGTAGCTGGGAAAATAGCCGGTGAATCCCTTCTGCGTGGTATTGATCAGCTTGCCATTGTCATACTTCTGCATCAGAAAGGCATTGTTCCAGTCCTCATACGTCAGGGACGCCATGACAGCGCGGATCGGCTTGTTGAACTGGGGACGTTCTTTATAGACCGAACAGAGAATCCAGGCCAGGGGGGAATAGTCGGAAGAGCCGAAAACAGGGATCCATCCCCGGTAAAACGTCTGGTAGTCCTGCTGATTAATCAGGTCGGGCTGCTGTACAAAGGGACGAATGGTCGATTTGGTGATCTGCTGCAGTAGTTCATTCGCTGATTTTAGCGAGGCTATATTATAAAAGTTCGTCCAGTCCGGGGAGTTCAGGTTGGTTGAGTAATCGGCGATAGGTTCTTCGGAATTACTGACAAGCTGTAT
Organism: Fodinibius roseus; assembly: GCF_900129315.1. Classification (GTDB taxonomy): domain Bacteria; phylum Bacteroidota; class Rhodothermia; order Balneolales; family Balneolaceae; genus Fodinibius; species Fodinibius roseus. Next base: position 309,429 of record NZ_FQUS01000003.1, read on the forward strand.
GTCATATGAGTAGATGTTCCCTTGCGGAGCCAGGAAGTTTTGGATGGCCTCCGTAAAACGGGCCTGCAGGGAAGAGCGGTTATTTTGAATATCATCGGAGGTAATGGAGTTGAACTCGTGTTCCAACTCTACGAGCAGTTGTTCGGTCAGCTGGCGAGCCTGGGCGTCTTCTTCCTGGCCGTACTCCCGGGCTGTTTGCAGCAGCTGGGCATCCAGGTGGTTGAGATAAGCCTGGTAGAACATCGGCATGCTGACGGCGGCAATGAAGATACTGCCGAGTACGACTTTACGCAGTGGCGAAAGAGAGGATATCCATACAATATTTTGTGCGTATCCCAAAGCCATTCCGGCGGTAATGATGAAGCCGAAGATGCTGGTAAAGAATATCCAGTTTAAAACCGGTTGGCCATGGATAAAGAACTGGGCAATAAAAAGGCTGATGAAAAATGTAATCGGCAGTACGGTGGCCGATAGCTTGAGCTGCTGGCGGGTAACCCGGAATAAGATCCGGTTCAGTGTGATGATTAAAATGCCGGCCGCCAGCAAGCCTGTTCCGACCACAAGGTAAAGGAAAATCGTACGCCAGTAGGGAAAAATACGCAGATCCAGGAGCGGAATACTGCCAAAGACGGCCTGTTCAGAAATCCAGTTAAAAACGATAGGAATACTGACGGCGTTAATGAAACCGAAGAGGCCTGCCAGTCCAATTGTGCTCAGGTATGAGTTGACACTGAGTTTTGGTGTAAAGAAGACGACCTTCCGGGCGATGGCTATAGCGGCAAGGAGCCCGAAGATCGCATGGGTGAAGGTGGTACTCAGGTGCTCGAAGACGGGGGTCCACGAACTCCCCGTAGCCTCCGTAAGGACACCGGACCAGTAAGAAAACAGGTCGATATATGCGAAGGCCAACCACCCCAGCCCAATGAACAAGAGCTGAATGAGCATGCGCTGCCACCAGGCGAATCGATTCATTGTTCCGAAGAAGAGGGTGATAATGACTCCTATGCACAGTGCAAAGTAAACGGATCGCCAAAAACGGGTGTTTTTCTGCCACTCCGCCTCTTTCTGGTCAAACTGACTGGTCGTCGCATAGACCACACCGACAGAATCACCGGAAAGGTCAGACAGCCGGTGAGCCTGGATGAAATCTTCCGGGGGCTCATTGAAGAGGCTGAGATCCAGCGGGTAGGTAATGTTCGTTGAAGGATCCGACCGGAAAAGATTAAACTCACTTTGGTCTCCAATAGCCAGCGGATTATTTTGTTCGATACGATAGCTGGTAAAGAGGCGGTACCAGATCGTTTGATCGTCTCTCTGAATGCTGAAGGGCATGTGGCATTCCCAGAAGATCGTGTTATTTTGCCTGCGAAGAAGGATTTCCGGTTCGCGTGTATTCTCATAGGGATCCCCGTCCCTGTTCTGCAGGGCAAAGCCTTTCCAGACGATAGCCCGGTTGCTCTGGTAGAGCGAAATGCTCCAGAAGTCGGAATAAGAGGCTAAAACCCGGTAAAGGTCAGAGGCCGTACTCCTTTTTAGGAGTTGGGGGCGAAGAGTGTTTGCCAATTCCTCTGAGCGGTTGAGAAGTTGCTGCTGACTATCCTTGAACTTTTGGGCTGCATCCGACAGCTCCTGTTGAACTAACTCCCGGTTGGCCTGAGACGGTTTTATAGCGTACCGCCATCCTTCGAGGGCAAGCAGCAGCACCAGCAAACCTGTGAAGGTCCACCCAACCAAACGATAAATGCGACGCTTATCCGAAATATTTTTCATGTATTAAAAAGCGATTCATCAGACTTATGAGAGGACTTGGTGAAACCCACTCATGAATATGAACCGAAATTATGGTTGAATCAAGTTGGGAATTTCGGAGGGGGATTTTCCCTGCAGGATTCCGATGACGGCGTTGGCTGCCAACATCCCGATATCTTTCCGGGTCTTATGGCTGGCGCTTGCTATATGAGGCGTTAAAAGACAATGCGGGGCTGTTTGAAGCCTGGGATGAACTTCTGGTTCCTTTTCAAAAACATCGATGCCGGCTCCTCCGATAGTACCCTCGTGCAACGCATGGGCCAGGGCGGCTTCATCGACCACCGGGCCGCGTGAGGTGTTGATAAGCAGCGCTTCTTCTTTCATAAGGGACAGTATATTCCCATCAATTAAGTGAGTGGTCTCTTCGGTAAGGGGACAGTGGAGGGTCAGAATATCTGCCTTGCGCGCCAGGGATTCTATCCCGGCGCAGTATCCGGCTTCGAAACGCTTTTCGATATCGGTCGGCAGGCGACTCCGGTTGTGATACAAAATTTCCATTCCCATGGCACGTGCCCGTTTTGCCACCGCTTGCCCGATACGCCCCATTCCCACGATGCCGAGGGTGCTTCCCCGTAGTTCCATTCCCAGGAAGCCCAGCGGATCCCACCCATCGAAATTACCCTCAAGCAGGAACTCCTGCGCTTCATAAAGACGCCGGCTTACGGCCAGCATCAGGCCGAGGGTGAATTCCGCGCATGATTCGGTTAGCACACCGGGCGTATTTGCGACATGGACCCGGTTACGATGAGCTGCTTCCAGGTCAATATTATTATAACCCACCGCGTGATTTGCAACGATCTGCAGTCTCTGGCCGGCCCGGAATACTTCTTCCGTAACAGGATTAGAGAGCATGGGCAGCAGGGCATGGTAGCGCGGGATATCCTCAACCAGGGCCTGCTCATTGTTGTAGGTTCCGCGCTCGCCCACATCAACCTCAAAATGTTTTTTGAGCGTATCGATGACGGATGGGATGATGGGTTCGGTGACAAGAACACGTTTGGGCATAGCTAAAAAGAATAAGTTTTACCGTTGATGATCGCTTGTGAATAGGCAGCAGCCTCCACGGAATCCAGCTTTTCGTAAATATAAGAAAAGGGGACCAGCGCCTGGGTGCACATTGCGCCGGTGTTACGCCAGGCCGATAGCTCCAGGATAAGCGTATCCTCTTCGATGCGATGGTTTACTGATTTGAGATGGGTGCAGCCGTCGGACAGGTTGCCGGCGATGAGCAATCCTTCATGAGCTCCGCTCGTAATGTGCCGGACTGAATCGATGTAGACCTTGCCGGGTTGGCTGGCGGTCTTATTGGGTTCTTTGAGCTCGATAAGATGGGGATAGGAATCCGCGGTATCGGATTGCTCCTTGTTATCGGTGGAAGCGCAGGCGCCGATAACCCAGAAAGCTGCCGTTGCTAACAGGAAAAGTCTGGGCATGGCCGGGGATCAGGATTCATCTTCGATTTTACGGACGGGGGCGTCATTCCACATACGTTCGAGTGCATAATAATCGCGAAGCTCTTTTTTAAAGATGTGCACCACCACATTGACATAGTCAAGGATGACCCACCGGCGGCTCTCCAGTCCCTCTTCCCGCCAGGCCTGTTCGCCCAGCTCTTTCTTGGTCTCTTTGGCAATATTATTGGCAATAGCTTTAATCTGGACATCTGTTGAAGCGTGACACACCACGAATTTGTCGGTAAGAGTAGTAAGTTCGTGGACATCCAATACGGTGATATCTTCAGCCTTTCGATCGAGCATAGCCTCTGTAATAATTTCAATAAGTCGGCCGGAGTCGGCTGTTTTCCTGTTGTCAACGCTTGTAAATTGTTGATCTTCCCGGGGAGAAGTATTGGTCATGTAAAATTAATTGAGTGTTAATGATTCGTAATCAGAACCGATAACGACCGTCGCATCGAGATAAAAATCTTCGGATGCTTCTACAAAAACATTTTCCGGGCGTATACCCAATGCTTCGGCTACGCGCCGTGCGTTTTTTTTGTCTGTCGTTCGTGCTATTACAACCGTTTCGGTCATGTCAAAGTTCTTAAAGTTGCCGGTTTCCACTACATCAAACCCGTTTTTACGGAGCGCGGTAGTAAATGTATTGGCCAGGCCCGGAACGCCACAGCCATTTAAAACTTCCAGCTGAATGATCTTGCCGATGAGTTTGGAATCCTCTTCGGAGCGCTGGTTTTCTATCCGGGGATACACCCACCGGGTAAAAAGCCCGAATGCCAGGAGTACTAACAGCAGGCTGAGGAAACCGATGGCGGCATTAAGGGCAAATGAATTAGAGTCCTTGTTGCTTGACGTCATACGGTGCCGGTCGGATCAATCAAGAATATTATGCCTTGTGTAGAAAGGATTATAGCGTTGATGACCCATCCCCCAGGGATTCATGCCGTAGTGATTGGGCAGTTGCTGAACCTGGATGCTGATGTTGCTCTTATCGTTGATCTGGTAATTTAACTCCGCATTGCGGAGAATAAATTCCGTATTCATACCATTTCCAGCACCGTTATTATTCGACATAAAGCTGTTGCCGAACGGAGAATGAAGAAGCGACAAATCTACCCGCCCGGTGAGTTTTTCCGAAAAGAAAAAATGCATCGTATTCGTATAGGCGTTCATATTTTGCATCTGTCCCCCGTAGCTGGAAAACATCATGGAATAGGAATGATCCATCTGCATGTTAAACAGGTTGCCGAGATTGCCGCCCTCGCTCGGGTCCTGCTTAATTACGGGTCCCATGAGCTCTGATGAATTATTGAGGTCTTTCCGCAGTTGAGCCGACGCCAGGGAATGGAGGCCGATGGTTAATATGATAAGCCCAGCCACAAATGGAAGGAATGACGATTTTTTCATAGCGCTAATATCCGGAATTAGTTAATCTCTTCAGTGCGTACGTATCAATACAACGGTTATCTCTTTATATAAGTATAACAAAGTCTCAGCCTGAAAGAAAGAGTTTTTGTGCATATATAACATCTCCCCGAGACATCGAAGGGACAAGGTATTGTGCCGGGGTATTCAGGCGGCTGTGAAGACTTATCGGTACCGCTGCGCCTCCCTTCCGAAATCTTAGCGGAGGAATGCGGAGGTGGAGGGATTCGAACCCCCGGAACCGTAAAAACGGCTCAACGGTTTTCGAGACCGCCCCATTCGACCGCTCTGGCACACCTCCGTATAAATTTCGAACTTGTCCTCCGGATGAAAAAAGAGTATATTTGAAAGCTTTGAATTTCATAAAAATACGGGTTAATAAAACAAAATAAAAGGCTGTAGTTCGCTAATGAAACTAACCGATTTTAAATTTGATATAGACGATTATAACGTTCCCGAAGAACCTGTTGAACCGCGCGATGCTGCCAGGCTGATGGTTTTGGACCGTGAGGACGAGACAATCACCCATAAAAAGTTTTCCGATATCCATGAGTATCTTAATGAGGGTGATGTGCTCATTTATAATGACACCAAAGTTTTTCCGGCGCGACTGAAAGGGAAAAAGGAAAAGACGGATGCCGATATTGAAGTATTCCTTCTGCGCGAGCTGGTGCCCGAAAATATGCTCTGGGATGTACTTGTTGAGCCCGCCCGAAAAATACGCATAGGCAATAAACTGTATTTTGGTCCCAACCTCATGGCTGAGGTCATTGATAATACGACCTCGCGGGGACGGACCATTCGATTCCTGTTTGAAGGGACGAATGAAGAGCTGTATAAACTCCTGGATGATATCGGTGAAATGCCGTTGCCCCCGTATATCGAACGGGACGCCAAGGAGGAAGACAAGGAGCAGTATCAGACCATCTTCGCCAAAGAGCGCGGTTCCGTTGCCGCTCCCTTCGCAGCCATGCATTTTACGGAAGAACTGGTCGAAAAGCTGGAAGACAAGGGCGTCGAAATGCTGCCGATTACCCTGCATATCGGATGGGGCACCTTTCGGCCGGTGGAAGTGGAAGACCTGACCAAGCACCGGATGGATTCGGAAAATTTTCACATCTCCCAGGAAACCTCCGATAAAATTAATGAGGCCCTGGCAAGCAGCGACCATAAGGTAGTGGGGTGCGGGACGACCGCCGTGCGGACCATAGAAACCAGTATTACAGCCAGCGGTATTTCCAAACCGGGAACGGGTTGGACCGATAAATTTATCTATCCACCTTATGACTTTAAGATTACAGAAGGCGTGATAACAAATTTTCACCGCCCCGAATCCACCATGCTGATGCTTGGGGCAGCCTTCGGCGGCTATGATTTTGTAATGGAAGCGTACGAGGAAGCCAAAGAAAATGACTATCGTTTCTTTGCTTTTGGCGATGCAATGTTGATCATTTAATCCGAATGACCCTTTGGCAACCAAAGCACTTATAATACCTGCAGCCGGATCGGGAAGCCGGATGCGAAAAGAAGTTCCGAAACCGTTCCTGACGCTGAGAGGTCAGACGATTCTGGAACGTACGTTGAGTGTTTTTATGCCTCTCGGGTCCCTGCGGCAGGTGATCGTAGCAACATCCGGAGAGTTTGCTGCCGGGGCCCGGGACATTATGGAAGCCGTTTTGCCCGATGACGTAGCCGGAGAGGCGGTCATCGGCGGGGCGGAGCGGCAGCACTCCATCCGCAACGCCCTGGAGAGAACAGCCGATGTGGATCTGGTCCTGGTGCACGATGCTGTTCGCCCGTTTGTGAAATTAGCCCATGTCGAAGCGTGCTGCCGGGCGGCTTCCGAAACAGGCGCCGCATTGCTCGGGATACCTGCAAAAGATACGATGAAGCGCGTGGATGACCGTCATATTGTTCGGGAGACGCCTCGCCGGTCATCAATGTGGCAGGCGCAGACGCCTCAGGTTTTTCGTAAATCACTGCTTGTCAAAGCGTATGAACGGGCGGCACAAGACCGGTTTACGGGTACCGACGACGCCTCCCTCGTCGAGCGGTTGGGAGAAGCGGTTAAAGTGGTTGAGGGAGATCGTATGAATATGAAACTGACCTATCCGCTGGACCTTCAGATGGCCGAGTTAATTATTGATAATATTCAGAATCAGGATTGAATTGAAGATGCGTATTGGCTATGGTTATGACGTTCACGGCCTTGCAGAAGGCCGGCCCTTGATTTTAGGGGGGGTGAACATCCCTTTCCCCAAAGGGTTGGCGGGTCATTCTGATGCCGATGTACTCCTGCATGCCATCTCGGATGCCTTGCTGGGAGCCTGCGCACTGGGCGATATCGGGCAACATTTTCCCGACACCGACCAGCAGTATGCCGGTGCCGACAGCCGTGGATTGTTGCGTCGAGTGGTCAGACGGGTCAGCGAGGAGGGGTATGCAGTAGCGAACATAGATGCTACGATTGTAGCTGAGTCTCCCCGGCTGGCTCCCCATATCCTGCAGATGCGACAGAATATTGCGGAGGATCTTCAGCTGAATGTCACGCAGGTTTCCGTGAAGGCAACGACCTCCGAGGGAATGGGATTCGAGGGAACCCGGCAGGGAATGTCGGCCCGTGCAGTAGCGCTCTTAACGCCGGAGAAGCTATGATCGAGCAGTTTACCCGGGAAATAGTTCAGTTAATCCAGAATTTACCCCCGGTGAGTATTTACCTGGTGTTCTTTTTGGTCGCTTATTTCGAAAATGTAATTCCCCCCATACCGGGGGATGTGCTGGTGGCTTTCGGCGGGTATCTGGCGGCAGAATCGGTCGTGGGGCTGATCCCCATTTTAGTATTGACGACGGTTGCATCGGTCCTTGGCTTTATGAGTATGTACTGGATAGGTCACCGGTGGGGAGCACAAATAGAACAAAAACAGAAAGGAGTACGGGTCTTGCGTTTTATACCCGTAAAGTACCTTAACAAGGTACGCCTGTGGATGCAGCAATGGGGCGTCGGCGTGGTCCTTGCCAACCGGTTTCTGGCCGGTACGCGATCGGTGATTTCCCTGGCCGCCGGACTTGGTCATACGCGCATCAGTTCTACGGTTTTGTGTTCAACGATAAGCTCGGTTTTATGGAATGGAATTTTGCTCGGTTTCGGATGGGTCGTGCACGAGAATTGGAAATTAATCGGGGAATATCTTTCGATTTACGGGAAGGTCATCCTCGGGATGGTGGTACTCTACGTGCTCATTCGGATAGGAATTCATTATTACAGAAAGTAAGAGGCGATTTTAGCAGGGGGATAAAAAGATGCACACAATGAAATTTTATCATATTTCATTGTTGACAAAAATAAAAACTGTGCTTAGCTTTCGAGTCTTTCGGCAGGAGGCTGGTAACTTAGCTCAGATATTAGGTTGACAAGCAGTTATTGATCCCGATAACGCCGGGATGGCCCGGCAGGAGAGTCCCGACATAAGCCAGCGTAGCTCAGTGGTAGAGCAGCTGTCTTGTAAACAGCAGGTCGTCGGTTCGAATCCGGCCGCTGGCTCATGTCGGGATAAACCGTGGGTAAGCCGGATTGCTTTTGCATACTGGCTACTATTGAAGTCTGCTTTGCGTATTTAGCCGCTGTCGAATAATTGATATATTGATATTGATCCCCTGGGGGGATACCAAAGTGGCCAACTGGGGCAGACTGTAAATCTGTTGTCGTGAGACTTCGCAGGTTCGAATCCTGCTCCCCCCACTTGTTTTAAATGGCAAATAACAAATGGTACATAATGACAAACAAGTTATAGCAGTTCATCTGCAGTCGATCTTGAAACTTGTAGATTGTGGTTTGCCATTCAAGTCAAGCGGGCGTAACTCAATTGGTAGAGTGTCACCCTTCCAAGGTGAATGTTGCCGGTTCGACTCCGGTCGCCCGCTCATCCCGCTGGGATATGCACCCAAGCCGTTATAGCTCAGGGGTAGAGCACTTCCATGGTAAGGAAGGGGTCGTCGGTTCAAATCCGACTAACGGCTCACGAAGTGCTGCAATGCAATAAACATCGATGTGATTGTAACATTTAACTGTAAACACTGTACTCATGGCAAAAGAGACATTTCAACGCAATAAGCCTCATGTAAACATAGGAACGATCGGTCACGTGGACCACGGGAAGACGACGCTGACGGCCGCGAT
>NZ_FQUS01000057.1 GCF_900129315.1 Fodinibius roseus
AATTCCGTTTTAATCATCGAAATAAAAACTTATATAACGTCTTGCTGCAAAGGCTCAGAGAAGACCCTCTCTAAGTCGTTTGCTTCATAAGACCCATAATAATTATGTCGTTATATTTTATAACTCAAAAATATATAATGTTATGAAAGTCATCAAATATATTGCAGGCATAATTTTGTTATTGGTTTTGGTAATGATAAATTTTCAAATAGGTTCAAGCACCGATAACATTAAGGTGCTGGGAGTTGAAATTGGATTACCTGCCCAATCAGCTGAGGCAATGGTCCAAGTGGATTGTAAGCATGAACTTGGCGGAGTATGTGATATGCCATACGATTGGGAGATCAATGAATGTAATACTACAGGGGGAAATGCTTATCCCTGTGAATGTTAATTAAAATATTAATAGCTCAGGGTTATTGAACTCGAAATAGCTCTGGGCTAATTTTTATTTTCAATGATATACAAGTCAGTAATTTATTTGTTTTTTATTTTAGTATTTTTATTAAGCTGTAACTCAAAAGTAAATTATGATATAGAAGAAAGTAAAATAAAACAATTTCAGAGTATAGCTCCTACTAAAATTGAGGGGGTTCGCTTAAGCTCTTCAGATTCTTTAGGAATAGCTAATAAAATTGAATTGATCAGCTTAAGTGAAAGTAATGATATTTACGGAGTTATATCAGATATAACTAATGTTCCTCCACTTCATTTAATAAATATTACAGAAGATAAATATTTGGCAGGTATAGGTCGAGAAGGACGCGGCCCTGGAGAGTTTTTAGCCCCAGGCTCAATATTCGCGTTCGAAAGAGACAGTGTGTTAGTTTTAGATAATGAAAACATAAGACTAACTAAAATAAATCTGACTAATGAGAAGCATCTCAAAAATCTTAAAAATGCAAAACCTGGAATAATAAATTTAGAATTTGAAGGATTACCTATGGAAGTATTCCCGATAAAAAGAGACAGCTACGCTGCTATAGGACTAATTCGTACTGGTGGGAGAGAAAATATTGCTATTTTAGATAGTACAGGTTCACAAAGTAAACTGGCAGGAGAAATTCCCAATTTTGATGCTGATATACCACCAAGTGTTCACCAATTAGCTTGGCGCTCGACTGCAACTTCTAACAAGAACGGCAGTAGATTTGCAGTTGGATACTATAATGTGGATATCCTGAATATTTATAACGACAGAGGAGAACTATTAGAAACTACCAGAGGGCCCAAGCAAGATGAATTGGATTATGCAACTAAAAATAAACGTCTTTCTTTGAGCGATGATACGATTAGAGCATATATAGATTTAGCCTCTACGGACAAAAGAATTTATGCATTGTATTCTGGAAAAAAAATAACTGAGAAGAAGAATAATTTGGGTAAATATGTATTAGTCTTTGATTGGGATGGAAATTTTATAAAATCATTTGAGCTGGATCGTTATGCTTTCAGTATTAGTGTTGATGACAAGAAAGGAATGCTATATAGCATTATTCCAGAATCGTTAGAGCCCGGTATTTATGAATATAATATAAGCTCTTAGGATTAATGGACACTCATGTTTAAAAAAAAAGTATTTTTTTATTCTATCATCGGGCTATTAATATTATTGAATTTTTATCTGATGAAAAGCGTAAGAGATCGACAAGTAAAAATAAATGGTATGGAGTGGGCAGCTCAAAAAAAGATCTATTTTGGAAATAAAGATTTAAAATTAAAGAATAAAAATCTTCTTAAAGATATCAATGGAATAACACTTCTTATCCTTTTTACTCGATATGGGTGCTCAAGTTGTATTAGAAACGAAGTGGATAATATTAATAAGTATTTCAAGAACCTCAAAAAGAATACAAAGATCTATTATATAGGGTCAGAGAAAAGTCAACAATTTGAATATTATCGAAGAAGATTTCCTATTGAAGCAATAGAGATTGATAGAAATTTATTTAATGGTTATGTAAAGGTGAGTAATCCAGTAGCTATATTAATAGATCCCAAGGAGGCTTTGAAAAACCTTTTGTTGTTCTTTGATTTATTTTTTGTGGCTGAATGTTGAACTGATGCTTTTATAATCGTCAACATTTTGACCGA
>NZ_FQUS01000001.1 GCF_900129315.1 Fodinibius roseus
CACGGCTGGAAGATCCGCATCCAGCACGACTGGCAGCTGAACATTGATACCACCTACAGCGAGGGCGGGGAGCGGCAGCACTTTCTGACCATGCGGCGGCCGCTGCCCGAAAACGACCGCTGGTTCTGGGCGTGGTGGAAAAATGATGTGGAGGATATTTCGTTCCTGGATGAGGAGTGGATCAACGCCAAGCGCGACTCGCTGACCCGGCAGTGGATCCGGGGGACCCGCGACAGCTCCTATGTGACCACCGAATACGGGCGGCCCGTGGAGACCGAATCGTTCCGGCTGAACGGTTACCTGGCCTATGAGACGCTGGGGACCTGGCGGATGACCCATGATGCGATGGGGGGACCCTTTGCGAACCTGACGGTCTACGACGAGCAGAACGACCGGCTGTTTCTGCTGGAGTTCGGGCAGTTTGCCCCCAAGTACAACAAGCGCCGGTTCGTGCGGCAGTTCCGGACCATGCTGCGCACCTTTACCGCCGATTCGACCTGGTCGGGGACGCTAACGCTAACGGGGATCGCAGAAGAACATTAGTTGTTTGATCACAATCCCAGTCAAAGGAGGTAGATAATGAAGCTAAAGACCATGATTTTAAAAAGCGGGTTTTGGTATGCCGTTTTTTTCCTAATAGTCGGGTGTGCCTCAGAGGAGAATAGCGAACCTATCACCTTTGAAGAGAGGGAAGTTAGCCGGATGTCGTTACTTATTCCAAGCGATTCTTCACACGAAGTTGGTGCTCCCTCCGAAATACAGGCCGTACGCGGCGGATTTCTGGTGTATGATTACGGGGTTAAAAAGATCTTCAAGCTTGATTCCGAGGGAAATACATTGCTTTCTTTCGGCAGCAGTGGCCGGGGACCGGGGGAATACCAGGATGTGTTATGCTTTTGGGAATTCGATGAGGGGTACTGGGTCTTTGATTACAGCAGTGCCAAATTCGTTGAATATGATCGTAAAGGAAACTGGCTGGAAGATCATCCCATAACATTCGACGGATTTCCCGATTCACCCACCAGAGTTGAAGTCATAAATCCAGAACAGTTTGTCATTGGGTCCGGTGGAAAGGAGGGCAGTCTGTTAACACTTGTGGATATGCAAACCCAGGACATCCGGCATTTCGGGGGGTCCGTTGGCGAGTATGCAGGCTATAATCCCCGGGAAGCACGCAAGGCTATCTTATCAGGCCAAATTCCGGCAGGCAGTCAGAACGAGGTTCTCTTGGGAAGCAATCAGTCAGGTATCTTTTCCCTGCAACAGACGACCGCTTTGTTGGAAAAATACGCCCGCGACGGCGAGTTGATTTGGCAACGGAGTATTAAAGTCCCGGCCATAGAAGATCTTTTTGATCGATTGTTCGAGGAAAATAGGAGGCGTATAAACAGGGATGACTTTCTCCTGGAATTTATCCATGCCCGCCGAATGGCTACCAATGAAGGCGGAGTTGCTATCCTGCTAAATACCCTTGAAAACCAACCGGTGACCGTGGTCTGGGTAACGGATGATGGACAGGATGGCACTATTGTCTCCTTCCCGGAAATAGATAACGATCTGCTGGGATTAACTTTCACTATATCTGCGGACGGATCCTATATATACTTTTCAGATGCTTTGGATGGAGAGTTGTACAGAGCGGAGTGGCCGGTATGATTTAACCGTTACCGATCTCCATCGATATAGTTTATGGCGGAAAATATTTTTTAAAGGCTCGATGTAAAATCTGATTGAGATTAATCCTCGATGCTTTTTTCCAATATGCATACGATATAACAACATAGGATAAGTTGATGGAGAATTGAGCTGCATGATATTTTATGACACTAATACTCAAAGAACCTATCAACCAGGACGCTGATGGGAGACAAGTCCTTGCTGATGTAGTTTTAAAAAAGAACACTATATAGTTTTGTGAAAAAATGTACAATCTGCTATACAAGTTATTGAAGAGTCCTTTCACAACTTGCACGTTAACCTGATCAATTTTTATGAAGAATTTATCTTTTGGGATACTCCTTTTTTTTATCGGATGCGCTGCACCCAAAGAAGACATCGAAATTCCCGAAGATATCAGTAACCTCGAAAATTTGACTGTATATTCCGAAGAGACCGAAGCGGACTCATCCGTGGAGTTTGTCCACGACGTAACTTTTGAGGTTCCTGAGAATATTTCACGGAATTGGTTTAAGCGCTTTCCAGGGTATAATTGGCTTGCAGGTATTGAAATCGACGATTCCGGGAGAGTGTTTATTGCAGATCACTCTTTTAAAATGATTCATGTATTTGATTCGGAGGGAAGTTACGTAACGAGCCTGGGGCGGGAAGGAAACGGACCGGGAGAATATCAAAGTATCACAGATACAGAAATTTTTTCGCAAAAACTGCACGTCTTTGATTGGATGAAGTTTAGAACAACAACCTATTCACTTGATTCACTTAAAGATATTGAAACAGAAGATGTCAGGCCTCCGGTTAATATGGGTGAAATTGATAAAATAACCGGATGGTTTACAATACGGCCCTTACTCAGAAGCGAGGGGACGTATCTGGCAGGATTTATTGAAGATTGGCCGAATGCAAATGTGGGGAGCCCAAAGTATAATCTTGGGCAGGATCGGCCCATGAAGTTTTTCTTTATGGACAATGAAAGCTACATTTTTTCCGATGAAATTTTTGAATTAAAAAAAGGACGTGAAGATCTCGTTGCCCAGGTAGGGGACCGGCATCTGTTTAATCTTAGAACGTATCCTTTCCTTGCACGATCACTGATAACTATCTCCAATGACAATCATATCTATACTACATGGACAAAAAACTTTCTGATAAAAGTCTACGGTCCGGATGGAGCCTATTTAAGAGCCTTTTATCATCCATATCAGAGAAAAATATTACGAAGAGAAGAAGTCCTTCCCCTGTTTGATGGAAATGACGAATGGGGGATGCGGGATTTGGTTCAACATGCTGAGTTGCCGGAAACATGGCCGGCCATAAAATCAATAATTACTGATGATAAAAACCGTCTTTGGGTTTCTAAGATCGTATCTGATGATGTATATGAATGGTGGGTATTGCAAGATACCGGGGAATTGGTTGCGAAGTTTAGATGGCCGGAGAACCGTAGTATTGAGGCCGTAAAAAATGGATACGCATACTCTCATGAGGCTGATGAAGAAACCGGAATTCAGAAGATTTTGAGATATCGGATCGAAATGGAAAAAAATTAATAATTTAACTCTATTAAGTGGTTGAATATCTGTTCAAATGAACCTGCCGGGAAGGGATACCTTCATCTCCGAAAAAACCAAAACTTGCGGCCTCCGCTATATTTTTCTACTATATAAATAATATTATAGTTAAGAAAGGATAGTATTTTATACGCCTTATGAGATCACCACCGACAAGCCTGTTATTTCTTATACTATTTTTCGTGGTATGCGGATGTGCATCAGAGAATGATGTGGATATACCAGCACATCTCGAAGGCTTGGAAAATCTTACCGTGTATCAGCGTCCTGAACATCCGGATACTCTCATCCTTCATCGCGAGCAGGTGTTTGGTATTACAGATTCCTTGTTAATTGATTTTGTCGGCAGTATGGCTGTAGACGATTCAGGCAGAGTATATGTAACGAGTGGTAGACCCAATGGTATAAAGGTCTTTGATCCCGATGGCCGATATTTGACCCAAATTGGGCGGGAAGGCCGGGGACCGGGGGAATTCGTGGCTGCTCCTGGCCTTAATATCATATCAAACCAGCTATATGTGGTAGACTACGGGGCTTATAGAATCAGCATCTTTTCTGTCGATTCTCTCAAGCTGATTCGTACCGTAAACATAAATCTGACAAACAAAATTAAGGCATTAGCCGATTATGCTGTCCATCAAATAATCCCTGATAAAAACGGAGCGTTTTTAGTTTGTTTTAAAAAAATCCTACGTGAGGTTCCTGACCTTCCCGAAGGAATTAAAATAGATACTCTTTATCGGAGCTATTATCCCATAAACAAAGAAGGCAGACTTATACCAAAGCAAGTTTTAAGAATTCAAGATCAACCTGTCGTAACCGAATCCATTTATCAGAATGTTTTCCCAGCTAGTTTCAATTTTTTTAGTAAACCACTGGTTGTGGTTTCCAATAATGGATCAATCTATACGGCTAATTCAAAAGATTTTTTGATCAAAGAATACAGTCCCGACGGAGAATATCGGCGCGCCTTTTTTCATCCCTATCATAACGTATCGCTAACCAGAGAAATTGTGTTGGAAAGTAACTATGATATTATGAGCAAATTGATATCACGAGGAGGTATAAGCGAGAATATGAGTCAGACTATGATTAACAGCCGCCTTCGCTTACTTCGTCAAATTGATCTCCCCCCAAACTGGCCGGCCTTGAATGACCTGCTGGTGGATGACGAAAACCGTCTCTGGCTTTCGACTATTGTCAATGATCAAACGGTCTACCAATGGTGGGTCTTGGATGAAAATGGAAAGTTGCTGGCTGGCTTCCAATGGCCGCGCAGTAAAGCGATCAAAATAATCAAAAACGGATGCGTGTATACCGAAGAGACAAACAAAAAGACAGGTTTAGAGAGAGTAGTCAGGTATAAGATTGCTATGAGTAAGGGATAAGAATTTAACGGACTGTATTGTATGAATACATCCAAAATTTACCGTCAATATGATGCTATGGACTGTGGTCCCACCTGCCTGCGGATGGTGGCCAAGCATTACGGGCGAAGCTATACGATGGATACCGTGCGGGGCCGGAGTGACATCAATAGGGAGAGTGTGTTATGATCTGAAGTAACATTCACAATATTTATAAATAATAAATATTATGATACATAAACTGAAGAAAATTCAGTTCAGGATACTCCCAATTCTTTTCTTACTCTTTCTATGCGCATGCTCCGCAGGAGAGGAAAATACTGTCCCCGCCGAAGTTAGCGAGCTGGAAAATATGACAACGATCCCAGCCGATATACAGCCAACTCATGATATAACCATTCAAAAAGAGAAAGTATTTGGTGATTTTGAAAGGAATACAGGAGCTATGGGCGGCATAAGAGATATTGCTGTGGATGACTCCGGGAGAGTATTTATATCAGATACCCAGCAAAAAACTATTCATATGTTCAGTCCCGATGGACAGTTTATCCAAAATATTGGCCGAAGCGGCAGCGGACCGGGCGAATTTCGCCATATTTTTCCTATGAAAATTCAAGGTGACAAGCTTTTTGCATTTGACCCCACTTTTTATCGGCTAAATTTTTATTCACTTGAATCTCTAACATTTGATCATGTAGAAGAATTATTTTTCCAGGATTGGTCAGATATTGAAAATATTAAGAAAGCAAGCCCTGTCAAATTCTATGACTGGAGCAACAATAATCTATTGATAGGTTTTGATCAAGTAAGAGGTGACAATATCTACTACTACGTTGTGAACAATAGTGGTCACAGGACAGAGATTATTTCGGGTCCAATACTCGTGCAAAAAGATGAGAAACAGATGGAAATAGATATTGTATATCTTAATGGAATGGAGGGTTCATATGAGTTTCCCTTTGGCAGGGAGTCCCTTATCGCTGTTTCGGAAGACCGGCATATCTTTACGGCATGGACTGAGCATTTTCTAATCAAAGAATATAATCCGGAGGGTACCTATCTTCGGGCTTGGTATTATCCCTATAAAAATCTACCGTTGACACAGAATGAACTCGATAGCTACGCTGCCTCACGTGGTGATTTTGAGCCGATTATCCAAGAGGCCTATACTAAAAATGAACTTCCAGCAACAAGACCGGCCCTGAAGGATATAAGGATCGACGATCAAAACCGGCTTTGGGTTTCAACGGTTGTTAAGGATTTGTCCGTAACTGAATGGTGGATACTGGAGATGGACGGTACGCTGTTAGGTCGGTTCACCTGGCCAAAGCAAAAACAAATTGAAGCAATAAAAAATAGTTGCTTATATACCAAGGAGACTGATCGGGAAACCGGAATACAAGAGGTGGTTCGATATCGGGTTAAGATGAAAAAACAATACTGAATTTAGCTTTTCCCATACAATCAATTTAATTGCTGAAAACAGGAATGATTATGCAGAGCTACAGGGGTACTTGCCTAAACGGATTTTCCCGTTGCGTGACGGGACGTTTTTGGTTTCCTATAGACAATATGATGAATATGAAAATAAGGGTAAAGCAAGTTTTGTTTATTACGTAATCCAGGATAATAAAGGACATATTGTAAGCGATCCGGTCTTCAAACAAAAGGGCCTCACGTATTTAGTTCATGAAAAACCGGGCGGAAATATGCGTCGTATGCACTCCTTTCCTTTTCATGGTAAACCATTGCTTGCTGTATCCGGTGATGATTATTTATATACTGCCAGGACAGAAAAATTCAAGATAGATGTATATAATAAAGAGGGACAACTTGTTAGCACCATTCAACAACCATTTGATAATAGAATCTTTGCCAAGGATGAAGTTCTTGCACGATATGAAGAAACAAACTATATGTGGCAGTTGGGTGACGGGATCGCTCTGGAGATGATCCGGGAGGCCGATAATCTTCCTGAAGAATGGCCGGCCCTTGAGGCGATGTTCTTTGATGATGAGGATCGCCTGTGGATTTCCACTATTGTCGATGATTTCGAAATCTTCCAGTGGTGGATGCTTAAAAAATCAGGGGAAGTGATCACTAAATTTGAATGGCCTCGCGACCATTCTATTGAAAAAGTCCGAAACGGCAAGCTCTATACCCGTGAAACAGAGGAAGAAACCGAGCTGGAGGAGATTGTGCGCTATGATATTAAGGTGATTTAATTAGCCTGCAGGGAATCATCTTTATCTCTGCCTGGAAAGTTGAAATTTGCTGTGTACATGATATTTATATATTTAATCAGTAAATTTAATAACAAACAGTATGATACGATCGTAAAAAGCTTGCCGGTATCATGTTGGATGACCGACTTATAAATGGTTAATCGTAAAATATACTATTATGCTCCGCACATACGAAGGCACGCTGAAAGGAAACCAAATTGACTGGAGTGGTGAAGCTCCGGATTCCAAACAAACGCTTCATGTGCATATTACCGTGTTGGATGAGGAAGACACCCCTGGACAAAGGGGCCGCCGCATGGCCGCGGCTCTAAAAGATATGGCCCAAACAGGGGGCTTTTCTGAAGTAGCCGATCCGTCCGAATGGCAACGTAAAATAAGAACAGATCGTCCGCTTCCGGGTCGGGAGTTAGAATGAGTACAGACTTGATTGACAGTAACCTGATCATTTATGCCACGCAACCAAACCATGAAAATTTACGTCAATACATTGCTGATAATGCTCCGGCAGTAGCTGTCATAAGTAAAATTGAAACGCTTGGCTACCACAAACTGAGCTCCGAGGGAAAAAAAATTTTTGGAAGAATTTTTTGATGCAGCCCATCTCTTGCCGGTTAGCCAGCAAGCTGTTGAACATGCGATTTCACTCCGCCAGAAACGCCGTATCTCTCCCGGTGATTCTCTGATTGCAGGAATTGCTCTTAGCCATGGACTACGTTTAGCTACGCATAACATAACAGACTTTGATTGGATTAATGAATTAGAGGTATTTGACCCTCTTAGCATTGAAGGGTAGATATCCAACAAATATAGGCGAAGAAGGAAAAGGATCGGGATAATTTAGCAACTTCTACATAGTACCACCATTTCCCGGATCGATAAATCGGGAAAATTCTTTGAGAAAAAACTTTTACAGCTATCTACACCGTTTCCAAGTGATCAGAAATTAGTTTACTTCGGATCAGGTGTGTCGGTCTTTAGCAATGCAGCTTTTTATCCCGATATCAGGATATCCGCTGATTCCCTGGGAAATCTGTATATTGGGAAAAGTGACAGCCTTATCATCCGAAAGTATAGTGAACATGGAGAACTGTCTGCCGTTTTACGAGACACATATTCTCCGGCACCGCTCACTGACAACCATATTGACAGTTTGTATAATCACAGAGGTAATCTTTTTAAGAAAGCGGTAAATGAAGTGGGACGTCCTGATTACTGGCCGACATTTCAGGATTTCCTGATTGATGACTTGGGACGCTGTTGGGTTGAACTTATTGATCCCGGTAAATCCGATCAAACGTGGTGGATCTTCAGCAGAGAGAACCAACCACAATGGAAGTTAAAATTACCCGTAAATGTAACCTTATTCGAGGTACAAAAAGAGCAAGCGTATGGGATATTTCGTGCTGAGGACAGTATTTCTAAAGTCATACGATTTCAGATAAAAGGACTTGAAGGATTATAAGCTAATGGAAAAATAAATCAATCCGTTAATCTAAACTTCTATCCCATGAGAATTGAAAGATGGTCTGTTCTGTTACTTTTTATACCGCTTCTTGCAATATTTGGATGCACCTCAGAGCAGGAGATTGAAGTCCCGAAAGCTGTTAAATCATTAGAAAACGTCACCGTCCATCCCCCGGATACGGAACCGGCCGGGGAGATTCTATTAGAAGAGGAAATTACCTACGAGGACATAGAGGAAGTAACACGCGGGCGAATTTCGGGAAATGTTGCGGTAGATAGCCGGGGGCGGGTGTATATTCCCGACTTTCAGGCGAAAGTCGTTCATGCTTATAATGCCGATGGTTCATACCTCGATAGTATCGGGAGAGAAGGAAAGGGGCCGGGAGAGTTTCAGATGATTCGGACGATTAGAGTTGCTGACGACACCCTGCATGTATTGGATTATACCTTTCAAAAGATATCAGTATTTGATCTCCAAACAATGAAGCATATCCATGATATGCAACTCTCCATCAGTGAAGATATGCATCAATCCCCGCCTTGGTTGGATTGGACCCGCAAAAAGAAGCTGAATTACAAGCCCCTTGATTTCTATGTCCGCTCGGACGGTAACTATTTGATATTCTTCGGTGATATGGCTATCAGCTCGGTGGATAATGTCAGTGGGCGTACTTATGAAGTCTCCCTTTATGATCCGATAGAGAAAGTGTACCTAAAACATGATCTCCTTTCTTTTGCGTGGACGGGACAAACACTTATAGATCAATCCAGAAAGGGAATGACTGTAATGTTTAGGGTACCCCACAAGCGGGGTTCCCGGTTCGCCTATACGGGGAGCGAACTGATACACGGGTGGACGGAAGAGATACTGATTAAGATATACGATGAAGAGGGAGAGTATAAGCGGGCATTTTACCATCGGGATCCTGACATTCCCCTGGCGGTGGAAGACGCGCTTGCCCATTATAAAGATTCCGGCGAAAATGTAGTGAGAGCCATACGAAATGACACGCTTCCTGAAACCTGGCCGGCTTTCGATGCTCTGAAACTGGATGATGAGGGACGTGTGTGGATTTCAACGTTTACCCGTGATCCGCATACCTCGCAATGGTGGGTACTGGACGGGGCCGACGGAACCCTTTTAGCCCGCTTCGACTGGCCCCGGAAGAAACAAATTGAACAAGTCAAAAACGGGAAACTCTATACCCGCGAAACCGATGAAGAAACTGGCCTGCAGAAGATTATCCGATATGATATTAAAATCAAATAAACCAGATCTATCATGAAAAGAATACTATTAATTTTTGGGATAGGTATCTTACTCATAGGATGTGGAGAAACCGATGAGGTGCACCAAATGTCTGCCGATTCCCAGGAAATAGATAGTATTGCTTTAAGCGTTCCAGAACATATTCGTGAGCTGGACAGCCTGAAGATATATTCCCCGGATACACAGGACGATGACACCGTCACCTTTGAACAAAAGCAGGTCTTTGAGAGCAATAAAGAAGTATTTATGAAGGGTTATATCGGTGAGGTTGCCATTGATAAACAAGACATGGTGTACATATCGGGAAGTAATATGGGTAATTTGGGGATCTATGTCTTCCAGCCCGATGGTAGCCACTTGACGACTCTAAGCCTCTTTGGCCCGGCGAAGTGTTATGGCGCCTTCCTTTCAGATAGTCGTTAAAAATGGATATTTGTATAGCCATGAACAAGATATGGAGGCAGGAATAGATCGTATTGTGAAATACCGCATTGAATTTAAGCAGCGGCAATAGTTGTAAATTAAATATTGGAAAAAATAAGGATTATCTCAGATCCCCATAATTTGGGAAATAAATATCAAATACTATCCATTAAACTCAGGCAGATATGAAAAATATTCTCTTCGACATCTTGATATTTGTTATTTGCATTGGTTGTTCCAACAGGAGTGCTGTAGACTTGCCGGAGCATATTAAAAACCAGGATCTTGAGAACCTGACAATTTATCAAGCAGACGTCCAGCCAAATCAAACAATTCAACTTATACGTGAGCAGGCCTTTGGTAATTCAGAAGATGTTCTGATTGGGAACCCGAGTCAGTTAGAAGCAGACCGTTCCGGAAGGGTATATATCGGGGATTCTCAACAAAAATCAATTCATGTTTTCCAACCGGACGGTAACTATCTCTCAAGTATTGGAAGAGAAGGCCAGGGTCCCGGAGAATTCCAATGGATTGGTAACATGCAGATTCTTTCCGATGAACTATTTATTTATGATCCGAATAGCCACAGACTTAATGTATTCAGAATACCGGAAAACTCAAATACAGCTCCTGAATTTCTTCATTCGGTTGTTATCTCCGGGGATAATTTCGAAGGAATTCCCGAAGCAAATTTTATGTCTCCCAGGTTGTACAGAATTCGCAATGACGGTTCTCTTATACTTTTTTCAAGAAATTCAATCTTCCAGTATCGTCAGGACCCGGAGTTTCAGGGGGTAACCCGGTACTATCTGGTGAATATGGAAGATGAGACTTCGATTGATACGATTTTTGAAATGGACATGCCCGAACATATCGTAACAGAGTGGTTTACCATTCCAGCACCCTTTAATGCCCGTGGATTGATGGCGCTCTCATCCGATGACCGAATTTTCTCGGTATGGACTGACGATATTTTGATTAAGGTACACAGCCCCGATGGAGTCTATGAACGATCGTTTTATTATCCATTTGTCAATCATGACCTGAATCGTGAAGATGCAATAAACAGCATGGACGATCATGAGCAACTTCAGAAAGCAGTTCGAAGTATGGAGCTTCCAAAAACGTGGCCTGCGTTAGACCGGATGTTTATTGACGATAAGGACCGAATCTGGATCGCCACCATTGTGGATGATCTTGATATTTTTGAATGGTGGGTGATGAATGAAGAGGGGGAACTGTTGACACGATTTAACTGGCCGAGAAGTAAACAAATTGTAAAAGTCAAAAACGGCAAGCTGTATGCTCGCAAAACGGAAGAAGAGACCGGCCTGGAGGAGATAGTGCGGTATGATATTAAAATGAAAACAGTGTTCAAGTGATAAGTGCAACAGCGCGGTGTGTTAACGATTGCTGAATGAGAGCAGGAAAATCAAATTTTAGCACGGGCTGAAATTTCAGGTATCCAGAGTTTTATATATAGAATATTACATAAATTCCTGGTTTTAAATGAAATATTATGAAAGGTCAATTTATCCTGATACGTCTTTTTGTTTCCTTGTTGATTGTTGCTGCTTGCAGTAACCAGAGAGAAAAGGAACCGGACCTTCTCCTGGCTAACAGTCAACAGGAAAACCATTTGAGGAAAAATTACGGCCAAAAAATAACAGGTATGGCTGAAGAGGCCCTGCAGGAAGGGCCGTTTTCCGTAATGGATAAAAACTTCACGCCTCCCAGCGGTGATAAGCATGATTATATGAGCATTGGCATCTATTGGTGGCCTAACCCTGACAGGGAAGATGGATTACCTTGGATCCGCAAGGATGGCCAGGTAAATCCTCAGGTAAGAGAAATTACCGATGCCACCTATTATAATAAAACCCGAAACAATGGACTGGTTTTGGGCTTGGCTTACCATATAACAGGTGAAGAGCAATATGCTGCTAAGGCAGCAGAGCTTTTAAAAACCTGGTTTCTTAGAGACTCCACAAAAATGAATCCCAACCTTAATTTTGGCCAGGGAGTGCCGGGAAGGACGGAAGGCAGGCGTTATGGTATTATTGAAACCCGTGAAAATGCCTATATTTTTGATGCTATCCGATTAATACAAAACAGTCAATTCTGGAATGAAGAAAATACTAAAGCTATGCAGGCATGGTTTGGGCAATATTTGGATTGGTTGTTAACCAGTACATTAGGTCAACTGGAAGGGGAAACTACCAATAACCATGGTATTTGGTATGATTTCCAGGTGGCGTCCATTGCATTAGCTTTGGGTGATACTGTCCAGGTAGAAAAACAATTGACACGAGCTAAGGAGAGAATAAAAGAACATATAGAGGCAGATGGCAGTCAGCCGAGAGAGTTGGCCAGAACTAAATCCTATAGTTACAGTACCATGAATTTGCAGGGGATGATGGCGTTGGCTATGATCGGTGAAAAAATAGGCATGGATTTGTGGAACTATCAGGATGAGGAAGGTGCAGGCATCCAAACGGCGTTGGATTTTTTATTGCCCGCTGCTTTACAGGAACAGGAATGGCAGCATGAGCAAATAGAACCAATCGGAGAAAGTATGGATAAGCTAACAAAATTATTGCTGGTGGCGAATTATAAATATCCTGATAGTAATTACGGCAAAACTGCAAAGAAAATCCGTGAATTATATGAACTTGATCATGAATTATTGCTTGGATTATACCAGTTTTAAAAAAATATATTAGGGATGAAAAATAGCATGCTCATTTGCTTTTTTCTCACAGCAGTTACGCTGTTATCCGGATGTCGTTCCCAAACGGAGCAATCCTCATTCCCGGGTCCTCCTTCTGCTCTGGAAATAACGAAGGAACGGTTTTTAGATGAGAACCTTGTGGATAGCATGATGATCTACGTGCCTGGTGCGCTCCAAACTGATTCGGGGGGTAATGTCTATGTGTTTGATGAAGGGCAGATGAATATTAAAGTCTTCTCTGAAGAGGGACGTCCACTGCGGATAATCGGGCACCGGGGACGTGGTCCGGGAGAATTCATCAGCAACAGCGGTTTTTTTGTCTATCGTGACTCCCTGTATGCTTTTGATCGAAAGCTGCAGCGGTTAATCGTTTTTTCGACGGTGGGCACGCCGGAAACGGTTTACCCGCTGAAAGTAGCCGCGCCCCTTGTTTTAAAACCAGTGGGAGAAGACCATCACCTGGGTATTTATGCTGGTTATACAGGACCGGAATCGCGTTCAAATGTTAACTATGCCCGGGAGCATGCCAGCGACTTTTCAACGAAAGGAGATCCATTTTTGCAGCTTACCCGGCTTGTTCCTGAGCTTGAGGGAGTGAAAGATCTTTTGAAATTTCGACTTGGTAATGTCCTGATGGTTGAGGAGAATAAATTTATTTATGTTCCTTCTATTTACACAGGCAAGCTGTTCCAATTTGCAAAAAAGGATGATCAATGGGAGCATACACATACTTATTGGGGACGTACGGAGCTTAATCCTTATACGTTATTGGAAAGCGATTCAGACCGATATCCTGATATAACCCTGAGTTCTGCCCGGCAGCATAAACCGGTTGAATACGTGATTCATAACCAGTCACGCGGGTTGCTGAGGCATCGAGACAAAATTTATCACTTTACCCTATGTGAATTTGATGATAATCGGGAGGCACGAGTGTTCGGGGTGGAGATATTCGATAAAGAGATGCAGCTGCTGGGTTATGTTCCTATAAAAACGATCGGAATCACGAATGAAAAAGGCAACACTATTGGCTGGCATGCCGAAGCTACGGATAGCAGGGGTAATGTTTATATACGGGATCGTACTATTAATGAAAGCAATATCTGGCTGTTGAAATTCCATTGGTAAGAGAGGGTTTGCCCCTGACCAAAACGAAATCCTCTTTGCGAATTCCATGGAAGGAATAATATTGAGAGCCGAGTGGCCGATTGATTAGGGAGAAATTATTATCGATTTTGACAATCAGCGAATATTTACTGTAACGGAAGAGGCCGAAATCCAGGCATACCCTTTTAATAGCGGAAGTAACTCTCCTAAGTGATGTTCTGTAGTTCAAGCCTACAAAATAATATATGTATGAATAAATTAGCCAGTCTCATAGTAATTTTTGTCTTTTTTTTGGGGATAGGGAACACGCCCCCTTTGTTAGCGCAGGAAGGAGATCCTGTAGAATATGACGAGCTCCCGGTCATAAAAGTGGATATCGATACAGAGATCAGGGAAGCACAAGGGTATCTTCCCGGCCGACTCAATGATCTGATCCTTATGTCGGATGGAACTCTGCTGGTTTCAGACATACAGAAAAAAACGATCGAGCAGTTTAATACGGAGGGCAAATATATGGGAACGATAGCCCGGGAGGGGCAAGGTCCCGGTGAACTGCCCTTCATGTTTACTCTTGCAGGTGGAGAAAACGATACGCTTATCGTTCAGCATAGCTCATCGACGCAGGTCGATTTTTTCGGGCAAGAATCCGGTGGGATATATACCCATGCAAGGTCAAGTAAAACAGATCCCGGGGAGAATTATCATCCGGCAGCCATTGTCGGATCACATTCCGGGTCAAGCTACTATTATGCTATCAGAAGCAAAACAGAGGTTGACACTGACCTCCCGGAATACAAAATGGATCCCATAGTTATTATGGATGGATTCCAACATATTATCCGGGATTCATTGCACATGCTGAAGAGACCCAATTATGTATATGCAGACCCAACGAAATATTCCACAAATATCACCTTTGGCGGGAAAACTCCGGTGGGTATGCCCCCCTATCGTTATCAGGATCGTTTTAGAATGATGGATAACGGCCATTATCTGATAGCACATCCCGATAGCTCCGCTTTGTTTATCAATAACAGGAATGATGAACTGATCAGGCAAATCCCTTTGAATGTAGAACCTAGGCATGTACAAAAAAGTGATTTGGATTATCATTTGAGTGAGGAACCCAGGGAGGCCAGCCGGAGGCTGAAAAGATATGTGCCCGAATTGAAACCTCCGTTTCTGAATATTTGGGTTTCGCCTGATTATATCCTCCTTCATACGGACAACAGCGGGGAGGGAAAGGAAATGGCGGTCTTCACGATGGAAGGAGAGCCCATCGGCAAATTTTATCTATCCGAATTTGACGACATCCGGTATTTCAGAAATAACCGGATTTACACTCTGTACAAAAATCCGGAAAGGGAACATAGCATCCGGATTTATAACGTATATTTATAAATAAGGGTTGTCATAGCAGAGAAAAACATCTCCTTGAATCGGATGATAAAAGTTATTGCTCATCTGATGGATAAGAGTTGGACGTCTCAGAACCCTTTTTACTCCACTTCATACACCAGACTGCCGGGTTTTTTCATCTTTTTGGAAGCATTAAGCATTTCTATACCAACCACATTCCCATCTTTGTCATAGTCAATAATAACACCGGGTTTATCCTCATCGCTTTCTACAATTTCAGCATCAGTGAATCGTAAGTATACGATATCGGTTTCTTTGTCAAATCTAATATTCATACTTATCAATGTTGGACGTTTTGTAAGCGGTAATCACTAAAGGGGTTGTTTGCAAATATTAATAAAAATACGATATAAATATTTTGATTCTTTTTCTTTGATAATTTTTTGAAAAATCTTTTTGCAATCAGATTCTTGTAAAACGGCGTCAGGTTGTTCAATAATTGAATTTATTGTTTGTGGATTTAACCCACGGTCTTTTATGCGTTTTTTTTGCATGTGCAGAAAAAGAAAAATCCATTTAGGATATTATAAAATAATCATTTTTCATACATCAATAGTATTATTTCTTTTTTAAAGATAAAAGTCAGGTATAGACGAGTTGCTTTATTCTGAATAATTTGGCTTTCTTTTTAAACTTCCTATGATTTCTTGTTCCTTAATCGTTTTTAAAAAATGAAGAAAATTAATCGAATTACGTTTGACCAAAATATTATGGGAGGGCGCCCCTGTATTCGAGGAATGCGAGTGACTGTAGGTACTATCGTAGGATTAGTAGCTTCCGGACACTCTAAAGATCATATTTTGGAGCTATATCCCTATCTGGAAAGAGAAGACATAACTCAAGCACTGCGATGTGCTGCATGGCGGGCCGATGAACTTGAATTACCGCTTGTTACATAAACCTGGTTTTTGCATTCATATTCACAGAATCAATACAAACTTGTGACTATTCTTGAAATTTTCCTCTACGCGCTTAACTTACCAGTATGCTATCCAGACTTTTCCATAGGCGTTATTTTATATTATTTTTAAATGAGGAGAGGCTACGGAGACTTGGTCCCACCTTATACATTAACCGAATATTCTAATGTACAAGCCCAAAAGCCACAGAGCCTTATATGCCTTTATATATTTCATCAGATAATAAGGCGTATCTATTGGAGAATGATGATCCTGATAACTTTACCATAGGAGTACATGAGGTATCCGGAGATTAAGCTGTTTCTTATGGTTGTTGTCATCCAAACAAATCATGAATAGATATGACGGTTTATATTAAGCTATGGAGTATTTGCCTTATTTCTTTTCTGATAAACTCATGCTCAACTCATAGCGATATCAATTTTTACGAGAGTCCGTCTATTGATCAAGATCTGAAACTGCATAAAATTGATCAGTTTACTATTCAGGTACCGGCCGATACTGCTTATACTATCGGGAAACTACGCTTTACTTTTGCTACTAACCCTGACGGGAGCCTGCACGCATTTTATGATGAGCTCAAGAAGCAGTTTATCATTACCGACAGAGAGGGAATGATACAAAATATCATTTCGGAAGAGGGACGAGGTCCCGGCGAAATTCTGAAAGCCGAGGGCTTTAATTTTGACCGGGAAGACCGGCTGGTGGTATATGATCAAAACCAGCAAATGATAAAGGTTTTTAATCTGGATGGACAAGTAGTTGCCCGTGCTAAGCCGGAAAAAAGTTCTTTCTATATCTCTGGCAGAAAGCTATGGATATACAGAAATAAGATATTTTCAGCAACAATGGACGGAAGGCTGCTGGGAAATATCAGGGAAGAAGCCCCTAAATCCAGATTGGCTGTTTCTCATAATTACGACGGAGAACTTGTTGATACGTTGGGTAGATATGATCCCACTGTTAGGACAGCAAAAAGTTATAATCTCCTTTCAATTATAAATATAGACTATAAAAAAGATCGGTTGATAAGCACTCACTATCATAACTACCGCATTCAGGTATATGATATGGAAACAGGGGAGCGACTGGCCTGGTTTGGACGGAAAACGGAAAATTTTAAGGAAGGGGAAGAGTATATATCACCAAATCTTCCGAGAGAAAAGATTCAGGAAAAAAGTGTGGGACGTAGTACGGCGGCCAACATTTATCCCTTGTCCGATTATATAGTGCTTTATTTTGAGACGTTGACTGAAGCATTTTTTACAACAGAGGATTTTAATGAAAAAAGGCCCCATATTGTTGTTTACGATAATGAGTCATACGGTTGCCATGGGGAGATTGCTTTACCTTACATATTGGGGAATGTTTCGAACGATAAATTTTATCTCATTGAAGACGATAACCCCGATCATTTTACGGTAGGTGTTTATGAACTTGTCAGCCATGATTAATATCTGGTTGCTGAAGTTCAACTGGTAGAGAAGCTTGAAAAAAGGAGTAACACTATTAATTTGTATCTAAGGAAATAGAAATACCATGAAAAGCATAAAATGGCTTATTTCTTTGTTACTCATAATCATTGGATGTTCTCAACCGGATTCTGGCAACCCCGTTAACTTTACAACCACCGTTGTTGAAGGAAATAGTACGATCATTGACGCTGAAAAAGATACAGCCATCGTCTTTCCTTCCTTTATACGTACCGCTCCCGACTATTTTCTAATATATGAAGCAAACCCTCAAAAGATTATTAAGTTTAACTATGATGGAGAGAAGCTTCAGTCTTTTGGAAGCGAAGGGAGGGGTCCCGGTGAGTTTCTATCGCTGACGAACTACTGGATCAGGAAGGACCACTATTTACTGTATGATTACAACGGCGCAAAAATGATCCGGTATGATTTTAAGGGATCATTGATTGATGAATATTCAGTAGATATCAGCAAACTGACCATGACGGTGGATGTTTTGTCCGGTAGCAAATTTGTCTATCCCGCCAATGGGACCCATGATTCGTTGTTAGCGATCTCAGACCTCAAAAAAGGCGAGACTGTCTTTTTTGGACAGACCATCGCCGAGAGGAATGAAACCTCGAATGATATGGTACGCGACATTATTGAAAGAGGGGAAGTTCCTAACTATATGAAAAACAGCGTACAAATAGGGGCTAATGGATCCGGGATTTTTTGTTTTCAGAATACGAAGGCGATTTTACAGAAGTATACTTTGGAAGGACAGTTGCAATGGGAACGAGATTTGAAGATGCCAATGGTTGAAGGGGTATTCGAGGATTTTCTAAAAGAAAACAAAAAAGGGAAATATATTACTCCCTTAACCTATGCCTATGGCATGCATGTAATGGAGAATGGTACGGCCCTCTTGCTCAATACGACGGATGAAAAGCCGATAACGGTAAGCTGGGTTCCGAATGACGGGCATGATATACAAGTGGTAGAGTTTCCCAGTATCGTCCGGCCTTCCCAACTCCCCCTTAGGTTCAGGGTTGTCCCTGGGCAAAAGGAAATCCTCTTTGCGAATTCCATGGAGGGAAAAATAATGAGCGCAGAGTGGCCGATTAACTAAGGGAAAGCCATTATTTTAAAAATCGGGTGAGTCTATAACCAGGAGTTTTCTTGATTATATGCCTGAAAATGACCAATATTGATATTGTTAATAGAAAAAAGGGATCTATGTACTGCACTATTCGTCCGGGGACACTATTATTTGCAGCATGCCTGGTAATGGCATTTGGGATAATCGGGTGTCAAGGTGATTCGGCTTCCGATAACGATGGCGCTCCATCGACTGCTGAAGTGGCTACACTCGAAGAATACAATACGGTCGTATCTTATGAAGATGGCATCCTGGCCAATCCGGCTGCTATGAAATATGACGGAGATTCACTTCTTTACGTGTATGATGTGGAGAAAAAGCAGGTATTGGCACTGAATGAAAACGGGGAAACTGCTCGTGAATTCGGCGGAGAGGGTCGAGGCCCAGGGGAGGTTCTATGGTTTAATAATATCTATTTGAACAGTGATTACCTTTATATAGTCGATCCGGTACAATTTCGTATTATAAGATATACCCTTGATGGAGAGGTGGATAGTCCGCTTGATTATGGGCAGAAAGGTTCCCTGTCAATGCCTCCCCCGGGTCCCCAACCAGGAACCCCCCGGGCTAAAAATATTACGAATAAACCCTTTGTGACTGCCAATGGTAATGTGTTGCTGCCGGCTATCGGACCGGAAAAGGATTTCAATAGCCTGTATACTTTGGCCGATTGGGAAGGAAAAGAGTTGGCGGAGATAGGCGAAATTCCCGAGGGTAGCGCTTTCGTGCTGGACTATAAGCAATACCAGGCTGCCGTCAATGAGCGGGAGGTTCCGGCTTATTACAAACCTAATGTATTTCCGGTTAATGACGGGGCCAGCCATGACGAACTTTATTTCATCTATACTGCTTTTCCGAAAGTTATGAAATATAATACATCCGGAAAGAAGCTTTGGGAGAGGGATGTACCGGAAACGACAGAACTGGATTCTGTTTTCACTCATTTTTATGAGGTATCCGGACGAATGAGTGGTAAGTCCAGAATTGGGCTCGATACCTATGTGTCAGGAGTAAGTAGTGAAAAGGGGCGCTTGTATTTGGTTGTAGGCAAGAATGGGATTGTGGAGGTATCAAACAATCTATGGATTCATGAGTTTACCAAAAAAGGAGAACTTAGCCGACGGTTTCAATTGGTGTCTGAAGATGTCAACTTGGCGGCTATCTTCGATATCGACTTTGCCAACCAGCGTATATTTGTGGTAACGGAAGAGGCTGAGATACGGGCGTATCCCTTTTGAGAGCGGAAATAACTCTGTTAGGGTTCTGTGAAAAAGGACTTTGTGGTTTTACAGCGGCAGGATACAGATCAGGCTGCCGGTAAATATTCCCAGTTCAACATATAACATTATAATTTTAAAATTTATAGGTGGTCTCGCAGTTTGAAATTTTCCTTCACGCGCTTAACTTACCAATATGCTGTCAAGACTTTTCCATAGGCGCTACTTGATCTCGCTGAGCTACTTGCTGGTTGTGATTATCGGCATGGTGGCCTGGCAGAACATCTCCCTGGAGATGTCCCCGGACCTGAGTTTGCCTTCCATCACCGTCAGTTACAGCTGGGGCAGCACCACGCCGGAAGTGATGGAGCAGGAGGTGACGCGCAAGGTCGAGCAGGCCGCCAACCGCCTGCGGGATGTGGAGCGTATAGAATCTATCTCGAGAGAGGGACGGGCGACCGTCACCATTACCTTTAACCGGGGGGCTCCGGTGGAGTACCGGAAGGTGGAGCTGCAGGAGTATCTTTTTTCGCTGCAGGAGTCCCTTCCGGCGAATGTGCTTCATCCGTCGATCAGCCGGCGTGTCCCGGAGGAACTGCAGGAGATGCAAACCTTTGTCGTCTATTCGATCAGCGGCGATCGTCCTGTCCGACAGCTGCTCGAGTACGCCCGCCGGAATATTGAACTGCCGCTGCTGGGACTTGAGGGCGTAGCCGAAATTGAGATCAACGGCGCGCGGGACCCGGCCCTTACCGTCGAATTTGATACGGATCTGCTGGAGCGGTACGATATCAGTCCGCAAGCGGTGCTAAGCAGCATCCGGGATAAGCTGCAGTGGCGCTCTTCGGGCTATGTAGAGTCGTCGGGCCGGCGCATCAGCATGCTGGTGGAGCCGCAGTTCTCGGAGCTGTCTGCCATACGGCAGCTGCCCCTGCCCATCCCGGGCAGTCCGCGGACTATCAGTCTGGCCGATGTGGCTGAGGTGAGCATACAGGACTACCCCGCCAAGAGCCTGAAGCGCATTAACGGAAGTCCCGCTCTCAGTGTCGAGTTTGTCAAGGAGAGCGGGGCCGACGCCATCGGACTGGCAGAGCAAATCCGGGCAGAGATGATGCAGATTGCAGAGATCCTGCCCGCCGATATGACCGTCCAGCTGGAACAGGATGCCACGGAAGAGCTGCGCGAGCAGTACGGGAACCTGCGTTACCAGGCCATGATAAGCTTGCTGGCGGTTTTTATTATCCTGCTGTTGTTTATCCGGCGTCTACGGGCCCCGTTTGTCATTCTGGGCAGCATCCTGTTTTCCCTGCTGATGAGCGTGAGTATCCTCTATTTCGCCGGCTATACGTTGAATATCATCACCCTGGCGGGACTGACGGTCTCGCTCGGGATGATTATCGACAATGCGGTGGTGGTCTTTGAACAGGTCAACCCGGGTCTGCCGGATGTACGAGAGGGACGGATCCGTCATGTGCAGAAACAGCTTCCCCGCGCGCTGGTGCCGGTGCTGGGCAGCACCTTTACGACGGTCGGCATTTTTATCCCGCTCTTCTTTGCAATGGAGCAGCTGCAGCTGTTTTTGGTGCCGCTGGCCGTGGCGCTTTCGTTTACCCTCATCTCGTCGGTCCTCATCGCCCTGAGCTGGATCCCGTACGCGCTCATCTGGCTGGTGCCGGGACGCGCGGATGCCGGCTTCTCGCGATGGACGAAGCTTAAGAACGGACTGTTTTCGAACATTCGCCGCTACCTGATGGGACTTTTTGTATGGCGGCACAAGCTGCGGTGGGTTTTTTACGGGGCATTGATTGCGGCGATCGGGCTCCCGCTGTTTGCTATTGAAACACCGGATTGGGAGGATCCCGATGCGTCGGCCTGGCCGGAATTTAGCCGGGTCTATTTTGACAACCGGAACGATATCGATCCCTGGATCGGCGGGATCACCTACCAGTTTTTTAACGAAACCTACTTCGGGAGCCCCTGGAGCGGGAGGGACCGGCAGGAGCGTGTTTATATCACGATTCAGACCCCGCAGGGGACACCGCTGGAGGAGATCGACAAGATGGCGC
Source organism: Fodinibius roseus (assembly GCF_900129315.1). Lineage (GTDB taxonomy): Bacteria > Bacteroidota > Rhodothermia > Balneolales > Balneolaceae > Fodinibius > Fodinibius roseus. Next base: position 22,092 of record NZ_FQUS01000001.1, read on the forward strand.
GGAATTATGAGACCATTGCCAAGCCATACGAGGACGCGTTTTCGTTTTATGAAACACAGATCTCGGAATATAGTGGTGCGCGCCTGGTGTTTTATATCAAGGATGAGTATATGAGTCGCCCGGATCCCTATATCTTCTATGCGGAGGCGATGTACCTGGCGGCCCAGATCGGTAATTCGGCCATATCGGTAGGGGGCCTGGGAGACGGCCTGTACAGGGGTCTGGGCAGTAGTTCCTCGAGTCACCGTATTTCACTGACCGGCTATTCCTACGATGAGCTGTTACGTCTGGCCCGCAATCTGCGCAGCCGCCTGATGCAGAACCAGCGGGTGCAGGAGGTCGATATCCATGGTACGGGCAGCTGGCAGAGCCGGGATGACCTGTACCAGTATTACCTGCAGCTGGATGATAGGGAGCTGGCTATGAGTGGGCTCAACCGGTCTGACGTGCTGTCGGCTATTTCGCTGGATGTGAACCCCACCAACACCTTTGGACGGGTGGAACTGGCGGGACAGCAGATGTATCTGATCGGGCGGAATAAAAACCGGCAAAACAGCGGAAGAGAGCTGATGCGGGAAAAACGATTTTCGCCCTCTGACAGCACGCTGTTCGCCCTCTCGGAAGTGGCGTCACTGGGACGGGAAAAAAGCCAGTCGATGATACGGCGCGAGGATCAATCCTACCAGCGCGTAGTAGGAGTGGATTTTTTAGGGCCCTACCGGCTGGGACAGCAGTACGTGGAGAGTGTCCTGGAAGAAACGCCGGTCCCGGTCGGGATGAAGATGGAGTTTGGAACCGGCGGTATCTTTGGCTTTGGTGACGATCAGAATACCCGGAACTTGCTGCTGTTATTGGGACTTACGATCCTCAGCGTCTGGATGATCGTGTCGGCCCTGCTGGAGTCATGGGCCGACCCGCTGGTCGTCATCCTGGCGGTACCGCTCAGCCTGCTGGGCGTGATGATGGGCACACTCTACCACGACCTGGCGTTCGACCGGGGAGCGATTGCCGGCACGCTGTTGTGTGTGGGGGTGGTGGTCAACAATTCCATTTTATTGATGCATGAAAAGGAGTACTGCCGGGAGCAGGGTGTTCACGGACTGCGCAGCTGGCTGTACGTTTATAAGCATAAGATGCGGGCGGTGCTTATCACGACGCTGACGACCATCGGCGGATTGATGCCCCTTATTATCATGGAGGGCAGCGACTTCTGGCAGACGCTGGCCACGGTTGTGGTCTGGGGACTGGGAGCGAGCACGCTGCTTATCCTTCTTCTGATGGGGCTCTGGGAGAAGCCGGGTAAATTTTGAGCTGATGTATTGCTACGAAACAATGGCTATTCTTTATCCGGAGGAAGTTGGCGAACATGCCAAACCGCTTCAATATAGACTCCATTTTCTTTGATCCGATAAGGCAATCGGTAGTTTCCAACGATAAGCTCTCGAAGGGTCTCTTCATTGTACTCCGGGACGACTCTCCCAATTCTCGGATGATCTGCCAGTTTATCGGTTTGGCTCATGAGTTCCAGCGCCCATTGCTCAGCAGCCAAATAATCATCCTGAGCAATATAATCGACAAATTCATTGATCATACGAATAGCTTGCCGGGTCCATACTACCTCCATTTATCCAGATTTTCCTTGATCTTCTGCTTTGCCTCCTCATGAGTGAAGACTTCGCCCCGCGCAATTTGCCGTTCAGCTTCCAGCAAATCTTCCATTTTGTCCAATTTGTCAACCATGCGTTGATACTCTGAGACATCAACCAACACAGCAGCACTTTTACCATGCTGGGTAAGGACAATGGATCGTTTTTGTTTCTGGATGCGATCAATAAAACTGGCCGCGTTTTTGCGAAACTCTGATACGGGCTGAATATCCTGGTCTAATTGCAGGCGTGATGTAGACATGATATTATTGTTACTATTAAGTTATGGTTAAACGTACAACCAAAGTATGTCAAAAAGTATTAATTAACAACTATCTTTAATCTTATCCGCTGTATATCTCTCTGTCTTCGGTTTTGCGGAACGTGATACCACGATATCTGCATGTCAATTTTTTATACGCCCGATATCCACCTCCGGGTAGAGGTCGGTGCCATTGGTCAGGTGGTCCACATAGTGTTCGGCCAGGAACTTGCTGTAGAGCAGTCCCTTGGAGCCCAGGCCCGTAAAAACATGCATGGACGGATGCTCGGGGTGCCGCCCCAAAATCGGCTTCCGGTTGGGCGTGGAGGTCCGCACCCCCGCCCACTGGTCAACCGTCGTTACTTTTTCTTCCAGCTGGGGGAGCGTGCGCCGCATGCGTTTGCGAAGGTATTGCTCTCCCTCTTTGTCCGGCCTCACATGCTCAAAATCGTGCTCGTAGGTGCTGCCCTGCACAAAAGTATGATCGTTGCCGGTGCGGGCCATATAGCCCAGGCTCGAGATGGAGTGGGAGAACGACAGCGGTTCCTCCCCGTTCCTGAACGTTGCCACCTGTCCCTTGATCAGGTGAAGAGGCAGCCAGTCCCAATAACCCGACTCCGTTGTGCCACGGCCGATCGCAAAGAGGAGGTGTTGGGCTTGCACCGTGATGTCGTCAAAGGAAATGTGCCATTCGTTTTCCGTCCGATCAATGACAGTTTGCCTACCTGCCCACAATCGGAGCCCGCCCTCCTGCAGGAACCGGGCATACGCCTGCAGGTAAGCCCCGACATCCACCGACAACCCGATAGGGAGCCACAGTCCCCCGTTGACGCAGGTTATACCCGGGTGCATCTCCTTGATTTCTTCTTCTGTTTTCCACTGGCACCAGCCGTCGGGCCAGGAGGTCTTTTCGTGCTGGGCCTTCATCTTGATGGCCATCTTTTCGAGCAGGGCGGGACGGAGCAGCCCGTTATGCCGGTAAAAGGACTCGTCCGCCTGCTCCTGTACTTTGGCCAGGTTTCGGGCGATCGCTTCGTAGCACTGTTCGGCTTTCCAGGCTTTGGTCGCCCGCCGCCCGGTAGCCGGGTTAACGAGTCCCCCGGGCGTTCCGGAAGCCCCGCCCGCGATGGCATTTTTGTCAATGACCACGGTTTCGATATCCTGCTCCAGGAGGACATCGGCCATAGACAGGCCTGCCAGTCCCGCTCCGAGAATACAAAAATCTGTTTGATGATGCATTAAATTAAATAGTAATGAGTTGAAGATTACCCTTACGAGGATTTTTTAATATTTCCCGATTTCTTTATGCCCTTTTGGCTTGGTCCAAAGGGCGTAAAAGATCAACGCTGAGAAAACTAAACGTTCGGCGGTTGCTTCGGCTGCGGGAAAAATATAAACTCATCCGACCTGCGTCGGATTTAGGCATATATATTTCACCTTCCTTCGCCTCGCTTCCGCCACCCGGAAACGCTTACTTTTCAAGGCCGGCTTTTATTGTTGCTGTTTATACTAACTGGAAAACCAGACTATGCCGACGCCATAAAAAATATTGCTGATTTGAGCGAGCGAAGATGAAGCGTTCAGAAATCATTCTTTGTTTGAAAGACAGTGCGTTTCTGTATTGAGTTACATGATTTTAGTGGAGTCAATGAGAATGCAGTGATAATTTTTTCAGCCGGTTATTTTTTGTGTTTCTGATAATTACAGTTTTGCTGGTCCCGGCCACTCAGAATTTCAACATAAAAAATGGAATGATTTCTGAAGACTGCCGATGGAAAGATTTCAAGAGATTAACTCTTCCGAAGATACCTTTTCCGCACCGGCATCCAGCATCTCGCTCCATGCCTGCCCGACAGATCCCTCGATATCGATGCCCTTCACCGCATCTTCCACCACATACAGGTCAAACTCTTCTTTGATGCCGTCCAAGACGGACCATTTTACACAGAAGTCGGTCGCCAGTCCCACCGCATAAAGCGTGTCAATATCACGCTCGCGAAGATAGCCGGTCAGACCCGTGGACGTGGTGTCATCGTTCTCGAAAAAGGCGGAGTAGGAGTCGATCTCCTTCCGGAACCCTTTGCGGATGATAAGCTGACTCCGGTCGGTCTGCAGGTCAGGGTGAAAATTAGCCCCTTCGGAGCCTTGCACGCAGTGATCGGGCCAGAGCACCTGGGAGCCGTAGGACATCTCCACGGTTTCAAATGGTTCCTTGCCTTCGTGCGTGGAAGCAAAGGATGAGTGTCCGGCGGGATGCCAGTCCTGCGTTTGAATGACAGCGTCAAAGGATGCTGAAAGCTTATTAATCACCGGAATAATGGTGTCTCCGCCGGGGACTTCCAGCGCTCCGCCGGGACAAAAATCGTTCTGTACGTCAACAATCAGCAGTGCTTTCATAGCGATTAGTGAGTCTTTATTTCATCTTTTCAGTGAGTCTGTTGCGCAAATGTAATAGTTTTTCGCTAAGGCCCACCTTGTAGATATGCGGGTTTTCAAATCGTTTGTGTTCCGGATTTAGCTTTTCCAGTCGTTCCCGGGCATACCGGGCACTTTTGGAGGGAGAGGGCAGGTCAACCTGCAAGTCACCATTTTTCATAACAGGATGAAGCAGAGATTCAGCCTCAAAGGACGTTATATCCGTATACTTGGCCGGGTAGAAGGGGTGGCGGATGATGGTACTATCATCATTGTCTGCAAGGAAAATACCGTCTCCGTGGAAACGCCCGTTGTTTTCACGGTAGCGCACCACCTTCTTGCGTCCGGGCAAGGTCGTCTTCTCCACATTCTCGGAAATCTTCAGTTTCGGTTCGTCGTTGATCGCGGCCAGTTTATAGACTCCGTCAAGAGCGGGTGTTTCATAGCCGGTAACCAGCCGTGTGCCCACGCCAAAAAGGTCAATCGGGGCATGTTGACTGATCAGGCTTTTGATCAGCCGTTCATCCAGCTGATTGGAAGCGGCAATCTTTACGTACTCCAGTCCCGCATCGTCCAGCTGTTTTCGAGCCTTGCGGGCAAAGTACGCCAGGTCCCCGCTGTCGAGCCGGATACCCTTTAGCCGGTGCCCCTTCTCTTCCATCTCTTTGGCCACCGTGATGGCATTCGGCACCCCGCTTTCGAGGGTACTGTAGGTATCGACCAGCAGGATACAGCTGTCGGGATAGAATTCCGCATATTTCCGGAAAGAGGTGAGCTCATCCTCAAACGACTGAATCCAGGAGTGGGCCATCGTCCCGCTTGCCGGAGTGCCGTGCACAAAAGAGGAATAGGTATTGGAGGTGGCATCTGCTCCTCCTATGATGGCGGCCTTGCTGGCCTGTATCCCACCGTAGCCCTGTGCACGACGTAATCCGAAGTCGATCACCTTGCGCTCGCCTGCCGCATATTTCATGCGCGAAGCCTTGGTGGCGATTAGCGATTCGAAGTTGAGAATATTGAGAATCAGGGTTTCCAGCAGCTGCGTTTCGATGATCGATCCTTCCACCCGGAGAATGGGGCTATATGGGAAAACCACTTCGCCTTCCCGGGGCGCCATCACATCGATATTGAGCCGGAAATCCCGCAGGTAGCGCAAAAACTCTTCCCGGAATCCCTGCTCGGACAGGTAATCCAGTTCATCTTCGTGAAACCGGAAATCATCGAGGACCGCAATCAGATCCGACAACCCGGCAAAGACGACATAGCCCCCGTCAAACGGGAGGTCCCGGAAAAAATAGTCGAAGCACGCCCGCTCATCTTTTCGTCCCGCCAGGAAATAGCCCTGCGCCATCGTCAGCTCATAAAAATCAGTATAGATAGCGGGGTGTTCCAGCAGGGACGATTGTTTTCGGGAATGAACAATGCTCATATCTGTACGTTAGTTTCGTTTAGGTCAAGATACATAATACAACGAACAAGAAGTAACCATTCCATATAATGATGGGTGAAGTATTTGTTTAGCACCCAATATAGACTTCAGAATGGGGAGTTTTGATAAAAGATTATTCTGCAGGCTCTGTCTGGGGCTCATTCATTAGACGGATATGGAAGGAGGCCAGCTTTATTTATGCATAGAACGTTAAAAAGTTGACAATGATCTCGGTAAATAGTAATGTTGTAATATATTATATTATCAACTTTGTAGATAATTATTGGACAGGCAGAAAAACTAACCTAAAACAGGATAGTATGGAAAGAATAAATGCCTTCTGATATGTGCTGCTGTTATGACTAAAGTAATAAACTTACAAAGATAAGGGGAACTATAATCATACGGAATAAGACACATCGAAAACCTTAGATCAGTTCGGTTGAACGTCGTTCATATGGAGAAAGGTGGAAACATGAGCGTATTCAGCGGGATGTTTTACTGGTTGCAGTGAAGGATCGGCCACAATCAGTTCTTGGTTACTGTTTGGAATTATATTCTGAAACAGAATATAATTCCAGCCTTTCAGTTTTCCGATTTTTCTCGTTTGAAACTACGTTGGTATTGTATGGAAATCCAAATAGTTTAATGAAACCGAGCTAATAAAGAAATTCCATAGGTTCCTTACTTATTATTACTTCTCCAAGGTTGAGTTCAATTCAATCAACTGAGCTATGGAAGCCGATAAACATGAAGAGAGTGTTTATATAGAAGCCTTAAAAATTCTTACACCCCGTGAGATTGAAGTATTGGAACTGATTGGCAAAGGATATACCTGTAAACATGTCGCGGAAAAGCTTAATCTGTCCGTATATACTGTACAGACATACGTAAAAGTTATCAAAAGGAAACTAAGTGTAAAGGGATACAGGGGATTGGTGCTTTGGTACCATAAAAACTGGGAGGGGTGATGGAGTTACGAATCCTGCATGTACCTAATGATTAGGTACTATTTTACTCAATCATTGGGTATTGAAAAAAACGAAAGAAATGAGCAAGCTATTGATAGCTGGATGGCAGTATTATCTTTAGTACTTTTTATACAATTGCCAAAACTACTAAATAGATGGTTTCCTATTTGGAATCTTTAAAATTCAACTAAAATAAAGGTGTAATTATGTATGAGGTATATTCTAAATTTCAATATTTTGTCTTTGTAATCTTGATAGCTATATGCAGTGTTATTATAGGAATATTTTTTCCTATTAATTCATCAGCCTATCTACCACCTTGTGAAAATGATGAGTGTGAGTCAGGATGGTTTAGTGATGATTGTATAGATAATCCGGGAGGAGACACATATTGTGCTTATGAGCTGGATGAGTGTAAAACTTTAGGATGCGGGCAGGGCTGTTAATATTTTCCCGGAAATTTTTCCGGGAAAATATTAACATTAAAACAGATGATAAAAGCCAACTCTTGTTATTTTATTATCCTCCTAATATTACTAATCTCATGTAAAGGTGGAGACGAAGAAGAAAGAGGACGGATTATTCATCCCAAAGAGGAATTCTTTCCGTCAACCAAACCCTATGTCAGTATTACTGATGATAATTCGAATTTCAGCCAAAGTGAGGCCACCGAATATTTCCCTCGTTTAAAAAGTGCAAAAAGAGCGATTAAAATAGGAGTTGAAAAAGGGGAACGAGAAGAAACGTTTGGAGAAATTAAAGGGGTAGTGAGCGATAGTTTAGGTAATGTGTTTATATTGGATGCACAACATAATAAAGTGAGAGTATTCAATAAAAAAGGTGCTTATTTATTTTCGTTTGGCGGAAGTGGATCGGGGCCCGGAGAGTTTATGTCCCCCGCGGATATAGACATCGGAAAGGATGGACGTATATATATTGCCGATCGCTATAATGCTATAAAAATATTTGAGCCCAAAGATTCAGGATTTGAATATCTGACGACTATTAAAATACACCTAGTACCGGATGCTTTTTGTATCTTGAGAGATAGGCTTTTTATAAGGGGCATAGGACTTGACAAGGCGGATCTGGATTCGACCGATTTTAAAATCATTCATACCTATTCTGCAGATACAGGTGAATATCTGTATTCTTTTGGTGATCCTTACAACTCTCCAAATACCATGATTCTGAAACAACTTTCCGATGGGACCGTTGCCTGTAACGAAGCTACGGAAACAGTAGTTTCGACATTTGATATGATGCCCTATGTATTTGGCTATACGGTAAATGGCACTCTTTCATGGGCTGCAAAAATAGAAAATTTTTCACAACGCCCTATTATTCAAGGGACAGATAACTCTGTTAGTTTAAAAAATACTGGCAGTAATTTTGATTCAATAAATTCTTTTATTTCGATAGCAAAATCCAATTGGTTTTTAGTACAAGTAGTTGAAAGACCGGCAAGGAGAGATGTTCAGTTTAATCAAATCAGATTTCGTTCCTATTTAGTTTCATCTGAAGATGGATCAGGTGGTTTTTTAAGTTCTGATCTCCCAATCTTGTTATTTGCAAACCGGGAACGAATGTTTGCAAATGACTTGCTAAATTCCTCTTATCCAAGCGTAGTTATATACAATTACGACTAAATTAGAGAGCTATGAAAGTTTTTGAAAAAATAGAGCCGATCTTAAGAAAGAAATCTCCAATCTTCACAGGTATCTTTGTTTTTGTGATTTTTTTTGTTAGTACAACTTTTGTTTCAGATGTGATTAATTTAAAACTGTATACTTTAGATAACCTAAATAGGACTACATTTCCTGATGATCAAAAACAGTATGAACTTGCTTTCATATATATAGGATGTTCAACTTGTAGTGCTGCAAATATAGAAGGGCTTCCATCAGCGATTGACATAATAAAGAAGAATTTAAAAGAAAATGCGAGTCTTTATGAATATGGGTTTAGAACCATAGGAATTTCTAAAGATTATATCAACACGGAGGGATTGGTTCATTTAGCTAAATATGGCAATTTTGATGAAGTCATGACCGGAAATGGCTGGTCTAATACTGGAATTTTAAAATATATCTACACGGATATACCCGGAAAAGCGGCTATCCCACAGATACTTGTCACTCGTCGAAAATTCAGAGAGATTGTAAATAATAATATTGCGGCTTATCGTGGAATAGAAAAGGAAGTTTTGCTTATTCGTAAGGTTGGTACACGAGATATAATCAAATGGGCTAATCAAAATGCTTTCTTACCCGAAAGTAGTCTTGATTTTTAAAAATCAACAAGAAATTATTTTTGGTTAGCGTGCCTCAAATTTTGAAAAAATGATATTTTTATCGAAAAAGTATCGATTATAACAGAATGAAAAAGATATAAAATTAGAATGGAAACTTAATTATTTACTCAGCTGATCCTTTCATCATGACTGAAAAAGATTGGAGGCAAGACCGGTACCGCGGTTTCAATTTCACAACAACACCGGCGGGTAAAGGCAAGGTAATAGTGCATTCTCGCCGATCCGGAAAGTCTCAAATCCTCACTTCTGCTGAAGTGCAATTCCTGCTATCCTGTCAGAGATTTAATATCCCGGCCGACCATGTAGAAAACTATTGCCGTAATCAAAAATGGAAGCAGTTGCCTAACCGGAAAGGAGTACTTGGAAAATTATTTCAGTCATTGCTCCGATTTGCGTTACAAGAAGGCTTGGAACTACCCGTTCGGGAAAAAGAAATGGAGTCCTTACGGCAATAACTACAAGGATTTATAAAGAAAGGCTTTTTAGTATCAGAGCAGGAGCTTCAAAAAAAGGTAACTGAAGGCTTACCGAATTTAAAGTTATCGGAAAAAGATCAGGAAAACATTCGGATATTGGGAATTCCCACACGTAGTCGTGGAGCATTGCTCGCTCGTTGCGTACTGAGTTATCTTGAAAATTTTCAGCAGCATCATCGCAATTGTGTTTTTTATATTGTGGATGATTCCGATGAGGAAACCAGTCAAAATGGTCGTGCAGTGGCTAAAATCTTGCAACACCATCAGATCGAGAATCTGTGGGTAGACAGATCTTACCGGCTGAAATTCGCTGGTGCTATAGCGAAGAACAGTGCGGTTCCTGAGAGCGTGACACAATTTGCACTTTTGGGCGATGCCCGGTGTGGCATCCGGACAGGAGCGGCCCGGAATACGCTGTTATTACTAGCAGCGGGTAAACGGTCGGTACAGGTAGACGACGATACGATTTGCCGGATTACTCCTTCTCCTGGTAGGAAACCCGGGATGGTCCTTTCATCAGAAAACTGCAATCAGTACTGGTATTATAATAGCCCGGATAAAGCTTTCAAATATCCACAATACGAAGACATCGATTTTCTATCACTGCACGAGTCTCTTCTCGGAACACATCCGGGCACTCTGATTGAAGAGCAACCTAAAGTAAATATAGATCGCTTGGAGGGTAGGTTGTTGGAAGCCCTTAACGATCGGGAAACACGCACCGTAGTCACCTATTTGGGAGGGCTCGGTGATTCCGGTATGTTTCGGCACTGGCAGAGATTGTGTGCCCAAGGAGATTCTTTTAGACGTTTGATTGAAGAAGCATCAGCATATCAGAATAATGTGCGCACGCGACAACTGTTTCGCGGACCAGCTCAACTGACTATAGGAGATGGCCCTTTTTGTATGGCAATGAATATCGGTATGGATACTCGCCAGCTTCTCCCTCCGTTTATGCCCGTACAGCGAAGGCAGGATGGTGTTTTTGGCCTGCTATTACGTTTATGTTTCAAACGAACCTGTCGAGGATATGTTCCTTACGCTATCCTTCATGATCCGCCAACTCGATCTGCCCGCATTGGCTTATCCCATGCGCTTAGTACGGGTCCACTGCGAACAAATGATATTCTGGAGGCAGTGTTGTATTCGCATAACCGTTGGCCTATGAACCAGAACTCTTCTTATAACCTAAGGATTACAGGGGACTATCTATTAGATTTGAGCCGTCTTCCGCCTAAACGCTTTAAAGGACAATTGCGGAAAATTTGTTTGCAGTTAATACGCAGACAGATTAACTATTTTGAACGCTGTATCTATAATAGGATCGATGTTCCACAATATTGGCAGAGGGATGCCAGACGGGTCGTTTCGAATTTTCAAAAATTGATGCTCCAAGAAAATATCGGTCTTCCATCCGATTTAATGGGAAATGCTTCGGAACGGCTAACATTATTTCAGCAGTTGATTGGGAAGTTCGGCCAGCTTCTGATTCACTGGCCGAAAATATGGGAAACCGCTATACACCTTCGGCATGAACAGGATTGGGGGACGATCACTACACAACGCAAAGGAGCTATGGACGTAAAAGAGTGGGACCGGTTGAGTAATGACCTTCTTAATCAGGCAAAAGATCATATCGGTGCGGCAAAGAAAGCCCAGAAGATAAAGAGGAAAGGAGCATCCATAGTTGCACCTTTTTTCCTGCTACGACAAAAGGTAAACAAGAACGAGCAGATCCGGGGTATGATGGCTACCTATCCGGCCCGCAAAAAGCAACTTCTCCATTCCATCGATAGCATTATTGATCAGGTGCAGGATCTGTTCATTTATATGAACGACTATAACTTTGAAGAGTATGAAAAGCTGCGTAAAAATCTGCCAGATAAATGTGTACTGCTGTGGGATAGGGAGGAGGCCGGTAACCTAATGGATAGTGGCAAGTTTTATATGTGTAGCAAATTGACAGGGTATCACCTTACGCTCGACGATGATCTGATATACCCACCTAACTTCATCTCACGTATAGTGCGAAATCATAAAAAGCTTAGTAATGATAATACCTCACCATTAGCTCTTGGTATTCATGGGCGTAAGATTTCTAATTATCCCATGCATTCATATTTCAAAGATACTGAGATTTATCATTTCCAAAGAGGACTTAAGAGCCATACCAAAGTCGATATACTGGGAACGGGGGGTGTACTGTTTCACAGAGATGATTTGGACATGAGTATGGAACGGTGTAAGTCTCATGGTATGGCTGATATCTGGTTCTCGATTTCCTGTCTTAAGCAAGGGCTTGATCGATATGTGATTGCCCACCCTGACAATTGGGTGCGACAGCAGCCTGTAGAAAAAAGCCTGTATCAAAAACACTTGGGCAATGATCAGCAACATACAGAAATACTGAATAGTTTCGATTGGGACAGTGAAACCCATGCTGAAAGGGATACGAATTCTTCCCATTAATTAGATATTTGGCTAGCAACGCATGATTCATTGGCTGATATGGATAACATATCATTGCATATCAGGGAGGTTATAGATTCCTCTAAGCTGCCAGATCCATACAGATATATCTGTCATGCCTATCTGTGAGGATATGCGGCTGAATCATTAGTTTTAACATTTATACTAAAAAAGGCAGTCATGTCTGAGATAAACAATATTTTTGGAATCGGCTTTTTTAAAACAGGCACGGTGAGTTTATGGCGAGCCATTGAGTATTTAGGTTTTACTGTCCAGCACGGAATGGTACCACAGGGGGAACAGATACGGATAAATTTGGCAAACTTCGTCAGTCCGTGTCTTCACGGGCTGCCCGAGGCTGATGCTTATATGGATATCGATGAGCTTCGTAATCATTTTGATCTACTGGACCGGGAGTACCCAAACAGCAAATTTATCTTGACAACCAGACCCTTTGAGGACTGGCTGGCGAGCGTTCAGGCCCAGAAGCGTAAGCGGAGATCACCTTATTACCATGCTTTTGAGTACCAGGATCCGTTGCTACTCAAGTGGCACCGTACGGCACACCATAATGCAGTGCGGGAGTACTTTGCAGATAGACCGGACGATATGCTGGAACTGAAAATATGTGAAGGTGAAGGCTGGGAGAAGCTATGTCCCTTCTTAGGAAAACCTATCCCTAACATCCCCTTCCCACATGAGAATAAGTCGCCTGAAGACTTGAAACCATAGAAAATTCACTCGCTCCATTTAGAATCACTATCTTAGAAGACAATGTACCTTAATTATGGAACAATTTTAAATATGAAGCAGATGATAAAAGTCAGCATAAAAGTGGGCTCTTTTTATTTTTTTGTCTTCTTATTATTCATTTCATGTTCAATTGAAGATCAGGAGAGAGGACGGGTTACTCATCCCAAAGAAAAATTCCTTCCGTCAGCCAAACCCTTTGTCGGTATTACTGATAAAAATCCGGATTTCAGCCAAAATGAGGCCGCCGAATATCTCCATCGCTTAAAAAGTGCAAAAAGAGCGATTAAAATAGGAGTTGAAATAGGGGGACGAGAACACCTGTTTACCAATGACTTGCTAAATTCCTCGTATCCAAGCGTAGCTATATACCATTACGACTAAGCTGGGTAGCTGTGGAATTATTTTGCCGAAGAAACGGGTTTTTCCCCGTCAAAATTATTGAGATATAAAGGCCTCCGAAAAATTTGTATCTTTGACGGGAAATAGAAAATGAAGGAATGACCATTCAGTGAATACTCATCAGATAACAGCGGTTTTAGCCCGCGCGGCCCTGGCCGTGGCGCTTCTGATCTCCGGCTGTGCCACCCCATCCTCCCCGACGGGCGGTCCGCGGGATGAAGAAGGTCCCACAATTGTCAGGACCGAACCGGAGACCGGCACCACGAATTTCAGCGAACGGAGTATCGTCTTCCATTTTTCGGAGTTCGTAGAGCGTTCCTCCCTGCCGCAGGCGATCGTGGTGGAGCCGGATATCGGCATCGAGTATGAGCTGGACTGGGGACGAAAGTCGGTGGAGGTGGTATTCACCCGGGATATTCCCGATTCCACCACACTGATCGTGACCATTGAAACGGAACTCCGGGATACGAACGGGAATGATATGGCGTCTTCGCATAAAACAGCGGTTTCGACAGGATCCGAAATTGATGAGGGCAAGCTTTTTGGCCGGGTGATTGATGCCAAAACGGGCGAAGGCAATGAAGATCAGCGTATTTTGCTCTATCGCGAGCCGGTGGACCTCACCCGGACCGCCAACTATATCGCTTCCACGGATACCAGCGGCTCCTTCCAGTTTGAATACCTGAGCCCGGGCCGGTACAAAGCTTTCTGGGTGGACGATCGCAACCGCAATAAAATATGGGAACCCGCTCAGGAGCGGGCCCAGCCCTTTAGCCGGGAGTTTATGGAACTTGCCAAAGCCGGGGAAGATACGCTGGGAACGATCTTTGTGACGGCTGTTGATACGACGAAGCCTGTGTTGCAGGGCGTGGGACTTTTTTCATCCCGGCGAATGCGAATGCGTTTCAGCGAGAATATCCAGCTGACGGACAGCTCGGCTCTTAGTGTCACGGACACCTTGGGGAATGCCCTGGCCGAAGCCGTCCCGCTCTATATACCGCCCGATGACCCTTTCGTCCTGTTTGCCCACAGCGAGCAGGCATTGTCAGAATCGCAAAGCTATTCCCTTGATATCCGGGGAATTGTGGATGAATTTGGCAACGGAGCGGCCGGGTATTCCCAGACGTTTACCGGATCGGCCCAGGAAGATACCACCATACAGCGCATTATCACCCGCAATAACCTGACCGGTTATTATCCTACCGATACGGTGGAAGTCATCTACGCCAAACCGATTGAAGCGTCGACTATAAGGGATTCCCTGAAGGTGGTCGAGGGATCGGAGCTGGTGGAGTCGTGGCAGAGGGTGGAAATACGGGATAATATATTGAAGATCGCCCCGGACAGCCTCTGGCAGGAAAACCTGGATTACGAACTGCGGATATGGGACCCCATTATTGAGGATTACCGCAAATTACAGCCCCGGATTTGGAACAGATCGCAGTTGGGTCGAATTAATATAGTGGCAGAAGACACGACGAAAGAGAACATTGTCCTGCAAATCAGGAATGAGGAATCGGATATCAGGCGGGATACGGTCTTTACCGGCGAGGCCGAAATCGGTTCGCTGCCGGCGTTCAATTATACGGTCATCGCTTACCGGGACCAAAACGGGAACGGGCAATGGGATTTTGGACAGGTTTCTCCTTTCCGGGCCCCCGAACCGTATTTCATCCAGCGGGAGGTTCCGGTGGAAGAAGGCATGACGGGTGACCTGACAATCTCGTTTTCACGGTAATTCAAGCAGCACAACCCGAATTATTCACAAAGTTGATAGTATTTACATATTACGTTATTGTTTTTAAGTCAGTAACAGGAAATCAAACATAGCTCAAATTCGGGTGTTTGCCCAAAGCTGCGAAATTTATCTGCAGGCTTCGTTAAAGCTAAAATGCCGTACTCACCGTACCAGTGTACGTTTCCGCCGTCATTTCATCTTTGCCTTGCCTGCAACCAAATTTCTTGGTGAATAATCCGGGATAACCTCTTAACGGTTTTTGATGAAGAAGATTCTCAAAAAATTAACGCCGTTTATCAGCATTATTTTTTTCGGCTTTGCCCTGTGGTACCTGGACCAGGAGCTCCGGCATTACCAGATCTCTGAGATCACCGCTCAGCTCTCGGAAATTCCGAATCTTTATATCCTGATTTCCCTGATCCTCTCGTTTTTGAGTTACGTCATTTTGACCGGCTACGATGCGCTGGGACTGGAGTATATCGGGGAGCGGTTGGAAGCGGGTAAAATCATACGGGCAGGCTATGTGGGCTATGCGTTCAGTCATAATATGGGGATGGCGCTTCTCACCGGGGGATCGATCCGGTACCGGATTTACTCGGCCTGGGGCTTTTCGGGCATGCAGGTGACCCAGATTGTCGGCTTTAGTGCTTTTACGCTCTGGATCGGCTTCTGTGCGGTAGGGGGACTGGCGCTCCTGTTTGCCACCCCTGAGATGCCCGGCGAGGTGGTGGTCCCCTACCTGTCGTTTCGGGTCCTGGGCATGTTGTTGCTGCTGATGGTCGTGGGATATGTCTGGGCCAGCGCGAAAGTACGGAAAGAGCTCACCTATAACGATTGGTCCTTCACCTTTCCTGATCTGAAACTGGCGGTGAAGCAGGTAGCGATTGCTTCGGTCGACTGGCTGATGGCGGCCGCGGTCCTGTATGTGCTGCTCCCGGAGGGGGAAATCAGTTTTTTTAGTTTTGTGGGCATCTTCCTGCTCGCCCAGATAGCGGGACTTTTCAGCCAGGTGCCCGGGGGACTGGGGGTCTTTGAATCGGTCATGCTGCTCTACCTGTCCAACTTTATGCCGGCCTCACAGGTGCTCGGCATTTTAGTGGTCTATCGCATTATTTATTACATTCTTCCCCTGCTGGTGGCGCTGATCGTGCTGGGCTACCAGGAGTACCAGGTGAACCGGGAGGCGGTTCAACAACTGGGCGAAAAAGCGACGGACTGGGTGCCCCGTGTGGTGCCGCAGGTCCTGAGTTTTTCAGTTTTTATCGGGGGCGCTATCCTGCTGTTCTCGGGCGCCCTGCCTTCGGAAGTGCCGAGGATGCAGTGGCTCCAGCACGCCATCCCGCTGCCGGTCATTGAGATGTCCCACTTTTTTGCAAGCCTCGTGGGGGCGGCCCTGCTGGTCCTGGCCGGCGCCCTGCAGCGCCGGGTGGATGCCGCTTATCATCTGACCGTGGGACTGCTGGTTTTCGGGATTCTTTTTTCGCTGCTGAAGGGGGCCGATTACGAGGAAGCCTCCATACTGGCTGTGATGTTAACGGCCCTGATCTTTTGCCGTCAAGAGTTCCACCGCAAAACCTCACTTTTCTCCGGCCGGTATTCCGCGCAGTGGCTGACATTGATATTTATGGTGCTCATCAGTGCGGTCTGGTTGGGAGCGTTCGCCTACCAGCATGTGGAGTATCAAAGTGATCTCTGGTGGGAATTTACCCTGACGGGCGATGCCCCGCGCTACCTGCGCGCCATGGTGGCGGCCTTTGGCTTCGCCGTCATCATCGGGTTGATCAAGCTTCTGCGTCCCAATCGTCCCGATATCTCCGCTGCCGGCAATGAGATCGACCGGGCGAAAGAAATTATCGCAGAATCGGACCGGGTGCTGAGTAACCTGGCCCTGCTCGGGGATAAGGAGCTGCTTTTCAGCGAATCCCGCCGCTCGTTTGTGATGTTCAGGAGAGAGGGACGGAGCTGGATTGTGCTGGGCGATCCCGTGGGTCCCCCGGAAGAGGCGGAAGAACTGATTTGGCAGTTCTGCGAACATTGCTCGGAGTCCCAGGCAAAACCGGTTTTTTACCAGGTGGGCAGCGATTACCTGGAGTACTATATGGACCTGGGGCTTACCTTCTTCAACATTGGGGAAGAGGGACGGGTCGACCTCACCTCGTTTAATGAAACAACTCCCGATCCTGCTATCCGGGATAACCACCGGCAGCTGTCGGAGGCCGGGTACGAGTGGGAACTGCTCCTCCCCGGACAGGTGTCCCCCTTGATTTCAACTTTGCAAAGGATTTCTGATGAAAGCCTGAAAAATCGTAAACGCAGAGAGACCGGTTTTGCCGTGGGACATTTTAATGAGCAGTACCTGAAGAACTTTCCGGTCGCCCTGGTCCGGGAAGGGGGACGTCCGGTGGCGTTCTCCAATATTTTACGAAGCGGCCACCAGGAAGAGATTTCTACCGATCTGCTGCGCTACCGGTCGCAGGTGCCTCACCGCATCATTGACTTTATGATGGTAGAGGCGATGGTGTGGGGACATGAGCAGGGATATCGATGGTTTAACCTGGGACTGGCGCCCTTTTCGGGCAGGGATGAGCACTATTTTTCCTCCCGCTGGAATACGGTGGCGAATTTTGTGTATACCTATGGCGAGAATCTCTATGGCTACAGGACGGTTCGCGCCTATAAAGAAAAATTTCACCCGGAGTGGAGTCCGAACTATCTCGTTTGTCCCGCCGGCCTGGGCATGCCGCGTACCCTCTCAAACCTTGCAAGGGTAGTCTCCGGTGGATTTTCAAATCCGCTGAGCGGCAAGATAGAGGGATCATCCCTGAAGGAGAAGGAAAAGCAGCAGGGTATCTCCGGTCCATAGGTTCAAAATGATCTTCGGCTAATAAGCTAATAAAAAATATCAGATAACCAACCGCAAGGAGCTTGCCGGATGTAGTGGACGCGACGATTTGAGCTCAATAAAAAGCTGTGAATTTCTTATCTTAACCGAACAGGCTGTTGACTGCTGAATGGTTATAGGTTAGCTATATTTCTGTACAACCTTTTCAATTCAATATTTATACAACCTGGGGCGTTAGAAAGGCAGCAGATATGGATATCTCAAGCAGCCGGAGACAGACAGGCAGGCAGGTGATCCGGCAGCTCCTGGAATCACGCTGGTCCCGGGTCCGACTCAACCCGAAAAGGGATTATCGGGACCTCAACTGATGTAAGGTATGGTTGTATGTGAATCATGATAATTTCTCGATATGAAGCTTTAAGAAAAAATCTATGCCAAAAACATGACCTATGTCTGAAGATACGATGACATCAGAAAAAACCTCCGAAACCGTTGGCGAAGGTCCCCCGGAAATCAACTCCCCCGCTGAAGTCCAGGAGAAAACCGGGGACCGTCAGGCCGATATTTATAAAGCGGAACACCCGATCCGTTTTGTGACGGCCGCCAGTCTTTTTGACGGACATGATGCCAGCATTAATATCATGCGTCGCATCCTGCAGAGCAGCGGCACCGAAGTCATTCACCTGGGACACAACCGGTCGGTGCGGGAGATCGTGAACTGCGCCATCCAGGAGGATGTGCAAGGCATTGCCGTCAGCTCGTATCAAGGGGGACATATGGAATACTTTAAGTATATGGTCGATCTGCTGGCCGAGCGCGGCGCCTCCCATATCAGGGTGTTCGGCGGCGGCGGTGGGGTCATCGTCGAAGAGGAGATCCGGGAGCTGCATGATTATGGGGTGAGCCGGATTTTCTCGGTTGAAGATGGCAGTACCATGGGATTGCAGGGGATGGTCAATCACATGCTGGAGCAGTGCGATTTTGACACAGCTGAACTGGAGGAGGTTGATGTCGGCCGGATCCGCGAGAAGGATCACAAGATCATGGGCCGTTGTATTTCGGCCCTCGAAAACGGACACAATGAGATGATCCGCTTCCGGGATGGCAAGCTGCTGGATGGACAGGGCCGCCCGGTGACCCCGCCGGAGACCGCTGCCCCCATCCCGGTCATCGGCATCACGGGCACGGGCGGGGCCGGGAAGAGCTCCCTTACCGATGAACTCATCCTTCGCTTTCTGACAGAATTTGAAAACCTGAGCATCGCCGTCATCTCCGTTGATCCCTCGAAAATACGAACCGGCGGTGCCCTGCTGGGCGACCGCATCAGGATGAACAACCTGGACCCGGACCGGGTGTATATGCGGAGCCTTGCCACCCGCGCCTCCAACCGGGCGACCAGCACCTCCGTTGCGGGAGCGATCGAAATGGGCAAAGCGGCCGGCTTCGACGTGGTCCTTGTGGAAACCAGCGGCATCGGTCAGGGGGATACGGAGATCGTCCATATTTCTGATATTTCGCTGTATGTGATGACCAGCGAATACGGGGCGGCCACCCAGCTCGAAAAAATTAACATGCTGGACCTGGCGGATCTCGTTGTGCTTAACAAGTTTGAGAAGAAAGGCTCCCTCGATGCGCTTCGGGACATTCGCAAGCAGATGAAACGAAATCGCGGGGCGTGGGACCTCGATGCGGGTGATATGCCGGTGTATCCCACTATTGCGGCCCAGTTTAATGACAAAGGGGTGAATCGCCTCTTTAAAGCGCTGGTCAATAAGATTAACGACTACTACCGGCTGGACTGGGAGCCGGCGATGTATACCAACCCGGAGCCGGCGGAGGATCTGCAGACCCAGGCGATTATCCCGGGCAAACGCCAGCGCTATCTCTCGGAAATTTCGGAAACCGTACGCGACTATCACCGGTGGACCGAAGAGCAGGTGGAGGCGGCTGACCGGCTGCACCAGGTGGAGGGGACGCTTGAGCAGGCCGCCCGGTGGGAGCCGGGAGGGGATGGAGAAGGAGAAACCGGCTTCAGGGACAAGCTTGAGAAGATGCGCGAGCACTGGCTCGGTGAGCTGGATGCCCGGTGCCGGCAGATCCTGGAGGACTGGGATGAGCGGTATGAGCAGTACCGACAGGAATATGTGGAGGTACAGATACGGGATAAAACCTTTAAAAACGAGATGTTCCGCGAGTCGCTGAGCGGACTGCAGGTCCCCCGGGTAGCCCTGCCTAAAACCCGGCACAAGGGAGAGCAGCTGAAATTCGCTCTCAAAGAAAACCTGCCGGGCTATTTCCCTTTTACCGCCGGGGTGTTTCCCTTCAAGCGCGAGGGGGAGGATCCTACCCGCATGTTTGCCGGGGAAGGGACGCCCGAGCGTACCAACAAACGGTTTCATTATCTGAGCGAGGGGATGCAGGCCGCCCGCCTTTCAACGGCCTTTGATTCGGTGACGCTGTATGGGGAAGACCCGGACCATCGTCCCGATATCTACGGAAAGATCGGGAATTCGGGGGTCAGTATCTGTACGCTGGACGATATGAAGAAGCTATATTCCGGTTTTCAGCTGACTTCCCCCAAGACGTCGGTATCCATGACGATTAATGGTCCCGCCCCGATGATTCTGGCGATGTTTATGAATGCCGCGGTCGACCAGGAAGTGGAGCGATACCTGAAGGAAAAGGGGCAGTGGGAGGAGGCCCGCCAAAAAATTCAAAAGCATTTCGATGAACGGGGCACGGCTCCCCCGCAGTACCGGGACGAGCTGCCCGGGACCAGTGACGGACTGGGACTGGGACTGCTGGGGATCTCCGGCGACCGGCTGGTCGATGAGCAGACGTATCAGCGCATCAGGGAGGAGACGCTCTCGGTGGTGCGGGGCACCGTTCAGGCGGATATCCTCAAAGAGGACCAGGCCCAGAACACCTGTATTTTCTCCACGGAGTTTGCCCTGAAGATGATGGGAGACATCCAGCAGTATTTTACGGATCAGGAGGTGCGTAATTACTATTCGGTATCCATATCGGGCTATCATATTGCGGAGGCGGGGGCCAATCCGATCACGCAGGCGGCGTTCACGCTGGCCAACGGTTTTACCTACGTGGAATACTATCTCTCCCGCGGCATGGATATCGATACCTTTGCCCATAATTTGTCCTTCTTTTTCAGCAACGGGCTCGACCCGGAATATGCGGTGATCGGCCGGGTGGCGCGGCGCATCTGGGCGGTGGCGATGCGGGAAAAATACGGCGCGAACAAGCGCTCCCAGAAGCTGAAATACCATATTCAGACCAGCGGCCGCTCGCTGCACGCCCGGGAGATACAGTTCAACGACATCCGCACGACGCTGCAGGCACTGCTGGCTGTTTATGATAACTGCAACTCCCTGCACACCAACGCCTATGACGAGGCGATCACGACACCGACCGAGGAGTCGGTCCGCCGTGCCCTGGCCATCCAGCTGATTATCAACAAGGAGATGGGGACGGCCAGGAATGAGAATATCAACCAGGGCTCCTATTTTATCGAGGAGATGACCGATCTGGTGGAGGAGGCGATACTCTCCGAATTCGATCGTCTCACGGAACGGGGGGGCGTCCTCGGGGCGATGGAGCACATGTACCAGCGGGGCAAGATACAGGATGAAAGCCTGCGTTATGAATCCAAAAAACACAGCGGAGAGCTTCCCATTGTCGGGGTGAATACGTTCCGAAGTGAAAAGGGTGAGCACGCTGAAGAGGACAAAGAAGTGGATCTCATCCGCTCTACTACGGAAGAGAAGGAGCAGCAGATCGACAGCCTGCAGTCCTTCCGCGACCGTAATGAAGAGGAAGCGGCAAAGGCCTTGGCACGGCTTAAACAGGTGGCCCGGGAGGACGGCAACATCTTTGAAGAACTGATGGAGACCGTCAAGGTGGCTTCATTGGGACAAGTAACCGGTGCCCTGTATGAAGTGGGCGGGAAGTACCGCCGGAATATGTAGGGTGGTGGGATAGATAGTCTGTTCCCCCAATGCTTTCCACTTATTTGGACAGGACTATAAGTTATGGAGCCACCGGGGTTTCAGTTGAGCTAAAACGGCTGGGTCGTGTCTCCCCTTGGTGGAGGGAATAACAGCAGCGACGCTGGGTCGGCCTAAACGTTAATATGGATTTTTTAATCATAATGAATGACAGATGAACAATGATTGTAAAAAGAGTATTTTTTTGGGGATTGTTGCTACTAATAGTCAGCTTTCCCGCTGTTTCCATGGCCCAGATTACCGATTTTAAGGCCCATACCTATGAGAACGGGGAGGGCAATGAGCTCAATTATCGCATGCTCAAGCCCGCCGGCTACGATTCGAGCAAGTCCTACCCGCTGGTGCTGTTCCTGCACGGGGCCGGGGAGCGCGGCAGCGATAACTTCAGTCAGCTCAAATGGGGCGTCCATCATTTTGCGGACCCCGGTTTCAGGGAACAATATCCCGCTTTTGTGGTGGCACCCCAGGTTCCGGAAGACGAGTACTGGTCCTGGCTCAACCTGGACCGTGATTCTACTTCTGCTTCTTCATTTGTGGCTCCCATGCGCGAGACGCCCACCCGGCCGATGCAGCTGACGATCGAGCTGCTCGACCAGCTGCAGGAGGAGTATGCGGTAGATGCGGATCGGCTATATGTGACGGGCCTGTCGATGGGAGGATTCGGAACGTTTGCCCTGATCGAACGATTTCCCGGCAAGTTTGCCGCAGCGGTACCGATCTGCGGGGGAGGGGATGCCGCCCGCGCTTTTTTGCTGAAAGAGATGCCTATCTGGGTTTTTCACGGGACAGAGGATCAGGCGGTGGATGTCCGGTACTCGCGGACGATGGTCGAGGCGATACAGCTGGCGGGTGGGAGCCCGGGATATACCGAGTACCCGGATGCGGGACATGTTGAGGCCTGGGTTCAGGCCTACCGCGATCCGACGCTCTATGAGTGGATGTTCAGCAAAAGCAAGCAGGAAAGGAAGGAAAAGGGGAGTTCTCCAAATTATAATGACAAAGAATAACCAAGATGCCTGCATGGACGCTGCATACCGAATTTAAATTTGATGCCGCTCATTTTCTGGAGGATTATGATGGGAAATACGGGCGCATGCATGTTCCTTATTCGGCAAGATAATACTCGATGGTAGAAACGACCCGGACGGTCTTGCGAATCTGTTTCTCCTCCTGAAGCATCGGGGCCTTATCCCGGGCAAGAATGACGAAGACCCCCTGGTTGGCACTGCGGATGCCGTTTAATTCGCTGCCCGAATCACGCGCAAACTGCTCGGCGGATCCCCGGGCATTTTTGGTGGCTTCTGCAATCATTTCCGGCTTAAGCTCCGTCAGCCCGTTGAACAGGTAGGTAGGTCCCCCGCCGGAGTACTGGCTGTTGATGATCACGCCTGCCTCTACCAGGTCACCGATATCCTGGCTGGCCTCATCGATCTTTTCCACATCCTCGGACCGAACCATCAGGGTCTGTTCAAGGATAAAACGATTTTCGTACGGACCCGACTGGTACGATTGGGCGGTACGGTCCGTAACTTCAAGGTTCTGCAGCTCGATAGCCTCCGATGCAATACCGTGATCTTCCAAGAAGGACTGGATATTATTTTGATCCTGCCTGATTTTACGCTGTACGGCATCGAGGTTGTTTCCGGCCGCGACAAACCGGATCGGCCACAGGGCTATATCCGCCATCACGTCCCGTTCAGATACGCCTTTGACGGTGACATAGCGGTCGCCGCTTCGGGCTTCCACAAACCCATCGCCGATGAACCAGCCGCCGAGCGCTATACCGGTGGCCACGAATAGGGCAAAAATGAGATTGTTTTGAGAAGTGGTACGCATGATGTTGAACGCTTTTATGGGTTGAACTGACGAATAGCCACAGGGTTACCGGCCGTTGTATTTCATGCTTATGATAGCAAGGATCCTTCATAAAGACAAGATGTGATTTAACGCGACGACCGTACTTCTAACCGGAAGGGTATAGATCGCAAATCGAAATGGGTCACTCTGCTGCAAAAAATAAAAAATCCTAACCGGCGAAGAAGAGATTGCTGTGTGGCTTAATGAATATCCGAAACAGTGCCGCCCTGGCTTCGCCCACAAGAGATCCGGCCACCCGATTGGCGGGTGCAGAATTATAGATATGCATTTACGGTTCTAATTATCTTAAATAATGGCTATTTTTAGACGCACAGATCATTAAGGCAAAACTTGTTACATGTTTAAATCACGGGACCAACTGGAAGCGCTCATTGTTACGGATGAAATGAATGCGGTGGAATACCCGCTTATGGAGGATTTCTATACCATCCAGGGCGAAGGTGCGCACAGCGGACGCCCGGCCTACTTTATTCGTACGGCGGGCTGTGACGTCAACTGCTGGTGGTGCGACGTCAGGGAAAGCTGGGATGAAGACGCCCATCCCCGCGAGACGGTGGGCAATATCGTAGAACGAGCTAAGGACAGCGGGGCGGAATTCGCCGTTATTACGGGGGGAGAGCCGCTGCTGCATGATCTGGACCCGATGACGTTTAAACTGAAACAGGCTGGAATACAAACGCACATCGAAACGAGCGGATCCTCCCCTTTGTCCGGCTACCTGGATTGGATTACCCTTTCCCCGAAGCGTTTTAAGGAGCCCATCGACGATATTTTTCCCTATGTGGATGAGCTAAAAGTGGTGGTACTGACCCGTAAAGATCTGGAATGGGCCGAGAAGAACGCCGAAAAGTGTCCGGAAAGCACCCAGCTTTTACTCCAGCCTGAATGGGAAAAGGAGGGAGCCGTGGAGCTGATCATCGACTATGTGAAGGAACATCCCGAATGGGGCATCAGCTTGCAGACGCATAAATTTATGGGTGTCCGGTAGCAGGTTCGTTATCGGGCCTGCTGATTCCTGTTCGTGTGTTCCCGGTTACACCAAATACCCAGCATTCAATCAACCAACTCCAACTCACCTGAATTTTACACTTTTGTCTTCTCAGGAAACTCATTCTGTTGTCATTACCGGGGCAAGCCGGGGAATCGGTCGCCGGATCGCCTTAGCCTTTGCACGGGAGACCGGCTACGCCCTACTTTTGACCGCCCGCACGAAATCAGATCTGGAGGATACCAAAACGCTCTGCGGCAAAGCCGGGGACAACAGGGTGGTGGTCATGGCCTGCAACGCCGCCGATCCCCGGGCGGTTCAAAAATGTTCGTTGCCCGATGATTTTCCCGCTGCAAAATTTGTGATCAATAATGCCGGTTACTTTTTGCTGAAACCGCTGGAAAAAACGACTCACGAGGAATTCAGCGGACAGATCGAATCGAACCTGTATTCGGCGGTGAATATAACCAACCGCTTTTTAGATGATCTGAAAAGCAAGTCCCACGGACTTGTCATCAACATCTGCTCGGAAGGAGCGGTAGAGGGGCGCCGCGAAAGCGGAGCCTATGCCACCTCGAAACATGCGCTGCTGGGATATACGCGTTCGCTCCGGAAGGAGCTGATGGATACGGAAATAGGGGTGACGGCCATCAATCTGGGACAGACGCAGTCGAGCTCGTGGGAGGGATCACTCGTTGACCGCGATCTGCTTATCGATCCGGACGATGTGGCTGAAATAATCCTGAATTTGACGCGCCTGTCACCGCGAACAGTCGTTGAGGAGATGCTGGTAAAGCCGCAACATGGACGGGTGCCTCCTATGTAGTGGGGAGTTGTTCCTTTTGGCTTGATCCAAAAGGAACTAAAAAATCAAGGCTGAATAAATGATGCTGGCGTTCCCTGCGCCTCCACTAAAATCATTTAACTCGTCCCTTCCGCTCCTCAAACAGAAATGATTTTTACGCTCCGGCTCCGGTCACTCATTTCAGCACCATTTATTAGGCCGGGATAGATTTATCCCTCCGCCTTGCGTCCGCCACCCGGGGCCCTGACTTTTCAAGGCCGTATCTATTCGTTTTCCTAATTGATCAACTGATTCCCAAAATTGAGGATAGTATGTTCTTTTGAAAATTTCAAAAAGCCCTATCTCCATTTACTCGATCTCCTTTATTTCGTATCGGACGGCGTGTTTGTCGGGTTTCAGGTCATCGTTATTTTGTTCGGCACAGACCTTCACCAGGCAAAAGCCGTAATACAGAAGAAATGACGCATAGAAAATAAATAACAAGACCAGGATCATGGAAGCGGAGGAACCGTAGATGGTATTCAGGTTTCCCGCAGCAAGGACTTTGCCCAAAATGAATTGCCCTATAAAAGCTAAAACGGTGGTAATAAATGACCCTGTCCAGACCGGTCGCCAGGGTAATTGCATATCGGGTAGATACTTGTACACGATGGCCAGCCAGATCGTAAACAAGGCCATTGAAAATATCATATCCAGGATGAATACGATTGCGGAATTGATGTTCAGTAGATTAACAAAATGATCTCCTGCAAAGTTAATGACAGCGTCGATGATAAAAGTGGCGAGCAATAATAATCCGCCGACAAAGATGATAACCAAAAACAGGCCCCTGTTTTTGAGAAAAAAAGGGAGGCTGGGATTTTTTAGTCTGACCTGCAGAATTTGATTAAATGAATTGTGTACAACGTTGAACAAGGTCGTTACTATAAAAATGAGAAAAATGAGTATTCCTGCCGTGGTAAAAAATCCCTCCTGCATGTCCTGAATATTAGCCAGGGTATTGGCTAAGTAGTTTGCTGTTTTACCGCCGAGCATTTCCTGCAACGTATTGAAAATTTCCTCTTTCAGGGGCTGTACCTGAAAGGCTACGCCCAGGAATTCCAGCAAAAGTACAATGAGAGGAATCAGTGAAAACATGGCAAAAAAAGCGGTGGCGGAGCTTAACCGCAGGGGATCGTTTTTCTGCAATGCGGCGTAAGCCTGCTTCAGCAGATCCCAGAACCATTTTATTTTTCCTTGCTTCATCGGGCTCCTCAAAAAGAATAATTAATCCATTTCTCTGAATAGATAGACATGCGCATGATCTAATACCTCAATAGGTTCTCCAGTGTTTCCTCCAGGCGCGCGTCGGCCAAATATTCTTTTTCCAGGTCGGGATGAAAAGGGACGGGCATATCCAGCGAGGAGCAGCGCATGACGGGGGCATCCAGCAGTTCGAAGCATTGTTCAGTGATGAGTGAGGCAAGCTCACTCATCGGTCCGAGCGTTGTCGAGGGCTCCTGCAGCAACAGCACCCTGTTGGTTTTGGCAACAGATTTTTTTACTGTTTCCAGGTCCAGGGGTGCCAGCGTGCGCAGGTCCACAATTTCTATTGCTGTGTTTTGCTCAGCATACCGGTCGGCGGTATCCCGTGCCCAGTGTACCCCCATTCCATAGGTAATAATGGAGGCATCGGTGCCTTCCCGGCGAACTTTCGCCTGTCCCAGTTGCTCTGGAATACAATGATCCGGCACCTCCCCGCGGATACTCCGGTAAAGCTTTTTGTGCTCAAAAAAGAGCACGGGGTTGGGATCGTGAAGGGCGCTGTAGAACAGGTTTTGGGCATCTTCCACGGTGGAGGGCACCACTATTTTAAGCCCGGGATGCTGCATAAACCAGCCTTCCGGCGACTGTGAATGATAGGGTCCGGCCCCGACCCCTGCCCCGTGCGGCGCCCGGATCGTGATATTCAGCGGAGGCATCCAGCGGTAGGGACCTTTTGCAATATTGTTAATGATCTGGTTAAACCCACAGGAGATAAAATCGGCAAACTGCATTTCCACGACCGGCTTAAATCCCTCCAGGGCCAGTCCCACCGCACAGCCCAGGGCCCCGGCCTCAATAATGGGGGTATTCCGGATGCGGTCCCTGCCAAACTGTTCCACAAAGCCTTCGGTCACCTTAAAGACCCCGCCGTATTCCGCGATATCCTGTCCCATGATGAGAAAGTCTTCATCCTCTTCAAACGCCTGTTGAAGCGAGAGTCGGATGGCGTCCACAAAGCGTCTTTCGGAGGAAGTGGAGGGGGAGGGCCTTTCAGGAAAGTCAGCCGGGGCAAAGATACGCTGTTCGTGCTCCCTGCGGTCGAAGACCGGGTCATCTGCTTTCAGGGCACGTTCCAGTTCCGGGAGAAAGGTGGCGTCCACTTTCTCCCGGACAGCATCCAGCTCGTCATTGCCGGAGACGATCTCATTATCCAGTAACCATCGTTCCATCCGGTCGAGAGGATCTTTTTTCGCCCACTCCTCAACTTTTTCATCCGGCACATAAAATGTGCCGGAGGCTTCCTCATGTCCCCGCATCCGAAACGTCTTGGCTTCTATAAGCGTAGGTTGTCCGCCAAGCGCCAGTTTCCGGGCTTTGGCAACCGCTTTCATCACGTCAAAAATATTGTTGCCGTCAACTTTTGCCCCGCCCATGCCGTACCCCCAGGCCCGGTCCACCAAGTCCTCGCAGGCATATTGCTCCTCCGTCGGGGTGGACAGCCCGTAGCCGTTGTTTTCGATGATGAAGATGACGGGCAGCTCCCAGACAGCGGCCAGGTTCAGTGCCTCGTGGAATTCGCCTTCGCTGGTGGCGCCGTCCCCGCAGAAGCTGCAGGCGACATACCCGCTGCCGCGGAGCTTCGAAGCGAGAGCGAGTCCGTCGGCCACCGGCATCGTAGCGGCCAGGTGCGAGATCATGCCCACAATGCGTTTTTCCGGGATGCCAAAATGAAACGAGCGATCACGTCCCCCGGTATAGCCATCCGCCTTGCCCAGCCACTGGCAAAACAGCCTGTACAAATCGACTCCCCGCGTGGTAAAAAGTCCCAAATTCCGGTGCATCGGCAGCAGGTAATCTTCCTCCCTAAGCGCCGAGGCCACCCCCACGGCAATAGCTTCCTGTCCGATGCCCGAAAACCATTTGCTGATCCTGTTCTGTCGGAGCAGCTTGAGCATACGCTCTTCTATGCGGCGGGGGAGCACCAGGTTGTTATAAAGCTCGAGGGCCTGGCGCCTGGAGAATGTTTTGTGAGCCTGAATCATGAAATTATTGGAGATAGACGGTCCGTTATCCTTTTTTACTGGTCTCAAACATGGGCCAGTTATAAGTGAAATGCAAGGCCGAAACAGGTACGGTATTTCCCTGACTGTCGGCTGATCTACAAACAATCGCTGGACTTCACTCTGCCAAACCAATCCATCTTCGGCCATGTTAACAGAATTCATTCCGACGGCCTGTTACTTCCAAGTGCCTTCAAAGTGGGTTAAAATGCTTCTAAAAAACTTATGGCTCCCCGTTATTTGTTCGTTTGGCGAGGTCTTCCGTGTCCTGGTCGAGAATCCTGCGTATGTCCGAAATAACCGGGTGGTCGGAGGTATACTCCTGCCCGTACTCCAGGTTGAAAGCGTAGTCGAAATCGGGGGGATTATCACCCTGGTTGTGCTGGATAATGGTTTCCAGCTTATCCAGTGCTTTGGCCGTCCTTGCCTCCGGGGTGGAAGCCTGCTCATATTCATCCCATAATTCAAGGATTTCACTACGAAGGGATTCGGATAAGGGACGCAGAAGCTGAAGCAGGTCCCGCCGCTCAGCTGCTGACTTATCCGTCGAGGCGGACTGCTGCGGAGCGGGAATGTCGCCGTTGATCGCTTCACCGAGATCGTGGACAAGGCCTATTTTGATGACGCGGCACATATCCACTTCCGGGAAAGCTTGTTCGAAGGTCATGGCCATGAGACAGAGGCGCCAGCTGTGTTCGGCTACGCTCTCAACCCGGCCGGTCGACGTATAGCTGGAACGGAGGGTATTCTTGAGCTGCTCCGCATCGCGCAGGAAATCGAGTATGTCAATGATTTCAGATGAGTTCATGAGTGCAAATAGTTTCTCGGGATAAACGGGTTACTATTTCATATTAGGCGTTGTGCGGTTAGTTTACAAATAACCTTGCGTTGCCCGCAAGATCTAAAAGCATTGGTTTTGCTACTTATATTGACAGGGATCCACCCCGTTGACACGCTGTCAGCGCAGTTTTTACGCTAACTGCACGACGGATTAAATATAATTAGCATTGCAATTGATTGTCTGAACAGAGTACGTAAAGTAACGCATTTCACCGGATGAACGTTTGGTCCGTTATCGTGCCGGCCCGTCCCCGGGCTGAAAACCGTTTCCCCTGTTCTTGAGAACCTGAAGATCAGCTTGTCATTGTGATGGAAAACATGTTGATTACAGGTATACAGGTAGCACAAACGAATACATGTTAAAAAACAGGGAGAAGCGATGAAGAAAAACAGGATATCAAGGTGGGCATTGTTCAGCATGATCTTTGGAATCGCAGCTGTGCTTGTATTGCTGCTGTCAGGATACGGCTACCAGTGGAACTGGTGGGAACTGGGAGTGGCCTTTTCCTGGCTGTTGCCTGCGAGTGCGGTCCTGGCACTGATCGGGCTCGCTCTGGCTTTGGTGTATCTGTTTGCCCGGTGGAAGGGGGGTGCGAATCTCTCCGCCAAAACGGTGACAGCCGGAGTAGTGCTGGGGCTGGCCGTACTGGTCACGGTGGGCTACTGGTTTTACCAGGCCCAGCAGTATCCGCCAATTCACGATATCTCCACGGACATTGACAATCCTCCGGAATTCCGGGGGATTGTCCCGCTGCGGGCGGAGGCCTCCAACGATACCACCTATGGAGACCGGGAGAAGGCGGATACGCAGCGCGAGCACTACCCGGATATTCAGACGCTTTACCTGGAGGAGGAGTACCCGGAGGCATTTGACCGTGCGCTGGAGGCGGCCCGGCAGATGCCGTGGGAGCAGATCGTGACGTCGGATAAAGAGCAGGGGCTGATCGAAGCGTTCGACAAGCTTCCCTGGTTCGGATTTATCGATGACGTGGTGATCCGCGTTGATACGGCCGAGACCCGCGGAAGAAGCAAAATTGACGTGCGCTCGGTCTCGCGAATAGGCAGGGGCGATATAGGCGTGAATGCCCACCGTATCCGGGAGTACCTGGAAGTCGTTCGCAATATGAGAGACAATGAGTGATTCGGGCTGAATACAGACTTCTACACTGTTTGCATATTCATATCATGCATCATGCTTGTGAAAGTGCCGAAGATCAGGAACATCAGCAAGAGGTAAAAAATGATGCCGATGGCTATCCAGATCAGGCCCGCCCGGGCAAAATTCTTCTTGGTTGGGTTGGGTTCGCTGCCAAAAGCCCAGATACAGAGTATAATGATATTGACGAAGGGAATACTGAACAGGAATAAATATAATACCCATTCGCCCACTGAAATTATCGATTGCTGATCCCGGGAGGTAACCTCTTGATTGTCCATGTATGAACTGTATAGGTTTATAAAATGATTAAGCTTGTATTTTAGTGCCAATGTCTTGCGGTTAATTTAGCAACATATTACCGGTTTGCAAACCGGGTGGAGGTGTCGGAACCCCATCTGTTTTACCTCCTGACCCTAAAAAATTGAATAAATACTCTCTTCTCGATATGGCAGGAACGCTGAAAGACGTTGTTGATAACAGGGAAGATGCTTTTACATTTTTTTAGAGTCTTATACGGGAACGAAAAATAAGGTCATTAATAACAGAAGAAATTTAAAATAGTGTTCATTTATTTTTATATCTGGAAAAGATGACCTAATCCTGCAAACCCGGGTTAAATAAAATTGCTATTAACTTGGGTAGAAATCCGTATATTGGATATAGTCTGAAAGACATCTTGTTTGTTAAAAGATTCAATATTTATACTTTTCAGACCTTATCAGGGCAGTATTACCTTTGAGAATATGACTCGGATCGGTCATTTTTAAATTATAATTTCATATATTTTGTAAATATATTGTTATTTAATGATTATAGGCATGATTACATCATGTTGATATAGAGCTCTGAGATCTCATTTTATAATTCCTATCATAAATCTGTGGCTGTAAAAAATATTGGTTAGATCGAGAACGTCTCGATTTAGAATGATCAAAAAAGATCATATGGTCAATCGACGGTTATTTCTTTACGTATTATTACTGTTTTTTGCTATACCTGTTTCTCTGCTTGCCCAGGCAGAGCAAAGTTCTTTGCGTGGGGATCCTGTCCTTCAGGAATTAATTTCGGAATTGGATTCCTTGATTTCTGCAAAATCACCCCGTATTCCCGCTGGGGAAGCGAATTATTACAAGGGATTACAGAAGTTGTTTATTAGCGGAGAGATGGCAGCTGGTGATGACTCAAATCCACGATTGGATGAAATATCAGCTGAACAGCAGCGATTTTCCAATGATTATGGGCTGAGCGTTAATTGGAGTTATTTAAATAATATTGAGCAGGGAATATTTTCAGGGGGCGATATTTTTTATAACAAACGCCTCTCTACAGGACTGGAATGGGACATCCTGGGGAATGGCTTATTGAGTAACAGAAGCAGGGCTGCAGAACTGGAAGTGGAAAAGGAGTTAGCCGAAGGGCAGTTAAAGCAGTCCAATGCAGATGAAAAATATACGATACTCCACAAAAAGATACGGTATCTCTTTACCAGGAGCAAAGCAGCATTTATTAATGAATATCTTGATGCTGTTTCCGTCAATTTAGAAGTGCTTCACCGGCTGCATTACAGGGACCTGTTGCCCTGGAGGGAAGTACTTAAACTAAGCTCTTTAAAAGCGCAGCTGGAGCACAGGCTGGATACGTACCAGGCGGTTGAAAAGCAACTCGCCGGTGCAGAGGATAAGGAATACCTTTCAGACGGTACCCCGGAAGTGATGAATTTAGCAGTTCCGGATCTTGATATTGAACTGTTTCTGAAAAAGGTGCGAGATTTTCATGAAGATATTCAGCTGAGTGAAGATAAGCTTCATAAACTTGACTATAGTTTCTTATCGGATATCTCGTTTTCTGTCTCGGCTCAGTACAATATATACGATAATTTGTATGATCGGCCGGAAAATGAAGCGGTGGGAGGCCGGGAATATTTTTCGACCACTTTTAATGTTTCCTTTCCGCTCCCTTTGAATATGGGAAGCAAAAAGAAATTAGCGGAAGCCCGAAAACGCAGAATTGTACAAGATCAAAAAGATCAGCGCAGGAATACATTTGATGAGATCACGAATCATTTTTTAGAATATCAGCAGCAGAAACAGCGATACCTGGAATTATATGAAACGTATTTAATGCACGAGGAAGAGATCAGGAATCAGCAGGCGTTTAGAAAGTTGGGCAGCTCTGATTTCAGTATTCGCAAATTAACGAATGCGATGATTGCCCGCTATGGGGCCGTTCTGGATCTAATCGAAGTCAAGCAGCAGCTTTTTTTGAAGCTGGTTAATCTCGATTCTTATTTACCGGCCGAGGGAATTCAACAGTTCGTAAGAGAATCCCACATTGAAAATTACGGTCAAAAAACCAGAAGCAAAGCAGATCATATATATATCTGGGCGTCCGCATTTGCGGAAACAAATAACCAAAAATTACTAAAAGATCTGAAAAGACAGGGGTTCAGCCATCTTTTTTTATCTGTCGGACCCGATACATCGTTGTATGAGAAGGCAAAGACCTTTAACCAGTTGGCATCGAAACAGGGCATTACTGCCGAAATGCTTATTGGTAACAATCAGCTGGTCCATTATGAAAGCCGGGAGGATGAATTTCGCCAACTTGCTAATCGCGCAAAAGCATTACAGTTTGACGGTCTTCACCTGGATGTGGAGCCCCATACGTTTGATGATTGGGACTCGAACAGAGAACAGTACTTGCGCGATTATGTACGTATGCTTGAAGCCGTGCGGGCATCACTGGATGATATCCCCTTAAAGCTAAGTATTTCCATACCCCACTTTTATGATTCTATAATTTCAGATTTAGTTCAGTATGCCGATAAAATAGTGGTTATGGTGTACAAAACCACAGATGTAAATGATCTGCTGGATAGAACAGAAGTGGAGAGGAAGATATTAACGGATCGTCTGGCTGTTGCACTACGCGCCGGCGATTTTGGCAATCAGCGTGAATTGAATCGTTTTGTGCGCGAAATAGCTTCGACAACTGATATACAGGCATTTGTTTTGCACGACTATCGTGCTTTCAAAGAATTAAAGAAGAAGTAGATGAAAAGCGAATATTTTAAAAAAGGAAGTCAGTCCTCTACCATCAGAGGCACCCGGGAGAAAAAGCAGCCCCAGAGTAAAAATTGGGATAAGATAATCTATCTGTCTTTTGTTGCGGTGATACTTTTTGCCATTCTATATGTCGTTTTTTTTAATACCTTTTTTGTAACGGGGGAAGGGGTTGCCGTTGTGGATAATGTTGATATTAAAGCCCCCAACGATATTTACGTGGAAAATTATTTTAAGGGACATGGTGAACAGGTACAAAGAGGCGATTCTCTTTTTTCTTACGCATCAATGGATTGGACAAAAAGAATAGAAAAAGTGAATAAACTGGGGGAGAAGGCCAGTGAGCTGGAAAACGAGCGGAGCGATGTTGAAGATGAAATCTATTTGAAGAA
Organism: Fodinibius roseus; assembly: GCF_900129315.1. Classification (GTDB taxonomy): domain Bacteria; phylum Bacteroidota; class Rhodothermia; order Balneolales; family Balneolaceae; genus Fodinibius; species Fodinibius roseus. Next base: position 56,257 of record NZ_FQUS01000001.1, read on the forward strand.
TCGAGTGATACGCCTGGCCCAGGACAGAATTGACTTTTTTGAGGAAAAACAGGCGGAGATCCGCCAGAAAGTTGAGCTCGATTTGGTATCGAGTACGGAATTGTCTGCTATAGAGCGGGATTTATTCGAAGAACGCAGCCGACTTGAGGAAATAGAAACGGAATTGAAGGTATTAGAGAATCAAAAGGATCGTCTTGACCGGCGCATAAGTCAGTTACAGAATGATCTCCGGGAAGGAGTTGGAGATCAGCTTGTACAGGTGTATAATTCCCCGGTAGACGGTACGGTGACGGAAATTTATGAATCAAATAGCAAGCAAATATTCAGGTCTGACCGAGTGATGAGAATTAAGCCTGAACAGTCAGATCCCCATATCGTATCATTCTTTCCACGAGAGGATGTTGAGTATCTGGAGATAGGCATGGTACTCTCCATTGATTTTGACAACGGGGAAAAAAGCGAAGGAGTCGTTCGGGATATCTACGATGCCCGGGAAGATATTATTGAACACTTTGAGCAGACCGGAAATTTAATCCTTGAACATGTAATTGTCGAGTTGATTCCTATTGACAGCAGTGCCGCCCGGCAATGGTCGGAATACAATAGAATGGGCCTACAGGCTTCCCGAACGAAGTATGGTATTTTAGGACTGGATACGGAAGATGTGGATATTCACCAGTAAAACCTTATTCCATTAACGTTTTATGAATTTGATATAATGATAAAGAATAGCCAGGACCAACAATTAATCCACGATGATCTTACTTTTTTAAAGGCGGACCCGCTTGCGTCATTTGATATGAAGTGGCTGGAAGACGGGGAGGTGGATGGCGTCATCATTGAGTATCGAAAGGACCTGAGTGTATTAGAGTTAATCAATGACATCAGGTCTCATAACAATAGGGAAGTGTACCTGATGCCGGTCTTTCTCTATAAGATCCATGGACAGACGAATCCTGCGATTTCTCAGCTGGCGGACGGTGAAATTACGAATCTGTCGAATCTCAACCCGATAGCTGATATAACCAAAAAAATTAAGAGCCGGTTGTAGCAGAACAGTAAAGGACATTATTATAACTAACACTTATGGAACTGAATTGTATAATAGTTGAGGATGATCCTCTTTTCCGTATCATTTTAAAAAGGAACGTGGAGAAGCAGTCCGTTCTGAATTTTATTGGAGCAGCTGAAAATGGCAGGGAAGCGATAAAGCTTGTCAATGAGAAATCAGTTGACCTGGTTTTCCTGGATATTGGCCTGCCGGATATGACTGGATTCGACGTAATTGACCGTGCTGAAGATCTGGATCCCGGTAAGGTTATTATAATCAGCGGCAGCAAGGAAGACGGCATAAAAGCATTTGACTATGGAGTTACGGACTATATTGTCAAGCCCTTTGAAGAAGAGCGCTTTAATGAAGCAATAGGCAGATTTGTCAGGGATGTGGGCAGGAGCAAAAAATCCGTTTCTTTTGTCGACCGGATGATCGAAAAGTCATTGGAATATATCTATACGAGGCAAATACGGGATTTTGAACCCCTCTCTTTTAGGAATGCAAAGCTGGGCTATATTTACCCCATGGTAACGGCTAACTTTGACTTTGAGCGGGAAGATCAGGTCCCTAAAATTCTGGACATTGCGGTTGAAGAGGGATTCCTGACGTCAGAATATTATGACAGTTTTTATACCTGTAATCACTGTAGCAATAGTTACCTTCACTTCCGTGAAAGCTGTCCGAACTGTCATTCTACCAATATCGAATCCGAAGACCAGATTCATCACTTTTCATGCGCCTATATGGGTCCCAGGTCTGATTTTGAAAAAAGTCAGGGCTCCAGGGATCTGGTCTGTCCGAAATGCGATAAAACACTCACGCATATAGGCGTTGATTATGACAAGCCTTCTGAAATATTTGAGTGCAACCAGTGTAATGAGATGTTTCAGGATCCCCTGGTGAAGGCAAAATGCAGAAATTGTAATTCGGATATTAAGGTAGAAAACCTGGTTAAAAAAAGGTTAATGTCTTATCAGTTGACCAGTCTCGGTAAGGATGCCGCTAAAGGCCAGGTTGCAGTGGATGTAGGTGAATTGGATACCATGCTCGATGTCATCGACAAAGCCTATTTTAAGCATACGTTAGCTAAAGAAATTGAGCGGAAAAAAGAGGCTGATTTCGAAAGTGCTATTGCTTCTATTTACCTGGAGAACATCTCGGAATTATATGACCAGTTAGGAGAGCAGAGAAGTAACAACCTGGTCAGAGAATTATATGAAGTCGTTTTGAATGAGGTAAATCGTTCTGATGAAATCATTTTCAAAAATATGGTGACCCTGTGGCTGCTTATTACGGAGAGTGACCTCCGGCAGGCAGATGCGATAACCGGAAAAGTGATAAAACGGATAAAAGAGCTGCTGGATGATAATAACCCAAACTTCACGCTTAAAATTTCTAAAAACTTACAACCGGTAGAAACAGGTAAAAGTGCTGATGAACAACTCAGCCAATTGGATATGGGTAAAGATTGATCCTGGCTAACCTCTATACATGACTACTATAAAAAATGGCTGATTTCTTTCAATTCTGGAATAACCAGGGGATAGAGGGATTCCTGACAATTTTCTGGTTTTATTTTATTCTGGAATTTCCCCGTTATTTGCTTCTGGCCTATGTTTTTTTGGTTATCCATAAGATCAAGACCCATTTTAATAAAGAGAATTATGAGAATGCCAAGCGGCAATTGTGGAATGAGCACCCGTTAATTTCGATTATTGTGCCGGGGAAAGACGAGGGAAAAAATTACTATAAACTGGTACGAACACTTGAGGAACAGACCTATGATAACTTCGAGATCATTGTTATTGACGATGGCTCAGAAGACAACTCCGAGCTGATAGGAAGAGATCTTGAACGCAATGGAAAAATTGACCTGTTCTTACGGAACGAAACCAGGGGAGGGAAAGCTTCTGCTGCCAACTTAGCTCTCCGGTACGCAACCGGAAAGTATATAGTGCACCTGGATGCGGACAGCTCCTTCAACCGGGATGCCATAGAAGAAATTTTAGTGCCCTTTTATGAAGAGGAAAAGGTAGGAGCTGTGGGGGGCGCTATTGAGGCCAAGAATAGTGGTCAGAATTTAGTTACTACCTTTCAGGCCATTGAATACTTCAATATTTTTGCAACAGGCCGTATGATCGCGGATTCCCTTGGCATCCTGAGAATTGTGTCCGGCGCTTTCGGGGCCTTTCGGCGCGATTTGTTAGTGGAACTGGGCGGGTGGGATGTCGGTCCGGGACTGGATGGCGATCTTACGCTTAAAATCAGGAAAAAAGGGTACAAGATAACGTTCACGCACCTGGCTATTTGCCTGACCAATGTGCCAACATCATTTACCAAACTGGCGAAACAGCGTGTCAGATGGAGCCGATCCCTCATTCGTTTTCGATTCAGGAAACACCGGGACCTGCTTTTTCCATCAGATAATTTTAGCCTGAGTAACTTTTTTGCCGTCGTGGAAAATGTGTTCTATAATTTTATTCTCAATCTTCTTTGGTGGGTATACCTGATCGTTCTGGCGCTGTATTTCAAAGCAGAATTCGGCTACCTGATTATCGGGGGAATGTTTTTGTATAGTCTCTCTAAAATAATTGAATTCGGAGCCATTATAGCTCTTTCTGCCAATAAAAGCGATAAAGCTAAATATATTCCGTATTTGCCCGGTATGACTTTTTATGTGGGATTGTTTTTAAGAGGGGTGCGGTCTTATGCCTATATCAGGGAACTGTTTTTCTACGACTCCTATAAGGATGCATGGAATCCAAACAAAACATCCAGAGCCGCAAGGAAACTGGAAGATGAAATAAAAAAAGTGTTTCAGGGGAATTAAAATAGCCTAATTAGGATTTTTTGATATTTAGGCTTATTTTTTAGTAGCAAAATAAACATTTCATTCAAGTTGGCTTAATAATATAAAAACCATGTCTATTCATCCCAGAATAACTATATACACTACTCTTGCTGCGCTGATGTTCACATTGACCGGCTGCGATTTTTTATCGGCTGATGACAATTCTCCCTATGTGGAACCGGAGTTTTCAATTACCAGTGATATTACCAATCGATTGACGCTCTATGAGATCGAGAGTAGCGAAAGCAAAGCTAAAAAACCCTCGAAAGGTATTGATACGGAACTCAGTGTTGCGGCAACGGTCAGTCCTCCCGTGGTGAACACTGTGACTACAAGAGCCAGTCATCTCGATTATGACGGGGAGTTTATTCATGTAGGATATAAGATCTATGAAGAGGCATATGGCGGTGGCGTAGATATATTCTCCGCTGATGGCGTTTTAGAGGAGTCTGCGCGTTCATTTCAGGGTGATGGCTTTGATGTTCAGGAAGTAGTATATGACGATGAGGAAAATGCGATTTATATAGCGGGCGCTGTAAAAGGCAAGCAGGCGGGTGATTTTAAAGCTCAACTCTTGAAGCTGGATACAGAATCTGTAGAGGTGGTGGAAAGTGCGAGTACGGAAGGCAACGTGGTAAAAAGTATCGGCCGGACCGACAACTATATTTATGCCGTATCCGATCAAAATCATATGTATCGCTTTAATAAGAGTTTAAGTACTTTTGATTTGATGGAGAACAGTGACGATGTTAACTACCGGTCGATTTTGACTGAAATTTCCGGTGAGGTTTTTACTCTGGATCAGTCGGGAACGGCACGAAGGGTTAACCATAATTACAACGGCTATAGACTCATAATAGACCTGATTGATAACAACGGGCAGGCCGAAGCCCCCCGTATGCAGGATGGCACCATTGCCCGCCTCTCCACTTTTATTCACACGAATAATCGTCCCCATGCGGTGGCGGCCCTGAATGAATTCGGATTTTCGGTGTTCGATGCGGAGGGAATGATTAAGTGGAACAGCAAAACGGATTCTGAATCAAGTGAAATCCAGAACAGGCACTATACTTCAGTAACCACATTTGAGGCGTCGGGACCTCCCGGAAATAGTGACACCTATGTATATGCCGGCGGGAGTGATGAAACCGGTAACTACATCGATGTTTTTGAGGTGCCCAACGGGCTTAACGGCAGGGGATTGAACCTGGTCAATAGTCACAATTTGGATGATTTTTCCGAGATCAATTCGGGGGGACAGATTAATCATATTGTCGCAACCGAGCGCCGTTTATACGTGGCCAAGGGAACAGACGGACTTGTTATATTTGAGTTGGAATAAAAATATTTTCCGCAGGAGACCCTGCTTTGGTTCCATTCTCAATCATTGTTTCTATTCACAAATGTGCTATAGTATCGAACAGATCCCGATGCTATAGCATTTTTAGTTTTGGACTGATATGTTGCTTCTACTCTTCAAGGGATGAATTTTTGGAATGCGTGCCCAAACAAGTCTCAACACTTTTTTTGTCCGTTTTCATTATCGATCGCTGCCTTCGGTTTTCAGGAGTGAAAATGGACCGACCGGAATTGGGGACCCAAAATGGACTCAGATAAGGAGAACAAGGGTTTAGCAGAATACCTTTTTATTCGTATTTTAGCTTTGATCATGTAGGTGGTTGTAGAAGTCTTTGCAACACCGTTCTTGTGGCCAATGCCGGCGTTATCGGTTGGTGGAATTCCTCCCTATATGAGTGATATGCTGCGAGGGCAACCTCCCCCTGGCCTTGACCTTGAACAAAATACCCGGTTTTTCAAAGACTTCTTGCATTCGATGTGAGAGAAACCGGGATGTTCAGAATTGAATCTTTAGCTTTGTGTCCTGATGCTCACGATTTACTACGGAACGGATCAGCATAAACTGGCCCACCGGCTGTTTGAGGAATGCCGCGGCGCGCCGGGCGGCAACCCGCTGTCCCCGGAAATACTGGTTGTGCAGAACCACGGGATGGGTCAGTGGCTCTCGCTGTACCGGGCAAAAAGGCAGGGCATCGCAGCCAATATGATGTTCGAGTTCCCCTCCGAGCGCATCTGGAGCCTGATCCGTACTATTTATCCCGATATACCGGAGACGCTGCCTTCGGATCGGGGGCCGATGACGTGGACGCTGATGGAGCTTTTCAACGACGAGCAGTTTTTGAGCGAATTTAAGAATCTGAGTCACTATATCGCCGATGAGGATCCCGCACAGCGCACTTTTCGAGGCTGGAAGCTTGCGTCCAAAATTGCCGACGTCTTTGACCAGTACCTCATCTATCGTCCCCGCATGATACTGGATTGGCAGCAAAGAAGATTGAACACCCGACAGGTGGAGGCCGAAAAGTGGCAGTCTCGCCTGTGGAGAAGGCTGATCCGTTACTGGGAGACCCATTATGAGGGAGCATGGCTGCACCGCGCGCAATTGCAGCAAAAGCTGTGGGAGGCTATGGATAACGGAACACTGCCGGCGGACCGCCTTCCTGATCGGATTTCGGTTTTTGGGGTATCAACCGCCTCGCCGGCTTTTATGGAAACCATGGTGAAACTCTCGAAGCTCACCCGGGTTTGTTTTTACCAGCTTGCGATTGATCCCGACATCAAGGAGAGCGGGGACTATGCCAACCCGCTGCTGCAGTCGCTGGGGAGTGAAGGGGCCCGCTTTATCTCCCAATTGTCCACCTTCGCGCAAGCCGACAGGCAGGGGACGGGTTCGGTGGAGTGGCAGCAGCTGGATACCGAACAGCCGGAAGGAGCTTCGGTTTTTTGCACCATCCGGTCCGATCTAACAACAGACAGTCCCCTTACCGGACGCAAGCTGAATGTACCCGCCGCCGATTCGTCCATCCAGGTGCATTCGTGTCACAGTCCCATGCGCGAGGTCGAGGTGTTGTACGATCAGCTGCTGGGGATACTTGATAACAACCCGGATCTTACTTCCAGTGATATTCTGATTATGACGCCGGATATCGAGACCTACGCTCCGGTGGTGGAAGCCGTTTTTGAAACACCGGATGAGGGGCAGCCGGACCTCCCGTACTGTATCGCCGACCGGGGGGTGGGGGGACAATCTTCCGCTGTGGAGTCGTTTCTTAATATTCTGAGTCTTTGCGACAGCCGGTTTAAAGTGACCGATGTGATGGATTTGCTCGATTCCGGTCCCGTCCGGGAAGCGTTTGACCTTAGTGATGAGCAGCTGAACCGCCTGGAACAGTGGATACGGGAGAACCGGATCCGGTGGGGAATTGACGGGCCGTTCAAGCAGAAGATGAACGTGCCGCAAAGCGACCGGTTTACCTGGCAGTCCGGGCGCAATCGCATGCTACTGGGGTATGCCATGCAGCCGGTGGACGATCGCCTGTACAACAGTATCTTTCCCTATGAAGAGATCGCAACCTCCGAGGATGCCGCCCTGGCGGGCCGGTTTTCCCGGTTTCTGCAGGAACTGTTTGATATCGCACGCTCGGTGGAAGAAGCAAAATCACCCGCAGGCTGGCAACCGGTATTGAACCGGGTTCCCGAAATGTTTTTGCCCGATACCAAAGAGTACTTCAGGCAAATTTCCCGGATCCGCGAGGCCGTCGGCCAGCTGACCGAATACGCTTCGCTGGCATCCTTTGAGAGTCCTGTTCCCTTTGCGGTTGTGCGTTCCTGGCTGCAGGAGCGGCTGGAGGAATCCGGAACCGGCGGGGGAAGCATGGGCCGGGGGGTAACGTTTAGCTCTTTGATGCCGATGCGAAGTATCCCGTTTAAGGTGATCGGCATGATCGGAATGAATGAAGGAGCTTTTCCCCGCTCGAAGATACCCATTGAGTTTGATCTGATGCACCTGGACGGGCGTCCCGGGGACCCGGTCCGTTCCGAAGAGGACCGCTATCTCTTTTTGGAGAACCTCCTCTCGGCGCGGACGCACCTGTATTTCAGTTATGTGGGACAGAGTAACCGGCAGGATGCCGACTTTCCGCCGTCGACTGTCCTCCGGGAGTTCCTGGATTACCTGGAGGGACAGTATGGCCTGGAATCCGGGGATATTACGACCCGGCATCGCCTGCAGGCTTTTAGCCCCGGGTACTTTAAGAATAAAGAGGGATTGTTTAGCTATTCCCGAACCCAGCTGAAGGTTAGTCAACAGCTCATGGATGCCCGGGACCGTCCCCCGCTTTTCCTGCACACGGATCTTCCGGAACCCGGGGAGGAGTGGAAAGTGATGTCGGTCAATGATCTTATTTCTTTTTTTCAGCAGCCGGTGAAATACCTGTTGCAGCAACGCCTCGGGATCTATCCGGGGGGGGAGGAGGTGCTGACCGAAGACCGTGAGCCGTTTGCGTTGGGGGGACTGGAAGGCTACCGGGTGGAACAGGAGCTGCTGGATCGTTTTCTGAGGGATCAGCCGCTGGATACTTACTACGAAAACCTTCGAGCGCGGGATATGCTGCCCGAGGGGTGGACCGGCGCGCAGGCGTACCGGCAGAAAGCGTCGGAGGTCCGACTTTTCGGCGGTGAAATACAGCAGCGCCTTGACCGGCAGCCCTTGCCGGACCCGGAGGTCGATATTACCATCGGGGAGTTCCGTATCGTAGGCAGCCTGACCAATATATACCCGGATGCGCACATCATGTACCGGTTCGGCAAAGCGCGTCCCGGGTACCTGATCGAGGGGTGGATCCGGCACCTGCTTGTTCAACGGGTGAAGCCTGCGGGACATCCCGGTCGGAGTTTGTTGTTTACCTGGGATAAATCCGCTTTTCAGGAACACTGCTTGTCGCCGCCGGAGGATACCAAAGCGATACTTTCAAATTTAATGGAGCTGTACCGGCGGGGACTGCAGCGTCCCCTGCCGCTGTATTGCGAATCATCGTATGCCTATGCGAAAAGCGTGATAGCGGAGGATAAAACGCAAGAACAGGGGATGGCAAAAGCCATAAACAAATGGGAGCCGGGCTGGGGCGGGTATCCCGGAGAGGGGGAGGACCCCTACATCAAACTGATTAACAGCCGGAAGCAACCATTCCGGGATCAGAACGAGCAGTTCAGGGAACTGAGCCAACGTTTTTGGGTGCCATTTTTTAAGGTGTTAAGGCGGGGGGACTCATAGCATGAAGCTACTAAACCCTTTTGAGATCTCCCTTTCGGGTATCAATCTGGTAGAGGCCAGCGCCGGGACGGGCAAAACCTACAATATCACTTCGCTCTATATCCGGGCGCTGATCGAGCGGGATATTGCTGTCGGAAAAATATTGGTGGTCACCTATACCGAGGCCGCAACCAAAGAGCTGAAGGATCGGCTGTTGGGACGGATTCGCCAGTCGGTGCGGGTGTTGAAATCGGGCGAAGTCCGGGATCGGTCGGACCAGTTTTTGAGGGAGCTGCTGGCGGAGGTATCGGACTATGAAGGGGCGGCGGACAAACTGGAGCGGGCGGTTCGAATGTTTGATGAGGCCTCCATTTATACCATCCACGGCTTCTGCTACCAGGCGTTGCAGGAGCAGGCGTTCGAGAGCCGTGCCCTGTACGATGCGGAAATGGTGGGGGATGATGCGGAGCTGGTGCAGGAAGCGGTGGATGACTACTGGCGGAACTGGGTGAGGGAGGTTTCGGAGCATCCTGAGAAGCGGCTGCTGCTCAAGTTGTTAATTGACAGTGGACTCGGACCGGAGTCGCTGGCAAAGGAGCTGGGATCGTATATAGGAAAGCCACAGCTGAAGGTGTTGCCCGAAGATATTGATAGGGACAAGGATAACGATCAGATCGGCCGGGAGGTGACCCTGTGCTGGGATTTATACAGGGAGCTCCGGGAAATATGGTCGGTGGAGCGGGAGGCACTGTTTACTCTCCTTGATAGCGGAGACCTCAGCTATTATACCAGCCATAAGGTGACGAAGTGGTTTGACCTGATGGATGATTTCCTGGCCTCTGAGGTCCCGCCGCTCAATACTTTTACCCAGTTTTACCGGTTCCGGCAGTCATCCATTAATGAGAGTCTGAAGAAAAAGGCGGTCGAGCGTGGCATAACCCCTCCGCAACACCCGTTTTTTCAGCTGGTCGATGCATACCGGGAGGTCATTGAAACCGTAAGCCGGTTCCAGGTATGGTTCCGAAAAGATCTCCTCCACTACCTGCGGCGGGAGCTTAGCCAAAAGAAGGAGGAGCTGCAGGTGCTGTCGTATGACGACCTGCTGCTGCGGCTGCGCAATGCGCTTGGGGACCCGGAGCGCGGGGAACGGCTGGCTGACAAGCTGCGGGAAAAATATCCCCTTGCGATGGTGGATGAGTTTCAGGATACGGACCCGAACCAGTACGATATTTTTCGCCGGATATACAGGAAATCCGGAGATTCGGCGCTCTTTATGATTGGCGATCCCAAGCAGTCGATCTACAGCTTCCGGGGAGCTGATGTGTACTCATATCTCAAGGCTCGAGGGGATGCACCCGGGGAGAACCGCTACCGGCTGAACCGTAATTTCCGGTCTGTGCCCGGCCTTCTGCGCGGTTTCAATGTGTTATGGGGACAACAGGAAAGGCCTTTCGTGGTTGAGGACATTGCATATCAGCAGGTTAGGTGGGGACGGGATGAGGATGAATACGAGAGACTGTTGGAAGAAGGGCGGGAGCGTTCCCCTGTCCGTTTCCGCCGGTTGTCGGGTTCCGGGGGACGGCTGCGGAAGGGAGATGCCAGGGAAAACGCAGTCGATGATACCGTCAGGGAAATCCGCCGGCTGCTCAGGGGCGGCCGAAGGGGGGAGATCACCATCGGGAATACTCCCGTCCGGGCCAGGGATATCGCTGTGCTGGTGAGGAAGCATGCACAGGCCGAATTGATCAGTGATGCACTGCGGGAAGAGGGCATTAAGAGCGTGCGTCACAGTGATCAAAGTGTATTCGAAAGCGATGAGAGCGAGCAGCTCGAGCAGTTGCTGAAGGCAGTGGTCGAGCCCGCGAATGAGACGCTGGTAAAGACCGCCCTGTCGCTGCCCCTGACCGGCTACAGGGCAGCCGACCTGCTTGCTATCGAAGAAAATGAGGAGCGATGGATTCAGGTGCTGAGTCAGTTTTCCGGCTGGCACAGAACATGGCAGGAGCAGGGATTTGCGGCGATGTTTCAGTCGCTGCTGGATGAGCTGGAGGTGGCGGAGCATCTGATCCGGTACCCGGACGGGGAACGGCGACTCACAAACATACGGCATCTCGGGGAGCTGCTGCAGAAAGAATCGCGGGAGGGAGCGCGCAGCTTGTTGCACTGGCTGGCCCGCAAACGCCGGGAGAACGGCAGCAGCACGCGCGATGAAGAGCAGGTGCGGCTGGAAAGCGATGAGGAGCTGCTCAAAATCGTAACCATGCACAAAAGCAAGGGATTGCAATACCCCATTGTCTTTTGCCCCTTTTTGTGGTATGGTCCCGATATCAGGGACAAAGGTCAGCCGCTGGAGTATCATCATCCAAACGATCGGGAAACCTCTTATCTGGATTTGAACGGGAAGTCGGATCCCGAGCGGGCCGAGAAAAGATTTTATGTCCGGCGCGAAGAGCTGGCCGAAAATATGCGTCTCGCCTACGTTGCTATGACGCGGGCCGAGCATTGCCTGTATTTGACGTGGGCGTTTGCCAATGCCTCTGAGTTCTCCTCGCTGGGTTATCTCCTCCGGGACCCCGAACAGGTGGAGTCTCTTTTGAAGGCCAAAGTGAGCTCCGGGGAGAAGGGGGACGGGGTGGACGACGATGAGGTCGGCCGGGCGATCGGGAAGCTCTGTGAGGAGTATCCCGACCTGTTTACCCTGCAGAAAAAGCCCGGGACATCCGGCGCAGGGGGGGAGCAGCTGGAACTGCTGGCGACGGGAGACCCCAGTCCTGTTTTCCGGGCACGCTCGTTCGGTCGGACGGACTCCCTGGCATCCCGCTACCGGGTCTCCAGTTTTTCATCCCTGAGCAGCTGGATGGATGATGATCCGGATGTGCCGGACTACGACCAGTTCCTGGATGGGGACGCCGGGGAGACAGAAGCACCCGCAGGGGGAGCGTTGACGATGTTCAGCTTTCCCAAAGGTCCCCAGCCCGGCACCTGCCTCCATCATATCTTTGAGGAGGTCAATTTTGTCACTCTTGATCAGGCCGGAACAGCCATAGAAAACAGTTTGGCCCTGCATGGCATTGACCAGCAGTGGAAGTCGGTCGCCCTGCAGATGCTTGAAACGGTCGTCCAAAAACCATTGCTGCCGGCAGACGGGGGACTCAAACTATCGGCTTTGGCGCCGTCCGATCTGATTCCCGAGATGGAGTTCTACTATGACCATGAGCATATTGAGACCCGGGAGATGCTTGCCATTATCCGAAAAGAACATGACGGTCGTCCCCCTGCAAGAGGAGCGGCGGCCCCGGGCTTTATGAAAGGATTTATTGACCTGACGTTTCAATACGAAGGCAAATTTTATATTTTGGATTACAAAAGCAACTATCTCGGGGATACATGCAGCGATTACGATCAGGCTTCCATGCAGCATGAGATGCGGGAGGCTTTTTACGATTTGCAATATCACATTTACATCATCGCCCTGCACCGGTTCCTGGCCGAAAAGCTGTCGGACTATTCTTATGATACGCATGTTGGCGGCGCGTTTTATCTATTCCTGCGGGGCATGAATGAGAAGGGCCGGGAAGGCATCTTCCATGATCGTCCGCCTGCCCGTACGATCCGGAAATTAAACCGATATATTTCGGGAGGTGACAGCTGATGAGCCAAAAGAATATTATGAACCGTTTATCAGCGTTGCGTGAGCAGGGAGTGATTTTGGATATCGATCTTGAACTCTGCCGGTTCCTCTGGAGTCAGGACCCGGACGTTTCCGAGGCAGTGCTCATGTCGGCGTGCCTGACCAGCTACCTGTATCACAAAGGCAATATCTGCCTGCAGCTGGACGAATATGCCGGCGGGCCGCTTTTTGAGGAAGCTGAAGGGAGACAATCTCCCGAGGCCCCAGCCCTGGAGGAGTGGAAAAACCGCCTGTCCGAAAGCCCTTTTGTCGGAGGTCCCGGTACCTTTAGACCACTCATACTGGATTCCGAAAACAGGCTGTATCTTCATAAGCTTTGGCATCATGAGCATACCCTGGCCGCGGCGTTGCTGGAGCGATGCCGGGATTCGGAGAAAGATATAGACGTGCCGCTGTTGCACGAGGGACTGGAGCGCCTTTTTAGCTTTCAATCGCCCTCAAAAGTGGGAACCGATTGGCAGAGGGTGGCTGCTGCGCTGGCGGTCAAGCACACACTATCCGTAATTTCGGGGGGACCCGGAACGGGGAAGACTTCGACAGTGGTGCGGATCCTGGCCTTGCTGGCCGAGCAGGGAGAGGCCCGTGGCCGGATGCCTGCTATCGCTTTAACGGCTCCGACCGGCAAGGCCGCCGCCCGCCTGCAGGAGGCCATACAATCCGCCCGGGAGTCCCTGCCGGTAACGGAGGGGATACGCGAGGCTATCCCCGGCGAAGCCGTTACGCTGCACCAGCTGTTGGGAGCACGCCGTTATACGTCGAGGTTCAGGCATAACAAAGAAAACCCGTTATCCCAGGATGTGGTGGTCATTGATGAAGTGTCAATGGTAGACCAGGCGCTGATGAGTCGTGTGATGGAGGCGTTGCTTGAGGGGACGAAACTTATTCTGTTGGGGGACAAGGACCAGCTTGCTTCGGTAGAGGCGGGATCGGTTCTCGGCGATATCTGCAGGGGGACGGAAAACCGGTTTTCGTCGGGCACCACAGCGTGGCTGCAATCGCTGTCGCTGGACCTTCCGGGTGAGGCGACGGTTTCCGCCCCCGATACCCTGACCGACTATGTGACGCTGCTGACCGAAAGCTACCGTTTTGGAGCGGATAGCGGCATAGCCCGTCTGGCTGAGAGCGTAAACAGGGGAGAGGCTGAAGAAGCAATCGCCTTTTTAAAATCTGAGCAATATCCTGAGATTGCCCTTGTCAATTCCCGGGAAGATTCTGCCCTTGAAGAGCTGCTTGCTCAAAGGGCAGCCGGCTATTTTGACCGGCTCTCCCGCTGCAGCTCTCCCGATGAGGCCTTTGCGATTCTTAATGAGTTTCGCATTCTCGCAGCACACCGAAGAGGTCCCTGGGGCATTCGCTATCTGAACCGCTATATCGAACGAATCCTGCAGGAGAGGGGATCCATCCCGAAGTACCAGCAGTGGTATCCCGGCAAGCCGGTGATGGTCAATGTTAATGATTACTCTCTGGGCTTGTATAATGGAGACACGGGCATATGCCTGGCCAATGAGGAACAGGAGCTGAGGGTGTATTTTCAGCACGACAACGCCATTCGTGAAGTGGCTCCTTCGCGGTTGCCCGATCATAATAAAGCCTATGCCCTGACCGTGCATAAGAGTCAGGGCTCGGAGTTCAATAACATTCTGATAGTGTTGCCTGCCGAACGGTCAAAAGTGGTAAGCCGGGAGCTTATCTATACGGCCATTACGCGTGCTCGCAAAACGGTTATTATCCTGACCCCGGAAGAAATTTTGAGACAAGGTATCCGGGAGAAGCTGCAGCGAACATCCGGATTGTCCGACCGACTCTGGCCGTAGAGAGGCCATTCAGAACCATTTCAGCCGGGGTTTTGTGTTTTATAAAAATATTCAGAAAAAAATTAAAAAAACTCGGAACTTAATTGCGAATAGCAGGTATGAATAAGTGAACATACTGATCCTTGGTTACCTTTGTGACCATTGATTTGTACCCCGAAAAGCCAACGTACAAGGAGGGGCTGGTTGAAAGCCGGCCCCTTCTCTTTTTTAAGGGGATTTTCCTGTTTTTTGTAATTCGTCATGATGAGTGGTTGGGGGTTTTCCTCTGCGGCGGACTCCGTGATTGCTCGAACTTGCCTCCTGTTAACGCCTTCCCTTTTGCAGTTTGTTATTACAAGTAGCCAATCTACATGTCAATATTGTTATCGTGAAGGGCGGCCAGGCTCGCATGGAAGCGGCTGATATTGCGGAATCTTCTGTGGAGACTGCCGCCGATGCCGGAGCCGAGTTGCGAACAGGATTACGAGCGAATGCTGCGGCCGGCGAAAATGAGATAAAAAGCCTGTTTACCACGTACAATGAGAAAATCATCGATATTCTCGAACAGGAATTTTCAGCAAGCGCTGAAACAATAGTCAGCATCAACAGCCAGATTAACGGGGCGGGCGGTGCCAAGGCTACCCTGGAGACAAGCATTGAAGCGAGTGGGGATACCGGTGCAATCGTACAAGCCTATTCTGCTTTTTATGCCGCTGTCGAGACCTTGGTTGAGAACCTGCTTTCAGCTGACAGCGATGCCGAAGCCGAGGTTGTGGCCGATATTATGATCCTGGTTAATATGGGTAATTAAGATTTATTCAGCATATTTTTTTAAAAGAGCCGATGTAAAAGTCGGCTCTTTTTTTATTTTTCATCTCATTATTAGTAGTCATAGGCTCAAAAAAATTCGTACTTTTAGCTATTCAATTTTTTAATCTCCGATCAATGATAAAAAAATGGAAAGAGACCAGATCCGACGTTTTTTAGAATCCATAAAATTATTTTCGAAACCCCATCCCTGGCACGGTATCAATATTGGCGAGGATGCGCCTCATAAAATAAAAGTATTCATCGAACTGGTTCCGGGCGATACTATGAAATATGAGCTGGACAAAGAGAGCGGTTATCTTAAAGTAGACCGGCCGCAGCGCTTTTCAAATATTTGTCCCACCCCCTACGGCTTTGTCCCCAGGACCTTGTGTGCTGAGAAAGTGGCTGCATTTTGTATGGAGAAAACCGGTCGGTCCGGTATCAGAGGCGACGGCGACCCGCTGGACATTTGTGTGATTACAGAACGGAATATTCCCCACGGCAATTTAATTTTGGATGCTATTCCGATAGGGGGACTGCGTATGATTGACGGGGAGGAGGCCGACGATAAAATCGTTGCGGTATTAAGCGGGGATGCCTCTTTCGGACAGATACGGGATATTTCGGAAATTCCCAAGCATATGATCGACCGGCTCTCTCACTATTTTCTGACCTATAAGGCAAAACCCTTCAGCGATGAAAAGCGCGAGTGTGAAATTACGCACATTTATGGCCGGAATGAGGCGTTTGAGGTTATTGACCGGAGCGTGAAGGACTATAACAAGCGGTTTGATGTGAATAAGCGTAAGCTTTTGAAGATGATTCAGACGGGACTTAAGTAGTACCGTCTCCTCTATCTTAAATTTGAGTGCAGACGCGAAGCGCTGCGATATTGAGCCGTGCCGTTCATTGAATAAAAACAAGATGTGTTCAAGGTTACATGATACAAGTACTTTCCTGCTGCCATTTTTCCTTCGCCTCGCTCACGACCAAATTTCCTGTTGGGTAATCCCGGTTAAAATACTGCGTTTTTGAATTCGATCGGGCTTCGGTACAGGCCAATATTTCTGCTTTCTCGATTCCATATACATAAAAAAAGCAAGGCAGAGTTAGATAGCCCTGCCTTGCTTTATTCCTGTTAAGAACCCCTGTCTCCGACGAAAGAATACGGAAAAGAGGAGGTTAACCGTGCTGATTTATCAGATCGAGTTCAGGGTAACACTGGTTATATAAGGTAAATGTATGTTAGTTGCCGGTGGATGCCTCATCAGGGGGATTGACTTCGAGGAGCTCGACTTCAAAAACCAGCGTCTCATTCGGACCAATAGCTCCACCGGGACGTGGATTGGGGCCATAGCCGAGCTCAGAGGGTATCCAGAAGCGGTATTTAGCGCCCTCTTTCATCAACTGCAGTCCCTCGGTCCAGCCGTCAATAACCTGATCCAGGGGAAACTGCACGGGCTCGCCGCGATCATGAGAACTGTCAAACTTCGTCCCGTCCAGGAGCGTACCGGTGTAGTGTACTTTCACTTCATCGGAAGAGTCGGGGGAGGTGCCGGATCCTTCCTCCAATACCTTGTACTGAAGTCCGGAATCGGTAACCTGTACTCCTTCGTTAGTCCTGTTTTCAGCTAAAAATTCTTCTTCTTGTTCCCTGTTTTCCCGAGCTTCCGCCTGTTGCTCTTTCTGTGCCCGCTGTTGAGCCTCCATCTGGTACGCCTGTACTACTTGCTGCATCTCAGACTGGGAGAGACTGGACTCTTGATCTTCCAGCGCGCTTTTTAATCCACTGGCAAATTTATCAACATCAATATCGGTCATCCCCTGTTGTTTTAGTGACATGGAGGCGATTTGATAGCCGAGGCTGTAACTCACGCTGTCAATATTCGTTTCCAAGGTTACTTCTGTTGAAGCAGTGCCGGAATCCGAACTGCATCCTGTGAAGAAGGCCGCAGCACCAAATAGTATAGAAATGAAGAGTGTTATCTTTTGTGAGGTCATTACGATCATTAATTTTGAATTTTTAATTAAGCGTTGAATTTATCCAAAATTTCGGCCTATAAAAAATTTGTGGTCAAAGTTAAGTGAATTGGATATAAAATCGTATCTTTAAGGACATTCACCCAAATTTCTACCATATAGAGATGTGGAGCAAATATAGGACACTGACTGACAAATCATTATCGTTATCTTTTTTTAAAACGTGATAACAGACCACACTCAGTCATAACTGTAAAATGGGCCGGTATGCCGTGCTGAATCTCAAACGTTTGATTTGCGGACGGGCATACAATCACCCACTTTTTCGCGGTTGGCCTTCTTCACGAGTAAATTTCCTGGTGAGAAATTCGGGCTATATAATTGTTTCATACACAAGAGGGCTTTGAACAGCCGGATATTGGTCAAACGAACGGTTTTTCAAGGTTTTCTACAACTAACAATAAATACAGGATACCTTTGAGTTTTAAGAAGTTTACATTAAGTAATGAGCTTCGTCTTGGTTTGCAGGACCTTCGTTACGAAGAACCTACCCCCATACAGGACGAATGTATACCGCTAATTTTGGAAGGCCGGGATGTGATCGGTGCGGCCCAGACCGGTACGGGTAAAACCGGCGCCTTTGTTATTCCGCTGCTGCAGCGGATTATTGAACATCCCTCGGAGCATACGCAGGCGCTTATTTTGTCGCCTACCCGGGAGCTGGCCCAGCAGATCGAAGAGCAGGTTTTTGCGCTCGGCTATCACACCGGCATTAGTTCTGCCACCGTTACGGGGGGGAGTGACTATGGCACGCAGGTCAAGGCTATCCGCGCTGGCGTTGATATTATCGTTGCTACGCCCGGACGCCTGATTGATCAGATGAAAGTACTGAATCTCGATTTTAGCCACCTTAAGTACCTGGTGCTCGACGAAGCTGACAGGATGCTCGACATGGGATTTCTGCCCGATGTGATGAAAATCGTCAAGCAGCTTCCCACCGATCGACAGACGATGCTTTTTTCGGCTACGATGGTGGAAGAGGTTCAAAAAGTGGTCGATGAAGTGATGAAGGACCCTGCCGAGGTAGAATTTGAAGTATCCAAACCGGTCGACAGTGTCGATCAGCAGATTTACTTTGTGCATCCCAAAGAGAAACTGGAATTATTTGAGAAGCTGTTTGATGCGGATAAATACAAGACGGCAATTGTCTTTTGTGCGACGAAGCGGGGCACGGATAAAGTGGAGCGGATGCTCAAAAAGCGGGGGGTCAACGCGGTAAGTATGCATGGCGACCGCGACCAGGAGGAACGGAACGAGGCGCTTCGTCTTTTTAAGAACAAAACGCACCCCGTGATGGTAGCGACGGATGTACTGTCGCGCGGGATTGATATTAATGACGTCTCGCTTATTGTCAACTTTGATGTTCCGAATAATCCGGAGGATTATATCCATCGCATCGGAAGGACGGGGCGGTACGACAAGTCGGGGACGGCCATCACTTTTGTCAGCAATAAGGACAAGAAATACTACCATGCCATAAAAAATGTGGTCGGTGACCAGCTTTCCATCCGTGAAGCATCCGGGAAGAAGGATAACAGGCAAAGTCAGCAACAAAAGAGCGAACCTAAAGAGCGCCCGCATCGGGGCTCGGGCGGAGACAAGCAGACGGACCAAAAGAAGTCTTCGACACAGGTAAAGGCAACGGAGAATGGGACGCCTTCGCAAATGGAAAAGCAGAAGAGCCAGAGCAGGCAGAAAGCCAAAACTTCTAAAGAAACGGAGCAAGCAAAACAAAAAAAGGAAGAGGCTGTCCGGAAAAAAAAGCAGACCGCAGATGGAAAACGGAGCCAGAAGACTGACAAAGACGGGCGGAAGGGGCAAAATAGAGAAACCTCGAAACAGAAGAAGCCATCCGGCCGATCGGGTCGTACTCCAAGAAAAGAACATGCCGAGCCCCTCTACGAGGACGATATCTTTCAGCCCGAGGTCATTGAGCAGGCGGTTGTCCGCAACCGGAAATCACTGAAGCCGGCCAAAGGGTTGCTCGGTGTTATCAAAAGTTTTATTCCAAAGATCTTTTGAGCGATGGTAAGCCGAGCCAAATCGCTGTTCATCTGGATGGGAATAGCGTTGCTGATCCTCTTTTGGCTGCCGATGCTTGCGGTCCGCCGCCTTTATGATCGCGATCCGGCCCGCTATTACACCGGAAAGCTGTTCCGTAACCTGGGAATGGCCATTTCCAAAATTAATCCCAATTGGAAGATTACCATTTCCGGTTATACCGATATTGACGATCGCCGTCCTTATGTAATGGTGTGTAATCATCTTTCGCAGGCCGATATACCGCTCATATCAAATTTGCCCTGGGAGATGAAATGGGTGGCCAAGAAGGAGCTTTTTGAAGTCCCAGTAGTGGGATGGATGATGCGGATGGCCGGAGATATATCGGTGGACCGAAAGGCCAGAGACAGGCGCCATAAAACATTTGAGCAGGCTCGTTATTACCTGAACCACCAATGTTCGGTCATTTTTTTTCCCGAGGGGACACGCTCGCGAAATGGTAAATTGAACACCTTTGCTTATGGTGCTTTTGAACTTGCTGTCAGTGAGGGAGTTCCGATACTGCCGATGGTTATTGACGGGACCCAGAATACCCTGCCAAAAAAAAGCTGGACATTCGGCCAGGCAAAGCATATCAAGCTGAAAATCCTCAAACCCCTGGATACGGGAGAACTGGACCGTGATGATATTAAAGGCCTTGCAGAAAGCGTGCGCTCCCGTATCGCCCGGCAACTGGCGGAATGGCGTGGTAAGTCCGTCCAGGAAGTGGATAGCCTGCAGCGGTCCGGTTAGGTATCGACTTAGCAAAATTCATAGTGAGACCTTCGAATCCGGCCAAATTCCAAATCTTTCCTCCTTGAAAAGCGCGGTATTTGTCTTAAAAGCTCCAAAATGGGACCTCCGACACGTAGTGTAGCCTCTGCGCCCGGCAGACTTCTGGCCCGATTACGATTTTACTGAACGATTGGCAGCATATATTTGTAAGTTTGGTAACTTTAAGTATCATCTAAAATATACAGATACCGTATGCCTGAAGGACCCGAAATCTGGCGAACAGCCGATTCTTTAAGCTATGCATTGAATGATAAACCCATTACCGGGCTTCATTTTGCTTTTGATACTCTGAAGGAATTTGAAGCAGAACTGAAGGGGAAACAGGTTGAAAATGTCGAGGCCCGCGGAAAAGCGATCCTGACGTTCTTTGAGGGAGACCGCGTGATGTATAGTCATAACCAGCTGTACGGGAAGTGGATGCTGCGTGAAAACGGTAAGCAGCCCGATACCAACCGGAAGCTGAGAGTGGCTATTCACAACAAGGATCACTCCGCCTACCTGTATTCTGCCTCCCAGATAGAGATGCTTCGCCCGGAGGAAGTGCCCGAACACTCCTACATAAAAAAATTAGGTCCCGATGTCCTGCATCCGGATACCTCGTATGAGGCCATTTTGGATCAGTACAGAGGCGAAGCCTTTCAGAATCGAAAACTGACGACCCTGTTGCTGGACCAGGGATTTGTCAGCGGCATCGGCAATTACCTGCGCAGTGAAATCATGTTTTATGCCGGCGTAGACCCGCACAATAAGTTACGGGATTATTCCGCTGATGAGAAAGAAGCGCTGGCTTCGGCTACCGTAAAACTTTCCAGGCGCTCCTATGAGACGGGGGGTGTTACCAACGATCCCTCCATTGTGGAGGCGTTAAAAAGGGAAGGTGCGGGGAGAAGGGACCAGCGATTTTTTGTATACAAAAGAACGGATAACCGCTGCCACAAATGCGGTGCTGTTATACGGGAGGAGAAAACGGGGGGACGCAAGATCTATTATTGTCCCGACTGCCAGCTGGAAGAGTAATCAAACACTATTTTTATGAATACGGATTCACTACCACAAGACCTACGTTTTCTATATGAACGCAGTTTAAATCAATTGATAGAAAACCTGCGTGCTATTCCGAATGACCTGCTCTGGACCGCACCGGAGGGGGTAACAAACAGCTGTGGTGTGTTAACCCAGCACATGATTGGCAATCTCAACCACTATATCGGTCACGGTATGGGAGATACCGGCTACAGGCGGGATCGCAGCCGGGAGTTCAGTACTACCGGTATTACCAAAGAAGAGCTGGTACAGGCCACAGAAGATTTGAAAGATACGCTCGGCGAACTATTCAGGGAGATGGATGGGGAAGAACTTGCGGAGGAATTTCCCCTTGAGTTGCCTTATAGAGAGACAAAAAGAGGAACACTTATACACCTGTACGGACATCTTACCTATCATCTGGGGCAATTAAATTATCTGCACCGTATGTTGAGGGCGCAGGCGAATCGGGCCGGGTAGAACGGTACTTTTATCCATAAGTTATTTTCGATAACGGATGAAAAGATCCCGGCAGAACCATACCTTTGGATACTTGAAATTTCGAACTGCAAACAGAAACATCGTTCATGAAAGACAATGATTTTTTAAAACCCGGAGATACCGTTGCCCACAGTAACAAACAGCTGATGGAATCCC
Organism: Fodinibius roseus; assembly: GCF_900129315.1. Lineage (GTDB taxonomy): Bacteria > Bacteroidota > Rhodothermia > Balneolales > Balneolaceae > Fodinibius > Fodinibius roseus. The sequence goes on from NZ_FQUS01000001.1 coordinate 78,121, forward strand.
CGGAAATCGCTAAAATAGCGGAAACTGTAATCGAGCGGGAAAATCTGGATTTCGGTCCCGCTGAAATCGGTTATTTCCTGGTATACCCGAACCTTTCGAAGTATAAAGCCGCTAAATGTGTCAAAGCGTCGCGTGAAGTGCAATATTACTCCGGCAACAACTATCTGATTGAAATATCGGGAGAGTTGTGGGATATGCTGGATCAGAAGACCCGTGAAATGGTGCTGTTTCACCAGCTGTTGCATGTGGACCCGGTCTATAAGGCCAAAAACCAGGAGTGGAAGATGAAGGTTCGCAAGCCCGATTTTTCGGATTTCTACGAAATCAATGACAAGTACGGCAATGACTGGTATAAGACCGTGCAGGCTACGGTTTCGTCGCTGTATGATTTAGATCCCAAGCGTGAGAGCAAGGTTTCGCTGTAATGTTGTTTCAGCGTATCAGCGGCTCCTAAAAGGGAGCCTCACCGCCTGAACCGGGATTATGTCCCATGGGCGGTGTTCCGCTCCCGCCTTGAGCGTCTTCTGAATTTCCGGAACCGCCCCCAAACGGTCCCGAGTCGGCCGAAGTCAGGTTCTCGAACCGGGCATAATCCTCGACAAAATAAAGGGGGATGGTGCCCGTGGGACCGTTACGCTGCTTGCCGATAATAATTTCTGCCAGTCCCGTCGTCGACTGTCCCTCTGGCGTTGTTTTGATGCCGTAATATTCCGGCCGGTAAAGAAAACAGACGACATCGGCATCCTGTTCAATGGAGCCGGATTCTCGCAAGTCACTGAGCTGGGGACGCTTGTCGCCGCCCCGCTGTTCAACGGCACGGCTCAGCTGAGAGAGGGCGACGACCGGGACGTTAAGCTCCTTGGCCAGGGCTTTGAGTCCGCGTGAAATAGAGGCGATTTCCTGTTCCCGCGTGCCAAAATCCTTGCCGGAGGCCGTCATCAACTGGAGGTAGTCCACAACAATGAGTCCGATATCGTGCTCGCTTTTCAGCCGCCGGCATTTCGTGCGCAGTTCCATGATACTGAGTCCAGGCGTATCATCCACAAAGATGTCGGCCGTAAAAAGACGTCCCGCCGCGTCAATCAGGCGTTTAAACTCCTCATCCTCGAGACGTCCCGAGCGGGCCGACTGGGCGTTGATGCGTCCCTCCATCGTAAGCAGGCGCTGCACCAGTGACTGGTTCGACATTTCAAGGCTGAAAATAGCTACTTTGGTCTGTAACTTGGGGTCCTGGTGGAGGGCGGCGTTGCGAGCCGTAGTCAATACATAAGCGGTTTTACCCATCGAGGGACGTGCGGCAATAATGATGAGATCGCCATTTTGCCATCCGGCGGTTTTTTTGTCGACATCGGTACCGGTGGGCACCCCCGTTATGCCCGACGATTTACCCCGGATGTCTTCCAGGTAGGAAAGAGTGTCTTTAAGGACGTCGCCAATGGGCTGTGCCTGGGCCCGCTGTTTGGAATTGGCCAGATCGAAAATACGTTGTTCAGCCTTGTCCAGCACGTCATAGGGATCGGAAGAGCTGTCGTAGGCCTCTTTGATAATGTCCGTGCAGCCAAGGATAAGATTCCGCTTGGTTGCTTTTTCGGCTATGATTTGTGCATGATAATCCACATTGGCAGCTGAGCTGACCGACCGGGTGAGCTCGGAGAGATAGCCCGCCCCCCCACAGGTATCCAGCAGGCCCTTATCACGCAATTCATTTTCGACCGTTAACAGGTCGAGGGGATTATCGCGTTCATACAAATCATGCAGTACTTCAAAAATGTGCTGGTGTGCCGGCTTATAGAAATCTCTCGGTGACAGCATTTGCAGGGCTACGGTAGCCGCTTCATGCTCAATCAGCATGGAGCCTAACACGGCTTCTTCAACTTCCACAGCCTGAGGGGGGAGCCGGCCTTCCTGATCAAGTGTTTGTCGCGGCGTATTATTCTTAAAATCGGACCCTTGTGATGCCATTCGAAAAAGAAAACCTAATGTATTAAAACTGTTAGTGCGTATGGATGAGCAATAATACTGTACCAGTACTTTCGGGATAACCGGAAAATAACAGGTATCATAAAGTATAATAAATGAACGGCTTTAAACGAAGAGAAAATCCGGTATCAAAAAGAAAAATTAAGGCTCGCAGCCAAGCTCATCGTATCGTTTGCGTAGCAGCTGTACATCTTCCCAGGTCGGGCGCTTCCATTTCGGGTGCCTGAGCAGAGCGGCCGGGTGGTATGTTGCCAACAACTCATAATTACCCCGGAAATTGTGAAACTTGCCACGCATCCTGGAAAGCGAAACATTTTTGTCCAGCAGGGTCTGGGACGATACCTTGCCGAGCGACAAAATAAGTTTGGGGTTAATCAGATCTATTTGCCTGAGCAGAAAGGGGAGGCTCCGTTCCCGTTCTTCAGCATTGGGATTTCTGTTGTTCGGGGGACGGTGCTTGAGGATGTTCGCGATATAGACTTCATCGCGGGTAAAATTGATGGAGTGCAGAATTTTATTGAGCAGCTGCCCCGCTTTCCCTACAAAAGGCTCGCCCTGCCGGTCTTCCTCGGCCCCGGGGGCTTCGCCTATGATCATGAGATCGGCATGGGGATTACCAACACCAAAAACCAGCTGGGTATCGTTCAGGTCGGTACGCAGCATGTCGGCCTTCCGGCAGAGCGCCTCCAGCTCTTCAAGGGTTTGGCATTGTTCAATGTGCTGGTATATATTATCATCACCATCCGAAGAAGCACTATCCCGGGCACCGGAAGCAGGCTGTTGTTTTGGTGCTTGGGAAGCGTCATCCCCGGTTCCGGCTGCGTTTGGTTGTTTTTGAGGTTGGGACGAAGATTCCGGGGCCATTTCATTATCCTGTTGAGTAAGGTCCTTATCCCGTGAATCAGGTTGTCCGGCAGTTTCTTGCCTCATGGTAAAATCACCGTATAGGTCACGCTCGTTCCTGATGTAGCTGATGATATTGTCAATCAGTTTGTCCGGGGTTAAATTTGAATCTGCCATATATTCTTTAGCCTACTAATTCTGCGATAACCCGTTGTTCCCTCTTGGCTTCCGGGGTTAATTCGCCGATCAGGTAGCCTTCTTTTGAACGGGCCCCGAGCTGCACCGGCAGTATTTTATTTTCATGGCGGGGATCGTACGGAATGCCTACACGGACATAATTGTCGGTCCACCCGAGCATCGCCCCGTTATGGTCGGCCCCTTCGAACAGGACCTCCCGAACCTCCCCGCAGAACGAGCTGTCAAATTCAAATCTCTTCTTTTCGGATAACCGGCGGAATTTGTGGGTGCGCTCTTTGCGGACGCTGTCCTGCACGTTCGGTTCGATCTCAAGCGCATGGGTACCGGGCCGCTCGGAATAGGTAAAAACATGCAGGTAAGAGACCGGGAGACTGTCAACAAAATCGTAGGATTCCCGGAAGCGTTCATCCGTTTCGCCCGGGTGACCGGTAATCACATCCACCCCGATGGCCGCCTCGGGCATAAGTTCTTTAATCAATTCGACCCGTTGCCGGTACAGCTCCGACTGGTAGCGCCGCCGCATCAGTCCCAGCATCTCATCGCTGCCGCTCTGAAGCGGCATGTGGAAGTGAGGCTGAATCTTGCCGGATCCGGCGGTAAAACGGATCAGTTCCTCATGCATCAGATTGGGCTCCACCGACGAGAACCGAATGCGTTCGAGTCCCCCGACCCGATCCAATGCCCGCAGAAGCATAAAAAAGTTCTCATCCGTGCCGCGGCCGAAGTCACCCGCATTCACACCGGTTACTACAATCTCTTTGAAGCCATCCTCCACCAGTTGCTCGGCATTCCGGACAACCGAAGAGATCCGGGGGCTCCGGCTCTCCCCGCGCGCCATGGGGATGGTGCAGAAAGAACAGTTGTAGCTGCAGCCGTCCTGCACTTTCAGGAAAGCCCGGGTCCGGTCATCCGCTGAAAATGCGTTATGGAAATCAACAGCCTCGTTGACATCCGAATGATATACCATGGGCTCCGAGCGTTTGTGGAAATCGTCAAAAAGTTCCAGGAGCCTGAACTTGTTTTCGGCTCCCAGTATCGCATCGACCCCATCAATTTGAGCAATTTCACCGGGCTCCAGCTGCGCATAGCATCCGATGACCGCTACAAAGGCTTCCGGGTTTCTGCGCAGGGCACGGCGGACCGTCTTCCGGCAAGTGCTGTTGGCGCCCTGGGTGACCGAACAGGTATTGATGACATAGATATCGGCCTGGCTGTCAAATTCGATGACATCATATCCTTCCTCCTCGAAGTCTTTCCGGATTGTCATCGTCTCCGAATAATTCAGCTTGCAGCCCAGGGTTTTAAACGCAACTTTTTTCATAGGAAAAAATCAACTCAGTGTAGAGAAGAATAACATGACATTCTGTACAGAAATATTCCAGAACCCGTTATGCGGTTAACCGAATCGACAGTATGTAACGTGAGTCAATTCCCGTCAGCATCCCTGCCAAACCAATAGTTGCAGGCCTAATGGACACTGAAGGTCTCTTTGAAAACAAAGCGCACAACAAGTTCTCCAAAGTGGCTTTTAAGATAAGAAATCAGTATAAAAATGTCGATGTTGTCTATGACTATTTTGTTTCGTCAAAAAACTCAACGAAGACCAGGCAATGTTTTTCTGCTATTATGAAATGTTGAAACGGGCGAAGAGCCCTGTCAGGCTTAGCAAAATCTGCTGCGAGTCCATCGAATCTGGAAGATTCTGTGCTTTTTTGGTTTTAATAGACTGCTATTCGAACGAAAAAGATTCTATCGTCGGATTTGAGTCCTCTGACGTTCCCTGCGTCTGCTCAGTACGGCTGACTGCCGGAAGCATGAACTTTACAACAGGGAAGAATGTGATTTCGCAAACCATAATAAGTCACTTTACAGCGCTTGCTAAAATAATACGCTGCGAGTACGCCAGGGTACCGTCATCTTGTACAAAATCCCGCCACTTGCTCGTAACCTCTTGCTCCAGGGATTCCCGGGCATTTTTGTCCGCTCCTGAAACCACATCAATCAATGGGGTGCTGTGAATGTACTGCCAGAAAAACGCTTTCGGTGCAGGGAGATGGAGCATCTTATTCCTGGGATGAATCTCTATATTCCTGAAGCTGGCCTTGCTGATGAGTTGACGAAGCCGGGTTGTACTGTCGAGTGAAAATACATGATGTATAAACTCCGCGGCCCGGGTACCGATATGCCGTTCCATAGCTTCCGCAAAGATAGCAAAGACGGGTCCTGCTGGTCCCGGCACATTCAGGGTAAGGCGACCGCCGGTGACCAGCACCCGTTGCATCTCTTTCAGGGCAGCGGACTGGTCCTCCATAAATTGAAGGCCAAGCTGGCACAGCGCGACATCGAATGTTTTATCACGAAACGGCATCGCTTCGGCACCCGATTCCCGCCACGTGATTGGGCCGGTCTCCTGCGTGGTTGAGCGAGCTACCGCCAGCATGCCGGGATTCATGTCAAGACCGGTGACGGAACCGGTTTGGCCGATCTTCCGGGAGGCAAGCCGCGCCACGATGCCGCTGCCACAAGCCACATCCAGAACTCGCTCGCCCTTTTGCAGTGACGCGTGAGCGAGGAGCTCTTTGGCCAGGGGTTTACCGATCACCGGGACAAAGTAACGCTCGTAATTTTCAGGCACTTTCAGGCTGTACGTTTCCTCAGTCGCTACCTGTTGCTGCAACTTGTTTATCTTCTTACCTGTGTTTTGTTCTGAGTTGGTTGACATAATATATGCCTCATGTTGTATTGATAATGTTATTGAGTACGCCCACAAAGACATCAGGTTGTTCCAGCTTGGGATCGTCGCGGGCTTCATCTATGACATGCAGCGGCCAACCGTATTGCTCACTTGCCTCTCTGGCAATATGCAGTTTGTTAGCCCGGTCATGCCGTCCCCATATCAGGGCCGCAGGGATGGTAATACGGGCCAGATCCCTGGAGGAGATTTTCGGAATACCAACCTCCTGCATCAGGATGCGCAAAGCGGCTTTTTGTTCCGCATCACGGGCACATTCAAGATTATATTCAAGGAACGGGTCCCATTTTTCTCCCATCTGTCGGCGCAGATGATCCACATCGTACATGCATTGTGGAAGAAAACGGTCATAGTTTTTCCTCGTCGGCCGCAACATGAAATGAATTAACCTGAGAGCAAAGCCGGGAGCCGGTCTGAATTTTCCCAGGCCGAACGAATTTACGAGTATCAGTCTGCTAACCTGCTCCTCGTCTTTAATCGTAAAGCGGGCGGCGATAGAACCGCCGAGCAAGTGGCCCACCAATACGGGGGATGAAGAGGTAGTTTGTTCAATCAGCTCGCTGAGCCACTGGAATACGAGGTCTGCCTCCAGTGTATTACTGTTAACTCTGGAAGAACCGTGTCCCGGCAGGTCGGGGACGATCACACGATTTGTTTTTATGAGTTGTGGAATGATTCGTATCCACCAGAGGGATGTCTCACCGGGCCCGTGCAGTAGTACTATCGGAGGACCTTCACCACCGACAAGCACAGCCGTCGATATTCCTGCGAGGTCGATCCTCCGCTCTGCTACAGGATTAGAGGCGAGGAGCCGGCTCCGGTTATCAGTTATTTTGTGATGCCGGTTATCCTGATCCACAGCAGATAGCGCATTCATGTTACCTCCATTCTATTTGTTATATATAATAGTTGTAATTCAGAGGTAAGATATGCCGTTGATGGCAAGTCCGAATCGGTGAGAATACTCAATTTAAATTAAATGCAGATATGGGTAATATCACCCATTACCAGATACAAGATACCGGATGTCGCCTGGAGGACGAAGTTCCGGTATCCATCAACTGGTATCTGGCATGGAGTCAAATCATCTCGTGCTCATAAGCGTAGGCGGTAGCGGCGGCACGCGATGGCACATTCAGTTTGGCTAATATATTGCTTACATGCCGGTCCACCGTCCTTTCACTGATATACAGTTCTGTTCCTATCTCTCTGTTGGTCTTTCCGGTGGCAACTAAGCGTAAAACCTGCAATTCCCGGGATGTAAGTCCATGGGTATGATCGCCCGATGAAGTATGCCGGACGAAGGAATCCATTTTTGAAAGGTCGTACGTGGCTCCAAGCTGTTGAAATGTCCCCCGGGCAGCTTCAAGCTCAATCTCGGCGCTGTCTTTATCCCCGAGTTTCTGGTAAGCAAGGCCAATAAGCATGCGGGTTTTAGCCGATTCATAGGATGCTCCAATTTTTTTCAGTGCAGACCAGCCATCGAGTAGTTTGTCGAGCGCTTTCTGCGGCTCTCCTTTTTTAAGAATAATATTCCCCTCTGCCCGAATAGCCATGGCTTGTAGAAAAGGCGCCTGAAATTCTCCCGCTATTTCAGATAGATCCGCCGCACCGGCTTGAGCGGACTTGATATCATCCACTGCAAGCATAATATCGATATATGCAGGGAGAATCTTTGACCGTACCATTGGATTTTTTTGTTCTTCTTCAGCTTGTCGGATGGCTGCTTCGGCGGTGTCAGCTTCCCCTTGGGCCATCCGCAGAAGAGCCAGGCCGGGCTGTGGTTTTCGTCCCCACTTGCTGGCGTGACGGTAGTTCTTTTCGGCCTCGGTAAAATCTCCCTGCAATCTGTGGAGTTCAGCCTGCAGATAGAACGCTTCCCCGGCAGCCGGTTCTCCGGTAGATTCCGATAGTAAAGTACATGCCCGGTGAACTTCGTCCATAGCCTCTGTCCATTCTCCATGCAATTGCATGATCTCTGCACGTCGTACCAGGCATTGTCCCCGATAGGGCACAAGGTCCGGCTGAGAGTCACACCAGCGGCTCAAAGCCGCAGTCCATTCCTGTGCACGCTGCAAATCATAAATCTTTTGGCAGGTCTCTATTACAGCACAGTATACAAGCCCGGCCACTATGGGTGATATTTCCTCGGAAATTACCGCTATCATGGCCTCATCAAGCAGCGTCGTTCCTTTGTTTATCTTCTTTTGATAAATCAGGGCCTGTCCCTGACCAAGCCGGGACAGGGTAATGAGGTCCTGATTGTCAAATTGCTCGCCTATTTCGCCGGCTTTGCTAAAATAATGATATGCTCTCTCCGGTTTTCCTTCACCCAAGTGCTGCAGTGCTTTGGGAATCAACAGCAATCCCTCCTCGACACATTTTTGGGGGAGATCGCTGATCAAACGGGCGGCCCTGGCCATCCAACCGCTGCCCTGCACTTTTTCTCCCTGATTGAACAATATTATTCCCAGCCAGAATGCACAGTTGGCCGCTTGCCGCTTCTTATCATTTTCCAGGTATTCATGATGGGCACGTGCCCATATTTCTGGACTTTCGGATACCTTGCCTGTCAGGTAAGCCGCTGCGGCAAGTCGTCTTATATCTTCAGGCTCAATTTGATGAGCATGGTCGGCCGACGAAAGGAGGGTGTAAGCATCCGCCCACTGCTGCTGCCGGAAAGCCTTTCGTCCCCGTTCGAGTGTATTAGGAATACCCATACCGATCCTTTTTTACGAAACACTTGTGATGATATGAGTTCGATATGCTATTGATCACCCCTGGTCTCGAATTTCCCTTCCTGCCATCATATCGAGTTTGCCGAGACGTCGTATCCCTTTGCAGAAGCACCACAAGAGGAATATTTCTGCCATGGATGAGATATTCCCGTATTAGTCGGATGACAGGAATGAAACAGTGCTTCCTATAAGCGGTGAGATTTTTATCTCGAACTCATCATACTTAAAGTTACCATGTTCTAAAAGAACCGCAAGTCTTCTTTTAAACCCGAATTTCTTTTTTGGTACTCTTAAAAGTTTATCCGGATAACATTGATAATAAATGCAGGCAAGTAGAGCATAAGAGGTTATTTGAAACGGAACGACGGTAAACCGGAGATTGATACCTGTAACATTATTGCACAGGGTAGATCAGAGCTATAGAGTAATTACTCATCATTGTGTGGGCAAAACCGATCTTAATGACCCTGGGTGGTTTTTTTATATGGCACAGTTGTTGTAGTGAAAGTAACACGGTTCATATAAGTTGAAACCGTTAGATGTAGTGCTGTATTAAATATAGATCTGTATTTATTTGAAGAGAGATGAATGAAATAAAAATTTACGTAGCGGGACATTCAGGCACGGTAGGATCCAGCGTTATGGATGTATTCCGCGACAAAGGGTATTCGAACATTATTACGAAATCGAGCAGCGAATTAGATCTCCGAAATCAGGAAGATGTTGAAGATTTTGTCGGACGGGAGCGCCCGGATGCCATCGTGCTGACTGCCGGAAGGGTCGAGGGGGAATTAGCCCGTGACCAGCATCCTTATCAATATTTGTACGATAAGCTGGCCATCCAGAATAATATGATCCATGCAGCGCATAAGAATGATGTAGACCAGCTTATTTTTCTCGGCAGTTCCTGTTTTTATCCCAGGTTTGCTCCCCGGCCTCTCAGGGAGCCGTACCTGCTTACGGGATCCCTGGAGCCTGCCAATCAGTGGTATGCCATCGCAAAGATGGCCGGTATAAAGTTATGTGAGACTTTTAACAGGCAGTATGGCCGGAATTATACGGCCTTGATACCCGCTGACCTGTACGGAGCGGGAGAGGATGTTGACTCTGCCGGTTCGAAGGTGATCCGGGCCATGATTCGTAAATTCCATGACGCCCGGGAGCGTGGGCAAGAGACGGTGAGGCTATCCGGTACCGCTACAGACAGGGTAGGATTTTTGAACGTGCGGGATTTGGCAGATGCGATACTGTTTGCTGTCGAAGCAAAACTGGGAGGGGGTGTCTATAATATCGGGACCGGGGAAGACCCATCAATGAAAAGGCTGGCCCATATGATTCAGGAAGTTACAGGACACCGGGGAGGAATTATCTGGGACCGTGCGAAATCAGAGGATGAATTACCAGCAAAACGGCTGGATGTCTCAAAAATACAGGCCGAAGGCTGGCGTCATAAAACCGACTTGGGGGAAGGGCTTGCGATAGCTTATCACAGGTTCCTTGAAATCAAAAACGAATTAAATGAAGTGGCTGTATCATAGTATGAAAAGTCGCTTCAAGACGCTCAAAAGTTTAATAAAATATAAATAAGAGGTTATTTTGGAAGAAAGAAAAGTAGCATTAATAACCGGTGTTACCGGACAGGACGGATCGTATTTAGCTGAGTTTTTACTCCGAAAAGGCTATGAGGTCCACGGCATAAAAAGACGATCCAGTTCGTTCAATACCGGCAGAATAGATCATATCTATCAGGATCCTCACACAAAAGATCTGCCTTTTGAATTGCATTACGGTGATTTGACGGATTCTACGAATTTGATCCGTATTATTCAGGATATTCAGCCCGATGAAATTTATAACCTGGGGGCTCAAAGTCATGTTCAGGTATCTTTTGACGCTCCGGAATACACGACCAATACCGACGCCCTGGGCGTACTACGCCTTCTGGAGGCTATTCGGATTCTGGGATTAACACAAAAGACCAAATTTTACCAGGCATCGACCAGCGAACTGTATGGCAAGGTACAGGAAGTACCTCAGACGGAAAATACGCCCTTTTATCCGCGCTCTCCATATGCGGTAGCCAAGTTATATGCGTACTGGATTACAGTCAACTACCGGGAGGCCTACGATATGTATGCCGTGAATGGGATACTGTTCAACCACGAATCCCCGGTGCGGGGGGAAACGTTCGTAACCCGGAAAATCACGCGGGCGGCCGTTCGTATTGCGGCCGGACTGCAGGAGAAGACCTACCTTGGAAACCTCGAAGCGAAAAGGGACTGGGGACATGCGAAAGATTATATTGAGGGAATGTACCTGATGCTGCAGCAGGAGGAGCCCGAAGATTTTGTGCTGGCTACCGGAGAAACCCATACGGTCCGGGATTTCTGTGAACGTGCTTTCCGGCATGCGGGCATCAGCCTGGAATGGATAGGGGAAGGGATCGATGAAAAGGGTATTAATGCCGAAACCGGCGACACTGTTATTGAGATCGATCCCCGCTATTTTCGTCCCACTGAAGTGGACTTGCTCATCGGAGATGCCACACAGGCTCATGAGAAGCTGGGATGGAATCCGAAGTTCACTTTTGACGAGCTGATTGAAGATATGATTCGGGAAGACCAACAAGAAATTAACGTAGATAACAAGACAAATGAAGACTATTCAAGGATTGCGAAGTTCTAAAAACGGGTATAATGTAACAGAAGAGGGAGTTTCTGACCTTAGAGATAATTTTATCAGCCGTATTCGGAGACGGAAAGCCCGGGTGGGTATTGTCGGGCTGGGATATGTGGGACTGCCCCTGTTATGGACGTTTCACGAGGAGGGATTTCCGGTCACAGGTTTTGATGTTGATCAGACAAAGACCGATAATTTAGCCAGTGGGACCCCCTATATAAAGCACCTGGGCAAGGAAATGATGGGTAAGCTTGCAGGGTCTGATAAGTGTTCCGCCACCGTGGACTTTACGGGGCTCGCGGAAATGGATGTGATACTTATGTGCGTGCCGACACCGCTGAACGCCTACCGGGAGCCGGATATGCAGTATGTGGAACAGACGACCCGTACCATAGGCAAGCATTTGCAAAAAGGACAGCTGATCATTTTAGAATCCACCTCCTATCCCGGGACAACAGATGAGCTGATTATTCCCATCCTTGAAGAAGCGACAGGTATGACATCGGGTGAAGGCTTTTTTGTGGCTTACAGCCCGGAACGCGAAGATCCCGGGAATCCCCAGTTCAATACTGCGGGAATCCCGAAAGTGGTGGGTGCCCACGGTTCGGATGCGTTGGATATTGCCACGGAGCTGTACGACTCCATTGTCGTTGAGACGGTTCCGGTTTCCAACAGCAGGACCGCCGAAGCGGTAAAGCTGACCGAAAATATTTTTCGTTCGGTAAATATTGCGCTGGTTAATGAACTCAAAGTGGTATTCAAGGAAATGGATATCGATGTGCATGAAGTATTGGATGCGGCGGCGACCAAGCCCTTTGGGTTTATGAAATTTACCCCGGGACCGGGTTTGGGGGGACACTGTATCCCCATCGATCCCTTTTATCTGACCTGGAAAGCCAGGGAATTTGAACAGCACACGCGTTTTATTGAGCTGGCGGGCGAGATCAATACGAGTATGCCAGGCTATGTGATAGAGCAAACGATCAAAGCAATGAACGCTCATCAGCTCCCGCTCAACGGCAGTAGTATCCTGATTATCGGGCTTGCCTATAAGCCGGATGTAGATGATTTGCGGGAGTCGCCTACCTTCAGGCTGATGGATCTGCTCAGTGAATATGAAGCGAAAGTGTCGTACTATGACCCCTATATCCCGAGAATACATGAAACCCGGGAGCATGCCGAATGGACCGGGTTGGAATCTGTGGCATGGGATAAAGAAACTATTTCTGGTTTTGATGCGGTCGTTATCTCTACCAATCATTCCGACATCGATTACCGGCAGCTGGCGGACTGGAATGATCTCATTATCGATACCAGGAATGCAATGAAAAACATAGAGCCAAAGAACGAAAAGCAAATCTGGAAAGCATAGGAGTTTGTCGGATTTGGGTATGCGGGAGACAGATGATCCAAGTCGGATGTCAGTGCTTATCAGGCGAATAGCGCACCAATTTACCGAAAGGAGCTCGGGACATGGGCAAGTGCGACGAAATCGTAGTATATGTTACTCGTTTTGACAGGTTCCCGGATTTACAAAATGAATCGGTGGGATGAGGGAACTTTTCGGTGCGGGGAGGATATATCATGTTAGGGGAGCTTTTCAGCACATGAACGAGGGGCATTAAACCGTTATCCGCTAAAACCAAGCAACGGTTCGTAGAGTTAAAATGGACTCCCCTGAACAGTACAAACATAACTGTTTACAACTTGCATCCGATAAGAGATGGGTACATCAGCGTCTATGAGTAATTCCAATCCCAAAGTATCCATCATAGTACCGGCATATAATGCTGAAGATTATATTGGTGAGACCATTCAGTCCGTGTTAGAACAGTCCTATGAGAACTGGGAATTGTTGCTGGTGGACGATGGAAGTACAGACCGTACGAAAGAGGTTATACAAAAATATCTGAATGATCCAAGGATAAAATACTTCTATAAAAAAAATGGAGGCCAGGGTAGCGCCCGGAATCTCGGAATCAAAAAGGCCGGGGGGGAATACCTGGCCTTTTTGGATGCCGATGATCTCTGGGATGTCGACAAACTCAAGACACAGGTAAAAGTGTTATCGGAGAAAAAGGATATTGTTCTGGTTTTCTCCAGGCTCCGGCGTATTGACCACAAGGGTAACTATTTGAATCGTGATCTTGGCAGCGGCACCGGAGTGTACCGGGGATTCCGGGCCTTGTTTTTACTGGCGGCCGGGACGATAACCATTCCGAATTCATCCGTTATAGCAACCAGGGAGGATGTTGTCAGGGTCGGATGTTACAGTGAGAAGGATGAAGTTAGAAATATGGAGGACTATGACCTGTGGTTCAGAATGTTAATGGCGGGCTGCCGGTTTTACGGGATAGGGGAGACGAAGGGGGCATACAGGATACATGAGGGTCAAAGCACCTATTCCAGTCCCGGTGCGAGTCTTAAATTAATAGCGCATCTGGAAAATATGTGCGAGGAATATCCGGAGAAAAGCAGGTATTTTAAGTATCTTATTATACGCAGGTTATCCTCGTACTTCAGACTCCACGGTAAAACAGCAGAGGCAGGGGACACGTGTATAGCGACCTATCTATCAAGTTCTTGCATTAAGACACACTGGGTTGAACGATATTTCATCAGGATGATTGGTCTGACCCGATATCTGAGGTTACGAGGTCTTTTGATCAGAAGATTCAGGCGGTTTAAACATTTTGTGGCATCGATTAACAGTTGATACCCGGCCTGTTTCTATTATATCCCATCGATAATGTGTTCTCATGAATCCCGTGACCCAGAAGTAAATGAGGTCACTTTACCTGTTGAGTCGCATCGAAACTGCCAGCACTTCCAAAGCACAGCTTTATCTTTGGCCGGGGGATTCCATTCATATAAAAAAAATATTCCACACCCGCTTTTATCCGTTGGTGTGTGAGGTAAGAAATCCCAGACAGCCCGAGTAATAATTACTCAATAATCTATCAAAATACTGGAGTAGCAGGATATACAGTACCTTCCAACAGGCATGGCAGACGGCTTAAAGTAGGTTTTGGGTGGTCAATATTGAATTGGCACGTTTTTTGAATTAAAACAACTGTGCTAATCGAACAAGTTGGTTAGTTTCAAATAATGACAATAAATGATTGGCTTTAGTATCTGACAGGTAAGATTCATTTGTCCCTTTATGTTGTTTTTACGGGGATGAATTTACTACATGGAAAGATTACTTTGGCTGATAAATTATAACAGAGAGTATAAAATACATATTCATATGAAAGTTTTAGTAACGGGTACAGACGGGTATATCGGTTCAGTTCTTGGTCCCTATCTCATACAAAAAGGACATGACATAACAGGGCTTGATACGGGATTTTACCGGGCCGGGTGGCTTTTTAACAATGGCGAAACAGTATATCCCTCCTACATCCACAAGGATCTTAGAAATATCAGCCTTGAGGACCTGGAGGGGTTCGACGCTGTAGTCCATCTTGCCGAACTATCAAACGATCCTTTGGGCAAGCTAAATCCCGAGATCACCTATAAAATAAATCACAAAGGGAGCGTAAACATTGCCAACCTGTGTAAACAGGCAGGAATCGAGCGATTCATATATGCTTCCTCATGCAGCGTGTATGGTACCGGGAATAGTGAGTACAAAACCGAGCAGTCAGAACTAAATCCGCAAACAGCGTACGCTGAATGTAAAACCAGGGTTGAACGTGATGTATCGAAACTGGCTGATGAGCATTTTTCACCGACCTTTCTGAGAAATGCTACGGCCTATGGAGCTTCTCCCCGTATGCGGTTTGATATCGTACTTAACAATTTGTCCGGCCTTGCATGGACCACAGGTGTTATCGAGATGATCAGCGATGGTATGCCATGGAGACCGCTTGTCCATGTAAAAGATATCAGCAAAGCTATTGGGTGCGCCCTCGAGGCTCCGAAAGAAACGGTGCACAAGCAGATATTCAATGTGGGAGATACCGAAGAAAATTTCAGAGTGCGGGAGATTGCCGAGATCGTCGGTAGAGCATTCCCGGGGTGTAAAACTACCTTTGGTGATAGCGGTGGAGATAACCGGAGCTATCGTGTATCTTTTGATAAAATCAATAGCAATTTGCCGGGTTTTTCCTGCGAATATACCGCAGAGAGGGGAGCCGCCGAGCTCTACGAGATCTTCAAGAAGATTGACATGGACGAAGAGATCTTTAATGCGAATCCATATACCCGGCTTAAGCAGCTCAAACATTTATTGGAAACACAGCAGCTGACCAAGGATCTCTATTGGGTATAGTTAATTTAAAATTCAAAAGATGCATTTCCCTGAACCCCGGGATGAAATAATTACAGAACCGGGGGAAGGGTATTTTACCGCTTTTCCGCTCCCAAGAACGCTGCAGCATTGATATATTCAAAGTCTCGGGAGGGTTTTGAATATTTACTTCATAAACAAACGTTGACTAAACGGATTTCTTGAAACAGGAAGAGAGCTTACTTGGATTAATAAAAGAATTATACCCGATCTGCAGAAGCATTACAGGCAATGGAGTACGAAAATCCCTGCAAATTGTACAAAACTACATTCCTGTTCAAATACAGGAACTTCCGACAGGCACTCAGGTCTTTGACTGGACCATACCAAAAGAGTGGAATATCAAAGACGCATGGATTAAAAATTCCAACGGAGAGAAAGTGGTCGATTTTGATGATTCAAACCTGCATGTGCTGAATTATAGTATCCCGGTCGACCAGGTAGTATCGCTTGATGAGCTAAAGAACCATCTTTATACGCTTCCCGATCAACCTGACCTGATCCCGTATAGAACCTCGTATTACAAGGAGGACTGGGGATTCTGTCTATCCCATCATCAGCTGATGAAGTTGGAGGAAGGCGATTATCATGTTTACATAGACGCTGCGCTGGAAGAGGGCAGCATGACGCATGGGGAGCTGTTCATCAAGGGAAAGACGCCGGATGAAGTGATCATATCGTGTCATATCTGTCACCCTTCCCTGTGTAATGATAATTTATCAGGTATATCCGTGGCTGTGCATTTAGCGCAACAGCTGTTACAAGAAGATCTCCGATATTCTTACCGCTTCCTGTTTATTCCCGGTACTATCGGTTCTATTGCCTGGCTGGCCCGGAATGAGGATAAAACCCAACATATAAAATACGGGCTCGTTTTATCCTGTGTTGGCGACGCCGGTCCGATCACCTATAAAAAAAGTCGACAGGGCAAAGCTGAAGTCGACCGCATTGTTGAACAGGTATTGGCCGAGTCGGCGGAAAGCTACGAGGTGCGGGATTTTACGCCTTATGGCTATGACGAGCGTCAATATTGCTCGCCGGCATTTGACCTGCCGGTTGGCTGTTTTATGCGAACTCCGTTCGGGGAATTTCCGGAGTATCATACTTCTGCCGATAATCTTGAGCTGATGGAGCCTGAAGCGCTTGCGGACTCTTTGTCAAAATTAAGGCGTATCGCAGAGGTCATAGAAAACAACGGGACGTATTTAAATTTGAATCCCAAATGTGAACCGAACCTGGGGAAACGAGGACTGTACAAACTGACAGGGGGCGATACAGAGAGCGAAGTCAACCAGCTGGCCATCCTCTGGGTACTCAACCTTTCTGATGGGAACCACAGCTTGTTGGATATCGCTGAAAGAGCCGGGATGAGTTTTCAGGCCATCAGGCAGGCGGCCGATGCTCTTATAGAGGTCGATCTTCTTGAAGAGGTTCGTTGACATAAAAAAGGGATTCAAAGCGTGGTCTTTGAATCCCTTTAGATATTTGGTATCCCTGGTTATGGACGGATTATTCAGCTATTTAATCGGCATTCGGGTTAAAACCGTTTACTACCGCATGAGCAATAAAGTAGATGTCCCCGGATAACCCCTCTATTTCATAGGTGTATTCCGTGATATCATTGTGGTTTTCCTGGTTTCCATACTGTCCCGGGGCCACCGTAAAGTTGCCGCTGCCTTTATTTGAAGCATAGGGATCACTGCCGGCATAAAGATGGGTTTCGGAAAGCGTATACAGATTCCCGGTAAATCCTGTCTCGGTCATCTTATAGGTGACGGTGAGAGTTCCGTTCGAGTAATTTACGATAAGTTCACCAACACGCGTGCCTTTGTTCAGATCACACTGTCCAGCACCGGCATAAATGTCATACGTAAGATCTCCACTCGGATCGGATAATGTACCGTTTGTCCACCCCCATCTGTTAAAAGAGACACCCGGTATGATTGTCTCGTCGAAACAGGACGAGGAGGTATTGTCCACTACTGTTTGACCATTCGCTGTTGTGGTTTTGACGGCAAATGCAGTTTCATCAGCGGTAATGATCGTTTGACCGTCATTTTCGATAACGGTTACTCCCTGTCCACTGTTCTTCTTTTTATTTTTAGCAGAGGCAAGATCGGTTTCTACCCGGCTTACGATATCCTTTACTTTTTGGACATCAAAAAGAGGCGTTCCATCCTTATATACGCGTGGATCAATTTCATCATACCCGGAGATCTTATCCACATCAAATGGCGGACTATCGATAAGCGACCAGATAATGACCTGTATTTCCTTTGCGGTTAGCTCCGGGTCACTGGCTCTGAGATCGTCTTTAATGCTCATGAAATAGTTTAACTTTTTCCATGATTCGTGACCAGCTGTAGAATAAAGTCTGGCTCCGTTTTGGATACCAAAGGCTTCTTCCTCATTCCATTCGATACACCAGGCCTCTCTCTCAACGCCGTCATTCAGCCGAACGGTCAGGAAACTATCCTGGTTGTCTTTTTTCTTTATTTCCATACTTTCGATTTCTGCACCAGTGATAGGAGTAACTTCTTTTATTTGCTCGAAGCTTTCTTCGATACCGGTATCAGTGCTGGGAGCATTACATGCCGAGATAGCAAATAGAATCCCCATCAGTATAGTTGTAATTGCTAACGTACTATTTTTAAACATGATAGTATTATTGTATTTATTGGCTGCCATATAGATAGCCTGTTATTATTAGAAGTACCCATACAAGGTCAAAAAGTGTGCCACCTATTAACCCGTCAGTTGAAACATCCTGTGCAGCTTAGAAATAGCCTTTTTTTTATCTCTCCTATACATATTGGGCGATTTTTACGCACGGCTAAAGCTATTTACACAGTTAAAACAAATAGCCTTTGTATGTCGAACGCCGAAGTTCAGGGGAGCTCCACCAACCGAATGACACCTTTTTGTGATCGTTCTTTAAATAAAACATCAATATTTAAACGGCTGGACTTGTCATACCGCTTCGCTGAATCCGGGGACAGCATGGTTGAGTAATTCTTTCATAGTTGAACCTGAAAAATTACCCGTTCCCCTTGTTATATTTTTACTACAATTTCCTCTCGTTCTTTTCTTACAAATATAAATGCCCTCCATGCTCTTTTCGGGTGTATTTGAACGATAGGATCTACTAATCTTCAGCCCACATATCAAATTGGCATAACTATTGTATTCAATAGAATGGATGCAGGACGCGATTCAACCGAATAGGATGGTTGGCAGCAGGGGGCATCCGGTTCAAAACGAAGTAAGTTTATTGATGACATGATGGATGAATCAACAACTACCAATAATAATAAATGTCTTAATTGTTCAAGTTCACTCGAGAATACCTTTGTGGATTTAGGGACATCACCCCTGTGCGAGGAGTTTGTAAAACCGGAGAATATTAACAACGGTCAACAATTCTACCCGTTGCATGCCTATGTATGCGATGAGTGCTTTTTGGTGCAAGTGGGAGAGTATGTAAGCCCCCGGGAAATTTATTCGGATTATTATTATTTCTCATCCTATTCTGATTCATGGTTAGCACATGCGAAGGAATATGTTGAAATGATGAGGGACAACTATGGGATTAACCAGGAGAGCTTTGTCGTTGAAATAGCCAGTAATGACGGTTACCTGTTGCAATATTTCAAAAAGGAAGGAATTCCGATTCTTGGTGTGGAACCCTCGGACAATGTAGCAAAGGTGTCTATTGAGAAGGGGATTCCCACCGAGCAGCTGTTTTTTGGTAAAGAAACGGCCAGTGAGCTTCAAAAGAAATACAAGTCAGCGGATTTGATACTGGGTAACAATATTTTGGCTCATGTTCCCGAAATCAATGACTTTATCGAGGGACTGGATATGCTGTTGGGTAATAAAGGAATTATGACGTTCGAGTTCCCGCACCTGCTTCAGCTCATTGAGAATAATCAGTTTGATACGATTTACCACGAGCATTTTTTCTACTTCTCACTTATTACCATAGCGTCGATTTTTAAAAAGCACGGAATGAAAATTTTTGACGTACAGGAATTGAGTACGCATGGGGGATCTGTAAGAATTTTTGTGACGCGGGAATCTAACCAGGATTATCAAGTGAGTGATAAGGTTGCAAAGATGGTCTCGATTGAAAAGGAGAAAGGGTTTCTCGACATAGATTTTTATAGAGGATTTGATGAACGTGTACGGCAGACAAAAACGGATCTATTGGAATTGTTGATCGATTTAAAAAAACAAGACAAGACCATAGTGGGTTACGGGGCTCCCGGTAAAGGCAATACGCTGCTGAATTATTGTGGCATCAGGAGAGATTTTATCGATTATACGGTTGATCGAAACCCCAATAAACAGGGGTATTATCTGCCGGGTTCCCTGATTCCGATTTTTCATCCCGACAAGATCAGGGAGACAAAACCGGATTTTGTTTTTATTCTTCCCTGGAATCTGAAGGATGAAATTATGCAGCAAATAAAGTATGTGCGTGACTGGGGAGGTAAATTTATTGTACCTATTCCCGCACCTGTTATTATTTAATTAAAAATCAGCAAAGATATGAAAGTTGTACTGTTTTGTGGCGGCTTGGGCATGCGGATGCGAGATTACTCTGAAAAAGTACCCAAACCGATGGTAAAGCTGGGTTACCGTCCCTTGCTTTGGAATGTAATGAAGTATTATGCTCATTTTGGACATAAAGATTTTATTCTTTGTCTGGGGTATAAAGGAGATTATATAAAACGATATTTTGTTGAGTATGAGGAGTACACCTCCAATGATTTTATACTTAATGACGGGGGAAGAGAAGTTAAATTGCTGAACAGTGATCTGGATGACTGGAACATTACCTTTGTCGATACGGGAATGACCTCAAGTGTGGGGGAACGACTCATGAAAGTACGTCCCTATCTCGAAGGTGAGGATATGTTTCTGGCAAATTACGCAGACGGTTTATCTGATCTGCCGCTTGATAAGATGATCGACAATTTTAAAAGCATCGACAAGATTGGCAGTTTCCTGGCTTATCAGCCTACCCAGAGCTTTCATGTGGTCGACTTGGAAGACGACGGTGAAGTGAACGGTATAAGTCCCATTTCACAGTCAGGACTATGGATCAATGCCGGGTACTTTATTTTTAAGCAGGAGATTTTTGACTACATGAAAGAGGGAGAGGATTTGGTCGTTGAGCCCTTTCAGCGGCTTATCCGGCTTAATCAGCTGTACGGGTATAAATATGATGGCTTTTGGGCCGCCATGGATACGTTTAAGGACAAGCAACTCCTGGATGATCTGTATGCAGAGGGGAAAACGCCCTGGAAGGTCTGGTCCGAAAATAATAGAGTAGCACAAAACGGAGTAAAGGAATTATGCTGAACGCAACATTTTCGGTACCCCCGGAAAAAGGACTTTCACTATTGTTGTTAGGGGCCCATTGTGATGACATCGAAATCGGGTGCGGAGGTACGCTGCTAAAAATGATCGAAGATTACAAAATAGACCGGATTATGTGGGTGGTCTTCAGTTCCAATGAAGTTCGAAAAAAAGAAGCTGTTACAAGTGCAGAACAATTTCTAACATCAGTATCGAATGTGGATGTACAGGTCTTTGATTACACAGATGGCTATTTGCCCTCCGTATGGAGTACGCTTAAAGATGAATTTGAGGCAATAAAAGAAAGGATTACACCGGATTTCATATTTACGCACTACCGGCACGACTGGCACCAGGATCACCGCCTTATCAATGAGCTGACATGGAATACTTTTAGGAATCATCTCATATTTGAGTATGAAATACCAAAATATGACGGAGACCTGGGAAAGCCGAATTTTTTTGTCCCTCTTACTGAACAGTATATAGAGCAAAAAAAGAAAATTATTGTTGAGAGCTTTCAAAGTCAGAGTGACAAACAGTGGTTTGATGAGACATTATTGACGTCAATAATGCGAATAAGAGGAGTGGAGTGTGCATCAGCATCAAAGCATGCGGAAGCATTTTACAACCGCAAGATGGTACTATAATGGAGACCCGTAAATCGACATATTCTCAAGTCAGCCAGACCTACAGGATACATCCTGTAGTCGTATTTTTATGTACGCCGAGGTGCGGTACCCAGTGGTTGCAAAAAAACTTAAGCGAAGTTTATGCCGGCGAAGCTATTGTGTTGCATGAACCCGTGGGAAAGGGGTATAGACCGAAAGTTAATCTGGGCCGATATCATTCGCCGGTCGAACCGGAGGATAACAGTACGTTACATAAGCACCTGGATTTTATTGAAGATACAACTGATCATATGAACTATATAGAGATCGGTTGGCCGAGTATTGCGGGTGTTCCCGAGTTGTACAGGCAATTCAGAGGGAACTTAAAGCTTGTGCATTTATATCGAAACCCGATTAAGGTAGCTGCTTCCATGGTTACTCACAACTGGTATACGGGCAAAATAAGGGACCGGTTTGAAAATTTGGAGTTAAATCCCTTTGATGAATCCGCGCTACTGTCTGAATACAAGGAGAGTTGGGAAGGATTAACCCTCTTTGAAAAGGCGCTTTACTACTGGACAGAAATAAATCTCCGGGCACGGGAAATTCAATACCGCTTTCCGAATATTCCTTTTTATTCTCTCAAGTTTGAAAATTTATTTGAAGAGAATAAGGAGATTCGCCGTATTACGTTGCTCGAATTACTCTCGTTTATGGGACTTGGTTACGATGGTAAAATATTAGAAGCGACGGAAATACCCTATGACAGGCATCATCATAAGGCTACTGTCGAAATAGACTGGAAGGACATTTATGCCCATCCGCAGACTATTGAACTGGCTAATAAATTAGGCTATCGTTTTGATACAAAAATGGACCTCCGGAGGTATAACGGCTCTCTTTACCGGCAAATTATTTCGAGGATTAAATCAGTATTAGATAGAATTGTTGGCAACCATAAGACCTGATACAGGTATTGATGTTGATATTTTGTTTGAAAACAGTAACCAGAATTGAGGAAGCCGTAAGAAGCACGTATAACTAAGAGAGGTTTTAAATACAGGAGAGCGGTTCAGATTAAGTAGATCCAATGAAAAGTGCTGTTGGCACGGTTCTATAATAGAAAATAAAGTGTTAAACATTATGAGAGGACAAATGAGTAATATTAATATCGTTAATGTTGATTTCGCTGACGTCGAATCAACGCAAATGAGTTTTTCAGAGTCAAACAGGCTACGAAAGCGAGCCCACCAGATTATACCGGGCGGTTGTCATACCTATGCCAAAGGGGATGATCAATACCCTGAAAATTCGCCCGGTTTCATATGCCGCGGCGAAGGATGTCACGTAATGGATGTGGACGGCAATGAATTTATCGAGTATGGCATGGGACTCCGCTCCGTTACGCTGGGACACGGGAATAAACGAGTCGCTAATGCAGCACATGAAGCGGCCTTGCAGGGGATTAACTTTCTAAGGCCGTCGCCTCTTGAGCTTCAGCTGGCAGAAGAGATGCTTTCGCTGCTGCCGCATGGCGATATGATCAAGTTCGGAAAAAACGGATCGGATGTCACAAGTGCGGCGATAAAACTGGCACGTGCCTATACCGGCAGGGACAAGGTTGCCGTGCCATCGAACCAACCTTTCTTCTCTGTAGATGATTGGTTTATCGGTACGACTCCCATGGATGCCGGCATACCCGATCAGGTACGGAATCTGAGCGTTCATTTTACGTATAACGACATAGAAAGTGTTCAGTCGCTGTTTGACCGCTATCCCGGTGAAATCGCCTGCCTGATCATGGAGCCGGCCAAATATGAAGATCCGGAGGACTCTTTTCTCCATAAAACGAAAGAAATTTGTCACAATAATGGCGCCCTGTTTATTCTTGATGAGATTATTACCGGCTTCCGGTGGCATCTGAATGGCGCTCAGCAATATTATGATATTGAGGCTGATTTGAGCACTTTTGGCAAAGCCATGGGCAATGGCTTCCCCATATCAGCGCTGATCGGGAAAGAAGAATATATGAAGGCGGGGGGAATACATCATGATGAAGAGCGAGTTTTTCTGTTGTCGCAAACCTACGGTGCAGAAACCGGCTCCCTGGCTGCTGCTATTGAAACGATTAATATTTACCGTGAAGAGAACGTAGTCGATTATCTCTGGGATATCGGTAGGCAACTGAAGGGGGGATTATCGGATATTATTAGTGACCTGGGCCTTGAGGGGTATTTTACCTTGAGCGGGCATCCCTGCTGCATGGTATACGGGACGAACAATCGAAACTGCCGGCCATCCCAACGTTTTCGGACACTTTTTTTGCAGGAAACGATTAAGCAGGGGCTGCTGATGCCCTCCCTGATTGTGAGTTACGCCCATACCGAAGAGGATATCGCATTCACGTTGCGGGGGATCAGGAAAGCGTTGTCGGTTTATAGAAAAGCGTTGGAAGAGGGGGTACATCAATATCTCGCGGGCCCTTCTGTAAAACCTGTATTTAGAAAATTCAGTTAACAGATCGATCAAATGACTACTCAAACAAGCCTGAAGCAGGGAAAATCCATCAAAAAAGAGGAAGAACCGTTTGTGTCCGTCCTAACGCCAGCGTACAACGGAGAGGAATTTTTACGGGAGTGTATTGAAAGCGTGCTTAAGCAGGATTACGACAACTGGGAGTATGTACTGGTTAATAATAAGAGTACCGACAGTACCCTGGAGATTATAAAAGAGTATGCGGCCCTGGATTCCCGGATACGAATTCACAATAACGAGGAATTCCTGCCCCAGATGGAAAACCTGAATCACGCCTTCCGACAGATATCCCCGGAAAGCAAATATTGCAAAGTAGTGCATGCGGATGACTGGCTGTTCCCCGAATGTTTGTCCCGCATGGTGGAGGTGGCCGAAGAATACCCGAGTGTGGGCATCGTAAGTGCGTACCGGCTGGATGGGAATAAAGTTGAATTGGATGGCCTGCCATATCCCAGCAATTTTAATTCCGGCCGGGAGATCGCCCGAAAATATCTTTTGTATGGCTTTTCCAAATTTGGCTCTCCCTCATCACTTCTCATTCGATCGGAGTTGATCCGCAAAAGAGAGAAGATGTATGATGAATCGTTCCTGTCGTCCGATACAGGTGCCTGTCTCGATCTTTTAAAAGAGTCTGACTTTGGCTTTGTCCACCAGGTGCTGACCTACACACGTCTCCACGAGAACAGTGTTACGAATACACTGGCAGAAGAATCCTTTGCCTCTATTCACGGGGAATTGGCCTTTCAACTGAAATACGGTCCCTATTTTTTGACTGAGGAGGAATATAAAAGAAGGCTTTCTCAGAAAGTGAATCTGTTTTATATCCTGCTGGCCAGGAATTTTGTGGATGAAAAATCAATATCAAAGTTCAGGGAGCAAATAAAAATACTTGAAGAGCTGGAAATACCATTCAAAACCGGCTGGTTCTTCAAAAATCTTGTGAGAGAACTGTTCCTGCAATTTTTCAAACTGTTCGGTTTTGAATTAAAGAAAGCTGATAAATAGCTATGAAGGTAAATATTTTAATATCGACGATTGATGAAGGGATTGACCGGGTGGGGAATGTAGTGCTGAGCCCGAGAAATGATGTCAGCTATATTGTTTCCCATCAGTATACAGACGACAAGTATAAGTACGTTCCTGCTGAATTAGAGAGAGAAGATATTACTGTATCGCATATTGCAGGCCGGGGGGTGACTAAATCCCGGAATAACGCTATTGCGATAGCGGACGGCGATATAGCACTGTTTTCGGATGACGATGTTACCTACCGGGATTCTGATATTGATGCGGTCAGGAAAACATTCCGGCAAAACAGTGCTGTCGATGTTGCTATTTTTAAAATCCGGACTCCTGCCGGAGAGCCTGAATACAAAAAATACCCTGATAAAATAATTGAATATCAGCACGCTCCATGTGTGGGAACCGTTCAAATTGCTTTCAGGGTGGATAAAATAAAAGAAAGAAAAATTTTGTTTGACGAAAGATTCGGGGCCGGCCAGCCTTTGCTCATTGGAAATGACGAGAAGCTTTTCCTGCATGATTGTATCAATGCGGGGTTGAAAGTTGTTTTTTTCCCAAAATTCATTGTTGAACATCCTTATGAGAGTACTTCCAAAGGCATTCCCAAATACGATAAAAGAAAGATATGGGTAGAGGGCGGCGTCGATTACCGGATGCATGGTCCTGTTGCAATACCGAAAGCTTTTATAAAAACGATAAGTATGCTCCCGGATTTGCTGAGGCATCGGGTTAATCCGATAATATATTGCTATCATCGCCTGTCGGCCATAGTCTATGTATGGAAGACAAGAAATCAGATGGAGAAACTTTATAGAAATAACAAAAAGACATTCGATGCAGGATTTTAAAAACATTTTAATTGTCAGTCGCTCTTTTTACCCGATGAATTCCCCGCGTTCGTTTCGCACTACGGAGCTGGTAAAAGAGTTTGCCCGGCAGGGACATAAGGTTACACTGCTGACCATAAAAAACGATGAGTTCCATATACCATTTGAAGAGGAATATGGTGTTGTAATCAAAGATCTGGGACCGCTTCGATTACCCAGGATTGAACTGAGTAACAGTTCCGGGTTGGTTAGCTTATTCAAGCGGGCAGTGCGAAGGGGACTCCTTCAGCTTTTTGAGTATCCCGATATCGAATTAGTGTACCGGGTGCAGAAGGCACTAAAAAAAGAATCTGGCTACGATCTGCTTATTTCAATAGCAGTTCCCCATCCTATTCACTGGGGGGTAGCCAAAGCAAGAAACAAAAGCCACCGTATAGCGGAGGTATGGGCCGCCGACTGTGGTGATCCCTACATGGGTGCTGCATTGGATACTTTTGATAAATTGTTTTATTTCAAATATATCGAAAAATATTTCTGTAGAAAGGCAGATTATATCACAATACCACTGGAAGAAGCCAAGGAAGGATATTATCCCGAATTTCACCACAAAATCAGAGTCATTCCCCAGGGATTCGAATTTGACGAGATAGATCAATCTTGTGGCCCTGCTCATCCGATTCCCACTTTTGCCTATGCCGGGGGGTTGATCCCGGGAGGCCGGGATCCACGGTCATTTTTAGAATATCTTACAAGCCTTAACCAGGAGTATAAATTTATTCTCTATACAAAAAACCGTGATCTGATTAAACCGTATATGACCTCTGAAAATGGAAGAATTGAAATTCGGGATTATATTCCACGGAAAAAATTATTAAAAGTATTATCCGGGATGGATTTCCTGATTAATTTTGAAAACAATACTTCTCTTCAGCAGCCGAGCAAATTGATCGATTACTATATAACAAATCGACCCGTACTTTCTGTGGGAAGTTCAGACATTAATAAAAAGATAATTGATGAATTTCTGAACGGAAATTACAGCCATAAGCACCAATATCAGGATATGGCAAAGTACCGGATTGAAAATGTGTGCAATCGTTTTTTAGAGCTCTCGAAAAACAGTGAAATTCAATGAAACAAACAAACGAAAAAACCGGTTTCTATGCGGCCTTTATCTTCTTAATTTGGCCGTTTCTGGCAGTAGTTTCCGCATTTAAAAACTACCAGAGCAGTTGGGGAAAAAATATATTGTGGGCGTTTGTGGCTTTTTACGGCTTTACTTTTGCCATTGGAGCGGAAAATGATGGGAGTGATATTGTTCGCTATGTGGCTGAAGTAGAACACTTACATAATGTGGAAATGACGTTGTCCGATGCCTTAAACTATTACCTTCAAAGTGGTGAAGTAGATATTGTTAGAACATTTATAGCCATTACGCTGTCGCGAATCACAGACAGTCAGACAGTGGTTACGCTGGTGTACGGCATTATTTTTGGTTTTTTCTTTTCCCGGAATATTTGGTATGTGCTGGAACGGTTAGAAGACAAAATAAAACCCATAACCATTCTGTTGCTTGTTTGCTTTTTCTTGGTGATACCGATTTGGAACATGAATGGTTTCCGAATGTGGACCGCCGCTCATATTTTTATTTATGGTTTGCTTCCATATCTTTTCGAGGGCAAAAAAAGCGGCGCTGTCATAGCCTCGCTTTCTATTGTTATGCACTTTGCTTTTATCGTACCCGTAGGTGTACTGTTTGCCTATATCCTTCTTGGTAACAGAATGGCGATCTATTTCACGTTTTTTCTGGCAACATTTTTTGTCTCTGAGATCAATATCGAGGTATTTAATAATGTAGTGGAAAATTATGCTCCCGAAATTATCCAGGAACGTTCCGAGAGTTATCGGTCAGAAAACAAAGTGGAGTCTTTCCGTGAAGAATCAGAACAAAACAGGGTTTGGTATGCCATGTGGTATGGACGAGCTCTAAAGTGGTCGGTTATGGGATTTCTCGTCATTCTTTTTATAAGAGGGAGATACTTTTTTGCCAATAACAGGGGTTGGCTGCAGCTGTATTCCTATACTTTGCTGTTTTATGGGGTTGCCAACCTGTTTAGCTCACTTCCTTCGGGGGGGCGTTTTGTTTCGATTGCCAATATGACTGCATTGGCTCTTATAATTTTATATATCCAAAATCGAGATCAGGAGGTGGTTATGGAGCGATTTATTTGGGCTGCTACCCCTGCTTTATTTCTATTTATTATAGTTTCTGCTCGCATGGGACTCTATTCCATGAGCGCTGCAACGATACTGGGCAATCCGGTTATCGCGCTTTTTTTAACCGGAGAATATATATCCCTGAACGATGTAATAAAAATGATTTTATGAATGACGATATGAACTGGTATGATAAATAAATTAAAAAGCATTGCTAAAAACCACTTGGTGAATGTACCCGGCTGGAGAACGAATCGGAAGATTGTAGTTTTTGAATCTGATGATTGGGGAACGATTCGAATGTCCTCAGGAGATAGTTTGTCAAAGCTTTCTGAATCGGGAATTAAAGTTCAAAATTGTCATTATGTTCAAAATGATGCGCTCGCCTCTGAAGAAGATTTGGAAGGGCTGTTTAATTTGTTGAGCACCTACAAGGGAGTAGCAGGTAGTCGCCCCACTATTACTGCAAATGTTATTATGACGAATCCTGATTTTGACAAAATAAGAGCCTCTGGTTATACAAAGTATCACAATGAACTATTTACGGAAACTCTGGATAAATATCCCGAACATAAAGGTAGTTTTAGACTATGGAAGGAGGGAATTAGTGAAGGGTTATTCCATCCACAGTTCCATGGCAGGGAACACGTCCAGGTTATGAGGTGGATGAGCGCATTAAGGGATCCTGATTCTGAAACGAGAAAGGCCTTTGATGTTGGCGTATTCGGCCTTAGTACGACCGTCACTGCAGAGAAGAGGAAAAGCTATATGGCCTCCTACGATTGGGATGATACTCAAAGTCGTGATTTTATTCTAAAATCAATTGCTAATGGACTTTCTTTATTTACCTCGCTTTTTGGATTCCAGTCATTATCTTCTATAGCTCCTAATTATACTTGGCATAATGAGGTAGAAAAAGTTTTAAATGATCGCGGTACTCGTTACATACAGGGAGGAAGGGTACAAAAGTCTCCTCAAATGGGTCGAGAAAAGTTTAATAAAAAGCGACATTTCACTGGGCAAAAAAATGATCTTGGACAAATATATTTGGTAAGAAATTGTAAATTTGAACCCAGTTCAAACCATAATATAGATTGGGTGGATAGATGTATGAGTAATATTAAGACAGCATTTTTGTGGAAGAAACCTGCAATTATTGAAATGCACAGGGTGAATACTATCGGATTTATAAATCCACAGAACAGGAGTAGAAATTTAAAGAAATTAGACCAGTTGCTTAAGAGAATTACTAAGACATGGCCTGATGTCGAGTTTATGACCTCTGATCAATTAGGTAAAGCCATTGAAAATAATGAGTGACCCAATCAAAATCTTAATTACAGGAGATACCCATCTTGGCAGTGGACGCGTTGAAAGTCTTGCGATTACCAATTCAACAGAGCAACTATTTGGCAATTTTACAAGTAAGATTCAGAATGCTGACATTTCAGTGACAAATTTGGAATCTCCTTTAATTGATAAGGGGAGCACTATTTCAAAGATTGGACCAAATTTAAAAAGCCCGGTTCAATCGTTGAAAGTCCTTAAAAATGTTGGTTTCAATCTTCTTACCCTTGCAAATAATCATATTATGGATTATGGGGAGGAGGGACTTTTGTCTACTCTCAAAGCCTGCTCTGAAACCGGTATTGAGACTGTAGGAGCGGGAAAAAATTCGAAAGAAGCCAGCCAACCGTTTATGAAAGCAATTAAGGGGACCCGTGTAGGAATTCTCAATATTGCCGAAAATGAATTTGGAACTACAAATAATGGATCACCGGGTGCCTATGCTTTGAACCCCGTAAAAAATTTTTACCAGATTAATAAAATTAGTGAAGCCGTCGATAATCTTATTGTGGTAGTTCATGGGGGACATGAAAGATATCCGCTTCCGAGTCCAAGAATGAAAGAAACATATCATTTTTTTATTGATGCCGGTGCGGCTGCGGTAGTGGGTCATCATCCTCATTGTTATAGTGGCTATGAAGTATATAATAATGCGCCTATTTTTTACAGTATCGGCAATTTTATGTTTGATAAATATACGTCAGCACAGTCGGACTGGAGTAAGGGATATATGGTGGAATTGAATATTGATAATGAGAGTTTGGAGTTCGATATCATACCTTATATTCAAAATGCTGAAAATGCTGGTCTTCATCCTCTGGATAAAAAAGAATCTGGACTTTTTGATGATAATATTTCAAAACTCAATGCTGTAATTTCTGACAATGAAGAATTAGATAGAAGATTTAAAGAATTCTGCGAATCTTCGCGCAATCGTTATAGTGCTTATATTGAGCCTCATTCTATTAGATATATACACGCGCTTAGAAATAGAAAATTATTTCCTTCTTTACTTAGTAAAAGAAAGAAAAAGTTGCTTTTAAATCTAACACGATGTGAATCTCATAGAGATGTCCTTCAAAATTTACTTGAAGAATGAAAATAGCTATACATCACAAAGAAAATGATTTCAGCTCCAGTTGGATAGAGCACTGTGAAAAAAAACAGATTGATTATAAAATTGTCAATTGTTATGACAATGATATTATTGATCAAGTAAATGATTGTGACGCTTTGATGTGGCATTTTCATCATGCGAAACCTGAGGATGTATTGTTTGCTAAACAATTGATCTACGCTTTGCAGACATCGGGAAAAAAAGTTTTTCCTAACTTTCAGACCTCGTGGCATTTTGATGATAAAGTCGGACAGAAATATCTTTTGGAAGCAATTGGAGCATCCTTGGTTCCTTCCTATGTATTCTATGATAAACAAAAAGCATTACAGTGGATTGGAGAAACGACCTTTCCTAAAGTCTTTAAATTGCGGAAAGGTGCTGGTTCAGCCCATGTAAAACTGGTAAAGAATAAATCGGACGCAAGAAAATTGGTGCTGAAAGCATTTTCACGAGGGTTTAGCCAGTATGACAAGGTAGCAAATTTAAAAGACCGCTGGTATAAATATAAAAAGGGTAAAACGGGATTGTGGAATCTCGTAAAAGGTGTACTAAGATTTGCTAAAACTACTGAGTTTGCAAGAACAGAAGGTAGAGAAAAAGGCTATATATATTTTCAGGACTTTATCCCAGACAATGATCATGATATTCGTGTAGTAGTTATTGCCGATCGTGCTTATACGATTAAAAGAATGGTAAGAGAGAGTGATTTTAGGGCTTCAGGGAGTGCAATAAAATATATGGACAAAGAATTATTCAAAGAAGGGACCATTAAGCTGGCATTTGAAATTACTGAAAAATTAGAAGCGCAATGCCTTGCGTTTGATTTTATATATGATGGAGAGGAGCCGAAAATTGTGGAAATAAGCTATGGGTTTAGAACCCATGAATTTCCTGGATTCTGGGACAGAGATCTCAATTGGCACGAAGGTTCTTCAAATGCTCCTGGATATATGGTGGAAAGCTTGACCGCTTCAATTCAATCAGAAATAGTTTAACAAGGGTTGCGTAAGCTAAACTTTGTCCGGGTTGTTGTTTATCAAGGTTCCGTGTTAAGTCCAGCGGAAACCGATCGCCGGGAGTGTAAACTGAACTCTGTCCGGTTTGTGTATTTTTTGTGGTTACGGGTTAAAGCCAGCGGCAGTCGATCTCCAAATCGAATGGCCAGCTGCTGGACGGTTAAGGCCCAGTTTTGTAGCGGGCTTGTCTATTTATTTTCGATGTTTTTGGTCGCCAGATATACCAGCTTGAGCAAGGCCATATCGTTGGTGATCGGGCCTTTGGTTTTGATGACCTTTCGCAGTTGTAGGTGATGATAGGTACTTGTCCACATACTGTGTCTGTCGGTTTCTTTGCATAGATTAAAAAGATATCCGGTTTGTGCTTAACGTTTCGCCACTATCAATCAAGTCAGGTGTGTTTTTTAAGGAAGCCCCTGATTTAGCTGTACATTAAATTTACGCACAAAAGCCAGGATTATCTTTCGGTAATTCCGGCTTTTCTTTTTCCCACCTATGTTAAAAATTGTTTTCCCGAAATTTTTCCAAAGTATAATCTTTTGGGGCCCATCGTTTTATATTTTTTGTAAAAAAAATAAACATTTAACGTAGTATTTAGGAACATTATCGCGTAGCAATAAGTAGTAATACATGTAATAAATTTATTACATATTTTGTAATTTAATAAACATATTGATTGTAGAAATAATTCTACGTCAATTCTTGGGGTGATATCCTCTCATTTTGTGGTCTTTTTTAATTTAAAATTCCTTCTCGTCAGCATATGAAACATAGATTTCCATACTTTTTAGTAGGCTTCATTATCCTTTTAACACTTGTACAATGTAAAAATTCAATAACCGAAACAGAGACCAAATCACATCTAAATAAAAAAATCGAATTAATTGCTCCTGAAATTGATTCAGAGCAATCTACTTTCCCCACCTTTAAGTGGAAGAAAACCGAGGAAGTCCAAACTTTTCAGATTCAATTATCAACGGATGAAGATTTTGCTACGATGAACATTGATAGCATTATCGACACCACCTCATTCACCCCCCCAAATCTTCAAAATGATACTACTTTCCACTGGAAGATAAGAGCTAAAAATTCCGAAAGTGAAGGACCTTGGTCTGAAACCTGGAACTTTAAGACAATTGGGCAAAATACAAAGCCTGAGGGAGACACCTTATCCGATCCTTTTCAAATTGCACCTAAAGACGGAGCCAGCGGTACTTCATTACAAACTACTTTTAAATGGAAAGCTGTTGATGGTGCTGATTTCTATATCCTGCATGTAAGTCAAGCCGATCAGATGGTGGTAGATGAGCAGGTAAAAGGAACGACGTATACTCCTAAAGATGAACTAATCCCTGAAGAAACTCATCACTGGAGAGTAAGGGCAGTAAAGGATGGTAATAAAGGGAAATGGTCGGAGATAAAGGAGTTTGCAACTGCTAAAAAGATTGATACACTCAACGCTCCGTCACTCATCTCCCCTGAACATAAAGCCAACAACTCCTCACTGAAACCCACATTTGAATGGGAGCCTGTGGATGGGGCAGATTACTATATATTGCATGCAAGTCATACAGATCAGATGGTAGTAGAGGAAGAAGTAAAAGGAACTACGTATACCCCTGATAATGAGTTTACACCGGAAGCTATCCATTACTGGAGAGTTCGTGCCGCAAAGGATAAAGGAAAATCCTTAGGGAATTGGTCGGAAATAGATGAATTTACGACTACTTCACAAAATTCCGATAATGACAATAATAGTGAAAATAATAGTACTGGAGATGTATCGGGTGATCAGGATGCCTTGATGGATTTGTACGAAGCTACGGGCGGTGACCGGTGGAAAAACAACAGTGGCTGGGGCAATGGCGATCCCTCCAATGCCTGGCATGGTGTGGAAGTCAATGCAGAGGGTCGGGTCGTCCGGTTGGAACTTTTTGGTAATGGATTAAACGGTCGTTTGCCGGAATCTATCGGTAACTTGACCGAGCTTAAATACCTGAATATTAAACAGAATGCTTTGGAAGGAGAAATTCCTTCAACAATCGGAAACTTGAGAAAGGTGGTGTATTTGCTATTATCTGGTGTTCCAGAGGATCCTCCAACGAATCCTCAGCATAATATCCATCAGGGCAAAACGGATGAGAGCGGGAACACCTTCACTGGGGTCATTCCCTCCACCATAGGGAAACTGTCAAATTTAGAATACATTGAACTTTCCGGTTCGCAAGTAACCGGACGCATACCACCGGAAATTGGTAATGCAACGAATCTGAAGTTTATCGCTTTCAGCTGGAACCCTAAACTTACAGGAGGCATTCCAGCTACGATTGGTAACCTCCAAAATTTGGTTTGGCTTTATGTGCGAGCCAGCTCCCTGGATGGCACAATACCTGAGGAATTAGGTAAAGTGAGGAGTCTTAGGACGATCCATCTTGGCTATAACGATGAACATGGGGGAGAGGGATTGCATGGGGTGCTGCCTGACTTAAGGAATCTCACTATGCTGAGAAATTTCAACGTTGATAAAAATAACTTATCTGGCGAGTGGCCTCACTATTGGAATAACGGCAAATTTGACAATCTGGTATCCTTGCGTGCATCGTGGAATGACTTTTCCAGCGATCAAATACATGGGTTTGAAAACCTTTCACACTTGGTAGTCTTTACTGTGACAGGAAGCGATATCAACGGAACACTCCCGAATAGCTTTAAGGATATGTCAAACCTGAAAATATTCTCCCTTGCGTGGACAAACATATCAGGTGAGCTGCCCCAGTCAGGATACAGCGGTTATCGCCAGCTCAGACAAATACGATTGAACAGCACCAAACTAAAAGGACATATCCCTGCAGCTTTCTTTGAGGCTGCTGAAAACGACAAGTTGAGACGCTTATTTCTGAGTCACAATGAGTTTACAAGTGTAGATGAGGAGGCAATGAATAGTGTATCAAGTCCTGTACTTGAAACCATCGATGTAAGTAACAATAACTTTTAAAGGTCTCTTAGGATATAAAGGTAAAGTAATGTTTTAATATAAAATTTTTCAAGTAATTTTCTGGGAGGGGTAAATGTAAATTGAATAGGTATCTCAAATATTTCGATTTACACTATCTATTCTATCCTTATTCACAGAAGCCGGAATTGTCTCAGTATAATTCCGGCTTTTTTATTATATTCACTCCTATGATATTTTACTTACATAAGGTATCTAGTTTATGCGAAATGATCTAAAATAGATTATCAATATCAGGGATCATGAATTAATTTCTTTCCAGTGTATCAGGGTTGCGATTTAAGTTCAGCAGTATTCAGTGTCCTTATATTGATTTTTTAAAATAGAATTAAAAGTTTTGTTATTCTACATAATTTTAAAGACTATTCTGATATAAGGTGCAATTGATTACAAGGCTAAATAACAAAGGTATTTTATTCTTACTCCTTTGGGTTTTCACTTCGGTCAATGTATTTTCACAATCATTAACTGGTACGTCGAGCGACCGACGTGCCTTGATGGATTTGTACGAAGCTACGGGCGGTGACCGGTGGAAAAACAACAGTGGCTGGGGCAATGGCGATCCCTCCAATGCCTGGCATGGTGTGGAAGTCAATGCAGAGGGTCGGGTCGTCCGGTTGGAACTTTTTGGTAATGGATTAAACGGTCGTTTGCCGGAATCTATCGGTAACTTGACCGAGCTTAAATACCTGAATATTAAACAGAATGCTTTGGAAGGAGAAATTCCTTCAACAATCGGAAACTTGAGAAAGGTGGTGTATTTGCTATTATCTGGTGTTCCAGAGGATCCTCCAACGAATCCTCAGCATAATATCCATCAGGGCAAAACGGATGAGAGCGGGAACACCTTCACTGGGGTCATTCCCTCCACCATAGGGAAACTGTCAAATTTAGAATACATTGAACTTTCCGGTTCGCAAGTAACCGGACGCATACCACCGGAAATTGGTAATGCAACGAATCTGAAGTTTATCGCTTTCAGCTGGAACCCTAAACTTACAGGAGGCATTCCAGCTACGATTGGTAACCTCCAAAATTTGGTTTGGCTTTATGTGCGAGCCAGCTCCCTGGATGGCACAATACCTGAGGAATTAGGTAAAGTGAGGAGTCTTAGGACGATCCATCTTGGCTATAACGATGAACATGGGGGAGAGGGATTGCATGGGGTGCTGCCTGACTTAAGGAATCTCACTATGCTGAGAAATTTCAACGTTGATAAAAATAACTTATCTGGCGAGTGGCCTGATTACTGGAACAATGGAAGCTTTACTAATTTAATATCATTACGTGCCTCCTGGAACAACTTTCACAGTGATCAGTTGCACGGCTTTGAAAATCTTACTTCACTGCGTGTTTTCACTATAACAGGGAGCGATATAAATGGCACATTCCCCCAATCCATAAACAGGTTATCCAATGCAATAATTATTTCAATAGGATGGACAAACATTTCGGGTGATTTGCCTCAATCGGGTTGGAATTTTCATCAGCTAAGGCAAGTTCGTTTTAATAACGCTAACCTGACGGGACATATTCCCGGGAACTTTTTTGAAGCAGCTGATAACAGTAATTTAAGACGTTTATATTTCCAAAATAATAATTTCACGAGTATAGATTATAGGGCCTTGGGAACTCTTTCAAGTCCTAAACTTGAAACCGTTAATATTAGTGGAAATTGTCTATCATACGAAGATCATATCAAGCCTGCTGTGGATTTTCTTTCACACATTAATTTCAAATATGAAAA
Source organism: Fodinibius roseus (assembly GCF_900129315.1). Classification (GTDB taxonomy): domain Bacteria; phylum Bacteroidota; class Rhodothermia; order Balneolales; family Balneolaceae; genus Fodinibius; species Fodinibius roseus. Next base: position 114,422 of record NZ_FQUS01000001.1, read on the forward strand.
TCAAATAGCACCTGACTAACTTAAAAAAGGATCCTAATACCGATGTGAATAACTCAGTGGAATTTACTCTTTTTTGGTTTGTAAGCTTTGAGCCAAACTACTTGATTTTGTCCAATATACCCATCTATAAATCAATGAAAGTGTGTAAATCAAGATTGTAATCCATTATATGAGTAATTTTTACTCGTAGATTCAAAAAAATAAGCATGATTAGTATTAATGTGATTTTGGTAGAAGGTCGTTTTTTAAAAATCGTTTCCCCCTAAAGCTGCTATTTGATCCTTAAATAAGCTTTCAGTATTACATATAGGGTAGTTGAGAGAGTATTTTTTTCAGATTGGCATAACTTTTGTATTAATGGGTAATAAGTAAATCATATACCATAATAATAAAATCTTTTTGGGAGAGCAGTCCAATTATGAAAAAACTAACAGTAAAATTCGTCAATTACCTTCTGGTAGCTATTGTAATAACCGTGAGCATTTCATGTAAAGATAGCGTGACAGGAGATCCCGATCTTTCGGAATCACTTGAGCCTGTTGAAGATGTACATATGGTACCGGGTGCAGAGAATACAACTCTTACAGTGAACCTTAATAAAGAAGACGCATATTTCAATGTGCAATTTGAAAATATCGAACAAAACGATGTGATTGCTAACGGTATCCGAGATGCGTGGTGCATTGACGTCTGGAAACCTATCGATCACAATGGGGGTACTTATACTGATATAGAACTCTATTCCACGGATCGAGTGGAAAAATGGTTGCCTCTTAATTACCTGTTGAATATACAAGAAGAGTTGATCAACGAAGATACGGAAATCAGCTGGCGTGAAATCCAGTTAGCGATCTGGTCCCTTCGTGCAAATCCGGAGTTTAATTTGGATGAAGTAGATCTAGTAGAGCTTCCGGGTGAGTTTAAAAAAAGTGGGGAACCAAATTTCAGCCAAGAAAAAGTGGAGGAGATATTGAATATCGTTCAAGAAGGTTATGAGGATTTCGATTTTTCGACTGGATCAAAATTTGCGGTGATTGCTGCAATGCCATCTGATCTCCAAACGTTTATCACTATCGTAGAAAAAAAGTAATTATAAGGTGGGGGGATAAGATCATCAAATCAATTCCAGACAATCTAAAGCTAAGGAAAATAACATACAAGCAAACGCAGTATCCAAGATCGACTTGAATATTGTGATTTATTAATAAATAGCTTTGTCATAAAAGAGAGATTGGAATGAAAAAGATTTGTTTGATTATCCATTCCTTGGGAATTGGGGGGATGGAGCGGGTAATGCATCAGCTTGCTATAAGCTTTTCTGAAAAGGAAGATGTGGAGATTCATCTTATTCTTATCGGAAAAAAAAGAGAGATTGTCCACTCCTTGCCCCCTTCCATTAATATACATCTTCCACAGTTTGAATTTGATGAATCAAGTCGTGTTGCCAGTACCTTAAAGACGATGCGATTTCTTCGAAAGGAAGTAAAAAAGATAAAACCGGATACGATACTAAGCTTCGGGGAATACTGGAATAACCTGGTGTTGCTGTCATTGTATGGATTATCACATCCGTTGTTTATTTCAGATCGCAGCGAACCAGGTAAGGATCTGGGCAAGATTCACAATTTTCTAAGGAGAGTGCTTTATCCATGTGCAACGGGTTATATAGCCCAAACAGGGGAAGCAAAGGAAATTTGTCTGTCTAATGGATGGAATGATAATATACGAGTTATTGGAAATCCTGTTCGTCAAATCTCAACTAATGGTCAGGAACAAAGAGAAAAAATTGTATTGACAGTGGGGAGATTGATTAAAACTAAACATTTTGATCAATTAATCAGGATGTTTGTAAAAATCGGTAATCCTGATTGGAAACTGGTAATTGTTGGAGGAGACGCAAAAAAACAAAGTCTCTCAAAAGAATTGGATAATCTGATTCATGAGATGGGGGCGGGAAAAAATGTGTTTCTTGAGGGAGAGCAAATGGATGTAGACAAGTATTACAAAAAAAGTAAAATATTTGCTTTTACATCCAGTTCGGAGGGTTTTCCCAATGTGATAGGAGAAGCACTTTCAGCGGGACTACCGATAGTTGCTTATGATTGTATGGCGGGCCCTTCCGACATGATTGATAATAATAAAAATGGGTTCTTAGTCCCTTTATTTAATGAGGAAGATTTCAAGAATCGTCTGGAGGATTTGATGCATAATCAAGAAAAAAGAGAGAGGTTTCGGCAAAATGCACAAAAAAGTATTCAAGAATACTGTCCGGATAAAATAGCTAATAAGTTTTATTCATTTATTACGAGTCATGAAAGTAATTATTAATGCAGCCTCTATCTTTAAGGGTGGAGCGGAGCAGGTTGTAAACTCTTTTATTAATGAATGTACGAAGTTTCCCCAACATGAATATCATATTTTTCTCGGAGACAATATATACGATTCCTTAGAAGAGGATTTGTTTAACTCAAGCTTTCATTTCTACAGAGTTGAAAAAAGGACGGGAGCAAGTATCATAAACATAATTAAAACGGTGCGATATTTTAATCGGCTGGAAAAAAAGATACAACCAGATGTTGTGATTTCCACGGGTGGGCATGGGTATTGGATACCTAAGGCTCCTTTGGTTACGGGATTTAACATTCCACATTATATTTATCCTGAATCCCCTTATTTCAATGAGATTTCAACCAAGAAAAAAATTTACTGGAAATTAAAAAAACAGTTCGATTTATTTTTCTACCGGCAATCGGATGCAATAGTGGTGCAGACAGATGATGTCAATCAACGAGTAAAAAATCTTATGCCGGAAGTCGACGTGCATACAGTTTCAAATACGGTCAACGGGGTATTCATGAATCCCGTATTCCGGGACAAAATATTACCACCCAAAGGGAAAGATGAGGTTCGATTATTAACAGTCAGTTCGAATTATGCGCACAAAAATTTAAATATTATTTCAAAGGTTTTAGATGAATTATTGGAAGCCGGGATTAAAAATGTCAAATTCGTATTGACATTGCCGGATAAGGCTTTTGAAAAGTTTAAAAGCGATAAACATCAAGAATATATTGTAAATATTGGACCCGTGCCGATAGAACAATGTCCCACTCTCTATAAAGAATGTAACATGATGTTTTTGCCAACCCTGCTGGAATGTTTTTCGGCTTCCTATGTGGAAGCAATGGCTATGGGAAAACCAATTTTGACCTCTAATCTGCCATTTGCCAGGACCGTGTGTAAAAATGCGGCAGTTTATTTTGATCCGATGGATCCAGTAGATATAGCAGATAAAATTCAACATTTGATTCAGAATCCTGAGATCCAGGAAGAGCTAATTCAAAAAGGGCATAAAATATTTGAATCTATAAACACTCCCGAAGAAAGAGCAGCAAAGTTTTTGTCTATTTGTGAAAATAAAGTAGACAAGCCTGAGATGGAAGCAGTAATATAGCATGCCATTTTAATTTGATATAAATCCATTTTTAACCGTTTTAAATAATCATTTATAAATAAATAATGAGTGATAAAAAAAAGGGATTTAAGATCTCGGTTATTACAATCTGCTTTAATAATGAGCAGGAAATAAGGGATACTATAGAATCTGTTGTGGATCAAGCATATGATGAAATTGAATACATTGTGGTAGATGGCAATTCCATGGATAATACAATGGCAATTATTCGTGAATACTCAGAGCATATTAATACTATTATTTCTGAGCCGGATGAGGGAATGTATGATGCCATTAATAAGGGGTTTCGATTGGCTACTGGAGATGTAGTTGGATTAATTCATGCGGGGGACCGGTTATTTGATGACCAGGTTATTTCAAGGATAGCTGAGCATTTTATATCTAATGATATTGATGCCATGTATGGACATAGTATATTGGTAAACAAGGAAGATGAGCCGGTAAGAGTTAATAAAAGTCCGGAATTCAGAAAATCTCTTTTTAAAGTGGGTTGGATGCCCTCACATCAAAGTGTATATATAAAGAAGGAAGTCATTGAACGGTTGGGAAACTATCGTACTGATTTAGGGGGCAGTGCTGATTATGAATTTGTGTTGCGCTATTTTTATTTCAATGATCTAAAAGTAAAAAGGTTGGATGCTTACATTTTGCGGTTTGCGATGGGGGGGAGAAGTACAAGCAATTATCATAAAATTTTTAAGTCTCAGGCCATCCAAAAAAAATGCTGGAAGTTAAATGGCGAAGCCCCTCCCTTTTATATGATACCACTAAAGCTTCTGAGAAAAATACCTCAATTTTATAAAGCTTTAAAAATGTAAAAAGAATTATGGCAGAAAAGTACAGTTTAACATATCGATTCTTGAGAAAACTTGGTTTGAATTTCTCGGAAAAAGAATACGGGCAGGTTTCTTTTTGGACCGTATTAAAAAAGACACTTTTAAAATTACGAAATGCATTCTTACTTAAATATTGTACCAATAGTGTACTGTTATCCTCTATTAATGCACGTTCCATTCGACCCAAGATATGGCGAAAAATAGGATGTAAAGTTGGTGAAGGGGTTTTTATTGGTGCAGATTGTATGCCTGATTCCTCAAATAGCTCATTGATTGAAATAGAAGATGGAGTGCATATAGCAGCACGAAGTATTATCCTTTGTCATCAAAGAGATATGAGTAAATATTTTGCGGATGAAGATTATGGCAAGCTTCCTTATGTAAGGCAAAAAGTGCATTTGAAAAAAGGATGCTTAATCGGAACTCAGTCTATTGTTATGCCGGGTGTCACCGTTGGAGAGGGCGCAATTGTCGGAGCATTTTCCCTTGTTACAAAGGATATACCGGACTGGACCATTGCTATAGGCAGGCCAGCTAAAGTAGTGAAAAAGGTGCCTCAGAGGGAGGAATGAATTTTTATAAATGAGGATCACAGTCGTATATGAGAGATGATATAAAATCCGCCTTTACCGTTGATGTGGAAGACGGTGTCAGTATAGCAATGCGGGACGCATTTTCCGTTCAATCCGAGCAGACCAGGAGAGTTGTTAGTTTGACTGAGAAAATTCTCAACCTTTTGGATAAGTATGAAGTCAAAGGAACCTTTTTTGTGTTGGGTCAGGTTGCCGAGAAGTTTCCGGAGCTTATTAAGCAAATATCGGAGGGGGGACATGAATTGGGCGTGCATGGGTATAATCATTTGCAATTTTTCCGAATGACAAGAGAAAAAGCATTTGAAGAGATAAGCAGTGCCAAAAAACTTATTGAGGATATCTCGGGAAAGAAGGTGTTCGGTCACAGAGCCCCTGCTTTTTCCATCACACCTGAAACACGATGGGGGCTGGATGTGATCGCTGAAGCGGGCTTTACCTATGATAGCAGCATTATGCCGATCAATGGTATCAGGTATGGATGGCCCGGCTTTTCCCGGGAGATTAGCAGGATTAAAACCCCGTCAGGATATGAACTTACAGAGGTTCCGATGTCTACTATCGAACTGTTGGGCCGGCAAATACCGGTCTGCGGGGGGGGATATCTGCGTATCTATCCGGAATGGGTTACTAAGAAAGCATTTGAAAGAATTATTAAAAATCGGTCGGCCATTATCTATCTGCACCCGTACGAGCTGGATACGGAACGGTATCCTGACTACTATTTTAAAGAGCTTGATAATGCTGGATTTTTAAAACGTAATAAAATGAAATTTATGTGGTACAACAGAAGCACCGTATACCCGAAGCTTTCTTCACTGCTGGAAAATTATGAGTTTGATACCGTGATCAATTTGGTCAGAGAAAGAAAATCACAACATGAGCCGATAGAGATATGATTTCTGATCTGAAACGCAATATCATCTTGAACGCCAAAAACCTGATGGGCTGGAGAACAAATCGAAAAATTGTAGTTATCTCGGTGGATGATTATGGCAATGTTCGACTTGATTCGAAAGCTGCACGTGAACGAATGGACAAAGAGGGGATGAAAATATACAATCGTTTTGATGCGCTGGATACCCTGGAAACCAGGAGGGATTTGGAAGCTCTGTACGAAGTATTGACTTCGGTGAAGGATAAGAACGATCGTAACGCATTGTTGTCTTCGTTTGCCGTACCGTGTAATATAAATTTTGAAAAAATGAGGGAAGAGAGTTTCCAGGATTATCATTACGAACTGCTTCCGCACACCTTTGATAAGCTATCAGAGCAGCAGCCGGAAGCGTATATAGGTGCCTGGGAACTTCTGCAAGAGGGAATGGAAAGAAGGCTGATGGTTCCGTTCTTTCATGGTCGGGAACATCTGAATTTAAAGGTGTTAGAGGAGAAGTTGGCCGCCAGAGATCCCGAAGTTATTACGGCACTGGAGAATCGGTCGTATACCAGTATCTCATCGAGCAAATACCAAACGATCTCTGCTATGGCTGCATTTGATTTTTGGAAATTTAAGGAAAATGAGCGGTTTACGGATATCATAGCAGACGGACTGGAGGCGTTCGAGAAGGTATATGGATACAGATCTGATCATTTTAATCCACCTGGGGGACGTGAGCACCCGGTGATACACAAGGCACTGAAAGAGAATGGAGTAAAGTATATTGATACTCCTTTGTTGAAGCAGGAACACCAAGGTAATGGAAAGCACAAGAAAGTATTTAATTATACGGGAAAAAAAAATGATTTAGGTCAAACATATTTAGTCCGAAATGTCGTGTTTGAACCCACAGAAGATCGGGGGGTCGATTGGGTTTCTTATGCCATGAAACAGATTGAAGCAGCATTCCGCTGGAATCGTCCGGCGATTATTAGTTCTCACAGAGTGAATTTTTGCGGTCATATTGACCCGGAGAACAGGGAGGAGGGATTGCATGCTCTCAAGGAGCTGTTGCAAAAAGTCACGAAACGCTGGCCTCAGGTAGAATTTTTGGCTGCGAATGAATTGGGCGCACTTATCGGTAGTGTAAACTGAACTCTGTCCGGGTTGTTTATTTTTCGTGGTTACGAGTTAATTCCAATGGCAGCCGATCTCTAAAGTCGAATGACCGGTTGTCGACTTGTCGACGTCCGATTTTTTCAGGGGTAATGCCCATTCTTTCAATGTTTTTGTCGAGTAATTATTACTCGAATATATAAAATCAACCCATTTTTTGTCTTTCTTTCTTAATTTTAGAATTTCTTTCTGATAAAATTTCGACCTTAAAAATTGCTTTCTCGTTTATCATTTTGTTATAAGTCGCTATTTCGGTAAAAAATTTACCGGCTGCACCATATTGGCACAACTGTTGTATTAATAGGCATAGGTGTTAGGTCTAAAATTCACAACGCTTAAAATGAAAATGAAGAGAGCCATATATCTGGGATATTACTTAAAGCAGCTGGACAAAAATAAGTTCAGTCTTTTTTTGGAATATACGAGTAATAAGACTGGGATATCGAAAATATCACTTCTCTATGATATTCTGAAGTCGGTTTTTAAGTACAATATTTCTATTCTGGAATATTTCCAGTTTCGCTTCTATGAGCTATCCACATCCGAGCGAGAGGCGTGGGCGGGGACCGGTCACATGTATGAGTACCAGCTAAAAATGAATCCCCGGAACAACCGGGATATTTTGGAAAATAAAACACTTTTTTACAAGCATTACGGTGAATTTTTTACCCATAGGGTAGCGGACATTGAGGATCTCAGGAATAAGCCGGATGTCGCTGATGCTATTCTGTTTAGTCCATCCGGCAAGCTGGTATTCAAGCCGGCAGATGGTAATTGTGGTACTGATGTTGAAATTCGAGACTGTGAGGATTTTGGATGGCAAAGCCTTATTGAATTTATGGAAAATTCAGATTACGATTTAGTCGAAGAATATATTGAACAACATCCGGAGATGAACAGACTTTCCCCGTCCGCCGTAAATACCGTCAGAATTTTCACTCAGCTGAATGGCGAGGATGAGGTTGATATACTGGGCTGCCGTCTGCGCATTTCCGTAGACTCCCCGGTGGATAATATGGCGGCCGGTAACCTGGCTGCTCCCATTGATGAAACCACCGGTCGGTTAAGTGGTCCCGCTGTATACAGTGATATTACCAAAGGGGAAAAGGAATATCACCCGATTACTAATGTTAAAATACCCGGCTTTCAGATCCCTTTCTGGACAGAAACTCTACAAATGGTCAAAAAAGCAGCAAGGCTACACCCCCAAAACAGATCTATTGGTTGGGATATCGTCATTACTGAAAAAGGACCCGGACTGATTGAAGGTAACCATGACTGGTGTAAGTTATTATGGCAGTTACCGGTAAAAGAGGGATTGAAGTCTGTACTAAAGGATATTGAATGAGTGGTTAAGATGTTCTACAGGGAATACGGGAAAAGATTTTTAGACCTGCTTGGAGCAGCGCTGATCTTAGCGGTCACATTACCCCTTTTTTTACTCATTTCAATCCTGCTTTTCATTCAAAACAGGGGTAATGTATTCTTTTACCAGAGACGTCCGGGGTATCAAGAAAAGCCCTTTTATATTATCAAGTTCAAAACGATGACGGATAAAAGAGATGCTGAAGGCAATCTGTTACCGGATATGGACCGGATTACTATGATGGGCGGCTGGATTCGAAAACTGTCCCTCGATGAGCTTCCCCAGCTTATAAATGTCTTAAAAGGGGATATGAGCCTAATCGGCCCCCGGCCATTACTATTCAAATATATTCCGCTGTATTCTGAGGAACAACGAAGGCGGCACGAAGTTAAGCCGGGTATTACCGGATGGGCCCAGGTGAATGGTCGAAATGCCATCAGCTGGGAAGAAAAATTCGCCCTGGATCTATTTTACGTTGAAAATATTTCGTTTGCGTTGGACTTGAAAATAGTCTGGTTGACGATCATAAAAATTATAAAACGGGAGGGAATCAATCAGTCTGATGCCCGGCCCATGCAGCCTTTCGAAGGTACTAATTGAATGAAGAAGAACCTTTATATCATTGGAGCGGGTAGTGTGGGGGGGCATGTTGCCCTGAATATCGAAGAATACGCCGATGATTATAATATTGAGGGTTTTTTTGACGACGACCCGGAAAAAGTGGGAACCGAACAGTTTGGGTTTGAGGTATTGGGACCTATTGATCAAGCGCTGGAACTCAGACATGAAGCGTTAGTGATCGGCATTGCTTTTCCCAGGATAAAGCGACAGATAGTCGAAAAGTTATCCGTTAATTCTACGCTCGTTTTTCCTTCTCTTGTTCATGAACAGGCATGGATTTCAAAGGGCGTGAAAGTTGGGCAGGGATGTATAATCTATCCGGGGACAGCCATTAATTACGGGTCAGGCATTGAGGATTTTGTGGTTATCAATATGAACTGCTCATTGGGACATCATACAGAAGTTGGGAGGTATTCAAGCTTTGCTCCCGGGGTAAATACGGGGGGACATTCGACTATTGAGGAAGCGGTGGACGTTGGGATTGGGGTATCTACCCTTCAGGATGTACGGGTCGGGGGTGACAGTACTGTAGGGGGACAGAGTATGATTATCCGGGATGTGAAACCTGAATCAACCGTTGCGGGTGTGCCCGGTAAATCCGTAGAGTAGATTTCTTTATTCATGTATAGGTATAAGTAAGTATACGTCCTCTTTATAATTCGGATAAGGGAAATGAAATACGATAATTTAATTATAATTTGATAAAAGGATAACAGCGTTACATGAAAGAAGAAATTCTTTTTTTAACACACAAGAAGAATAAAGAGATTGAAAACGCCATTCGCTCTTTGCGGGACAGTATGGGAGATAGAAAACTGACCATTGTTTCCCAGTCACAACCCTTCGATATTGAAGGAACAGATCTATTTTTGTTTGATGAATCTATCGTTCAACAGATGGATTTTCCAACAATAGGAAATTCCATAATACCCGGACACGCTCATTTTCCTGTTTTTGCATATATTGGCAACAATAAGACCAATGCTGACTATTACTGGGTTATCGAGTATGATGTGAGATTTTCTGGGAAATGGTCCGTATTGTTTGATCATTTTACCCAGTTCAACGCAGATTTCCTCACATCACATATTCGTTACTTTCATGAGGAGCCGGATTGGTACTGGTGGAAGGAGATGAACCATCGGGAAATAACAATTTCCAGGGAAAAACGTGTTCGCTCTTTTAATCCTATTTATCGTATCTCCTCGGAGGCATTTAAATTCTTGGAAAAAGCTTTTAAAAGCGGGTGGAAAGGGCACAATGAAGTTCTCTTGACTACCCTGCTTTTTCACCATGGTTATCAGCTGCTTGATTTTGGCGGGAATGGGGACTTCGTTTCCGACCGTAATAAATTTTATATAAGCAGAAGCAGTGGCCAACAGGGACTGTCAACAGGAACCATGAGGTATCGTCCGGCTATGAAAACTCATGGAATGCGAAAAAACAAACTCTATCATCCTGTGAAGGAAGAAAATGGTTTGGGGATTTTGCGTTCAAATGCCGGAAATTTTTACCGGTTGATTAAGATATGGTTCAATAATATGAGGAGATGAGCGAGTCCTTAAATTAGGATTTATATGCGATTTCTTATGAAATATGAACAGGTAACTATCCTCGCAGTATAATGGTTAAGGTACTCATCAAATTTTTAATAGATCCTTTTAATATTTTTTGGATTTTTTTACTTATTGCCATGGGAGCCTGGTTTTTTAAAAAAAGCCGCCTGTTCAGAGGGTTGGTCGTCTTCGTGATGGTGTGGTTTCTGATTATTTCCACCCCTTTTGTACCCAATTTAATTCTAAATTCGCTTGAAGATCAGTATGCCCCCGTTTATGAAAGGGAACTTGCTGACCAAAAAGCAAGATACCATATTATAGTATTGGGAGGGGGACATGGATTTGACAGCAGATTACCAGCGAACTCGCTGTTGTCACAAAAAGCGCTTGGGAGGTTGAATGAAGCGATACGACTGCATCGTCAACTTCCTAACAGCAAACTGGTGCTGTCTGGTTTTTCTTCTACCGAGGGACAAACAACCCAGGCCGAGATGTTGCAGGAAACAGCCCTTTTGTTGGGCGTGGAAAGGGAAGCTATTCTTTTACAAAAAGAACCCGGTAATACGTTTGAAGAGGCAAAAATGTACAGTGAGGGTTACGGGAGCGCAAGTGAGAACAAGCCTCAGCATCCCGTTATTTTGGTCACAAACGCCTCTCATATGTCCAGGGCGGTGATGACATTCAGGGAGTTTGGATTCGATCCCATTCCATCCCCGACAAATTTCAGGCTGAAGGGAAGCTGGAAGCACCGATGGGTGGGGCTGCCCGCTATTGAAAATATCGAAAATTTAAAAGTTGGTGTCTATGAATATGTGGGTATTGCTTGGTATAATTTGTTATTAAGCGATATTGCCATATAGCGGTATGTGATTAGAACTCTGTGAGAGGATGGGAAGAATAAACTGAACTTGACCGGGCTGCTTACTTTTCTTGGTTAGGTAGTGTAGCCTAAACTCTGTCGGTTGGTAGTATAAATAAACTCTGTCCGGATTGTTTATTTTTCAGGGTTACGGGTTACCTCCAGTGGCAGTTGATCATCATATCGGATGGTCGATTGTCAGGCTGTCAACCGTCACTTAATCATTTTTTGAATAACTTTCACCATGCCGGCGGGCAAGCGTCTCCTGATATTTTGCTTTAGTAATCCCCAACCTCTCGGTCCCGGGTTAATAGGTTCAGATAATATTTCCGGCCAGAGCTGTTTTATGACTCCTCTAAAAAAGGGAATTTCCGGAGCTATTCGTTGTTCTCTCGGTACTTTGAAACAAGTTTCCAACAGTAATCTGCAGTTGAATGGGCTTATTGATTCTTTGGCGATATCGAGTTCGGCGGGGAAAAGAGCTCCCCATTTACTCATTCGCTGTTCCCAGTAAAACATATCGAAAACGGTTATTCCATCAATGGCCGATATATCAAAAGTTTTAACCCATTTTTCTATTTCCCGGTTAATATAAGCGCTATTGTAGTCATAAAAGTTTAACAAAGGGTTTAAATTTATTCTACGAGTCTCGTCATCGATAAACGGCTCATAATTCACGGCTCTTTCATGAATCCTTACCAGTTCGGTAACATTACCATTTATTAGGATATAGTCGACCCCATTATCCGATATCGCACTGTATATGGATTTTGTTTTTCTCAACAGAGGGGAAGTCCGGGCCAAATGGACATTTTTCGCCAGTAAGCGAGAAAACCAGGAAGGCGGATTGGTCGCTGAATTTATGACCTCGTGATGCAAGTTGAATTTACGCGCCAGCCTTTTAGGTATGTAAATATCATCACAGTATCCATCCATGATTCCCAGGGTATCGGTGCTGTAGATTACACTGTCTGAAATATCTACGGATGCGGCGAGTAATAGTCTGCTGTCAAACCCTGCAGTAAGACAGATTCTAATATTAAACTTGTGGTCCAGGCCAAGGATAATATTTTGTAAATATTGGGCGGTTTCAGGGATAAGCTCATTTTCGTTTTGCGAAGTGGCAATAGGTTCATTTGGAAAAAAACGCACTTGGCAGCAGTCATTTAAATCAAGGTAATGGTTGGGCATTAGGTGAAAGCAGTTTTCATAGGCCGTTTTATCTCCAATCCATGCAGATTCCTTTTGTTTGAATTGCATACTGTTTTTGAACCGTAAAATGGATTCGTCGGAAGTTAGGGGCAATTTTGTTACCTGATTGATCAGGGTCGGTTGTGATGCGTACCAGAGGTGTTCATTGTCTGTGTAGTAGTACACTTGCCGGAGTCCGCAGGGATCGGTAAACAGAAAAGAATTTTCTTTATCCTGAAAAAGTATTACCCATCTTCCCGCGAGGGGTTTGGATGCCGTGATAACGGAAAGAATGTCCCCGCAAGATTCCAAAATGGAAGAGATGATCTCCGGGGCGTTCTTGTAAGGACTCGTGCAATCAACAGCAATACCTATGAGCGTAATTTTGCAACCATTCCTTACACCTGAAAAGAAATTCAGATCCGTGTGTATTGATAAAACCAGTCCGTGATATAGTTTTTCCGTTTTCCAGTACTTGTTAGGTGAATACTCAGTGGGACCAATAAGAAATTGTCGTCTGAACTTCAGTTTTGTAAGGAGCTCTTGATCTGTATCCATGCCCATTTACATAATCCCTTATTTAGACAGAAGTAAATATTTACATATTAATGACGTTCTTTAACCCCCAGAACGGTAAACTAAAACAGCAAATAAACAGAAAAGGTAACAGCTACATTGTGAGGTTCAAATGACAAGCCGGGAGCGTTGCCTGAATCAAGTACCCCATACAGGGCACGTGTTTCAAATCCAATTTTTTGCCTTGAACCGTATTCAAAGCCCACTCCCAGGATTGCACCCCCGTCGTATTCGGAGTATTGGGATTTGACGTCGTTGGAAAAATCACCTTCAAAAGATACGCCGATGGGAGCCCCTGTGTTGGTCCCCGAAAAACGGGCATCTAACAGGTACCCACCGTAAACTCCGCCGGTCAGATGATACGTGGTTGTGGCTTTCTCTCGTCCATGCACCCTGACCGATTTTGAAGTGGGATTGGTCGATAATTGGAATACCAAAGGCATTTGAATATACAGCAGTTCCGTTTTGCTTTCCGTTTGGAATTCAAATCCCCGGAGCATAAACGCTTCCTCATATTTTGCTCCCAGCATGATTAAAGATGGTTCGATTTGCAAACGAAATACCCGGGAAAAATCTTTCCGGAGGATAAGTCCCGCTTGATAAGCTGTAGTGACTTTTGGTTTTAAATCGAGATCGATGTCTCCATCTGCGTATCTGAAACTATTCAGATGAGAGCTGGTATTCAATCCGCCTTTTATTCCAAACTCAATAGATTGGGCCCCGGCAATACTAACGATGCCCGGGGTGATGAATAAAAAGAGTAAAATCAATAATATTCGATTGAAATTCATAATTATTCTTAGATCTTGAATATTCTGCACATTTTTTCTGGATGAAATGAGAGCCACTTAACCGTTATCTTTTAATTCAAATGAATAAAAGGCAAGTGAGTTTTGGGTTGCTGCCACTTGACCTCTCTTATATAATGTTTGTAGGAAAACCCTTTTTTTATTATGCAATAATAGGTCCAAAATTGTTATAGGAAGGAAATTTGTAGGGTAAATATCAATTGAACGGACAAAAAAGTTGTAAGCTCCGACGGGCAGGACCAGTCTACCGTTTTCCCTCTTTTCTCTCTAAAAGCTAAAATAGAGAGTCATTGCGGCCCTTATCAGCCATTTGCGATGCGATAAGGGCGCGTACGTGATATATTGCTAATATTGAGAGAGACAAGTAACATATGTTTGCTTGATTCAGGCGGCCACAAAGCAATCCATCCTAAAGCATATATCCGGAATTATCGTACCATTTGCTTGCCTCGAATATTCCCAGGGACGATTGCAGGGAAGCGGGGTCCAAGTTACCTACTTTTCTTCCGGGTACAACAAATCGATAGAGAATCAAGTAAAATTTACTCAGTAGGATGCATAAACGTAACACTATTTGTGTGTCATTACCTTTGGCTATACCGTGAGGTTATTTCCTGTAAAAACCGTTTTACAGTCTGAGAGGGAATATTAGAAAGGTGAATCCTATCAAATTGATCGCGTGTTAAATAGGATTATATCAAATTGGCATAACTCTTGTATCGATTCATGTAGGATAGTCGAACACTGTTTCTTACGATTCGTTCGATAGAGAAAAACTGAAATCAGGTGCTTCGTAGGGCCAGTTACATGCCAGATCAATTTTATGAAAAAAGCTAAACCTCGTATTTACCTTTCTTCTCCTCATATGGGCGGGGACGAAATCGACTATATTCACGAAGCCTTTGATACAAACTGGATCGCACCACTGGGAGCAAATGTGGATGGATTTGAAAAAGACCTGGAGAGCTATACCGGAAGAGCGCACGCTGCGGTTGTTACTTCAGGTACGGCTGCCCTTCACCTGGCGTTGCTCCTTTGTGGAGTAGAACGGGATGATGAGGTTATTTGCCAGTCTCTCACCTTTGCAGCTTCTGCCAATCCGATACGATATCTGGGTGCTAATCCTGTTTTTATTGATTCGGAAGCAGAAACCTGGAATATGGACCCGGAGCTTTTAGAACAGGCCATTATAGATAGAATAGAAAAGAATAAAGGTAAACCCAAAGCGATTATACTGGTTCACCTGTATGGTATGCCGGCAAAGGTCGGCAGCATCGCGAGAATTGCGTCAAAATATGGCATCCCTGTTATTGAAGATGCCGCAGAGGCATTGGGTTCATCGGTACGGGGCAGAATGTGTGGTACTATTGGTAAATTATCTGTTCTCTCTTTTAATGGGAATAAGATTATAACTACTTCGGGAGGAGGAGCATTACTAAGTGATGAGGAAGATCTTATAAATAAAGCCCGGTTTCTCTCAACACAGGCCCGGGATAATGCTCCGCATTACCAGCACTCAGAGCTGGGCTACAATTACAGGATGAGCAATATCATTGCCGGAATAGGCCGGGGACAGATAAAAGTTATAAATGACCGTGTGCGCAAGCGGCGTTCCAATCATGAATACTATTTCCGGGAGCTGGACGGTACTTGGCTCGATCCCGAAGATCGGTATCCTGTTGATGACATCGGATTCAAAACAAAAAATTCCCCGGGCGGTATCTATTTTTTGAAAGAGCCCGAGCATTACTACAGCAACCGGTGGCTTACAACCATACTTGTGAATCCCAATCAGACCGGAGGAATAACCAGAGAAAATCTCCGTCTGGCACTGGAGGATCAGAACATCGAAAGTCGTCCCCTGTGGAAGCCCATGCATTTGCAGCCGCTTTATCGAGACTTTCCATATTATGGCAGGGGAATATCTGATGAGGTTTTCAAGTATGGGTTATGCCTTCCATCCGGTAGTAATCTGAGGGATCAAGATCTATTGCGGGTTGTTACAACTATAAAAAAGGTTCTTCGTCTTTCCTCACGTCGATTAAGCAAGAGCGGGATGAGATCATAATCGAGTAGTTTTTACTCGTTCTGATGAATAATATTAACACATTCCACCCGAAACTTTCTTATACCGCTCTGTTGCATCGGGTTCATGATCAAATAAATTCTTAAGAAAAAGTCCTTTGTAGGTACCTGTGTTCATTTTGAGAGGTGCTTTACCGTTAGTTTACAACAGATTGAATGAATTGGCATAACTCTTGTAATAAACAAGTTCAACGTAAGATGCATTTGAATAGTAACAATATCAATAATTGAAATTTATAGCTATTACTTGAAAGACAGAAACCAATACATAAACCATAGTTTTTGTCATCAATTTTACTATCGAGAGAAAAAAGAATGGGGCACTAATGGAAATTGAATCATATAAAGAGAAATACAAGTACAGAAACAAGTTTACAAGAGGTTTGTTTTTTCTGGTGGGCGATGCTTTTTCGCTATGCCTCTCAGCACTGCTGTCATATATCATTCTCTTCCCGTTTACCGATATTGTAAGGACATTTCCGCTGGAGCATACACTGCTTATCATCGGCTCAATACTTGCGGCTATGGCAGTCTTTCGGATGTATCTGGTGAACTGGAAATATACGGGATTAAGAGACCTTGTACGGATTATACTGGCCATTGTGTTGGGAGGGGGACTCTCTTTTGGCATAGCTCCTTTTTACCAGGAGATGGGCAATTATGAATATGTATTTACCGCTCTTGTTTTAATTCATGGGGTACTTTTGATATCCGGTTTCAGAATCAGTAAAAGGCTCTATCATGAGTTCATCAGCAGATCCAAAAATAGCAAAAAGTATACAATCATTTTTGGCGGTGAAAGTGAGGGCGAGCAAATACTGCGGGATATTCTTAAAAATAACCAGTGGGACTTATCGGTCTACGGAATCTTTGATGACCGGGTCTTGCCCGGCCTGCGTATGCATGGAGTTCGGGTCCTGGGCGGTAAAAAAGAAATGATTGATCAT
Organism: Fodinibius roseus; assembly: GCF_900129315.1. Taxonomy (GTDB): domain Bacteria; phylum Bacteroidota; class Rhodothermia; order Balneolales; family Balneolaceae; genus Fodinibius; species Fodinibius roseus. The sequence goes on from NZ_FQUS01000001.1 coordinate 131,386, forward strand.
ATTCGACGCTTTCCTGTGGAGTTGCTGATTGTTGCATTCCCTGAAATGCCCAAAAAAGATTTAAAAGAGATCATTGATGAAATCAAGGAAATCCGTCCTGAAATGGAGATTAAAATACTTCCTTCTTTTCATTCCCTGACGGATGATCCGGTGGGTGTGAAACATATTCGTAATGTAAGTATTGAGGATATACTGGGGAGAGAACCGGTTAAGATTGATATCAATTCCATTAGAGCCAGTATCACCGGGAAAACAGTTCTGGTGACGGGGGCAGGGGGATCAATAGGCAGCGAACTGGTAGAGCAGTGTGCCAAACTGAAACCGACCCGGCTGGTTGCCCTGGATATTGATGAGACCGAATTGTTTTATCTGGTGAATGAATTTGAGGGGTCAGAAACCGAAGTGATACCCTGCGTGGCAAATATTACGGATGAATCAAAAATCGATCAGGTCTTCGCCCGGTTTCAGCCCGACATCATTTTTCACGCGGCAGCCTACAAGCATGTTCCCATGATGGAGAGTTTTCCTGATGAGGCCATAAAGGTCAATATTGGGGGGACGCGTTTAATAGCCTCGCTCGCATGCAAACACAAAGTGGATAAGTTTGTAATGGTTTCAACCGATAAGGCGGTGAACCCGGCCAATGTGATGGGAGCTACCAAACGGGTTGCGGAAGAAATATGCATGGCCCGAAATGGTACCGGCCCCACAAAATTTATTTCCGTTCGGTTTGGAAATGTCTTGGGATCAAGAGGTTCTGTGGTTCCTATATTTATCGAACAGATTAATAATGGGGGACCCGTTACGGTAACCGATCCCGAGATGAAACGGTATTTTATGACGATTCCCGAGGCGGTATTATTGACTATGCAGGCGGGATCCATGGGGGATGGCGGAGAAGTTTTTGTACTCGATATGGGAGAGCCGGTTAAAATACTGGATATGGCTAAGGATCTTATCCGGCTGCATAATTTAGAACCGGATAAAGATATTCAAATTGAAATAACCGGTCTTCGTCCCGGCGAAAAACTATATGAGGAACTGTTAAATGCCGAAGAAGGAGTGCTTGAAACTGAACATGAGGAAATTTTCAAAGCTATTTGCAGTAGAAGAACAGATGAAGAAGAGCTTGAAACAAAAATTTCTGACTTGCTTGCCCATCTTAAAAAGGGCAAAAATGAATACATCAGGGATCACTTAAAATCATTGGTACCGACGTACACCTATAAGGAAAGGAAGAAAGTTAACGGCACTATGACTCCTCAGAAAGGTAAATCGTTATTTGTAGAAGGATAGGAAAATGTTATTGACAAAGAGGGGTCGTATAGCCATGGTCATTTTGTTTAAATTCACTTTATCAGAGCTCAATAGCAGATAATTGTACTTGACACACGCGCTGATAATCTAACAAAAGCAAATTGATGATTTTCAATTAAAAATTGTCAAAAAGCCAATAATATAAAAAAGAAGGTTTAAAATGTCCGGTTCACTTCAAAAACATAATAATAGTCCTCAAAATGGGATTGATAAATTTCAATATGCCCCTGATGACAACAACACTTTTAATGAGAAGAGTGATAATGGACTTGATCCACAAAAAATTGTATCGCTCTTGCAAAAATATAAGTGGATTGTACTTTTATTCCTGGTTGCAGGAGTGGCTGGTGCCTGGTTTTATGCGGACACCATTACTCCTGTTTATGAAAGTAGCGGGACTCTGATGATTAGTTCCACTGACCAGTCACCGAGTGATGAGTTGTCTAAGATTGTGTCTCAAACAACCGGCTATGGGACGAGTTCAACCGTCATAAACGAGCTTCAGGTGCTTCAATCAAGGAAATTTTCGCTTCAAGTGGCCGATAGCCTTATAAAAGAGGATCCGGGAGACCGTAATCAGTTTCCGATTTTGTGGACAACAGAAGAAAATGGAGAAATTAACCGTTCCTCAAAAGAAGCAGTGGCCGGTAGAATAAGAAGCAATATCGAATTTCTTCGGGTTGAAGAAGAGGCAGATATAGTGGAGGTCAATTTTAACAGTACGTCGCCCGAAGAGGCTTCGAAGATCGTTAATGTAGCCATGCAGATTTATGTTGAGACATCAACGAAGCAAAATCGGCAGGCTGCCCAGTCGACGGCAGAATTTCTGAGAGAAGAAAAGGAGGAGATTCAGCAAAATCTCCAGGAGGCCGAGGAAGAACTTCAAAATTATATGGATGCCACGGGTATTGTCCAGGTTGATGAGCAGGCTTCAAGTATGGTTTCTCAAAGAGCTGAAACGGAAGCTGAGCTGCAGCGCATTAATTTAGAACTCGAGTCGGTCGAGGAAAACATAGCTAATTATGAAAAACAGCTTGAAAGAATAAAGCCGGGGCTGTCCGAGCAGTTTTCCGAGGCCATCGGACCACGAATTCAGAATGCCCAGGAAAGACTGGCAGAGTATGAACAGGAGCGAACATTGATTATTTCGAAGAACCCGGGCGTTTTGGAAAGAAACCCCACGCCCCCCAGGCTGCAGTATGTAAATGAGCAAATAGATCGGCTTAAAGGTGAAATTAAAGAGCTCTCCGGTAAACTTTTCACATCAGATGAAGAGTTTATGGGAATGAATAGTGAGGACAGGGCGCAGATGGTGTCTCAAATCCAAAGCCGCCTGACAGAGTTGCGCATACAACGAAATCAATTGACATCTCGTCGAAGCGCTCTCCAATCGCATAAGCAGGAGATGGATGCTAACTTTAATTCATTGCCGGAAGGTATGATTGAATTGGCAAAGCTGCAGAGAGATGTCAAAATGAATGAAGAGCTCTATTTGAATGTGTCGCGGCAGTATGCGGATATGTCTATATGGAGCCAGTCGCAGTACGGATTTGGCCGTATCATAGACCCGGGAGAATCCCCGAATGCACCCGTAAGTCCCAATAAAAAACTATTCCTGGTATTGGGCGTCATGTTAGGAGGATTGCTCTCCGTTGGCTTTATTGCCGTCAGGGAATTCAGGGATAACAGCGTCAATAGCGTAGAGCAGCTCCGGACATATTATCTTCCTTCGCTTACCGTAGTGCCTTCATTGGACAAGGTCTCGAAGGAGGATCGGAAATCATTCTCAGTAGGAGAGGGCAAGGTACCCGATGAAGCCGTAATGATTCAGAATCGTACGAGTTTTACTTCAGAGGCTATCCGGCGGCTTAAAAACAATATTATTTATCAAAACGGGGATACTCCGCCCAAGACGATTGCCATTACAAGTCCCGAAAAGGGAGACGGAAAATCAACCATTGCGGCGAACCTGGGCGTTGCGTTTGCCGAGGAGGGATATTGGACACTGGTTATCGGGGCCGATTTTCGACGCCCCAAGCTTCATAAGTACTTCGGTTTGACAGAAGAGGCCGGCTTATCCGATTATCTGAATGGCAGTCTTCCCTTTCAACAGTTAATCCAGGATACGGATATAGATGCGCTTAAAGTGATAACAGCAGGTAAGAATGCTGATATGCCGGAAATCATTGGAAGCAGCATGACCTTTAAAAAGTTGCTGAAGAAAATGGAAGAGGTGTTTGATGTGATTATTCTGGATACCCCTCCCTATGGAATCATCAGTGACTCAGCCGCCCTGCTGAAGGCCGCGCAAGCTACGGTTGTCGTGGCAAAATACAGAAAAACCAATAAAGGAATGTTGCTTAAAACGATGGACGAGCTTAAGCAAATTAACGCAAACGTAACAAGCATTGTTCTTAATGGCTTTGATTATCGTAAGGAAACCGGAAATTACTATGGAGACGGCTACTATCAGTCACTGTATAGTAATTATGAGGAGTATTTGTAATCAATCATCAGAGAGAAATAAAGCACAGCTTATAAATATATACTAAAAAGAGAAAAAATCATGATTAATAATTATAGAGGTTTTACTATTACTATCGTTGCCGCATTTTTAATGCTTGTACCCTCGCTTATGCAGGCACAAATGCAGGAAGAACTCAGTGACCGGTATATCCGGGTCGCGGAAGCGGGGGAACTGACTGACACCCTGAATGTATGGGGAGATGTGGGCAGCTCCGGGCGGTATATTGTCCCGGAGGGCATCAGCTTGCCGGAATTGATTTCATTTGGTCTGGGATATACCCAGCTCCGGGGCAGGGAATCCAATATTGACTGGACGAAAACCCAGATAGAGGTCAAAGTCTCCCGGTATGACAGTAACAGGAAACTGGTTGAAGTCGCCCTGTTCAGGTACCAGTACCAGGATCCTGAGCCCGTGGAAATGTTTGAATTTGATCTCAGGAATAATGATATCGTGTCGCTGCAAGTGCGAAGGAAACCTTCATTTGGTGATTATGTTGAGGTTGTTGCACCTGTTGTCAGCGTTATCGCTACATCCATACTATTGATTGAAAATCTCAGGGGTAATTAAGTTTAAAGTTAACAGAGAATTAATGAGAATTAACATTAAAATTTTGGTGGTTGCGTTTTGTCGTCAATTTTAAAGAAAATATTCTACATTTTACCCAAAGGAGATCCATTTAAACTGGTTGTTCTTTTGCTGCTTATGCTGCTGGCCGCTGTCATGGAGGTGGCGGGTATTGGAATGATTCCGGCATTCGTAGCCATTGTGGCGGATCCGGAACGGGTGCTGGAGATTGAATGGTTGGAACCCGTTCTTTCGACATTGGCCATTTCAAATGCAGAGGACTTGCTTATATGGGGCTCGATTGCTTTGGTGAGTATTTTTATTATTAAAAGCCTCTATATAATTGCGTTTAACTATTTTGAGGCACGTTTCATTTTTAACCGCCGGTATACCATCAGCCACCGGTTGATGCGCTCCTACATGCAGGCTCCTTATATATTTCATTTGCGGAGGAATACCGCTGAGCTTCTGAGAAATATTACCCAGGAAATCAATGTGTTTATCAATAATGTCGTTTCAATACTTCTCAAAATGGCCCGAGAAGGAGTAATGGCCCTGTCCATTCTTATTTTTCTGTTTGTAATGGAGCCGCTAATAACTATTCTGGTTATCAGTTTATCGGGGTTGGGAGCGGGGACATTTATCCTGCTGAACAAAAAAAAGATGAAGGAATATGGCCGGGAGGAGCAGGAGCGGCGCTCGGAGATGATCAAAGCCCTTAATCAGGGGTTGGGGGGCATAAAGGATGCCCGGGTATTGAACCGGGAAGAAGAGTTTATTGAAAAATTTCGTATCGAGGCGTACATGAGTACGCGCTTGATGGCCTACATACGGTTTATACAGCAAATCCCCCGGCCGGTGGTTGAGACCACGGCAGTACTTGGCATGTTGCTGGTTTCGGTGTTATTAGTGTGGCAGGACCGATCAATGGGGGCTATTATTCCCATTCTTACGTTGTTTGCGATGGCCACGGTTCGCCTGATGCCCTCTATTCAACAGCTGGTGTCCATGTATACTAACTTACGGTATAATATGGTCTCACTTGACCCTATTTTTGATGATCTTAAAGAACTGGAAGATTATAATACCAGGTTTATTAAAGACAGAAAAAACAAAAATAAATTAGAATTTGAAGATCAGATTGTTATAAAAAATCTAAGCTATCGCTATCCCGAGAGTGAGGAGCAGGCGATAGACGGGATTTCCATTACTATTCCTAAGGGTGAGGCCGTAGCCTTTGTAGGAGCTTCCGGGGCCGGAAAGACCACGGTTGTGGACCTCATATTGGGCTTGCTTGACCCGGATGGCGGTGAAATACTCCTGGATGGAAAAAGTATTCAGGAGAATATCTCGGCCTGGCAGAGAAATATCGGATACATTCCACAAATGATTTACCTGGCTGATGAAACGCTTCGTGCTAATATTGCTTTTGGATTGCCTGAGGACGAGATCGATGATCACAAAGTCATGGAGGCCGTGAGGCTGGCACAATTAGAAACCATGCTTAATCGTATGCCCGATGGGTTGGATACCATTGTTGGGGAACACGGTACTCGCTTGTCGGGGGGACAGCGGCAGCGCATTGGGATTGCCAGGGCACTCTATCACGATCCTAAAGTACTCGTAATGGATGAGGCCACCTCAGCACTCGACAATATTACCGAGAAAGAAATTACCAATGCTATCTCATCATTGAAGGGCGAGCGAACCCTGATCATGATTGCCCACCGGCTTACCACCGTAAAAAACTGCGATAAACTATATTTTATGGAAGATGGTAAAATAATTCAGGAGGGAACATATCAGGACCTGGTAAGTACAAATATGAGATTTCGTGAAATGGCTTTGGAAAGTTAGAAAAAGCGAAACTAAATGTTTGAACTTATCCCATAATATGTACAATTGAGGAAAAATGATTAGCATTCTGGTATCAACTATCGATGAAGGTATTAAAAGAGTCAAAAATGTGCTTCTGGAACCGAGGGATGATGTCGAATATATTGTTTCACATCAATACACGAGTGACAGGTACAGGGAAATTCCTGATGAACTGAAGCGGAGAGATGTTACAATTTCGCAAATTAAAGGCAAGGGCGTTTCCAGATCAAGGAATAATGCTATAAAACATGCCTCGGGGGAAATTGGCCTCTTTGCGGATGATGACGTAACTTATCGAAATAGTTATATTGATATTGTGAAGGAAACCTTCCGGGAAAATACGGATATAGATATTGCCCTTTTTAAAATTAAAACAAGAACAGGTGAACCTGAGTACAAGGAATATCCGGAAGCCCGGCTGGAATTGAAAAAAACAAGTTTTTCTATCAGCAGTGTTGAAATAGGATTTAACATAGAAAAAATAAAGAACGCCGGGCTGTATTTTGATGAACGTTTTGGTGCTGGGAGAGAGCTGATTGTCGGCGCCGAGGAAACCGTATTTATTGAGGACTGCCTGAAGCACGGGCTAAAAGTATTGTATGTACCTGAATATATTGTCGAGCATCCTTTTTTAAGCACCATCAAATCTGTCCCTAAATTTGATAAAAGAAGAAATTGGGTAACTGGTGCATATGATTGCCGGACGAATGGAAGTATAGCGCTTTTTAAAGCTTTTGGGGGTACGCTTAAGATACTACCAACTTTGCTCAGGCATGGAATTAATCCTTTTTCCTATCTTTATCATCGGTTATCTGCAGCCCTATATATTCTCCGTACTAATAAAAAATATATGGCTGTTGAAGATGATTCTGTAATTTATCCAAGTAAGCGGTCCCGGCCTACATCAAGATCAGAGCATAAGGTTTCTGCACTGGACGTTTGACTTACCTGCTACCTGTTTTTAAAGTTTAAAATAACGAACGGCTTTATAATTTGATAAATAAACTCATAGTATACGTTAAATAAAGCTTTTACATAAAAATACTTAAGGAACTGGGGCATTTGTGATTCAATAGGATTGGGATGTTATTCTCTAAACGATATTTATAAAATACGTTGCGTATATAAATATCTGTAAAAGTAGATAAGTAAAGAAAAGCATGGCAGTTTCAACTGTATGTTTTAAATCAAATCATCCAATCTTTGCCTTGGTCTCCAAAAAATTTGCCCAAGTAAATGTTAAAAATTTAGATTGTAGAAACATCCAAAAGATAATCTAAGATGAAATTAAGCTGGATAAAAATGATTGGCTTAATCTAAGGTTAATGGGTACAAAAAATGAATTATAAGACCATAAGTGAATTAAATAGAGATATCCTGGCATGGATACCAGAACTTCCCCGGGATATCAATGTAATTGTTGGTATTCCGAGAAGTGGTTTGCTTGTTGCTAATATATTGGGACTTCATCTTAATTTACCTATTACTGATATTGATGGATTAATTGATGGAAAGCTGTTGTCTTCAGGTAGAAGGCCACTTAAAGAAAGAAATCAGTTGGTCAAGGGATCAAAAATATTAGTAGTTGATGACAGTGTCCACTCCGGATATCAGATGAGTAAAGTTCAAGAGAAAATACGTAAGCGTGATCTACCTTATAGGATCTCCTATGGGGCCGTTTATGCACTATCCAATTCCATAGATAAAACTGATATATTTAAAGAGGTTTTGCCTATGCCAAGAATATTTGAATGGAATTTATTTCATCATGGTATCATGAAGTCGTCTTGTGTGGATATCGATGGGGTTTTGTGCAGAGATCCGTCAAAAGAGGAAAATGACGATGGCCATAAATACAGGCAATTTATTTTAAATGTAGCTCCCAATATTATACCCACCAGGAAGATCGGTTGGTTGGTTACATGCCGACTTGAAAAATATAGGGAATTAACCGAACAGTGGTTAAGTAAAAACAATATTTTATATGATAATCTTGTAATGATGGATTATAATACGCGGGAAGAAAGGATAAGAGCAGGGAATCATGGTAAGTACAAGGCAAATGTTTATAAAAAAGTCAAAGCTAAGCTATTTATTGAAAGTTCAAGAGGACAAGCAAATGAGATAGCCAAGATTTCTGGAAAACCGGTTGTTTGTTACCAGGGAGATAGCAAAATAATTTATCCGAACAGGCTCAGTATTTTAAAAAAGCAAACCAGAAATTATTCAAAGCAATTTTTGAATTCCCCTATTGGCTTTGCCAAGCGAGGTTTTAAAAAGCTTAATAGGGAATTAAGATAGGATACTTTTTTTATTGTGTAAGGTTAGAATTAAGCGTTGAAATATTTACTCGACTGTAGTATGTAGAACATATTTAAAAAACAGAGAGTATAACGAAAAAAGACTGTTTAAAGCATAGAGATCGTACCTCTGGTTAAGTTATTTCATTTGGCACATTTTTTGATTTACCACTAGTCTACGTTCAAATAATAAGTGGGATCTACATATAATAATCTTCGTTTACTGACAAATCTAATTTCAAAAAACTGGAAAAACATTAAAGCAGTAATATTTGCAGGAGGTTGCGTGATTGGATTTAGTGAAGAAATCTTTGTTTGGGCAAAACCCGTATAAAAATTGAGCAAATCATTAATTTCAAAAATTAAATACAGGATTTAATAATAAATATACTCATGAAAAAATTAGTATTTGGAATTGGGACGGGTAGGTGTGGTACGGTTTCTCTGTGTGAGTTATTAAATAATCAAAAAGATTCAAATTTTACTCATGAGGAAAAACCAGTATTACCGTGGATTCGATCTATCAGGGATTTGGATGATAAAATTAAAAGGATCTTATCACGAAAAGAGCACTATGTAGGTGATATTGCTTTTTATTATCTACCGTATATTGAATATATACTTGCTAATTATCCTCAAACTAAAATAATTTGTTTGAAGAGGGACAGGCAAGAGGTGGTAAAGAGCTATTTAAAAAAAACAAGGGGACGAAATCATTGGGTCAACCATAATGGCTTTATCTGGAGTCATTGTGAATGGGATAAATGTTATCCAACTTACAACAATTTCTTAAAGAGAAATGCGATAAAAAAATATTGGGAAAAATATTATAGCAGAGTTGAAGAATTAATATTGAAATATCCCAGATCTATAATGATTATTGATATGTATTACGCTTTAAATACTGAAGATGGAATACTTGAAATGTTAAATTTTATTGGAATTGAAGAAAATAACTCCATTATTAAAAAAGATATTAAGAAAAATGAATTGAGCTATAAATTTTAGATATTTGGTACGAATAGCGCAGTCATGAATCGGATCCGGTCATCCGGATAATTTTGATCCATCCCTTTATGTTTTTAAAAAACCAGCCCGTGGTAATAACAACAGGCAACAAATAATAATTGGCAGATCCCGGATGGATTAACTCCAGCTTATAGTCTTTATGGTTTAGTTTTTGGACTTGGCCTATAAGGCCGAAGGTCAGCTCGTGATAATTTGCCAGGGACACATCCAATTTCCTATCGTGTAATCTTAGTCTGAAGCGTAGTAATATTTACTCAACCGCCTATAAAAAAAATACGAAAAACAGGGAGCATAGAAAAAAAAGGCTATTTGAAGCATAGAGAGCGCAATTCTGATTAATAAATCTCATCTGGCACATTTTTTGAATTACTGTTACTGTACGCAAATAATAAATGGTGATCTACACAAGAAAACTCTTGATGTAGTGTCATATCTAACTTCAAAAATTTTAAAGAGAGATCATGAAGGCAGTAATACTTGCAGGAGGCTACGGGACCAGATTAAGTGAGGAAACCAGCGTTCGGCCCAAACCTATGGTGGAGATTGGGGAAAAACCGATTCTATGGCATATCATGAAAATTTATTCCCATTACGGGGTCAATGAATTTGTCATTTGTTGCGGCTATAAAGGATATATGATCAAAGAATATTTTTCAGATTATTTTCTGCACCGCTCGGATATAACCTTTGATCTAAAGCATAATGAGATGAACATTCATCAAAATGACGTAGAGCCCTGGAAAGTTACCTTGATTGATACGGGAAACGGGACAATGACGGGGGGACGCTTAAAGCGCGTAAAAGACTATGTGGGAGACGATACGTTTTGTCTTACTTATGGTGACGGAGTAAGCAATATCAATATAGCTAATCTGATTGAATTTCACCGGGCCCACAATACGCTGGCCACTCTTACGGCGGTACAGCCTGAGGGTCGTTTTGGTACTTTTAAGCTGGGATATGAGGAACACAGAATCAGTTCCTTTAAGGAAAAGCCCCGGGAAGACAACGCATGGATAAATGGAGGCTTTTTCGTGTTGGAACCAGAGGTTTTTGACTACATCGAGGGAGATGATACTGTCTGGGAACGGGAGCCTATGGAACAACTGGCCAACAATGGAGAACTGGGAGCTTTTAAACATCATTCATTTTGGCATCCGATGGATACGCTGCGCGATAAAAATCATCTGGAGGATTTATGGAAAGCTGATGATTGCCCCTGGCGCATCTGGGAAGACCAATCAATACACGCAAAAGTCTAATAACAACAACTATGAAAAATTTTATAATTATCGGGGGAGGAATCGTCGGTCTGGCCACGGCATACGCCATTAAAAAGGCAAGTCCGGAATCGTCTATTCTTATTCTTGAAAAAGAAAAGGAAGCGGCGTCTCATCAGACCGGAAGAAACAGCGGGGTGATTCACTCCGGGGTATACTATAAGCCCGGAAGCAAGAAAGCAGAACTGACCACCCGGGGCTGCAAGAGAATGATGAGGTTCTGCAGGGAATTCGATATTTCCTATGAGCAGTGCGGCAAGGTTATCGTTGCTACCGACCAACGGGAGTTATCCTATTTGGATACTCTGGCTGAAAGAGGGATAGAGAACGGCCTGAATATCCGAAAGATATCGAAAGAAGAGCTCAAGGAACTGGAACCGCATGTAAACGGCATCGCGGCGTTACATGTACCCGAAGCGGGGATCGTAAGCTATAAAAAAGTGGCTGAGGCCCTGGTGGAAGAATTGACACGGCTCGGTGTGGAAATTATCTTTAATCAAGAGGTTGTTTCTATTAACACGGATATCAGGCAGTGTTACATTGGCACCCGGAATTCAAATTTTGAGAGTGATTATGTGATAAACTGCGGGGGACTGCACAGTGATACGCTTGCCTCGGAAGCAGGAGTTGAGATCGAGCACCGTATCGTCCCGTTCAGAGGAGAATACTATGAACTCACGGAAGAGCGGCGCCATCTGGTAAAGAATCTTATCTATCCGGTACCGAATCCTTCTTTTCCCTTTTTGGGGGTCCACTTTACCCGGATGATAGACGGAAGCATTCATGCGGGTCCCAATGCGGTGCTCAGCCTCAAAAGAGAGGGCTATTCTAAATTTTCATTCGACGCTGCGGACGCCTGGCAGTCATTAAGCTACCCGGGCCTGTGGAAACTTGCCGGACAGCATTGGAAGGAAGGATTCAGGGAGCTGTACCGGTCATTTTCAAAGGAAGAATTCGTTAAAAGCCTTCAGAAGTTGATCCCCGAAGTTCGTGCGGAAGATCTGGTTCCCTCACCTGCCGGCGTGAGGGCCCAGGCGTTGAACCCGGACGGCAGCCTGGTGGATGATTTCCTGATAAAGTATAAGGGCAGAAGTATTCATGTCTGCAACGCTCCCTCACCGGCAGCTACGGCTTCACTTGAGATCGGCGACAGGATAGCTGGATATGTCATGGAGCATAAATCGACAAAAATATTGAGTGCATAATGCATAGTAAAGAGAGCTATGTGTTCATTCAGTGGAGATGAAATCTTAAAAACAATCTATACAGAATAAAAAGACTATGATTTTTAAAGAAACGGAATTAAACGACGCCTATATTATCGATCTGGATAAGCTGGAGGACAAAAGGGGATTTTTTGCACGATCCTATTGTGTCAATGAGTTTAAGGAAATTGGAATTGATTTTCCGGTGGTCCAGGCGAATGTCTCCTACAACCGGTATAAGCGTACCCTGCGAGGTATGCATTACCAGCAGGAACCCCACGGTGAAGCAAAGCTGGTACGTTGTACCCAAGGCGCGATATTTGATGCCATCATAGATGTACGAGCGGATTCCTCCACATATATGCAATGGATGGGCGTTGAACTCAGCGAGCAAAATTATCGCATGCTGTACGTTCCCGAGGGATTTGCCCATGGATTTATTACGCTGGAGAATAAGACCGAAGTCACCTACCAGGTTTCTGAATTTTATACCCCGGGCGCCGAAAAAGGGATCCGATGGAATGATTCTGCCTTCAATATTAACTGGCCTGTTGAGCCCAGAATACTGTCAGAAAAGGATAAATCCTGGTCCGATTATAAGAAACTGGTAAATAAATAAGTAACTATAAATGTTGGCAGAAGAGGAGATTTTCCATGATTATTGTAGATAAAGCATTAGAAAAACTTGAAAAGGAGGGCAATCCCATCCGGGTCGCAATGGTTGGAGCCGGTTTTATGGGCAAAGGAATAGCTTTGCAATTCCAAACAGCCGCAAAGGGAATGCAGTTGGTGGCAATCTCGAACCGGACGCTGGACAAAGCAGTTACGGCCTACGAAGAGTCAGGGGTAGAGGATGGAAATATAGCTGAGGTCCATTCCCAGAAAGAAATGGACAATGCCATCCGGGAAAGCAAATCCTGTGTAACGACGGATCCCATGCTGTTGTGTCATTCCGATGAAATTGATGTGATTATTGAGGTGACCGGGGCTGTTCAATTTAGTGCGGAAGTGGTACTGGCCGCGATCCGTAATAAAAAAGACGTAGTGTTGATGAATGCGGAGCTGGATGGTACGGTGGGACCGCTGCTGAAAGTGTATGCGGATCAAAACGGTGTGACGATTACCAATGCAGACGGAGACCAGCCCGGCGTGATCATGAATCTCTATCGCTTTGTAAAGGGCATTGGAGTGAAGCCGGTATTGTGTGGAAATATCAAGGGGTTACAGGATGAGTACCGTAATCCCACCACTCAGGAAGGATTTGCCAAAAAATGGGGCCAAAAGCCTTCCATGGTCACTTCCTTTGCGGATGGAAGCAAGATCTCTTTCGAGCAGGCGATAGTAGCGAATGCTACCGGCATGAAAGTGGGCAAAAGAGGGATGCATGGTCCGACGGTAGAGACCGGAACTCCCCTGGAGGAAGCAATTACGGAGTATCCCGATGAGCTTCTGAATACCGAAGAAGGTGTCGTGGACTACGTTGTGGGGGCTTCACCCGGCCCCGGCGTTTTCGTTATCGGGACGCATGACCATCCGCAGCAGCAACATTACCTGCACTTGTACAAACTCGGAAAAGGTCCCTATTACTGTTTTTACACGCCCTATCATTTATGCCATTTTGAGGTCCCGAATACGGTGGCCCGGGCTTTTTTATTTGATGATGCCACCATAGCCCCTTCAGGAGCTCCCACCGTCGAGGTCGTTACCATAGCCAAGAAAGATTTGAAAGCCGGCGAGGAGATTGACGGTATCGGTCACTATATGACCTATGGGGTGTGTGAGAATGCGGAAACGGCACACTTGGAAAGGTTACTGCCCCTGGGCGTTGCGGAGGGATGTGTCTTGAAGAGAGATGTCAAAAAAGATGAAGCACTGACGTACGACGACGTGCAGGTTCCGGAGGGAAGATTGATCGACGAGCTTCGCAGGGAGCAAAAAGAACATTTTGGTGTGCCCCACACTGTTTAGTCAGGCTCAGGCACAATAGCCCCTGCAAAATAGCCCCTGCAAAGGTTGACAGAGGGAGAGGAGAGAAGTAGGGAGGAATAATTGCCTTGTCCCGCTGCTTATCCGGGATTTATGACCGGATGCAAAAAAATAGATGGAGATAACTTGAATGGACAGCCGGGGATATGCCCGGGAAAATCACTAATCATGGGGAAGAAAGAATGGAAAAAATATTACATCATAACAATTCTGTAGCTGGTTCTTACACGGCAGTCAATACCGTTACAGAATGGCTTAATAAGGGGTTTGATCGTTACAAGAACTCTACGGCACTATATTTTGAGGGGGAGAGCCTGAGTTATGAGGAGTTGGATCAACAATCTAACAGAATAGCTGACTATCTTGCCAATCAGGGCATTGACAAAGGAGACCGTGTCGGCATATGCCTCGAGCGTTCAGCGGAGATGATTGCAAGTATCCTGGGCATACTTAAATCGGGCGCTGCCTATGTGCCCCTGGATCCGAATTATCCGGTGGACCGGCTGGAGATCATGAGAGAAGACGCCCGTCTAAGCCTCTTAATGACTCATGAAAAATATGCCGATCGGTTTGAAACAAATACCGGGCAGGTGATTTTCTGGGAGGACATAGAGGAGGAATTAAGTCACTTTTCCGCTTCTTCGCCTGCGGTTGATATTAATGGAGAGGATATAGCCTACGTGATCTTTACCTCGGGCTCAACCGGTCGTCCCAAAGGCATTGCCATGCCTCACCGGGCCTTATCCAACCTGATAGAATGGCAACTGGAAAGGGATTATTTTAAAGAGGAGGCCAGGGTAATACAATACTCAAGTATTAGTTTCGACGTATCATTCCAGGAGATCGCCACAACGTTGTCCTCCGGTGGAACACTTTTTTTAATAGAAGACGAGAAGCGGCGCGACCCGCGTACGTTATTAAAGACGCTAAACTATTTTGAAATTGAGCGCCTTTTTATCCCGTTTGTGGCCCTGCGAAGCCTGGTTGAGGCGGCCATGTATAACGACAGGCTACCCGGTTCTCTAACGGAAGTCATTACCGCCGGTGAGCAGCTGAGGGTGGATGATGATTTGAGAAAATTCTTTTCGAGCCTTCCCGACTCCGTGCTTGAGAATCAATACGGTCCCTCTGAGACGCATGTTGTTTCAGCCTATTTGCTGGATGAAGATCCGTTCTCCTGGCCGGACCTTCCTCCGATAGGCACTGCTATAAAGAATAATAGTATTTATATTTTGGATGAGCATATGGAGATCGTTGAGGAGGGGGAGACGGGGGAACTGTATCTTGCGGGGCAAAATATCGCCCACGGCTATCTCGGAAGGGAGGAGTTAACTAAGAAATCTTTTGTCAAGTGTCCGCCAAATATACCGGGCTATGAAATATTGTACAAAACCGGGGACCTGGGGAAATATAATGACGAAGGTGAGATCGAATTTTTAGGCCGTGCCGACCATCAGATCAAGATTCGCGGGTACCGGGTCGAACCGGGTGAAATAAATACCGTAGGAGCTACACACCCGGGAATCGCCCACTGTATTACCCACAGCGTTAATCACGGGAGTAATACCCAACTGGTAACGTACTATGTCTGCAAAAGGGAGGGAGAAGTCAGTGAAGAAGAATTCAAAGCCTATTTGAGTGAGTCGCTGCCGGGATATATGGTTCCCGCTTTTGTTTTGGAGCTGGAAAGCATACCCTATACTCCAAGCGGAAAAGTTAATTTTAAAGCGCTGCCCAGGCCGGCAAACCAAGTGACTGGGTCAGGGTCCGAAGAAAAGGGCGAACCTACCTACCAAACAGAAACCGAGGCGCGCCTCGCTGACATATGGAGTAAATTACTGGGATTTGAAAACATCCCCCGCACTGCAAATTTCTTTGATCTCGGAGGAGATTCCCTTAATGCCTTTACTCTTTTTATAAAAATTGAAGAACGGTTCGATATCTATTTGCCACTTTCCGTTCTAACACAAGCACCGACCATAGCAGAACTGTCCGAAATTATTGACGGTGACGGAAGTAATGAAAATTCAGACATTAACAGGTTCAGATCTCTCCAGCTGATCCAGCGCGGAAGTGTGGAAACACCTCCGCTTTTTATGGTCCATGGAGGGGCCGGAAATGTGTTAATGTTTAAAGATCTGGCCAAAGGCCTTCCCCCGGATCAACCGGTTTTTGCCTTTCAGTGGTCGGGCTGGGATGGGTATAAGGGAGAGGAGGATATCGTAGAAATGGCAAAATTCTATAAGAAAGAGCTCCGGGAAGCCTGGCCGCAAGGACCCTATCGGCTGGGGGGACACTGTATCGGGGGCATTATAGCCATCGAAATTGCTAACCTGCTTAAAGCCGAAGGGGCTGAAGTACTGGATCCGATCTTGGTTTCTGACTCGCCTAATTTGTACTCAGAACACTATCATACTGATGAGCCTGAGGCATCGGAAGGATATAATGAGGTTTTTCAACAGGTTTCCGACAGTCTGAAGGCTGAGATACCGGTGAATAAAGGGGCCTCTCAAGAGGAGCATACATCCCGGAAGAAAAGCGGTAAACAGGAAAACTATTCTGTCAGGCGATTTCCCGTATTAGCTAAATACCTGCCTTTCTATCATAAACTGGGGGGGATATTACTCAGAGCCGAAGAAACAATGCAATGGTGGAAGATCACTATCCTGAAACAGCTTTCAATAAAGATTCCTTTGAAGGACCGGCATCGCTACAGCACCGTTTCACAGCTTACAGCGATTAAGAAGCATGAGAAAACCATGTATGAGGGAGATATTCTCTATTTGAAATCGGAAGTCATGCATGGTCGAAAAATGGGGCTCCGGGGATGGTGGGACGATATCTTTTTTGGATTCAGGGAGCTATGCACCGGACAATTTGATGGCTATGTAATTGGTGGAGCCCACAACGATGTGTTAAAAGAAGACCGATCCCACCGGATTATCAGGGAGAAAATATTTGCGGCAGATGAGTGATTCCGGGGAGATCGTCGGGGTAATACCGGCAGCAGGATATGCAAGAAGAATCTCGCCGCTGCCATGCAGCAAGGAGATCTATCCCATAGTACAACCGGATGGCAGCTGCAGGGCAGCGGCTTCTTATCTGATGGAAAACCTGAGGAAAGCATCGGTTGAGAGGGCTTTCATGATTCTCAGAGAGGGAAAATGGGACATTCCGTCTTATTTCAGCGAGGAACCGAAGACCGGATTGGATCTGGCCTATGTGGTAACGGAAGCCACCGGAGGGGTCCCGCAGACTATTAATAAGGCCTATCCCTTTATAAAAGAGGACAAGGTGTTGTTTGGGTTTCCCGATATCATCCTGCGGCCCTCAAGTGCTTACGTTTCGCTGCTTGGAAAGCAGGCTGAAACGGGGGCCGACCTGGTTTTGGGGATATTCAAAGCCAGAGATCCCCGGAAAATGGATATGGTCGATTTCAACGATAAAGGAGCGATTGAAGATATCGTTATTAAGCCGGAAAAGACCAGCTTGATGTATACCTGGATCATCGCAGCGTGGACGCCGGTTTTTACCGGTTTTTTGCGTGACTTTATCATCAAGAGCAGCAGTGAGGGGTTTTCGGGAGATGAAACGAGCGAAAATAAAGGGGAATTATATATAGGAGATGTTTTCAGAGAGGCCATCCAATCGGGGATAAAAGCCAGTTCTGTGAGATTTGAAGGGGGAGCATATCTTGATATTGGGACCCCCTCGGAATTAAAAAAAGCGGGTAATGTCGACTGGACAGGAAGGTTTAATGCAATCGTGTAATCTTACAAACGGGGGAGTAAGAATTACCCAATTTACATTTCGATTGGATTTACAGGAAGGCGTATAATAAGGATTATTGGCCAAAAAAGGCCTTAACGGCCCATATGGGACTGTTTTCCCGGTTCAAATATTCTTGGCACGTTATTTGAAATAAGTAATAGCGGCGCGGGTACGACAGCCGTTGCCGTATGCTTAAATGATTAGATAGAAGGCTTGGAACAGCAAGTAGGATCAGGGCCAACTAACCGCATGAATATGTGAATAGGTTTTGCCCACTGCCAAGTAGCCTTCATACATAATGGTGCTTAAAGTTATTACTTGAGCCAGAATTAAACAATTTCTTAATATCCATATGAAAATTTTAGTAACGGGAGCAGCAGGTTTTATTGGTTTTCATCTTACAAGGCGCCTGATGAAAGAGAATCATCAGGTTGTGGGACTGGACAACATTAATGACTACTACTCAACCGATCTTAAATATGATCGCCTGGCTGAGTTAGGAATTCAAAAGGATGAAATAGCCGAAGATACCATTACAGAGAGCCATACGAGTGACCGGTTTACATTCATTAAAGCGGACCTGGAGCATAAATCAGTTATTGATGATTTATTCAGGGAAGAAGAATTTGATGTCGTGATAAACCTGGCGGCTCAGGCTGGTGTTCGATATAGCTTAAAGGATCCATACCGGTATATAGAAAGTAATATAACCGGCTTTTTGAACCTCCTGGAGGGAGCGAGACATCATTCGCTGAAGCACCTGATCTATGCCTCTTCAAGTTCCGTATACGGGGCCAATACCAATATGCCTTTTTCGACCGGGGACAATGTTGATCATCCGATGAGTCTCTATGCCGCCAGCAAAAAGTCGAATGAGTTGATGGCACATACCTATTCAAATCTTTTTGAGATCCCAACAACGGGGTTGCGTTTCTTTACGGTATACGGTCCCTGGGGACGCCCGGATATGGCGCTGTTTTTATTTGCGGAAGCGATGCTCAAGGATGAGCCCATCAATGTATTCAATCACGGGAAAATGGAACGTGATTTCACCTATATTGATGATATTGTAGAGGGCATTACGCGGTTAATTCCCAGACCGCCTTCTCCCAATTCCGATTGGTCCGGCGACGATCCGGATCCGGCGAGCAGTTTTGCTCCCTACCGCGTGTTTAATATCGGCAATAGCAATCCGGTCAAGCTCATGGATTTTATCGGTGAAATCGAAAAGCAATTGGGTATCCAAGCTCAGAAAAAGATGCTGCCCATGCAGCCGGGCGATGTCCCCAAAACATGGGCCGACGTCGAGGACTTTTATAACTATACGGATTTCAGGCCGCAGGTGGGGATTGAAGAGGGGATACGGAATTTTATTGACTGGTACAAGAGTTACTACGTTACGCATAAGGAACAGGATCCGGTATTGCAGTCCTGATCACCAGGATTCCGTAATATTCAATCTTTCTTACCTTAACCGCCTGTATTACCCTTACCCTCCTTGAGCTTGGTTTGTCGTTAGTTTAGATGCTACCCTGTTTATACAAGGAGGCTTTCTTTTTCTACTTCAAGCTTCTTTAATCCGGGCCATGTCGCTCACGGCTGAGTCTGCCATGCTTGGCTTTCCGGTTGTAGAGTTGCACCGCTGATGCCATGCCGGCGATAAATATTTCGAACCTTCCGTCCCTGCTCCTGTTTGTTGATGAGGATAGAGATGATTTGGGAATTGCTAAATCGCGGGTTTTCACAGGTAAAAGTAGTGAATTTTCTCTACTTTCAAACGGTCAACTTTCAGGGAAGCCTACACCCTACACGCATGCGTATGATTGTACGTAGAGGGAGGTGAGAAAATGGCGGACCACTTGTTAAGTCCGTAACACCCAGTTTTCCCTAACCCAAGTAGTGATTCCAGGCATAGATAATGATAGCCAGGCCAATAAAATTAAGGATACTGATCGGCAGCATTCGCTTCCAGCCCAGCTTCATAACCTGGTTGTATTTAAACCGGGGGATGGTCCATCGTACCCAGATAAAGGTGAACACCCAGAACACGGTTTTTAGCGTAAATACCGAGATGTCCAGAATAGCTTTGGCCGTTGATCCCATCTCCGGCAGCCAGTAGCCGGCGAAGGGCAGGTGGTAGCCCCCGAAGAAGAAGGTGGTAATAAGCATGCTGCCTATGACTACGTGCATGTATTCGGCCAGGAAGAACATCCCGAACTTCATTGAGCTGTACTCGGTATGAAAGCCTCCCACCAGTTCCTGCTCCGCTTCCACCAGGTCAAAGGGGGTTCGGTTGGCTTCCGCAAAAGCGGCCACGATAAAGATGACCGCCCCGATGGGATTTCTGATGATATTCCACCAGTATTCCTGGGAATTGACGACATCGATCATGCTCAGTGACCCGACAAACAGGATACAGGAGGCAACAGCCATTCCCAGGGGCAGTTCGTAGCTGATCATCTGAGCCGCCGCCCGGAGTCCCCCGAGCAACGAGTATTTACTGTTGGAGGCCCAGCCTCCCAGGGTGACGCCGTAGACTCCCAGTGAATTGACAGCCAACAGGTACAGAACACCCGCATTAATATCGGTAACATACAAACCGTCTCCAAAAGGGATGACGGCAATAGTCAACAGGGCCGTGACTACCGGAATGACCGGGGCAATGGTGTGGACGGTTTTGAATCCCCGTTCAGGGGTCACATCCTCCTTTAGAAGCAGCTTGACGACATCGGCCAGCGGCTGGAAAAGTCCCCACGGACCCACACGATTTGGTCCCAGCCGGTTTTGAATAAATGCGGAAACACGCCGTTCAGCATAAACAGCTATGGCTGCCGAATTCAGCAGCATAAATAGCGCGATTCCCAAGACAATATAAGAGGTAGTAGTTACGGGCTCCATGTAATAATGTTGTTTACGCTTGTGTTACTTCTTGTTGTTCGATGGGTAGCTGAACGCCCAGTTCCTCATCCATTCGCTCATAGCTGATCCCTTTCAAAGGATCAATCCGGTCGCTCATCTCATCAAAGATGGCACGCGAGTGATCATATTGAAACTCCAGGCCTATCCGCTCTCCGAGGTGATTCAGAAATTCCCAAACCGGCAGGCAGTCGATTTTATGCTCTTCGTTCACCCAGTTGTCAAAGTTGGTGCCATAGCGGTCCAGGCGTCCCTCTGACATCTCCAAATTGAGCCGCCGGTTGGTATATTTTGTCTCTTTCGCCGGGAATGATCGCTGGATGCGTCCGTCGATATTAACATAACTTGCCGCATGCTCGGCCACGCAGGTGATGGGAATAACCAGGTCGGATGCCTCAGTCGTATCGGACTGGTTGGTCGCCAGTGAAATGGTGTATCTGTCCGCCAGGTCATCGGCCGAAAGAACGCCCCTTCCCACCAGATCATCGGAGAGGATAATGACGACTTTTGCGCTTGTAACAGCAGATTGTATACCGGTGTCGTCGGTTTCCTCCAAATTAATCAGTCGACAACCGTTCGTATTGGGCGCCTGATCGTCGGTGATCAGAAAATCATCGCCGTAGCCCGGAATGATGTGAGGCGTAAATCGAGCGTTGGAGGCGCCCAGCAGGTTAAAGAATTTATTGAAAGCATAATTTTCTTCTACCGAAGCATGGGGGGTGCCGAAAACAGCAAGCTGATCGGGATCATGAGCTTCCAGGATCTCGGCAAAGGTTTCAACAGCATTATTCCAGGAAGTATTCGACTGGTTGTTTTCGTCTAAAGTAATAGAGGGACGAGAAACACGATTCTTGTTAAACTGTTCAAAGGCCTCGCGTCCCTCATCCGGCATCCAGTAATCGTTTACTTCGGGATTGTGCCGCGGCGTAATGCGGAGCACCTCGTTATCCCGGGTCCACAGGTCAATATTGCATCCCTTTCCATTGGTGATATCGATGCTGGGCGTCTGATTCATTTCCCAGACGCGGGCTTTAAATCTGAAGTCGGTGGATGTCAGGGCCCCGACGGGACAGATATCTACGGTATTCAGCGAATAGGGGTCATCGAATGTTTCACTGGGTGCGGTCATGGGATAGTTTTTGTCTCCCCGCGATACAATAGTCAACTGGTTTGTTTCACTTATTTCTTCGGCAAATCGAACGCAACGGGTACAGTTAATGCACCGCTCCGCATCAAGGGTGACACGCGGACCCAGCTGCACGCGCTTGGGTTTGTGCACTTTCTTGACCTCGAACCGGCTGCCTTCGGGTCCGTATTTATAGGTTTGAATCTGGAGGGGACATTCACCGGCCTGGTCGCAAATGGGACAATCGAGCGGGTGATTGATCAGGAGAAACTCCAGGGTATCCTTCTGCGCGCGTTCGGCCTCCTCTGAGGTTTCCTGGGTTTGAATAACCATACCGTCGGATAGCTTGAGGGCACAGGAGGTCTGCATTTTCGGAAACCATCGTATCTTCCGTTCTCCATTCTCATCCAGCTCATATTCTCCCGTTTCCTCATCCTTTATATACTGGCCCGCTTTTACCATGCACTGCCGGCAGTTGGCGGGGATAGACATGGAGGGATGATAGCAGAAAAAAGGCACCTCTTTCCCCAGGTCAAGGATAAACTGAAGGGCCATGTAGTCTCCTTCAAATTCGTAACGTTCGTTATCTATAAAAACTTCAGGCATCGGTTTAGTTGTTTAAATAATCGACAGACGCTGTGTGTAAGGCGCCCTTTATTTCAAATACTATGCTTATCTGTAAAGCTATTTGTTGAACGCTTTGCAAAACCGTTTTTTTAGCCGGTCTCAGCATTCTCGCGAATTCAACATCCTCGCATATGACTTATAAGTTGCGGTATCGAATTCGTTCAGGGGGTCACATTGACCAAAACTTCTGGGTTTTTAAAGTGTTCTTGTTTATTCATAGATAGTATCGTCAAATAACAAATAACCGCTAACTTTAACTCATGAATAACATCATGCAACAGCGTGAACTGATTTTTTGCAGCGTTCTTCAAATTCATCTCTGAAACGGTTGATGGTATGACGCACCGGCCAGGCTGCTGCGTCCGCAAGGGCACAGATGGTACGTCCCTCCATCTGTGTAGTCATATCCAGTAGCAGGTCGAGATCTTTGATTTCTCCTTCGCCGTTCTTGATTTTCAGCAATACTTTTTCAAGCCAGCCGGTGCCTTCGCGGCAGGGAGTGCATTGTCCGCATGATTCGTGATGGAAAAAGTGCGTAATCCGCCACAGCAGATCGACCATATCGGTATCCTCGTCCAGTACCACCATCCCCGCTGTTCCCATCATGGAGCCGGCATCGCGCAGGGAGTTCGAATCCATGCTCACGCCTTCAAGCTGATCGGCCCGCAAGACGGGGGTGGAGGTCCCTCCCGGTATCAATGCTTTCAATTCCTTGTTCCCGCGGATGCCGCCGGCCACGTCGTAGATAAGATCCTCTACCGGCATGCCGGCGGGGTATTCATACACGCCGGGCTTGTTCACATGTCCGGAAATACCGTAAAGAACAGGACCGTTATGATCTTCTGCACCGATGGACTGGTACCAGTCGGCGCCGTTATTAATGACCAGCGGGACATTGGCCAGGGTTTCGATATTATTGATAGTCGTGGGATTTCCCCACAGTCCTTTTTGGGCGGGGAAGGGGGGCTTTATGCGCGGATACCCTCGCTTGCCTTCCAGTGACTCGAGCATCCCTGTTTCTTCCCCGCAGATATAAGCGCCGGCACCATAGGTCGTATACATCTCAATATCGATGCCCGTGCCTAAAATATCCTCACCCAAATACCCTTTTTCATAAGCTTCCTCAACCGCTTTCTCGAATATACGCACCCAGTCGATATACTCGCCCCGGATATAGACATAGATCACATCGACGGACATGGCATAGGCGGCAATCAGGGCGCCTTCAATGAAGAGATGGGGGTTAAATTCAAAAATATTGCGATCCTTGAATGTGCCGGGCTCCGACTCGTCGCCGTTGCAGGCAAGGTAACGGGGGCGCTCATCCGGTTGGGGCATAAAACTCCATTTGAGTCCCGCATTAAAACCCGCCCCGCCCCGTCCCCGGATATTCGCCGCTTTTACTTCATTCGTGACATTCGTGCGCGACCATTCCTCAGGGTTGTCCAGGATTCTGCGAAATGCACGGTACCCGTCATGTTCCTCATAGACCTCAATCCTATGAAGATTCGGAATGTCCGGGATGATAAGCGGTTCGTATGATTTCCAGTCTTCAACCATTATTGTGACAGTTCTTTCTTACGTTTTTCATTTTGACGCATGACCATGGACTCAAATTCCGGCTTCTTGCCTTTGCGCAGGTTTTCGATGAGCTTATCGACTTTCTCTTTCGTCAGGTTATTGGCGTATACCCCATTCGTAACCTGCAGCATAGGCGCATACCCACAGGCACCCAGGCATTCAACTTCCTGGATGGTAAACATGCCGTCTTCCGTCGTTTCGCCCGCTTTGATGCCGAGCTCATCCTCGAGGTGATGTAATATATCATAGCCGCCGCAAACCTGGCAGCTCAGACAGGTACAGACGTCAAGCACATAGGTGCCCGTCTCTTCCTTGTAATACTGCGTGTAGAAGCTGGCCACCCCGTGCACGTGGGACCGGGGTAAGTCCAGGGTATCTGCCACGAGGTTTTGTACTTCCGGCTTTACGTGGCCGTATTTCTCCTGGGCAACCCACAGCACGCGCAGCGTTGCCGCCTTGTTGGTCGGAAACTTGGCCTTGATTCGTTCAATTTCATCTAATTCGTCCTGCGTAAAAGCTAATTCTTGTTCTGTCATATCATTATTTGTCACATTCTCCCATTACGGGGTCGACTCCTCCAATGATTACGACGGTATCCGCAACCATCTCACCGTCTAAAATTTGTTCTAAAATCTGGATATTCTTAAACGAAGGGGAATTGATTTTCAGGCGCCACGGGTGCCCGGAGCCGTCACTTTGGATATAGTATCCCAGCTCGCCTTTGGCTGCTTCCACGGCGTGGTAGGCCTCCGCACCGTCAGGGGGACAAATGCCTGTGTCGGTCATCATGAAGTCATGAATCATGCCCTCCATGGAATAATAGACCTCGTCTTTGGAAGGATAAGCCTGCTTGGCATTATCCGCTCGTACCGGTCCCTTGGGCAGCTTGTCGAGGCACTGCCGGATAATGCGGATACTTTCATGCATCTCTTCCATCCGTACATAATAGCGGGCCAGGTTGTCGCCTTCGAGCCGCGTGGGCACCTCGAATTCCACCTCGTCATACCGGGCGTAGGGCTCAAAAGTCCGTACATCATAGGCATACCCGGATCCCCTGAGCGTAGGTCCTGTGGCCCCGCTTTCCAGCGCGTCTTCCGTTTCCAGGACACCGACTCCCCTGTTCCGGTCAAAGAAAATGCGATTACGGTCGAGCGTCTTGTGCCAATCTTTAAGCTCCCGGGGAAATTTATCTGCAAAATCCTTGATCATGGCCATGGCGGTATCCGTAATATCATTGGCCACCCCGCCAATGCGCGCATGGGAGACGGTAAACCGGTGGCCGGTCAGCTGGTCAAAAATATCGAGCACTTTCTCACGCTCCCGGAACGCCCAGATAAAGTAGGATACGGCTCCGGCATCCATGATCATCGTACCAAGCCAGATCAAATGCGAAGAGATGCGCGAAAGCTCGCAGCCAATCATCCGGATGTAATGCGCACGCTCGGGCACTTCCACATTCGCTATCTTTTCAACGGCCGTGCAAAGCGCCACGTTGTTGGCGTAGGGGGAAAGGTAGTCCATGCGATCGGTATAGGGCATGAACTCCTGGTAGGTTTTGTTCTCGGCAATTTTCTCAACGCCACGGTGCAGGTAGCCTACATCAACCTTTACCTTTTCAATAAGTTCGCCATTTAGCTGCAGGATCAGTCGCAGAACCCCGTGTGTGGCAGGGTGCTGGGGACCCATGTTCAGAACCATCTTGGTATTCAGCGGATCGTCCTGATCCATCATCTCAACGGTGGTGTGCTTGTCTTCAAGGGCCTGATACAGCTTTTCCTGATGTTCCTTAAAGAACTTTAAATCTACTTGATCAGAAATATGTTTTGTATCCATAAATATATCTAACTATTCAGGGTCGGGTGTGGTGCTTGGCAAGTCAATGGAACCCGGAATGCCCAGCAGTGGAAATTCTTTGCGCAGCGGGAAATAGTCGAAATCTTCCGGCATAAAAATACGACGAAAATCGGGATGATTGGTAAACTCGATGCCAAACATGTCGTAGACTTCCCGTTCCATCCAGTTTGCAGACTTCCAAACACCCGTAACGGACTCTATGACCGGATTTTCTTCCGGTAGACGCACTTTTATAAAGAGATGTTCCCGGGCGCGCAGCGAGATGAGATTGTATACCACTTCGAAGCGTTCCCGCGAGGTAAAACGGTCGATGCCAAAGATATCTGACAAGTATATAAAATGCTGTTCGTTTTTCAGGTACCGGCAAATGTCAACAATAGCCCCGGATTCAACGCGTATGAATGTGTCACCGGATGACTGGTAGACCTCGATAAACGCATCCGAAAATTCCTCGGACAGTCCGTCGACAACTGTTTGGTGTGTTTCAGATAGTTCCAAATCCATATTATGTATCGAGCATTACAGAGTGTTCAGTGCGGATCTTATCCTGAATTTTCATCAGGGCGTGCAGGAGGGCATCGGGACGGGGAGGACAGCCGGAAACATAGGCGTCCACCGGCAGGAAATTGTCGCAACCCTGCACTACGCCGTAACAGCGGTGCATGCCGCCGGTTGAGGCGCACGCTCCCATGGCAATACACCACTTGGGATCCGGCATTTGATCCCAGATGCGGCGAATGGCGTGCGCCATTTTATAGTTAACCCAGCCGGCGACAATCATGACATCGCTTTGGCGGGGAGAAAAACGCATTACCTCAGAGCCAAACCGGGCCGCATCGTATTTAGGTCCCGCAAAAGCCATCATTTCAATGGCACAACAGGCCAGTCCCATAGGCATGGGCCATGCGGCATTCGAGCGCGCCCAGTTTGTTAAAGAATCGATTTGTGTGGTGAAATAACCGTCACCGAGTGAACTTTCAATACCCATATATTAACAGGCTGAGTTAAGTTAGTTAAACATTCCTTTTTTCATATCCCAGTTAAGGGTACCCACTTTAACGGTGTACATTAATCCGATAAACAGTGTGATAATAAAAACAGTCATAGCCACCAGCGTGCCCACCCCATAGTCGAGATACCTTACGGCCCAGGGATAGACGAATACAACCTCGAGGTCGAAAACGATAAATTCCATGGCCACCAGGTAAAAGCTGATCGAATACCGGTCGCGCGCTTCCCCTACGGGGTCCATCCCGCTTTCGTAGGGCTGCAGCTTGGTCCTGTTGGGCCGGGAGGGACCGAGAACTTTTGAGAGCGTCATCAGCAGCAGAGCCAGTACAATGGCAATTACAGCTAAGATTACAATGGGTAAATAATTAGAGAGCATCTGTCAATTTCAATTTATTTAAGTCAGTCGGAAATTAGGGGCCAACGTTCATAATGTCAATGGAAATTAAGGGAGTGAATATAGGATATATTACGCTCAAAACATACAGCCCGCTGAAGGGTTTTTACTATTTAAAATGGTTTTAAACAGTGGCGTTTATCCCTGAAACGTAAGGTTCAGCCTGCAGCCGTCAACAGGTAGAATGGATGAGAGCCCCCGCAGGTTTTGTTTCCCGCAGCTTATTGTATTTAGCTACGGCTGCTTCGGTCTGCAGGATATGATACGGAACGGCGTGCTGCTTTAAAAATGTTTCAGCCTGTTGGCTTGTTTTGAGCCGTTCGTTGAATCCTTTTGAGAGAACGACTACCTCGGCTCCCTGTTCCAGCAGTTCCCGGATATCAGCGGGCTGAATGCCCGGGCTGTGATGTGTTCCGGTTTCATTCCAGTCCCACTCCCGCGATCCGCCTGGGTAGAGCTTCGCGTCTTTATAATGTTGTCCCTCACTGATTGAAATTTCTCCCCATTCAATGGAATTAATTTTTGGGGATATGTTTTTACTGTTCATCATCATAGTGAAAGTGGTTTTTCAATTAAGAAGGAGATCATCCAAACAAAAAACAGTTGAAATACGTTTAAGAATAAGTAGTATATAGTTTACGGGTACCCAAAAAATCAGTAAATTTGTATCCATTAATTAAGAACTCTAAAAGTAACTCTTATAACTTTGGATAAAATCAAGATGGACATATTAGGGCTTTCTACCAGTCCCAGCAGTGGAGGAGCCTATGCTTTGATTCTGAATGAAGTGCACGGAAACCGTCGTCTGCCTATCATTATTGGCACGTTTGAAGCACAGGCTATCGCTCTTGAACTGGAGCATATCAAACCGCCGAGGCCCATGACACACGATTTGTTGAAGAATATGGTCCAGGCATTTGGTGCGGAAGTGCATCAGGTGTTTATCAATGATCTAAGCGAAGGAACATTTTTTGCAAAAATTATTTATGACGATAACGGCGAAGAGCGAGAACAGGATGCACGTCCCAGTGATGCAATAGCGCTTGCGGTGCGTTTTGATGCCTCTATTTATGTGGATAGCGAGATTCTGGAGGAAGCCGGCATTGTTTCGGATTCGGAGCATGAGGGCGACTTGAGTGCTACGCCGAAAGAACAGAAGCAAACGGAGGAGATGAGCAAGCTCGAAAAACTTGAAAGTGAGCTGCAGACGGCTATCGACACCGAAAACTATGAAAAAGCTGCGCGCCTGCGGGATGAAATCCAGAAGCTCAAAAGTTGAAGCCATTGCACAGAACTAATTGCTCCTTTCAGAACCTCCCGTTTTCCGGGCTTTTCAAAACATACGTTTCGGACTTTTCGGAAGTCAGCGCTTTTTACGACTACAACCCTTTTGATGCTGAGTCGGTGGAAGCAAAGGCCCGGGAACTTTCCTACACCGGCGATCGACGCCGGATGGCGAAGCTTCTCAAAGATTTTAACGACCCCTATGAGCTGCAGGAAGCTGCCCGGGACAACCTGGACCGCTTCAAAGAAGAGGAGGCACTGACGCTGGTCACCGGACAGCAGCTGGGGGTGTACGGGGGACCGCTTTACACGGTGCTTAAAATAATCAGTACGATCCATCTTGCCCGGCAAACCGAAGCGCGGCTTGATCGTCCCGTTATACCGGTTTTTTGGCTGGCTGACGAAGACCACGACTACGATGAGATTCGCCGCCTACACCTGTTGGGCAGAGAGGAGCTGCAGACTTTCGAGCTGCCTTCCCGGCCGCAGCCACTGCCTCCGGTAGCGGATATCAGGCTGCCGGACGAACTCCTTCAGCTGCGAAGTCAAATTAGGGGAGAGCTGTACGAAACCGATTTTTCGGCGGATGTGTGGCAGTTGTTAGACTGCTGTTTTCGTCCCGATACCACTTTTGCCAAAGCATTTGGCGATTTTATAACCCGCTTGTTCTCGAAACACGGCTTAGTGTTGGCCGGCAGTAACGACCCGGCCATCAAGGCACAGACCAAAGAGGTATTCCGGCGGTCGGTAGAGCACGCCGGGGCGGTCAGGGAGGCACTGGAAGCACAGAGCGAGCGGATTAGTGATCAGTTTTATCAGCAGGTTACGTTATATGATTCGAATCTCTTTTATTTTTCGGATGAGGGAAACCGCCTGAAAATTAGTGCAACGGATGCGGGCTGGGCGGCGGCAGGAGGCCGTGAATGGACCACCGGCGAGTTGTTGGAACAGATCGATAGTACGCCCGAACGCTTTTCGCCCAATGTGTTTCTTCGCCCGCTTCTGCAGGACCGGCTGTTACCCACCCTTGGGTATGTGGCGGGACCCGGAGAACTTGCATATTACGGGCAGATGAAAAAACTGTACGGTTATTTTGAAGCGAAGATGCCTGTTATTTTCCCACGTATGACCGCTACGCTTGTGGAGCCGGCTATCAGCCGAATACTGGGTGAATTGCCGTTCGAATTTTACGAATATGACAGGCGGATTGAGGACCTTGATTCCGCCTACATAGAGCGCACGGAAAAAATGGATATCGAGGCGGTCTTCTCGGAGTGGAAACGGAAGGTTGAACAGGTTGCCGATCCCAAAAAAGATAAGGTTGCTACCGTCGATCCCACACTGGAGGGCGCGGCCGGTAAGGCGACGGCGGTGTATTTTGGGGAACTGGACAAGTTAAAAGGAAAGGTCTATCGAGCGGTCAAACAGCAGGATCAAACGCAACTGAATCGTATTCGCCGGATTAAACAGAACTTGTTTCCAAGGGATGGCTTGCAGGAACGCTCGGTTGCGGCCATCTATTTTATGAATAAGTACGGTGTCGACATGTGGGACAAGTTGCTGGATGCTCTGGATGAGGGCGAGACCTTTGATGAGCACAAGTTAATCGAACTGTAGTGATGGGGGCGGAAGAATCCAAAGAGGAACTCCGGGTGCTGCTGCGTTCAAAGCGGGCCCGTATTTCCGGTTCCGATTATGCAGCGTATTCAAAAAAAATCGTTGCAACACTTCAGCAGCAGCAGGAATTTCAGTCTGCAAAGACCATTCACTGCTATGTATCTATAAATGAACGCCGGGAAGTAAACACCCGCTGGTTGATTAAAGCCATGATAAAAAGGGGAAAGCAGGTGGTGGTGCCGCTAACACATTTTAAGGACAAAACGCTCACCCACTTTGAACTGGCCTCATTTGATGATCTTGTACCCCGTAAATGGGGGGGGCTGGAGCCAAAGCCCACAGATAGCCTAAGGCGCCATCCGTCTGAACTGGAGCTGGTTATTGTGCCGATGGTGGGAGGCGATGAACAGGGGCACCGGATCGGCTACGGAGCGGGGTTTTATGACCGTTTTTTAAAAAAAACCGTATGCCCGGCCATCGGGCTTTGTTTTGAGCAAAATATTATA
Organism: Fodinibius roseus; assembly: GCF_900129315.1. Lineage (GTDB taxonomy): Bacteria > Bacteroidota > Rhodothermia > Balneolales > Balneolaceae > Fodinibius > Fodinibius roseus. Next base: position 162,159 of record NZ_FQUS01000001.1, read on the forward strand.
CCCATCCTGCCCACGGACGATCACGACGTATCCCTGGATAAAATAATTACCGAAGAGCGGGTTATTGAGAGGGTGGGGGGCGCTGAATAACCCGATAGCTTGTATTTTTTGATCTATTTAGCCGATGCAATGTTTTGAGGATGGAAGGTTAGGGACGGAGACCGTAAAGTGGAGGCCAGACCGTTAGGGTAGGAGGTCGGACAGACGGCCGTGGCAAAAGACTTGGAACCTCCCTGATCTACCTTGTCTGGGCTTGACAATAATCGCAGACATGATATTATGGAGTCATTTATACGAGGAGCGGTTTTCGTTGTTTTTTTCGTAACATTCTGCGGTTATCTCCGTAAAAGATAGAGGTAGCTAAAGAAGCCTTCAAGTACGGTTGTCTTATCCTCCAGATCATTTGAGGGATCATTGAGTGGAGTATCGGGAATTGCAAAGTCAACTTTGTTAACGCAAAACGAGAAAAGTTATGACGGCCAAGACGCGACAACAATCCGGCACGCAGTCCATCGATTCACTCATGGATTTTGAAGATCACGAGCTTCAGCAGACGCTGAACGAATTTCTGGAGGATGAACAAAAGGAAAATACGAATATCTGGAATTTTTCCACTATCGCGGGTATTGCGATGTTCCTGGTCATTATGGTTTATATGATTCAAAGCATTATCGGGCTTAATTTGGGCCCCGACCTGTCCGGAATCGTGGAGTATTTGCCGCTTGTCGGTGGCATATTGGTTACGCTGGTGGGATTTGGCTTTTTCGTGGGCGACCGCAGGCGGGAACGACAGGCCAAGAAGAAGAAAAAAAGCCGGCAGAAAAGCAGGTATGACTTTGAATCGATGGATGATCGTCAGGGGGACGTTAACTTCGAAAACGATCTTGGCCGGAAGCGCACCGGCCGCCGTTTTTCAGATGAGAAGTACCAGTTCGACCGTTACGCCTTCCGCCAGCGAAAAAAACTATATAAGTCCCGCTCCAACAAAAAACTGGCCGGGGTATGCGGAGGCCTGGCCGAATACTTCGGGATCAGCACGACCGTCGTGCGGTTTCTGTTTGTCTTTGCCTTCTTTGCCGGTTCCGGAACGTCGCTCCTGCTGTACATCGCCCTCGCTATTGCCCTTGATAAAGAACCCCAGAAGCCTTTGTAAAACCGTTGTTTTGCCCGATTCCTGCATTTTCGCGGTTTCAAAATCCTCACCTGCAGGCTTATATACACCGCGGTTTTGACATCGGTCAGGGGTTGGTATTGAACAAAACTCCTGGTTTTTCAAAGCCCTCAACCCCAGGGAATGGATCCGTTCGATTTCTGATTGGGATTTTTCACAAAGGTATATATAATGGCTACTGTTTAGTTCGGTTGGTTTCATATACCCTTTTCATATAGTGTCTATAAAGACCGGAAACAATGTTTTCAAAAGACCTTGACCGGAGCTCCGGCCCGCTGACATGCCGTCCGGCCCGCTAAACGCGGGAGGAAGACCTTTAAAATCCGGTTCGATGGGACAGAGATGATTGTTATATTCCCCCTGAAAATTGAAACCGGATTAAACCCAGGGAATACGTGTTTATAACTTTTGAAGGGATTGATGGCAGTGGAAAGTCAACGCAAATCACACATTTGAGAGATCATCTGGAGGGAAAGGGGGCTGAAGTCGAGGTCTTTCGTGATCCCGGGGGGCCCGAAGTTTCGGAAAAAGTGCGAGACATCCTGCTGAACCCGAACTATGAAGTGGATCCTGTGACGGAGCTGCTTCTTTTCTCCGCTGCGCGCTCACAGCTGGTGGCTGAAGAGGTCTTGCCCGCCCTCCAGGCGGGGTCGGTGGTTATCCTGGATCGCTTTTACGATTCTACTACCGCCTACCAGGGATATGGACGGGGCTCCCTTCCGCTGAATGAGATTGATCGTATGAATCGTATTGCCAGCCATAAGCGCAGGCCCGACCTTACCATCTATATGAAAGTGTCGCTGGAGGAAGCTAAAAAACGCATGGGCGAAAAGCACAGGGACCGTATGGAACAGTCCGGGGATACTTTTTTTCAAAAGGTCATTGCCGGGTTTGATGAGATGTCCACAACTAAAGAGCGTTTTTTTACGGTTGATGCCACGCAGTCTCCCGAAAAGGTTCAGCAACAGATCTGGAACCATGTTCAAACGCACTTTCTCCGCCGCGGTTAGTTTGAGGATTAGTGTTGGCCATTATTAACTTTTTGGAGAGGGATACGGGCTGGTTGGAGAGAGATACGGGTTGGCGTATGTTTGCGCTGTCAATTTTCTTAATGGGTTAAAAATGCCTCGAAATTAACGGCGAAATTAATTGCTGATGAGCCAAAAAATGCGTAAATTTATCGCATTGTGGGTGAGTCCTACTTTAAAACTGGATAATCTCTTTTATCGTTTCAATTAGTAACTTTAACCAATCTTGAAGTATATAAATTATGGCGCACGAAAGAATCGAAGTTGATCTGCCCTTGGCCAAAGTCTATGAATATTTAAGCGATCCTACCTATTTCCCTCACTACTTTGAACGAATTAATCGAGTTAAGAAAATAAATTCTCAAACATTTGAATTTTCAACGCTAATGGGAGGTGAAAAATTTGAATGGACAACGAATATCATTGATAACTTGCGCAATACCCGGTTTGCCTGGATTACGATTAACGGTAACCTCAATCAAACCGGAACCGTTCGCTTTACTCCACTCGATAATGGCGAACGCACCCGGGTCGATTTCAGCCTCGATTACCGGACATTTTATGGAGAGCCTGATGAAGAATTAGCTAAATTTATTCAGGGGCTTCCCGCACAAATGAAAAAAGATCTGCAGCGTTTCAAGGAAGAGGTTGAGTCGGATACCTTCAAAGAAAAAGCTGAAGCCACTCTCGAGGAGATGGAAGCTGCTGTAGAGGCAGAAGAAGAGGAAGCTGAGGAAGCTGCTGCATAAATGATTGCCATTTTTGGGCTTAAATGCGCACTTTTTCCAGGTGCGCATTTTTTTTGCCAATCCAGTGTCAAGATATATGACTCTTTCATTATTTCTGGAAAGTGATAAGGCCGGTACGCCGCATTATGCCTTATTCGGGAATCCCGTAGAGCACAGTCTCTCTCCGCTCATGCATAATACGGCCCTCGATTTTTATGGTTCGGAGGCTCGTTATTATGCCATAGAACTTCAACCTGACGAGTTGAGCCGGCTGGCCTCCTATTTTAACGAGGATGCCTTCCTCGGGGGAAATATCACCCTGCCTTACAAACAGGTAATTGCAGATTATTTGGATACGGTCGATTCTGTGGCAGAGTCGATCGGCGCGGTGAATACCATTGTAAAGAAAGGAGAAGGAGTCCGACTGCAGGGATATAATACCGATGTCCACGGCTTTTTGGCGCCTCTGGGGGACTATGTCCACCAGCTGCAACGAAATCGTGCCATTGTGTTTGGAACCGGCGGGGCTTCCCGGGCGGTTGTTACGGCACTGACTGAGCTCGGGATGGATGAACTGTACCTGGTATCCCGGAATCCGGGAAAGGTTGACTCATTCAACCATTATCCGGCCGTTTCGGTTATTTCCTATCACGAATGGACCTCCTATGCCGAGGAATCCAGGCTTATCGTTAATACCACGCCCCTCGGGATGGATCCCCGGGTGGACACGTCCCCTGTAAAGGAGTCTGACCAGGAATATTTGTCCGGCCGCATTTGTTATGATGTGGTTTATAATCCAATGAAGACAAAGTTCCTGGCCCTGGCCGAGCAGGCCGGTGCAACAACCATAGGGGGACTGGAAATGTTGATTCAACAGGGCAGCCGTTCGTTTGAATACTGGACGGGTCGTTCTTTTCCCCTTGATAACGTTCGAAAGCGGTTGTATGCGCATTTCCGGCAATGATTTTTCATATCTTACGCCCGAGGCTCTCAGCGGCACAAAAGGTATTGATGCGTGGTTTACCCTTAAAAACGGGCACTATTCCTCGCGCGGCGGTCGCATTGAAGGACTGAACTTAGGTTTTAACACTACGGATCACGATACAGCTGTAACCCAAAACAGGTCTTTGCTGCTGTCAGATCTGGATGTGGATTCCGAGTGGATAGCTTATGCCGATCAGGTGCACAGTGATAACATCCAGGTCGTCAGTGAAGGCGGTACCTATTCGTCCACGGACGGACTTATTACTACGATGCCCGGACTTACGCTGGCCATACAGGTAGCTGATTGTGCTGCGGTCCTGCTGTGGGATGCCTCCAGTTATGTCGTAGGGGCCTTTCACGCGGGCTGGCGCGGTGCTGCCGCAGGAATTCTTTCCAAAGGGGTCCGGTCGATGGTACGGGAGGGGGCCGATCCCGGCCGGATGGAGGCGTTTGTGAGCCCCTGTCTCTCACAAAAGAATTTTGAAGTGGGTACGGAGGTAGCAGAGCTTTTCCCCTCGTCGTTTGTGGATACAACCAGCTACCGGAAGCCTCATGTCGATTTGAAAGGATATCTCGCAGCACAGCTTCGGGATGCAGGGCTTATAGCATCTAATTTGGAAGTACGGGGGGAGTGCACACTTGATGAGGGCGGTGACTTTTATTCCTACCGGCGTGAGGGAGGGGATAGCGGGCGAATGATGGCGCTGATTCGTCTGAACAGATAAGTCAATAGTGCTGTGACCGGTTTCTACACAATTCCCGCATGGAAATTCCATTCTGAGTTGTACCGGTTTTTGTCTATCTTCGAGGGTCATTTGAATTTGAAGCAGTTGGATTATTGAGTTCTAAAAAAAACATTGTCATCCTTGGTTCTACGGGTTCGATCGGTGTGCAGACGCTGGAAATCATCCGGGAGCATTCCGACCGGTTTCATGTATTGGCGCTGAGCTGTAACAGCAGCTGGGGAATGCTGGCCGAGCAGGTCAATGAATTTCGCCCCGAATATGCATTAATGGCAGAGGAAGATGGTTTTTCTTCCCTGAAAAAACGTATCCGTCATTCTGATACGACCTTGCTGGCGGGACCGGATGAACTGCTCCGCCTTGCCGCCCTGAAAGAAGCGGATATTATTTTGAACAGCCTGGTGGGCTATGCCGGTTTTGAGCCTACGATAGAAGCCCTGAAATCCGGAAATAAGGTAGCGCTTGCGAACAAAGAGTCATTAGTCGTAGGGGGCGCGATTGTCCGTGATATCATCGGTGATCAGACCGATCGGCTTATCCCGGTCGATTCTGAACACAGCGCAATGCTGCAGTGTTTGATTGGTGAGCCCACAGACGAAGTGGAAAAACTTGTTATTACCGCCAGTGGGGGACCGTTTCGCACATGGTCCAAAAAACAGATGGAGCAGATTACCGTTAAGGAGGCACTGGATCATCCCAACTGGTCAATGGGATCCAAAATAACGGTCGATTCAGCTACGATGATGAACAAGGGGCTGGAGATTATTGAAGCGCACTGGATGTTTGACATTCCGCTGGAATGCATAGAAGCGGTTGTACACCCGCAAAGCATTGTCCATTCGGTCATAACCTTTAATGACGGGTCGAGCAAGGCTCAACTGGGACCCCCGACCATGAAGGTGCCTATTTTGTATGCATTGACATATCCGGATCGTATGACACTTGATGTGCCGCGTCTCAATTGGCAGCAGGCGTTTGATTTGACCTTCGAACCGGTGGATTATGACCGGTTTCCCTGTTTGGAATTGGCCCTGGAGGCGGCACGGCAGGGTGGTTTGGCCCCGGCTATCCTGAATGCAGCCAACGAGGTGGCGGTGGATCGGTTTCTAAACGAGGAAATTACGTATATTCAAATACCAGATGTTATTGAAAGCTGTTTAACCCGGCTAAATAATTCAGGAACAGTTTCGTTAGACACGTTAAAGAAAATTGATGAACAGGCCAGAAATATGGCCCGAACCATTTAAACAGCACAGACACGTTTCATGGAATGGATTTTAGGTTTATTATCGACACTTGCTATATTTGCAGCCGCGCTGCTAATCCTGGTGTTCTTTCACGAACTGGGACACTTTCTGGCAGCCAAGCTTTTCGGGATGCGCGTAGAACGTTTTTCAGTGGGATTCCCTCCCCGCATTTTCGGTATAAAAAAGGGAGAAACAGATTACTGTATCGGAGCAACCCCGCTGGGAGGATATGTAAAGATATCCGGGATGATTGATGAAAGCATGGATACCGATTATCTCGAGGAAGAGCCCAAGCCCTGGGAATTTCGCAGTAAACCGGTGTGGCAGCGTATTGTAGTGATTACTGCCGGCGTCATCTTTAATATGATTTTGGCCGTTATTATTTATGCGGGAATGGCGTATAGCACAGGCGAGACGAAAGTACAGCTGGACAGCGTCAACGGTATATACGTGAGTGAAGGTTCACTGGCCGATGAGGTCGGCTTTCAAACCGGGGACCGCTTGGTCGGGGTGAACGGGGAAGAGGTGGCGTATTTTAATGAGCTTTTTGCTCCTCAGGTCATGACTTCTTCCACCTTGAGCTATACCGTGATGCGTGATGGCCGGCAGGCGACGGTTACGGTGGCCGACAGTCTGTTAAATGATATCGGACAGGAAGGCCTTATCAATTTGTCCAATGCCATGCCCAGCAGCATTAGCAGGATACAGCCCGGAAGTCCGGCAGAGGAAGCGGGTCTGCAGGGAGGAGACATTATCACGTCTATCAACGATCGGGAGGTCAGCCATTGGTCGGAGGCGGTAGAGCTGATAAGTACGGCCGATGATTCCATCTCTTTGACCATCAATCGCGGGGGCGAAACACTCGCCTATACTATTCTGCCCGACGCGAACAATAAGTTGGGGATATATGCCCCGGAACCGGATAGTTTATTTGAAATTGATCGATTTAAATACGGGCTCTTTGAATCGGTGAACATAGGTATTGAGCGTTCTAATGCCACCCTGACCGGCATTGTACAGGGCTTTAGTAAAATGTTTTCCGGGGATATTGCGGTCAGGGAAAGCCTCGGGGGACCCGTGGCCATTGCGAATGTGACAAAAGAGGCCACCGACCGGGGAGGGTGGATTGGCTTCTGGAACATAACCGCTTTTCTGAGTATTACACTGGCCATCATGAATATCCTCCCCATTCCGGTGTTGGATGGTGGCCACCTGATGTTCTTAATCTATGAAGGCATTACCCGTCGCGAACCTTCTCCTAAAGTGCGGATGTGGCTTCAGCAAATAGGATTTTTGCTTATCATTGCGCTCTTTATTTTTGTGACCTTTAACGATATTCTCAGGCAGTTTGGATAAGGATTATGTTCGCACGCGAGGGATATTCTAACATATTCGCAACGGTACTTTTTGCGCTTCTGGTAAGCCTCGGAGCATATTACCTGAATCACTGGGTTTCCCATATTATTTATGGGGTTATGGCATTGCTGGTCCTTTTTATCCTCTATTTCTTTCGTGACCCGGATCGAGACATCACACCCGGGGAAAACCTGGTGCTGTCCCCGGCAGATGGCAATATAGTACTTGTGGAAGAAGTGGAAGAAGGGGAGTACATAAAAGAAGCGGCGATACAAATAAGTATCTTCCTCTCCCCGCTGGATGTTCATGTGAACCGCCTGCCCGTAAGCGGCCGGCTGGAATACCTGGAATATCATCCGGGCGTGTATTTGATGGCGTGGGACCACCGGGCTTCGTCGATGAATGAGCGGGCTGATTTCGGCATACGGCATAAAAGCGGCATGAAAATATTTTTTCGGCAAATAACCGGGTTTTTAGCGCGTCGTATTGTCTATCATATCCAAAAAGGAGACGAACTTACAGCCGGTGAGCGTTTTGGAATGATGAAATTTGGTTCAAGAATGGATATACTTGTCCCGGCTGACGTGGAAATAAACGTATCGAAAGGAGAAAAAGCTGTGGCCGGAAAGACAATTTTAGCTACGATAAATTCTTGAAATGAAATATCCCATACAAAAATGGAAGCGATTTCGGCGCCGCAGGAAGCGAGAGAAAGACGGTCGTCCCCGTAAACAGATCCCTCGTATCGTCGTGCCCAGCTTCTTTACCCTGATGAACCTTTTTTGTGGTTTTCTGGCTATCATCAGCATCTCGGAGGGACGATTGTTCTTCGGGGCCTGGCTTATTGTGTTTGCCGGACTTTTTGATGCGCTGGACGGGTTTATGGCCCGCCTTTCCAATGCTACCAGCCAGTTTGGTATTGAGCTTGATTCAATCAGCGATGTGGTTTCCTTTGGCGTGGCCCCGGGCTTTTTGCTGTATACCTTTGGACTGGGAGAGATGCCCTTCGTCGGGATTATTCTCAGCGCTCTGCCCCCGCTTTGCGGGGCCGTGAGACTGGCACGATACAACGTGGATGCCCAGGAGGGTCCTGCCGATTTTTTCAGGGGACTGCCAATACCGTCTCAGGCTATTATGATCGCTGCCTTCTATCTTACGTTTTATAACCGGCTGGATCTGTTTGCAGGTTTTAAATACGGTGCCAATACCGTGATCGTGCCCCTGATCATCCTGCTTTCGTTTTTGATGGTGAGCACGATACCATTTGATAAAATTCCCAGCTTTGACAGGCAGTCGATCAAAAAACATAAAGGCAAAATCGCACTGTTTGTGTTTTATGGCATTCTCATCCTGCTATTCCAGGAAATCGGACTTATGATGGTTTTCTCTGCTTTTATACTGAAGGGGATCATTATCGGGGGCATCCTGTTTTTCAGGGAGGCGTACGGGTGAGGAATAAAGTTTTTTTTTCCGGGAGGTTATTCTTTTTTGCTTTTAGCGGATGCGGACATTATATTCAGATCGTAATGGAAAAAACAACTCATAATAACAGCAATTGGTGGTGGCCTGTAGCGAAAAACATACAGGCAGTGGCAGGATTATGAGTTAGATTATTAAAAAGCTTTTTGAGAACCCACTGCAGGTAAACTGGAGTGGGTTTTTTATTTGGATATTATTTTGGTTTAGAGGAAAGCAGATATGCAACTTGATGAGTTTAAACAGTTAGCGAAGAATTTCACGGCTGTCCCCGTATACCGCACGCTTATGGCGGATATATTGACCCCGGTATCGTTGTTTCTGAAGCTGAGGGAACAGAGCCGGTATCCCTTTTTGCTGGAGTCAGTGGAAGGAGGAGAACAGCTTGCCCGCTATTCTTTTTTAGGGCGCAATCCATACCAGGTGTTAAAATATGAGGAGCAGGAGGTTTCCCTTCGGAAGGGCAGTGAAGTCACGATCCTTGACCAGTCTTATTTTGAAGCCCTGAAAGAGTTGACGACGCAGCACAGCGAGCCCAAACTTCCGAACCTGCCGAGGCTGACAGGAGGTGCCGTGGGCTTTTCCTCTTATGATACCGTGCGGGAAGTGGAAGAGCTGCCACGGGCGCCTGAAGCCGATGTGGAGATACCGGAGGCGATCTGGGCCTTTTATGATGAGGTTTTTGCGTTCGATCATGTCAAGCAGCAGGTTATTATCGTAAAAACGGTGTTTGTCGACAAGGAAGCAGAAAGCGACGATAAATACCACCGCGCTCAGCAACGACTCGATGAGCTGGAAACCCTTGTTCTCCAGCCCAATCCGGTAACGGATTACTCTTTTTCAATAGATCCGGGGAGTCTGACGAGCAATATCGAGCAATCGGCCTTTGAGTCAATGGTCCGGCAGGCCAAGGACTATATCTATGAGGGTGATATTTTCCAGGTGGTTCTTTCCCAGCGCTTTGAATGCGACTTTGAGGGTGATCGGTTTATGTTGTACCGGGCCCTGCGGATGGTTAACCCCTCTCCCTATCTTTTTTTCCTGGATTTCGAGGATTTCGCTCTCGTAGGATCCTCCCCGGAAGTATTGGTGCGCGTACAGGATAGCACGGCCCAGCTGCTGCCCATTGCGGGAACACGTCCCCGCGGGGACACAGAAGAAGCGGACCGGGCCCTGGAAGAGGAGCTGAAAAACGATCCCAAGGAGATCGCCGAACACGTAATGCTGGTTGACCTGGGACGCAATGACTTGTCCCGTGTATGTCGGCCGGGTACGGTTAAGCCCGTGCGGGAGCAGGTCATTGAGCGGTACTCTCACGTCATGCATATCGTTTCAGATGTAAAAGGACAGCTGGCCGAAGATCAGACATCCGTTGATGCGCTCATGCAGTGCTTCCCGGCCGGCACCGTGAGCGGGGCTCCCAAGATCCGGGCGATGGAAATTATCGATGAGCTGGAACCCACCCGTCGGGGTCCCTATGCCGGCGCGGTGGGATATTTTGATTTTTCGGGAAATATGGATACCTGTATTGTTATCCGAACCATGTTGGTAACGGATTCCAGGGTCTATATTCAGGCCGGAGCGGGGATCGTAGCTGACAGCGATCCGGAGAAAGAATATCTTGAGACAAAGGATAAGGCCGGCGCGCTGGTTGAGGCTCTTAGTGTGGCCCTGACGATCAGGGCCTCTGGCAACACCTGATTTAGAACCGGGAATATTTTCAAAGGAAGAAAAATAGAGTGTTTTGAAAGAACAGGAATTTTGATCAATATCAAAACCAAAACGAGTTCAAAACCGCAACATACAGATTATATGTAAAGATGTTGAATTCGTTCAAATGCAGAAATTGGCCAAAAGGACGGTTTTGCAAAGCTCTCTGAATTATAATGTTAATCCTTGCACTTATTTATCGATGAAAACTATTTTATCCGGCATTCAGTCGTCCGGCAAACTACACCTTGGGAACTACTTCGGGGCCCTGCGCCAGCATATACAGATGCAGGAAAAAGGAGATGCCTTTTATTTTATTGCCAATTATCATTCCATGACCTCTATTGACGATGGAGAAGAGATCTATCAGAATACCATTGATATTGCCCTCGATTACCTGGCATTGGGACTTGATCCCGACAAGTGCACCTTTTTTGCCCAAAGTGATGTACCGCAGGTTACCGAACTGGCGTGGATGCTAAGCACGTTCTGTCCCGTCAGCATGATGGAAAAAGCGGTGGCCTATAAAGATAAAGTGGCCCAGGGCGTGACGCCCAATATCGGGCTCTTTACCTACCCAATTCTACAGGCCGCGGATATCCTTATCTATAACTCGGATGTGGTGCCCGTGGGACAGGATCAGAAGCAAAATATAGAAATTTGCCGTGATCTGGCCGGCAGGTTTAATCACAATTACGGGGATGAGTTTTTGAAGCTGCCGGAAGAATATATTGTCAAATCGGTGGCCGTAGTGCCCGGCATAGATGGGCGAAAGATGAGCAAGTCGTACGGCAATACCATCGGCATTTTTGATGAAGGTAAAACACTCAGAAAGAAAGTGATGTCCATTGAAACGGATTCCACCCCGCTGGATGAACCCAAGGATCCGGAGCGTTGTAACGTCTTTGCCCTGATCAAACTGTTTGCCGGGGAAAGCAAGCAGCAGCAGATCGCCGATAAGTACCGGGCGGGCGGTTACGGCTACGGGCACGCCAAAAATGAATTGCTGGATATGATAGAGGTATATTTTGCTGAAGCGCGTGCGAAACGAAAGGAACTGGCACAGGATATAGACACCGTCCGGGATATTTTATCAGAGGGCGGGAAAAAAGCCCGGGCCCGGGCTGAATCCGTGATGGAACCCATCCGGGAGGTAGCCGGTGTGTTTAAGAGTTATGAATTTAATGAATGAAGATGAATCAACCGGTGATATTAAAAAAAATCGATATTCTGATGTTTACTCATTACCTGCCGCTCTGTCCCGCTTCCCTGCCGAGAGGGGACGAAAAAGGAAGCATCCAGGTTGTATTGTATGCTTTAAAGATCTTGAAGCAGAGTGCCATCATAACTGAGATAAGAAGTAATTTTGATGGGGTCTCCGGAATAAAACATTACTTGCCAAGCTGAAAGACTATGATCTTAATCATCGATAATTACGATTCATTTACCTATAACCTGGTGGATATCCTTGCCCGGCATACCGGCCAGTACAAGGTGATCAGAAATGATGCGCTTACGCTGGAAGAGGTACAAGCGCTAAACCCGGATAAGATACTCATTTCCCCCGGACCCGGACGTCCGGCCGATGCAGGGTTAACGGAGCCGATCATCAGGGAATTGGGTCCCCACACCCCTATTTTGGGCGTTTGCCTGGGACTTCAGGCCATCGGTGAGGTATACGGAGGAAAAGTTATCCACGCTCCTAAACTGATGCACGGCAAGACCTCGACCATACGACATGACGGTCGTTCTGTCTTCCGGAATATCCCCAATCACTTTACGGCCACCCGCTACCACTCATTGATTCTCGACCCGGAGCAGATTCCGGATGAATTGGAGGTGACGGCCCACAGCGATGATGATGTTATTATGGGTATTCGGCACAGAACCTATCCCGTGGAAGGAATACAGTTCCACCCGGAAAGCATACTGACCGTTGAGGGACCGGATATCATTAAAAATTGGCTGGAGCTGGCGATGGATCAACAGTCAAAGACAGGTATAAAATAAGTAGTGAAAATATCTATAATACGCTAATATACAGTAACTTATGGAATTTATTGAAGTATTAAATAAGCTGGTGAACCATGGTGATTTATCTCTTGATGAGGCTCGCCGCGCCCTCGAATTAATTATCTCCGGGGAGGTGGAGGATGAACGTATTGCGGCCTTTCTGACAGCGATGCGGATGAAAGGAGAGACGATAGAGGAGCTTACGGCTTTTGTCGAAGTCATGCGTGAGGCTGCCATCAAACCACAGGTTGAGACGGAAGGAGCCGTGGATTTGTGCGGGACCGGCGGTGATAGTTCCGGGACCTTTAATATTTCGACCGCTGCCATGTTTGTTGTTGCCGGGGCGGGGGTTCCGGTGCTGAAACACGGGAACAGAAGCGTATCGAGTAAAAGCGGCAGTGCGGATGTTCTGGAGGCCCTGGGTGGGGTTATCGATCTTAATAAGGAGCAGGTGGAACAGGTTTTTGAGCAGACCGGCATGGTCTTTATGTTTGCTCCCAATTTCCACCCGGCGATGAAGCATGTGATGAAGGCCCGCCGCACGGTGGGCATTCGCACCTTTTTTAATATCCTGGGTCCGCTGTTAAATCCGGCATCCGTAAAACGTCAGGTCATCGGTGCCTACAGTAAAGAGATTGCGCGAAAAATCGCCCGGATTCTGGCCAACCTGGATACGGAGTTTGCGTATACCCTGAATGCACACGACGGATTGGATGAGGTGAGTCTGAGTGCTCAAACCGAAATTTTTGAACTGACCAATCAAATGATGAAAGAGTCGACCACTTTTGATCCCCGTTCGCTTGAATTTCAATGGGCGGATCTTGAAAAACTGCAGGGAGGGGACGCCGATTTTAATGCGGATATTATCCGTTCCGTTTTAGCTGGCAAAGCAAAGGAACCACAGAAAAATATTACGCTTTTGAATGCTGCTTTTGGTATTCATGCCTCCGGAAAAACTAAGCATCTCACTGAAGCCAAAGAACTTGCAAAGGAGAGCTTGAAATCAGGTAAAGCACTTAAGGCCCTTGACCGTTTTGTGGAAGCAACGAACGAGGCCGCAGAAAATTAATACGAAAGACGATGGCAACCATACTTGACGAAATCGTAGAGCAGACGGCCCGGGATTTACAAAAACGGAAACAGAAAGTTACCTTTAAGGATCTTGAATCACATGAACGCTACGAGCAGCCGGCACGAAACTTTAAAAAAGCCCTGGCAGACGCTCCCGACGTAGCGATCATTGCTGAAATTAAGAAAGCTTCTCCTTCCAAGGGTCTCATACGCAAGGACTTTGATCCCCGTAAAATTGCCGGACAATACCAGGAGGGGGGAGCCTCGGCCATTTCTGTACTGACCGACCAGCCGGCTTTCAAGGGACGGTTGGAATATCTGGAAATTGCTTCTAAAGAAGTTTCTATCCCATTGTTGCGCAAGGATTTTATTATTGATCCCTACCAAATAAAGGAAGCAAAGGCCTATGGAGCTGATGCCGTGTTGTTAATTGTGGCGATAACCGAGGGACAACAGCTCGAAGAGCTGCTTCATGCTGCGGAGGAGTTTGGGATCCAGGCGCTGGTCGAATGCTATTCGGAGAACGATGTTGAGAATGTTATGTTTGATCAGGTTGACATTCTGGGCGTCAATAACCGTGACCTGCGGACGTTTGAAGTAGATTTGCACCGTGGGGTTGCCCTGTTACAACGCGCTCCTGAAGAAACAGTACTGGTCTCCGAAAGCGGATTACGCAGGGCGGAGGATTTATATTATTTATATGAGAAAAAAATTCACGCGGCCCTGATCGGAGAACATTTTATGCGCCAGCCCGATCCCGGCCGGGCGTTACGCAACATGAAGAAAGAGCTCCGGGAACAAATCGAAAACGTATAGTGAACCGATGTTTGCAGATCCTGAAGAACGATCAAAAGTAAAAATATGTGGCATTACCAGCCTGGAGGATGCCCGCTTTGTCTCGGGCGCGCTGGCCGATTATCTGGGGTTTATCTTTTATGAAGGCAGTCCGCGTCATATTACACCGGCCAAAGCGGGGGCGATTATCAAATGGGTAGAGGGACCGAAATGTGTGGGAGTCTTTGTAAATCAGCCGCTGGATGATGTCAATATGATTGCCCGGCAAACAGGGATCGACTATGTGCAGCTGCATGGCAGGGAAAACCCGGATTACTGTCACCTGGTGGATAAGCCGGTCATCAAGGCGATCCATATCCGTGAAAATGACCGTCAGGGGGATATTGAATCGCGTATCGGGCCGTACCTTGACCGGGTGGATTTTCTGCTGTTCGATACCAAGATCGAAGGGCAGTGGGGCGGGACGGGAGAAGTATTTGACTGGAGCCTGCTCGACAGGGTCACGCAACAGGTGCCTTTTTTCCTGTCCGGGGGACTCCATCCGGGGAATGTCCGGCAGGCGTGCAAACGGGTACATCCCTACGGGGTTGATCTTGCCAGCGGTGTGGAGAGCGAGCCGGGTATCAAGGATTTTGATAAGGTTGAAACCTTTATGGATGAGATGCGAGCCATTTGGGAACAGCAGGAGATGGGCGACTTGTAAGGCGATAAACCGGTAACTGGAAACCAAAAAGGAAGGTTTTAAAGCATGACATACAATTTACCAACAAAGAAAGGGTATTTCGGGAGTTTCGGCGGGAAATTTGTCCCTGAAATTTTAATCCCGGTACTGGAGGAGCTGGAAAAGGCCTATGATTCGGCCTGGAAGGATGAAGCGTTTCGAAATGATTATCTTGATCTGTTAGACGATTACGTGGGACGTCCCACCAAGCTAACCCATGCCAACCGGTTGAGCGAGTATTACGGAAAAGCTAAAATCTATCTGAAACGGGAAGATCTCTGTCACACCGGAGCCCACAAAATCAACAATGCGATCGGTCAGATATTGCTGGCCCGGCGAATGGGCAAGCAGCGTATCATCGCAGAGACCGGAGCGGGACAACATGGCGTGGCTACGGCCACAGCCTGTGCCAAGTTCGGTGTGGACTGCATCGTGTATATGGGCACCGAGGATATGGAGCGGCAGAAATTGAATGTAGAGCGCATGCAGCTGCTGGGCGCGGAAGTACGTCCGGTGGAAAGTGGTTCCAAAACGCTGAAAGATGCCACCAACGAGGCGATAAGAGATTGGGTTACGAATGTAGAAGATACGTTTTATATCATCGGATCGGCCGTGGGTCCGCATCCCTATCCCATGATGGTGCGCAATTTTCAGCGTATTATCGGCGATGAGACCCGGAGACAACTTATGGAAGCTGAAGGGGAGGGAACGCTGCCTGATTACCTGTTGGCCTGTGTGGGCGGGGGATCCAACGCAATCGGCATTTTCTATCCCTTTATCGACGATGAATCCGTACGAATGTATGGGCTCGAGGCGGCCGGGCTGGGAGCCGATACCGACCAGACTGCGGCTACACTGACCATCGGCCGGCCGGGGGTGCTGCATGGGTCGCTAAGCTACCTGCTGCATAACAAGGAGGGCCAGATCCAGCTGGCTCATTCCATTAGTGCGGGACTCGATTACCCGGGTATAGGACCGGAGCACGCTTATTTACAGGATTCCGCCCGCGTAACCTACGCTCCCATTACCGATGAACAGGCCATGGAGGGGGTCAAACTGCTCTCTGAACTGGAAGGAATCATACCGGCCCTTGAAACCGCTCACGCCATTGCTTATCTGGAAGAGCTGATGCCCCGGACCAGAGAAGGGGAAATAGTCGTGCTCAATTGCTCCGGACGCGGGGATAAGGATATGGGCACGATTTCTGAGTATATATAAGTAAGTGTACCTGTAAAACGGTTTTCAAGGGGTGATTTGATCCGGGAGATGCCGGTGCGACGGGGGGGGGACCTCTGCATTCCTGTCATCCAGGCTGATTACTTGAAATTGTTCACTTGTTAAAAATACCATCCCGGATTTGGATGGTATCCAAAAAAAATGTCAAATAAATGGTTAAAAAGAATACACAGCAAAATCGTATAAACCGGCTTTTTAAACAGCATGCGGATTCACCAGAAAAAATAATGAGCCTCTTCCTGACGGCCGGTTATCCCGACCCGGAATCTACCGTTGACCTTATCCTGGGGTTTGAAGAGCACGGGACCGACCTGGTCGAGCTGGGGATGCCTTTCAGTGATCCGCTGGCTGACGGACCTACGATCCAGTATTCCAGCAATGTGGCCATCGAGCAGGGGATCACCATGTCCAAAATATTCACTATGGTACGACAGGTGCGGGAGCGGTCCGACATTCCCATCATTTTAATGGGATATATCAATCCCGTGTTGCGGTTCGGAATCGATGCCTTTTGTGAGGAAGCGGCCGCTGCGGGAGTCGACGGCCTTATTATCCCGGATATTCCCCTTGAGGAGTCGGGGATCATGGCTGACAAGGCAGCGGAACAGGGCCTTCCCCTGGTTTACCTGGTAGCTCCCAATACCCCGGATGAGCGCATGCGTAAAATTGATGCGCTTTCAGAGGGTTTTGTATATTGTGTGTCCGTAACCGGGGTAACCGGCGCCCGCGAGGGAGAGGAAGTGGCCCAATCGGTACAGCGGTTTATTGACCGGGTCAAGCAGAATGTAACCCGTAATCCAAAAATGGTCGGTTTCGGTATCAAATCGCATGAAGATGCCCGGCGAATTGCGGCAGATATGGATGGTTTTATCGTCGGCAGCGCACTTATCGATACCATCAGAGAGTCGTATCCCCGGGAGGGATGGAAGGATGAGGTATTTGCTTTTGTTCATTCGTTAAAGTATGGTTAGTCTTAAATTCAAACAGATCGAACAGCTATGAAAGTATTGTTAAAAATAACGGTTTTGCTCATTATTACAGCCGCCTGGATGGGTTGTGAAGGTGATTACCGGCAGGAGGCGAGAGGGAGTTACGGCGAAGTCGTGGTCGTTATGGATTCCACCCGGTGGGAGAGTCAAACTGCTCAGGCGATCCGCCAGACCTACGGCCGGCATATCCTGACCCTTCCCTCCGGACAATCCCTGTACGACCTGCGGTTCCGGGATTTCAACAATGACGACCAGCTGGCCCAGCTCAAGCGAAACAAAAACCTGATTATAGCCGCGCCCATCGACGATTCCACCAACACGGCGCGGTGGATCCGGGCCCTGCTGAGCGACGAGGTGGAGGCGCAGGTGCGCAATGGCAAATCGTTTGCCTTTCCGATGCAGAACCAGTGGTACAAGAATCAGTGGACGATGATCCTGTCAGCCCCCGGCGATTCGGCCCTGGCCGAGCAGATCCGTAACTCCGAACAGACGCTGACGGGTAACCTGCTCCGCCGGGAGTTCGCGCGCTGGAAGGAGGAGATCTACGGGCAGGGCGAGCAGGTGGCCCTGTCCGACAGCCTGTGGTCCGGCCACGGCTGGAAGATCCGCATCCAGCACGACTGGCAGCTGAACATTGATACCACCTACAGCGAGGGCGGGGAGCGGCAGCACTTTCTGACCATGCGCCGGCCGCTGCCCGAAAACGACCGCTGGTTTTGGGCCTGGTGGAAAAATGACGTGGAGGATATTTCGTATCTCGATGACGAGTGGATCAATGCCAAACGTGATTCGCTGACCCGGCAGTGGATCCGGGGGACCCGCGACAGCTCCTATGTGACCACCGAATACGGGCGGCCCGTGGAGACCGAATCGTTCCGGATGAACGGCTACCTGGCCTATGAGACGCTGGGGACCTGGCGGATGACACATGATGCGATGGGGGGACCGTTTGCGAACCTGACGGTCTACGACGAGCAGAACGACCGGCTGTTTTTGCTGGAGTTCGGGCAGTTCGCCCCCAAGTACAACAAGCGGCGGTTCGTGCGGCAGTTCCGGACCATGCTGCGCACCTTTACCGCCGATTCAACCTGGCAGAGCGGTTCAGGTGACGGGGGACAACATTGAGTCGGAGAAGTCCGGGCTGCCTATAAAGCAGGTACTGCGTTGCATATTAAAGATTGAGAATTGGCGGGGATTACAGTCCGGGCACGTACTTATTAAGGGGATCCTGGTAATATTCCAGCGGATGGTCGGGTTCGGGATAGGCGTCGGGGATCGGTCGTCCCGAAAATTGCTGAAAATACAGCACGCAGGCATCCCGCCAGAAGGCGGCTTCCTTTTCCTGTATCTCCAGAAGTCTGGCTACATGCGTGTATCGCTGCTCATCAATATAGCCCTCCACGGATTCCCAGGTGTCTTGCATCCGGCGGATCGAATCAACGCCGCTGTAGTAATGGTGAACGAGTCCTTCCCAGAGCGTACGGCCGGAATCCAGCTCGTAATCCCACTCCACATGATGAAACCACAGTAAATACTTTTCCGGAACCTTTTCTATGTCGTTAAATTGCTGTTTAACCGGCGGGTGATACTGACTGACCGCATTACTGCCGCTGGTACTGCGGTCAAATCCGATGCCCGAGGAGTCGGCGCGGTGATAATATACCGATGTCCAGTCAGCACGCCCCTCATCGACCCAGGGACCGGGACCGTAATGGCTCCCGTATCCCATAATGTGATGGAGTCCCAGCGGGGTACGGTAGTCGACCGCAATCTCTCGTGAGGCGAGCATCATCTCCTTTACCGGCTCGATGAACGCTTCTTTGTTGCTGAATGTCATGGAAATCCACTCTTCGGCAATACGTTCGGAGCCAAGTTCCGGATTCCAGGCCAGGCGTCCGTATGCGTACCAGTTGGCCTGGGCGAAAGGGTGTCCCGTCCAGTTCCGGTCCGTGCCGATATTAGCCACCCCGGCCATCCCTGTCAGCTGCTTGTCGTCCAGGCTTCCGTCGATCACCTTGCGGACATAGGACCCCTCGCCTTTGGCATAGGTATCGGCATCGAGGACTTCTTCGTAGAGAGGCGCCTGGTATGTAAGATGAGTGGCGAATCCAAGATACTCCTGGGTAATCTGGAATTCCATCATGAGGGGGGTCTCCGGCATGGCCCCAAAAAGAGGATGGAAAGGCTCGCGTGGCTGGAAGTCGAGCGGTCCATTTTTAACTTGCACCAACACGTTGTCCCGAAACTCACCGTCCAGCGGAGTAAACTCGTTGTAGGCCTGTTTTACGCGGTCCTCGGGCTCTTCGTTGGAATAGACAAACGCCCGCCACATGACGACGCCTCCGTGCGGGGACAGGGCCTTTGCAAGCATATTGGCCCCTTCGGCATGACTCCGGTTATAGTCCTGCGGCCCGGGCTGTCCCTCTGAATTCGCTTTCACCAGAAAACCGCCAAAATCCGGAATACGGCTGTAGATTTCATTCGCCTTCTTTTCCCACCACCGCCGCACTTCCGGATCTCGGGGATCCGCTGTCGATAAATTTCCTATTTCGATTGGCGCACTGAACCGGGCGCTCAGGTATACTTTGATGCCATAGGGGCGAAAAACATCGGCCAGTGCTTTCACTTTTTCGAGGTACCCTTCGGTAAGAATGAGAGCGTCTGAATTTACATTATTGAGTACCGTCCCGTTGATGCCCACAGAAGCGTTGGCGCGTGCATAATCGGTATACAGCGGATCCTTATAATCCGGCAGCTGTTCCCATTGCCAGATAGCACCGCCGGCATAGCCGCGTTCGGCGGTCCCATCAAGGTTGAACCAGTGATTTAGTACTCTCAGCTGAATCTGAGGGGCGCTTTTGATGTCAAGATCCTGGAGAGATTGCTGTGATTGAAGCAACCTCAGAAAATGAAATGTGCCATACAGAAGACCAATATCACGGCTTGCCGCTATGGCGATATTATTCTGCCTGTCCCTCGTTATCAGATACCCATCCTCTCCAAGAGAACGGAGCTCACCCTGAAGCTCCATCGATCGGATATGCGGTGAGCTTTCGGGCGTCCCTGCGATAAGGGTGGGCCCGTTGCCGGGCTCATCAGAAAAAGTGATTTTTTGAGCAAGTAGTCCGGAGATCCCGCGCTGTAATTCTTCTTTAGCCTTTTCGATTCGGGCAGAACTGCCGGCATAGTGTATTTGGCGAAGTTGGTGGAGGTAGTCTTGTCTGAGATCTTCATCCTGTATTTTATCGTACCGCAGCCATAACCGGTATCCGTCATCTGCCGAAGCATCGGGAATGAGATCAAAAAACAGAACAGGGAGGAGGATGAGGAATAACATACATGTTTTGAAGTTAGCGACATTCATAACGGTAAAACACCTTTATTCAGGAGCCTTTGCAAAAACCGTTCTTTTGCCCAATGTCGGCATTATGGGTCGGTTGGAATTCTCAGATTAGGGCGATTTGCTGCGAGGTTAACCTCCCTGGGGCCTTGACCTTGAACAAAGTTCCCGGTTTTTCAAAAGCTTCATTTAGTTTGTTTGCTTCGTTGTGAAGACGCCCGGATAATAAGCTCTGAGTTCAGCACAATGGTATTGGTGATTGAAATATGATCATCTCCTTCGAGGTGATTAATCAGATTTTGGGCAACGACCTCGCCTACTCGTTGTCCGTCATAATCGACGGTGGTAATTTTGGGTTTTACGAATCTGGAAATCGGGTCGTTGTTGAACCCTGCGATGGCTATATCCCGGGGTACCCGGATACCGTTTTCCTGCAAGTGAGTCATGCAGCTCACCGCACAAACATCATTGGAGACAAACACAGCATCGGGACGCGGGTCCATCTGCAGTATCTTTTCGGCGGCCTCCTGTCCATCCCGTTCCTGCAGATCATTAATAAAAACCAGGTCCTCGGAGAACGAGAGCTCATGGTCCAACAGCGCCTGCCTGTACCCGTTCAGGCGGCCGGAATAAACATTTCGCGAGGTATTACCGGTAATATGTACAATCCGGCTGCATCCCTGGTCAATCAGGTGACTTACGGAATCGTAGGCCGCCTGGTAGTTATCGATTACAACATTGGTCGAATTCGTCAATTCCGCCACACGGTCAAAAAAAATGAGGGGGGTACCCTGCTCAATAACGGTATCGAAATGGGTCATATCCTCGGTATTATACGCAAGGGAAACGATCAGACCGTCCACTCGTTGCTCAAGCATCATTTCAACACTGCCGGCCTCATCGCTGGCGGTCTCGTGCGACTGGCTGATAATAATCTTGTAATGGTTTTTATTGGCTACTCTTTCCATACCTGAGATAGCCGAGGACATAAAATGGCTGTTGAGGCGGGGGACAATAACACCGATGATGTTGGTTTTTTGACGCCTCAGGTTTTGGGCGAAGATATTTGACCGGTATCCCATTTTTTCGGCCTGATTCCGGACCTTCCGAATTGTTTTTTTACTGATAGAGGGGTGTTCTTTCAGGCTTCGGCTTACGGTGGAGGGGGAGACTTCCAGTGCTTCGGCAATATCGTAAATTGTGACGTCCGGTTTTTTAGATTGATTGGCCATTTATAATGGTAGAATAATTAATTAATGCTAAATGGGAGAAAATAAACAATACCGTCGCGCAGGACAATGTTCCTTAGCGGGAAAACTCTTGGAGGGCTTTGCAAAACCGTCCTTTCGGCCAATCTCTGTATTTTTGGTCATTCAAAATCCTCACATATTCATCATATGCTGCGGTTTTGAACTTGTCAGGGGTTGATATTGATCAAATATTCCTGGTTTTGCAAAGCCCTCTTCTGGTTGTCCCAACAAGAGTTAAAAATGAAAATGTAATATTATTACGCAATAGATGCAACCGATTGTTTAAATTTATATAAATGCGCGGGTTATGCTTACGGGAAATTAGTAATTTAATATTTTGTAAATAAGTATACAGTATTAATGGAAAATATGAAGGATAATTAAAATTATTTGCGTAATATTTTGTTCTCAAGTTATAAAAAGTTTACGCAACCGGTTGCATTAAAGTGGGGTTTTTTATATTGTTTATTCAAGATTTATTTCAAAAGGTTCCAGGCAGGCTGGATACTTTGATTTGCTGCAGGCGAGATGCAGTTTACAGGCTCCAGGAAGCCAGTTATATTCAGAATTCAAAAATAAGGAGCATTATGGGAAATGATACGAGAAGAAAGGGATTAGGTATGGTAAGGCAACTCATCTTGATTTGTCTCGGATTGGTGGTAAGTGTACTGTTTTACCCGGCACAAACGGCCGGTTTTGATACATTAACAACCCCACTTACGATGCAAGGTACTCAGCAAGAGCATACGGTCACCGGGGTGGTTTCGGACAGCCAATCCGGGGAGGTCTTGCCCGGAGTTAATATTTCGGTGGAAGGTACAACAACAGGGACCTCTACAAATTCAGACGGCACGTATGCTATTACGGTATCTTCTGAACAGGATACGCTCGTTTTTTCTTTTGTGGGATTTCAAACCCAGACAATACCCATCAACGGAAGAAGTAGGATCGATGTGGAATTAGCACCGCAGGCTATAGTAGGGGAAGATGTCGTCGTTGTTGGTTACGGGAGCCAGGAGCAACAAGATGTTACCGGTTCGGTTTCTTCGGTATCATCCGAACAAATTGCTGAAGTGCCGGTCAGTGACGCGGCTTCCGCTTTGCAGGGCAGAGCCGCGGGGGTGATGGTGGCCCGGTCCGGTAGTCAGCCGGGCGACGGGGTGACAGTCCGGGTGCGGGGACGGCGCTCGCTGTCCGCATCAAACGACCCTCTTTATATAGTGGACGGGATACCTTTCAGCGGGGATATCAGTGATATCAATCCCCAGAATATCGAATCGATGGAGGTATTGAAAGATGCCTCCGCCACGGCAATATACGGATCGCGGGGAGCCAATGGAGTCATACTTGTTTCTACCTCCCGCGGGGGAAACTATGAAACCCGGGTTTCTTATGACGGCTATTTTGGTGTTTCCAGTCAGCTCGAGGAGCCGGATATGATGAGTGGACCGGAATTTGCTGAAATGCGGCGGGAGGCGTTTCGTGCCATTGGGGAGTACACCGGCGATTCGGATATTTTTACCAATGCCGAACTGGAAGCGGTTAATAATGGCGTCACCTACGATTACCCGGATTTGGTTACGGATCAGGCCGGATATCAACAAAGTCACCAGATAACAGTTCAGGGGGGGAATAAACGGACGCAATTTTCGGTGAGTGGTAATTACTTTAATGAGATCGGTATTATTTCGGGACAGGATTTCAACCGTTATACATTCAGGATTAACCTGGATCATGAAGTAAGCGACCGGTTCCGAGTCGGTACGTCCACCCTGCTTTCCCGCTTTGATCAGGCCTATGGGGTCAACCCGTACGGGAATGCCCTTTCTGCTAATCCGCTGGGGGATCCCTATAACGAAGACGGGTCGCTCGATTTTCGACCGACCGATGACGGATTGGCGACGAATCCCCTGAGTGACCTGGTTCCCGGAAAAGTGCTCGACGACCGTGAACGACTGCGCGTGTTCAGTAATATTTTTGCCGAATACGATATTACGGATAACCTGAATTATCGCATAAACTTTGGTCCGGACCTGCAGGCCTACCGGCGCGGAGTTTTTCAGGGAACGGAGACCAATGCCCGGGGAGAGGGCGTGCCCTATGCTGAAAAGTCCGAAAATTTACTGCACAATTACACGCTGGAAAATATCCTGAATTACCAGCAGACCTTCAGCGATACCCATGAGCTGGATATTACCGGTTTGTTTAGTATTCAGACCGAACATTTTGAAACGGATACGGTAGCGGCTTCCGGGCTTCCCTATGAAACACAGAAGTATCATAATCTTGGTACGGCCAATACGGCTGAAAATTATTCAAGCTACTTGGAGGAATGGGGAATGATGTCGTTTATGGGACGTGTGAATTACCAGTTTAACAACACATATCTTTTTACGATTACGGGACGCGCTGACGGTTCCTCCCGGCTTGCGGAAGACAACAGGTGGGGATTTTTCCCTTCCGCAGCCATAGGATGGAGAATCACTGAAGAACCGTTTATGGCCAATCAGGATCTGTTTTCCGATCTCAAGCTGAGAATCAGTTACGGAGTGACGGGTAATACGGCTATTGATCCATACCAGACACAGGATATTCTGGCAAGGAGCACCTACCAGTTTGGTGATAATCCCGGCTACGGTTACCGTCCGGGACAGATTCCCAACAAGAATCTTCAATGGGAAGTATCCAGGCAGTTGAATGTAGGATTGAATTACGGTCTTTGGGATTCACGGGTGACGGGCAGTATCGAGGTCTACCAAACCAATACGACCGACATGCTGCTCCAGCGGAATCTACCTATTACTTCCGGCTTCGGCAGTGTCTTTGAAAATGTAGGAGAAACCAAGAATCGCGGCATCGAGTTTACCCTGAACAGCCAAAATGTACTGGACAGCGGCCGGGATGGATTCAGCTGGAGCAGTGAACTCACATTGTTCGCTAACCGTGAGGAGATCATAGACTTGTATGGCAACAGGGAGGATGATGTGGGGAATCAGTGGTTTATCGGCGAGCCGCTGACCGTTTGGTACGATTATGAAAAGATCGGGATCTGGCAGGAAAGTGAAGAGGATGAGGCCGATTCCTATGGACAGAATCCCGGCGAAATCAAAGTAAAAGATCAAAATGGTGACGGCATTATCAATGAGCAGGATCGCGTCATCCTGGGAAGCGATATGCCGGACTTAAGTGGTGGTTTAGCCAATCATTTCAGTTATAAGGGGTTTGATCTTTCTGTTTTCCTGTATGGAAGTTTCGGACAAATGATCTTCAATAACTTCAGAGCAGGCAATGCAGCAGCTATTGATGAAGCCGACGGGGGAAATAATACGCTTGCGGGCCGATATAACAACATAGATATTGACTACTGGACGCCGGACAATCCCACCAACAAGGCACCCCGGCCCAATCAGAGCCGGGAATATCCGCTCTATGGAGATACAATGGCTTACCAGGATGGATCTTTTCTCAAGATACGGAATGTAAGACTGGGTTATAACCTGCCGCTCGAAACGGTACAGCGTGTAGGCCTGCGTTCCCTGCGGATATATATAAATGCTGAGACTCCGCTGCTCTTTTCTAAAACAGGTAACATTGACCCCGAGCAGTATGGCGGAGTTATCGTGGGAGATGTACCAACAACCCGCCTCTACACGGCCGGTGTCAATATCAACTTCTAACTATAAGGATTTAGCACAATGAAGAAATTAACTGACATATTCCTTTTAATGATTATTGTTCTTTTGGCTGCCTCCTGTGATGTACTCAATGAAGAGGTTGTTTCGGACATCACTGCCCAAACCCATTTTACCACACCGGGTGGCTTTGAAGATGCGGTCAACGCGGCCTATGAACCCCTGCGAAGTTTCTATGGTACCGAGCAGGGGGGGAATATTACGGAGTACGGGACCGATCTGATTCGAAATGCGGGTCATGGCGGCTACCACTATATGAATCAATACAACGCCGGCCTGAACTCGGAAGGCGACCCGATGGCGAACCTGTGGGACAATTACTATGTGGGTATCAACAGCTGTAACGCCGTAATCAACCGGGCCCCGGAGGTAGAAGGGATGGACGAGGATACCCAAAAAACCAGGGTGGGTGAGGCGCACTTTCTTCGGGCCCACTACTACTTTCATCTTGTTGAGCACTTCGGGCCCGTTCACCTGACAACCGAAGAGACGAAAGAGGTTGAAACGGAAGCCACCCGTGCGCCGGAGTCGGATGTATACGAGCAGATTATTAGTGACCTGGAGACGGCCATCGCTAATTTACCCGGGAGTCAGGAGGATTACGGCCGGGCTACCGAACCGGCGGCAAAAATGCTACTGTCGCAGGTGCTGCTGACCCGGGGATACAAAGATTATGGCACCGGCAGTGATTTCAGTGAGGCGGCCCGGCTGGCAGAAGAGGTTATCGATGACTACAGCTTTGAGCTGCTCGATGATTTTGAGATGATCTTTGACAATGACAATGAGCAGAATGCTGAAATTATCTGGGCCGTGCAGTATGGGCAGGACCCGCTGCTCAACGGAAACGGCAACGGCAGCCACCTGTATTATCGCCCCTGGTATGAAACCTATTCCTACCAGGGGAAGGGCGGAATTATCCGCACCAATGAACCGGGTTACGGTCGCCCCTGGATTCGCTTTAAACCGACGTCGTTCGCCCTGGAGAATTATCGTCCCCTCGACCAGGATGCCCGATATGACCAAAGCTTCCAGGATATCTGGTATTATAATGATTCGGGCAATGTGCCTGAATATCCCGGCGCCCGAAATCCCAGTCCCTCAGCGGGAGACACGGCAATCTATATTGACCCGGATATGACCCAGGCTGAAGTAGAACAGGAACAGCCCAATACCAGCTATAACCTGATCTCCTGGTCCACCATACCGATCAATATGTTCCCCAGCCTGAAAAAGCACGACGATTTTCAGCGGCCTTCGGTTAATGAACCAGCCGGGAACAAAGACTATATCGTCTATCGCCTGGCCGAAGCCTACCTGTTCGCGGCGGAAGCGTACCTGATGGATGGCAATCCCGGGGCGGCGGTTCCGCATCTGAACGAGGTGCGCCGGAGAGCTGCGTGGCCGGGACAGGAAAGCAGTATGGAGATTACAACCGGGGATGTGGATCTTGAATTTATCCTCGATGAGCGGGGACGAGAGTTTTATGGAGAACAGAAGCGGTGGTTGACGCTTAAACGAACCGGAACGCTTCTTGAAAGGGTACGGGATTATAATGATAATGAGGAGGCGCAGGCCAATATCGAGGATTATCATATGCTGAGACCAATCCCGGCCACACAGTTAAACCGAACAACCAACGATTACGAGCAGAATCCGGGCTATTAATCTGTCCGATAACCGAATGCTAAAGAAAAGAGCTATACGGGAAAGAGCGCCTCTTTCCGGGGTAGCTGTCGTTGAATTGCTAAGATATTCAGGGCCTCGATTATGAAAAATAGTACATTGATGATATCCAGGATGGCATCTACTTTATTGGTTGTGCTGGTTCTGGCACTTTCTGCTTACATGGATGCACATGGCCAATCGCAAAAAATCGCTGAAATTACCGTCAAAGCGGGGGGATTTGACCGTTATTATACCCCGGTAAGTGCCTCACTCGAAGGGATACCGCTCGGACTTCAAACCGGACGGAGACTTCAGCTCTATGAAGTTGTGAAGGGTAAAGAGCGGGCGGTGGCGTCGCAACTGGAAGCGGACGGCTATGAGAAGAAACTCCGGTGGATACTGGAGGGGAAAACTCCCGCCGGGACTCACCGGAATTATATACTCAAGAGTGAAGATAAAAACAGTCCGGATGCTACGGATGAGGCCATCCATATCCGGGATGACGGTAAATCACTGACGGTGATGGCCGGTGACCGGAAAGTGCTGAGTTACCGATACGTGGCCAAGTCTGCCCCGGAAGGCGTTTCTGAGCGCTACAGCCGCAGCGGGTATCTTCACCCGTTGTGGTCGCCGGAGGGTGAAGTGTTGACCAGGATTCAACCTCCCGATCACTATCACCACTACGGTCTCTGGAATCCGTGGACAAGAACCGTATTTGAGGGACGGGAAATCGATTTTTGGAATCTGGGAGAGGGACAGGGAACGGTGCGTCACAAATCAATGCCCCAAAGAATAGAAGGAGAGGTCTTCGGGGGATTTGAGGCATTGCTGAATCATGTGGACCTGACCGCACCCTCCGGTGAGAAAGCGGCTTTGAACGAAAAGTGGGAAGTCAAAGTCTGGAATGCGGACCCGGAAAGGGACGTGTGGCTGATCGATTTTGTCTCTACGCTGAATCCCGCAACGGAATCTCCGCTGACGATCAAGGCGTATCGTTACCAGGGATTCAGCCTCAGGGCTACCGGAAAATGGAGTGACAAAACCGCCACGCTGCAGACCTCAGAAGGAAAGGATAAAAGCAATGGCAACGGCACGCGTGCACGGTGGACCGATATCAATGGGGTTTCGCAGGTGGGGAATTCCGGCATTCTGTTTATGACGCATCCGGGCAACCAGAATTTTCCGGAACAGCTTCGGATCTGGCCCACGGGCGCTAATGAGGGGAAAGCAAATGTGTACTTCAACTTTAATCCCGCCCAGGAGGAGGACTGGAGGCTGGAGCCGGGGAGCAGCTACAGCTTAAAGTATCGCATGATGGTGTACGACGGGAAAATTGATTCCGCGGCTGCCGAGCGGTACTGGCGTGACTTCGGGAATCCTCCCGGGGTAGAAGTCCGGCATCAAGGCCTCGGGGGAAGCCGGGTATTGGTCTACACCAGAAATGGAGAAGGATATGTACATGACAATATTCCCAATAGTATTGAAGCCCTTAAGGAGCTCGGAGAAAACCACAATTTTATCGTTGATACATCAGATGATCCGGCTGATATTACTAAAGACAATCTAAAAAAATATGACGCGATAGTTTTTTCAAATACCAATAATGATGTTTTTACCACCCCGGAACAGCACGATGCATTTCAAAATTATATTCGGTCAGGAGGAGGATTTGTAGGCATTCATTCGGCATCGGGCTCGGAGCGGGACTGGCCGTGGTTTTGGAGCCTGCTCGGCGGGTCTTTTTATCGACATGCCCCTTTCCAGAAGTTCACGGTAAATAGTACGGATGAAACCCATCCATCTACGGATTTTTTACCTCAGGAGTGGATACGAGAGGATGAATGTTACTATCTCAAGCAATTGAACTCAGGTATTCATGTCCTGCTGCAGGCTGATATGACCACGGTGGAAGATAAAGGAAAGGGGGATTATCCCGGCGACGTATTCGGAAGTACGTTTCCGTTAGCCTGGTATCAAGAGTTTGAGGGGGGACGCTCCTGGTATACTTCCCTGGGACACAGTGTTGAGGATTACGATGATCCGGTCTTCTTGCGACATATCCTGGGGGGCATTGAATGGGTCGTATCAGGTAGCAATCACTAACCAATTATTAAATTTAATAACAAATAGAAAACTATGGATAACAATAATAATGACGGCAACAACATGTCGCGGCGGGAATATTTAAAAACCTCGGCCCTGGGAGCAGCGGGTCTGTTTTGTGCCCCTTCCATTGTTCCCGCTTCGGTATTTGGACCTAATCCGCCGAGTGAGAAGATCAATATTGGACAGATCGGTTTTGGGCGAATTGCCCGTGCCCAGGATCTTCCCAAAACGATGGAAAATGAGGTGTCGAGAGTCGTGGCGGTGAGTGATGTGGATCTGGATCGTGCGCGCGACGGAAAGGCCTTTATAGAGCGGTATTATGCCGAGGAGAAGGGCAGGGAAAATTATGTGGATGTAGCTGTCTACCAGGATTATCGTCAAATGCTGGAGGATCCCGCCATTGATGCGGTTATCATCAGTACCCCGGATCACTGGCACGCCCGGCCGGCAATCGAAGCCGCGCTGGCCGGCAAAGATATTTACCTGCAGAAGCCCGCTTCGTTGACCGTGGATGAGGGTCGTGCGATGAGCGATATCATGCACAGCACGGGTACGGTCTTCCAGATTGGGAGCCAGCAGCGTTCGGTTAATCCCTGGCCGCAGTTTAAACGCGCCTGCGAGCTGGTCCGGAACGGTCGTATCGGTGAGTTGCAAACCGTGGAAGTCGGATTGCCCGGTGATCCGGGGGGTGGGGATCCCACCCCCATGAACGTTCCGGAAACCCTGGACTATGATATGTGGCTGGGGTCAACACCAGATGTTCCTTATACGGAGCAAAGAGTCCATCCCGAAGAGGGGTATTCTCGTCCGGGCTGGCTGCGTTGCGAGGCCTACAGCGCAGGCATGATTACCGGGTGGGGAGCTCATCATATCGACACGGCTCACTGGGGAATGGGGTCGGAGCATACAGGTCCGGTTGAATTGGAAGCCACGGCCGTGTTCCCGACTGATGATCCGAACTACGAGGGCCTCTGGAACGTCCACGGCGACTTCAACGTCACGGCCCGGTATGCCAATGGGGTTGTCATGACCGTCGGAGGGGATAATAAACAGGGGGTACGCTTTGTAGGTTCTGAGGGCTGGATTTATGTTAAACGCGGGAATGCAGGGGTCACAGACAGTGACCCGGGGAGCGGTGGTGACGATACTCCTCCGTTTCAGGCGAGTGATCCGGCGGTTCTTGAATCAGAAATCGGGGAACATGAAATCCACCTGTATGAAAGCCAGGAGCAGCACAGGAACTGGCTGGAGTGTATCAAGTCCCGCCAGCTGACCGTGGCCCCGGCGGAAGTGGCTCATCGTTCCTGCAGCGCCTGCCTGATTTACCATATTGCCATGAAATTGCCGCGCAAGCTGTATTGGGATCCGGTCAACGAGCGGTTTAAGAATGATGAGGAAGCCAATGCCATGCTTGCCCGCCCGCAGCGGTCGCCCTGGGGCGTAAGGCATATTGAGGGACTTGCGCTGTAAGTCGCAGAAGATGGAAAGCCGTGAGTGCGAACCGAGACAGGATAGTGGTGCTGTTTTGGAGGTCAGAGGTTGGAGGGGGCCGGTAGCCGGTTGTGGGTAGTCAGAGGGTAGAAGCTGGAAGTTGGAGAATAACCAAGTAATCAACATAAACGCTCAAGCTACTCCGTGGAAGGGCCATTGAAGGCTGGCACTCCATGATAAAAGCGGATAATCATTGATACGAGTTATGTCTGTTTATTACGTTAAATACTGATTCGAGGTGTAGACAGCTATCTGAAACTAAAAATAAAAATAATGAAAAAACTGCCCCTAAAAAGTTACGTGCTACTGTTATTGTTTTCTGCGGTATGTTATTCCTGCTCCGATTCGGATTCTGTAAATGATAAGGAGAGGAAAAACAGGTTTACCGGCGCAGATAATGAGGTGAAGCTGATGACGGTGGATCCGGGCCACTTCCATGCGGGATTGGTCCAGAAGTATGGCTATGATCAGGTTGATTCCGTATCGTATGTATATGCACCGGAGGGGTCTGATGGACTGAAGCGGCATTTGAAGAGAATTGAACAGTATAACAACCGGGAGGAGGACCCTACGAATTGGGTGATACAAGTGTACAGTGGACCTGATTTCTTTGAGAAAATGATTGAGGAGCAGCCGGGGAATGTGGTTGTTCTGGCCGGTAATAACGCCAGGAAAACAGAGTATATCAAACGATCGGTGGATGCCGGATTGAACGTGCTTTCCGATAAGCCGATGGTCATAAAGCCGGAGCGGTTTCCGATGCTGAGGGAAGCGTTGTCGCAGGCTGAGGAAAAGGGGGTATTGCTGTATGATATCATGACGGAACGGTTTGAAATTACCACCCTTCTGCAACGCAGGCTTTCACAGTACCCTGACGTTTTCGGCAGCCTGAAGAACGGAAGCCCGGAAAATCCGGCCATTACCAAAGAAAGTGTGCACCATTTCTTCAAGTATGTTTCCGGCAGGCCGCTGACCCGTCCGGGCTGGTTTTTTGATGTGGATCAGCAGGGAGAGGCCATTGTGGATGTCTCCACCCATCTGGTGGATATGATTCTCTGGGAGACGTTTCCGGGAGAGGGGATCGACACTACGGATGTAGAGGTGTTGCAGGCCGACCGGTGGGCTACCGAAATGACGCCCGGTGAGTTTGAAAAAGTGACACAGATGGAACCGTATCCGGACTACCTGCAGGAGGATTTGGACGAGGAAGGTAAGTTACAGGTTTTTGCCAACGGCTCCTTTGTTTTTGAGGTTAAAGGCGTTCACGGAAAGGTATCGGTTGAATGGGACTATCAGGCCCCGGAGGGAGCGGGCGATACGCATTACTCCATCATGCGCGGGAGCAAGGCCAACCTGGTGATACGCCAGGGCGAAGAGCAAGACTATGTTCCGACGCTATACGTGGAACCCCTGGCGGAGAATATTGGCGAGGAGTATGAAGGCGCACTCCGGGACGCCATTGATGAGATCGGCCGGGAATATCCCGCCCTTTCCCTTTCCGAGTCGTCCGCCGGCTGGCAGGTTATGATCCCGGAGAAATACAGAGTGGGACACGAAGCCCATTTTGCCCAGGTCACCGAGCAGTATCTACAGTACCTGGTGGAAGGAGAAATCCCCGAGTGGGAACGGAAAAACCTGCTGACGAAATACTACCTGACGACCCAGGCCTATAAAAAAAGCAGGTAGCTTAGCTTACACAATGCGGTCATTGCGATCTTAAATCTTTTTTACCAATGCGCTTCTGTCGAACAGTATTCATAAGTCTGCTGATGATAGGGGGGAGTGTGGCGGCGTTTCCGGAAACGGTGCAGACTAACGTCCAGCTCCCGGGGCTGGTAAGCGATGGGATGGTCCTGCAACGCCATACAGAAATCAATATATGGGGCTGACAATCCCGCGAGTGCCAATTTATATAATACAAAAGGACTGCCTGCTTCTCCTTTTGAAGCCTATCAATATTCTATCGAAAACAAATAAGATCTCAATTTAAGTATAAATACAAGGGATTTATTGAATGGACGATTCTTTCGAACAGTTCAGCGCGTATTTCTTACCGGGAAAAACCGGTTAAATTCAATTACGGTCATTTCCCGGCAAGGGAAATACTCGCAGGAACAAATCAACTGAAGGGACTATTTGGATACCCTAAGCAGAAATCATAAATAACATGTACAAGTCATATTATTATGGAAAAGAAGGGATTTTCATCAAAGGAAGGAACAGAGGACAAGGATAACATAAGCCGGCGCCAGTTTCTGAAAAGAGGGGCGGGATCCGCTGCTTTTTGGGTTCTGGCAGGTTCGGGTTTGTCATCTGCCGTCAGCAGCTGTGCACCGGAAAACAGCGAAAGCGAATTTTCCGGTCGCGTCGAAGAGCTGATAGCAGAGATGTCCCCCGAAGAAAAAATATCACAGCTCCGCTACGATGCCCCGGCTATCCCGAGACTGGACATTCCCAAATACAACTGGTGGAATGAGTGTTTGCATGGCGTGGGACGTGCCGGGTACGCCACGGTATTTCCCCAGGCGATGGGCATGGCGGCGACCTGGAATGCCCCGCTGTTTCAGCAAATGGCCAACGCCATTTCAGACGAAGCGCGGGCCAAGCACCAGGCCTTCAGGGAAGAGGGCCGGCGCGATATTTATATGGGATTAACGTTCTGGACTCCCAATATCAATATTGTACGGGACCCGCGCTGGGGAAGGGGACAGGAAACCTATGGCGAAGATCCCTATCTGACCGGCTCCCTGGCGAACTCCTTCATCAACGGGCTGCAGGGCGAAGATCCCGACTATCACAAGGTGGTGGCTACGTCGAAGCATTTTGCGGTTTACAGCGGACCTGAGCCCCTTCGTCATGAGATGAATGTGGAAGTAAGCGACCGGGACCTCTGGGATACGTACCTTCCTGCTTTTGAGACCACGATAAAGGATGCAGGAGTGGCTTCCGTAATGTGTGCCTACAACAGCTTCCGGGGAATGCCCTGTTGCGGCAGTGACCCGCTGATGAAAGCCATATTGCGAAACGACTGGGGTTTTGAGGGATATGTGGTGTCTGATTGCTGGGCTATAAATGACTTTTATGAAGAGGGACGGCACGGGGCCTCAGAAACGGCCGCTGAAGCCGCGGCCCTGGCGCTCCAGACGGGAACAGACCTGAACTGCGGCAATTCGTATCCCCACCTGCAGGAAGCACTTGAGCGGGAGTTAATAACCGAGGAGGATCTGGACAATGCCCTGCACCGGCTGTTTGAAGCCCGGTTTAAGCTGGGCCTTTTTGAGGATCCCGAAGAAG
The DNA here is from genome assembly GCF_900129315.1 of Fodinibius roseus. Lineage (GTDB taxonomy): Bacteria > Bacteroidota > Rhodothermia > Balneolales > Balneolaceae > Fodinibius > Fodinibius roseus. The sequence continues at coordinate 196,265 of NZ_FQUS01000001.1, forward strand.
TTCCCTATTCGGATATTCCGTATTCGGTGGTCGACAGTGAAGAGCACCGGGAGCTGGCCCTGCAGGCGGCCCGGGAGTCCATGGTGCTTTTAAAAAATGAACCCGTTGGAGATCAGGACGGGCAGCCTGTGCTGCCTCTGGACCGCAACCTGGATTCCATCGCCGTTATCGGTCCCAATGCAGACAACTACTGGACTATGCTGGGGAACTACCACGGCACTCCGGCTTTGCTGACAACAGCGCTGGCGGGAATACAAGCAAAAGCAGGGGACAGTACGGAAGTCTCTTATGCCGAGGGCTGCCGCATGGCAGAGGGGGTCCCAACACTGAACCCGGTAGAAAGCGCCTATTTAACCCCGGCAGAAGGAGAAGGTGACGGATTGTATGCTGAGTATTTCGATAACCGGGACTGGGAGGGAGAACCCCAAATTACGCGCGTGGATTCAGCGGTCGATTTTGTATGGCGGGATGACACGCCCGTAACCGGGAAGCTGGCCGATTACTTTTCCGTGCGGTGGACGGGACAGCTCGAAGCCCCGGTTAGCGGTCGTTATACCCTCGGATTCAACGGATTCAATGGCTATCGTCTTTCCTTTGAAGGGGAGAAAAAAATTGAACGGGATCTGGATCACGAGCCCTGGCACGAAACGTTTGAGGTGGACCTGGAGGCGGGGGGAACCTACGACATCACGATCGAATACTTCAACCGGGGTCCGGATCCCCGGGCCCACTTGGTATGGCAGGTGCCGCAGAACGATCTGTTAGCCGAAGCAAAAGAAGCCGCCCGGAGTGCCGAGGCCGTAATCCTCTGCCTGGGACTGAACGCTAAGCTGGAGGGAGAGGAGATGGACCTGGATGTGGAGGGATTTAAAGGCGGAGATCGTACATCTCTCTCTCTTCCGGCGCCTCAAATAGAGCTTATGAAAGAAATATATGCCCTAGATAAACCGGTTGTATTGGTGCTGATGAGCGGAAGCGCTCTTGCGGTAAACTGGGCCGATGAGCATATTCCCGCTATCCTGCACGCCTGGTATGGGGGACAGGCCGGGGGCAGGGCCATAGCCGATGTGTTATTTGGCGACTACAATCCGGGGGGAAGACTGCCGGTTACCTTTTATAAATCCGTGGAAGATTTGCCGGATTTCACCAATTATGATATGGATAACCGCACCTATCGATATCTCAAAGCCGAGCCTTTATACGCTTTCGGACACGGGCTTAGCTATACTTATTTTGAGTACGATAACCTGTCCCTTTCCTCAGATTCGTTTCAAACGGACAGTGATACCGAGCTGGAAGTTGGCGTCGAGGTGACCAACACCGGGGAGGTGCACGGTGACGAGGTGGTACAGTTATATATACGTTACCCGGAGGGAGGCGATTCTCGTTTAAACCATGCACTAAAAGGGTACCATCGTATCTCTCTGGATGCCGGCCAGTCGAAAACGGTAACTTTTCGGGTCAACGATAAGACATTGGCTCAATGGAATGAGGAAGAGGGAAGCAAGTCCGTGCCGGGAGGCAGGGCAGAAATCAGGATAGGTCGCTCTTCGGATGATATTGTACTGACGAAATCCCTGAAAATTATATAGACCATTAGAAGCCTTTGCAAAACCGTTTCTTTGGTCGATGTCGGCGTTATCGGTCGGTTGAAATTTTTACATTGGGGGATATAATGCGAGGGCAAACTCCCTGGAGCCTTGACCCCGAACAAAATTCCTGGTTTTCAAAGACTTCCATAAAAACAAATTATTGCATAAAATTTGTTTTTTTATGCAATAATTTTTAACCTGTTAATGCAACCGGTTGCATTTTAATATTAGGCGGAAATGGAATATTAGTCATTATTAATTCCCATTAATGCTGAATAATACCAGGGACAACGCAACGGGTTGCGCTATCAGGGATTGTTGTTTAATGGATTATTAATAATCCTTCAAATAATAATTTGCATCATAAATTGGGGGACCAGATATGGAACAAAAATTACAATACGGAACAGGAATTAAAAATAACACGATTGTCCGTCACCGAATAAACCGCTTGCTGGTAACGGTCTTGGTAACTTTGATTTGCGGAACGGCCTACGGACAAACTGCAGAAGTCGCCGGTACCGTTACAGATTCGAATTCAGGTGAAGTTTTGCCGGGTGTGAATATTTCCGTTGCGGGGACGACCATTGGAACAACCACCAATGCAGAAGGTCGCTTCCGGTTGGAGGTTCCAAGCCTAAATGACACGCTTCGCTTTTCATTTATCGGATATGAATCGCAATCTCTTCCCATTAATGGTCGAACAACGATCGATGTACAACTGGTCCCTTCGGTTATCAGCGGTAGTGAAGTGGTCGTGGTAGGGTATGGTGAGCAGCAACGCAGTTCCCTTACCGGTTCTATTTCATCAGTATCTGCCGAAGAGCTGAACGAAGTGCCCGTGGGAAATATCCAGCAGTCTCTGCAGGGGAGAGTAGCCGGCATGACCGTACGGAATAACGGCGGACCGGGAGAGGATCCGATTGTCCAGATCCGGGGTATCAGCTCAATAAACTATGCCTCGGACCCCTTGTTTGTAGTCGATGGATTACCCACCGACATTTCGAATGTCAACAGTAACGATATAGCATCCATCGAAGTTCTGAAAGATGCCAGTGCAGCTGCCATTTACGGCTCCCGCGCAACGAATGGGGTTGTACTTGTAACGACGAAGAAGGGGAGCAGAGACAGCAGGCTTGCTGTCAGTTACGATTCGTATGCCGGTATAGAGTCCCCGTGGAAAGAAATTGATCTTCTTAACACCGATCAATACCTGGAATACGAGAGAGCACTGAATGGCGCTGCCGGGATATCAAGACCCCCGCGTCTGGAACCGGATAATTTTAATGAGCCGATATATGAGGGAGCATCCCAAACCTATGCTGAAACGAACACGGACTGGCAGGACGCCTATTTCAAAAACGGGCTGCTGACCAATCATCAGCTCTCGCTGAGCGGAGGCAATGATATTTCAAGCTTTTACCTCTCCGGCGGATATTTTAAACAAGAGGGAATTGCCGTGGGATTAAACCACCAGCGTGGAAATTTCAAACTCAACAGCCAGCATTACCTCAGTGATGTAGTTACTGTCGGCGAAAATTTTTCTCTGTCCTATTCCAAACAGCGGTTTGACGATACCGAGGGAAACCGGACCCGCCTGTTTCATCTGATCCGATCACTGCCGTACCTGCCGGTACGTGACCCTACCACCATGGGGGGCTTTCGGGAGGCGGAAAACAGTATTGATGGCGCTGATCCGGAAAGTCCGGTAAAAAATGCACGGCTGCTGGGACAGTCGTACAATGATGTTACCGAACTTTTAGGGACTATCTATCTGGATATGGATATCGCTCCCTGGCTCAATTTTCGATCCACCTTCGGAGTAAATTATTCCAACGGCTTTATCGATGAGTTCGATCCCATCTACGACAGTAAAGGGAACAGCTCCAACACGGCTATCATCAATAATGAGCGTAATGTGAATACAACGCTGCTTTTTACCCAGCAGTTGACCTATAATCAGACTTTTTTGGATAAGCATCACTTAAATGTGGTGGCCGTCTACGAACAGGAAGAGAGAGATAATTTTAATGAGATCTCTTCCGGCAACCATTCTACAAACAGTCTCAGAACGCTGGCCGGAGCCACGAATGTGGCCCATGAGACCATAGAAAGTGAAAGCAGGCTTCTTTCCTTTATTGGCCGGCTGAGCTACGAGTATGATGACAAATACCTGTTGAATCTCGCTATGCGCCGCGACGGACTGTCGATCTGGGCACCGGGAAATAAATGGGCTAATTTCCCCTCCGGTTCTGTAGGATGGAGAGTGGACCAGGAAGGATTTATGAAAGACCAGAGCCTGATATCGGAACTCAAAATACGAGGGGGATATGGCGTTACGGGCCTGAACGCTTCGCTGATCGGCGACAATTATCCCTGGCAGGTGTCGTTGCAAGCCAACGCGGCCACCTATCCCTTTAATAATGAGAACGATGTGGGCAATGCTTCCTACTTCCGCGAGCTGGGTAATATCGACCTGGAATGGGAGAAAACCGAACAATGGAACATCGGTGTGGACCTGGGCTTACTTTCTAACAGAATAACATTTACTGCCGATTATTACCAGCGATATACCGACAACCTGCTGCTGGAGGTACCGATCCCCACTTCCTTTGGGCTTAATGAAGGCGGTCAGGGGAACGGGGCCGGCGTTGGGGTACTGGCGAATGTAGGCGAAATGGAAAACAACGGACTTGATGTTCAGCTGGGTTATCACAACGTTGAGGGCGAATTCAACTGGGATATAACGGGACTCGTGAGCGTGGTGCGCAATGAGGTATTGAGCCTGGACACCCCGACGGCCGTGATCGGTGCGGGCGGCGACGTGGACTTCGGGGGAGGAGAAGACCTGACCCGGACCGAAGCCGGACATCCTATTCAATCTTTTTACGGCTATGTCGTTGACGGCATTTTCCAAAATCAACAAGAGGTTGAGAATGCCCCCACTCAGTCCGACGCTGCCCCCGGCGATCTGAAATTCAGGGATTTGAATGACGATGGCGTCATCAATGCGGATGACCGAAGGTATATCGGGAGCTATATTCCGGACTTCAGCTACTCGCTCAATTTTAATGCCTATTACAAAAGCTTTGACCTTTCTCTCTTTTTCCAGGGAGTACAGGGTAATGAGATATTTGACGGGGCCGGGATTGTCCGCCAGGGGATGGCCCGGTTGTTCGGAGCCGGTACGGCGGTACTGGACGCCTGGACACCTGAAAACAGGAATACGGATATCCCGAGGGCAATCAGCGGAGATCCGAATGGAAACAAGCGTCCCTCTACCCGGTGGATAGAAGACGGGTCGTATCTGCGGCTCAAAAATATACAGCTGGGATATAATATGCCGGTTTCCACACTGGATGCGGTATCCGGAGGTACAATCCGAAACCTGAGGTTGTATGTCGCAGCCTACAACCTGTTTACCTTTACCGGCTATCCCGGATGGGACCCGGAGATCGGTTCCCAAAACAATACCCTGACGAATGGAATTGACTATGGACAATACCCGGCCGCACGGTCATTCAGAATCGGTCTGCAGGTAGATCTATAGTGCTGAAAGGCCCTGTGGATGACCGCTATTTTCAAGTTCAAATTACCAATTTCAAAGTAATACCATTATGAAAGGTTATATCTCACATATATTATGGACCGTCAGTGTCTTGCTGATGGGGACAATGATTATTTCTTCCTGCGACACCGATCTGGATCTGACAAATCCGAGTTACCAAACGCCCGAAAACTATTTTCAGAATAGTGATGAGCTTCAGGCAGCTACCAATGCCATTTATTCAAACGTTTCGGCGGCACAGCTGTTTGCCAGAGAGTGGTTTTTTCTGCACGATCTCCGATCTGATGAAGTGGCCTCCGGCGGGGGACACCTGGAGGCGCCCCGGCGACAGCTTCTTATCGGGGCGGGGACCCCTACCAATAATGTGATGAACGACGTGTGGAATGGGTTGTATAATGTGATTAACCGGGCCAATGTCGTCATTCAAAATGCCTCGAATGTGGAAGATAATCCCTCACTCAGGGACCGCCTCGTAGGAGAGGCCCGGTTTCTTCGGGGATGGGCTTATTATGAACTGGCAAGCCTGTGGGGACCGGTTCCCATCTATACCGAAGTGATTAACAATCCCGAACAGTTTCAGCCCAGGGTCCCCGTGGAAAAGGTCTATTCACAGGCCGTTTCGGACCTGGAGGCTGCGGCGGCCGTTTTGCCGGAAACCTATCCGGATGAAGATCGGGGACGTGTTACCTGGGGAGCCGCCAAAGCCATGCTGGGCAGGGTGTTTATGCAGCAACTGGATTTTGAAACGGCTAAGAGTCATCTGCAGGAGGTGGTTGACTCGGGAATTTATTCACTGACGGATAACTATTTTGATAATTTCAAAGAGGAAACCGAATTTAATGAAGAATCCATATTCGAAGTGGTCTTTATCGATAAGGGAGATGATGCGTTTAACTGGGGATATACCGGGGATGGCGCCAATGACCCGCAATCAACGGCCCGTGCCCAGGAATATAACCCGGTAGCCTGGCGAAACCTGATTCCTTCGGCTACCTATGTCAACAACTTTGAATATGAACCGGCCGGTGCGGCCAAGACCGACCCCCGCCTGGGAATGTCGGTCTACAAAACCGGAGATACCTTTAACGGAGGCACGGAAGTGCTGACGGCCGATATGCAGAACGGCAATACTACGATGTTCCATGGGGAAGAAATAAAAATGAGCTGGCGAAAATACACGTTATTGTACAAGTTGAGCTCTGATGAGGCGGGAAATGTCTTCAGGGGCAATAACCACCGGGTGATCCGATACGCCGAAGTATTGCTCAATATGGCCGAATGTGAAAACGAAACCGGCAATATACCGGCGGCCCTGGATTATCTGAACCGGGTGCGCAACCGTGCGAGCGTAGATATGCCCGAGTATCCGACAGCACAGTACCCGGCGAATAATAAAATGGATGTTGTGGAGATTATCATGCATGAGCGGATGTCGGAACTCGGGGGAGAGGAGATCCGGAACCGGGATATCCTGCGATGGAGAGAGCTGGGTTATTTTGATGAAGATCCGCTTCCGTATTTTGAGGAGGGACGCGACGAGCTGCTGCCCATCCCGTCGACGGAAATTAATAACAATCCAGAGCTTGACGCCGAAGGAATTTCCCCGCAAAATCCGGGATATTAAGGCCCGAAACAACCTATGCCCCGGACATGATATGATGTATGCCGGGGCATACCTTTCTTCCCATAGCCTATGGAGAATTCATCCCGGGAAGGCAAGGGATCCATATTTCGGATCACTATGTCAGGTTCTTCGTTTTAGCTTTGGATGCTTCCGCCATATCCTGATGATACTGCCGGAGTTTTTCCGCAAGGCGGGAGTCATCCATACTCAGCATCCGGACGGCAAGCAGGCCTGCATTACCGGCCTTTCCTATGGCTACCGTTGCCACGGGCACTCCCGGGGGCATCTGAACAATGGAGTAGAGGCTGTCAATACCGCTCAGGGTACTTGTTTTAACAGGCACCCCAATTACCGGCAGGGTCGTATGAGCAGCGGTCATGCCCGGCAGATGGGCCGCCCCGCCGGCTCCGGCAATAATGACCCGGATACCGCGGCTTCGCGCCTCTTTCCCGTAGTTGGCCATCATATCGGGGGTTCGGTGGGCGGAAACTACTTTCTTTTCATAGGGGATGTCGAATTCTTCTAAGATATTGCAGGCTTCTTTCATGGTGGGCCAGTCGCTGTCGCTTCCCATGATGACCCCCACTTTTGCGGGTTGATTGTCACTCATTGTTGTAGTTTTTAATATGGATATTAGCTGTTTCTACGTTTTAGAATATCGTTCCCGGATCCCGGACCCCGGAATGACAGGAGCGAAGGAGCCGCTCTCATCGACCGGGAACTGATACCGCTGCAGGAAAGTTGGTATTTTAATGTTGAATGAGGAATAAAAGCTAATCCGGAATTCAACATCCTGCATCTCAAATTATATAGAAATTTCCTGTGTTACCTTCCGGGCCTTTTCGTACGTGGATTCCAGTTTCTCACCGAGGAGCGTATAGTGAGCCATCTTACGACCGGGTCTGCTATCCAGCTTCCCATAGATGTGCAGGTGTCCGTCAGATACCCGCAGGGCATCCAAAGCCTGATCTACTTGCGCATCGCGTTTGCTGTCCCCAAGCAGGTTGATCATCGCTACGGCCGGCCTGCGGAGCTTGGCGGATCCGAGGGGGAGTCCCAGCACGGCCCGAACATGATTTTCAAACTGGGAGGTTATGCAGCCTTCGATGGTATAATGTCCCGAGTTATGGGGTCGGGGAGCCGACTCATTGAGCAGCAGATTACCCTCCCGCGTCAGAAAGAATTCAAACGCAAAAAGGCCTTTTCCGTCAATGGCTTCCGCAGCCTGAGCGGCAATCCGCCGGGCCTCTTTTTGAATCGAAGGGTCAACCGGAGCCGGCGTTTTGAGGGCTACGCAGATATGATTCTCCTGTACCGTTTCGCAGCAGGGATAGACGACATGTCCCGTTTCGTTGCGTGCGACTTGTACGGCCAGTTCATGGGTGAAGGGGACAAAAGCTTCCGCAATAATATCACGTCCCTCATTACCACCCAGCCGGTCGAAGGCCGCACGCGCTTCTTCCAGATCGCGAACGGTTTCATTACCAAAGCCGTCATATCCCCCCTTGGATGACTTTAACAGGCAGGGCCAGCCATGGTCGGTCCCGAACGACTTCAGGTCTTCCTCATCTTCTACCAGAGCATATGGAGTCACTGCGATGCCTGCCTGCTCGAATGTCATTTTTTCAATAAGCTTGTTTTCAATAAGCGCAAAGGTTTGGGGAGAGGGATAGATGGGTGTTCCGCTTGCTTCCTGGGCGCGGGAGAGCACGTCCGAATCAATAAACTCGTTTTCCAGGGTAAGTACGTCGCACGAACGAGCAAAGGCCGAGAGGTCGTCGGCCGATTCGAAAGATCCCGTCTGTGAGTGAGGCGTCATAAACTGGACAGGTTCGTTCTCGGGACGGTCTGAAAAGACACCCACTTGGATACCGTATCGAAATGCTTGCAGCGCGGACATGCGTGCCAGCTGTCCTCCTCCCAAAAAACCAAGCCTGAAATTGGCCGATAAAGGATTTTTGCTCATGAATACACAATTTTGAATTTAAATTTTTATCCAGAACATAAGAATTATTCGGTTGGGAATTAAGTGTCTCCATAAAAGGAATGAGTAATTCCCGGTTCCGGATTCTTCATTTTGTCGAAAGAATCGTATTTTAACCCCAGATGATTTGGAAGTTAATAATTCAAAGTGACAGTTTAAGCATGGATATTGAAGCAAAGTTAGAGCAGGTTCGGGAACGATTTGAAGAAGTGACAGCGGCCATGAGCGATCCTGCGGTCTATGATGACCCTGACCGGTATACCGAATTGACGAAAGAGCACAGCGAACTGAAGCAGCTCGTTGAACTCTATGATGAATGGAAAGATATCGGCCGTCAGATTGAAGGGAACAACGAGCTCATAGAGGAAGGCGGAGATGCCGAAATAACGGAAATGGCCAAAGAGGAGATTAATGAGCTGAAACCCCGGCTCGAGCAGCTGGAAGAGGATATTAAGTTTAAGCTTATTCCCAAAGATCCGGATGATTCCAAGAATGTGATTGTTGAACTCCGGGCCGGGACGGGGGGAGATGAAGCGGCTATCTTTGTGGGTGATCTGTTTGACATGTACCGGCGCTATGCAGATAACATGGGCTGGAAACTCAACCTGTTAAGTATTAATGACTCTGTAAAGGGGGGCTATAAAGAACTCACTTTTGGGCTGGAAGGGGAGGAAGTATACGGCAAGATGAAGTACGAAAGCGGGGTGCACCGCGTGCAGCGGGTACCGGAAACCGAAACACAGGGACGGGTCCATACCTCCGCCGCCACGGTGGCTGTCCTGCCCGAAGCCGAAGAAGTTGATATTGAAATTAATTCGGCCGATCTCCGGATCGATACCTTTCGGGCAAGCGGGGCCGGGGGACAGCATGTAAACAAGACCGATTCGGCTATCCGTATCACCCATGAGCCTTCGGGAGTCGTCGTGGAATGCCAGCAGGAACGCTCGCAGCACCAGAATAAGGAAAAGGCGATGAAGATGCTGCGCTCCAAGCTGTATGAAAAAGAGGAGGAAAAACTCCGAAGAGCGCGCGATAAGGAGCGACAGAGCCAGATATCAACCGGTGATCGCAGCGCCAAGATTCGAACCTATAATTTCCCGCAAAGCAGGGTGACCGATCATCGAATTAATCTTACGCTCTATAACCTTGAGGATATTATGAAGGGAGATGTGGATGAGGTCATTGAAGCCCTCCGCGTACAGGATAACCTGGACAAGCTGAATGCAGTGATGGAAAATTAGCCGGGAAACCAGCAGCTTTCGATAGCGGGTAAATATCCGTCCTATCCAGGTTTAATTAAATAAACGATCTCTGGGCAGAGCCTGCCGGGTATTTAAAAGAAGCGTGTCTGCCGGGCTATAAAGCGTTCCCTCATAGTAAATCAATCAGTTAATAATCCGTGGGTCCCGCTTTCACCAGCTTTCCGCTTACCTCCTAAAAAAGTTATGCCGGAGAGGTTACTATTAAATTATTAGCATAGGCTCGGAAATACTTAAAAGATAAAATATAGGCAAAGTAGTCGGATGGACACTGATACTGCTTTGATTGCGCCCGGATACTCCCTCTGGGGGAGATACGGTATGGTATTCTTCCCCCGGAGATGGTCCGGCGTGAAAAATCCGTGGTTAGTGGGATGTATTTTTTTACGGGAGATTGGCCCTGAATACGGTAAGGAGGGAGTCCGCCTCCCTTATGAGGGGATTGTCACGATCGAAATGGAGTTCGAGGATTTCCAGACCGGCCGTGAATAAACTGTCAACCTGCCGGTACTTCTGGCTTTTCATAGCATACTTGGCCTGGTTGCAGAAAACTTTGCCGAGATTTGGATGTTGGGGACCGAAATTCCTTTTAAAGTTTGATATGGTTTGCTGTCCATATTCCATTGCCTGTGCGTAATCTTCGACTTCTGCGAAGATTTCAGCATAAGTCTTTGTCATGTAGCCATAGTATGGGTGGTCCTTTCCGTAGTTATCGCCAATGATGGAAATGGCCTGATCAATCTGCTTCCTGGCTTCTTCAAACCGCCCGGTAGCGGACAACGTTTTTGCATATTCCCGGATGGCGAGGGCATACCGGAAGTGTTCGGGACCGTGTTTCTGTTTGTTGATTTCGATAGATTTTTTGTTGTACTCGAACGCTTGTTCATAATCTTCCAGTTCGAAAGCGATGTTACCCAGCAGATGCAATGTCGATCCTACCAGCTGGTGTTCGGGTCCCAATGTCTGAACACGTATCGTATAGGCTTGTTCAGCCATTTTTTTTGCTTGTCCAAAGTCACTTATTGTTGCATACACAACGCCCATATTATGGTAGAGTCTTCCTATTTTCGGGTTGTTTTCCTCATAAATCTCTTGCTTGAGGGTCAGTGCCTTATCCAAATTGTCAAGAGCTTTCCGATGTTCACCCATATTCTTATAAGCACGTCCCCGGTTATTATACAAATCAGCCTGTAAGTCAAGCAGTGAAGGGTTCTTACCGGCAGTATTGTTAAGATTTTGTTCCGACTGAGCAAGTACTTGTAAGGCTTTTTCATACTGACCGTTTTCCAGCAGAAAATCACTGTAATTGAGCTGGTGGGCATAAAACGTTAAGGTGTTCGTTAACTGATGGGCCCGGAAAAGGGAATCCGTCAGGTTATAATAGCGTTCCGCTTCCCGGGTATTTCCCACATCCTCGTGCCATTCGGCATATTTTGTGCCGATAGCAATCGTCTTCTCGCTTTGTTCTGTAAGTGAATCCGTGACAAACGCCATCCCCTTTTCAAGCGTGATGCCCGCTTCCTCAATATCTCCCGTATTGATCTGGATGGAACCGATCGTGCCCAGGATGGTAGCTCGGTTAAAGGCGGACATCTCCTGCTGCTCGACATAATCGATACCGTGAAGCAGCGCATCACTGACCGTAATATCCTTGCCTACATTTTCACTGGGATTATTTAACTGTAATATAGACACTAAAAAGTTGGTGATTTCCTCGGCACGATCGGCCTGAAGCTGAGCATGGTTGCGTTCCTGAGCAATGCGCCAGGTATAAAAACCTGTAAGACTTACAAGTAGAAGGATGACGCCTGCAGCAATAGCCAATCCCTTTTTGTTGCGTTTAAAAAATTTAGACAGGCGATAGATGGTCGTTCCTTTCCGGGCATGAACCGGCAAATTATGTTGATAGTTATAAAGATCATCCAAAAACTCTGTCACCCCCCGGTATCGGTCTTCCGGATCTTTGCGTATCGCTTTGAGAACAATCGCATCCAAATCGCCCTCCAGTTTTTTCCGAAGTGTGCTGTCCGCTGTTTGAGTGCTGGGTTGAGGCGGTTCTTTCTTTAGGATTGTTTGCTCGATGGCATAATGGGAACGATCGTTAAATGCAAAGGGACCGGTACCCGCTAACAGCTCATAAAAAACAACTCCCAGCGCATAGATATCAGTGGAGGTCTTGTCCGGCTCCTGGCGGATTTGTTCTGGTGCAGCATATCGGGGAGTCAGCAAACGGGCTTCTTCGGTAGGCCGAGTTGAGCCGTTCTCATCTTTAAGCAGCTTTGAGATACCAAAATCCAGGATTTTAACGTTTCCGGAGTCGTCGATCAGGATGTTGTCAGGTTTAAGGTCGCGGTGAATAACCAGGTTTTCATGTGCGTAACGGACCGCCTCCAGTACCTGGGTAAAGAGAGATACGATCTCATCGATGGAGCACTTATTTATTCGGCAATGATCATCCATGGGCGTGCCATCCACATATTCCATGATAATATAGGGAAAGCCATCGGCCGTGATGCCACCGTCATAGAGTTGTGCTATGGCCGGATGATTCAACTGAGCTAAAATACGCTGCTCCTGCTCAAAACGATGGATATTGGTTTGGGTAGCCCGTTCCTCTCGTATAATCTTAATAGCGACCCGGTGCTCAAAGGAATCATCTGATCGCTGAGCAAGAAAAACAGCTCCCATGCCGCCTTTGCCAATCTGTTCTTTGATGGTATAGGAACCCACTTTTTGACCAATAAGAGTGTGTTGGGAGGATAGCTCTTTTACGTCATCTGATATATCGTTATAAAACTCTTCTTTATAATCCTTTGGGTCGTCCAGCCAGCCTTCAGAGTCAAAAATGGATTCCAGCAGCAGGGTTACTTCACTTTTAAGCCGCTCATTCCCCTTACATTGCTCAGTAATAAATGTGTCGCGTTGGCTTTCAGGCAGTTCAAGAGCACGGTCAATAATCGTTTCTATTTTTTCCCAGTTTTCTTCACCCATTGCTGTTAACCTCCTGCTTTTGAGTATAATGGTTAGTACGTAATAGCAGCTATTCCTGTTTGGCCGAATAATATTCGGCTTTTTCCGGTTTTCCCCATAATTGATATAGATTGGAGAGTGCCGAGGCTGCTTCCAGACTGCGCCAATCCTGATCGCCAAATTTTTCGCAAAATTGTTCATAGGCCTGCTCAACAACAGGAATGTTTTCCTCAAAGTTACCCTGCATTGCCCGGCTGACAGCTAATCCGCCCCTGGCGCTTATAACCTGCCAGTGATCTTGAGGCAGCTTTTGACTCAGAATATCATATCCTTCTTTCAGCAGTGATTCAGCCTCACGGGTGTGGAGCTGTTTGATTTTTAGTAACCCCAACCGAATGAGAGAAGAAGCAATATGATGGTGGTCCGGCGGAAAGAGCTCGCGACGCATCTCCAGTGCTATTTGATGCAGCGAATCAGCCTTGGGATAATTACCCATCTGCTGGTAGGTGAATGCCAGGTTGTTGTGGGCGCTGGCTAAATCAGGATGGAGGGTATCATTTACTTCCCTTTCGAGTTTCAGGCTTTGTTTATGCAGGTCTATGGCCTTTTCAAATTCTCCCTGGTCCCGATAAGCAATGGCTAAATTGCCTAAAGACACCGCAAGTGATTTTTTTTCCGTGGAATCGGCCAGGTCAATAGCTCTTTTGTAATACTCTTCAGTTTTAAGCAGCCGACCCTGCTCCCTGTAAATAGAGGCCAGCGAACCATAGAAAGGAGCCGCATAGTGGGTGTCGTCCCCGTATTTGTATTTGACAAGTTGCAGCGCTTCCATAAATGAAGCTTCCGCCTCTTGAAACCGTCCTGTTCGGTAATAAACCCTTCCGATTCTTCCGAGATTGCTGATGTAGGTTTGTCGGGCGCTTTCGGATTGCGAAGAGGAGTAAAGAGCAAGGGCGTCGCTCAGCAATTCTTCTCCTTTGTCAAAATTGCCGAGAGAAACATAGTTCTCGCCCAACAAACCCAGCAGCTCTGCCTTAACCTCGGGTTGACCATTCAGGCTTTGACGAATGTCTTCTGCACCCCTGTCAAGAACTTCGGCGAGCGTAATGTTCCGGTCGGGTTGAGAGAAGGGGTCCTGTTGCTGCAGGATGTCATTAAAAAGATTTTTGATCTCCGTTGCCCGTTCCGCTTCCCTTTGAGCGCTGTTTCTCTCTTCTGTTATGCGAGAGGTATGCAGTATGGTAAAACTGACAAGAAGAAGCAGGAATGCTGTCAGCGTAGCGATACCAAACATGTGACGTGAAAAAAATTTCCTGCTGCGATATTTAAAAGTATCGGCGTGGGCTGAAACCGGCAATCCCTGCTGATAGTTATGCAGATCCTCCAGAAACTCGTTAGCTACCCGGTAGCGCCGGTCGGGTTCTTTGCGGATGGATTTTAACGTTATAGCATCAAGATCGCCTTTTAGCTGTTTCTGAAGGGTGTGAGCGGAAACCCTGGTACTGGGTTTAGACGGTTCCTGCTTCAATATCGTTTGCTCCATCTCGTAACGGGAAAGCCGATCCAGATCAAAGGGATCTGTGCCGGACAGGAGCTTGTAAAATATAATACCGAGAGCATAAAGATCGGTAGCTGTTGTAATATTCGACTGCGTAATCTGTTCCGGAGCTGCGTACCTGGGCGTCAGCAACCGTGCACCGGTCTGTGTAAGCGTGGCAGCTGTTTCCTCTTCCTCCAGCAGCTTGGAAATACCAAAATCCAGGATCTTTACATTGCCATTTTTATTAACCAGGATATTGCCCGGTTTGAGGTCGCGGTGAATGACTAAATTTTCATGGGCATGACGAACCGCTTCAAGCACTTGTTGGAACAGGAGAACCTTTTGTTCCGCAGAGTAATTGTGCTTTCGGCAATACCTGTCTATGGGAATGCCCTCAACATATTCCATAATCAGATAGGGATAGCCATCTTCAGTAACGCCTCCGTCGAAAAGTTTAGCAATTCCCGGGTGGTTGAGTCCGGCCAGAATATTACGCTCTCGCTGAAACCGGCGGATGTTTTCGCGGGTAGCCTTCCCGTGCTGAATAATTTTTATCGCAACACGATGTTGAAACTGTCCGTCTCTGCGTTCAGCAAGATAAACGGATCCCATCCCGCCCGCCCCGATTTGCTTTTTGATGGTATAAGAACCGACGGATTGTCCTATAAGGGAAGGGCCGGGAGAGAGTACTTCCATATCCGTTGATATTTCTTTGTAGAAATCTTGTTTGTAATCCTGAGGATTTTCAAGCCACCCTTCGGAATGGAAAATAGACTCTAACAGGGAGGTTACTTCCCCTTTAAGCTTTAGGTTGTCCCCGCACTGTTCTTTTATAAAGGTATTGCGCTTTTCTTCCGGCAGTTCCAATACTATGTCAATAATGGTTTCAACTTTTTCCCAGTTGAGATCAGTCATAAAGTTTTAATTTTGTAATCCGCCCAAAAGGTCGAATGATAGTTGCAGCCCGGAGACTATGATAGCTTGACATGTATGGAGCTCGCGTGCCCTCTGAGGCCCCAAAGGGTTCCGGAAAGAAATTTTGCTTAGAAGCACTTCCATGATTTGAGATGAGAAATGCAGATTACGTTTGCCTGCGGTTGCAAAATGAGTGTCCACTATATATTCCAGCCAAAGTATCAAAAGTATGGATTATACAGTCCCATCTACATATACGCAATATGGTCAAGAAATGGCTCACTTAACCTCAAACTGCCCTTTAAGTTCTTTATAAAGCCAACCCCGTGCTTTCATCCAGTCTCTCTTTACGGTGCTTTCTGATACATCCAGGGCTTCAGCCGTTTCCTGAATGGTCATTTCCCCGAAAAATCGCATCTCGACGACCTTGGTGAGACGTTCATTTAATTTTTCCAGTTCATTGAGTGCCGCATCTATATCAATAAGTTCCTGGGCTTTTTTATCCTGACCTTCAAAAAGTTCATCAATAAAGGTCAGATCCTTCTTTTTTCCACCCCGTTTTTTTGCATTTTTTTTACGGGCATAGTCAATAAGTATTTGACGCATGCAACGGGAAGAAATAGCCAGAAAATGACTCTTATCCTTGAAGTCGAGCTGCGTCTGATCAATCATTTTGAGATAGGTTTCATGGACCAGTTCAGTCTTGGACAACGTGTGATCCGGCGACTGTTTGCTCATTTGCACATAGGCTAATTTTTTCATCTCCTCATAAATAAGGGGATAGAGCTGGTCATAAATACCGTTCTCTCCCTTCTTAAGGCGGATTAATAGCTGCGTTACCTCAGATTGTTCCATCCTTCAAGTACTAATTGTTTAATCCTAAATGACCTAATTCTGTTTGATATTTCGTATACACATATGGGCGTGTTATGCATCTATCTTTTTTAAAAAAGAGATTCTGCCAAAAACATCCAATGCAATACTGGCTTAATTCTCAAAGTACTTGTCTTTTTATGTAAAGCCAATAATAAAGAGAGAATCCCGGGTATTTGTCATATTGCCCTGAGCCGCCCAAAAGACCAAAAATGGTACACAGATTTTGAAGATCCGCTTTTCACTTCTAATCAAACATAGTATTTAAGTCAATCTGTTGCAATAGCTTATCCTGTTAAATTTATGACCGTATCGAATTCGTCAGCAACAGAGTCGGGCTGAAAATATCTCGCGATTACCTCGAATTATTTACCCATGTATGGGAAATATCCTTATAATTGGGACTATTGGAAGTGGAGCGCTCTGCGAGATAATCTTCTATGAATATGAATTGGGATAAGAAGTTTTTTACAAAACCATATTTTGTACAATCTCTGCATTCTCTCGCATTCAAGATCCTCATATATGCCTTGTATGCTACGGCGGTTTTGAATGCGTTCAGGGGTTGATATTGATCAAAATCCCTGGTTTTTCAAAGGCCTCCAAAAAAACTTAGGTGTTATGATACGGCAGGAAAGCTCTCCTAAAGGCCAAAAATACGATTAACATTAAAACCGAAACGGAAATCTCCGGCCCAGAATTGATTATCGTTGTTTGCCAGGACATATTGTTCAAGATGCCATTCGGATGAAGTAAAGAAGAGTTGAAAAACATGTCCCCCTGTCTGAATATTCAGTCCCAGGGAAAAAGCATTGTTTGTCCCTTCCACGCGATCTCCTACGACGGGGTAGTACTCGGCGGTGAGTGCAAAACGGTTGGAAAGCTGGACGGAAGAGCCGATGCCGAGGGAAAACAGGTCATATGTTCCTGTTGTGTTCAGATAGTTGAAATGAGCATACATCGGGTTGACCTGCAGGCTGAAGGTATCATTGAATTTGCGGGAAATGACAACGGAAGCCTGTGTGCTGATATCATCCTCCAACGGACGGCGGTTTTCCTGGGTTACAATGCCCAGATCCCCTTTTAAGGAAATGCTTACCGGTGTCTTGTCAGATTTATCCTGCTGAAAGAGAGCATATTTGGTCCTAATATCTACCACATTGAGCTGTGATGACCGGCCGACCCCCACCGACCAGCGGTCGGTCAGACCTAAATCGAGACCGAGGCGGACATTTTGCACGTTGTCGAAGCCGAAGAAATCACGTACAACATTGCTGGTAGCAATGCCAAAGCTGTGCATGATCGTTACGTTTAGATTACGGGCTGCGAGATGGTGGGTTGTTGCCTGTGTTATCAGGGTGGGAGTCCAGAAGGCGTCGACTTTTGGATTGACCACTGACCGTTCTCTCTCCATTTGTGCCAGTACCGCAGAGACTGTTATTAGATGCAGCAGAATAATCAAAATGGAAGTTTTGGCAATGTGCATATCACTAGTGATTTATGATTCGTTAAATAGTTGTTACTGCGATTTTGATACTCGAACGGTAGCACGGGCAGCTGCCGTACGAACGGATTATTTCAGCCATATATAGCTGTTTCATCTTTGCTGGTTGTTACCTGTGGGTTCGAATCATGGGCATATAATAACCATTGTATTTTAATTGGATGACTGCGGGGGCAAGGTTGCCGATATAGATATCGGAATCTCTTCACTCACCCGGTAGAAGAGAATACCCGGGGGCTCAATATCATAATCTTCCATATTAATGGTCCACGAAGCGGTTACTTTCAGTCCTTCTGCCGACTTTTGAAGGCTGCCGTCAATGGAGACCTGATTCGTTACCCCGTGCACGCTGAAGTCACCTTCTACCGTAACCTCCTGGGGACTCGCTGAATCCGGATCAAAAGGGGTGGCCAGCTTCCCAAAAAACTCAGCAAAAGGATGCTGTTCGGCTTCGAGGGTTTCGAGCATATCTCTGTCCCGTTTTGCGATGCCGGTCTCTATGGTGTGCACATCGAGGTAGAAATCGACGGTCGAATCGGGCAGATTGATTTTACCCACCAGCTGGTCCGATCTGCCGGTAAAAGTGTGCAGCGGCACGGAGGAATCAAACTCGGCGTGCCCGTTTTCTGTGAAGTAGACCTGGCCGTAGCCTTCTGCTGGGATTCCCAGCAAGACGGCGCCGACAACGATCAACAGCCAGCCCTGTATTGTTCGTGTTATTCCGTAGTTCATACCTGCTATTTCAGCCTTAATTATTGGGTGCGCCATCGGCAATCCAGTCCCGGATAAGCGATATCTCATCGCTGGTAAGGGGAGTACGGTTTTGGGGCATGCGATCCCCCTGTGTGGGATTTTCTTCGATTTTGTCGACAAGGGGACTATTGTCCGGTTCTCCCTCCACCACGACTGCTCCCCCGTACTGCTGGCCACTGCTGTTCATAACATTGTCGTAGCCGTCCAGCCGCACGCCGCTTCGTTCTTGCCCGATGTGACAGTCTCCACAATTATCGGAAAATATTTCCTGGACGTTGGTAAACGTAGGCTCAAGGGGCTCACCGTTTCCATTTCCATTTCCGTTTCCATTCCCGTTCCCGGGACCGGTACTGCTGTCGCCGCAGGAGGTCAGCAGGAGCCCGAATGAGCACAGAAGGGTTAGAAACAGGTTGTGTTGCTTCAGCAGGAAAGTGCTTTTGGGTCGAAGGTTATCTGTACGTGGTTTCATAACTGGTAGTTTTGGGTTGGGGTATGCAAATTAACGATTAACAGGTATTAGTGACCGGTTGCGATTTGCAAGAGGGCGGATCGGTGCTGTTGTCACCGCAGCCGGCCGACAGGCCCGCAATAAACACAAACACAAGAAAGGATCGGATAATACAATTGTAGGGTTTCATAACCGTTGAGTTTGGGTGTTAAAGTTATTGGCGGCAAAGTTATTTCATTCGTAGCTTCTTGATTTTCAATAGAGGGTATAGTTCAGGGAAATAAAACTGCCCATTGAATACAGTTTGACATTGCCCCATCCCACTTCTCTCACCGGCAGCTTCAGAAATGGTTCAACTTGCAGGCTTAGACGGGGGTTGAGGTCAATGGCATAGCCCACAGAGAGGCTGGCATTGCTCATCCAGTGGCGAGTACCCGTTTTGCCGCTCCACTGCCGAACCGGATCGCTCTCAGAATGTTCATAGCCATAATCAAAACGATACTCTTCGTTGAGCATGATATAGGAGTTAAAGCCCGCCGTAGCATAGAAACGGGAGCGCTCCAGCTGCCAGAATTCGTATTTTAAACTCACGGGGATATCCAGGATGATACATCGGGCAGAAGTTTGGTCCGGCACCGTGTCGTACGACCAAAAACCGCCGGGAGGATGGTATTCGCTGCCGTCAGCGACGTAGTTTACCGAGGCTCGCATAAGGCCGCCCCGTATGCTGAGATCTGACCTCAAGCGGTATTCGAGCAGCAATCCCAGGTTGTAGCCGGGCTGATCGAAATCAGACAAGGCACCGACCGTACTCAGATCGGGTCCCGCCACAAGACCTATAAACGCCCTGGAAACAGATGCGGGCGGCTGCCTGCGTTCTTGTCCCCCGGAAACATCAGCTGTGGACGATGTTTCCCGTGCAGCCATTGCTTCCTGCATAGCTTTTGTTGTGCGGGATGAGGGTATGGTTGCTTGTTCCTTTTGCCCGGAGACTGAATCAGAGAGTCGGCATGCTGCACAGGAGAGCTCTTCGGCGGATATGCGGGAGATGGCATCGTCAGATACGGTCCACTCCGAGACTTCCGGGCCACTATCCGTTTCATCGTCATCAACTCCTCCGGTGCTTTCTCGTTCGGTAATGGAAGGCCGGGGCTCTTCCGGCGTTATGGCACCGTTTTCCGAGGTGCCGGATGACGATTCTGAATACCCGCCGGCATCTTCATTATCACCGTTCTGTCGGTTTTCCTGCGAATCTTGCTGCTCAGCAGGAAGGTCCTCCCTGTTTTCCTGCTCTTCTGTGTCTACCGCCTGCTGTTCGCTCAGTTGTTCGTTTATCCTGTTAATATCCTGGTAGTTCTGATATACGGCATATCCCAGCAGGGAGAAGAGAAACAATACGACCGCCGCGATGATCCATCGTTTTTTTTGAGCGGCGTGCTGTCGATCCTGCCGGTCTAACTTTTTCTCAAGCTGCAGCCAGTCCTCTTCCCGGTATGAGATATCATATTCTTCAGCTTTTTCCCTGAAGAGATGTTCAATCGGATCTTCGTTATGATTCTTGTTTTCAGGCATAATGACGGATTAAATAAAATTTTTCTGTAGGATAGCCTGTAAATTATTTTTCGCTTTAGACAAGTTGGACTTTGAGGTCCCAATAGAAATATCAAGCATTTCTGCTATCTCTTTGTGCTTAAAGCCCTCTATCACATGAAGATTAAAGACCGTTCGGTATGCAGGCGAAAGCTGTTGAACCATGTCGATGATTTCTTCGTAAGAAATACTGCTGATAATCGTTTCCCGGCTGTCCATTTTATTGCGTGCTGCTTCCAACTGTTCTAATTTCAACTCGTTTTCATGTTTGTGAAAGTGATTAATAGCGGTGTTGATAATGATCTGTCTCAACCATGGCTTAAAGGGCCGCTTCATATTATAGCTATCGATACCCGTAAAGACTTTCATAAAAGCGTCATTAAGAATGAGCGCCGCCTGATCCCTGGAATCGGCATACCGCAGCGTAATACTCATACCATAGGCATAGAACATTTTGTAAAGCTTTTTCTGGCTTGCCCGATGCCGTTTTTGACATCCCTTTATGATTTCCCTAATCAAGATCGCTTGTTTTTAATGAGTAGATTGCATTTTGCACCCATTTTCTACTTCCTTCTACTTTACTATACAAGATTTAAGAGGACAGGGTTGCCTCCGGATCCAGTTTTTTTCTGAGAAAATAATCCAGGCCACCGTCCAACTGCTCACAAATTATGATCACGGGAATGTATTTTTAGAAGGTTTTGCAAAGGTTTCTTTTTATTTGCCTGGCCAATTGAATTACCTCTTTCGGTTATAGAGGCAGTCAAAAGATTACCTGTGAAATGGCAGTCGCTACGGAATCTCTTTCCCGGAGAGGTATACCGAGAGGCGTACTCCGGCTGGACTTTCTACTCTCCAGTATCAACAGTACTTGTCAACTTGGATAATTTGAGATTGAGAAGGGCTTTAATAAAATAAAAAGCTCTCAACCGGTCAAAGTTGAGAGCTTATTCTTTAGGGCATTTTGGACATAAGAAATGTCCAAAGTATTGCTTTATAATAGCTAATACGATTTAAAATCAAAAAAGTTACAATAAATCCTGAAATAAAATATTTATCCTTCAGAATTGTTATTCATGGTCAACAGATGGTATATTTCGCGTGAATTTTTTAATACAACAATCCTTATGAGAACAGGAAATCCTACGCTTACCACGAAAACCTTTCAACAGGCTGGTCGGGCTGTCTCCGGGGAGGAGGCTATGACCGTCAGCGGAACGATCAATAAAACGGCTGCTTTATTTCTGATCCTACTGCTGGGGGCTTCCATCAGCTGGTACCAACCCCTGCCGTTGTTTATATGGGGTGGAGCGATCGGTGGTTTTATCGTAGCTATGGTTACGATCTTTAAAAAACAGTGGTCCCCCGTAACGGCCCCGGTTTATGCCGGGTTGGAAGGGTTATTCCTGGGAGGCATCTCCCTGCAGTACGCTAACATGTATAACGGTATTGTCTTTAATGCCGTATTATTGACGATCGGTGTATTTGCCGCTATGCTCATGATTTATCGGTCGGGTTTAATCAAGGTTACCCAGCAATTCAGAATGGGGGTTGTAGCAGCCACGGGAGGTATATTCCTGGTCTACCTGGCAAGTATTGTGCTGGGTTTCTTCGGCATCAATATCGGTTTAATTCATGGTAATGGATTTATGGGTATCGGCTTTAGCTTAATTATCGTGGGGGTTGCTGCACTTAACCTTGTGCTTGATTTTGATATGATTGAGCAAGGCGCCGGGTCTGATGCCCCGAAGTATTTTGAATGGTATGCTTCCTTTGGACTCATGATCACGCTGGTGTGGCTGTATATTGAGATTCTTCGCCTTCTCTCCAAATTACAGCGTAGATAGAAAGATCGATATACGTGGCTAACAGATTTTTTTCCGGCATCGAACTTATTTTGGGTCTTATAGTGTTGCTTGCGGCCGCTTTTCTGGTGGCTGAATCACGCTGGTCGCGCCTGTATGAAAAACCTGCACTTACTGCAGAGGAGTCCGTAGTGCTATACTTTTCTGAGCAAACAGATAGAAAAGGATTGGTGCGTACATTGAATGAAAAGGATATCCTACGCAGTGAAGAAGAATTAGACTGGGCTCTTCAAACGCTTCGCTGGACTACCTTCAAGGAGGGGCGTTATCAGCTTCAGGAGGGAATATCGTACGAAGAAATACTATCTAAAATCGGCAACGGGATTCAGGATCCGATGCGGGTTACCATTTTGCCGGGTCAGCCTAAGTCCAGATTCATACGAAAGGTCTCGGAAGCTTTTCGTTTTGATTCAACCGCCCTGAAACAAACATTGTCCGATTCCTCTCTTTTAGCTCGTGCCGGAGTGGACACTCAAGGAGTCATCGGCCGGCTGTACCCTGCGACCTACGATTTTTACTGGACCGCACCCCCCGAGGAGGTCATAATGCGAATGCTTGACACGTTCGAAGATCAGATCATAACTGAATTTGAAGAACGGTTTAAGGAACTGGATAAGTCGGTCGGTGAGATTATCACGATGGCTTCCATCATCGAGTGGGAGGCGAACCTCGAAAGTGAAAAGGATACTATAAGCGGACTTTATTGGAACCGGCTGGAAAGAGGGATGAGGCTGCAGGCCGATCCTACCGTTAATTATGCCGTGGGAGAGCGCAGGAGACTGCTGTATAAAGATTATGAGACTGATCATCCCTATAACACCTATATTCATTCGGGCTTACCACCGGGACCCATTACCAATCCGAGTAAAAGTTCCATCAGGGCGGCCCTGTTTCCCTCAGATCATGATTACCTTTACATGGTAGCCAGTCCCGATAGAAACCACGGGTTCTCCGAAACATACAGCGAACATCAGCGAAAAAGTGCGGAGTGGAGAGAATGGCTGCAAGAGCAATATCGCATTAAGCGAGAGCGGGAGCGCCGGGAGGAGGGAAACTGATCCTGTTAGCTGTTATTAATTTATCTGGTATTCACATCACCTGATGTGCGGTCAACCGAGCTGAGAGCGTGCTAACACAGTTCCTTCCAAAACGTCTTTACCAGTCCAGTAGTTACAGGTTATGGATACTGAAGACCTGACGGAAACCGGCCGCACAACGTATTATTCACTTATCAGGTGCGTGCTGCTGTTGGTAATTTTAAACAGCATCAGTTTCTGGTTGATATTCGACCCGTTGAAGTGAATGTTGGTGATCAATCCGTTATAGGGAGGTTGATCGGCCAGGCCCTCTTTAAGCAGGGCCGGGTTGACCACCCGATCGAGCGTTTGAAGCAGGAACATGGCCGTGTCATATCCGATCATGGCAAATCGATTGGGATCCTGGTTGAAGCGATCCCTGAACCGGGATTCAAACTGATCGATCTCGGCGCTTCCGGGACGGCTGTAAAAACTTTCTGTAAAATATACCGCCCGCGTGCCGATTTTATCGGTTGAGGTATTAGCATTTGCCCACTCCTGTGATCCTAAAACGGCAACGTTGCTCTCCAGGGAGTTCAGTTGTCCCAACAGATGATCGATGAGTGCTGGTGTCGCATCACCTGTAAAAGGCGCATAGACGGCCGACACCGATGATTCTGCGGTGGAGAGGCGATCTTCCGTAAAGTAGCGGGTATATTGAGATAGTCCGTACCCGCTTGACCCCAGATTTTCTACGAAAAAGTACGGAACTTCGGCATTTAACTGTTCCATCTCCCGGCGAAAAGCCTTGGCCGATATTTCCCCGAGCGTGCCGCGTTCGGCCAAAACCGCTATTTTATCGAAATTAAGCGTACGGACCGCAAAACGAGCCATGTTTTTTCCGTGAATACTGAGCGGGGGATTGACTTGAAAAAAATAGCCGTCTTTCCGGGTGATGGATTCTGAATTGGCCAGTGGAGCGAGGATCGGTGTTCGGTGTTGCGACGACACCTTTGCCATCGATTGGGCGCGTTCCGAGAAAAGGGGACCGACGACCGCATCGACCCCGGTCGAACTCAGGACTTCCAGCGCCTGCCGGGCGGAATCAGACTCAATCCCTGTATTGTGATAGGTCAGCTCAACGTTTACCTCATGGCGGCGGTTGAATTGTTCGGCAGCCAGGGTATAGCCGAGATACAGTCCCCGGACCACAGGATAGTCGTTTTTGTCGGGGGAGTAGGCCGGCAACGCGACTCCGATAGTATAAGTTAGTCCCCCGGGAGCTTCCAGCCCCGTTACCTCCTGAAGGTCGGCATATTCGGCGTCGTCGCTGAGGAGGGAGGAAATCTCTTCCAGCTGATCTGATGAAATGGTCTCGGTGCCGTTGCGCAACTTGGTAAAGAGCGTCCGGGCTTCCTCCAGTTCTACCCGTCCCAGGGCGGAGGATACCAAATCATATCTGACAGAGTCACTTTCGACCGCGTCCATTATCGTATTTCGCTGTTCAAATGTCAGGTACTTTAGGAGGTCCTCATATAGCCTGTTGCTTTCAGCGGCAATCTCCGGGCTGAGCTGTTGGCTTGTCAGCGGCGCCAGCCGGCTGAGCGCCTCCCCAAAATCTTTCTGCTTGAAGTGGATGAGACTCAGCGTGTAGTTCGCCTCGGTTAAAATCTGGGGATTATTTTCCTCCCTGATATTGAGCAGACGGCTCCTGGCCGTCGCATAATCCTTCATCCCGAAGTATGATTTTCCGGCAAAAAGGAGTCCCTGGTCGGAATGTATCTGATCAAACAGTCCGGCGGCCTTGGCGTATTCACCATCCTGGTAAAGTTTAATTCCCTTCTCAAGAGACTGACCATGAGCGGCAGGGAACGAAGCAGGTCCCGCCAGCAGGAGAAAAGCCGTAGCAACCAATAATAGCGGCCGGGAAATATAGGGGAAATACAATTTCATAAAATCTCTGGTTGAAGAATGCGAAATAGCTTTAACCGTAGGTAACGTATTTTGTTCTGCCTTATTCCTTATTCCCACTCGATTGTTGAAGGGGGCTTGGAGCTGACATCATATACGACCCGGTTGATACCGCGGACTTCATTGATGATACGGTTGGAAACATGCGCTAAAAAAGGGTGAGGCAGGTGGGCCCAGTCGGCGGTCATGCCATCTACGCTGGTTACGGCCCTGAGGCCGGCCGTAAATTCGTAGGTGCGCTCGTCTCCCATCACACCCACGCTTTGCACGGGGAGCAATACCGCAAGCGCCTGCCATACGTCATCATAGAGATCCTGTTTTCGCAGTTCCCCGATAAAAATATCATCGACCTCGCGCAGCAGAGCAAGTTTCTCTTTGGTAACATCCGAAAGAATACGGATACCCAGTCCGGGACCCGGAAACGGATGCCGTTTGATAAAATGATCGGGAATTCCCAGTTCACGTCCCACATTCCGCACTTCATCCTTGAACAGCTCACGGACCGGTTCCACCAGTGCGAGATTCATCTCTTCCGGCAGTCCCCCCACATTATGGTGTGACTTGATGGTGGCAGAGGGGCCTTTGAACGAGATGCTTTCAATGACATCCGGATAGAGCGTACCCTGGGCCAGGAATTTAAAATCGTTATCGCCGGCAATAGCATCGTCAAAAACATTGATAAAAATGTTTCCGATAATTTTTCGCTTTTGTTCAGGATCGATCACTCCCCTGAGCTCTGCCAAAAAGCGATCGGTGGCGTCAATTCCCCTGACCGGCAGGTTTAGCTCTTCTTCGTAGATATCCAGCACATCCCGGAACTCGTTCTTCCTTAACAACCCGTTATCCACAAAGATACACTGCAGCTGGTCGCCAATGGCCTGGTGAACGAGCGTAGCGACCACCGTAGAATCTACGCCGCCGCTGAGTCCGCACAGCACGCGATGGTCACCGACTTTTTCCCGGATTTCCTTAACGGTGGATTCAATAAACGACCGGGCGGTCCAGGTGCCTTCCAGATGGCATATCTCATAGGCAAAATTCTCCAGTATCTGTTGTCCGTACACGGTATGCACGACTTCCGGATGAAATTGAACCCCGAAAATTTGCTGCTCCCTGTGCCGCACGGCCGCCACACGGGCGTTATCGGTGTGCGCTATGATCTCATATTCCCGGGGCAGTTTTTTGATATGGTCGCCATGGCTCATCCAGACAACCGACTCCTGGGGGATGTTTCTGAACAAGTCGGTAGCGTCGTCAACGATCAGCTCGGAGCGGCCGAACTCACGGTGATCAGCCTGTTCCACACAGCCGGGTATTTTATTATGAGCCAGAATCTGAAGCCCGTAGCAAATGCCCAGGATCGGGACGTCCCACTCGAAGAGGCCGGAATTCAAGCCGGGCGCTCCCTCGTCATTGACGCTGCTGGGTCCCCCAGACATGATAATTCCTTTCGGGGGTTGATCCGCAAAAGCTGAGAGCTCTTTGTTAAAAGGATGAATCTCGCAGTAAATATTCAGCTCACGAATACGGCGCGCAATCAGCTGGGTATACTGGGAGCCGTAGTCAAGTATAATGATCCAGTCAGAGGGTCGATGTTGCATGCAAAAGAAATATTACTATGTAAAATGACACCGCGGGGATGCCTGAATTAATGTGATTGACTTAACTTACAATATCCTGGTACTCATCGGGCGACATGAGTTCATCGAGCTGGGAGGCGTCACGGAGAGCAATCCTGACCATCCAGCCATCCCCGTAAGGATCATCGTTGACCAGCTCAGGTTCCACTTCCAGGTCTTCATTGATTTCAAGAATTTCGCCGTCAACGGGTGCAAAAAGTTCTGATACGGTTTTTACCGCTTCGACCGTTCCGAAAACCTCATCTTTCTCGAATTCGGTTCCTTCCGGTTCAATCTCCACAAAAACGATATCACCCAGCTCACTCTGGGCAAAATCCGTAACGCCAATGGTAGCCGTCTTGTCGCCGTTGTCGCGAATCCATTCGTGTTCTTTCGTATATTTCAGATCCTCGGGATAGTTCATAATGCTGTGGTTTCCTAATTGCTGTCGGGATTAAAATTAAATTCTTCAAGGTAGTGAGTGTTGAATTCTCCTTTCAGGAAATTCTCATCATCCATCAGCTGCAGATGATACGGAATGGTCGTCTTGACCCCTTCAATAATATACTCTTCGAGCGAGCGCCGCATGCGTTTTATGGCATCTTCGCGGGTGGGAGCGCTGACGATCAGCTTTCCAATCATAGAGTCGTAATGGGGGGGGATTCTGTATCCCGCATAAGCATGGGTATCAATGCGTACACTGTGTCCCCCGGGTGTATGGAATACCTCAATGGTACCGGCAGAGGGACGGAAGTTGTGGGTGGGGTCTTCTGCGTTAATGCGGCACTCAATAGCATGACCGCGCATTTTTAATTCCTTTTGCTCCAGCTGTTCTCCCACAGCCACTTTAATCTGTTCAGCCACCAGATCGTAGTTGGTAATTTCTTCAGTCACCGGATGCTCAACCTGTATACGTGTATTCATTTCCATGAAATAAAACTTCTTGTCCTTGTCGACCAGGAATTCTACCGTACCCGCTCCTTCATAGTCCACAGCCTGGGCCGCATCGATAGCTGCCTGTCCCATCTCTTCCCGCAGTTCGGGCGTCATGAGAGGAGAGGGGGACTCCTCCAAAATCTTTTGATGGCGTCTCTGCAGGGAACAGTCGCGCTCCCCAAGATGGATGACATTGCCATGCTGGTCGCCCAGAATCTGTATCTCTACATGGTGGGGATCCTGTACAAATTTTTCGATGTAAACGGCAGGGTCGTCAAAAGCGCCTTTCGCCTCGGATTTGCACGTACCGAACGCCTGTTGCAGGTTTTCCTCCTCATGGACTACCCGCATGCCGCGTCCCCCGCCGCCCGAGGAGGCCTTGATAATTACGGGATAGCCGATCTCTTTGCAAATGCGCTTGGCTTCCTCAACATCATCGACCACCCCGTCGCTGCCCGGCACGACCGGTACGCCGCTGTCGATCATCGTTTTCTTGGCCACGGATTTATTGCCCATAGCGTCAATCATCTCCGGGGAGGGACCGATAAACTTGAGATCATGTTCGGCACAGATGCGCGAGAATTCAGCTTTTTCGGATAAAAAACCATAGCCCGGATGTATGGCTTCTGCATTTGTTATTTCTGCTGCGGCCAAAATGCTGGGGATCTTCAGGTAGCTGTCTTTGCTGGGCGGGGGACCGATACAGACGGCTTCATCTGCGAATTTTTTGTGGAGGCTGTCGTTATCGGCGGTGGAGTAGACAGCCACTGTTTTGATGCCCATTTCTTTACACGTGCGAATAATTCGAAGAGCAATTTCGCCGCGATTGGCAATAAGAATTTTGTTAAACATGAATTCTCTCTGTTTTATCCGATGATAAATAATGGTTGATCGTATTCTACCGGCTCTGCGTCATCAACGAGAATCTTTTTGATTTCACCGGAATAATCAGATTCAATTTCATTCATAATTTTCATCGCCTCTACGATGCAGATTGTCTGTCCTTCTTCCACCTGGTCGCCGACTTTGACGAAGGGATCGTCTTCGGGAGAAGGGGACCGGTAAAACGTACCCACGATGGGCGATTTGACGACTTCTCCTGTAGGCTGGTCAGATTTTTCCTCGCCGTCGTCTTCTTCTTTCGCCGGTGTCGGCTGTTGCGGGGCCGGTTGCTGTGCCCCGGCCGGTTGTTGCAGCGCCTGTGCCGGCATTTGATATTGTACCGGCATGGATGGCTGTTCAACGTCCGCTTTCTTTTTTACTTTGATTTTAAAATCTCCCTCCTCTATGGATACTTCATTAACTTCGCTTTTGGCAATGAGTTCGAGAAGATTTTCAATTACTCTTAAATCCATGATAGAAAATTAATTTGATGTTACACGTTCGATATATTCGGCTGTGCGGGTATCGACCTTTATCTTTTCCCCTTCGTTGATGAACAGGGGGACCTGCACGGTGGCTCCGGATTCAAGGGTGGCCGGTTTGCTGCCACCCTGGGCGGTATCGCCCTTTAGGCCGGGACGGGTATCGGCCACTTCAGCTACGATATGGTCGGGGGGATGAGCATACAGTATCTTTTCGTTATCGACATCGACCACGAGCGTACAAACCTGGCCTTCGGTTATAAATTCCGATTTTTCCACCCGTTCCTCCTCCACCGGAATCTGTTCATAGGTCTCCTGGTGCATAAAGTAATACAGGTTCCCATCAAGATAGAGAAACTGGTAGGGCTGGTGCTCGACGCGAACTTCTATAACATCTTCCCCGGAGCGGAAGGTTTTTTCAATATTTTTTTCGTTGACCACGCCTTTGAGCTTGGTTCGGATAAAGGCACCGCCTTTGCCGGGTTTTACGTGCTGATAGTCGACAATAGAATAAAGCTCATTGTCGACTTCAATGACCATCCCCGTTCTGAAATTAGAGGTTGAAACTTTTGCCATATATATCGGTTATCATTCTTAAAATTAGTGGCACAAAAATACCATGTCGGATGAAGGATAACAAGCGTTAAATTATACCCAGACCGGACAGCAGGTTATAGAGAATAGCCAGAGGCGCAATAACCTTGACAAACACGGGCCATACCCGGGCAAAAAAGGATGTCATAACCGTTGGGTAGCCTTCCTGCATTTCAGCCAGGGCGTTATCCGTTTTCCAGTAATAGCCGAGAAACAGGCAGATAAGGAATCCGCCGAGTGGAAGTCCTATTTCATTAAAAATAAAAACAAAATGATCGATCAGGGAAGTGTCAAAAGAGATGATCAGTGATATGGCCAGTACGCCTCCGCCAATATAGGTTGCAGCGCTTTTGCGCTTTAACCCGTGTTCATCGATGGCATAGGAGACGGGGACCTCCAGCAGGGAAATCGTGGAAGTAAGGGCAGCAATACTGAGAAGAAAGAAAAAGGTGCCTCCGAAAATAAGGCCCAATAGTCCCCCCATTTCATGAAACAGCTCCGGCAATACCTGGAATATAAGCGCCGCACTTGCCAGCAGGTTTCCGCTGTCATCAAAAATAGGCACTCCCTGAGCCTGGGCCATATACATGGTGGGGATGACAAGCAGGCCGGCCAGAAAGGCGATAAAGGCATCCATGAGGGTCACATAAGCCGCAGCCTCCGGGATATTTTCCTTTTTGCTTAAATATGAACCATAGGTGATCAGGGCCCCCATGCCGAGCGATAGCGAGAAAAACGCCTGACCCATGGCCGATAACACAAGATCGGGGGTCACTTTTGAAAAATCGGGGAAAAGATATACCTCGAGTCCCACCCCGGCTCCCGGCTGCAGAACAACGTAGCCGATCATCACCACCAGGATAATGAGCAGCAGGGGCATCATGAATTTTGTCGCCCGTTCAATACCGTCGCTGACGCCCCCCAGGATGATGGAGATGGTCGCTCCCATGAAAACGGTGGCAAAGACGGCATTAATGGGTCCATTGCCCGTATTGGAAATCCACGAGGCCCAGTCGGTCATGCCCAGATAAAAGAAGACTTCCTCAAAAACATAACTGACGGTCCAGCCCGCTATAACGGTGTAGAAGGCGAGAATCATAACCCCGCAGATAAGTCCCCACATCCCAATGGCTGAATAGACCAGCTTGTTGTTCCCCAGCACCTTAAAAGCACCTACAGGATTACGTCCCGTTTTGCGTCCCATCGTAATTTCAGCAACCATAACCGGAAAACCGATGGCAAAAGCACACAAAAGGTAGATAAAAAGAAATGCAGCCCCGCCATTAGAGGCTACTTGTGTCGGAAATCCCCATATATTGCCCAATCCGACGGCTGAACCGGCTGCCGCCAGGATAAATCCCATTTTCGAATTCCAGTTGCCCCGTGATGTTGTTGATGTCGCCAAAGATAGACTCCTATTCTAATGTTAAAAGATACAGGTTAAAATAAATTTCCCACAAGATGTAATGTCAACAGTATACTTACAAATGGATATTTGTGTGCTGTATCAGCTGTTCTTGAACATAACCGAGACGTTCAGCGATATATCAATATAATGTATTGTGCAGCGTGTCAGTTTATCACACTTCCCGGCTTTGCATTTGTTTCCACGAATTTCAGGGACCCGTCGTCCTCTTCGGCCATCAGAATCATCCCGTTGCTTTCTACCCCCATCAGTTTTTTGGGAGCCAGGTTTGCCACGATACATACCTTTTGTCCTACAATATCGTCGGCGGAGAAGTCGTTGGCGATGCCTGAAACAACGGTTCGCTGTTCAAAACCGAGGTCGACCGTTAACTTAAGCAGTTTGTCTGCTTTTTCAATGGCAGAAGCCCCTACAATTTCACCGGCCCGGAGATCAATTTTCATAAAGTCGTCAAACGCCATATTCGTTTTGAGCGGTTCGTACCGATCTTCGGAAATATTCTCACGGGCACGTTCTTTCAGTTTTTGGAGCTGTTCTTCCACCTGTTCGTCCTCGATCTTGGTAAAAAGGATTTCTCCCTTTTCAATGTGATCCCCGCTCTTGACGATCGTCGTGTTGATACGATCCCATTCCATATCATCTTCTGAGAGATTCAGCTCTTCTCGCAGTATCTCCATTTTATGGGGTAGTATGGGATCGAAGAGGAGACTTATCGCTGCCGTAATCTGCAGGCAGACATGGAGGGTATTGCCGCATTTTTCGATGTCTTCCTTGCGCGATTTCCATGGCTCCATATCGGTAAAGTACTTATTACCGATGCGGGCCAGCTTCATGGTTTCGGCAATGGCCTCGCGCAGCTTGAACTGCTCATAGGCGGCGGCTATTTGCTCCTTCTGGACCTCAATAAGGGCAAGCGTTTCACGATCCCTGTCTGACGCATTTTTTAGTTCGGGCACAACGCCATCAAAATATTTATGGGTAAAAGAGGTGGTTCTGAATACGAAGTTGCCCAGAATATCAGCCAGCTCGCTGTTTACCTTATTTTGAAAATCCTCCCAGGAAAAATCGGAATCCTTGGTTTCGGGAAGGATCGTTCCCAACACATAGCGGAGCAGGTCGGCCTCGAAGTCCTCGAGGTACTCTTCCAGCCATACCGCCCAGCCCCGGGAGGTGGACAGCTTCTTTCCCTCCAGGTTCAAAAACTCGTTGGCCGGCACATTTTTGGGCAGGACGTATTTTCCGTAAGCCATCAGCACGGCCGGAAACATGATGCAGTGGAATACGATATTATCTTTGCCGATAAAATGAATCAAGTCTGTTTCCTCATCCTGCCAGTACGTTTTCCATCGCTCCGGATCGCCCTGCTGCTGCGCCCACTCTTTGGTTGCTGAAATGTATCCGATGGGGGCATCAAACCAGACATAGAGGACTTTGTCCTCCGCATCGTCAAGGGGGACGGGGACTCCCCAGGTCAGGTCGCGCGTAACGGCCCGGTCTGCCAGACCGTCGTCAAGCCAGCTTTTTACCTGTCCCGCTACATTGGGTTTCCAGTTTTCCCGGCTTTCAATCCAGTTTTCAAGCCTTTCCTGGAAATCGCCAAGCGGCAGGTACCAGTGCTTCGTCTTTTTGGTCTCGGGCGTATCTCCGGTGATGGCACTTTTGGGGTCGAGGAGGTCGGTTGGAGAGAGTGATGCGCCACAGCTTTCACATTGATCGCCATAGGCCTCTTCATAGCCGCAATTGGGGCAGGTCCCTTTTACATAGCGGTCGGGCAGAAACATCTCTGCTTTGGGATCATACAGCTGTTCTTCTGTTTTTTGGACAAAAACCCCGTCTTCATACAGCTTGGTAAAAATCTGCTGGGAGGTTTGGTGGTGGACCGGAGAGCTTGTCCGTCCGTAATAGTCAAAGGATATACCGATTTCATCAAACACCTTTTTATTCCGCTCATGAAATTTGTTTACAATATCCTGGGGATTCACGCCCTCATCTTCCGCCGCAATGGTAATCGGTACACCGTGTTCATCGGAGCCGCAGATATAGAGGATGTCTTCGCCTCGCAGGCGTTTATAGCGGAC
This sequence comes from Fodinibius roseus, assembly GCF_900129315.1. Taxonomy (GTDB): domain Bacteria; phylum Bacteroidota; class Rhodothermia; order Balneolales; family Balneolaceae; genus Fodinibius; species Fodinibius roseus. Next base: position 229,754 of record NZ_FQUS01000001.1, read on the forward strand.
ATACAGATCGGCCGGCAGATAGGCCCCGGCTAAATGTCCCAGGTGTATAGGTCCATTAGCGTAGGGGAGGGCAGAAGTGACAAGTGTGCGTTTTGACATTGATAATAATATTCAGGGTTGACAAGAATGGTCGAAAATAAGTGTATCCAAGCTAAAATAACAAAAATGGTTTTATATAGTGGGATTGAATGTGATCTTGTTCTTTTTTTCAACGAGGAAAAAACGAACCAAAAAAACTCACCACCTGAGAATTCTCCGCCTGAGCAACGCACCGGCAAACCTGTAAAAACGCAAACGCACTCGCTACCGCTCGCTTAAACAAGCATATTTGCGGGCGGTTTGACGGTGCCCGCTCCCGCGACGGCTCAGAATTCGCAGGGTGGATTTCCTGGAACAGTAACAATAATATTTATAGTATTCTAAAAACAGGGTATAATTGAGCACCCTACTGCTTCGGGAGGTGTGTAAAGCATAGTTCAGGCCGACAGAGTGTATTTGTCAGAGTACTTGAGGTTGTAAGGATTCTGTTTACAATTTCACTGGGACTGCATATATAAAATAGAAAGTAATGAAGGGAAGGGAACACGCTGTCAGTCGTTGAGCAAATCCAGCGGGTCTTCGGCACTTCCTATAATGGTTTCAAGGGCATCGGTGAGGGTAACAAGTCCTGTAATACGTCCATCATCCTTTATCAGGGCGAGCTCCTGATGCTCAACCTGGAATTGGTCAATGAGCTTGCTGACCGGTAAATCCTGGGGGACAATCATTCGGGGCCAGTCAAAGTCATCGAGCTCTTTTTCTCCTCGAAGAAGAGGTTCCATATTAGCGGTAATCTGGGGAGTATAAAGGATACCCTTTACATCGTCAAGGGTAGTACCAACCAGCGGGTAGCGGGCGTGCATATGGCGGATGATAACATCGATATTTTCCCGGATGGTGTTTTCCGTACTCAAGCTGATGATCTCCTGACGGGGAATCATGATCTCTTTGACGGGTATATTATCGATATCGAGAGCATTGAGGACTTCTTCGCGGCGATCACCTGAAACGCCCTTGGTTTTAAGGAGGTCAACCATTTGCGAATGAATGTCGCCGGAACCGGACGTACTTTGCTCGTTAAGCCAAGACCGGCCTATTTCAATGCCGAACAGCCGGAGTGTAGCTTTGGTAATGCGGTCCCCAAAGAGCAGAATCGGATAAATGGCATAGGTCCACCAGTAGAGCGGGAAAGCAGCATATTTGGCAACCGTTTTAGCCCGTTCCACGCCCAGGTAGGTCGGTGCTTGTTCGCCCCAGATTGTGTGAACAAGGTTTATGAGTGTAATAGATAATATAATGGAAACAGTATGGGAAGAAATGGAACCGATCGTATCCGCGGTGAAAAGCAGTCCAATGAGTTCGGTAACCGCGGGCTCTGCAATAACGCCAAGCAAAATACTGGTCGTCGTAATACCGATTTGACAGGAGGTGAGATAGATTTCCAGGGTTTCGGTCATTTCCCAGGCCCTTTTGAGCCCGGCATGGTCTTCGAGTTCTTCGCGGTCGTACTGACGCAGGCGGGTCAAGGCAAATTCTGCCGCTACATAAAAAGCGTTGATCAGGAGGCTTTTTGAATACAAAATCCGTTATACGACGGACTCGCCATTGATGTGCTATGTCCGACAGGTTCTTAGCGGCAGAGAATTTTCTGAAGCTTTTCATGAGGAATATTGGACCCGCATACGATCACAACGGTGGTTTGGTTTTTGAACTGCGATCTTTTTTTCAATAAACTTGCAACCGCCACAGCTGCGGCCCCTTCGATTATTTTATGATGGTATTTTATTACAGACCGAATAGCACTCGCAATTTCTTCTTCGGAAACCAGTATAAAGTCATCCACCAGTTTTTTGCACAGATCAAAGGTAATGGAATCGGCTTCGAACCCACCGGCCGAGCCATCCGAGATCGTTTCTTTCGATGCTGTTTCCCGGTATTCGCCGGCGCGGACACTCACGCTCATCTCGGGCGAGTTTTCCGGCTGACAGCCGTAGAGAGAAGTGCCGGGTGCGTATTCCCGCATATAGGTCCCAATTCCGGACATGAGTCCGCCCCCGCCCACAGTGGCGAGGATGTTATCGGGCCCCGGAAGCTGTTCCAGAATTTCTGCGCCGATGGTTCCCTGTCCCGCCACCACCTGTCGGTCGTTGTAGGGAGAGACGTAGATCCACCCGTTTTCCCGGGCTGTTTCCCGCACGTACGTCTCCGTTGCAAAGGGACCGTTCCCATGGAATACAATATCCACAGCGTAGTTTTTTATGGCGTCGACCTTCGAGGATACCACGTTGTGTGGTAAAAACACCTTGCCCTGTATGCCGAGCAGTTCACAGGCGCGGGCAAAGCCCAACCCGTGATTACCGGTCGAGGCGGTAACCGGCAAACCTTCCCGTTGCTGTTCCTGTAACCATTTCAGCTTGTTCAGGCTTCCCCGGGCTTTGAAGGAGCCCGTTACCTGTTCGCTTTCCATTTTCAGGTAGACCTCGCCCTCACAGGCATCGCTCAGCCAGTGGGAATAGAGCAGGGGCGTGCAAAGGAGATCATGTTTGATGCGCCCGCGGGCCTGTGTTATTTCTTTGAATAGGTTCATAGTAAGAAATAAATATGTAAGGAAATATTGATTTAAAGGCTGAATTTAATGAAGTGCTCAATTGCCGAACCCCAACCCCTACGTCGGCAGTCCCTCCATCTGCATGATTTTCAGGGCGTTGGTTGTGGGGCAGGGCCCCGGTTTCAGCTTATATTCAAAACTCATTTTCCCGTCTTCAATGGTTTCCGCGAAATGCCAGTTGCTCAGCTGGGGGATGGTCTCCTCAAGTTGAGCCAGCTCGAGGTCATGCGTTGAAACAAGTCCGACCCCGTTCCTGCCCGCAACATTTTTGAGAAAGGCTTCGCTTCCCCGCAGCCGCTCCCGGTTGTTTGTGCCCCGGTAGATCTCATCGACCATAAAGAAGACGGGCGTCCGGTGGTCGTCCTCCAGCAGGTTGAGCAACGCTCTTAGACGCTTTACTTCCGCATAAAAGTGCGAGAGACCGTCATCCAGCGAGTCGGTGACATTGATGCTGGTAAACAGGCGGAACGGCATGGTCGAAAATGAAGTGGCATTGACCGGAGCCCCGCCAAAGCAGAGCGCAAGATTGATGCCGATGGTTCGCAGAAAAGTGCTTTTCCCGGCCATATTGGACCCGGTAATTAGCAGGATATCTCCCCTGGCATCAATGGTTACATCATTAGTCACCTTCTGGTGGTCGGGGATCAGGGGGTGTCCCAGGTCTGTTGCTTTTAGGGGACGTGCAGACTGTTCGCCGGGCAGGGAAAAGGTGTAGCCCGGACGCAGCCAGGCAAAGGTTGCCATCGAGGAAAAGGCTTCGAGCTGGTAAAAATGGCTGATCCATTCATCCAGCTTCGGAGCCAGTTCCTGTTTATAAGTGCTCAGTTTTTGTGCAAAATAAAGGTCCCACGGCACCAGAAAATTGAGCAGAACCCAAACGATCTCGCTCTGTTGCGAGGAGGCTGCCCCGGCGATGCGAATGATGCGTTTGATATAGGTGGAAGGCGAATAGCTGCCGGACCAAAAGGAACGGCAGAATTCTTTGACGTTCGAACCGGGGGAATAACGGTAGTTCTCCAAAAAGGCGAGCACCGCATTAAACCGGCTGAGCAGTTTTTCAACCTGTGATGCTTCGCTGTAAAGTCCCTGTATTTTAGCACTGTTGAAGTTGTAGATAATCAGGTAAAGCACCCAGCTGAAAATGACATAGGGACCCATAATCCCCAGCAAATAAAGAATACCCAGGATGATATTGGTGGCCGAAAGTCCCCCGAGCAGAAGCAGTGTAGAGGTATATCTGACCGGTTCAGACTGTTTTAGGTGATTGAGCAGTTCCTCCAGCGTCCAGTCGTCGTCCAGTTTTTGTTTGCCGTTCAGTTCAGCCTGCAGATGCAGCCGGTCCCGAAACTGCGGCATGCCGCAAAGTTCCCTCACCATAGCCTGCCGCTGTTCAACCTTCGCGGGGTCGGGCTCTTCGGTAAGCAGGTATTCTGCCAACCTATCGGTGCTGCCCTGGTAGGTTGCGGTGTCCATCAGCCGGAGGAGCGAATGCTCCCCGATAATATTCAGGTCCCCGGCAAAGGGGTGATCGGAGTAATCCTCCGAAGGCGACCGGTAGGAGAGGTCCTTCCAACGCAGTTTTTGGCGGGACAGGTGGGTCGCGCGTATCGTCTGCCAGGCTTTGAATTTCCGGACGGCATGATCGACCCGGGAGTGTATACTAATCAGCTTCCAGAAGCCACCGATAAAGGCTGCCAATGTTAACCAGAAAAGCCACTCGGGACCCAGACGTCCGGCCAGATAAACGAGGGATAGTCCGGCTACAAAGCTGCCGAGACGCATCATGGACAGGCGACTGCTGAGCCGGTCGAGCGATGATATTTTTTGCTCCAGGCGGCGCACTTGATTTTGAAGCGCCTGTCGTAGAGAATCGCGGGTATACGTTGTTTGCATAAAAATTTGGTCAGGCTCGTTCGGCGAGTTCAAACCAGCGCTCCGTTTGGGTTTCGATTTCTTCTTTCAGTTCGGCGTACCGGCTTGACTGCTCCAGCAGTTCCTCGTGACCCAGTTCACCACTGCTGATTTGTGACTCCAGGGCTTCTTTCTTTGATTCGAGCTTTTCGATCTGCTCTTCCAGCTTCCGGTATTCCCTGCGTTCGGTGTAACTGAGTCCCTCGCTACCGGACGATTCGTTCGTTTTCTCCCGGTCCGGCGACACCGTTTTCTTTTGGTCACTGCGTCGTCTGGCGCGTGCCTTGGCTTCGCGTTTTTTTCGCTGTTCCCGGTATTCCACGTAGGTACCGTGATGGTCGCGAATCTCCCCGTCCCCCTCAAATACAAAATAGTGCTCCACAAGCTTATCCATAAAAAAGCGATCGTGGGAGACAAGGATCAGGCAGCCTTCGAAGTCGAGCAGAAATTCCTCCAGCTTATTGAGGGTGAGCAGGTCCAGGTCGTTGGTCGGCTCGTCGAGGATCAGAAAATTCGGATTCTGAATGAGCACCAACATCAGGCTAAGCCGCTTTTTTTCACCCCCGCTGAGCTTTCTCACCGGAGTATACTGCATCTCGGAAGTAAACATGAAATGCTCCAGAAACTGTGAAGCGGAAATCTTTTTCCCGCTTGAAAGCTTGATGACTTTAGCTACGTCTTCAATCACATCGATCGCCCGCTGGTCTTCGTCAAAAATGAGTCCTTCCTGCCGGTAATGGCCGAATACGATAGTTTCTCCCGTCCGTATCTTTCCTGAATCGATCGGCTCCTCCCCCGTAAGCAGTTTGAGGAAGGTGCTCTTTCCGGCGCCGTTTTTCCCGATTATGCCGATCCGCTCGCCTTTCTCAAAGTCATAATAAAAACTGTCGAGAATAGTCTCGTCCCCATAGCTTTTGGATACATTGATCAATTCCAGGATCTTGCCACCCATCCGGTGCATATCCATCTGTAGGCGCAGTTCGGGTCCCTCGGGACCCCTGTCGGTCTTGTCCTGAAGCTCTTCAAAGTCATCGATGCGCGATTTGGATTTTGTCGTCCGCGCCTTGGGGGAGCGCCGCATCCACTGCAGCTCCTTTTTATAAAGCTGGTTGGCCTTGTGCATTTTTTTTCGCTCGATTTCCTGCCGTTCCGCCCGTTTTTCAAGGAAATATTGATAATTCCCATCGTGGTGGTATATTTTGCCGTCTTCCAGCTCTATAATGTGATTGCATACGCGATCCAGGAAGTAGCGGTCGTGCGTGACCATCAGCAGCGTTTTGGTACTCGTTTTCAGGTACTCTTCGAGCCACTCGATCATATCCACATCCAGGTGGTTGGTCGGCTCGTCGAGGATCAAAAAATCCGGATCGTCCAGCAATACAAAGGCCAGCGCCACCCGCTTTCGCTGTCCCCCCGAAAGCGTGGCAATGGACTGGTCCAGGTCATGGATATCCAGCTTGCCGAGAATCTGCTCCATTCGCTGCTCGTAATCCCAGGCGTCGGCCGCCTCCATGGCAGCCGCGGCTTTTTCGAACGCCTTCCGGGTTTCCTCATTGTAATTTTCAGCCTGCTCCCGGGCTGCTTTTTCATACTGCTGGATGAGCTGAACCATCCTGTTGTCGCTTTGAGCAATGTAGGAGCGGATGGTCTTGCCCTCATCCAGCTGTGGATCCTGTTCGAGGAAGCCGATGCTGACGTCGTTCTGGATCATCACCTTGCCGGCATCCGGGGTTTCCTTCCCGGCCAATATCTTCAGCAAGGTAGACTTTCCCGTACCGTTTTCAGCGATCAGGGCGGTTTTATCCCCCTTTGAAATACCAAAGGAGAGATCCTCAAACAGTACCTTAATGCCGTAGTTCTTGGCCAGGTTTTCAGTTGACAGGTAGGTCATGAATCGTTTTTGACAAGATTATTAAAGGTGAACGTCCCGGATGCGGGGATAAGATAAGAAAAGTAATACGGACTCACAGCCTTTTCGTCGGACCTGATCTTGCGGACCATGATTTGTCTGTGGATTGCCGGAATGAGCACTGGCCCCGGATTGAACGGACGGGTCAGTTTCCTGTTGGCTTATATGACAGAATACCGTTACTTTCACTAATCATCTATTTTTAACATACTGATTCATTGGCGGTTCGTCCCGCTGCAGGCGGGACGTTAAAAGGGAATCCGGTGACCTGTCCCACATAGGGAATAGGTAGTCCGGAGCAGTCCCCGCTGCTGTAAGCTCCTGATTAACCCGTATTTCTCACTACTATTAATTACTTGGTGAGGAACCGGGCCAACGCTTTCAATCCTTCGATACCACTGTCCCGCTACTATCGGGACGGGAAGGTTGTTGAAAGTGGAGCAAGCCAGAAGACCTGCCGGCAATGATGATGGAAAAGCTTTCGGGAGAAAAGCTGTACCGATGTCAATAAGGCGATCTTTTTTTCAACATACCTATTATACTATACGTATCTGTGCAGCCCTTTTGTCCACCGCTCTGCTTGCGGCGGGCTGCCAGTCATCCGCTTCCAAGGAACAGCCAAACGTCCCCGAGGCCGACGCGGAAATCGTTGATTTTACTCACAAGGCAGAGGCTGACTATGCCGAGGGATTTCACATCAGCTATCATGACAACTACAAGCTTCTGGAAATTATCAATCCTTTTCAGGACCGGGTGGACACGCTGCGCTATTCCTTGGTACCAAGGGGTATAGCAGATCAAGTTAATGTAAAAAATACCCGGGAAATCCCTATTCCGGTCCGCACCCTGGTCGCCACTTCCACCACCCATGTCGCTCTCACGGACATGCTCAACGCCAATGAAACGATTACCGGGATGGTGGGCGCCGATTACATCTATACCCCGGAGGTCCGCCGGCGAATAGAGGAGGGGATCATAACCGGCTTCCCGGAGGGGGAGCTAAATAAGGAAAAGGTGCTTGCTCTCGATCCCGATCTGCTTATGATTTCAGGGGGACAATCGTCACAGTTTGATAATTACCGCGTGCTGATGGATTCCGGTATCGATCTGCTGGTAAATTCCGAATGGCTGGAGACGACCCCGTTGGGCAAGGCGGAATGGGTCAAGGTGATGGCGGCGCTGCTGAACAAAGAAAAGCTGGCCAACGAAAAATTCGACGCCGTAGCCCGGCGATATAATCACCTCAAGGCAGCGGTTGATACGGTAGAGGATAAACCGACGACGATCAATAACATGCCATACAAGGGTGCCTGGTTTGTCCCGGGCGGGGAGAGCTTTACTGCCCGGTTTCTCAGGGACGCAGGAGCTGATTACCCGTGGTATGATTCCGGGGAGACCGGGGGACTCCGGAAAGCTTTCGAGGTGGTGTACCGGCAGGGACTGGAAGCCGATGTCTGGCTGCATCCCGGGACCGCAAAAACAAAAGAGGATATTTTAGCCAAAGATGAGCGCTTCCGCGATTTTAAATCATTCCGGACCGGGAAAATCTATCATAACTACCGGCGCTCCACCCCGTCGGGTGCGAATGATTTTTGGGAATCGGGGGTCGTGCGTCCCGACCTTGTACTGGCTGATCTGGTCAAAATTTTCCATCCTGAAATCGCAGGTAATCATAACTTTTACTATTACGGCAACGTTGAGTGATGACTGATCAGCCAAAGGATCATAACAGGTCGTATCGTACGGGGATCCGTCCCCTGTACTTTTTACTGCTGGGGGCCGGGGTCGCCGGGCTGTTCCTGTTAAACCTGGCGCTCGGCTCGGTGGATATCCCGCTTCCCGATATTCTGCGTATATTGTGGGGGGGAGAAGTACAGGAGCCGGCGTGGCAAAAGATTCTGATCAATATCCGCCTTCCCCGCGCAGTTACCGCTATCCTGGCCGGCAGCGCGCTTTCCGTGGCGGGACTCCTTATGCAGACGCTGTTTCGCAACCCGCTGGCCGGCCCCTCAGTGCTGGGCATCACGGCGGGAGCGAGTCTCGGCGTAGCGGTCGTGATGTTAGCCGGCGGGACGATCACGACTATTTTTGCGATCCGTGAATTGACCGCATTGGGAAGCTGGCTCATTATTTTAGCGGCAAGTATCGGATCGGCAGCGGTATTATTGCTTATCCTGCTTATCTCCGTAAGGGTCCGGGATAACGTGACGCTACTTATTATCGGTTTGATGGTCGGCAATATGACCATCGCTCTTGTGAGTATCTGGCAGTATTTCAGCCGGCCGGAACAGATACAGGACTACCTGATATGGACGTTCGGCAGCCTGGGCGGGGTACCGCTCGGTCAGCTTTGGATGTTGGGGGCCATAACGCTCGCGGGGGGAGGCATGGCCATGATACTGTCAAAATCACTCAACGGGCTGTTGCTGGGCGAAAACTATGCGCGCAGCATGGGCCTGTCCGTTTCCAGGGCCCGGCTCTGGATCATCGTAAGCACCAGCTTGCTGGCGGGGGGCATCACGGCTTTTTGCGGGCCTATCGGATTTGTCGGGATCGCCGTTCCCCATTTGACTCGATCGCTGCTGGGCACAAACGAGCATCGCGTGCTCGTTCCCGGAACCCTCTTGATGGGAGCGATGCTGCTGCTGGGCTGTGATGTCATCGCCCAGATGCCGGGTTCCACGGCGACCCTGCCCATCAGCGCGGTCACTTCGATGGTGGGCTCCCCGGTGGTTATATGGGTGATTATTCAACGCAAAAACCTGCAGGCTTCCTTCTGATGCATAACCCTGATTCCATTATATCGACCCGGGATCTGGAGATCGGCTTCCCGGCGCGGGGACGACGTCGTCCCTCCACCACCACCGTGGCCCGCCATATTGATGTGTCGCTGCACAGGGGAGCGGTTGTTTGCCTGCTGGGGCCCAACGGGTCGGGGAAATCAACGCTCATCCGTACGCTTGCCGGACTGCACGCTCCATTGAGCGGAGCGATCCACCTGTCGGGGGAAGAAATAGGCCGCCTTTCTATCAGGGAGATCTCCCGGGAGCTGAGTACGGTGCTGACCGATCGTCTTACGATCGGTAATTTGAGCGTCTATGAGCTGGTGGCTTTCGGACGTTTGCCCTACACTGGCTGGTTCGGCTCCCTGGACCGAAAAGATGAAGAAAAAGTAGCCTGGGCTATCGAATCCACGGGTATCGAATCCTTTGTCGACCGTGACGTGCTGCATCTGAGCGACGGTGAGCGTCAGAAGGTGATGATCGCCCGGGCGCTGGCGCAGGATACCTCCGCCATCTTGCTGGATGAGCCCACGGCTCACCTGGACCTGCCCAACCGGGTGGCGATCATACGCCTGCTGCGCCGTTTGGCCCACGACACACGGAAGGCAGTTTTGCTGTCGACCCATGAGCTGGATCTCGCTCTTAAAGCGGCCGACTCGCTGTGGCTTATTGACCGGCAGGGCAGGGTGGTCACCGGCACGCCCGAGGACCTGGTGCTGGACGGTACGTTTGAAGCTGTCTTTGCACAGGACAGCTTCGATTTCGACCGCGCCACCGGATCGTTCAGGCTTCACGAACCTTCCAAAGGGCCGATCTGCCTGCATGGGGCTGCCGAGGGCGTCTTTTGGACGCGACGGGCCCTGGAGCGCTCCGGCTACCGGGTTTCAGAATCGGATGGTACAGCCCTCAGGGTGAAGGTACAGCCAACAGCGGAGGGATTCCGGTGGGATATCAGCTGCGAAGAGGAGCACTATACCTGCGATTCGGTCCGGGATTTGATTAATAAATTGGGGAAGTTAGAGTCTTGATTTTTTTATGATCCTTTTGGATCAAGCCAAAAGGATCTATAAAAACCGTGCCTTTCTTTTTATCAGGAAAGCCCCTACTTTACGAGCGCTCTTTGAAATAGTGTATTGGTTTTCCGTCCCCCCCGGCGACTGTCGGCTCCGGGATGGAATGAAAAGGGAATTCCGTGCCCCGTCAGATGCTGACGTTTATCATAGATATGACGGGAAATCGGAAGCTGTACCCGCAACTGTAAATCCATTGCTACGCTGTCTCCAACCTTTTGCCACTGTCCCGGTAACCGGGATGGGAAGGCCGGACAGCAGGATGAGCCAGAAGACCTGCCAAACGATCCTATTTCTTGAGAAACTTTCGGGAGTTAAAGTTTCTGCGAGGATTTTATGACCATCTTACACTTATATTATTATTTATATAGAAAAAAACAGATCAGCGTAGCTGTACTATGCTGCATTGCCCTGTTTGTATATGCATGCCAACCTGCGCAGGCACAAACGCAAACGATAGCGGATACGCTTGAACTGGAGGAAGTGGAAGTTGTGGCCACGCGTATCGATCAGCCGATGAAGTACCAGCCTACCGCCGTAGAAGTAATCGATTCGACCCGTCTGAGCTTATTGCACGCCCAATCCATTGGCGATATCCTCGCGTCACAGTCCTCACTGTTTATAAAGAATAACGGGCCGGGCGGGATGGCAACCGCTTCGCAGCGGGGACTCTCATCCGAGCAGATCCAGGTGTTGTGGGAGGGAATTCCGATAAACAGTCCCACGATCGGGCAAACAGATCTTTCCCTGCTGCCGACCAGTTTCTTTTCCAATATTCAGGTAAGTTCCGGGACGCCCAGCACCGCCTTCGGCGGCGGGAGTTTATCCGGGGCCCTCTATCTCTCTTCAGATTGGGAAGAGAGTCGTCATTTTTCCGCCCGGCAATGTGGCGGCTCGTTCGGACAGTGGCAATCGTCCCTGCAGGGAGGCTATACCACCGAAGACCTGCAGGTTTCGATCCGTGGATTATACGACTACGCCGAGAATGATTTTGAATATTATAACCGGGGGTACGACCGGGTTGAAAAGCGACAGCACAATCGCAGCGAGCGTTATAATATGATGGCTTCTGTAGGAGAAAAAACCGGGGCGGGGGAGTGGAAATCCGTCTTCTGGGCGGCCGACAGCGATAACCAAATTCCGGGCAATATATTGAATACCAACAGCCGGGCCCGGCAGGAAGATCAGGCAGTCCGATGGCTCAGTACATACCGACATAGCTGGGGAGATACCGAACTCGAGCTAAAGAATTTCCTGGGCCGAAGCGCATTGAACTATTTTGATCGCGGGATTAATACCCGAAGCTTTACGACTACCCGGCGCTGGTTGATCAGTTCAAACATCAAGCACACATTGAGTGAATATGTTGAGCTTAAGGGAGAGCTAAGTGGAGAACTAACGGGAGTAGAAACCAATAACTATAATTCCCTGAAAACGCGTCAGCAGTTCAGTGCCTTGACCAATCCGGAAGTTACGTTCTTTGACCGGCGGCTGCGTCTGTATCCGGCATTACGGCTGGATGTTTATAGTGATTTTGGAACAGTATTGAGCCCTTCATTAGGGGTGAATTACGAATTGCTAACCAATCGGCTGTTTGTCCGGGGACAGCTGAGCCGGGATTTCAATCCCCCTACGTTCAATGCTCTGTACTGGGGACAGGGGGGCAATCCGGATTTGAAAGCGGAGCGGAGCAACAGTGCCGAAGCGGGAGTCACCCTTACGCCCCGCCGGTTTTTGGGCTTGTCTTCCGTTAAATTAACAGGCTACTACAGTGAGATTGATCATGGTATCCGGTGGTTTCCGGGAAATGACGGCATATATATCCCGTCCAATGTAGAGCAGCTGACCACCCAGGGGATAGAGGCATATATAAAAAATAGTTTTTTAATGCCCGGAAATTGGCACCTGCAGCTCGATCAATCCGGCAGCCTGAATCGGACCGAAATAACTGAACCCCGTTTTGACGGCGACGCGGCTGTGGGTCACCAGGTGCGCTATGTTCCCCAGTGGAAGTATAAAGCCTCGTTGAGCGTGGATAAAGGGATAGCCAGGGTACTTTTGCAATACCGGTGGGTTGGTCGCCGCTATACCACCGATACCGAGGATTTCAGTTCCTCCCTGGATCCCTATCAGGTACTGGATGCCACCCTGCAGCTCCGCCGGAGGTATGGGGATATCACCTTCAAAGCCCGGGCGGGCATCAAAAACCTGCTCGACAGGAATTATGAAATCATACAGTGGTACGCGATGCCACAACGGAATGTCACTTTTTCCCTAACAGCAACTTATCAATTATAATTTATTTTTAGATACCTTATCATGAAACAACGATTTATACGTTCCCTCTCTCTATTGGTAGTTACCTTTCTTATCGGTTCCTGTGTGGATGGGGGGAATAATCCCGACCCATTAGAACTCTCCTCTGTCTATGTCACGAATGAAGGAAACTTCAATGATAGCGATGGTTCATTGACGAGTTATGACCCTGAATCGGGAAGTACCCTTAAAAAAGCGTTCGGAAATGCCAATGGCCGTCCCCTGGCCGGCATCATCCAATCCGCTAAAATAGCCGGGGAGCATATCTTTATGGTATTGAACAATGCTAATAAGATTGAAGTCGCGGAAGTCGAGTCGCTGGAAAGCGTGGCAACGATTGAGCTCTCGACTACTCCCACTGATTTTGAGATTATAAATAACCAGACAGGCTATGTCAGCAACCTGTATGATGGCAGTGTTACGGTGGTTGACCTGGAAAACTTTGAAGAAACCGATCAAAGGATATCCGTGGGATCACAACCGTGGTCGATTTTTCGTATGAATAACCTGGCGTTTGTCGCAAACAAGGGGGCGGGCAATGACAATACGATCTCCGTAATAAATACGACCAGTCATACGGTCGATCATACTATTGAAGCGGGGCCCGGCCCCCAGGATATCAGTGTAGATATGGCCGGCCGACTCTGGGTGGTTTGCAACGGGTTGATCGCTTATGATGAGAACTGGGAGCGGGATCCTGCCAATGATAAGCCCGGAAGCGTCTATCTTATTGATGGAAGCAGCGCTACGGTAATCGACTCCATTGAAACCGGGGGACACCCTACCGGGATTGCACTGGATAATGACAATGCGAAGGCCTATTTACTGAATGACGGGATATCCGTGATTGATATGAATACGTTGTCGGTCGAGGAAGAACCGTTTACTTCACGTTCTTTCAGTGCCATTGGCTACCTGCCTACCCAGGAGCGCTTGTATGTCGGGGACAGCAGGGGATACAGCCAGGATGGACAGGCGTTGATTTATGACCAGCAGGGCACGGCCGTGGATTCCTTTAACGTCGGTATCGCTCCCAATGGATTTCATTTTGTCGTGAATTAACAAAACCCTTTATGCGGTTATAAATAAAACCAGACCTGACAGGATGATGATTCCTGTCAGCGTTTCTATGAATACAACGCTTTTAGGCTCTGCTGATGCTAAGAGGTTATTTATAAGTCAACCGCACAACGCGTTAATATAATACGGCTGTCCGTTAGGAAAGTAGATAATTTTTAAAATATTATAGCAAATTTCCCCGACTTGTCACGATTTCTATATAAATTATTATTCGAAAGGGCAGGTTTTCAAAATTTGTCCTTTCTTATTTTTGAGCAGTCCAAGATTTAAGCAAAGTTTCAGAGCTATCAAAATATTTTTGTTTTTGCTTGGGGTATGAAGTTTTTTTCAATATGGTTTTCTTTGGCTGGTCCTCATCCTTACCCCGTAACCAGGAAGGCGCTCAGGATCTTCTTCCTTCCGTGTCGTCGAGCAACATGTTTTCAAACATGATCCTCTTTATTCATAACAAGAGCACTTAGCTGCGGTGAATGTACTGCGGGCCCGGCAGGCTACCGCCGGGAGTCGGCCGTTGAAATAGGGCATACTTAAAGACAGAATGAGAGTTATCCACATCACAAAAAGCAGGGATCCCCAGGTTTTGCCGGAAAGAAGATCTGCAGGCGAATCAATTGTGGATAACTACCCGGTTTTGTGGAAAAGTATTTCAGTTTTTGCTTGTACCGGAGCACAAGTCCTTTATATTTTATAGAAGGCAAAAGAGCCAAGTTATTGTTATTGCTTTTACCCGAAAGGCCTATCCAAGTAAAAATATTAGTCAAGGAACCAGTTATATGAAATTTACACGTTTTTATACTCAGGAAGAGTGGGAGACCCCCTTTGAAAATATGACATTCGAGAGCCGGAAATCAGAGATCAAGAATCCGGATGGATCACTGGTATTCTCCATGGAGAATGTGATCGTCCCCAAGTCCTGGTCGCAGGTATCCACGGATGTTATTGCGCAGAAATATTTCCGCAAGGCCGGGGTCCCGAAGAAAACCAGGAAAGTTAAAGAGAAAGGTGTCCCGGAGTGGCTACAGCGATCAGAGCCCGATGAGAAGGCTATGAAGGATATCGATGAAGAAGAGCGATACGGCGGCGAGAACGACAGCCATCAGGTGTTCCATCGCCTGGCGGGCTGCTGGACCTACTGGGGCTGGAAGCACGATTACTTTGACTCCGAAAAAGATGCGAAGGTTTTCTACGATGAGCTGCGTTATATGCTTGCCAACCAGATGGCGGCTCCCAACAGTCCCCAGTGGTTTAATACCGGCCTGCACTGGGCCTACGGCATTAACGGTCCGTCACAGGGACACTATTATGTGGACGGCAAGACGGGCGAGCTCACAAAGTCGGATGACGCCTACAGCCACCCCCAGCCTCATGCCTGCTTTATCCAGAGTATTGATGACAACCTGGTCAACGAGGGCGGTATCATGGATCTTTGGGTCCGCGAAGCACGTCTCTTCAAATACGGCTCGGGGACGGGCAGCAACTTTTCCAAAATTCGCGGAGAAGGAGAGCCGCTGAGCGGGGGAGGGAAGTCCTCCGGACTTATGAGTTTTCTGAAGATCGGGGACAAGGCCGCCGGGGCGATTAAATCGGGCGGGACCACCCGCCGGGCCGCCAAGATGGTTACCCTCGATCTCGACCATCCCGATATTGAAGAATATGTGAACTGGAAGGTTCGCGAGGAGCAAAAGGTGGCCTCGATGGTTGCGGGATCTAAAATTCTGGAGAAGCATCTTAAGAAAATTATCAAGCTCTGCAACAAGCCAGTGGAAATTGACGGGCGTACCTTTAACGGGGCGGTCAGCCGCGACCCGTTGAAAAACAAAGAGCTCGGAAAAGCCATTAAAGAGGCCAAGGAAGACCAGGTACCGCTCAATTATATTGAACGGGTGGTACAGCTGGCATCACAGGGCTTCACCGACCTGAAATTCGATACCTACGATACGGACTGGGATTCAGAGGCCTACCGCACGGTAAGCGGACAGAATTCCAATAATTCGGTTCGTATTCCCAACAAGTTTATGAAGGCCGTCAAGGATGACGGCGAGTGGAACCTCTACTGGAGAACGGAGAAGCGTAAAGCCAAGGAAGAGGGCCGTGAGCCGAAGCCGTGCAAAACCATGCCGGCGCGTGAACTCTGGGATGAAATTTCCAACGCGGCCTGGGCTTGCGCCGACCCGGGAGCGCAGTATCACGATACCATTAACGAATGGCATACGTGCCCCGAAGACGGACCGATCAACGGGAGTAATCCCTGCTCGGAATACATGTTCCTGGACAACACGGCCTGTAACCTGGCTTCCCTCAACCTGATGAAGTATTTCAAAACAGACGAGTGCAAGGAGTTTGATGTGGAAGCACTCCGGAATGCCTCGCGGCTCTGGACTGTCGTGCTGGAGATCTCCGTACTGATGGCCCAGTTCCCCTCCAGGGAAATAGCGGATCTTTCGTACAAGTATCGCACGCTGGGGCTGGGATATGCCAACATCGGGGCGGCGCTGATGGTCCGGGGCGTCCCCTACGACAGTCCCGAAGGATGCGCGATTGCCGGGGGGCTGACCAGCCTTATCCATATGAATGCCTATGCCACCAGCGCGGAAATGGCGAGTGAGCTGGGCACCTTCGAGCGATACGAAGCCAACAAAGAGCATATGCTGCGGGTGGTGCGCAATCACAAGCGGGCGGCTTTTAATGTCGATCCCGACGAATATGAGGGACTGACCGTCAAGCCGATGGGCATTGATGCAAACCAGTGTCCCGATAACCTGCTGAAGGCAGCGCGCAAGGATTCCGAGAAAGCCGTGAAGATGGGTGAGAAGCATGGCTATCGCAATGCACAGGTAACGGTTATCGCCCCGACCGGCACCATCGGACTGGTCATGGACTGCGACACCACGGGTATAGAGCCTGATTTTGCGCTTGTGAAGTTTAAGAAGCTGGCCGGTGGCGGGTATTTCAAGATCATCAACCAGTGCGTCCCCAAAGCACTCGAAAATCTGGGATACGCTCCCAGGGAGCGCCAGGAGATCATCGATTACGCCAAAGGTCACGGTGAGCTGGAGGGCTGCCCGCATATCAATGAAGAGAGCCTGCGCGAGAAAGGCTTCGGAGATGCCCAGTTGGAGGCGATCAAAGAAGCGCTGCCAAGCAGTTTCGATATCAAATTCGCCTTTAACCAGTTTACGCTGGGCGAGGATTTTTGTGAGCAGGAACTGGGACTGGAGGAGGAGCAGCTGGCCGATCCGCAGTTTAACATGCTGAAGTATCTCGGCTACTCGCAGCGGGAGATCCAGGAAGCGAACGATTACGTGTGCGGGACCATGACCGTGGAAGGAGCGCCGCACCTGAAAGACGAGCACCTGCCGGTCTTCGACTGCGCCAATCGGTGCGGGCGAATCGGGACGCGCTACATTAAGCCCGGGGGACACATCCGGATGATGGCCGCCGCGCAGCCGTTTATTTCGGGAGCGATTTCCAAGACAATTAACCTGCCGAATGAAGCGACCGTGGAAGACTTCAAGGATGCGTATATGGATTCCTGGGAGCTGATGCTGAAAGCCAACGCCCTCTATCGCGACGGCTCGAAATTAAGTCAGCCGCTGAACAGCCTCAGCGATGTCTTTGAGGAACTGGAAGACGAAGAGGACCTGGAAGAGACAGCGGAGGCACAGGACAAAGTGGTGGAGTCGGCCGAAAAAATCATCCACAAGTATGTGGCCAACCGCCAGCGGCTGCCAAGCCGGCGGACCGGTTACACGCAGAAAGTGAAAATCGGGGGACAGAGTGTCTACCTGCGGACGGGTGAATATGAGAATGGTCAGCTGGGTGAAATCTTCATTGATATGCACCGCGAGGGGGCCGCATTCCGCAGCCTCACCAATTGCTTTGCCATTGCGATCTCGCTCGGCCTGCAGCACGGCGTGCCGCTGGAGGAGTTCGTGGATGCCTTCACCTTCACCAAGTTCGAACCCAGCGGGATGGTCAACGGAAGTCCGCATATTAGAATGACGACATCCGTTATTGATTACATCTTCCGGGAGCTGGCCGTGACGTACCTCGGCCGGGATGACCTGGCGCATGTCCCTGCCGACGATATTATGTCGCGTAAACTGCGTCCCTCTGAAGAGGCCGAACAAGCCCGCGAGAAAGCAAAAAGGGTAGACCCGACGCAGAAGAAAAAGCCTGATTCCACCAATCAAAATCAGCCGGAAACCGTCACTCAGGCACAATCTGCAAAGCAGGCCCGGACGGCCGCTGATGATGACAGTTACCAGAGCGACTACGAGAAGGCTAAGGAGATGGGCTACACCGGCGATTCGTGTCCTGAGTGCGGAAGCATGACGATGGTACGCAACGGCACCTGCCAGAAGTGCATCACCTGCGGCTCGACGACGGGGTGCTCGTAAGTTGAAGTAAACTTAAATTTCCGAGAGCCCGCTGTGAGCAATCATGGCGGGCTTTTTTATTCTATAACCACAAAGAATCCACCCGGTAATTAAGATTTTTAGAATAATTTTTTATGCGTAAGGGCGGATTTTTAACACTTGCCCTTTCTTATTTTTGAGCAGCATAAGATTTTAGAAAACTTTCGAAGCTCTCCTACCTCCTTTTTTCTCCCTCTTTTAAGGCAAATTATCCGCATTTTCCTTTCGTTTTAAAAAGGAATAAATAGGCTCATTTCGGCGAAAAAATGCCGTTTATACGCTCAGGACTTGCTTTTTGCCTTTGTTTTAGTAATTATGCAGAGAGTCATTTACCGCTCGTTGGCTTTTCCTGGGAGCGGCAGCGGTAAGAGAGCGCAAAGAAGAAAGGGGTTGGCTGTGTATGTTATAATGAAACAAGCCGTATTCATATCATTACTGTTGGCATTCATTTCTTGTGGAGTGATGGGAAGCGGGGACGACCGCCCGGATATTCCCGGCAAAATTGTTTTTTCCGCCAAAGACGGGGAAGGGACCTCTCAGATTTACACGATGAACGCAGACGGATCGGACCTGGAGCAGTTAACCCATTTTGGTCCGGAAGGCGGAGCCACAGATCCGGCCTGGAGCCCGGATGGGAAGCTAATCGTCTTTGAGAATTACACCGGGGCGACGACGTTGGGCCCGTACTTGTATGTGATGGATTCGGATGGTACCAATATGCGTCCCCTTAAAAAACGACAACGCGAATCGATTTCTGCCCTGATCGGATCGGCCCCGGCGTGGAGTCCCGACGGGACGAACATTGCCTACCAGGTATGTACGAATTGTGAGCTCGGCGGAAGGGACTATGAAATTGTCGTGGTAGAGGTTGCCGGCAAAGATTACGATCCGGACCAGATTCATGCAATTACTGACCATCCTGCAAGTGATATGAAACCCACCTGGAGTCCGGACGGACAGCGGATTGCCTTTGTCTCAGACCGGGATTATGTGGATGCGGATACGCTGCGGTTCAGAAAGGATTTATATGTGGTGGATACAGATGGGTCGAATCAAAGAAGAATGACGGAAACTGGTTTTGCTAGAGATCCGGTTTGGAATCCAGATAGTAATACCATCGGATTCAGATCTAGTAGCTCATCACTGGGACTTTTCCTAGTGAGTGTACAATCAGGGGTTATCTTTAAAGTTGAGGAAGATTTCTCGACGTCCATCCAACTTTTCCCTGTGGCTTGGTGTCCTGATGGACAGAAATTACTGATAACCGCAAGAGATCAGTCGGAGCCCAGAGATTATTCGCTTTATATAATTGATACTGAAAAGAATGAAACCATTTTAATTCCTTTTGGGCCGACAAATATTGGCGACGCCGACTGGATCGTCCGAACAACCAAATGAGCATACGACAAATATGGTAAAAGAATATGCTTTCCATGAAGCATAAATCACAACAATAAATAAGCCCCCACAATTGCTCCGTCTCCGGGAAGAGTCCAAGAGCAATGCTGCAGGGGCCGGTGTGATCGTGCTGACCCGCTGCTGCAGGTTAGCACGACACACCTCCAATATACAAAAACAATTGGAGGTATCATCATGAAACGACTCATTACCTTACTCGTCCTTTTAGGTTTATCCTTTTCATCCTGCGACTCACCGGTGAGCGATTTAAGCAGTGATCCACAGTCCTCATCCGATGCTGTTGACATCATATCTCAAATACCATCCGGTACGCCCCCGGCAAAGGCTGATTCCATTCGCAAGGCGATCTGGAAGCAATTTAAAGAACAGCACGGTTCCGAATGGAGCATCCGCTGGAGTAAAGATACTGATCTGCCGGCTGCCGGCTTCCGTCTTTTCCGGACAGACCAAGGAAACTTATCCCGGCAAGTCCCAACAAGCGGCCCGGTCTTTTTTAACCCGATACGGGGCGTTGTTTGGGATATCGGATATAAACCAACTGGGTTATACTAAAACCCAAACGCACCGGGGCATACAGCATGTTACCTTTCAACAAACTGTTCAAGGTATTCCAGTGTATGAGGCCGAGTACAAAGTGCATCTGCGCTCTGATGGCCGGGTAGATATGGTCAATGGAAATGGCTGCCGATGATGCGGCTTTTGGAGGTAACCATAACAACCTGATCCAGAATACTTTCGCTGCCCGTGGCGTGGGCAGTTTTGTGCCGCTGGCTGTATCTATGACCGGCCCGGGAATAATTGAGACAGGAGAGCAGGGAACCTGGAACGCCAGTGTAAGCAATGGCAATAGTCCCTACAACTATACATGGCACCGTAGAAAACCCAGAAGTGGTCCCTACCAACAGGTTGGTACCGGGAGTTCCTATTCGGGCTCAGGGAATGGTGACCAGGATTTCGAATTAAAGGTTGTGGTCACCGACTCGGATACAAGATCCGGAACGTCAATGAGGAGGGTAATTGTTGGTGGTATAGATCATCCTTAATACCATTTTTTACCACGGCAAGTCTTCAAGGCTTATCAGGTTTTTTTCTAAACGAATAACTTTTTAAAACCAATTAAGCCTGGCAGGGGTCGAAACCTGTCAGGCTTTTTTTATATGCCTACCCAATCCAGGGATACTCATCCCACTCCGGTTTGCACTTCTCCAGGAAGGCATCGCGGCCCTTTTCGGCTTCGTCGGTCATATAGACCAGGCGCGTGGCTTCGCCGGAGAAGATCTGTGTCCAACCATGCCGTCACCCACCAGAACTTGATCATGCAGAATGATAGGAGCTTAATGAGTTGATTATTCCAGAAGCAGATTTTTATTGGTCCAGATCAGATTCAAACAGGATAAAGAAAATGACATTCAGGCCGAGACAGGTTCGAAGCGTAAAAGAATAAGATCTCTTTTTTTAACGGGTATGGTTAAGATCGTTTCTCCTTTGGCATTAGAAAACTCGATTTCAAAAGTATTGCTATCCAGCTTTTCTACAACCGTCCCCACTTGGCCCTTTGATAGATTTTTTTTAGGGATATTTTTTAAAAGAGCTACTGTATCTAATTCTTTTATTTTTTTCATCTGTTAGGGGGTCCTATGTGTTAACATAACAGGTTATCAAGCGGGGATAATTTTCATCGGATCGTATAATCCAGCCAGTGGTTAAGACACTCTCTTTGCCAAATATACGAATTTTTAGATTGACTGTATATCTTGTGCCGTATTTATCACTAAAGTTAATTTCTGCCAGGCTATCTGGCAGAGAAGAAAGAATTAAATCCTTTAGCAACTCCGCGTCATTTTGTTCTATCCCGAGTTCCGATTTAAAAATACGTGCTTTATGCTTTCCCATCGGATGGGTGGGATTCAAACAGTAATCCCTCAGCTTACGGATGTCTATGACAGCATTTTCAACGTTAGGGAGTTTTTTTCATAGATTTCCATAAGTAAACAAATCAAATTTGGAGCACCTGCATCCGGTTACCCAATCCAGGGATACTCATCCCAGTTCGGTTTGCGCTTTTCCAGGAAGGCATCGCGGCCCTCTTCGGCTTCGTCGGTCATATAGGCCAGGCGCGTGGCTTCTCCGGAGAAGACCTGTTGTCCCACCATCCCGTCATCTACTAAATTAAAAGCGTACTTGATCATCCGGATGGCGGTGGGACTTTTCTCCAGGATCTCCTGCGCCCACCGGTAGGCGGTTTCTTCCAGCTCGTCGTGCGGCACCACCTTGTTGACCATGCCCATCTCGAAAGCTTCCCGGGCGGAGTAATCTCTGCCCAGGAAAAAGATTTCACGGGCTTTCTTTTGTCCCACCTGCCGGGCCAGCAGGGCGGAGCCGAACCCGCCGTCGAAGCTGGCCACATCGGCGTCGGTCTGCTTGAAAATAGCGTGTTCTTTGCTGGCAATCGTCAGATCGCAGACCACGTGCAGGCTGTGTCCCCCGCCCACGGCCCAGCCGGGCACCATGGCAATGACTACCTTGCCCATGAAGCGTATCAGTCGCTGCAGGTCGAGCACGTTGAGGCGCGGTGTTCCGGCATCATCCCTGTAACCGGCCCTGCCCCGCACGTTTTGATCGCCGCCGGAGCAGAAGGCCCACTTGCCGTCCCTGGGCGAGGGACCTTCGCCCGTTAGCAGTACGACCCCGATGGCCTGGTCCTCCCGTACATTCAAAAATGCTTCCTGTAATTCAAATAAGGTCTTGGGACGAAATGCATTGCGGATTTCCGGGCGGTTGATGGCGATGCGTGCTACGCCGTTGGACTTTTTAAAGGTGATGTCTTCGTATTCTTTGACGGTTGTCCAGTTCATAATAATAGAAATGATTTTATTTCGGTTATAAACTTATCGGGATTATCGAGGTGAACGCGGTGTCCCGCTTTGAGCGTTGAAAAACGGGCAGCGGGCAGCCGCTGTTCCAGGCGGCGGTTGATTTGACGGTATTTTTCATCATTGGTTCCGGCCATCAACAGCACTGGTCGGTTTAACGAGGGAAGCTCATCGCAACAGGGACGCATGCTCCCGGTCCCGAAGCCGCGCAGGGAGGCCGCCAGTGCTTCCGGGGACTGACCGCGCTGTATGGCCCTGTATTTCCTATGGAGTTGTTCTTTATTATTGGTTTCGGGGGACGCAAACAGCGGGAGCTGCTGCCAGTGCGTTAAAAACCGGTCAAGATCGGTGGTGATGTCCCGCGCCCGCTGCTCGTCGGTTTGGCGCCGCCGGCTGCGTTGGCGCTCATCGGGAATGCCGCAGTTCGTACTTTCGAGAATGAGTCCCCCGACCAATGCCGGATCCGCCAGGGCGATCTTTAACGCCAGGCGTCCGCCCATGCTGTAGCCGTGCAGAAACCGTCCGTCGTCGACGTCCATATCTGTACTCAGCCGGCGGATGAATGTCCGGATATCCGCCACCTGTTGCTCTTCGCGATAGTCGCCGGGGTCGTCGGACTTCGATGATTGCCCGTGTCCCAACAGATCAATGGTCACCGGATTGCAAAAATCGGCCAATCCGTCGAGAAGATGATCAAACACGCGCTGGTCGCCCATAAATCCATGCAGCAGGAGCAAAAGGGGGAGGCCCGACTGTTGCCTGTGTATCCGGTAGGCGTAGCTGTGATGATTTATTTCGGCAAACATCATGGCGAATAACTCCAGCAGGTTTTGCGCAGCTCCATCGAAGCGTCGGCATTGGTCCGGCATTCGATCACCGATAGCCCGCGGTGCTGCTTTTGCCATTGTTTTAGGTCAAATTGGCGGATCTGCTCAAGGGTTTGAATCCGGTGGCAGGGAATATGAAACGAGGCGGCCAGTCGCTGAACGTCAGCTGACTGCGGGGTTTCGAAGTAGTTTTCAAAATAGGTGTCATGCTGCTCGATCGGCAGCATACGGAAAATCGAGCCCCCGACGTTGTTAATTACAATTACCGTCAGATCCTGGGTCACCGTCTCCCGGTTTAGCAGCGCATTGGCGTCATGCAGGAAGGCGAGGTCCCCGGTAACGAGCACACCCGGCCGGTCGATTCCCAGACTGATGCCCATCGCGGTGGAGGTCACCCCGTCAATGCCGCTTGCCCCCCGGTTTAATAACAGCGGGTGCCGGGTGACCCGGCCTCCGAAAAGTTGGACATCCCGGGCGGGGAAAGAGTTGGAGACGGCGACAAAATGATCATCGGGACATTGAGGCAGCAAGTGATGGTAAATGTGTCCGTCCGTCAGCGCTTCCGGCCCGTTCATTGCCACCTGCAGGTGCTCTTCGGCAAGCAGTTCCTGTCTTTTCCACTTCTTCAGCCACGAATCCCCGCCGGAATCGGGGAGACCGCCCAGCGACAGGGGACGTCCCCCCCAGGGGAGATGCTCGCTTTCGGAGAAGGTGGCGTCCTGCCAGTCGGAGGTGCTCGCAAAGTGTAAGTGATGCCCGGGCTGCCAGTCCCCAAGCGCCTTCTCCAGGCTTTTGGCTGTCGGCTGGAATCCAAACCGCAGCAGCAGATCCGGCTGCAGCTGTTCCCGGACATGTTTATTGCGCAGGAATATTGCAAAGCCGTGGCTAACATGCTGCTGGTCCGGCATGGTGGATTCCGTCAGCACCGGAGCGTTCAGCTTTTTGGCCAGCCCTGCAATGGACCCGGTATCATCGCCCGGGGCAGTGGGACCCACGACGATGAGCGGGCGCCGGGCGGATCGCATTGCCTGCTGTATTTTGTCAGAAAGATGAAAAGAACCATCCTGCCGCCATTCGCTGTTGCCGGACAGGGGTTTATCGCTGTTTTCATCTGATATCTTTTTTACAAAGCCGGGTTCCGGCTCCAGCGGTTTGCGAAAAGGAAAATTGAGATGTACAGGCCCCCGTTTTTGTTGCGATAGACCAACGGCCTGCCGGGACAGCATGGCAAGCCGCTTGAGATCATCATCTCCCAGCCCCGGCTCCCCGACCTCATGAAAGAAGACCGGGTAGCCGCCAAACAGCTTCAGCTGGTCGATCGCCTGGTTGGCGCCGGTCGACCGCAGGTGGGGGGGGCGGTCGGCCGTGGCCAGAATCATCGGCACGCCCGATTGTCGGGCTTCGATGACGGCCGGGAAGTAGTTGGCCGTGGCGGTGCCCGAAGTGCACACAAGCACGGCGGGATGCCCGGTCGCTTTGCCTACCCCCAGGGCCGTAAAAGCAGCGGATCGTTCATCGAGGATAACCTGTTTCCGCAGGCGGGATTGGGCCGCTGCGGCCATGGTCAGGGGAGTGGAACGGGATCCCGGTGAAATAATAACATGGCGCACCCCGGCTTTTAAAAGCCTGCGAAAGAAGATCGTTGCCCAGTAAAAAGGGATGTTTTGAACAGCTATATCAGTCTTCATACCGGAGTGCGGAAAGCATCGGCTTTAACTTGAGATTCGTCTCTTCCCACTCGGACTGCGGGTCGGAATTGGCTACGATGCCGCACCCGGCGAAAAAATGGGCTTGTGTGTCACTGAGGAGTCCGCTCCTGATCCCCACGGCAAATTCTCCGCTTCCGGAGGCGCTAAGCCATCCTACGGGACCTGCATACCAGCCGCGCTCAAAATCTTCCAGCTCCCGGATAAAGGGCGCCGCCTGTTCCCAGGGATACCCCCCGACCGCCGGGGTGGGGTGAAGCTGGCCAAGAATGGACAACACCGTGGCCTCTGGCTTTAAGTCCGCCTGGATCGGTGTATAAAGATGCTGAACGTTTAACAGCTTTTTAACCCGGGGCCGGTCACTGCGATGAATGCTGCGGGCAAAGGGCTGCAGTCGCTGTTCGATATCCCGGACGACAAATTGATGCTCATGCTGGTTTTTGGCACTTACGGAAAGATCGTTCTCCAGGTCGATATCTTCCATCGCTGTCTCCCCGCGTTCCATGCTGCCGGCCAAGGCTTCTGTCCGCAAAAAGTCATGCTGAAAGGCAACCAGTTGTTCAGGAGTAGCTCCCAGGAAACTGTCGCCGCAGGGCGGATGAATTAAAAAACAGCAGCAGTTTTGATACTGGCGGCGCAGCCGGTGCAGCAGTGCGGTGGGGCGGACTGATTCGCCGCGGGGGACCGACAGCCGCCGGGCCAGCACAATCTTTTTAAAAGTTTTCTTGCGAATCTGTTCCCTGGCTTCCTGGACGGATGACATCCAGGCTTCAGAGTCCCGCTTTAACGGGCCGGTGGAAGCAGGGTCTGCGGTCACTGCACCGGGGGATGAATATTGCTTTGATGTGTTGCTCAGTATCCGGTCGATATGATGAAGCTGCTTGATAACTTCTGTATATAACGCATCGGTGGTCTGATGGGGTCTCACATCCAGGGCCACAGTGGCGGAAAGATGATTACCGTCCTGCAGGATAAGCCATCGGGGCACCGTCAGGGATGCCGCTTCAAACGAATGCCAGTCCGCATGATCCAGCTCGTCAAAAAACGAAAAGCCTCCCAGGAACATTAATCCCGCACAGGGGTGGAATACCGAAGAAAAGGAGGCCGTGGCTTCCCGGACGGACTGTTGCCGGCGATGCATATCCGCAAAGCGGTCGGTCCCCCGGGCGGACAGCTGCAGCAGTTGTCCGCTGGCGGCCATGGCAAAATGATCAGAAGGTTTTTCCCAGTAATATTGAAAGGTCTTGCTATCCCAGTTTCGCTCGAGGAAAGAGAGCGGATCAATGGTTCCGACCGGTACTGAAAACGTAGCATAGGAGTTGTTCTCCCGGCGGACTAACTCCTCGATGAACGTTTTGAGTTGCTCATCGGTTTCCCGGTCGAGTTGCAGGGGAAGCTCCATCTTATCTGATAGCAAGTCGGTATCCATAACATGAATTATAAAAAGGAAGTAACTTTCAGAACTTTCAATATAAATTGAAAATAAGTTATTCCATAATCAAATTCACGCACAATTATGGGTTCGGGGCTATGCCGGTTCCGGCATGCTGAAAGATAGTGAGTACGATGCATATCCGGGAAACCCCGCCATCAGGATCAGGCGTGAGGAAGATACTAAAAACTGATAACCGAAAACTCTACCCAAAATTAATCCCCGAAAGGAAGGTTGGAATTCACCAGCTTTTTATCTGAAAACAAATATAATATTTGTGATCCGCTTTAATCGTCAGATTCGAAAGGATTATATATGCCGTATTCCGTGGGGTCATACTCGGCGAGGACGAAAAAGTGTTTCCAGGCCTCCCTGCTATCCCCGTTTTCATCCACCCAGTTCGGGTGACTCTGTTTAATGAGTCCCACTGCGCGTTCGGCATATTCAATGCGCTCTTCTTCCTCCTTAATGCGGGGGAGGGAGGCAATCATCCGGTCTAAATTGTAGCCGCAGTCAAAATCTTTAGGCTTTTTCTGTTTTACAAACATTGCGTTATCTGTCATAGGTTTTATGTTATCGTACAGAAGATAACAGCCTTGGAGATCGGAATAAAGGAGGGAAGCCATTTTTTTAAAATTACCAACAATAAAAGAGGAAATATCATTATTATAAGCTGTTGACAACGGTTTCCCGGCATATTCGGCGAGCTAATACAAAATGCCTATATTATGGGATATTGGTTTAATTTTAATGTTAAAGAACGATCCACATTTTTTAATGTATTACAACTCTATTTTAGAAACGATCGGTGATACCCCACTCATAAGGTTAAATACTCTGGCGGATGACCTGGAGGGTACGATTCTCGTGAAGGTGGAATATTTTAATCCCGGTCAAAGTGTTAAAGATCGAATCGGGCTGAAAATGATAGAAGATGCCGAGGAAAAAGGACTTATTGAGCCCGGGGGGACGATCATTGAGGGGACATCCGGCAATACCGGCATGGGGTTGGCCCTGGCAGCCGCTATCAAGGGCTATGACTGTATTTTTACCACCACGGATAAACAGAGTAAGTCGAAAATTGATATTCTCCGGGCCATGGGGGCGGAAGTGAGGGTTTGTCCCACAAATGTAGAACCGGACGATCCGCGGAGCTACTATTCCGTAGCCAAACGTCTCAGTGAAGAGATTCCCAATTCGTACTATCCCAACCAGTATGATAATCCCAGTAACACCCAGGCGCATTATGAAACTACCGGTCCCGAAATATGGGATCAAACCGGGGGAGCCATTACTCATTATGTTGCCGGTATGGGGACCGGCGGCACCATTTCCGGGGTCTCCAGATATTTGAAAGAGCAAAACGAAAAGACCCAAACGATTGGTGTGGATAGTGACGGCTCGGTGTATAAAAAATATTTTGAAACCGGGGAGTTTGATAAAGAGGAGATTCATCCCTATCTAACAGAAGGAATAGGGGAGGATATTATTCCAGGCAATATGGATTTTGATCTGGTGGATAAGGTCATGCAGGTTAGTGACAAGGATGCCTTTTTAATGACCCGCGCTCTCGCAGAGAAAGAGGGGCTGTTTGTCGGCGGTTCATGTGGGGCAGCGGTTTACGGGGCCCTGGAGTATGCGAGGGATAACGACTTTGGGAAAGATGATCTGATGGTTATTATTCTTCCCGACAGCGGTGCCCGATATGTGTCCAAGATCTTTAACGATGAATGGATGAGCGAACACGGATTTTTAGATGCTGAATAAAGAGTAAATTCACTTAATCTTAAAAAGAACAGGCAATAGATATATTATGGCAGATCAAACACAGGATATGAAGCAGGGACAGGTAGAGATTGAACTTCCCGAAGAGGAGGCCTCCGGTACCTATTCGAACCTGGTCATGATTTCGCACTCTGCATCTGAATTTATCCTGGATTTCATCTCGGTCATGCCCGGTCGCCCCAAGGCGAAAGTGGTGAAACGGATGGTACTCACCCCGGATCATGCCAAACGGCTGGCCAATGCACTATCGGAAAATATCAGACGTTTTGAGAATGAAAATGGTCCGATCAGCAGCAACGACCAGTTGGATGTTCCGTTTAACTATCGGGGTCCCACACCAGAAGCGTAGAAACACCTCCTGAATATGTTCGATTTTCTCAAACAGCTTTTTAATAAACAGGATCGGGGACTAACCTTTGTGATCTTTGATGATCAGGAGCCCGAACCTTCGAACAGTTATCGCTTCAAGCCGGCCAGGTTATTATATCTTTTCTATGGCTCACTGGCTGTAACGGCCCTGTTTGTATTCGTGCTCCTTAAGTTTACCCCGGTATCGGAACTGTTTGCTTCGCAGGCTGAAAAGAACCTCCGGGAGCAGGCGATTGCCATTTCGGAGCAGGTACGAATGCTGCAGGATTCGCTGCAGGCACGCGATGCACAGCTTAACCAAATGAAGCGGGCTATATCTACCGGGAACGATACGGTATTTTCGGTTGACCAGGCGGAACAGGGAGTGCCGAATAACGACTCGAAAAAAAACTGGGAACATGAATCATTTTATGCAGTAGATACTATATCGGATACTGTATTATTGAAGAATGAGATAGTATTTTCCGATCTGTTTGAAAAAGAGCCTGTGTTTCCCACCAGCTACCCGCTGGATGGTACCCTCACACGGGGGTTTAATCCTGAGAAAGGACATTATGGGGTTGACATTGCTACTGAAAGGGGCACCCCTTTTAAAGCGATGGCTGACGGGGCCGTTGTTAACCAAAACTGGTCCGTAAATTATGGCTGGATTTTATATATTCAGCACAGTGGTAATATGGTTTCCATATATAAACATGCGGAGGACCTTTCAAAATCGATCGGTGATATTGTATCAAAAGGTGATATTTTGGGAACCGCCGGAAATACAGGTATCATGAGTTCGGGACCTCATTTGCATGTGGAAATATGGAAGAACGGTATTCCGCAAAATCCTAATTTATATCTCATCAAATCGTAAAACTGTAGCTATATGTTCAATAACAATAAGGATAAAAAGGACAAGACCAATAAAAAACCTATGAGTTCAAATAACAGTGATAAAAACTTACCCTCAGTCAATATGATTAGTGAAGGCACTACTTTGGAAGGAGTACTCAAAACGGAAAGTGATATTCGCGTTGCAGGTACAGTAGA
Source organism: Fodinibius roseus (assembly GCF_900129315.1). Lineage (GTDB taxonomy): Bacteria > Bacteroidota > Rhodothermia > Balneolales > Balneolaceae > Fodinibius > Fodinibius roseus. Next base: position 259,334 of record NZ_FQUS01000001.1, read on the forward strand.
CGGCGAAGCAAATGCCAAAGGCAAAGTAATTGTCTCCTCAACCGGAGAAATCAAAGGCAATATCAAAGCGGCGGATGCAGATGTTGCCGGGAAGGTAGATGGGGAAATTAAGGTTACGAATAAATTGATCCTGCGCGAATCGGCATTAGTTGAAGGTGATATCTATACCAAAACTCTGCTGGTTGAAGAAGGAGCACAGATCAATGGCGGCTTCAATATGACGGAAGACAAATCGAATTCCGGTAGCAAAAAGAAAAAAACAAACGGATTGTCGGGTTCCTTCAATAAAAAGACCGACAAAAAAGACACCGGAAAAAAGAAGACAAAGGAAACGGATAATAAGTAGCATAGCTGATTGAGCGATCAAAATAAGCTTTCGGAATACTTACCTTACCTTTCATTAGGGTTGGAGATTGCTGCAGCCCTGGCATTTCCCATTCTGTTGGGATTCTGGCTGGATAGCTATCTCGGTTGGCAACCCTGGTTGCTCTTGACAGGTTGTCTGGTGGGTATTGTCAATATTTTTCTGCTCATTTTCAGATTAAACGAACGGCTCAATCAAGATTGAGGTGGTGGAGGAGCGTTACCGTTATAGGAATATTGTATACACATTCCTTCGATGGAGTATCCTGACACTGGCAGGCACACTGTGTTACTCCTTCCTGTGGGCTCCCTCGCATATGGGGGAGATGGCACTGGCTTATCTGTTGAGTTTCCTTTTTGTAGCATCCTACTATCCTGTCCTCCGGAATTTCCGGGAAGCAAGGCACAAAATATTTTACCGGCGGTTTTTGACAGTTCTGGCTCTTCGTTTCGTCTTCGTTTTGATTATGCTGGTGGTTATTTTGATGGTGACAAAATTCCACCAAATTTATTTTACAGTTAGTTTCATAATTTTGTATATTCTCCATTCTGTAATTGAGATCATTTTAATCAACAAAGTACTGCAAACTGACAACTAAAAAGTAAATGCTACAGGCCTTTCGGCGCGTTTTCGTTTCCTTACTGATTTTCTTTTGTGTTACACCTTTTGTAAAAGCTGCAGAGACCGGCGAACAAAGTTCGGATTCTCCCATCGATGTTATAGGAAAGGTCGTAGACCATCATTATTTGGCTTTGCCGGGTTATGAATTGCATCTCCCCCGCATTCTGCTGGTTGATGGAGAGTGGTATTTCTATGCAAGTACCCAGGCAGCCCTGGACTCAGGAGCGTTTGTTGAAGAAGATGGAGCGCTGGTTCCCGCCGGCGGCAGTGAGATTTCCCTGGATATGTCCATAACCTCTCATCTTATGTATGTATGGTTTGGTGTACTGTTGACCCTTTGGCTGACGATCGCGATGGCCCGCCGATATAAGAGGGGAACAGGACGGAAAACAGAACCCATAGGATGGTTTCAGAACCTTTTTGAGATCACCTTTGTGTTTGTGCAGGATGAAATTGCACAAAAAAACATTCCGGACGACAAGTACCGTAAATTTGTCCCCTATCTTTTCGCGGTTTTTGTAGCTATTACATTTATGAACTTATTTGGTTTAATGCCCTGGGGCGTTACGGCAACAGCTGATATTACGGTAACGGCTATTTTGGCTTTTTTCACCTTTGTGATCACACAGTGGAACGGATCAAAAGATCACTGGGAGCATGTGTTTTGGTTTCCGGGCGTGCCTCCGCTGATGCGTGTTATTCTTACGCCCATTGAAATTATCGGGCTTTTTACCAAGCCTTTTGCCCTGGCTGTACGTTTGTTTGCAAATATGCTCTCGGGCAAAATTATGATCATCTGTATTTTGGGACTGATCTTTATTTTTACGGATCTTTTCGGAGCGGCTGCGGGCGTGGGCGTGAGTTTCTTGTCCGTTCCCCTGACGGCTGCCCTGTATATATTAAAAGCTTTTATCGGAGTTTTGCAGGCTTATATATTTACGCTGCTTTCCGCCGTGTTTATCGGGATGGCAGCGGAAGAGCATGAGCATCATGAAGAAGGAATTGAAGCTCATGCTTGATTTCACTTTTTACTCATACGCAATAATCTAAACATCAACAAAACATAACAGGTAAATACTATGGGTTTATTAGCAGCAGGAATCGGAGCAGGAATTGTAGCAGTCGGAGCCGGTATTGGAATCGGGATGATCGGTAAGGGTGCTACCGAAAGTATTGCTCGTCAACCTGAAGCTTCCGGTGACATTCGGGGTGCCATGATTTTGACAGCTGCCCTTATTGAGGGTGTGGCGCTTATTGGTGCTATTGTCTGTATTCTTCTCGCGCTCGGAGTGTAAGTGGTAAATAAATAACAGATAATCTTACAAACACCGAATCATGACGCTATTATTAGCAGGTGGAGGCGGAATACTCTCCTTTAACGGGGGGTTTGCTATCTGGGTTCTTATTACTATGATCCTCTTTTTGTGGATCATGGGAAAATATGCCGTGCCTCTCATTATGGATGCACTCGAGGAACGGGAAGGTCGCATCAAAGATTCTTTGGAGTCGGCTGAAAAGGCTCTCAACCGGGCTGAAAAGCTTTCCAAAGATAATGAGAAGGCGCTGAGAGAAGCGGAGCGGAAAGCTCAGCAAATTCGAAAGGAGGCAATCGAGGAAGCTGAAATGCTCCGTGCCGAGCGGATTGAGAAGTCTAAAGAAGAGGCTGCCCAACTGATTAGCCAGGCTAAAGAAACGATTGAACAGGAAAAGAAACGCGCGCTCATGGAGCTTCGCGATGAAGTCGTTCATCTTGCCATGCAGTCTGCCTCCAAAATAATCGATGCTGAATTGGATACCCGGAAAAACAGCGAGTTAGTGGATAACTTTATCGAAGACGTCTCTAAAAACTAAGGTTTATAAGGCAGATGCATTCAACCAAAGCGGCCAGAAGATATGCCACGGCTCTTTTAGAGGTGGCAAAAGAGCGGAATGAGCTTGATGAAATTCTCGATGATATTACCCTCATCCGGAATACCATGGAGGACTCAAAAGAGCTTGGAACGTTTTTGAAAAGTCCGATCATCAAATTTGATGACAAGGTAGCGGTACTCGATGAGCTTTTTTTTGACAACTTGCAGGAAGCTACCCGGCTTTTTATCAAATTGCTGGCACGCAAAGACCGAATAAACCTGTTGGAGGATGTCGTGAATGCTTTCGTCGCCAAATATAAAGAGCATGCCGGCATTATTACCATTGACGTGTTTGTCGCTGAGGAGCTGAATGAAGAGCAGCGGGAATCCCTGCACCGCACGCTGGAGAAAAAAACGCAGAAGAACGTTGACCTCAACCTTACCCTTGATGAATCACTGAAGGGGGGGATGGCTGTCCGGATTGACGACACGGTCATAGATGGTACGGTTAAACATCAATTGGCCAAGCTTGAAGAATCCCTGCTTTCAACTGCTGTAGAATAGAAATTAAATACGTTTTAAATCACATTAAAACCAATGAGTCAAGTTAGACCAGACGAAGTTTCAGCAATATTACGAAAACAATTGTCCGGCTTCGACAGCGAAGCGGACGTCTATGACGTGGGAACAGTCCTCGAAGTAGGGGACGGCATCGCCCGCGTATACGGTTTGTCTAAAGTACAGGCCGGAGAGCTTGTGGATTTACCGGATTCAAAGGATAAGGACGGAAATTCTGTACGCGGAATGGTGCTGAATCTCGAAGAAGATAATGTGGGTATCGTGCTCTTCGGATCGATAAGTGCTGTTGAAGAAGGGGATACGGTACGTAGGACCAAGGATATTGCATCCATCAATGTAGGCGATGGCCTGCTGGGTCGTGTGATCGATCCGCTGGGACGACCGCTTGACGGCAAGGGACCCATCTCCGGGGATACGATACGTATTCCGCTGGAGCGAAAGGCCCCCGGTGTAATTTACAGAGAGCCGGTAACACAGCCGGTTCAGACCGGGATTAAAGCGATCGATTCGCTGATTCCCATCGGACGGGGTCAGCGGGAGCTGATTATCGGGGATCGCCAGACGGGGAAAACATCCGTAGCTGTCGATACGATTATTAACCAGCGGGAAACCCAGGACACTGATAAGCCTGTTCATTGTATTTATGTAGCTGTGGGTCAAAAAGGATCTACCGTAGCAGGCATCGCAAAAGCCCTTGAAGACAACAATGCGATCGATTATTCGACCATTGTTTCGGCTCCTGCCAGCTCCAGTGCACCTATGCGCTTCATTGCACCTTTTGCAGGTGCGGCGATCGGGGAGTACTTCCGGGATACCGGCCGGCACTCACTTGTAATCTATGATGACCTTTCGAAACAGGCTGTTGCTTATCGCGAGCTTTCATTACTATTGAGGCGACCTCCGGGACGTGAAGCCTATCCGGGCGATGTGTTTTATCTTCACAGTCGCCTGCTGGAACGTGCGGCTAAAATTATTGAGGATGATGAGATTGCAAAACAGATGAATAATGTGCCCGAACAGCTAAAGCCTCTGATGAAAGGCGGCGGATCAATGACCGCCCTGCCTATCATTGAAACACAGGCCGGGGATGTCTCCGCATATATCCCGACGAACGTAATTTCGATTACGGATGGACAGATTTTCCTGGATACCGACCTGTTTAACTCGGGCGTTCGTCCCGCCATCGATGTGGGTACCTCGGTATCGCGCGTGGGGGGATCGGCACAGGTTAAATCGATGAAAAAGCTGGCCGGCACCATGAAGCTTGATCTGGCGCAATACCGCGAGCTTGAGGCATTTGCCAAATTTGGTTCTGATCTGGATCCTTCCACACAGCGACAGTTGAAAAGGGGGGAGCGTACCGTTGAGCTCCTGAAACAGGATATCTACCAACCGCTTGCGGTTCAGGAGCAGATTGCCCTGTTGAAAATAAACAGCGAGGGCTTACTGGAAGACCTGGCTGTGGATCAAATTCAGGAATTTGAAGAAAACTATCTTGAGACGGTTAATGTGAAGTTTGATGATGAGATGGCAGACCTGGCAAAATCCGGTAAACTGGATGATGAGTTCGGGGAAAAACTCATGAAAACAGCCCGAACGATAATCGATCAAATGACAGTCTCTGACGACTCCTAACTTATGGCTAACCTTCGAGACATACGAAACCGTATTGAATCGGTAAAAAATACGCGTCAGATAACCAAGGCCATGAAAATGGTTGCGGCCGCGAAATTGCGGAAGGCTCAGGATCGTATCATTGCTACCCGGCCCTATGCCGGTAAAATGAAGGAAATTGTGGCGCGATTGGTTACCGATGCCTCCGAGGAGTACCAGTTGCTGAGAGAGCCGGAAACTACCGATAAAGTACTTCTTATTATTATCAGTTCGGATCGGGGGCTATGTGGAGCGTTTAATAACAATTTGTTTAAAATGGTCGAAAAAACCATTGAAAAGGATTATTTGGAATATAAGAAAGAGGGAACGCTTTCGCTTGCGTGCGTCGGGAGAAAAGCAATCAAGCATTTTGGGAAAAGAAATTACAACATTGTTGCCGAATACCCGAACTTTTTTGACGAAGTGAAGTTTCCCAAAGTATCCGCAATTATGCGGAAAGTGATCGGGCAGTTTAATGACGGAGTATATGACGAGGTAAAACTTGCTTACAACGAGTTTAAATCCGTGATTGCCCAGAATCGAATTGTAGAATCTGTGTTACCCATTGAACCGGAGTCTCTGGTAAACAAAGAGGAAGAGGTTGCTAAGCAAAGGGAGTATATTTATGAGCCGAATGTAGATGAAATTCTTAAGAAACTATTACCTTCTCACTTGAATTTACAGTTTTGGAAGGCTGTCCTTGAATCGAATGCGGCTGAACAGGGCGCACGAATGACGGCCATGGATAACGCAACGGAGAACGCAAACGAGCTTCAGGAAGATCTTGAGCTCGAATACAACCGGGCTCGTCAAAGTGCTATTACTACGGAAATTTCAGAAATTATTTCGGGTGCACAGGCGCTTGAAGATACCTAATTGAGGTAAACTTCTTTTCTTAATTTATTAATGAATAGGAGGGATGGCAGAGTGGTCGAATGCGGCGGTCTTGAAAACCGTTGAGGCCTTATGGTCTCCGGGGGTTCGAATCCCTCTCCCTCCGCATTCAAGCCCTTCAGAAATGACTGAAGGGCTTTTTTTTTAAATAAACGAGACGGTTGGACGTTAATCACCCAAATGCTATTGAATAAGTTTCATTGCCATGAAAAAATATATCGTTGTCTTATCACTGTTTCTACTGGGTTGTCCGCTGGGAACCTATGCACAGGATACGGTCCGGGTATCGTTGCAAGAGTTTATTGACCGGGGAATGAAAAATGCGGGACAGTTGAAATATGAGCGTCAAAAAGTCAATATTGCGGAAAACCAGGTTTCCCAGGCAAATGCAAAAAGATATTTACCTGAATTCAATCTGAGCACGCAGCATGGGGTGGTCCCGGGGGTGACAAGTAATACCGATCTCTCTGAGGATGAATATTACCTGGATCCAGACCTGGAAAATGACTGGGAGAACTGGGCTGTCTTTACCCGGGCAGAGGTGAATGCTGTTCAGCCACTCTTTACCTGGGGAGCACTGAGCAACGCCGTTAAAGCAGCTGAATCGGCCGCTGTAGCAGCCAAAGAACAATTTGAGCAGCAGCAGGCCGATCTTAAAGTACGATTGATTGAACTGTATCAAAGTCATTTGCTGACTCAAGAAATCATGCGTCTTCTTGATGAAGCGACGGGTACCATCAACGATATTGAAAAACAGCTGGAGGAAAAAGAGAAGGAGGGAGCAGAAGATTTTGATGAATCAGACTTTTTCAAGTTTAAAATTTTTAAATCCGAGTTTGCAACGCGGGCCACAGAGGTTCAGGAGAGCGCGGCTATGACTCGCCGCATCTGGGATTACGTCATGCAGTCGGAAGAAGGCACGGTTTATTTGCCGGAAACGCGGTTTTTGGATCCCGTTCCTGAGGAACTGAAAGAGATCGATTTCTACCGGATGAATGCCATCAAGCAGCGATCGGAAGTTAAGGCGATAGAAGCGGGTATCGATGCGGCGGAGTACGGGCTAAGAGCCCAGAAAAGTCAGACCCTGCCTGCCCTGGTGCTCGGACTGAGAGGAAGCTTTGCCAACACGCCCAACCGTCCCCGGCAGAGTAATCCTTTTATTATCAATAATTCCAACTATCTGTCTGCATCATTCGGCCTGGTTATTCGCCAGAATCTGGACTTTTTAAGCATCAACGCTGACATTGAGAGAAGGCAGCTGCAACACCGGCAGGCAAAATATTTAAAGGAGGCAGCCGTTGATGGTATCGTATTGGAAATCAATGAAGCCTATAAAAAGGCTTCTTTGTCGAAGGTAAAGGTGGAGAATACCGACGATGCTCTTGTTACCAGCAAAAAATGGTTGCGGCAGGAACAATTGGACTACGACTTTGGTATAGGAGACACAAAAGATCTGATTGACGCCATGCAGAAAGAGCTTGAGCTGCGTGTAAAAAAGAAGCGCGATATCTTTGAGCTCAACAAAAATATGATTCAACTATATCGGAAATCTGGATTACCGATAACGCAAATATTTAATAATGAATAGTGATATGAATTATTTTTATACCTTTCCCCTCGTATTTTTAATGGCCCTGTTCAGTTTCCTGCTCATCCGACCGGCAGAAAGCGTTGCCCAGAAAAGTGAAGCTGCTGTCAAGCAATTGCTGGAAGATCGCGACGAGGAAATAAAGGAGCTCCTGGGTCCCAAAGGCACTGAATACACCCAGGGGCAGCGCGAAAAGCTTAAAAATATTATAAACGGAATTATCGACTACCGGGCCATGGCTCAGTTCGCACTGCAGGACACCTATGATACGCTTTCGGAAGAAGAGCGGGAAGAATTTGTAGATCTTTTCTCAACGATTATCCGGGATCAATCCCTGAATAAACTGGATATTTACCGGGCAGAGGTCAAATATGAGGAAGTATCGGTTGAGGGAGACAAAGCCGAGGTACGGACCATGGCCCATCTGGAGGACGTTCGTACCCCCGTAGGATATACGATGAAATATACCGATAACAACGAGTGGGTGATGACCGACATGATCATTGATGATGTTTCCACGGCAGCGTCATATCGCCGACAGTTTCAAAACATTATCCGAAAAAAAGGATTTGATTCACTCCTCGAAACCCTCCGAAAACGGGCAGCCAAATAAATAGGTTTATTAATACGCAATATTACTTGTATATTTGCTCAAAATAAGATAAACAGAGCTTATGCTGCGATCGATTCAACAAAAAAAATTAGCCCCGGAGGGATATGTCTATACGACTTACGGCCATCCCCGGTATCTTAAACACGCCGTCGCATCGGTTGTATCGCTGCGCCGGTACGACGAAGAGCGTCCCGTCGCCCTGGTCTGCGAAGAGAAGCATAAAAAGATTCTTGATGAATTTAATCTGAACAGTATTTTTGATGTCATTCATGTGATGTCGCCAGACCGGGCTTCCATCGTGGGGTTTAAACATAACATCCACGAATACATGTTTTTCGAGAAGAATATTTTTCTCGACAGTGATATCATATGGTGTAAAGATCCCGACAATCTGTGGAAGTCATTTGAACCGTATCCCTTTACAATAACGGGTACCCAGGTTTCCGATAATTTTTTTGGGGGGCCCAAAAATATCGGTATCCTGAGAGATATTATTTTGCGGCGTCGCCAGCATACCCTCAATCACTTTGGGCTAACCTACCTCAGTCGTGTACAGACGGGTATAATTTATGCACAGGACTATAGCCTAACCAGGAAAGTGTGTGAATTTTCCCAGAAAATGCTCGACCGAAAAGAGGAAACGCACTTCAGAAGCCGGACACTCGAACAGGGACGAAGTGAAGAATCGTGCGAGTGGAGTATGGCAATGGCTATGTCGAAGCTCGATTTGCCCGTTTACCCCTGGCTACAGGGACACACCAGTCCCCAGTTGGATTATATCGATGACTTGACCTCCCACGATGCTGATTTCGAATATGTGGTGTGCAAGTATTATTGTGATCAGTTTGTATATAACCTGCGTGGGTTAAAAATTAAGTGGATCCGAAAGTTTCTGATTAAGCTACTGGGTTTTATTCCCGGGAAGGGGGACTATTTGAAAACGACTCCGTACTGCCTTCATTTTGGATGGTATCACCAGAAACAGCCGTTCCACGAGTTTTCCGAACGAACCTGGAATGCCTTGAAAAAAGAAAAATTCAGCCAGCTGTTGGATAGTAAAAATCGATTAGCAGAAAATATATAGTGATACCGGTATGCCTGAACTCTTTTACCGAATACCGGGAATCGGCATTTTTACTTTCCTGTTGCTGTTTCAGATAAATGCGGAAGCCCAGCTTCGGTATGGAGGGTCGTCAACGGTTTACGCCGGGAAAGAGGGCAATCTGCCCTTCTGGTTTTATGCGAATAGCGACGGCATCGTGGAGCCTTCTTCGACAAACCTCGTTAATGGTTTTTATGCATATGCTACAAAGCGTGATACTACCATCGATTTGCTATTTACCGGTGGATTTGATGCTCACGGTCGTCTGTCGGCGGATAACGCGCTGGTGTTCACGCAATTGTTTGGTAATGTCACCTATCGTGGGATAAGGGTAACGGCGGGACGGTTTTATGACCCTGTGGGACTTAATGACGATGATTTGTCGATGGGATCAATGCTCATTAGTCGTAATGCTACGCCGGTCCCCAAAATACGGGTGGGCAGCGACGGCTTTGTAAGGGTTCCGAAGACCGGCGGGCGTTTACAATTCAATACTATGCTATCCCATGGCTGGTTCACGGACAACCGTTATATTGATGATTCTTATCTGCATCAGAAATTTTTATACCTGAAGTATAATCACAGGCGTTTTGATGTCACGGCTGGGATGGCGCATAATACGATGTGGGGGGGGACCCATCCGGGATTTGGCGGGGGACCGTTTGATTTGCCTTCTTCCCTCTCGGATTATTTTAAGGTTGTATTCGGTCAGTCTGCCTCCGGCGATAAGGTTCCTCAGAATGAAATAACCAACGCTGTAGGTAATTCTGTTGCGGCGTATGAAGCTAAATTAGGCCTCAAATTCGATCATTTTCGTATTAAAGCATACCGTTTATTTTACCTGGAGGACAAGGTTGCCCTCCGTTTTCGAAGCCCCTGGGACGGCCTGTGGGGGGCGGGCATCGAGCTGGCTGATGATCAGCGAATAGTAACGGAGTTGTTGTGGGAGCATATGAACACCAAACGCCAAAATGCCTGGATTGATACACCTTTGGGACGAAATAGTTATTATAACAACGGGGTCTATCTTTCCGGGTGGTCGTATGAGGGAGCGGTTCTGGGGAATCCCCTTCTGATTTATGGGCCCACTTCCGATTTTGACGGGGGACTGTATCCGATATCCAATAATATTATTGTTGCTCATCACATAGGTATTCAGGGAAAACCGACAGATCGCCTTTCTTATAAGATATTTTTAACCTATTCCCGGAATTACGGTACTTATGTCGACCAGGGAGAGGGCCCCCCATACATCCCGCTTGATGAGATTCGCGTGGATGAATATTCCTCTCTTCTTCAGCTTGAATATCATGTTGCCCCGGCCCATGGGCTAAGCGTGACGGGTGCGTTCGCTTTCGACACCGGCGCACTTTATGAAGAGGACCGGCTCGGTTTACAGGTAGGGGTGAGCTGGGACCGGATAGCCGATTAGCTTTGCTAAAAGGTCATACAAGAGTACGGTTTTAGTTGCAAAAAGACGGACGAATAGATCGGCAGAAATATTATTTTAATCGGGACAAGCTCCTATAACGGCACATAATGAACGAGCAGCAGGAAGAACAAGAATGGAAAGCGTATCTGAAAAAGGGGATACGCTATACCTTGCAGGTCGGAATTATCGGGTACCTTGCCTATAAGCTCTATGATATAGGTCTTGCCAGGGTGGTTGAATCGCTGCCACTTAATCCGTTTTTTTACCTGCTTTTTTTTGTGATCTATTTTTCGCTGCCTTTGTCCGAAATTTATATCTATGGGGTAAAATGGAACTTCAGGGGATACCGCGCATTTCTTGTCTTTGTTCAAAAAAAAGTACTCAATACGGATGTGCTGGGATATTCGGGTGAATTTTATCTCTTCTACTGGGCCAAAGAGAAGCTGAAGATACCAGCGGTAGAGGCGATGAAATTTGTCAAGGACAATAATATCCTGTCCTCGCTTTCCTCCACTTTCATATCGGTTATCCTGCTGATATTCTTCCTGACACAGGGATACATCAATCCCGAAGATTATCTCCCCCAGATCGAAAATAAGCTAACCTATTTGTGGATTGGTCTCGCGCTTATCGTGGTAGTGTTTGTCGCATATAAATTCCGAGGCTATATACTTAGCATCAGCATTGTAGATGCGGCAAAAATTTCGGCTGTTTATACCGGGCGACTGATTTTTACAAATTTGATTCAGATTATTCAGTATAAAATTGCTGAACCCTCCATACCCTGGGCGGTTTGGTTCAGCCTGATGGCCGTTCAGATCATGTCTACCCGTATCCCTTTTTTACCAAGTCGAGATGTGTTATATGTGAGCGTTGCTCTTGAAATGTCGGTCGTGTTGAATGTGCCTGAAGCCCAGCTGGTGGGGGTTTTGACCGCTAATTTGATATTAAAGAAACTGATTGGGGCCGTCTCTTTTATCCTCACCTCTTTTACCCAGGCCCAGCTGCCCGTAAATCCCGGGTCCGTCGACACGGATGAACTGGAAGAGTTCCAACCAACATCACAGGAGAAACAATAGCGCGAATGTTTGTGATCCCGAGAAGCACGGGACTCCGCGGTCGTTATCGGATACTGAGTTGTCATTCAAAAAATCTTATACCGGCGTGTACTGTAGCCGTGATTTTCAGACGGTTACCTGCTTTGAAGCAGTCTTCGATAAAGAGAAGGAATGGAATGTTTGATTACTTTTGAATGCATCGGAAGATCAATTCGTTTCCGGGAAAAGGCTGATAAATTGGTAAACAAGCCATCCTAATGGTAGAATTGTTTGAGATCGACATCCAGGAGGTGACTTGTAATATAATCGATCTCGGAAGCATTAAAATGTTGTTGGAGCTTATTGCTTCTGTCCAGTGATCTGTTCCTGTTTTGGTTTTTCCACTTTTCCTCTTCCTGGGTCAGTGACCCCGCGGTCCGGTGAAAATCCCGGAGCATCGCCTGCTGGTAATCAAGTCTCAAAAAAGCACATATGGCTTTCAACACGATTTTGGGATCCTCAATAAGCTGTTCGTATACGACAAAACAGTGATTAGACTGCTGCCGGTATTCCAGGGATACGCGTATGCTGCTGTTCCACCAGTTGATACACTTTTTGACCGAACGCTCGCTCCCCCACTGGTCGGGGTATCGCTTGGTGGCCAGGTGAAGGCTTGCAACCACATCTGTGCCGCTTCGCAATATATGAAGAAACTTACTGGGAGCGGGGGACTGCCCGATAGATGATATGTAATGCAGGTGACGCGGGGTTTTTTCCAATCCCCAAACCGGCTCTTCAATATTCTTTTTTACTGCTTCACGGCTGATCATCTGGTCCAGGGTATCAATCAGTTTATGGCACCAGTCCCGGTACGTATAGAACTTGTAGGCGGATATACCGGCAAAGGGATGGAGACCTTCATAATTATTATTTTTGAGAAACCGGGTGACGGTTTTACGGCTTTTAGGTCCGTGCAGCTTGAGTTTCCGCAGGAACGGATTGATCGGCAGAGTTTTCGAAAAGAAATGGGTCTCCGGAAAGGAGATCACCTTGGGATGACTGGCGATCATGCTTTGCAGCAGGGTCGTCCCTGAGCGGGGACAACCGACTAAAAAAACTCGTTTTGGGTTCACAATAATTAGTTTTCAGAGGGAAGTAAATCTAATTCCCGGGAATCTTCCAGATACATCCTGAAGGCTTCACGCTGTTCACTTGTCAGCTGAAACTTCGGATGATCAAAAAGTTTTCCCTTTATCATCTTGTGCCAGAAATACAACAGGGCGTCTTTTGGATTGTTGCGTATACGCCGCAGGAAATGATCTTTTTCCCAGGTGTTCGAACCATGGTAACAGCGAATAAAAAGGTGCGAATATTTATCGGGAAGCTGAAGGTATCGCCGATCCATCCATTCTTTCAGGTATACGGTGTCTTCGGCCCGGCGGGTATGTGGGTACCGTATCCTTTCGTCAGCCCGGTGCATAATACTGCCGGGGATGCCATCGGGGAGATATCCCACATAGGGATACTGCATATACGGTCGTTCGTCCAGGTGCATGAGCGCTCCCGAAAGACAGCAGGCATCGTAGCCATCCACAAGCGTTTGCGCCTGGATGGCAATCCGCTCGGGATGATACCAGTCATCGTCGTCCCATTGTACTAAAAAGTCGCCGTTGGCTTCTTCCAGCGACCGGTTGCGGAGTTTTCCCAGCGTATTTTCGGGCTTTTTTTCCAGTTTCACATAATGGATCTGATTAGTGGGTAGTGGAGCAAGCACCTCATCCAGATCTTCGTCACCATCATCGACAATGACTAATTCCTTATTCTGATACGTTTGGTTTCGGAAGCATCGGACTGCACGCTTCATCAGGTGTTTACGGTTAGCGGTGACCGTCAGACAGCTGACTTTGGGGAGACTACTATCCATCGGCTGTGATGATTCAGGCATAAAAGACTAACTATTCGAAATGAGATTATTTTTCAGAAGTGCTAATATTAAAGAAATATTTGTGAAGCTCCTAAGTTCCGGATGAGTTTTCATTTCTTTATCCATTCCCTGAGTAGCTCATGTCTGTGCTCTATAGATTGGTTGGGGGCAGCAATCTGCAGGTGTCCCCCGGCTTCTTCCCGCCCGTAGGCGGCCCGCACCACTTCCATGTGTTCGGTGATCTCATCGGCACCCAGGAGGTTGCCTGCCCCGTCGGTCAGCCCGGCCATCAGCAGCTTGCGGGGCGCCAGCCCGGCGGCCAGGTCCGGCAGGTCGTAGGCCGTCAGCGCCCCGGGCACCGCGCTGACATGCAGGGAGGGATCATAGAAACGGTTGGTCACCAGCGAGCGGTAGGAGGCATACGGGCCCAGCAGGGCGACCCCGCGGAGGGACGGCTCAAAGGCTGCTGCGTGCAGCAATGCCGGCCCCATGGCTTCCCGGGCCACCCCATAGACCTGGTCCGTTTCGGCTTGCCGCTTTAGCAGCCGGGCCAGCCGGACCGCATCGCCGGCCCGCAGGCCGGTAACGCTGCGGCCGATCAGCACCGAGGTGGTCCACACGTCAAAAGAGGTGGCCGCAAAATCCTTAACCTGGGTGGTATAGTTGGCCAACTCGCCCGGACCCATTTCCCCGACTCCAAGCAGATCAGGGGCCAGCACGGTATGCCCGGACCGGGCCAGCCGTCCCAGCTCGCCGTCTTTGCCGGCCTCAGCGGCTTTCCCCTCGGGATGCAGGTAGAGGACCGCCTTGCCGGTGGGCTGGTCCGGTCGAAACAGCAGGTAGGGGATCGGGTAGCCGCCCTCGCCCCGCGCAAAATACTTCTCGATGGCATAGCCCTCCCGCGGGATGCGCCCGGTAAACACCGGCTCCGGCACGCTCCCCGGCTCGCGGTAGCCCGAGAGCCGGCGGGCGGATCTCAGCACCTCCGGCAGGTGACGCTCCAGGTCGGTTCTGGAAGATTCCAGTTCCCTGACCTGCCGGGCGGCCCGCCGGCGGTTCAGGCTGAAGACCGTCTCCGCGTCCTCCCGGGATGTAGCCACCTGGCCGGTGGGGGTCACCCGCAGCTCCTCTTCGCTCAAGACCTCTACCTCCAGGTCTCCGGCGCTGCCGGGGTTGTCGAGGTGCTCCTGGAAGAAGGCGTACATCGCCTCCCGGTTCTTCCGGGTAGAGCCGTGGTCCCCGCCGTCTTCGGCCATGGCAAAGTTCCCGGGCTCCCCGTAGGCCTCGTAGATCCCGGACACCTCCCGGGCGGTCTCCCGGGCCCCCTGGATACTGAAAAAATCCTCGGTGGTCGTAATCATCAGGGTGGGCCGGGGGGCGCGAACCTCCAGCAGGTCCGCGTGATCCAGCCCGGCGGCAATCCCCCCGAAGAAGTTCTGTTCGGCGTCCTGGGGACCGATGGACTGCAGCAGGCGCGTGAAGCTGGTAATATACGCTTCGGGGGCAGCAGCATGGATCCGCTCGTCAAATGCCGCAATATAGGCTGTCTGAGTCCCCCCGCCCGATCGGCCGGTCATCCCGATGCGATCGTTGTCGACTTCCTCCCTGGAAAACAGATAATCGACGGCCCGGATGCCGTCCCAGATCATATACCGGGCCAGGGAGCTGCCGGTGATAAAAGCCTGGGCGCCAGCGTAGGAGTGCTCGCGCGTAGAACTGCCGACGATCGATTGTCCGCTCTCCGGGTCGTAGTACTGCAGGCGCTCTCCCTGGCTCACCGGATCAATGGCAAAGACGATAAATCCCTTGTGTACCAAATTCAGGATCTTGTGCTGATAAGTTTCGCTGCGGTAGCCGTTGTCCGTGTGACCGCTCAGGTAAATGACTGCCGGACCTTTGTCCTGCAGTCCATCGGGAATAAACAGTGAAGAGGTGACATGGAAGCCGGGCTGGGACTCGTATACGATATGCTCGACGCGGTAGCCCTCTTTGTCCAGGGTGCCCACCACCTCGGCGTTCAGCGGGGTTTTGGCGGGAAAAGGTCCCACGATCTCCCGCAGCCGCCCCCGCACGTCCCGCTGGCGCTGCTGCCAGTCCGACAAGCCCCGGAGCCCGGCAATGGTCTCGGCCCGCTGGTCCAGCAGCTCATAGGCCTGCCCGCTCAGGTGATGGTATAGCGCATTCGGGGCATCGCTGAAGGCAATCCAGCTGTTGTTCGAGGAGGAACCCCGGATGACCTTCAATTCATCCTGGCCGTACAGCGGACTATTGATACCGGTCCACATAAAAAGAATCACGAATAGTGCGGTGAACCGATAGGAATTAAGAGCAGGAGTAAGGCCGGAGTTAACTTTTTGAGTGGTTGCCGAATTGTTCATGAAGTGTCTTTGTTTATGTATTACGTTTCGCTACCTGACAGCAAAGGGATAAATAGCTATTCCCACGGGTAATTTCAACTGCGGTTTTACTCACGTTTATTTTATTCACCGCAGTATGGGTACCATGGTCACTGGATCGCAGGAGAACCATGGAGCTCGTGATCCTGTAAGTGCTCATGCTATGCCGGAAACGCTGCCAGATATAGCCAAATAGTACTTACCTGCTGAAAAATGGTCCGTCTGATTCTGATGGGTTTTTAGACTGGATTTTATTACCTGTGAATTTGTACTTCAGCAAGACGAAGGAATAATGGCAGCGCAGGACCTACCCGCTGCGCCCGGCACGCTTTTGTTTACCTTCAACGCCGTTGATGGGCAGCGTTCGCAGTACATTGCACGCTGGTGCAATTTTTTTGGCGTCAAATATAGACATAAGTTAATCTGTGTCATAAGGTTATGACAATATGCCAAACATCTTTGTGGAAACATACGGGTTAAAGCCCGTTACATAAAAAAAACACGCACCGAATAAGGATCGGTGCGTGTTTTCAGCGGGGGACACAGAGCCGTTAGAAATAAAACGTGCCGATGATAGCAGCAGCGGTATAGATGCTGTTATCATCATGTTCCTCAAACATAAAGTTAAGCTGTCCCTCTACCCCCAGGCTAAAATGTTCGTCAAGGAAATATTCTCCACCACCGGACGCGCCGATTAGAAAATCTGAGCTGTCATCTCCTGTGCCATCTACCGAGGTATGCTGCAGGATCCCCTGAGCCCCGATATAGGTGGCAAAGTCGTTGCCCAGAGACTGATAAAAACGCGGGTTTAGCCCGATGTTAAAAGCAGTGTAGTTATCATCCTGGTGGGTGAGGCCAAACACCGGTGCAATAACAATATTGTCGGAGGCCCAGATCGGTACTTTCAGGTTTGTTTGGCTGCTTTGCAGGGAAGCAGACAAACCGACCGTACCTGTATCCGGTCTGTTTTGAGCATAAGCCGTTGATGTAGCTAAAAATATAGTAGCGAGAAGTAATAATGTTTTTGTAGCTGTTTTCATAAGAATCATAGGATTGATTAATAATTAACAGCACCTTATAGACCGGAATAACAGGTTATGTTCCCACTCACCTTCTTTGTGATTATATAACAAATATATTTATATTAACCTATTGTACTGCAATAGACTATATCTATCATATAAATTAATTATTGAATGAAGGAACTCTGCATTCGTGATGTTCTCCAGATCTGCTCATCCGGTCCTGACCGGCCTTGACCGATTCTCACCGTTCCCTTAAAGGGCAGGGACGAAGGCGGCAAACTAAGGGGGCAGGCATTTTCAGTATCAATCCGGTGCAGCAATAAATGCGTTTAAAAGAGAAACCAGCTCAGGATTGCTGTAGCGCTTTTCGGCAGGCGTCCAGGTCTTGTCGGGCAGGTTCATAATCGGGAGAAATTTCCAGGCACTGCTCAAAATATGAGATCGCCTCCTCATATTGTTCGATGTGTTTGAGCATGTAGCCGATATTGTTGTAGGCTTCGTAGAAATCCGGATTCAGCTCTATTGCTTTTTTGTAACAGTGTCCGGCTTCAACCGTATTGTTAGCGCGGAGGTGATGGTTCCCCAGGTTGAAGTAGCCCATCGCATCATCCGGTTTGATTTTGGTGATATGTTCAAAAAGCTCTTGTGCTTTTTCCGTCTCACCGGCCAGCTCATAGATATCGGCCAGGTTGTTCAGGGCGGGGACATAGTCGGGCTGAATATCGATCGCATCCAAATAGTGAGTGACTGCCCGTTCAATTTGATTGAGCTCAAAAAAAGTATTGGCGAGGTTGAAATGCGTTTTAAAGTTCCCGGGGTCGGCAGCGAGGGAACGCTGATAGGCTTCTGCAGCCTGGTCATATTCTCCCAGCATATGATAGCCGACGCCCAGTTCATTGAGCAAAGCTGCGTCGCCGGGCGATTCCCTGAGCTCTTCTTTTATCTCTGTAATCTGTTGTTCTATCTGCTCCATAGCGCCACAAAATACGAAAAGCCTGTGTTCTTCTCACAGAAAAATAGCTGTCGAGAATTACTTACGGTTTACCGATAAACTGGAAGTAGGTCCACAATCCCCAATAGGCTTTTTTGACGGTAATGTCAGCCGGATGAAAATACTTTTTGAGCAAGGGTAAGAGGTGTCCGCTGAAGTTGACATGATTATACTCCATCCACCGTCTAAACCAGGCGAACGGACTGGTATTAAAATCAACGACAGCGATATATCCATTCGGTTTCAGATCTTCCAAAAGGTGATTGAAGATAGGGTCTGTATGGGGACCAAACATCGTCAGCGAATAGGAAAGCAGGATCAGATCAAAAGAATTATAGTCAAAGCTATCGCCCTGGTAACGGCCCAGTTTCAGTTCTATCTGTGTCGAATGGTTAAGGCGTTCCCCGGCTTTTCTCAGCATTTCGGGCGAGAGGTCGAGTCCCGTTATCCGGGCATCGGGAAAATGAAATTCCAGTCGTTCCATATTAGTCCCGGTACCACAACCTATTTCCAGGATTTGCGGCTGCGACGGCAGATCCGGGATCATATCGAGCAGGCCTGACCGCCCGAAGAGGAAACTCCAGCGGGTGGCATCGTAGAGAGGAGCATGAAATCGGTAGTATCGCTCTACTTCGGGTTCCCGGGTGGTATGGGAGGAGGCCGGGTCCATCATTGTACGAGCCCCAGATGCGTGCTTTCGTAGGTTCCGACCCGGTCCCTGGCCTGGAGGCTGCTGGTCAGTTCCGGCTGGAAATAGACCCGGTCCCTGACAAAGGCGGGCAGAAAATCGACCGAGGTCCCGGCAGAACGAAATAATATGCGCGTACCGGCTTTGGAGTTGTCCAGGATGTACCGCCACTCGCGGGCAAGCAGCTCCGGTTTGGAGTTCGCCATCCAGTCCTGATGGTCAAGCAGTACAAAATGCGTATAGGGGCCGGGATGGTTCCTGAGAAATTGCAACAGGGTAGACGTATGCGTTTCAATCTTGTGTTCCCGCCTTCGCAGCAGCTGAAAATAATCTTTGCGCAGGTAGTTGGGACAACAGTCCCGCCGGTATGATCCTGTTAAATATACGCGCCAGAAATAGTTGTCATGAATGGGACGCCGGGTGAATACGCGCCGCAGGGCTTGCTGAATAAAATCAAACATGCCCCCATCGTATTTTCGGGCAATAATATTACGCTGGGTTGCCGGGACGCCTATCATACTGGTGAGCGCATGCTGGCCTGCCAGCCATTTGTGAAAACCGTTCCAGAGCAGTGGCTCGATCTCATTAAAATAATAGGTTTGTTCTTTAATAGTATGTGCATCAAGGAGTTTCCGTATTATTGAAGAGAGCCCCTTGCGTTGTATCCTCTTGTATATCAGCAGGGCAACCTTCCCTGACGTGCCATTGAAATAAAAGCTCGGCTGGGTGGGGGAGGGAATGAAATAGTCGATATGGTTATCCCAGAACCGCCGGCTGGGAGAAGATAAAAAACACCTTAGGTTTTGACGGTAAATAAATGCTGCGCCTTCTCTTTTGCCCTCTCCGAGGAAATCCCATAAAAGAGAAAAGTCCCCGTTTTTGAAAAGCGATTGTTTCAGATCCATCAGTGCATTTTGTGCGGGATTGACGTCTACACAATGGATACGCTGAGGACCATCAAGCAGATAATCGAGCGCATTGCAACCGGCACTGGTGAGCATAACGACCCTGCTTTGCCGGTCGAGCTGCAGCATTTGGCGATCCAGTCGTGGATCCTCCCAGCAGGTATTATATACCAGATTATTGGATACAACTGTATTAAACAGCCATTCCTGGAAATTTTCAGCTATGTTTGAGAGTTTTCTCATTACCTTTTAATCTAAAGGACTGATATGTATCAGGTGTGAAAGAATTGTAATGTTATTGTAAAGAAATGCGGGCGAATCCACCAGCGGAATTGTTAATGGCAGGTAATACCAAGATATTTGCCCTGTAAAATTGTTGAACGGGGAAGAGATGTCTGCAGGGGTCTCTCAAAAAATATCCATGCAATCCTCAGTGAAATTTGTATCTTTCAGGAGAATAGGAATAAAACGATATTGTTATGGCTAATGATAACAAAAGCGATGCATCGATGACGGAAGTAAAAACAGAGAAATATGAAAAGCTTATCGATCGATTGAAGGAGGAACGCAAGGCGGTGGAAAATATGCTGGATAAAGATTACCGGGAAGCACGCCGGTATGTCCGTTCACACCCGGAGGAGGGCGTATTTGCAGCTTTTGCAGGCGGTATTGCTTTGGGTTTTATCCTTGGAAGAATAAGTAAGTAAGAAATAAGTTTAACTTCTAAATTATAGTAAGACTGTGGATTTAACGACGATTAATACCGATCATTTGAATGAATTGTTTGAGCGCGTGGATGCGCTCAGGGGGTATCTTTGACTATGATCAGCGAAAAGTTAGGATAATAGAGCTCCAGGAGCAGACGCAGGACCCCCATTTCTGGGACGATCCGGAAGAGGCTCGTCGCATTATGAAAAAACTGGATCATGAGAAGACCATGGTAGCTCAGTGGGATGAGCTGGATGAGCTTTGCGACAGCATCCAGGTATACCAGGAATTTCTGGAGGAAGGGGAAAATATCAGGGGAGAACTTGAAGAGGAAGCAAAAAGGCTTGAGCGTAAGCTTGAGGCCCTGGAACTGAAGAATATGCTTCGGGGCGAAGATGACCACCGGGATGCCATTCTAACCTTTAACCCGGGGGCCGGGGGGACCGAAAGCCAGGACTGGGCCGAAATGCTGTACCGGATGTATACACGCTGGGCCAAGAAAAATGATTTTGAACTTTCAATTATCGAATACCAGGATGGCGATGTGGCCGGAATCAAAAGTGCGACAGTGGAAGTCAGCGGTGAGTTTGCTTATGGCTACCTGAAGGCGGAAAGCGGGGTGCACCGGCTGGTGCGCATCTCGCCGTTCGACAGTAACTCACGCCGCCATACCTCTTTTTGTTCCGTTTTTGTATCGCCCGTCATTGACGATACCATCGAAATAGATATCACCGAAAGCGATGTGGAACTGCAACGATTTCATTCCAGTGGGGCCGGGGGACAAAATGTAAATAAGGTGGAAACGGGGGTTCGCCTGATTTGGGAAGGGGAGCTTTCCGACGGATCCCGGGAGCGGGTCGTGGCCGAGTGCCAGCAGGAGCGCTCGCAGCTGCAGAACCGCGAAAAGGCAATGGTACTGCTTAAGTCAAAGATCTATGAGCTGGAAAAGCAGATCAAGGAGCGTGAAAAACAGAAATTAGAGGACTCCAAGAGCAAAATTGAGTGGGGGTCCCAGATCCGATCCTATGTCTTCCATCCCTATAATATGGTAAAAGATCATCGCACGGATTTTGAAACCTCCGACGTCGAGGGGGTGATGGATGGGGAGATTGATGAGTTTATTAATGAATACCTGCTCTCCATCTCAGCCACGGATAGGACAGAATAATGGTAACAGTCGGCATTACAGGAGGTATAGGCAGTGGTAAATCCGCGGTCTGTGAAGTTTGGACCCGGATGGGAGGATATGTGCTGAATGCAGACGACTTGGCTAAAGAACTGATGGTCAGGGATGCCGATATCCGCCGGCAGCTGGTCGAGACCTTCGGCGAGTGTACGTTCCGGGGGGATGGTAGCCTGAACCGCGCATACCTGGCTGAAGAAGCTTTTCAAAAAGGACGGGTAGGTGAACTTAACGCGATTGTGCATCCTAAACTGCCGGATGCGGTAAAACAGCGCATGCAGGCGGCCGCCCATAAAGGATTCAGGGTGGGCATTTATGAGGCCGCTTTGCTGCTCGAAAGCGATCATCTCGGTTTCTTTGATCACGTGGTCCTGGTCCTTGCCGATGAAGAAAAGCGTCTGGAGTGGGTCCGGGAGCGGGATAATGCCAGCCGCCGTGATATTAAAAGCCGGATGGATAAGCAGCGAAATTTTGATAATGCAACCCACCGGGCCGATATTGTCATCCGTAATGAGGGTACGCTTGAAGAGTTAAAGGAGAAAGCGAAACGGGTGTTTAACACCTTTTTGGACACTTGATATTATTATAGTTGTACTGGTAAGAGGATATTCAGTCCGGCTCGGTAAAAAGGGAGAGAGTTCTTTTTTTGATAACTGCTTTACTGCCTGGATCGGTTGGTGTAATATGTACGCTTATTTGCTTCTGAGACAGCAATTATAAAAATTTACCGGTTAATTTTGCAAAGTTGTCAATTGTAAAAAAATTAGAATATGATTAGTTGAAAAGCGGGATTTTATGGCAGATCAAAATAAGAAAGGCGTTATTACTCTGGAAGAATATATTATCCAGGCTCAAAACAAATTTCCCGGGGCGACCGGAGAATTATCACAACTACTCAGGGATATCGGTTTGGCTGCGAAGATTATTTCAAGAGAAGTAAACAAGGCAGGTATCACAAACATCCTTGGAGAGGACGGCAGCACGAATGTGCACGGGGAGTCGGTAAAAAAGCTGGACCTTTTTGCCGATGAACAGCTTATCTCCGCACTCAATCGCTCAGAAATTACCTGTATGGTGATTTCCGAGGAAAATGACGGCATTGTGGAGTTGGATAATGACGGGGGCAAATATATTGTCTACCTGGATCCGCTGGACGGTTCCTCCAATATCGATGTCAATGTATCGGTCGGTAGTATCTTTTCCATCTATATGCGGGAGCATCCCGGCTCTGACAAGCTTTCCGAAACAGAAGCACTTCAGCCCGGGATCAAGCAGGTGGCGGCTGGTTATGTGCTTTACGGATCCAGTACGATGCTGGCGTATACCACCGGACTGGGGGTTTCAGTCTTTACGCTGGATCCGAGTATCGGTGAGTTTATCCTGTCGGATGATGATTTGAAAATACCGGAGCACGGGACGATCTACAGTGTAAACGAGGGCAGCTATCATTCATGGAACCAGGGACTCAAACAGTATGTAAAATACTGCCAGATTGATGATCCCGAAACCGAGCGGCCCTATAAGGCACGTTATATCGGATCGATGGTGGCTGACGTCCACCGCACACTGATTACCGGCGGTATTTTTATATATCCCGACAGCAGCTTCTACCCGAGCGGTAAGCTGCGTCTGATGTACGAATGTAATCCTCTCAGCTTCGTCATAGAGCAGGCGGGGGGCATGGCGATCGACGGTGGGGGACGAATCCTGGAAATTGAACCCGTGTCTATTCACCAGCAGACCCCCATCTATATAGGATCGGCTAAAAATGTATTGAAAGTTAAAGAATTTTTGGATAACTATGCTTCTGAATCAATCACAGCTTAACCTCTTCTTATGAATTATAGCCGACGGAG
Source organism: Fodinibius roseus (assembly GCF_900129315.1). Classification (GTDB taxonomy): domain Bacteria; phylum Bacteroidota; class Rhodothermia; order Balneolales; family Balneolaceae; genus Fodinibius; species Fodinibius roseus. The sequence goes on from NZ_FQUS01000001.1 coordinate 282,743, forward strand.
TTTTTTGCGTAGTATAACAACCGCCACCCTGGGCGCTGCCGGAGCGTACTGGCTGCCTTCAACTACAGAAAAAAACGATGAGGAATTCTCCGCTATACCCCGGGATGGAATCATTCTCTTTCAGGGGGACTCCATCACCGACGCGGGACGGAATAGGAATGACGAGGGACCCAATACGGGGTTGGGTGGGGGATACGCTTTTCTGGCGACGGCCGAACTCAGAAAATCGCTTGCCGCCCGAAACATAAGCTGTTATAACCGGGGCATCAGCGGGAATAAAGTATTTCAACTGTCTGGACGATGGCAGGAGGACGCTCTTTCCCTGGCACCCGACCTGCTGAGTATACTGATAGGCGTTAATGATTACTGGCATACGCTGAATGATTATGACGGCACCGTTGAAGTGTATAAGCAGGATTTCAGAAAGTTGCTCAGGCGGACCAAAGAACAGCTACCGGAGGTCACCCTGGTGATCGGGGAGCCCTTTGTCGTGCTGGAAGGATCTTCCGTGAACAGGGAGCAGTGGATGCCTGACTTCAGAGCGTATCAAAAAGCGGCAAGGGAAATAGCCCGGGAGTTCGATGCCGGTTTTATTCCTTACCAGTCAGTCTTTGACGAGGCGTCCAAAGCAGTAGCCCCCACCTACTGGACGGCCGATGGCGTGCACCCGACGCTGGCAGGCTCCCAGCTGATGGCCGAAGCATGGCTGCAAACCGTTAAACGCATGTGATCAGGCTGTTTAAAAATCCACCTTCATCCCTTCCTGGATATCGTGGGATACGCAATACCCGGCATTGGTTTCGATAACATACCGGGCGGGCTGTTCCGAGGTCAGGTTTTTTTCTGAAAAGGGCTGTGTGCTGTGGTGGATGCGAATAATCGTTTTATCGGCATTGACGAAGATAATATCCAGCGGGAGGGGGGTGTTGGCCATCCAAAAACTGCGGGGTTTATTTTCCTCGAAAATGAACAGCATTCCTTTGTCGGCAGGCAGTTCCTCAACATCCATTAATCCCTGGCTACGCTCTTCATCATCATCCGCAATAGCAGCCTCGATAGTTGAAACCGTATCTCCCGGGGCCGACAAAAAGGATATGGGTTGTACATAGTCGAGCGATCGGCTTCGAGGGGTATCGGCCGCGGCTTTTGAATGTGGTTTTTCCGAGGATTGGGAACAGGCCGCTGCCATTAACAGCATAGCAGCAGTGATAAGCATGTGCAGTGGTAACGCTTTTTTCATCAGTTAATTTATTGGTAAAGCGCTTTGCAAAACTGTTCTTTCGGCCAATCTCTGCATGTTTGTGAATTCAACATCCTCACATAGGTCTTATATGTTGCGGTATTATTGAATTCGCTCAGGCTTTGATGTTGATCAAAACTCCTGTTTTTTCAAAGCGCTCTGATATTGAAATTTTATAAAAACCGAATAAACTAATATAAAATATTTTTTTAAAAAGGAATAGTTTGGGTGCTGGAGCATGAGCGCTCGTATCCGGGAAAGAGTCCTGACAAATTATTATCCGGCCCTCCCGCCCGGGGGCGCCCGCCATGCCCACTTGTCGGGCCGTCTGTGACAGACGCAGGCTGCCGATCGGCCCTGGGCCTCTGAGAAAGAGTGGAGCAGGCAGAACGGGAAGGGCATAAGAAGTGCAGGGTTGTTTTTTTAGCGGATTAACGGTATCTTTGATTGCTTCGAGTGAGCGCCGAAAGGTACTCACTTTTTTTTGTACCTGTAATCACGGAAACAGTGTCGAATAAACTTATAAATAAAATATCAGAGCTGGCAGAATCGGTGCTTGTTACGACCGATTTTTTTCTTGTTGATGTCGAAATAAAGGGTGGAGATATCCCTGAAATATGGGTCTCCGTGGATGGAGAAGACCGCGACATCAATATGGATGAATGTGCTGAAATAAGCAATGAGCTTAGCTTTTTAATGGATGCTTATGAGCTGTTTTCGGGCCGTTATCGCATGAATGTATCGTCCCCGGGTTTAGATCGGCCGTTAGTTGATCGACGGCAATATCCTAAAAACAAGGGACGCAAAGTTAAGGTAAAATATAAGCAGGACGGAAAAGACCTCAAGGTCGAAGGAATCTTGCAGAATGTTTCCGAAAAAGGCATCGTCGTTGAGATCAATGAACAGACGACGGTGAGATTGCCTTTTGATGATGTGGTAGAAACCAAAATTATACCTTCTTTCAAATAATTTTAAGCAGACAGGAGCTTACTGATGTCAAACGATGTATCAAAACAAATTATTCAATCCTTTGCTGAAATTGCCAAGGATAAAGACATAGATAAAGATCTGTTGTTGTCCATACTCGAGGATGTTTTTCGAACGATGATCCGTAAAAAGTATGGCTCCGACGATGCCTTTGAGGTTATTTTAAATGCGGATCGCGGAGAGATTCAGATCCTGCATATCCGGGAGGTGGTGCCCGAAGAAGAACTGACGGATGAAGTACAGGAAATTCCGATAGAAGAGGCCCGGAAACATGATCCGGATCTGGAGTTGTACGATGAATTTGCCCAGGAGCTTTCCATTCAGGATTTTGGTCGACGGGCCGTGATGATGGCGCGCCAGCAGCTGGCACAGCGCATCCGTGAGATCGAGAAGGATAATATTTTTGAAGAATACTCCGACCGGGTGGGCGAAATAGTGCTTGGGGACGTATACCAGATCAGAAGCCGTGAAATGCTGATTAACCACAATGGTGTAGAGTTGGTACTGCCCAAGAAAGAACAGATATATAAAGACAGGTATCGCAAAGGCGATACTATTCGTGCAGTGGTCAAGGAGGTTAAACGCTATAACAGCAACCCATCTGTTATTATTTCCCGGACTTCGCCGCTGTTTTTGGAGCGTTTGTTTGAAAATGAAATCCCGGAAGTTTTTGATGGCATTATTGAATTGGTTCGCATTGCACGAGAACCCGGTGATCGTTCCAAAGTGGCTGTGATGTCGCATGATGAGCGGGTCGACCCGGTAGGGGCTTGCGTGGGAATGAAGGGAATTCGCATTCACGCTATCGTACGCGAGCTGCAGAACGAAAACATTGATGTTATTAACTATACAGATGACAAACATGAATTTATTAAGCGGGCCCTGCAACCGGCCCAGGTGCTGAGCGTCGATCTCAGCGAGGATGGAAGCCTGGCAAAAGTACTGGTGCCGGCAGATGAGGTGTCCAAGGCCATCGGAAAGGGAGGGGTGAACATTCGCCTGGCCTCTAAACTGACAAATTGCGAAATTGATGTCTATCGCGAAGTGGAAGAAGAGGATGATATTGACCTGCAGGAGTTCGAAATTGATTTCGGTCCCGAGGTCATTCAGCTGCTCCACGACATCGGTTGCGACACGGCTCGCCAGGTCCTGGAGCTGGATGAAGAAGAAATTGTCCGCCGGACAGACGGAGCTATTACCGAAGACCAGGCAGAACGTATCATCGATATTATTGCTTATGAGTTTGAAGATGAGGAATAATAGAGAACTCTAAAATAAGGGGGAAACTTAGATTTCCCTTCAGCGAGTTTTCCCTTATACTTAATAGGGTAAGATTAAACGGCTGTTTTAGAGTTAACATCAGAAACATACTTTACAGAAATACATTTATATGTCGCCTAAGGATAGACCAAAACGGTTATTTAAAGTTGCTTCCGAATTCAACGTTTCTACGACTTCGATTGTAGGTTCGCTTTCGGATGAAGGCTTTGAAGTGGCCAATAAGCCTAATACCAAGATCACACCCGAAATGTACGAGGTGCTGGAAGAGGTATATGGTACAGATAAAGCCAACAGCCAGCAACATGCGAAAGCCAAAGAGGAGTATGCCAGCAGACGCGACCAGATTCGCTCCAGCCGAAATGAAAGTATTTCTATTGAGGATACTCTTGAACCGTTGGAAGATGAATTGCCGCTGGAGCCGGAAGAGGATGATGAGCCGGAAGAGATTGCAGGGCTGACTCCGATTGAGGAAGAAGAGGGGGAAAGTGAAGACGCACCGGAAGAAGCAGCGGCATCCGCGGGGGAGGAAGAAAAAGAAATTTCCGGTGAGGCAGAACCCGAAGAGGAGCCGCCGGCCGAAGAGGAAAGCGAAGGGCCCGAACCCGTTGAGGCTGAAGAACAGCCGGAAGATGCAGAGGAAGCGGAAGATGAGGCATATGAAGCAGATGAAGAAGTACCGGAAGAGGTAACGGCATCCGCGGGGGACGAAGAAAAAGAAATTTCCGGCGAGACAGAACCCGAAGAGGAGGAGCCGCCGGCCGAAGAGGAAAGCGAGGAGCCCGAACCCGTTGAGGCTGAAGAACAGCCGGAAGATACAGAGGAAGCGGAAGATGAGGCATATGAAGCAGATGAAGAAGTACCGGAAGAGGTAACGGCATCCGCGGGGGAGGATGAGGAAGGGGTAGAAGACGAGTATGATGAAGAGGAAGAGGAGTCCGAAGAAGAAGGAGTTATCCGTGGCCGTGCCGGTCGGCTGAAGGGCACGAAGGTTGTAGGGAAAGTAAAAATAGACGAAAGCAAGCCCAAACGGCGTAAAAAACGGAAACGGAAAAAAGATCGCCTTGGTGATGATTCCAGCTCTACCAAGAAAAAATCTAAAAAACAGGACAAGAAGAAAAAGAAAAAATCCCGCCGCCGGGGTAAGCGCGTAGATGAGGAGGACGTCGAGCAAAAAATGAAAGAGACGCTGCGTAAGATGCAGTCGTCCGAAACGGTGGGAAGCCGGCGCCAGAAACGACGTCGACAGCGCAAGGAGGAACGAGAAGAGGAGGAGCAGTTACAGGCCGAATTAGAAGAGCTGGAAGAACAGATACTTGAGGTGACCGAATTCATTACGGTCAGTGATTTAGCTGATCTGATGGGCGTGAAAGCCAACGAGGTGATTACAACCTGTATGAATCTGGGCATGATGGTCTCTATCAACCAGCGCCTGGACGCCAGTACGATCGAACTGGTGGCAGAAGAGTTCGGTTATGAAGTGGAATTTGTAGATGCCGAAGAGGCGATCGAAGAGATTCAGCTGGAAGAAGACGACCCGGAAGATCTGGAGCCGCGGGCGCCTATTATTACCGTAATGGGTCACGTCGACCATGGTAAAACGTCTCTGCTCGACTATATACGTAAGTCGCACGTAGCAGAAGGCGAGGCCGGTGGAATTACCCAGCACGTGGGGGCCTACGAGGTTCAAACAGACGATGACCGGCCTATTACCTTCCTGGATACACCCGGTCACGAAGCTTTTACGGCCATGCGTTCACGCGGGGCCAAGGCTACGGACATAGTTATTCTGGTTGTGGCAGCGGATGATGCCGTGATGCCCCAGACCATAGAGGCTATCAATCATGCCAAAGCAGGTGGTGTGCCGATTATTGTGGCGATTAACAAGATGGATAAGCCGGGGGCCGATCCCGATAAGATTAAACAACAGCTGGCCGAGTATGATGTTATTGTAGAGGAGTACGGCGGCACCAACCAGGCTGCTGAAGTATCGGCCATGACGGGCGACGGTATTCCCGAACTGTTAGACAAGGTGCTGATAGAGGCCGAACTGATGGAACTCAAAGCCAATCCCGATCGTACCGCGGATGGCGTTGTTCTGGAAGCCCGGGTGGATAAGGGAAAAGGCATCGTAGCGAATATCCTGGTACAAAATGGTACCCTCGAAGTCGGTGATGCTTTTGTTGCGGGACCCTGCTTCGGACGTGTCCGGGCGATGGAGAATGAGCACGGTAATCGCGTGGAATCGGCCGGGCCTTCGGTACCGGTTCAGCTGACCGGTTTTGATGACATCCCACAGGCGGGAGACAAACTTGTGGTGCTGGAAGATGAAAAGAAGGCCAAGGATATAGCCAATCAGCGGCAACAGATTCGCCGCGAGCAGGAGTTGCGCAAATCCAAGCACTTGACGCTTGATGACCTTTCCCGGCGCCTTGCGCTCGGTGAGGTATCGGATCTTAATATTATCATCAAGGCTGATGTGGATGGTTCCATTGAAGCGTTGTCGGGCTCACTGCAGAAGCTGAGCAATGAGGAGGTTTCTGTAAATATTATCCACACGGCCGCCGGAGCCATTACAGAATCCGACGTACTGCTGGCCTCCGCCTCCGATGCCATTATTATTGGATTTCAGGTTCGTCCGACCACCAATGCACGGGCGGTAGCAGAAGAGGAGGAGATTGACATACGACTCTTCAGCGTGATTTATGATGCCGTGGACGAGGTTAAGGATGCCATGGAAGGCATGCTTTCTCCCGAAATAAGCGAAAAACTGTATGGTAATGCTGAAGTGCGGGAGATATTCAAGGTTTCTAACGTGGGGACCATCGCCGGTTGTTACGTAACTGATGGCAAGATCAACCGTAATAACCCGGTGCGCGTGGTGCGTGAGGGTGTGGTGATATATGATGGTGAAATAGATGCCCTCAAACGTTTCAAGGATGATGTCAAGGAGGTACAGACCGGCTATGAGTGTGGTATAAGCATCGTCAATTATAATGACATAAAAGTCGGTGATGTCATTGAAAACTACGAAATCGTCGAAGAGCGTCGTAGTCTCGAGGATGTGCAGGATAATAGTTAATCACTCCATCTAAAACCGGATTTCTCACAAGCATATTACTGTATACATTACAGCCTTTTGCAAAGCAATAAGTTGCATCAATATTTAATCTTTTAAAAAAAACTAGGTGTTTTTTCTGCGAAATTTATCCGTCAGCTGCATTAAAGATAAAATGGTGTGCTCAATGTACCCAGGTACATTTCCGCGATCATTGTATCTTCGCCTTGCTGACGAAAAAATTTCTTGGTGAGAAAACCGGTTAAACCGTTAATAATTTTGGTGTTATGAGCATTCGGACCGAGCGATTGGGTGCCGTTATCCAGCGGGATCTCGGCAAGATTATTCAGAAGAGCTATCAGGCCAGTGGATCGTTTATAACGGTTACGAAAGTGGAGGTTACGCCTGATCTCCTGATTGCAAAAGTACATCTCAGCGTCTATGCACCCGGGAAGGATGAAGATGCTATTTTTGAACACCTGCAGGAGCAAAAAGTTAATATCCGGAAAACGCTGGCCGAAAAAATTCGTCATCAGGTGCGGCGGATCCCGGAGTTGCACTTCATCAATGATCAGACCGCCGAATATGTTGAAAAAATGGAAGGCCTTTTTCAGAAAATCCGCAGGGAACGGGAAGAACGTCACGGGGACGCCGAAGAATAGATTCCAAGGGGGGTAATGGGTAAGGCGAAGGCGAACAGATCATATAATGAGTGGATCGTCAATTGTTTTTTGATCCGTTTTAAGTTTTCCATAGTTTCTTACCCTGGATTATTCATAAAAATAATATGGAATGATTCCTTATCCTGTTATTTTCTAAAGCCTTAGAATCTAATAAGGTCTTTTTAAGAACTATTGAAATAAGGGCTGCGAAATTTGCTCCTGTGCTGCGTTGGACTGAAAATGGCTTGCTCAAGGTACGAGAGTACCTCTCCGCCTCCATTTTCATTCCGCCTTGCCCAAAACCAAATTTCTTTGTGAATAATCCAGGTTAGAGGGTTTTAAAAAATCAGGAATTTTGATCAAGGTCAAGACCAAAGGGAGGTTGCCCTCGCAGCATATTGCCCATATGTGAGCATTTCAACCGACCGATAACACCGACATTGGGCAAAAGGCCGGTTTTGCAAAGCTCTCTCTTAATTTTGACGGCAGGATCTGTAAATAGCTAAAGATGTAATATAGTAATGGCTGAGCTCATTTTATTGGAGGAGGTTGAACGTGTCCCACGGACGGTATTGACCGTAGGTACATTTGACGGGGTGCATGCCGGGCATCGTGCCATTCTGGACACAGTCGTTGAGGAAGCCCGGAAACAATCGGCACGCAGCGTACTGGTGACCTTCGATCCCCATCCCAGGGATATTATTAATCCGGGAGACGCCGGTATCAAACTGTTGACTACCATCCAGGAACGCTCTGAAATTTTAAATGAGCTGGGCATCGATGAGATGGTGGTTATTCCCTTTGACCGGGATTTTTCGCTGCTGAGCTCCGAAGAATTTGTGCGGAAAATAATTTATGAAAAGATTGGCGTCAGTCAATTTGTGATTGGATATGACCATCAGTTCGGGCGTAACCGGGAAGGGACGATTGAAACGATTGAAAGACTGGGCAAAGAGCTTGGATTCGAAGCCTATGTTGTTTCAAAGAGGGAAATAGGGGAGCAGACGGTAAGCAGCACCGCCATCCGGAAAGCGATAAGCGAGGAGGGAGATGTAGAAAAGGCTGCCCGGTTTTTGCAGCGTCCCTACCGGTTGAATGGCACGGTTATCCACGGTGAAAAACGAGGCAAGGAAATCGGCTATCCGACCGCCAATATCAAACCGGAACATCCACAGAAGGTTATTCCAAGGGACGGTGTGTATGCCGTCCGACTCCGGGTCATGGGACACTGGTTTAAAGGGATGATGAATATCGGAACCCGCCCTACTTTTCACGAGAAGAAAAGGGCCCTCGAGGTGAATCTCTTCGACTTTGACGAGGATATTTACGGAAAGGAGGTTCAGGTGCGGTTCTTTTACCGCATTCGGGATGAAGTTGAATTCGAAGGAATCAACGAACTTATTCAACAGCTTCAGAAGGATGAAAAAAGGGCCAGGGAATTACTCTCGATGCATTAAATATTGCATAGGATTACTGAATAACTTATCTTTGACCGCTATTAAGTTTATAAAAACGTGTACTTTGAAGTAAAGCAAATCAGAACACAATTATCACATGGCGATAACAAAAGAACGCAAAGAAGAAATTGTCGAAAAGTTTGGCGGATCCGGTAAAAATACAGGATCTTCGGAAGCTCAGATAGCTATTTTTACCGAGCGAATTAACGACTTGACGGAGCATCTTAAAGATCACAAGCAGGATCACGCTTCAAGGCGGGGATTGTTGAAGCTGGTAGGAAAGCGAAGAAAATTGCTAAACTATCTTAAGAAGAAAGATATTGAAAGATATCGTGAGCTTATTAGTGAGTTAGGAATTCGTAAGTAAGCAGGAGGCACGTTTTTTAGAAGACGTGCCTCTTTGTTATATGTATATACTTCATTTTGCATTTCGTGTGGCAGTAGCAGAGCCCATCCCATTATATTTATATAGATGCAGCAAGTCTCACATTGAAAAGGAATGACAGCATTCATGAAAATTTAAATTGAATTAAGATTATAATGAAAGAAGATTTTAGAAGTGTCGAATTTGCACCCGGAAAATCGCTATCTGTCGAAACCGGACGTATAGCCAAGCAAGCCGACGGGGCAGTGGTCGTTCGCATGGGCGATACCATGGTCCTTTGTACTGCAGTAAGTTCAAAAGAACCCACGGACAAACCTTTTTTCCCTTTAACGGTAGATTTGCGCGAGAGTTTTTCCGCAGGCGGCAAGTTCCCGGGTGGATTTATCAAGCGGGAAGGTCGCCCGAATGACAAAGAAGTCCTTTCCAGCCGGTTGATCGACCGAAGCTTGCGCCCTCTTTTCCCGGACGGTTATCGCTTTGATACCCAAATCATCTGCTCGGTGCTGTCTTCCGACGGCGAGCACAATGGGGATGTTCTGGGCGGAGTAGGAGCGTCAGCTGCTCTCCATATCTCGGATGTACCGTTTGCGGGCCCCATTGCTGAAGTGCGAGTTGGCCGTGTAGACGGGGAATTTATCATCAATCCGACGCTCAGTGAAATGGAAGCCAGCGACATCGATATGATTATCGGTGGCACGGCGGAAAGTGTTATTATGATGGAAGGCGAGATGGAAGAAATCTCGGAAAAAGAGATGCTTAATGCTATTAAAGAGGCCCACAAGTCGATTAAAAAATTATGCGCTTTCCAGGAGGAACTGCGTGAAGAATTTGGTAAGCCCAAGCGGGAGTTTGAGCCTGTACCCGTCGATGAAGATCTGCAATCAAAAGTTCATGAGTTGGCTGAGCAGAGGGTCCGTGAAGTAGTAGGCACCGGGCTCGGTAAAGAATCATACAGCGAACAACTGGATGAAGTTAAAAATGATGTGGTTGAAGAGCTGACGGATACAGATGAATATGCTGAGGAAAAAGGTACGATCAAGGATATCCTAAGTAAGATAGAAAAGCATGAACTCCGGAAATTGATCCTCGAAAAAAAGCGGCGTATAGACGGACGTGCGCCCGGGGATATCCGGGATATATGGACACAGGTTGATTACCTGGCGCGTACTCACGGTTCGGCTATCTTTACCCGTGGTGAAACGCAGGCACTGGTATCGGTAACACTGGGCACGAAGCAGGATGCCCAGGCCGTGGATACCCTGCTGACCGAGGAAGACAAGACATTTTTCCTGCACTATAACTTCCCGAACTACAGCGTTGGAGAAGCCGGATTTATGCGGGGACCCGGTCGCCGAGAAATCGGTCACGGCCACCTGGCCGAACGCTCGATCGGCAAACTGATGCCTACTTTTGATGAGTTCGGATACGTTATTCGCGTTATCTCCGATATTACAGAATCTAACGGCTCTTCTTCAATGGCTTCGGTGTGCGGTGGCTCCATGGCTCTTATGGATGCCGGCGTACCGCTGAAAAAACCCGTGGCCGGAATTGCCATGGGGATGATCGTCGGCGACGATGAGTCAGTCGTACTTTCCGATATCCGCGGGGAAGAGGATTTCATGGGAGATATGGACTTTAAAACGGCCGGCAGCCGCGACGGTATAACGGCCTGCCAGATGGATATGAAGGTGAGCGGCATCTCGTACGAGAAGCTTGAAGAAGCCCTGGAGCAGGCCCGACAGGGACGCCTGCACATTCTGGATAAAATGGCCGAGTCTATTTCAGAGCCGAGGGAACATATCTCGGAATTTGCTCCACAATTTATCAATATGGAGATCGACGCTGACGAAATCGGTTCGGTTATTGGTCCCGGAGGAAAAGTAATCCAGACGCTGCAAAAAGAGACCGACACCGAAATTTGGGTAGAGGAAGATGAAGAGCGCAGCGTAGGCAAAATAACGATTACGGCTGATGCCCTTTCAAAAGCAGAAGAAGCAAAAAAACGCATCGAAGGTATTGTGGGACATCTTGAAGAAGGAGCAACCTACCACGGTACGGTAAAAGCAATCAAAGATTATGGCGCTTTTGTCGAGATTGTCCCCGGCAAGGACGGTCTGTTGCATGTGTCTGAAATAAATCACAGTCATGTGGACAATGTAAGTGATGTGCTGTCGGTAGGCGATGAACTGGATGTGAAGCTGCTCAAGGTAGAGCATGGTAACAAGCTTCGTCTCTCGCGTAAAGCATTACTTCCGAAAGAAGGGGAAGAGTAATATTCCGATTGCTTTTCCCGAAACGTATTACATGAAACGCCATCTCGTTTTCGGGGTGGCGTTTTTCTATAAAAAGCATTGAAAACGTGTTGAACGGCTTATTTTACCCGGATTTCCCGCCAAAGAATTTGTACTTCAGCAAGGCGAGGGAAATAGCAGCGGAGATGTGTCCCGGTACGCCCGGCACGCTATTTTTATCTTCAACGCCACTGACGGGCAACTTTCGCAGTATGTTACATGTCGTTATAATTTTTTGGCCTCAAAAATCGATAGAAATTTATCTGTATCATAAGGTTATAACAATACACCATACATCTTTGTGAGAAATACGGGTTAGCCTCCGACGAGTGTTTAAGCACGGCTGACTGCAGCACGAGTTCAGTAACGGGCGGTATTATAAAGGTTTCTTTAAATCAAAGTTTAGGTTATATCAATTATGAAACAAGCAACTCAGAAGCAGGACCTGGTAAATAAAACCATACTGGATAACGGACTTACTATTGTTACCGAGCATTTTGAAGGCGTCAAAAGTGTGGCCGTTGGCATATGGGTAAAGACCGGTAGCCGGAACGAGCGCAAGCAGCAGGCGGGAGTGACTCACTTTTTAGAGCATATGTTGTTTAAAGGCACCGACTCGCGCTCATCTTACGACATTGCCATGAGCATGGAATCGGTGGGAGGCTACCTGAATGCGTTTACCTCTTCGGAGTACACGTGCTACTACTCGCGCTGCCTCAATACGCAGCTTGACCGGGCGCTGGATGTGCTTTCCGATATGATACTGCACCCCTTATTTCCGGAAGAGGAGATACGGAAAGAAAAAAAAGTGGTCATTGAAGAGATGAAAATGTACCGCGACAGTCCTAATGATTATCTTCTTGAGCAGTTTGTTGCCCATGCTTTCAAGGGGCACCCGCTGGGACAGTCGACCCTTGGGTATGAAAATACGGTCTCTTCTTTTGACCGGCAGGATCTGTATGAATATATGGAAGACCGCTACCAGCCGTCCAATTTACTGGTGGCCGTGGCGGGAAATACAGATCATGAAAAAGTGGTCAATTTGGTATCCGGTTTTTTTGCCGACGTATCATCAAAAGGAGTGAAGGAGCTGGATCAGACGCTTCCAAACTATGAGATTGACCAGCTTAAGCTTACCAAACCGATAGAACAGACCCATTTGGTTACCGGGCGCCGGGGACTGGATTACGATCATGAGGACAAGTATCGGCTGTTATTGGCAAACACTGTACTGGGAGGAGGGATGAGCTCCCGTCTGCATCAAAACGTACGGGAAAAATACGGCTATTGCTATACTATTACCTCCTTTAACCAGTCGTATCAGGATACCGGTTTGTATGGCATTTATGTGGGCACCGATGAGGAGTATGTTGATCATGTGCGGGAGCTTATACAGCAGGAGCTGGACAAGCTGAAGCAGGATCCCATCCCGGAGAAAGAACTCGCGGAGGCGAAGTCGCAGCTCAAGGGCAAGTTGCTGTTATCCCTGGAGAGCATGAGTAACCGGATGACCCGTTTGGCGAAAAGCGAGATTTATTTTAACCGTTTTGTAACGATGGATGAACTGGTTCAAAAAATTGACGAGGTACAGGCGGAAGAGATACAGGAGTTTGCCCGGGGATTTTATGACAGCAAGATATTTTCTGAAGCACTCCTGACGCCCGAACATGCCGGCTAAAGGGTGTTATAAAACAAACCCTGCCGTTATATTAATTCGGGCGTGGAGACTATATAAAATTCGTCGGTTTATACGGATGAAAAGAATTGTTTTTTTTCTTGCTGGTCCCTTATAAGCTCAGGCCTACTACAATGTAAAACTGTTCCGTATCCGGGTTGAGTATAGCCGCTCCGCTGAAGGGCAGGCTAAAGGTTTCAGTGACTTCAATTTCTTTACTTGCACCGATCCCTACATTTACTATTTTGAAGTCTCCATCCGTGGAGTGCCATCCGTCACCACCCCCGATAAACAGTTCAGCGGCTCCGGCCGCATACCCAAGCTGATAGTACATATCACCGCCGGCCGAACCCGCGCCTTCGGGGGATTCATTGACGATATAGTTTGCTGCAAGGGAGAGATTTTCAATTGTGTAACCGCCGTTGAACTCAATAGCATGACTTGAAAAATCACCGTTTTCCGGATCACTTTTATAGGAGAAATACGGAGTGCCGGGATAATAGTAGTCGGTAATTCCGAGGCTTAATCCGAAGTCAAAGCTGTAGCTTGCGTACAGATCCATTTCCTGGAAACCGACCGATTCATCCGCAATGGAACCGTCAATTCCCTGTGATCCCCATGCTCCTATAGCAAAGCCACCACTACTTAACTCAATATACGGTTGTACGGAGGGACCCGAGTAGGCCACGCCGCGCCATACGTAGGTGCTGTAGAGATCTACTCCCGGACTAATACTGACTTCCTGGGCCTGAGCTGAATCTGCCTGGATTTGCAGGGCAAATGGTACAATGAATATTGAACTTATTATGTATTTGAAGTATTTCATGGTCGTAGTGTTCATCATAATCCTTGTTTATAAATTTAATAAATCCCTGTTTTCAGTTAATTAACCATTTTATTATTCAGACCGGCGGGATTTTATTTCTGTTTTAAACCCGCCAGTCTGATAATATGGCTATGTTTGTTATTGTTTTGGTTATAAAGGTGTGGTTTAAAGCGCCTCTGCTAAAATGAAGAAGGAATAGTTTGTAAGAAAAAATTAATGATTAGCCCGGATTTCTCACCGGGGAAATTTGTTGTACTTCAGCAAGGTGAAGGAAAAATAGCAGCGGAGACCTGTCCCGCTGCGCCCGGCACGCTGTTGTTATCTTCAACGTGGTTGACGACAGGCATCCGTCGCAGTATATGTTATAGGCTGTTATAAACCTTGGCCTCACAATAGATTACCATAACCCTTTTTGTTAGGACTACGGGTTAGACCTCTCCAGGTATGAATTCGTCAGTGCCGACAAATTCCGGATAAGCCCGGTTGTCATGTTCGTGCAGGTCAAGTCCTTTTGCTTCGAGCTGACCATTGACACGAAGTCCCACGGTATTTTTAATGATGCTGAACAGTACATAGCTGACACCAAAGGTCCATATAAAGGCGGCAGCAATACCCAGAACCTGGACTCCCAGCACAGAAGGATCAAAGCCACCGGTTCCGAAAATACCGCTGGTGGTGTCAAAGAGGCCGGCAGCGAATGTTCCCCAGGCCCCACAGACTCCATGAACGGCAACGGCTCCAACCGGGTCGTCAACGAACTTATCTAAAAATTCGGTAGCATATACGACTACAATACCGGCAAGAGCCCCGGTTACAATTGCAAGTCCGGGGGTCAGGGTTGCACAACCCGCAGTAATAGCCACAAGGCCGCCAAGCACCCCATTCAGCGTCATAGGGGCGTCGGGCTTGCCGAACTGTAGCCATGTCACAACCATGGCCAGTGTAGCCCCTGCACCGGCGGCTAAAAAGGTATTGATAGCAATCAATGCGATATCGGTGTTACCGGTGGTGGTTGAACCCGCATTAAAACCGAACCATCCGAACCAGAGAATAAACACGCCGAGAGCCGCCAGAGGCAAACTGTGACCGGGTATATGATTTGGTTTACCTTCCTCGTCGTACTTTCCTACACGGGGACCAACAACCAGAGCACCCGCGAGAGCCGCCCATCCGCCCACAGAGTGTACAACCGTTGAACCGGCAAAATCGATAAAGCCGAGATTTTCCAACCATCCGCTTCCGTTAAATAGCCCGCCCCATGCCCAGGATCCGAATACGGGGTAGATGACAGCAGTAATCACAATAGAAAAGATCAGATAACCGGTAAACTTGGTCCGTTCTGCTACGGCCCCGGATACAATAGTTGCCGCCGTGGCGGCAAAGACTGCCTGAAAAATAAAGAATGCCCAGATCCAGGTCGTATCCTGACCTTCGATTCCACTTAAAAAGAAACCGTCGGTCCCGATCCATCCGCCGGCAGTAGTCCCGAACATCAGTCCGAAGCCGAGAGCGAAGAAAACAAGTCCCCCGGCCCCGACATCCATGAAATTTTTCATGATGATGTTTACGGCATTCTTGGATCGCGTAAAACCGGTCTCAAGCAATGCAAAGCCGGCTTGCATAAAAAAGACAAGAATAGCGGCAAAAATAGTCCATACGTAGTTTAGATTTGTCTGGGTTGCCGCATCCTGAATAGCTGCAGGATCAATTGCGAATCCATTTATCGTTCCGGTAAAAAGAAAAGCCAAAGTGATAATGTAATATTTAATCATTTGGGTATCCCTGAATATTAATTTTAAGTTAAATATAAAAAGAGCCTAAATAAATTACTCTTTAATGAACGTTGATAAAATATTTTACGGTTAGGTAACAATCAAATTAAATAATTATGTTTATATTAATTATTACCTAAATTAATAATGTTTTATTATTAAATATATAAATAATATATAGTTTATGTTTTTTATAACTTATTAATAAAAGTTCTTCTTTATAGTTTGGACGCCAGGAGGGGAGGGGGGAACATTGGGAGAACCTGAGTTATGAGAGGGCGCCGTCGCGCATCCTCCCATAATCATCGGCTCTCAGGAGGTGATATAACTTGTTATACTTTCGGCAATAGTTTGACAGGTCTGCCGTCTTTTGGGATCATCTGTTTCAAGGAGAGTCATTCGAAAACCATTTCGTTCACTGGCAAAACCGGTGAGAGGCACAACACAAATTCCGGTAGCAGCAAGCAGATAATAGACGAACCGTTTATCGAGAGATACCTCTTCAATATTTTTTTCCAGCAGATCACGGATGGATTTTTGTTCAACAGGGAGTTCCTGGCGTTCATTGAGGATTCCTTCCTCAAAGAGTACAGTCAGGTAAAAAGCACCCTGTGGCTTAGTGACACGGATACCATCGACCTCGGATAACAGCTGGTAAGCTTCTTCAGCACGATCCCCAAAAACGGTTTTTCGTGATTCCAGATGCTGTTTATAGCGGGGATCACCCATCACCAGGGGGATGGAAAGCTGAGGCAGATTGGTAGAACTGACCTCCAGCATTTTTGCATTGATAAGGGTATCGATATAGGTTTTGAAGGCGGGATAAAGATCCTGGTTATACACTTCCATCCAGCCGCAACGGGCACCGGGCCAGGGATATTCCTTGGAAATCCCCCGTAACGCTATGCCGGGGACATCGCCAATGACCTGGTTCAAAGCGGCCGTGTCGGAACCGTTGTAAATAATATTGGCGTAAATTTCATCACAAATCATAAAAAGCTTATGTTCACGGGCAATACTCACCATCTCTTTCAGAATCTTACGGGGATATACGGCGCCGGTGGGGTTGTCGGGATTGATTAAAAGTAATCCCGCAATAGAATCGTTGTATTTGACTTTTTTTCGCAAGTCTTCAATGTCAGGCATCCAGTTGTTTTCGGGGTCCAGATTGTACGTAAGATGTTTATACCCTGAATGAGCCGCTTCGGCCGAGGAGTGTGTTGAGTAGGCCGGAGAGGGACCGATGACACGGGCTTCTTTTTTCAGGTATCCGAAAACTTTACCGACAGCATCTCCCAGGCCGTTGAAAAAGGTAATGTCATCCGCAGAAATTTGGCAGCCACCTCGTTTATTAGCCAGACTTGCAAGGAACTCGCGGGCCTCGAGATTGCCCTGTGTGGTGCTATAGCTGTAGCTGTAATCCTCTGCCACTAATTGAATAATGATGTCTTTAATCCAGCCTGCCATTTCTTCGCCTTTTTCTATCGGGTCGCCAATGTTTTCCCAGATGACAGGCATGCCCAGCTCTTGAAACTGCCGGGCAAGGCTCACGATTTCGCGTATTTCATAGGTGAGCTGGCCTGAACCGTCGTGTAAGAATTTTCGTCGTAATTTTCTGTCCTTCATTCTTTATCTACAGATCTTTTTTCCGAATTCATAAATAAGTTGCAAGGTTACTAAGTATGATGCGTAATTAAAAGCGAAAAATGTTTTTTTGTCAGTTGACCCGGTATTTTATTTCTTCACCGAAACGGACCCGTATCCCCCTCATTTATTGGAGCGGCCGGTACTGCATGATTTTTGCAAAAGTCTCTTTGACTGTATTTGTAATAACCGCTATCCTTGGGTACACTTTTCTGATGCGCCCATGGTATGAGAGGCAGTGTCTGAGTTAACGTCCCTGGGGTGTAAGAGGCCGTGAACAATCATCAAAAATGCAGTGTTAATGGTTTATATAGCGAATCTTGCCGAGCATAAGGATCAGCAGGTAACACTTAAAGGTTGGATTTATAATTTTCGAAGCAGCAAGAATCTTTATTTCCTGGAAGTCCGGGATGGGTCGGGTATCTGCCAGTGCGTGGTGGCCAAAGACAGCGTATCCGAAGAAGCCTGGGATGCGGCGGAAACGCTGCGCCAGGAAAGCTCGCTGGAAATAACCGGCACGGTTGTCGAAGATGAGCGCAGTATTGGCGGCTATGAGCTGCAGGTTTCTGATCTGGATGTCATACAAATTGCGAAAGACTATCCCATTACCCTTAAAGAGCACGGGGTCGATTTCCTGATGGAAAACCGGCACCTCTGGCTGCGAAGCCGGCGGCAGTGGGCAGCCATGCGCGTGCGCAATGAAATTATTTATGCGATCCACACCTTTTTTCAGGAGCGTGGTTTTATACAGATGGATGCTCCTATATTTACAGGCAATGCCGCGGAGGGCACAACCAATCTTTTTGAGACCGAATATTTTGATGAGCAGGCCTACCTGACCCAGTCGGGACAGCTCTATGGGGAGGCCCTGGCGATGGCGCATGGCCTTATTTATACCTTTGGGCCCACCTTCCGCGCAGAGAAAAGCAAGACCCGCCGGCACCTGACCGAGTTCTGGATGATAGAACCGGAAATGGCGTTTTATGATCTGGAGATGAATATGGAGCTGGCCGAGGATTTTATCCGATTTGTCGTAAAGCGGGTGCTTGACCGGCGTCCCGATGAGCTGGACATTCTTCAGCGTGATACTTCAATACTGAAGAAGACTGTGTCGGAGGACTTTCCCCGTATTTCCTATGGCGAGGCGGTAGAAACCCTCAAAAGTGAGGAGATGGCTGATATGCTCGATCAGATGGTTGAAGATCGCAGGGCGGAGGAGGCAACCCTTCGGGAAGAGCGCCGGGAGATCAAAAAAGAACGGGGACAAGCTAAAAAGTGGCGCAAGGCCCAGATTGACCAGCGTATCAAAGATATTGCGGCCCGTATAGATCAGATCGAAGAGGATCTTCGAAATATACCCGACTGGCGCGCATCGGCCCTGAACTTCAAGTGGGGAGAGGATTTCGGAGGCAGTGACGAAACATTGCTCACCATGCAATACGACACCCCCATCCTGGTACACCGGTACCCGGCCGACATCAAAGCTTTTTACATGAAGCGTGATCCCGAAGACGAGAAGCTGGCCCTGGCCGTTGATATGCTGGCCCCGGAAGGGTATGGAGAAATTATCGGGGGGAGTGAGCGTGAAGCGGACCTCGACACCTTAAAAAAACGGCTGGCCGAGCATGATCTGTCCGAGGAGGTCTTCAGCTGGTATCTGGATTTACGCAAGTATGGAACCGTGCCCCATTCCGGTTTTGGACTGGGATTAGAACGGACTGTTGCCTGGTTGTGCGGGCTCGATCACGTCCGTGAAACCATTCCTTTCCCCCGTATGATGGGACGCCTTACACCTTAGTTTTTGATCATTACTGGTTGTCTGCTGTTTGTTTGTTCCCTCAGCAGTCGCAGGTAAACGACGAACAAATCAAAAAGAAATTTAGCATGAAAAATTAAAAACAGGGGAATCTTTGCAATCCCCTGTCCCCATTACCCGTCTCCCCAAAATACAAGCAGTATCTAAGATACCATGAAATGGAGATGGGAGTCCGGAGTCTCGTGAATATGATATGGATTAAAAATGAAAAGATGACTAACAACCAACTATTTCCCGAGGGCTTTGAAAAACCGGGGGCTTTGTTCTACAGCAAGCCCTGAGTGATTTTAAATCCGCAGTATACAGACGATACATGAGTATTTTGAAATCGAGAAATGTAGATATTTGACAAACCAACGGTTATGCAAAGGCTTCTTCTAATAACAAATAATAAATAACTAACAACTAAAACGTGGCCAAAAAAACCAGCATAGAGCGTTATTCCGAAATACTGAAGGAATTGAAGTCAGGAGAGCGGAAGCCCGTTTATTTTTTCCATGGGGAGGAGGAGTTCTTCCTGGATAAACTGCAGGAGGCAGTTGAAACGCTGGTACCCGAAGACCAAAAGGATTTTAATTTTGACCTGTTGTATGGCCGTGATATTACGGTGGAAAAGCTACTGTCGATTATCCGTAGTTTTCCCATGATGGCCGACCGCCGCGTCGTCATCCTCCGGGATTTCAAACAGCTGGGAGATTATGCTGAAATCAGTGGAGGCGACGGGGGAGATGTCAATGAGCTGATTCCCTATCTGAAACAACCCAACCCCAGCACGCTGTTGGTCTGCATTGATGCAAAAAAGCCTTCCGGGAACACTAAAGTCGGAAAAGCACTTAAAACAAGTAAGCATACCGGCGTTCATGAATTCAAGGAAGTGCCCGACTACCGGTTGCCGGACTGGATCATAACATGGGCGCGCAGTGAATATGAAAAACAAATAGAGCCGCCGGCCGCACAAATGCTGGCCCAATATGTGGGCAACAGCCTGCAGTTACTGTCCACAGAAATAGATAAGGTGTGTACTTTTGTAGACACTTCTGAAATCATTCAAGAGAGTGACATAAAAAAAATAATAGGCTTTTATCGTGAGTATTCGGTGTTTGAGCTCAAAGATGCCCTTATTTCACGTAACCTGGACAAATCCCTGTTTATTGCGGAACAGATGTTGCAGCATTCTAAGTCCAACACGGGAGAAATTATTCGTTCCGTGGGGTTCTTTTATAATCTGTTTTCGAATATCTGGCAGATCAAGCGTCTGTCCGCACAGGGTAATACGAAAAAACAAGTTCAAAACACCTTGGGTATTAGCAGTAGCTGGTATTTCAATAAGCTGTGGAAAGACGCTTCAGCTTTTGAGCTGGCAGAGATGTCCAGAATATTTGAAACACTGTTGGATGCCGACCGAGCAGCAAAAGGCTTTTCAACGATGGACCCTGCGACGATTCTTCTCCTTATGATTAAAAGGATCATCAACTAATACCCATAGCGGTTGTTGATGAAAATCAGAATTGTCATTTGCAACAAATTTAGGGTCAAAATATGGAAGCGATGTCCAGAGCAAAACTTCAACAGATGTCTGATGAAGATTTAATGGAACATTTTCAATCTGGTTATGAAGAAGCTTTTAACCTGTTAGTGGATCGGTACCAGGACCGGTTGCATAATTTTCTTTATCGATACACCCATAATCACCAGGATTGCGAGGATTTGGTGCAGGAGACATTTTTCAGAGTATTCCGGAGCCGCCATTCTTATGAACGAATAGCAAAATTTTCTACCTGGATGTACACGATCGCCATTAACCTGGCAAAGAGTTTATATAAAAAGAAAAAAAGAATGACAACAGTAACCATTCACAAGGATCCGGATGATTCAGAAGATCGTCCTATGAAACTGGAAGACACCGGCATCCTTCCAGACGACTCACTGCATGAGAAAATGTGCATGGATGAGCTCGAAAAGGCGCTTATGGAGCTCAGCGAAGATTTCCGCGAGGTTGTGGTACTGCGGGATATTCAGCAGCTTACCTACGAAGAAATAGCTGAGATTGCGGATCTTCCGATGGGTACGGTGAAGTCACGCATTAACCGGGGACGCGCACATCTGCAAGAGTTATTAGAAAATCACGTTTATCCGGGAACAATTTCTGCATAGCAGGGTATGAGGGTAATAGATGGACTTGTTTAACATTTATTACCCTCTTTTTATGGATATTACCGAGTTTGATCGTGATAATATACTCACGGAGTTCCTCACAGATTACCTGGATGGAAAGCTGGGGCGAGCTGAGCACCGTTCTTTTGAAGAATATCTGGCCAGAAATAAAAAAGAACGTGAATTCGTTCGGAAAGCCATGATGGGCAAAAAAGCGTTGTCGCGCATGGCTGCCCAGTTTGAATTACCGGTCGGAGAGAAGGACACGTCTTCACTTACTGCTACCGATAATCACTGAATATGGATCGCAGCTTTTCATTGAGCTCATCAACCTGGACAGGGGTGGGATCGAATGCGTTCCCTGTGAGTTTTTTAAAAAGTTCTGCATACCGTTCAAACACTTTTTTTCTGAATGAATCAGGAAGATCGGGAAGTGTTTGTCCCTCTTTTCCCTGAAACCCCTGCTCCATCAGCCATTCCCGCAAGAACTCTTTGGACAGCTGTTTCTGTGGCTTTCCTTCCCTTAGCCTCTCTTCATACTCGTCCGCATAAAAGTAACGCGAGGAATCGGCCGTATGAACCTCGTCAATGAGTGTTACTTCTCCGTCGTATAGTCCGAATTCGTATTTTGTATCTACCAGAATCAATCCCTGACTCCGGGCGATCTTCTGTCCCCGCTCAAATACCCGGAATGCCTTTACTCTTATTTCTTTCCAGAGGTCGGAATCCACTATATTGCGTTCCAGAATTTCCTGCTCTGAAATATCCTCATCGTGACCCTCTTCGGCTTTTGTTGCGGGTGTTAAAATAGGCTCCTCAAATTGTTGGTTCTCTCTCATTCCATCCGGAAGTTCCACCCCGCAAAGCGTTCGTCTGCCTGATTTATATACCCGGGCGGCATGTCCTGTCAGACAGGCCCGAATGACAACCTCAATAGGTATAGGGGCACATTTTTTGGCAATCGTCACATTGGGATGGGGCACATCAATAATATGAGTAGCCACCAGATCCTCTACTTTACTGAAAGAAAAAGCAGCGAGGGCATTGAGAATCTGCCCTTTATAGGGGATGGCTTGCTTCATAATGTGATCAAAAGCCGAAATGCGGTCGCTGGCCACAATACCCAGTTTGTCGTCCCCCAGGGAGTAGACATCCCGTACCTTGCCGCGATAGGGAGGGGCTGTCCCCGGTACGTCTGTTTTGGTTATGCAGTTGTCAAGCACTTGGGGGGTAATAGATGAGTTATCCACGATAAAAACTTAGCTTTATGTAGTTAGATAGTCCGATCACCCAACCTGTTGAGCCGGAAATACCAAATACCGTTTGCAGGGTAAAGTCGATATAACACCCCAATGGCTTGGTATCGGGGTTGGGGGCGTTGAATTATAATTGGCCGAATAGAAAATCGGAAAAGTTCATAAGAATTGAAATTAAATTATCGGCCGACAGGTATTTTGCCTGAGCGATTCAAATGAAGGTTTGTGCTTCCCAGTAGTTCGTGCAGGGCATTAACTTTAAAATGCCCTTTCAGCTGGTAATCCAGGGGTTCCGATCCGGATAAAATGCGGTAGGCTGACATGCCTATCTTGCTGATATTCAATGAAATGGGAATATCCAGTTCTGTAATTCCGTTTTCCCTGATAGTGACATCCTGCAGCGCCGTACCATCCGCCCACTGGTCGCCATTAACCTGCAAGTCATAGGTCAGCTGGTTGATGTCCAGCCCAAAGCCGTTGGGATTATTAAAAGCCAGTTTTAGGACCACATCGGCACCGCTGAGGCTTAAATTCTTGATTTCAAGATTTTGAACATCCAGTTTTGGCCTTTTGAGCAGGGGGATGGAGCCTTGCTTTCGGACCGGAATTTCGGTAGCACCCAATACAGGCAGGTCAAACCGAAGGTGGCTTAAAAAATGGTAAGAGGTTTCATCCTGATCGGATAATTCCGATACCGTGCGATAGACATCCGAGAAGTTGAGCGTCATGGGCACCTGGAAAATACTCTCGCCGGAAGCTTCAATTTCTGTTTTTTGCGACTGATTACCACTGATGAAGGCATTATCGTTCAGGTCCAGGTTATAATCGTATCCCAGCATTCGTACGGCTACAGAGTTGGGATTTTCGACTTTGATGTCATATGTCAACTCCATCTGCTGAAAATTAAATCCCGTAACCCGTACGTTCTCTACGGACAATCGGGGTTCCCGGATGCTGTTGGCAAAGTCCTGCAGAGTCCTGCAGCCACCGATTAGCAGCAGCGACAGCAGCAAAAGGGAGATATATGTTTTTATCTTCATAGCACCGTCATTCATTTAAGTAGGTAAATTAGTTATATATAACCGCTTGTCGGTTAAATTTCTAAGGAAGAGGAACAAAAAAGATTCTGCTGTAAAGAGACCATTTGTGTTTTCATTGGTAAAAGGATAAAAAAGTTGATTGATCAATAGATGTTAACCCGGATTTCTCACCAAGAAATCCGGGTTAAAGCAGGATGAAAAGTACATAAATCTGTTCTCCGAACAAACCGGTCATGCATTTACCCGGGATCACCCTCCATTACAGGAAAAGAAACGGGCAGGGTTTGAACGGAGCCCATTATAGCACGGGAAATGGAATTTTAATCCTGAGCCTGATATCCCGTCCCGGGCTCAATGCATATCCTTTATAGGTATCGAGAAAATCCCGGTAGGCGGTATTCAGCAGGTTGTTGGCCGACAGTTGCAGCGAAACCGGTCGATTCCATAACGGAATGTCGCTTCCCAGGGTGGCATTAAACAAAGTATAGGCATCGGTCGAGGCTACCCCGAAATCACTGAATTCCGGGGAATTCCCGAATTGCCAGAACGGTTCATAGCGTCCCGCCGCCTCTTTGGATGAGGTATACTGCACACCCAGACTCAGGAAAAGATTTTCTGCTTGGCCCAGTGATGAGCGTATGATGCTCACTTTTCCGCTAAGCCTGGTGGGAGGTAACAGGGGCAGATCGTCAATTTCGGAAATATCGTCCTCCACGTTCTCCCCCTTAACGGTTTCAAAGGTACCGGAAAGCTGCAGCCAGGGAAGCAGCCGGGCGCTAATATCGGCATTGCCTCCCACCAGTCGGGCATCACCCTGCACAAATTCCAAAATCGGGGGTCCCTCATTATCAGGATCGGCAAACTCCCCGGTATTGACGAGAAACATATAGTTGTCAATGGCGTTGCGGTAGACCGTGGCCCTGGCCTGCACCTTGTTCGATCGCCAGCGCAGGGAGAAATCGGTACTGAGCGAGTACTCGGAATCCAGGTAGGGGTTGCCCCGCTGGTATGCTGCAATTCCCCCGTGCACGCCATCCGCGTGCAGGTTAAAGAGGCTGGGTGCGCGGAATCCGCGTCCGATATTGGCAGCGATAGCCAGCTGTTTGGTGAACTGGTAGGTGGCACCCAGCGACCCGCTGAATTCAAAAAAGGATTGGTCCAGCACCTCATCGGTTTCCCCGGCATTATAGTCAGGCAAATTCAGGTCTGGATGAGGTTGCGCCTGCTGGTTCCGTGCATCGAACCGCGCCCCGAATGAGAGGGTAAGGTTATCCAGTTCGGCCTGCTCGAATACAAAGGCGGCTATATTATGTATTTTGGCGGAAGGCACCAGGGGCTCAGCGCCTCTGGTCTCCTGGTCCTGGTATTTATACTCCAGACCGAGCATCCCGGAAAAAGACCCTAATCCCGGGTGTTTGAGTTCGGTCCTGGCAGTATAGCTGTCGAGCAGAACATCAAGATGGGCATATCCGTCGTCGGGCAGCCCGCTGCGCGGCTCGGCTTGGTCACCGCCTGGATTGGACTGGCGTAAATTCGTTGAATAAGTAAGCTGCGGGCTGAGCGTAAAATCGTGTCCCAGGTCGAGATCCCCCTCAATTTGGAGCGTGTTGTTTTCAAGGTTTTGTCCCAGTCCTCTTCCGTTGGGCAACAAAAAATTATGCTCATTCTGCCATCGGGTATACTCGGCGGACAGTTGTCCTATTCCGGTTTGATAGCCGATGCCCAGGCTGCCGTTGAGTTGGTCGTAGTCGGTATGGTCGAGTTCACCTGAAAACTTGGGAGCGGAAGTATCGTCACTCTCCCGGAAGGTGGGCACGTCCGGGGCGGTCATATTACCGGCAGTGCGACGAATAATCGTGCCGGTAAAACCCCAGCGGTTAACGGCCCCGTTCAGGTGCACCCCGCCCACGAGTTCATCGTTATTGGACGAAAACTCTCCCAGGGTTTCTCCCTGCAAAAAGGGGGCCTCGTCAGTCGCATCGGGCAGTGCATTAGAGATCACATTAACCGCCCCGCCAAGGGCGTCAGAACCGTACTGAACACTGGCGGCTCCGCGAACCACTTCGATGCGTTCAGACGTAAAGGGATCCACATTGGGTCCGTGGCGCACGCCGTACTGCTGGTAATCCATGGCCGTGCCGTCATCAAGCACGCGCACGCGGCTTCCGCTGAGTCCGCGAATGACCGGTTTTCCCGTCTGGCTTCCGGTGGAAATGGTTGAAACGCCGGCCAATTCATCAAGGGAGGCCCCCAGCGATGTTTGCTGGCGGGAAAATTTCGTGTCTCCGGTCAACACATCCACATCGGCGGGGGTGGTCAGCGGGTCTGATTCATAGGGCGTCCCGGTGACTGTGACCGTTTCGGTCTGTAACGTTTCCCGGGTCAGTGTGACATCCAGCGTCTGCACTTCCCCGTCGTCAAGCGATAGTTGCAGGGTGTGCGTATTATATCCCACAAAAGAATATGTGATAGCATGGGAGCCCGCAGGAAGATCGGTAATTCGGTATGTGCCGTCTGCATTGGTGGAGGTTCCTTTCCTAAGATCCGGCAAAGCCACATTGACCCCCGCAAGTGGCTTCCCGGCGGGATCCCTAACGGTGCCTTCGACCGAGGCCGTTTGGGCCAGTACGGGGGGGACGGTTAATCCTATAAGGCCGATTGTTATAAGTGCAAGAAGTAGAATAGGTCGATATAGGTTTTTCATAATTTACGGGTCAGCTGTAAATCGGGAGCTGAATTTAGTTAACATTTAAAATCTTAATTGTAACAGAATTCATTGCGAAACCGTCTTTGGCCAATATCGGCATCATCGTACATTCAACATCTTTACATATGCTTTATATGCTATGTTTTAAATGCACTCAGGGGTTGAACCTGATTAAAATTGCTGGTTTTAAAAGGCTTATAACAGGTAGTCATGTTGTGTTCCATGGTTTGCTAAATTTCTTTGAATATCAGATTGCAGAGGTTTAATTCATCAGAAATAGGTGCGATATAAAAGGGAGATATTTCTCCCGGGAGCCGGCATGAGATTCTTGATACGGGACAGATGATTACGATAGGTGGTGTCGAATATATTTTCGGCATTAAGGGCAATGGTATGTAGTGTTCTTCCTGTCTGGAAGCGGTATTGGCCGAACATATTCCAGGTGTGGTACCCATCCGTCGGCGTTTCAAAGTCGCCCGTCCGGTCCTGGTTGGCGGCTATCCGCAGCTTCCCACCCATCTGAAATCCCCCTCGAGCGTAGGTAAGTCCGACCGTCGTTTTCAAAGGCGGGATCATAGGCAGGGGCTGGACCCCGGGGGTTTCGGGATTTAGTTCCTGTTCCTGCGGGGTCAGGTCACGTTCCCCATGGGTGTAACTGAATATCCCGTTGAAAGCTATACCGGAGAAGAGCTGAATTTCTGTGGACGCTTCCGCTCCATAGATCCGCGCGGCCGCCCCCTCGAACTGGTAATCGTTGAGGGAGGGAAACCGGGTATTCTGCCGGCCGGTATTACGGGGATAAATATAGTTGGCAAAGGCATTGTGATAACCCGTAATCTCGACTGAAATATCGTCCCCCCGATATCGCAGGAAGAGCTCTTTGCCCAGTCCGCGCTCGGGATCGAGATCCGGGTTTCCGATTTCATAGGAATAGGACGCCAGGTGCGGTCCTTCCGAGTAGAGCTCTTCCTGTGACGGGGGACGGTAGGAGTGCATAAAGGTGCTCCCGATGTAATAGCCCCTTCCTGCGTGATAAATAGCAGACAGGGAACTGGCCAGGGCCTGGAACGTGCGGCTGCGGATATGTCCGATATCCGAGTCGGGGTCCTCCTCAGCGGGAACCATGCGGTTGAAATCGTATCGAAGCCCGGCTTCCAGATGAAGCTCACCCCAATCGGCTTCTTCTACGACAAAAGCGGAAAAGCTATTTGCATCCGAATCGGGGGTACGGGCCCCGCTTACGGCGTAGTCTTTGGTCTCGGCCCAGATACCCATGGTTCCTTTGGAGAACACGCCAAGCTCCCGGTGATGCGCTTTCACCGAAGCATTGGTCGTGAGCACACCGAATTCCGTACCGGTGATACCCCCGGATTCAATTTCTTTGTGAAAATAATGCTTGTAGGAAAGGTTGGCGGTAACAGAGCGAAAAGCGCTGTTGGAGAGGTACAGTTCCGAGGCTCCTTCAAGCTGATATTTCTCCATCTCGATGTCCACGCCGCTGGCATGGCCCCCCTCGGGATCAGGCGGGATGCCATAGTTGTTCAGGTACATGCTGGTAGCGCCCCCGAGGTATCCCCAGGGACGAATATAGCTGATACCGAGGGCGTTGTTTGTGGATGTGAGATCTGAATTTTCCAGGGTTCCGGCAGGCGTCTCCGTATCGCCGGTCGTCCGGTAATTCAAATCGGCCTGCACGGCAAAGCTTCCGACGGGTATACCCGCTTCCACTGCGGCATTTCCCCCGGTATTGACGGTCTCTCCCTGAAGCGTAGCGGTGCCGTGGATATGATCTGGCATGCTTCGGGATATCTGATTGCGCACTACATTGACCACCCCGCCGATAGCGTTAGAGCCGTAGATGAGGGCAGCGGGACCCCGGGCAATTTCGATCTCTTCGGCGGCCATGGGATCGATCGTCACGGCATGGTCGGCCGACTGGGAAGAGACGTCCCCGGTGCGTTCGCCGTCCTGCAAAATGAGCACACGCTCGCCTCCCAGTCCACGGATGACCGGTCGCGCCGGAGCGGCTCCCATTGAGCGGGAGCTGATGCCGGCCGACTCATCGAGGGTGGCAGATAGGGTAGAGCCAAGGTTCTGGCGCAGCTGGGTCCCCGAAATCGTTTGGGAAGCGTGTTCGAGATTTGCCCCCCTGCCATTACCCTGTGTGCCGACCACTTCAACCGCCCCGGAACTGAATACGGTGGGATTCAGGCTAATCTTCACTTCCGTGGTATCATCCGCTGTTACCTCAACGGGCCGGGTGGACGTTCGATAGCCGATTCGTGTGGTACGCAGGGTATAGCTGCCGGCAGGAATATTGGAAAAAGCGAACGTCCCATCGCTGTGGGCCGTGATCGTGCGATTGGCTTCTTCAAGATACAGATAGGCAAAACTAATCGGTTCGGAGGTCTCGCGGTCCATAACCGTTCCGACAAGAGTGCCGGTCTGTAGTTCCGGTTCGGGGAGGGGAAGGGGAGCAGCAAAGGCAATACCTGCAGACAAGACCATTCCGAAACAGCATATTGACAGTAATAAATATTTTGTTAAGTGCATGGATTCAGGGAAATATGTTATCGGTGATAAAATTGTTCGAATCAGAATAGCGATTCGGAAAGATGACCGGTTGGAATAAATTATATGATGCGGCTGGCGCTGGAATGCGCCAACCACATCATGGAAATCGGCCGGGGATTAGTGCTCGTGCTCGCCAGTATCAACGGCATCGATATGGAATTCAATGGCGTTTTCATGCTCCACGGGAAATGTTTGGAAGTCTCCATGATCGTCACCATGCATGAGCTTGAATTGTACTTTTGAGCCTCCTTCTTCTAACCCCTCCAAATAAAAACTCCATCGCCCGTCTTCTTCGTGTTGTTCAATGGCTAAGACGTTATTATTTTCGATGTCCCATCCCAGGGAATACTCCTCGCCGAGATCTTCATCGTGGACATGGCCGCCCTTCTCATCGAGGAAATGTACCTCAAAAAGGTATTCCTCGCCGACAAGATAGTGCCGCTGGGTGTGCTCGGTTACCCCTTCCCCCTCTGTGTATTCTAAGATTACCTGTCCATTATGGACAAGTTCCAGTCCGTGTGGATCGGCATGTTCATCATCATCGCCCCCGGCGGGATTGTCGCCGCAAGCGGTAATAAGGAGGGCGCTGAAAAGGGTTAACAGTAAAACAGTATGCATGGGTAGTAATTGAAAAGTCTTCATAGCTCTGAAAATAGATTTAAATAATAGGTAATTGTGATACGGTATGACCGCTGCAAGGTCGGGTGGACCTTCTACGGACCCGTATAACGAGATTGTGAAATGAATAGAGAAAGGGATCTATATCAGAGCAGGAGGGGATCGTCCACGGGATACGACGGTGGAGGCGTCGTCTATTGTGTTATTCTCTTCTGTGATAATCTCTTTAACGCTAAAAAAGATATTACCTGACCGGGAGGCAGAAAGAACCTCCTTCTCAAAAATATAACCGACAATGGGGCAGACCGCCGTGTCTTTCGAAAGACAATGTCCCGTATCAGTAAAATCGGAGGAGTGGTTCCACTCAAGATGATGGTGCGAGTGAAGCGTAGAGATGGTCAGCCCGATGCTGGTAAGCATCAGTAAAAACAGACCTATTTTGGATTGCAGGCTACGTTTCATCTCACATCATTATTTTCTTGTGCATAAAACTATGCTTTTAACGTATTTATGCCAAACCGAAGTACGTAAAAAATTATCATATTTCCAGCATATGATTTCCTTGTTGCCGGGACGGTAAGGTACCCGGCGGTTTTATGCGGCTGCAGATTTGCACGGATATAACCTGTTTTTTATTTAATATTATTACTGCTACTTTAAATTATCTCAACTACCGGTGATACAATGAACACATGTTAAGAGTTCACGAAAAGAGAAAGCTTAGACTACCTGTAGCATGTCTGAGCGAAATCCATATCTTGTGATATAACGATATAGTAGTTTCAGATCTTTTCCATGGTTGTATATAGAACGTTATTTGTACTTGCTTCGATATTCATTGGTTTGGTTATAAGTAAACCCGCTTTAGCCCAGGATACGTGGGACTGGCATATTTCCGGGGGGACGG
The DNA here is from genome assembly GCF_900129315.1 of Fodinibius roseus. Lineage (GTDB taxonomy): Bacteria > Bacteroidota > Rhodothermia > Balneolales > Balneolaceae > Fodinibius > Fodinibius roseus. The sequence goes on from NZ_FQUS01000001.1 coordinate 313,090, forward strand.
TTGTCGATGGATCGGGGCGGGAGTCGTACGAGGCTGATATCTTGATAAGCGGGGATCAGATCAGTTTTGTAGGGGAAGTGGATCCGGATACCATCCGGGTTCAAAACCGGGTGGATGCCTCCGACCACATCGTATCGCCGGGATTTATCGATCCGCATGCTCACGGTAATCCGCTTGAAACGCCGGAGTTCCGAAATTTCCTGGCGATGGGCGTAACGACGGTTGTACTGGGACAGGATGGCTCTTCTCCGTCTGTTGGTTCGCTGGACGCGTGGTGTGCAAAAGTAGCGGACATTCGTCCGGCCGTAAATATTGCTGTTTTATCGGGACACGGGAGCATCCGCAACAAGGCGGGGGTGGGGAAGAAATATCCAACGGAACGGGAGTTGCAGGAGATGGAACAGCTGTTGAAAGCTGATCTGGCCGCAGGCGCTTTTGGCATGAGTACGGGACTGGAATATGTACCGGGCTTGTATGCCGGTCAGGAGGAGCTGGAGCAGCTGGCTGAGGTGGTGGGAGCAGAGGACGGGATTATAATGAGTCACATGCGCAGCGAAGACGATGCTGAAATAGAGGCTTCGCTTGACGAGTTGGCGGGACCGGGAAAGTATACTGATGTCCATGTCTCGCATCTGAAAGTGGTGTACGGCAAGGGAGCAGATCGTGCGGGAGAGATTCTGGACTATATGGAAGGTTTTCGTAAAAGGGGGATTCGTATCTCAGCGGATTTGTATCCCTATTCGGCAAGTTATACCGGTATAGGAATTGTATTTCCTGATTGGGCGAAGACCAATGAGGAGTGGAAGAATGCCCTGCTTGAACGACCTGAAGCACTGCGAAGCTATCTGACGGATAAAGTAGCCCGGCGTAACGGTCCCGCCGCCATACTGTTCGGATCGGGAAAGTATGCGGGGCGAACGCTAAAGGAAGCGGCCCGACAGCAGGGCCTGTCACCTGTTGACCTGCTGCTTGAAATGGGCCCCCGGTCGGCCTCGGCTGCTCATTTTGTGATGGACCAGGAGCTGCAGGATCACCTGGTTACCGGTAACCGGGTCATGATCAGCTCTGACGGGAGTCCCACGATGCGGCACCCGCGCGGCTACGGCAGCTTTGCCAAAGTAATCCGTTATTATGTTAAGGAGAAAGAGATGTTAAGCCTGGAAGAGGCTATCCACAAGATGAGCGGGTTGCCGGCACGGACGGTAGGCCTAACGGGCAGGGGGACGATAGCAAGTGGTCATAAGGCCGATTTGCTTATTTTTAATCCTGAAAAGGTGGGAGACCGGGCCACCTTCGAAAATCCTCATCGGGAGGCTGAAGGTTTTGACTGGATTATGATAAATGGTCAGGTGGTCAGGGAAGGAGGGACGTTTCGGGATAAAAGGCGGGGGCGGGTCCTATCAAAAAGCTTACGCTAATATCATTTCGGGTATTTTAAGCTTCCGCAGAACCTGATCTATCCTTGTTATAGGTTATAGATGCTAAAATCCAACGATTCAGGACGGGATATTGCAAAGGATTGCATGCCAACTTTTATCTGTACAGAAAGTTTTGTTTATTGAAATAGATACTCCAACAAATTCCCTGTCCTATGAACCGGATAATTCTGCTGGCTTCCGCACTTTCTCTATTTTTTTTCGCAAATTCATGGGCCCAGGGTACTGATGAAGCTAACACCGAGGATGATAGTTTAATGGTGAATATCGCAGATTATGGTTTGCTCTACCAGGATAAACCCAAAGAGAATCGATCTCCATCTCAAATGCCCATTTATAATCCCAAGCAGTATGAAGACAAAGGTTTCGTTTGGACGCCTTCTGAGAAATGGCTTTACAACATGCCCGTCATAGGAGCTTCAAAACAGGATTCTTCGCGCAGGAAGTCAAATAAGTAGTAAGGTTTATGAGGGGCGGGAGAAGTTTATTCATCCTCCCAGGTTCAGGAAAAGTGCGATTAAAAGGAATAACAGGCTGAGTCCGAACAGGTATTTTGAAGGGAGCCAGCTGGATTCCCGGGTATAAATTCTTGCAATGAGTCCCGCTACAAAAGTGCCCATCGCCAAGCCTAATAGTAAATAAAACATGCCCGTATTTTTTTATGAATGTTTTGACGCTCTTAAAAAATGGTAGCAATGTTCACCAGGCAGCCGGTTTTGCCGTTGGACGGGTCCCTTCAGACTATGTAGATCTTTTTAGCTGACCACATGCCTGCAGCGCCCGGCAGCCTGTGGGTCGCCGTAGTGTATGTCACAATGCTCACAGGTCATAATAAAAGGAAAACCGGATGTGTTAATTATCGATAGCCTGACCGACCAGCTGCTTGAACTTCCAGCTTGTCTCGTCGGAAGTGCCCTGGGTTTGTTTCATCAGAATACCGATAACCTGTTCCTCCGGATCGGCAAAATACTGTGTATTAAAGTACCCTCCCCAATAGAATGTCCCTTTACTGCCCTGTCCCCCCATTATTTCTCCTTTTTGGTTGACCAGTCCGAATGCCAGCCCGTAATCCTGTCCACCTCCCCGGAGATCGCCTACTTGATTCTTCATCATGAATTCAACGGTGGTCCTGCTGAGTAGCCGCATCCCGTTCAATTCACCTTTGTTAAGATACATCTGGAGAAAGGTAGCATAGTCTTCTGCAGTACTGGAGAGGCCCGCTCCCCCGGAATAGAACTGTTTTTCGCCCTCCACGGGATAGTCCGGATCATAAAAAGTGACCGGATAGTGTTTCCAGCTGTCCCCTTCTTTGGTCAGCACCGGGACCAGGCGACGATGTTTAGATTCGGGTAGATAAAACCAGGTATCCTCCATGCCCAAAGGGTTAAAGATACGGCTTCGAAAGAATTCATTAAGCGGCATGCCGGAAACTTTTTCTATGAAGTAGCCCAGAACATCAAGTCCCTCGCTATATGTAAATGCTTCTCCCGGATGATGATGAAGCGGAAGCTTAGCAAGTTTTTTAACACTTTCTCCTATGGTTATATCTTTGGTCGTGAAGAGATCCGTAACACCCGCTTTTTGGTATATTTTTCTGAAACGGTCATCACCGTCAATCATACCGTATCCGATGCCGGAAGTGTGGGTTAAAAGATGCCGGATAGTAACGGGCTTGTCAGCCGGTTGGGTTGTATAGGTCGTATCTTCGGCATTGAATGAATCGAGTATTTGGGCATCCTTAAATCCGGGAATATATTTGGCAATGGGATCATCCAGACGGAATTTTCCCTCTTCCCAGAGCATCATGACAGCCGTTGCGGTAACAGCCTTGGTTTGTGAGGCTATCCTGAAAATATCATCTTCCCTCAGGGTTCTTCCGGTTTCGCTGTCGGCCGTTCCAAAAGCCTTGTGATAGACAATGGTTCCATTGCGCGCCACCAGTGCGACGGCCCCCGGGATTTGCTTGTCTTCCACGGCTTCTTCCAACATCATGTCAATGCGTGATAACCGCTCTTCCGACATCCCTTCACTGGTTGCCTCGCCTTCGACGAGGGGAGGAGACGTCTGGACCGACGGGGTCTGCGAAAATGCCGTGAATGCAAACACGGTGAACAGGCAGGTAAACAGGTACTTCGGCTTTAACATAAACTATGCTCGGTATTTGGGTTAAGTAGAAATAGTACTCCCGCACAAGGGGAAAATCTCCCTACTAATTTAACAGGATCAGCTTTAAGTGCAAATTGAGAATATATCAAAAGGATCATGTATATACCCGCGAATACTGGCTGCCCGTCCCGTGAATTTGCTCATCTTTTCAATCACTTCTTCAAACCACCCCAAATTTTCCTTATCTTTGCGAACTTGCATTACAAAACGCCGAGAAACGATTAAAACGGATCAACACATCATCATACATATTTTTGATCGTCCTCATTCAGCCGCTATCCGGTATTACCGGCGTTCTATCGATGAATTTTATAATTAGGTTATAATACAACGATTAATGAGCTCGTATAATCCCGAAAAAATTGAGTCTAAATGGCAGCAATATTGGCAGTCTGAGAAGACTTTTAAGACCCCGGAAAGCCGGGATAAGCCCAAATATTATGTATTGGATATGTTTCCCTACCCCAGCGGATCCGGATTACACGTAGGTCACCCGGAAGGTTATACGGCTACCGATATTTTGGCGCGCTACAAGCGAATGAAGGGATTTAACGTGCTGCATCCCATTGGCTGGGATGCCTTCGGACTGCCTGCCGAGCAATATGCGGTCAAGACCGGAACACATCCCCGGGATACGACGAAAAGAAATATTAACCGATTTCGGGAGCAGCTGCAGTCGCTTGGATTCAGCTACGACTGGAACCGTGAGATCAATACCACCGATCCCGACTATTATAAATGGACGCAATGGATTTTTTTAAAACTGTATGAGAAGGGGCTGGCCTATGAAGATGATGTCCCCGTCAACTGGTGCCCGGAATTGGGGACGGTGCTGGCCAATGAGGAAGTGATCGACGGCAGGAGCGAAGTGGGGGGATTTCCCGTCGTTAAGAAGCCGATGCGCCAGTGGGTGCTGAAGATTACGGAATATGCCGATCGCCTGCTGGAAGGGCTGGAGGATCTCGACTGGCCACAGTCCACGAAGGATATGCAGCGCAACTGGATCGGGAAATCCATCGGTGCAGAAATTGATTTTGAGCTTGCGGGTGAGACGGATTCTTCCGCTGCAATAAAGGTATTTACCACCCGTCCCGATACTATTTTCGGAGCCACGTACATGGTCCTGGCCCCGGAACATGATCTGGTGGATCACATTACGACCGTAGATCAGCGGGAAGCCGTTGAGCGGTATAGAGAAGAGGCCGCCCAAAAGTCGGATCTTGAACGCACTGAACTCAGTAAGGAAAAGACCGGGGTCTTTACGGGAGGGTACGCGGTAAATCCCGCAAATGGAGAGGAAATCCCGGTCTGGGTCGCTGACTATGTGTTGGCTACGTATGGGACCGGCGCTATTATGGCGGTACCGGGACAGGATGAACGGGACTGGGAGTTCGCCGAAAAGTTTGACCTGCCTATTGTACGCACCGTACAGCCTCCCGAAGATTTTGAGGGCAAAGCCTATACGAAGGAAGGCAAGACCATTAACAGCGGATTTTTGAATGGACTGAATGTTGAAGAGGCCAAACAGAAGATTATAGCATGGCTGGAAGAACAGGAAGCTGGTAAGAAGGCAATCAATTATAAGCTGCGCGACTGGCTTTTCTCGCGCCAGCGCTACTGGGGCGAGCCTTTTCCGATTATCCATGTCGATGGTGAGCCGAAACCGCTGGATGAGGATCAGCTGCCGGTGACGCTGCCGGAGGTGGAAGATTTCGAACCCACCGAGGAAGGTGATCCCCCGCTGGCCCGGGCCGAGGATTGGGTAAAAACGACCGATCCCGAAACCGGGAAGCCGGCCGTCCGGGAAACGAATACAATGCCGCAGTGGGCGGGCTCCTGCTGGTACTATTTGCGGTTTATGAGCCCGGAGTTTGAAGAGGGACCCGTGGATCCCAAAGCGGAAAGCTACTGGTCGCCGGTGGATATGTATGTGGGCGGGGCCGAGCACAGCGTGCTGCACTTGCTTTACGCCCGTTTCTGGCACAAGGTATTGTACGACTGTGGACTGGTTTCCACCAGCGAGCCGTTTCAGCGACTGGTGCATCAGGGCATGATTTTGGGAGAAATGGAATACACCGGCTATAAAAAGGAGGGAAAATGGGTTTCCGCCGGGGAGGCGGAAGAGATGGATGACGTCGAACGCCTGAACCTTGATGAGGATCAGGTGGAGAAAAAAGAAGATTATTTTGTTGTACGGGGCACGGATATAAAGATTGATGCCAAAGCCCATAAAATGTCCAAGTCGCGCGGGAATGTCGTAAATCCGGATGACGTCATTGACCGGTACGGCGCGGATTCCATGCGGCTCTACGAAATGTTTATGGGTCCCCTGGAACAGGTGAAACCGTGGAGTACCAAAGATGTGGATGGGGTATATCGTTTTTTGAATCGCGTATGGCGCCTGATGATTGACGAGGACAGCGGGGAGCTGAAAGATTCGGTGACCGACGGAGATCCCTCCCGGGAGCAACTCAAGGTGCTGCATGAGTGTATTCGAAAGGTGACAGGTGATATTGATGATCTCTCATTCAATACGGCTATATCGGCCATGATGATTTTTGTCAATGATGCGAATAAGTGGGAGTCGCACCCGAAGCCCGTTCTGGAACGTTTTGTAAAGCTGCTCTCGCCGTTTGCCCCGCACATTGCCGAAGAGCTGTGGCAGAGGCTGGGACATGAAGAGAGTATTGCCTACACCGAGTGGCCGGAATTCAAGGAAGAGTACCTGATTTCCGATACCCAGATGTATCCCATACAGGTAAATGGAAAAGTGCGGGGCGAGATTCACGTGCCGAGAGAAAAGGCCGGGGACAAAGAATACGTGCTTGCAGAAGCAAAGGCGGTTGAGAATGTTGCTAAATACCTCGACGATGGTAATTTAGTGAAAGAAATATTTGTACCCGAGCGTATTGTGAACCTGGTAGTGAAGTAACCGGCAGAAGGCTTTGCATAACTATTTTTTTGTACAACTTCTTCGTTATCGGGATTGTAAAATCCTCATATATGCGGCGGGTTCAAAATCCCTCTGTCCTTGACAGTGACCAAATATCCTTGATTGGCAATGCCTTCTGATGATGATACCGTAACTTTATACCCGCAAGTAAAAAATACGTATTTCTCCTTGCTGCCGCTACTTCTATATGGCGAATCGGATGCGGGAAAATTGTTGCGTAGGATATGGCCCCGCGGAGCCGAAAGGCTGTCAGCTATTCCTGAAAAAGTCGATATCGCTGTCATCGCGCAGCATGGAGGGTAATTTTCCCTGGGCTTTTTCCTTGTCTTTTTGGTGGAGCCAGGTATTAATCTGTTGCTGGCTGATCGTCAAAACTTTGGGTGCTCCCATCGTTTCACTTTCTCTCCGAATAGCATAGTGACGATTTTCCTGCTGAAGAGCGGCATCCAGTTTTTTGGCAAAACGACGCAGCGTATCGCTGTGAAGGGATTCGGAGGTCTGTATAAACCAGTAATGACGGGGCAGCTGGCGGGAGGAAGGCATCTGTGCACCCACCGTAAAATTACCGACCGTGATGGAGAGCTCTTCAGCGGTCTTATGCAGGGTCTCGGCCGCTTCATAGGCATAGAGGGCTTCCCCGAAATCATCGAGCATCTCGCTGACGCGCCCCCGTACTTTGATGCGGGGAGGCCTCGTATCCTGAAACTCCACAATATCATTCAGGGCGTAGCGCCAGAGCCCGGCATTAGTCGTTACCAGGACAGCGTAAGGAATGCTCGTTTGAACTTCCCAGAGAGGGATGGCTTGCTGGGCGGACATAGTCTCCTGACCGGCATGGGGATGGGGAATAAATTCGTAAAAAATCCCGTTGTCGAAAATGAGCTTGAGATCTCTTTTTTGCAGATCATCGCTGAAAGCGATATAGCCTTCTGAGGCGCCATAGGTTTCTATGAAATCGACCTCTCTGCTGCCAAGCAGGCTTTGGATGTGGGGACGATAATTATCGAGTTTGACGCCGCCGCATATAAGCAGTTTAAGGTTCGGCCAGATTTCCGCGATACTTTTCTTCCCGGTTTGTTCAAGCAGGCGCTGAAAAATGGTTAATACCCAGTTGGGAGCGGCTGTCATAACCCGCACGTCAGTATCTGTAGCCTGGCCCAGTATGCGTTCGATTTTTTTCCTGAAAGGAAGATTGACTAACTCATCGGTGTTGAAAAACTGCAGGGGGGTCAGCCAGAAAGGAGCGTGTTGAGCGGAGAAGGCACTGATCTCCCCAATGTCAAAATGCTCTTTTTTTTCCAAAAACCCCGGCAGGCTTATGTGTGTACCGATAATATCCAGAAAATTCGGGCGCTGCTGCAGGTAGCTGACCGCAATTTTACGCATAAAGCGGCGGTCGGATTTCAGCCGATGATCCGACAGGGGAAGGTGTTTGCCTTCTCCCGATGTCCCGGCAGAGACCGCAAATTGATCGATCCTGCCCGGCCAAAAGATATCGGATGCCCCCTTTTTCATTTGCCCGATCCCCCCGGCAATATCTTTATAAAAGGAAATGGGCACCTGCTTACGGAAGACCTCGTAGCAGCTGATCCGTCCAAAATGATGCTCTCGGCCAAAGGTTGTTTCCCTGGCTTTGTCAATGAGTTGGGTGAGTAATTTTTGCTGTGTTTCTTCGGTATCCAACGGAAAGAAGTTAAGCTTCTAATTGGCAGATGGCCGGGGTAAAGGAGAAATTATTAAAGACAATCTGTCCCTGCGACACGGATTAATAAAAAAGCCCCGAAACCGGGGCTCTGAACTTTAGCAGCATGACAATACGTTATCGCTCTTCAACAGGCACCCAGTCAAGATCCTTTTTGCCCGTATAAAGTGCACGGGGACGAACAAGGCGGTTGTTCTCTGCTTGTTCGATATAATGGCCGGTCCATCCGGAAACGCGACTCATAGCAAAAATACAGGTATAAAGGTCAGGTTTGATTCCCATGGAGTAGTAAACCGTAGCGGAAAAGAAATCTACATTGGGATCGATTCCTTTTTCATCTTTCATCGTTTTCAAAATGGCTTCCGACCACTCAAAAAGTGTTTCGTGTCCCGTCTCTTTAGAAAGCTGCTTCGACATACCGCGCAAAATGCGGGCCCGCGGGTCCATTGTTTTATAGACGCGGTGACCAAAGCCCATAACTTTTTCTTTGTCAGCCAGCCGCTCTTTGATGTACCCGACCGGATCTGCGTCCTTTTCCTCAATGTCGAGCAGCATCTTCATTACGGCCTGGTTAGCCCCGCCGTGCAGGGGACCCTTTAGCGCGCCAATGGCACCGGTGATGGATGAATACATATCAGACTCCGTAGAGCAGATCGTGCGATTTGTAAAGGTTGATGCGTTCATTCCGTGCTCTGCGTGGAGAATCAGGCAGAGATCCATGGTTTTTTCAGCCTGTTCCCCGGGCTCTTCCCCGTTTAGCATATACAAAAAGTTAAAAGCGGTGCTTTGCTCGGAGAGGGGGGATATGACCTCTTTCCCGTTACGGATGCGGTCGAAAGCCGCTATGATCGTTGGCATCTTCGAGGTAATCGAAATGGCTTTGTTTATGCGATATTCTTTACTGGTATCGGCTTCAACTTTATGGAAATCCGAGAGCATGGAAACAGCCGTACGAAGCACAGACATCGGTTCGGCATTGCTTGAGGTATTTTTCAAATAATCTAATACCGTATCCGGAAGTTTTCGTTTGTTTTGCAGTCTTGCATTCAATTCATCGAGTTCCGGCTTCGTGGGTAACCGGTCATTCCACAACAGAAAACAAACTTCTTCAAATGTGGCATTTTCAGCCAGGGTGTCAATAGTATAGCCTGCGTAAATAAGTTTACCCTGTTGTCCATCTATAAAACTTTTTGTTGAAGAAAAGGCGACGATGCCTGCCAAACCTTTATTAATATGCGGATATTTACTTAAATCAAGATCTTTCGTTAAGCTCTCAGCCATTCTGTACTCCGGAATTTTAAGATTGGATATAAACTTTAAATTTGGGTCAAATATAATGTTTGCTGATCAGAAAATCAGGTTTTTGATTCACTTATATTCAGCAGGACAGAGATAATTTAATTTCGTAACGCAGAATAAATTATCAGCGTTTACCGGAATACAACGTTTAACACTTCTGAAACAACAAGCTCTGGGGAAAAAGACGTTACTGCCGCTTTGCTTCCTCCCAATAGCGATCCATTTCCTCAAGGGGGGTGTCCGCTATATTCCTGTTATTTTTATCCAGCTGTTCTTCTATATATTGAAACCTTCGGATGAATTTTTTATTAGTCGTGCGAAGGCTGTCTTCAGCGGAGATATCATAGTTGCGGGCGACATTGACAAGCGAAAAGAGGAGATCTCCGAATTCATCCTGTTGTTTTTTCGTGTTCTGCTCGCTGAGCGTTTCCTTGAATTCCTGAAGCTCCTCTTCCAATTTTTCCCAAACCTGTGCTTTTTCCGGCCAGTCGAAGCCCACATTCGAAGCTTTTTCCTGCATTCGCTGAGCCCGAATCAACGCCGGAAGCTGTCTGGGAATACCTTCCAGAATGGACTTTTTCCCTTCCTGCAATTTAATGTTTTCCCAGTTTTCGGCAACCTGTTTGTCATCAGCAGCGTCAACATCGCTAAAGACATGCGGGTGACGGCGGATAAGCTTCTGTTGCAGGGTATATATCACATCTCCGATAGTAAAATGCTCTTTTTCATCCGCCATAATACAATGAAATACAACATGTAATAGTACATCACCTAATTCTTTTTTTAACTCATTGAAGTCCCTTTTGTCAATGGCTTCAATCGTTTCATACGCCTCCTCAATGAGGTGATCCTTAAGACTTTCGTGCGTTTGTTTACGGTCCCATGGACATTCTTTGCGAAGGATGTTAACAAGTTCCACCAGGTCGTTGAATTTTTTTGTGGGCTTCATTACGAGGTAAAAATTTCGATTATTAAAATGTTTGCTTGTGTCTTAACAGAAGGTACGTAAATGTGGTCACTTTTGACACGGAGATTGCCGGTCCCTGAAGGAAAAGAGCTATTTGTAAAGCGCTTTTTAATCCGTCAGGATGAATGATTTGTCCCGGAATAACCGGGTAAATACTCGGGGGCAAACTTTTGCATAACCTGATAAAAGCTATAAAGCGGAAAGCCCACTACGTTGTTGTAATCTCCCTGGATATGCTTGACGAATATCGCACCATAATCATCCTGAATGCCGTACCCGCCGGCCTTGTCCATCGGACTCCCGCTCTCAACATATTGTTTTATGTCACGGATGTTAAGGTTGCCAAAAGTGACTTTCGTTTCTTCAGAAAATGTATGAGCCTGGCTGTTATCATCGGTTGCTTTTTTATATAGTGATACACCGGTATAAACAGAATGCGTATTTCCACTTAACTGCATGAGCATTCTTTGGGCCTGCTCTTTGGTTGACGGTTTTTCCAGGATCTTGTCCCGATATGCGACAATGGTATCAGCCCCTATGATCAGGGCCTCGGTATAGTGACGGGCTACGGCTATCGCTTTGCGCCGGGCTAAAACCTCAACGACCTCAGCAGCAGAGAGGGCTGAGGGGTAATGTTCGTCCACCGCACTTTTCTGTACCTGAAATGGTATATTGATTTGTTCAAGCAGTTTTTTGCGACGAGGGCTTCCGGAAGCAAGAATAACCGTTTCCAAAAATGGATAAATTTAGTTGTAAATTTTTTGTTAGTTTATATAACAGAAAGGATGGGAAAGAATAATCCATCTCTTTCGTTGTAAGGATAGCATAAATTTTTAAATTTATTATCTTAAATTCATGGTATCAAGAAATCGCAGCAGAGGCCGTAAGAAGAAGCCGATGATCTTTAGTGCCTGGAACTATAAAATTCTTGCAGTGGGATTATTATTGGTGATTGTGGGTTTTTCTGCCATGTATATAGAAAATGAAGTAAAAGGATTCATCTCTTTGTACCTGTCGCCGGTTATTATTATGACCGGCTATGTTTCTGTGATTGTGGCCATATTGAAGCATGACCGGGACTCATCAGCTGTACCAGACGAATCTTGACAGCTGCGATACCCGTGGATCGTAAGTTCAATGTTGTTTTTACGTTTATAGCTGTTCTCCTGTTTATGGTCGATATGGGGAATCCTGTCTATTACTGGGGGATAATCGGTGGATTGTTTTTATCTTTCCTGTTTTCGCTGGCTGCTTTTCTACTGCAGCGTCTGTCCCTGGATGGTATGTTTGCGGCTATGGTAGCCGGTACCCTCATATTCGGACTGGGCGGATGGCCCATGGCTGCGATCATTCTTTTATTTTTTATCAGCAGTGCTGTTATTTCAACACCCCAGGATGAGGGCAGACCACCCCGTGAGGACTCGGGAGACGTCCGTCGCAGTGGTATACAGGTATGGGCGAATGGCTTTTGGATGGTTGTATCCTTAGTGATGACCGCTGTATTCGATAGCAGCGTCTTCCTTCTGGGAGGCGTGACGGCGGTGGCCGTGGCTACAGCCGATACCTGGGCCACGGAACTTCGAAGCAGAAAAGAGGGAGCTACCCGCCTTATTACAACGTTTGAGCAGGTTTCATCCGGAGCAGACGGGGGTATCAGTCTGAAAGGGACGGCGTGGGCTTCAGCAGGCAGCATGCTCATAGCAGCGGCTTCCACTTATTTTTTTTCACTTACTTTTGGGAGCTTCTTTATTATTTTTACAGCAGGATTTTTGGGATGTGTGCTCGATTCTTACCTTGGAGCGATATTTCAGCGCGATAACCGGCCGATAGTGATCCCGCTTATTCAAAAGGAGATTACATTCGATAACAACCTGGTCAATGCTGTTTCCACGGGTGCGGGTGCATTTCTGGCCATAATATTAAGGATTTCCACTATATGAAAAAATGGTATAAGCGACTGCACTGGCAAATTATTTTCGGGTTGATACTGGGACTTGTATGGGGACTTATTGCAAGTGTTGCCGGGTTTTCGGCCTTTACGGTTGATTATGTGAAGCCGTTCGGCACCATTTTTATTAATTTGCTTAAGCTTATTGCGGTACCGCTGGTATTAGCCTCTCTTATCGTCGGGGTCACGAGCCTAAATGATATGGCCAAACTCTCTCGTATGGGCGGCAAAACCGTTGGCATTTATATTGTTACCACTGTATGTGCCATAATCATAGGACTCACAGTCGTTAATGTTATACAGCCCGGGGATTTCCTTCCCGCTGAAACACAGCAGGACCTGATGAGCAGTTACCAGGGAAATCTCGAAGGTTCCCAACAAACAGCACAGGAGGTCCTGGAGCGATCGCCGTTGAGCTTCTTTGTGGATATTGTGCCCGAAAATCTTTTTGCCGCTGCTTCCGATAACAGTAAAATGCTCCAGGTTGTTTTTGTAGCTATCCTGTTGGGTATCGGTATCATTCAGGTACCGGCGGAAAAGGGGCGGCCACTCATCGATTTTTTTGACGCCTTCAATGATGTGATTATCAAAATAGTGGATCTGATTATGCTGTTGGCTCCTTACGGGGTTTTTGCCCTGATGGCGGGTGTTATCGTGGATCTGGCCGGGGATGATCTCGGTCAGGCACTCAATCTGCTGGGTGCCCTGGGCTGGTACAGCGCAGCTGTCTTGGCCGGGCTGCTACTGCATGTTTTGGTCGTTTATTCCAGCTTATTCAAAATGTTCAGCAACATGAAGCTGACAGACTTCTTCCGAGCTATCCGGCCGGCGATACTGCTGGGATTCAGTACCAGCTCAAGCGCTGCAACCCTGCCCGTAACCATGGAACGGGTGGAAAATAATCTGGGAGTGGATGAGGAGGTGGCAAGTTTTGTACTACCCATCGGAGCAACGATTAACATGGATGGAACGAGCCTATACCAGGCGGTAGCTGCCGTTTTTATAGCCCAGGCATTGGGACTTGACCTGTCGATAGCACAGCAGCTGACCATCGTTCTTACGGCTACTCTTGCATCCATAGGTTCTGCGGGAGTACCGGGCGCTGGTATTATCATGCTGGTAATTGTTTTACAGGCTATTCAGGTTCCGGTTGAGGGTATTGCACTTATTTTGGGAGTCGATCGCATCCTGGATATGTGCCGTACCGCAGTCAATATTACCGGGGATGCTGCGGTATCGGTGGCTGTAGCTCACAGTGAGGAACTGCTGGGCGAGATGCATCTTGAGGATGATTAGATGAAACGCTGGCTGGATGGGATCTGACGAGGCGTGCCTGTTTTTTAAAAGCTATGATTTGATACTGCTTCGAAGAGGAATCCCCTGCAGCCCGTTCATTTGGAATAAGGGGCTTGCTGTAAGTCAAAACGTGTTAGAGGCCGATCCTGACTACGCAACTGCTGACGCTATGCGACTTGTGAGGAGGGCTATCGGATATCTTTACTCAGCAGAAAAAATATTGATCGGTCAGGGAGACAGGACGGGCAAAAATGAACAAGAATTTTTTGATAATTTTTTGCTGTTTATTTTGATTAACATCAAAAAAAGTATTAAATATAAAAATACGTGTGGGGTGTAATGTAATTTTATTTATGGGCAAAACGCTACTGTGCTTTCTTACTAAAAATATATTCGTTTGGGGACTCCTTTTGGGGGTCGCAGGGAGTGCTGCAGCACAGTCGGCCGGAGATATTGCTTTTGTGGGCATTAACAGCAACAGCAGTGAATTTGCTATTGTTGCCTTTGCTGATCTGTCGCCCCATACGACTATTTTTTTTACAGATTCTAAGTGGGACGGTAGTGTTTTTGAAACGGGGGACATTCGCTGGGAGACCGGCAATACTCTTATCAGTGCCGGGACGATTGTCACTTTTCATAATACCGACACCGAGGAAGCCTCTGTTAGTATAGGCAGATTGAGCGGGAACGGACTAAAGTGGTCCCCCTCGAATACCACTTTTTTTTCATACCGGGTCCCGGACCTGCAATCTGTGCCCACCTTACTTGCAGCAATCTCCAACCGGAAAAGTTCGTATAGTCAGATTAATCTCAAGGTGGGGGAAGAAGCAATTGTACTGAATAGTCCGACTATGCGGGCGGTTTACCAGGGCATGCGAGAGGGCAGGAGCAGAGGGGAATACCTGCAGCTGATTGGAGATACGGAACGAAACTGGGAACAGCCAGCGGATGAGCCGGCAGAATATTCCATGGATGTCACCCCGTTTACTCTCCGGAAACCAACTGAAAGTACTTCCTCGGAGTCTTCTTCTTTTGTGATTCCGATAGAAGGAGAGGGGGGGTGGAAAGGCCTTTCATCTCCAACAAAAAACACCTCTTTTGAGCATCTGTTGGGTAACCTGCGGATCCGGGGCATCGCCGGGGCTGGTGATCCCGGTGGTGAAGCAACTATTTTCTCCTGGAAGGAGCAGAATGGAGGTTCTTTTATAAGTCCGGAGAGCGTTACCGATTATTTGGAGCCGGGCCGAGGCTATTTTGCATATCTGCCGGAAGATGATGAGCCGGGTGCGGAGGGAATACAGGGAGGGCTTCCCAAAACATTAACGGTGGATGAGTCCCTTCACGATCAAATTGTAGGTATTCGGGTTACTGCCACAGATGCCGATCAAAGCGGTAGTATTGATGGGATGGAAGGATTTAATTTACTGGGAAATCCCTTCGACATGAAGATTTCGGTCGGGGCGTTAAAAGAAGACCTTAGAGAAGTTCACACATCTATAAATAATTATATCTATGTTTGGAATCCTGAGATGGGCGGCGGTAATGGAGGATTTGATCGTTTAAATAATAATGATGTTATCGATCCCATGCAGCCTTTTTGGGTTCGTTACATGGATGAAGGAGTAAGGGGAATGCTTCGTCTTGACCGCAATAGCCTGGGTACAGAGGACGAAAGGGAATTCCATCGCTCGTTGCCTGATCCCCTGGGAAGTTTTGAGCTGAGGCTGGGTACCGATGCGTGGTATGACAGCTATCGTATTGAGCTCAGGGAAGAGGGGAAAGTGGAAGAAGACAAGCTGGACGGCTATAAGCTTTTCTCATTGAAGTCGGGCTCTATAAATCTTTACAGCCCCGTGGGCAGCGGAAACAGGCTGGCCAAAAATGTACTGCCCCGCCGATTGGAACAGGAGATTCAGATTCCCCTCTTGTTTTCGGCAGCTGAGAAACGCCGTCTTTCGTTCAGCTGGGAGCGACCCGATGAGTTGCCCAGGGAATGGGAGTTAATGCTCAGGGACCGAAAACAAAACAGGGAAATAAACTTAAGGAGATCAGACAGCTATGATTTTGAATTGGAGCAACCGGAGACCGCAATTAAAGAGGCTTCGATTCCCTCGGAACAAGCCTTGCTGAACACCTCGGAAAAGGCTACAAGCAGCGAAAGATTCTACCTGACTATTCGTCCCCCCGACAGTAAGGAAGAAACTGCGGCCGAAGAGGAGGAGCTGCCGAAGTCGATCAGGCTAAAACCGAACTACCCGAACCCATTTTCCAATACGACCACTATTCCGTATGAACTGGATGAGCCCACGGAAGTAACGCTCACGGTTTGGAATATGATTGGCCAAAAGGTAGCTGTATTAATAGATGGTGAACTCAAAAGTGCCGGTTCTCATGATGGAGATCCGGATATAAACTGGAATGCAACCAGCATGCCCAGCGGGATGTATATCGCCCGTCTGGAAGCCGGAGGAGAGGTCTTTACTCGAAAAATGACCTTGATTAAATAAGGAGAAGTCTGCCATATTGATTTTTTTAAAATTGATAGTTTATATAACCTTCAGCAGAAATTTTAAATGATTTTTAGATTCGGTTAGTTTCCTATATTTTATCGAATCATTTCACGGCTAAAGCTGTTATAAGGTTTAGTTTAACCCAAAATAAACGGAGTATTTCTTTTAATACAAATGCAATATAAAAATATACAGGGATTAGACGTTCCCGAAATAGGTCTCGGTACCTATAAACTCCATGATAGAGAATGCGAAAGAGTTTTACGGACAGCACTTGACATCGGATATCGCCATATTGATACTGCTCAGATGTATAAGAACGAGCGGGAAATAGGGAAGGCGCTCAGTGTTTCCAATATTCCTCGCGAAGACATTTTCCTTACAACTAAAATATGGCATACCAATCTCGACGCTGACGATGTTCTGCAATCGACAGAGCAGAGTCTTCGAAATATGGATACTCCGTATGTTGACCTGCTGCTCATACACTGGCCGAATGATCAGTATGATTTACGCGCTACCATAGAATCGATGTTGGTATTACGCGATCAGGGCAAGGCCATGAATATCGGGGTAAGCAATTTTCCGTTGCCTCTGCTGCGGAAGGTCAATGACGAGATTCGTGCCCCTATTTTTTGTGATCAGGTGGAATTTCACCCTTTTATCGACCAGTTAGACTTGCTCGATTATGCTATTGAGAACGACATCATGCTCACAGCTTATGCTCCGTTGGCCAAAGGGAAAGTCAATGAAAATGAGGCGTTATGGGAAATCGCCCGGAACTATGATAAGACAGCGGCCCAGGTGGCCCTTCGCTGGCTGATTGAACAAGAGAATGTAGTGGCTATTCCCAAAGCGTCCAGTGAAGAACATCTCAGAAATAATTTCGATATTTTTGATTTCTATCTTGAAGATGAGGACTTTGAACGCATCGACCAGCTCGACAAAAATCTGCGGCTGGTAAATCCCAGCTTTGCCCCGGATTGGGAATAAAGTGAAGCTTACAATTGGCCGAAAAATACGGTTTTGCAAGACTCTCTGTTAATGAGCATGCGTGTTCAACGTCAGCATACTTTTAATGGTCAAAAAAATGAGTTTCACATCCATAACAAAGGATCGCTTGTTAATATATTTGAGGTCACACTTAAGACGTTCACGCATATCTTCAATATTAAGGGTGCCTCCGCGCAGACCTGAGGCCTGTGCCAAGCCGGTCAGCCCGGGCTTAACTGAAAAACGTTTATAAAAGTCAGGAAACATCGTATTCCAATAGGAATTTTCGCGAATAGGGTAGGGACGCGGACCAACAAGACTCATGTCTCCTTTGAGAACGTTAATAAATTGAGGTATTTCATCCAGATTGGTCTTCCTGAGGAATCGTCCAAAAGCAAAAATCCGGCTGTCATTCTTTTGGGTGATATCAGGATTTTTTACAGACTTCTCATCCTTGTTGCAATGCATGGTTCGGAATTTATAGCAATTGAAGACCCTTCCGTCGTAGCCGGAGCGTTCCTGTTTGAAAATAACCGGGCCATTGGATGAGAGTTTGATACCCAGAGCAATGAACGGGTACAGCACCATAAGAATAAAGGTACCAACCATTCCAGACAACAGGTCAAGCGCTTGTTTCCATATCAGCTTTTCGTGGTAAATCCGCGCATAATCTATTGAGATGGAATTAATCTCTAAGTTCAATGCACTTTCTGAGGTCGGAAGTGATACGCTCCTCATTCTCACTTTTCTATTTCCGGAAATATGTTTTTGGGCGGTAGTACTCATAAATGAATGATTAATTTTTACGTTAATCTTGATAACATCGGATTGCAGTGTTTCCCTGAGTAGGAAAAAGCAACCTGTTTTATTACTAATAAATGCAATATCTGTACCGTCTTCGGCGAGATGGTTAGCCAAAAAAATGAACGAATGAGATGGGGATTTAAAAGGGATACAGGCCTATTTTTCGGGTTTGTTTCGAACAATAGTGAACAGAAGAAGGGGAAGACGTGTCCTATATTATACACACTGTATAAGAAATAGGACAAGGAAAAGAGGGGAAATAAAAAGAATATTGCTGGCTGTCTTATTTGATTAATCGGAAAAGTCGTCGTGAAATAGCATCTTCTTCTGTCAGGTAGTGATATGATATTCCCAAAAAGAGCCAGGTCGGGAGATAGGTATATTCTGTAACGGCTATCATCATGGTGACGATAATAATAGATAGGGCCGCTTTTAATGCAAACTCTTTGGATGTTTTACCCAGTGCAAGGATAGGAAAGGTAAATACAAGTAAAAATATAGCCAATCCTATGATACCGTTGTTTACCAGTATGGTCGAGAAGAAATCCGTCGAACGGATGTAGCCGAAGCCGAGGCCAAATATTTTGAGGGGAAAAGGGGCCTCCCACCAGAAGGCTAAGGAATCCAGCATATTTGAGAGCCGAACACTGCCTGAAATGGAAGCTCCTGTAAGTTTTTTTAAAACCAGCTCATTAAAAACAGAATAAACGGTTTCAAATTTGATGATGACAACAGCCAGCAGGACCGCCGCCGAAGTTGCAAGGTATTTCCAATCGATTTTCCGGCCGAGAATAAGAATGACGATATAGGTGACAATACCCAGAATGGCCGTGGTGGAGGTGGAAAAAAAGAGGGCCAATGTTAGGATGCCTGCGATTATATATCGTTGTTTATGGATAGCATAAACCCAGTAAGGCAAGACGGTAAATGCAAACATCGAAGCTTCGCCCGTAAGACTTTTCATCCGTAAAAGTGAGATGCCTCCCATTTTGAAAACCTGGGTGGAGCTGCCAAAATATCTTTCATTAAAAAAACGGTTAGACAGGAAATCACCTGATGTGCCGGTCGCCCAATAGTAGAAAACTTCATAAAACCCATAGGCTACCAGCATCAGAATACCTGCAAAGATATAGGGATCCCATGACGGGCGATACCATTTATACACGAATAAGAAAGTTAACAGGCAGGCCGTTAAATAGAGCGTTTGAGTGAAAAGAGTGGGACGCAGGACAAATTTTTGTGTGAACGACAGAGGGTCTACCAGGGGCAGGGAAGACAAATCCATATCTCCATAAAGAGAAAGGAAAAATTGACTGCAAACATTAAGGGTGATATACCCAACGGCAATAAGAAAGGCTATCGTAAGGTATTGCTTTATTTCCTTAGTGCGGGCGGCGTATAGCATCAACGGAACTGTCAGAAAGGCCATTATATAAGCGGGAGTCGTTCCCTGTATCGAAGGAAAAACAAGGACGGAGGTAACCGGCAAAACGAGCGCCCAGCACTTGAAGAAGCGGTCTATGAACGTACGGCCTGCCAGGGCATGGCGATATTTGGCGACAAAATCGTTCATGCGACGCCGGAAGAATTGGAAGTTGTCAGATCCAGAAGCTGCTGGGTAATGGACCGCCAGGAATGCTTGTCAGCGCTATCTCTTGCCAGGGCAGCAAGCTTATCTTTATGATCCAGGCAATACATGATTTGTTCGTGGAAATGTTGGGAGTCTTTTGCAAAGGTAATAAAATGTTCATTTCTGTTTTTAAGTTCCCGCAATGGAGTGCTTACCACAGGCAAGCCGGATATGCCGTACTCATATATTTTCATAGGCGACCGGGCGTGATTGGCCTCGGTCAACGTAAGGGGGAGAATGCCTACCTCCGCATGTTGCATATATGCTGGTATCTGCGCATAAGGTTTGGGGCCCAATATCGTGATGTTTTCAATGTCGTCCGGGATATTCTTTTTGCCCTGTGGGCCTACGATCATATAATGAAAATCGGGGCTTTGCCGGGCTGTTTCAATCAACAAATGATGATCAAAGCGCTGATCGAGACTACCTACATACAAAATAATGGGAGCTGAAACCCCGGTATATTCCTCCGGCTTTTGATGGCGGCCGGTGAAATGGGATGCTTCCACACCGTTGCGCAGTATGGAAGCCTCCACCCCATACCGTTCCCGGAAGAGCTGTTGCAGGGGGCCGGATGTTACGAGTACACGGTCGGCGAAATCACATATTTTCTGTTCAAGCATTTGGATCGACTGTTTTCCTGGTCCCCCCGACATGCCGCTGTAATCGTCGGTTGCCCGGTAGATCCAGCTTTGAGCATTGATGAACTTACGCATGAAAAATAAACCGGCTTTGTCCTGTATGACCAGATCGGCCTTGTCAAATCCAAGCGCTTTAATTTTTTTATCGATTCGGTTGAAGGTAAACCACTGGTTCATCGGTATCTCCGGGCGGTCAAATACTCCCTTGTTAAAGGGGGTAAGTACAAAAGGAGTTATATTCGTGACTTTATCTGAATCCCGGAGGGGCGTAAGAGTATGCATGCGGCTTTGGATGACGTTGCGATAATCACTGTCGCCGAGCATCGGAATATTGATAAAATGGAAGAGGGACAGTGGAGACGGGATATACAGTACGTCGTGCCCCAGATCGGCCAGGTGGTTTGACAAGTGATAGCTGCCAACCTTGAATAGATAATTACGCGGGGTATGACTTAAAAAAACAATCTTCATAATAGGAATAATGGATAACCGGAAAAGGGCTGATAAAAGTTATCAGGTATCAAAGGTAACCAAATTATAACTTCGAGGTATAGTACCTGAAAAATCCTTTGGCCCAACCTAAAGAAAGAACCATTTTTTGCAGGTAATGGATGCCCCACAGAGGCAGGAGGTAATCATACATTTGCTCTTTACCCCTTCTCCGTATTTTCTCTTTAAGTTTCCCGGTTCCGGGGGGAACAAATTGATACAGCATGAGCAAAATTAATTTCAGGGGATGCATGTCATTATCGAGCCATACCTTCGGCTGGCCCGTTCCCACCCGGAACACTTTTTTTAGAAGAGGCTTGAACTTGCGTGCGGGATAACGCACCTCGGCCTCAGGCTCATAGACAAGATTAAATCCTGCTTTGGTTGCTTTTTTGGTCCAATACAGGTCCATACCCGAACGATGGTTCTCCGGGAAGGCACCTATCGTATTTAATACCTTTCTTTTGAAAAAAAGATTGCCACCAGCACAGGACTGTCCCCGTTTTATCAGATCTTCCATATCTACAAACAGCAAAGAGTCGTACCATTCGCCCAGTGTTTCATCTTCAGAAAAGGTAAATGAAACCTGTCCCCCTGCCAGGTCTACCCCGGGATGCTGCAGTTGTTTGACACCGCTTTCGAGCCAGTGAGGAAGGGGCACACAGTTCACATCCAGGAGTACCAGGAGTTCTCCATTGGCATACTGTATTCCTTTGTTTCGGGCGGCATACGGATTTTGGACGTCTGTCCGCTCCAGGAGTATGACCTCCTTAAAAGATCGGACCTTCTGCAGGGTTTCATCCGTTGATCCGTTGTCAACTATGATCACCTCATATTTCTCCCGGGGATAACGTTGCCGCAGAACGGCTTTGAGGAAGGTAAAAATCTGTTTTTCTGCATTAAGCACCGGGGTTATAATCGAAATGATAGGCCGCTCCATACGAATTAGTGAATCGGAAAGCTGGTGAATATTTGAATGTGAGTACGAAAGCACATAAATAAGATAATTTATGAGAACAGGAGCGATAGCGATTGTCAAATTCTGCGGATAAAAGACTTCTCAACTGGCTAAGAGCCTCTCGGACGTAACCAAATCTGCTGCGAGTCCGTCGAATGGGGCCGGATTCAGAGGTTTTTTTCGTCGACAGGCCCACTATTCGCCTCAAAAGATCCCAAAATGTGACTCGGATCGTCTGATTTTCCCGCCTCCCCTAAGTCTGAAAGACTGCTATGCCGACGACTTTCCCCTGGCCAGGATGAACGAAGCTGTTATCCAGCTGACAGCAACAAAAAAACCAAGTATTACGCTGAGAAATACGATTAGTGTTCGCTTGGGCTCCACTTGTTTGCCGGGCACGGTAATATCATCTAATAGGCGAAAGGAGGGTGATTGTTCCTGAATATTTAACTCCATCCGCTTTAATTGCCGGGTCAGCGTATTGTAATGATCCAGGCTGACTTCATAGTTGCTTTGCAGTTCCATACTCTTATCTAACGGCTGGCTGTCGGTGCTGTTGAATGCCATGAGCTCCCGGCGGGCCTCTTCAAGCTCTTTTCCTGATTGACGTTGCTGCTCCTGAAGAAAATCCCTGTACCGGCGGGCTTTGGCCGTTTTATAGCTGCCGGCTTCCTCATGGAGTGTTTCCAAAGTAAGCTTTACCACTTTGGCCGCAAGCTCGGATTCAGGCATGGTAGCTGAAACGTCCACGATGCCTGTCTGCCGCTGATATCCTGCCGTTATACGTTCGGAAAGCTCATTTATAACTTTTCTCTCATCGGCACTTAACTCAAGGATGGGGACATCCACGCGCGATTGCTTTTCGCTTCGGACTGATCCGGTCGAACTGAGCGCATCTCCATTATCATCACCACTATCAATACCAATACCGCGACCTGCCGTTGTCGTATCCGGGACTGCGGGTTCCGTGAAGGAGTGATATATAGTGTGTAGAAAGGTAGGCTGGTGCATTTCCGTGAAATACTGATATAGGGTGACAGAAGTATCCTGTCTGGAATACTCAAACGACTTGTGCATAAGCTTTTGCTTAAAATCAATGCTGTTGATCATATGGGGATATAATTGCAGCAGATAGGCGGGCGTCCTGTTTTCACGTACGCTTCCGGTCATGCCAAATAATAGTCCAAAACTTTCAATAACCTCATTGACCCTGTCCTGGAGCTCATACTCCGGAATAATGGAGGCGCTCGAGGTGTACTCCTCGGTGCTGGTAAAGGCAAAAAACAGTCCCACAGCTAAAAAAGCACACACACACCAGTAAACTACCGTTCTTCTGTTCCAGTAATAGCGGAATAATTCACGAACGTCAAGCCTTTTATATTCCTCCTCGTCCTGGGATTTGGAAACAGGTATAAGACGATAGTATTGCTCACTTTCCGGGGAGTCGGGGCTGTTATGGCCGGTTGATGAATCCAGTGCGAAATTCAGTTTTAGTGGTTAAAGATTCAATACGTATGCAATTTAACTTACTATGGACCTTTTTACAAAACGATCTGAGTGTCCAACGAACTACAAAATCCGGAACTTAAGTTGCAAAAACTTGATATACCTGTGGTAACTGTTTTTTAACGCATATGTGATATGTTAGTTTCATAATATTTGTATGTTCCCGTTTAACCATAAAGATGCCGGGTCATTTTTTTGAAAGCGTTTTCCATCTCCCTGAATCCCTATTCTCCGGGATATATGTACTGGATTGTATTCGAAATGCTGTGTGTAATCACATATAAAAATAAAAAATTCCTCCATGGAGAAAGAGGGTGGGGGACTAACCGAATTTTATCCTGATTTATGTCATAGCTGTTCAACGGTCAAAGCCGTTGAGAAACACCAATTGAATTCTTATGCTTCCCAATTTTATTATCATAGGAGCCATGAAGTGCGGAACCTCGAGTTTATACCATTATTTGCAGTTGCATCCGGAGGTCGGGATGTCGGAGATTAAGGAAGTTGATTATTTTGTGGCGGAAAACAATTATGAACGGGGAGTTTCATGGTATGAATCCCAGTTTCAAGGAGAGTTTAAAAAATATGGAGAAGCATCTCCCAATTATTCCAAAGCGCATTATTTCAAGGGGGTTCCGCACCGTATGCATGAGCTGCTTCCCGATGTCAAATTAATATATCTTGTACGCGATCCCATCGAGCGTATCATTTCTCATTATACCCATAATTACAGCGAGGGACGCGAGCATCGCAGCATTAAGGAAGTATTACAAAATTTACAGAACAACCACTACCTGATGTGCAGCAAATACTATTGGCAGCTGGACCAGTACCTAAGCTGTTATCCGGCCGACCAAATTCTTGTTATGCCTTCCTATATTTTGAAGGATGAACGGCGCCGTGCACTGGAGCGTATTTTTGGATTCATTGGGGTAGATAAGGCGTTTTATAGCCCGTCATACGGAGAACAGAAACATGAAACCAGCCAAAAAAGGCGAAAAGGACGCTTAAGCCGCTTTATGTTAGAAAGTCCGGTCATTAAAACACTCAAGCAGTATATACCCGATAGTATCAAAGATCCGGTCAAACAGCTGACTCGTCCCCCGGTGACCAAGCCTACCCTGCCGGCTGCGTTGCGCAATGAGCTGGCGGAATATCTTCGCCCGGATATTGATCAATTACGAACATTCAGCGGATACTCGTTTGAAAGATGGGATATTTAATGAGAGCGTTGCAAAACTTCTCTTTTGGCCTATACCGGCGTTATCAACCGCTTGAAATTCTCACAGATACGTTATACTGCGACTGCAACCCGCTCTGGCCCTGACCTTGAACAACCCCCTGGTTTTTCAAAGCCCTCTTGATATGTTTTCATGTCTTGTTGGCTGATAAAATCTTATAGCAGGATTTAAATATCTACTTTGTAGTCAACAAAATTACGATCTTCAATAACTGAATTGATGAATTTGACCGCTTTCTTATGATGTTCGTTGCGCGTATACATGGTATAATCGAGCTCTGTTTCGAAGTCAGAAATGAGGACCACGTCATAGGGCTTCCCTGCTTCATTGTCGTCCTCGGATATATTAATACCCACCTCTACATTTTTAATTTCTTCGATATTAATCTTTAATCCCTCCAGAATCAGTTTCATTTTTTCAGCGTTTTTCTCCTTGGAGGCTCCTTCGGCTTCATCTTTTAACTTCCACATTACTACGTGTCGAATCATAATATTCTTTCTCCTACTATGTGTGCTTTATTAATGGAATACTGTTTGTTATTGAAAAAGTGGCTGAATTCGGTTCTCGGTTGTGTGCCGGGCAGGCTAAGGCTGAATCGAGATTACAGGACGATCAATTGATAAATGTAGTTTTCTTTTCATAGGACAGATCATCTATTCAGAACGAATGCACATATAAAGCTAATACAACCAAAACGTCGTGTCTCCTGTCTATAACATCTTTCCTGTTTATAATTAATAAAAAATTATGAAAAAAACTAAGCCGCTTTCGTCATGACAGATTAGAACACTTTTAAATTAGCAGTTTTCGGTTGAATTGCAAGAAAAAAAGTCTCACGAACCATATTTTGGAAACGATTGGCGTCGAGTTAGCCTTTACATAATTAGGAAATCAAAAGATAGCTAAAAAATATTATTTATGAGTAAGCCACTGAACGTAACGCAAAAGTTAATTAAAAGTCATCTCGTCGATGGCGAGATGAAGCCGGGTGAAGAGATCGGCCTCAGGATTGACCAGACGCTTACCCAGGATGCCACAGGGACCATGGTCATGCTGGAGTTGGAAGCCATGGAGCTGGAAGAAGCTCAAACTGAATTATCCTGCCAGTATGTGGACCATAATCTGATACAGACGGATTACAAGAATCCGGATGACCACGTGTTTTTGAAGTCAGCTGCCGAACATTTTGGAATGTGGTTCAGCCGGCCGGGCAACGGGGTAAGTCACCCAATTGAAACCGAGCGGTTTGCCATCCCGGGTAAAACGCTGGCCGGATCCGACAGTCATACTCCTGCATCCGGATGTATGGGGATGCTGGCCATTGGTGCCGGCGGTCTTGATGTAGCTTTTGCGATTGCCGGAGAACCGATGTATATGAAGATGCCGAAAGTTCTGGGGGTCGAACTGAAAGGAGAACTTTCCGACTGGGTAAGTGCCAAAGATGTCGTGCTTGAAATGCTTCGCCGCTATGATGTGGACGGAGCGACCGGCTATGTTATTGAATATTTCGGCGAAGGGTTAAAAAATCTCTCGACGATGGATCGCCACGTTTTAGCCAACATGGGAACGGAGATGGGAGCAACAAGTACGGTATTTCCGGCTGACGGTGAAGTGCGCCGTTTCATGGAATCCCAGCACCGGGGGGACGAATTTGTGGAATTGGTTGCTGACGAAGGGGCGGAGTATGACAAGTATGAAGAGCTCATCCTCGATGATGTGGAGCCGTTGATTGCACTTCCCAGCAGTCCGGGCAATGTGGTGCCGGTCCGCGAGGTAGAAGGAGAGGATATATACCAGTCGTATGTAGGATCTTCGGCCAACCCGGGCTACCGTGATTTTTGGATTGCCGCTGAGATTGTGAGGGATAAAATGGTTGATGATAATGTTTCCTTCGATATCAACCCGACATCACGGCAGATTATCGAAAATATGGTCAAAAATAACGTAATGTTTAACCTGGTTCAGTCCGGCGCCCGTATACATCAGGCCGGCTGTAACGGCTGTATCGGAATGGGGCAGGCCCCTGCATCGGGACAAAACAGCCTGCGCACGGTGCCGCGTAATTTCCCCGACCGGTCGGGAACGCCCGAGGACTCGGTATTTCTTGTCAGTCCGGAAACAGCGGCCGCTTCTGCGTTGACGGGCAAAATTACAGATCCGCGTGATCTTGAAGATCTCTACAACATGAGGTATCCGGTTTTTGAGCATCCCGATGAGCTGTTCATAAACACCGAAATGCTCACCGAGCCCAAACCCAAAGGGAAACGGGGCGAAATCAAGAAAGGGCCGAATATTTCAACCATGCCAGACTTTGATCCGCTTGAAGATTTTGAAGTGCCCGTCCTGCTTAAGATGGGCGATGATATCTCCACCGATGAAATTCTTCGCGCCGGAGCTGAAGTACTGCCATTTCGAAGTAATATCCCGGAAATCAGCAAATTTACGCTCGATGTCGTAGATAAGAATTTTCACGACCGGGCTATGCAAGCCAAAGGCGAGCACGGGGGACACGTGGTCGTTGCCGGTGAAAACTACGCACAGGGTTCCAGCCGTGAGCATGCTGCCATAGCACCGCGTTATCTGGGACAGCGTGCGGTAATTGCCAAGAGCTATGCCCGTATCGGCTGGCAAAATCTAATCAACTTCGGTATTCCGCCGCTCGAATTTGAACATGATGCGGACTATGAAGATATCGATCAGGGGGATGTCCTGACGGTGAATGATATCCGTGGTGCTATTAAAAATGGCAATGAGGTGGTTATTCACAATAAGACGAAGGGGAATAAATACACGGTAAAACACACCTTTAGCGACCGGCAGAAAGAAGCGGTTCTCCATGGCGGCGTTATCAATCGCTTTAAGGCCCGGAAAAAGAACGGCAGCGGTTAGTTCCGGGAACAGCAGCAGATATGAAACGCCGGAATTCCCGTTGATGGATCAGATCAGCGGGATTCCGGTTTTTTTTATTTTTTAACCGGATACAAAAGTTGTTTTTCCGACTTTTCTGTTAGCCCGGATGTATCCTCACTCTTAAGGAGCTTGGAGTTATTCCATATTCTTAGTGATGAGAAAAAGGGATACCCCGTATTTTTCACAAAGGGTATGATATATTGTAGTATCCTCATGATACAGATAAATGTAGTTCGATTTTTGAGACCGAAATTATAACAGCGCGTAACACACTGCGAACGTTGCCCGTCAGCGGCGTTGAAGATAACCATATCGTATCGGGCGCAGGGAGATATGTCGGCCTGCCATTTTTCCTTTGCCCTGCTTCAAGCACAAGTTTCCTGGTGAAAAATCCGGGTCAGCCGCCATAGGTATCCCACAATTCTCCCAGAAAGAAGGTCCCGAAATTAGCAAGCAAATTTATTTCTTCAGCCGCCCCCGAAGCATCGATGGCATGCATGCTTTTAATAAGTTTTATCAGTTCTTTTACCTCGAGTCTGAGTATACCGGCCCCAACGATATCGCCTGTGTCATCAGATCCTTCGAATAACCTTACCTTTAAGGTGGTGGTATCATTCCAGAGATCAAAACCGGGATCATTTTTCACCTCCTTTTTTCCGGCTAAATAGTACTCCCGGTCACTATAGCTGAACGATAATTCATAGATCATCCATTTGACTTCGGTATCTTTATCATCTTCCACAAACAGGTTAAATACTCCTGTTTTAGCCGGCAGGTAGTTGTCGAAGTCCTCAAAAACAAGGTGCCCGTTCATCGTTCCGCCATGGTCCGGGTTCTCCATAAATCCTTCCAGATCGCGAATATAAATAGAAGCATGCAGGGACATACGGCTGCCTTTCTCCCTGCCTGCAACGGCTCCCTGCTTCGGATCCGTTTCACCCAAGGCAAACCAGCCTTCCATCTTTTCCCGGAAAGCTATACCGGGCGCCGGGTCTTTCATTTGAGTAGCAGTAGTTGTAAAAGAAACGCCTTCTTCGTCGCGCTTGTCCAGATATTGTATCGCATCAGCATATCCCATACTCACAAGGGTGGAAGCATCTATACGATTAAAAAAGAAATCAGGATCCAGGGGAAGGGGATACTCCGGTTTTATAACATGAAGAGTTACCGGCCGATCTTGACCATAGGGCGAGTCGCCCCGGCGGATTCGTTCGTTCAGTTCTCTGAGACGATCGAACTCTTCAAACAGGGCCCCGTTGGCGCTCATTTCAATCATGTGTACATACTGGTTGAACAGGCCGTCCCTGTATTGCCCGTGATTCCCTATGCACCACACCAGCCAAATTTCTTCGGCTCCCCGCTTCACAGCTTCGGTCAGATTCGCGTCCTTAATCCAGACCGCATCGATGTACTTCTTATTCTGATAATGAACAGCAGGCATGAATATCGGAAGTGAAATGCCTGCTACCAGCAGATCCAGCGCTATGTTCTGGTGAGGTATGGATTCGTTGATCTTGCCCGTATAGTTACAGATGTTAAAGGTCCCCTGCATACCCCTGGCTTGCCTGATCTTCTCAATATCAATACCAAGGTGCGGAAACACTTCATTGACAATCCCTTCGGCGCTGCCAAGTGCCTTAGTTTTATGCAAGCGCAGGTATTCGTCAAATGGCAGCATGGAAACAAATTTTTTGACATCGAGGGTACGCCACCGGTCACACATTTCCGCAGGAGAGCGTCCCGACAGCAGCATCGCCAGGTTCATCGTGCCACCCGAAGTGCCGTCGGCGTGGTGGAAGCAAAGATTGTGTTCAACCAGGGCCCGTATGACCCCGGCCTGGTAGGCCACGCGCATGCCCCCGCCCGCGAGCACAAGCGATCGCCTGGGACCCGTAGAGTCAGTCGTTGGCGCTCCGTAAACAAGTTCTTTTGGTTTGTTCATCATTAATTTTGTCAAAAAGCAGTATTATTATCGTTCCTTTATAGAATACCAGTAAATCATAATCAGGAATCCCGAGACAAGATCAAAGCCGGCAACCCCCAGGGCCAGCCACGAAAAAATGTCCCGGGAGACTCCGAGCCCAACGGCTGCGGCCGCCCCGAATTTTTGAAACCCGCACCAGAACACGGCCACAGGCTGGTGCCGTGTTGCCCCGAGGGCGTGGTACAGGAGTCCCCCAAACAAGACCATAAACAGGCCGACAATGCCAAAGAAATGCGTAGATGCCGGCGTTGCGGCCCCATCAATAATATACAGGACCAATGCCGGGTTAACGGCTTGAACCAACCCGCTGATTATGGTAATGGCCGCTATAATTTTCAGGACCGTTTTTACATGATTTTTATAGGTCATATTTTTTTCTTATTGCAGTGATCGTTCCAGCCGGTTTCGCGAATACAGGAAAATAATGATAACGCCGACTCCTTCATAAATCATAAAAAAGTAAAAAATCCAGCTTGGTGAACCGTCAGCAAATAATGAAACAGTTCGTGCCAGGACTCCTGCAAGCATAATCGTCAGAAAGAGAGTATTAAATTTTTTAACCGTAAAAATTTCGGTTCGAAAAACAATGGCAAACAGACCAAATCCCAGTTCCATGGCCCGGAGAAACCGGTACTGGCTAAGAACATTGGCCCGCGTTTCATCAGCAAGCGTACTGGTATCGAGACTAAGCAAAAGCTGATGGTCTACATCAGCCCCGAGAAAAGCTCCCCAGAATCCAGCCAGAACCACCAGTCCGATATAGGTATAAAAGAAGAAATAATTAAGGGTTTTCATCCCGGTGTAACTATTTATAGGTTAGACTTCTGTGGGTTGGGAAATAGCTTAAGAAATAGAGCAGCATCAACACCCATTCTCCCGTCCAAAAAAACATGCGGACAAGATGCAGGTTTTGCCAGGTACTGAGGATCTGTTGTAGCTCCGCCCGGTTGGTGATTCCCGCAGCCAGCTGTTCGTTGTAGGGAAAGATAAAAACCGACGTCAGAATGGTAGCCGCAACGACAGCTGATAGAATACCTATCGGATACCATTTTCGATACGATTTCCATTCTTCGATAATGATGATTATGGCCGACAGAAACATCAGTATCGTCATGACGGTAAAAAAGTCAGTCGCCCGGTTTATCGGCGGTACAAACTGTTCGTAATAATTTTCCGGAGTCAGGGAATCCGCCGAGGGAAGAGAGAAAAAGACCAGTGACCATCCGGTGCCGAAGTACATGGAGACGCAGGCAAACAAAAAGGATTTGTTGATTTTCAGCAGTATGTTTTTCATTGGTGTAGTCAATCGTTTTAATTAAATTTTGAAATGCTCATACTCCGTAATCGAGGGTGGAGCCAGCCATTCTTTATCTAATCCCAGGTCAACTACGCTTTCCATCCCTTCCGGCATGCGGGACGGGGGGGCGTCATATGTCAGAAACCAGCTTTCCAAGTGGTCGTCGAGGATACCGTTCGCCCTGGGGATATACATTGTGAGAAAGGGGGCGCTGTCGATTTCGAGGTCCCGTAGCGGGGCCGTTTTAGGATGGTCGCCGATGTAAAGCCGGGCATTGGCACTCCCAAATAAATTTAATCCCGCTTTCCCGTTGAAGTAGATGTAGGAAGCCATCAGCATATTGCGGAATTTGCAATAGTTCGTGGCGGCTATGTTAAACGGGATCCAGGCTTTAGAGGGACGGTCGATCTCAATCCGCATGGCGAACTGACCGTCTTTTTCATACTGGCTGCTGACGATCTTGTCACTGATTTTATAATCCAAGCGGGCCTGGTGCTTGGGCATTCCCCATATACCTTTTCCGCCTTTGACTGAAATTTCAGAGCTCACAGGCAGATCGATGACATACTGCCCGGTTCCGTACCAGCTCATAAACAGTCCAGGCAGCAGGGGCGGTGCGGGTTTGGGTCCGCGGGTACAGGCAATGGCAATGCTGAATTCGATATATTTACCAATGCTTGTTTCCAGGTAATTGATCACCGTAATTAGCAGAATTCCTTTGCCATTCCATAGCCGGAAGGGATGCAGTTCATTGCCCGGCAAAAAGCCTTTTGCTTTATCTGCATTTATTTGGAAGCCGGCAAACAGGGCAGGGGAGTCCACACAGTTTATAGGCATGACGTAAGGGATGCCGTCAACTGATGCATGACGATCCCGGTATCGTTTAATTCGTTTTGGTACTCCCATGGTAATAATTATCAGCTGATTAATAATTTGTTAGGTCGTTTCCAGTTCTTCTGCGATTAGCGGAAATACATCAGAAGCGGCATTTTTTCCCATAAAGATATCGAGATGGCTGTAGCCTGGAATACAGTGCAGGGCATGACGTCCCGGTTCCCGGCGATTAAAATAATTATAGGTTCTGAGCTGACTTTCGGGCAGAAAGCAAAGGTTTTCTTCGCCGGTAAAAAATGCGAACCTTGCTTTTGTTTGAGGCTCAGTAGCTATATAATCCCCCGGCAGTTCGTTTTCCCCTTTCAGGGAGACCAGGTTCCCTTTCTCAATACACTTTTTAATATGATTGAAAAAAAGCACCGGGACTTCGGCAAACTCCTCCCTTAACCACTCATGCGTAGCCTCATTCAGGTTTTCATGCCTCCAGAGGGCCGGAAACCCACTTCCATAGGTAAAACTGACTTCTTTGCATACCCCGTTGTCGCATTCATTGTGGGTAAATTCAACGAGACTGTGGATAATTCTGGGAAAAAACCAGGGCGCTTCTTTGCCCCACTGGGGATTAAGATAATCAGTGAAGAGCGCTACCACCGGAAGGGCAAACCTTGACTTGTAGACGGACCAATCGGGTACGACCGGGTGCAGAGAGACAGCATTGCTTATGATGGTTGTCACCTGGGGTACCAGTCCGGCCACAGCCGACATCATAAAGCTCGTGGATCCCTGGCAGTGAATAATCGCTTTTATCTCCTCGTATCCCGTCTTCTCAACAACTTTGGATACGGCTTCGGGGTGATCATATTTGGCCGCCAGGTCCAGGTTCCATTCGTTGGGTGGAAATTCGATGCTTGCCCGCCAGTTTTCCAACCAAACGTCGTAGCCTTCATGTACGAGGTAATCCACGATGTCGGTTTCAACGGGAGCCCTGAAAATATTGGCTCTCACCCCCGCTCCGTGAACGAGTAACACCGGACCTTTAGGCGGGTGCTCTTCCGCTTTCACATTGATAAGGTTACAGGACATGCCGTCGCCTGCCTTAAAAGGGATGATCTGCTCACTATATGTTTTTTTAGTGCTCACGATGATCAGAGATATTGTTCGTACTGTAGTCGATGGTCCACCCGTAATCGTCAGCCATATACTTGCAGTTTCGCTCAGCCAGGGCAGAGATAGTCAGCAACGGATTTACGCCCAGGGTCCGGGGAATAACAGAGCCATCGCTTACATATAATCCTTTATAAGCCTGCGTCCCATTTGTATTATCGAAGACCTGCCCCTTATGGTTAACCACCCCCTCTGTGGCATCTTCTCCCATAATCACTCCCCCAAGAGGATGCACCGTAGTAAGTCGATGTTTGAACAGTTTATTCCAGGTCGGATTTTTTATATAGGTGCCCCCAAGCCGCTGCGTAACCTTTTCAAGGTTCCGGCTCACTTTTTGGAAGATAGACTGCTTGCCCACATCATCCCAGGTTATTCGTATGCGGTCGTTTTTTAAAAAACACTCGCCCTTTCCATCGTCGTGGGTCATGACCAGGTAGGTCATGGTGTTCCTGGTAGCGCCCCGGTATGCGCCACCCAGAAGAGATCTCAATTTACGCCATAGTTCCCGAAAGAAATCAGTAAATCCCCGATCGGTATCCCTTCCGATAAATTTGGAGGAAAAGGCGAGCATCCAGGGTACAAAAGCGGACAGGGCCCCCGGGATCACGCCTTCTTCTATCACCATCCCTTCACTTTTTTTACTATGGGTGTATTTGTCTTCTCGCAGGTCGATGATACCCGTAATGCAGGGACCGACGGGACGATCTTTATCCGGTTCTTTGTGTCCCATTCCAATAGCATTGGCGTCAACGTCATTATTGTAGCCGAACCCGAGAAAGTCGCCATTACCGGTAAAACGCTGTCCCAGCATATCCGACATCTCCAGTCCGTTTTCTTTCGATCGCAGCAGTATCTCAGTGGTTCCGAGGGTGCCGGCTGCGAGGATGACGATATCAGCCGTGACAAAGTTTGTGGATTCCCCGAATTTTTTACCTCCCGCATTCATGATCTTATACCGTACCACCCACTGCTCCCGGTGGCGTTCGATCCGGTCTACGGCCGCTTCCGTAAATATTTCCGCCCCGTGGTTCCTGGCATCCGGAAGGTAGTTCATGAGCGTGGTATTCTTGGCCGCGTAGTTGCAGCCGGTTACACAATCACCGCATCCGTTGCAGGCGTTTTGAAACACGCCGGCATGATTTTCTCCCTGCTCAAAGTTTACGTTTATGGGGGGACGGTAAAAAGCGCCTTTTTCCCAGTTTCCAGAGGCCGATTCCATTGCTTTTAATTTTGCAGGGGTCCGCCAGTCCCCCGGATAGGGTGTTGGCTTTAGCATATTTTTTGCCAGCCGAAAGCACTCATCCAGGGTCTTCCTGTCCGCCTGTAAAGCGGAGGGCCACTCCTCAGAGGCCATCACCCAGTCTTTCGGAGGCAAAGAGACGTTCGCATTGACCAGCGAAGTCCCTCCCAGTCCGCATCCCTGGAATACATTGATATCTTCATTAAAACGAAAGTCGTACAGTCCGGTTTCGGGGCCAACGTGTTTTCCCTCCAGGTCCATCTGCATCTCTTTTGTAGCTTCCGCCTCCCTGTCCGGATATTCCCCCGGATGCAGCTCTTTCCCCTTCTCCAGCAGACAAACCGACTGTCCCGCTCGGGCCATCCGGGAGGCACTGATGCTTCCTCCGTAACCGGACCCCACAACCACCACGCGGTAATGTTCCTTCATTTGTTCAACAGGGAGTGATAATCGTTCCATAACAGTCATATTAATTATTTGCGTCGAAGCACGATCGGATCTTCTATCAGATCATATTGCAGGTCACCGTCCGGGGAATACCAGGGATGTTCACCCTCGACCCCGGCATTATATTGCCAGTGGCGGCATACAGTGGGAATTTTAATGGGAAATATGGTCAATTCTTTCGGGGAGATCTTGATGCGTATGAAGTTTTTATAATCTTCTCCGCGAAAAGACGAGAAAGCCTCCGTATCATGTGTTTTCAGAAGTAAAATAGCGACCAACAAGTATATGCCCATGGCGTATCCGCTAAAAAGCCATCCCAGGGCTGCAGCTATTATACCGCCGGCTGCAATACCTGTCATGCTGACCGGGATGGTCCCGAACAGGGCAATCAGCAATGCAGCGGTAATCCAAATAGAGCAAAGGATCAAAAGAATTTGGAACAACCCATGCAGGAAACCTAAAATCCAACAGGTTATATTATTCTTTCTGTTTTTATCAGCAAAGACCACAATGCCGGCAAAAACAATCAGTAGCAGAAAAGTTATTTCAGGATTATAGAACAATAAATTTTTATAGAGCCGGAGTGCTTCGTCTGCCTGGCTGATTGATAATGCTGAAAGAGCATGGAAAAACGATGCAGGATCGCCCCCCGCCGTATTGCTGACCGCCGTTAACCAGGCAAAAAGAAGATATATTACGGAAAAGAAACCCCCGAATGTTCTATTAATGAACGGGAACTTGAGGTTGTTCCATGCGAGTTTCCGTGAGGTAGACTCATCAGGAAAAGACGTATTCCTTGTAAAAGTACCCGTTTCCAAATGAAGCCGGTCTGGAACCTGATGAGTCGGATGCAAGAAAGCACCGCCGCCGCCGGCTGTTATCTTCCAATCGGGATCAGGGTCATTCTCTTTTTTAAAACTGGCGTAATGGTGCAGGTCGCCTGCCAGTAACAGCCGAAAATTCAGCTGCTTCTTGTCTTCTTTTTTGGAATATCGCTCCTGGAAGAACTTGAGATTCCTGTAGGCTTTGTCGTCCTGCTGGTATTCCTGATACGTCCAGGCTGGCTCGGCTGTGCACAGAATAATATCATCTCCGGGTGAGGCCTGTTCATAGATTTTATCAAAATAATCGATTTGTGTTTTATCGATATCCGCACATAGCTGAATATCGATACCCCAGAGCCACCAGTCATGAGGGAGCCTGGTGGCAAAATAGCTCCGTGTCTGTTTGGTGTGCCATCCGCCAATCCATCGCTGTTGACAGAACATTTTGATAAAACTGGAGAGCCCGTCATACCAGTCGTGATTCCCGGGAATGGCATACAGGGAGGGAGGCGATTCCTCTACATAGGGCAGTGAACAGCGATATGGAGCAATGAGCCTGTTTTGATATTCCTTCCAGGTGGCAGTGGGATACACTTCGTCTCCTCCCATCACCAGCATATTCGCCCGGGGCAAAAGGTGGTTTTCACCCGCGCTGTCACTGACCATTAATTTCTTCCGACCGATCAGGTAGGCAACAGAATAGGAGGAATTCCAGCCGGAGCCTATATCTGATACGTAATCAATCCATATTGATGATCGATCTGAGAAATCTTCGACCGGTTGTATCTCATTGGTAAGCTGCAGAGCCGCCTGCATCTCCCTCTTGTCGGCATAGTCGCCAAATACTGCTGAAATAACGGTACGTAAACCGGTTTGAGCTAATTGGGAGGGGCTATACCAGTCAACCATCCGTTTTTTTTCGAATCCCAATAATTTATTACTATCCCGGTCGGGACTCCTGGGTTTGTCAGTCGCCATATTCTGGAATATAAGGTGAAATATTCTTTATCATCCCCTTTTGGTATCGCATCCGGTTCAAACAGGCTAATTTTTTTAGATCACGAACAGAAGTTGAAAGAGGTACCCAAAAAGCAACCTATTCCTGTATTACCCTGTAAATTATAGGTTAAGTTTTTTTCCCTTAGACACGGGTGCTGCTTTTTTAAAACAATAAACGAAAAAAATGTATTTAACAAGGTACAGTTTTAAAATTATATCCTTGTAGGACAGACGGCACCGGGATCCCTTGATTTTCTTTTAGTAATAGGGGAATTATGCTCAGACAGCGGAGGGACATTGATATAATAAGTACGGAGCAGTGGACTGTAGAGTGGAAATCTGTTCCGGGGAGATGCTTTAAACTTGATCTATCAAAGTTCCGGGCGCTTTTTATGGGGATTCAAATAGACGGGTAAATTTTCATTATAATTGAATCTCAACTCTTTTTTCCATCCTTTTTCCAGTATAGGTTCTCCGATACCCTCGATGGTAATGACTGCACGGTTTTTTTGCTTTGACGGGGAAATATGCAACACTTTGGCTGTACCCTTTCCATTTATACATTCTTCTCCACAATTGAAGGGGCCATCATATTCTATGGTGACTGCTTTGTCTTTTTTTGCGTGCCGGGGTACCAGATGACTACTTACTACGCATACGCCAATCCAGTTGTTAACTCCAGGCTGAATATGGGCTTGTCCCCGGCCGGTTTCACCGTTCACTTTTACTATCGGTAGTGTGATATCCATAACATCTATATGTTAAGTATAAAAAATATAAAGCCCCAGCCTGTTAAAGGTAGCGGCTGGGGCTTTATGCGCTTTAGCTTACTCGGGAATGACAGCAAGTTAGGCCCTCTTCGCAGGTATAAATTATATGCTTTTATTTCAGGCATTACGAACGATTTCCCGTGCTTTTTCTTTGGACGTCCCCAGCCGCTGCTGAATACGGCCGACAAGCTCTTCTTCCTTACCCTCTGCATAGATTAGGTCGTCATCAGTCAGTTCTGCATATTTTTGTTTTAATTTCCCTTTTTTTTCGTTCCAGTTGCCTTTGATGTTTAATTTATTCATGTGACTGTATGTTAATGATTGGGTGGTTGGATTGTTTATGTGCGGCGAGTGCCAGATTGTTTCGATTGTTGGATACGCCTTATTTTACGTCGAATACTTTCCATTAATTCTTCTATGGTCAGATCCTCGGGATTGTCGATAGAGTAGGGTTGGTCTTTTTTGTTCTTATTTCCGGGGATTTCTCCCTCGAATTTTATTGAGCTCATAAAATCAGTTGTTTTTTCTGCTTATTGGTTTTTGAATTCTGTGCTTCTGACCTGTAGAATCACAGTAATTGTAAAGTTCATAGATGGAGGGTCCGAATGGGAAGCTCGGCGGGGGACATTTATCAGCGGAAACGCCTTTGGCCAGCTTCAAATCATTTTTGTCAACCTTCAGTACCACTTTTCCCTCTTCGGAAAGTTCCAAAAGGTCGGACGATGCCGGTACAGCGAAATATCGATTTCCTCCTCCGAAGAAATTTGTACAGTGCAAGATGATATATTGGAGGTTATTTTTATCATCATACCTTATTTCTTTTATGCGACCCAGGAACTCCCCTTTATGGTTACGTATCTCTGCACTCATAGCATGGGACGTCAGCGAGTTCCGTAATTTCATTATTATTTCTTCATCAATCACATCTATTACCATTCGTTGACCGCTGTTTTGTTTCTTCTGCAGTGGTCTTTGCAGGTTTGTGGCCGGGCTGGTAGGGTCTGGCATATCTACATCCAATTGCTGGTGAAATAGGATACCACCTCGTTTCAGGTGGTCTTGTTTTTTTCTCATACCCATTTTATTAAAGATCATCGGACTAAAACATAGAACGAACTGTGATATTTGCGTAGACAATTTTGCTACATCACTCTGTAAAAAATGTACTTTGAACTCGGCGTAAAGGAGAAAGGATATGTCAGGATATATTTTTAACAACGATAGCCTTTTATGCCATCGGCGATTTAGCCATATTCTTTTTAAAATTGGAGAAATGCGAGATAGAGCGGAAGGCCGGCAGCAGAATCACCTACTGAATCAAATCGTTTGCGATGGCGTACCGGGTCATTTCCACATTTGTAGCCAGATTCATTTTCTCTTTTATCCGCGAGCGATAAGTATGGACCGTATGCGGACTCAGGGAAAGTTCATTTGCTATTTCAGCCACACCTTTTCCTGCAGCAATCATACACAGAACCTCAAATTCGCGATCAGAAAGTGATTCGTGTAGCGGTTGACCATTGGGGCGACTTTGATCTACCTGAAGCGCCAGTTGTTCGGCTACATCTTCGGTAATATACTTTCTTTTTTCGATTACGATTTTTTTAATTGCTTTAACCAGCTTCTTTGATATGCTGGATTTGCAAAGGTAGCCTTCGGCCCCGGCTTTGAGGGCACGTATGGCAAATCGTTCCTCCGGATGGATACTGAGAATAAGAATGGGTAACGAAGGGTATAAATTCTTAATATCTTTTATAAGATCCATGCCACTTTTTCCAGGCATAGTAATATCCAGGATAACAATATCAGGCAGAGGCGAGGCCTCGAGTTTGCTAAGCAGCTCTCTGCCATCTGAGGATTCCCCGACCACCTGAATTCCCATTTCATTGTCAATAACTTTTTTGACTCCTTCCCGCATTAAAGGATGGTCGTCAGCAATGACGGTATTAATCATAACTTGTACCCCGTTAATTTAAAATGGTGGTCTGTGAATATCAGCATTCAAAAAACTGATAACATTTTAGTTGTAATAATCGGTGTCATGTATCGGTGGGAGAGGGGGCCCGTTAAACGCGAAAGCAACTCGTAGCCCGGTACCGTAATATTTTCGTGTTTAATTATGTATGACACTGATAACATTGTTAATCCCTCCGTATGTTAAAGTAAATATACTATAAAATGTTCCCTCTAAAAATGAATGTCAACCAAAAATGAATGGAAAAATGAATAGTATGTATTGCTCGTAGTAGTTGTGTAATAGAAGGTTCAGTTGTATGGTTAACCGCTTATTATCCCTGATGCCATTGCCTTCTCCTGTGTTTAATGAAGGAACATTTTATGAATTCCCCGTTATATATTAACTGCTGTGGAATAAAATTTCTATAGAAATAAACAGGTGAGGGCATCATGCACGCCGAACTATAGCTTATCACGATAATGTTATGATTGTTCTTGTAAAATATTGAAATAGAAAAAATGGCCCCGATGTTATACTTTTCCTGATGGTTTACTTTCAAATTCAAATAAATGAGATGAGGTCGATCAGGGCATTAATTTTCATCTGCTGTGTCTTCCTAATCCTGATGGGGTCATTCCTGAGATACTTCACTCAGCTACATGGGAAGAAAACGTGCAGGTAAATAAGTTTTTTGTCGCAAAATCCGGGATCAAGGCCCAAATTTTATGAAAAATGATAAAGGAAAGACTCGAACAGAAATAGAGCCAATTAAACAGCAGCGTTATCATGAGTCGCTGGCTACGCTGGGGGTATATGCTTTAGAGCAGGATGATCTTGAGGCAATTATGCACCGGGCTGTACAACAAACTTGTATGAACCTGGAAGTGGAAAGTACGTTTATCGCTCAATATAATCCCGAACAGGATACGCTTAAGGTTGTAGCCGAGACCGGTTGTGAATGTAAAGAGTTGAAAATTATTAACGATGCAAAATGGGATCTTGGTTATGCATTACAATCCGGAAAGCCGGTTTGTGTAAATGATTATACCAAAGAAAATCGATTTATAATCTCTCCCATTTTAAAACACCACGATTTTAAGAGTAGTGTTCTTGTTGCTGTCAGGGGGACGGAAGAGACCTACGGCGTGTTTGGATTTTATACACTTGAAAAGCGATCGTTTTCAGAAAGCGAGCTCAACTTTATCCAGATGGCTGCCAATATTGTTGCAGTGGCTATAGAACGAAAAAAGACCCAAAAAAGGTTAAAAAAGACCAATGCCCAGCTTAGAGAGGAGATGAAGCGAAGCCGGCAATACCAAAAAGATATCTTAAAAAATAATATTATAGAACGGTGGGAGCTGGGCGGATATCTTCATGATAATCTCGGACAGATGTTGGCTTCAGCTAAAATTATTATCCATGATATCGAGAATAAACTGAAACAAAATGAGACCGGTATAGCTGAACAAATTGTTACATTAAATTCCATTATAGACAAGGGAATTGAAGGGATACGTAACTTAACGCATGATATCATTCCTGTTGATATTGAAAAGGAGGGCGTGGAATATGCATTTCATTTTCTTATGCGGCAGACTCAAAAATTATACGACATTAACTGCATGCTGAAGATGAATAAAATTGTGACTGAAATTAAAAACAGGAAGATGGCTACTCATTTGTACCATGTGGTACAGGAGGCTATCAAAAACGCGGTGATGCATGGAGCGGCGAAGAATATTACGGTTACCGTACGGGAATCGGATGACAATCTGATACTGAAGATAGCAGATGATGGTATTGGGATATCAAATAAAAAACAAAGTAATGGAAAAGGATTGCGAATTATAAAACATCGCATGGATTTGCTGGGCGGCACTTTCGATATTGAGGATATTTCCGATGACCATGCAACAGGAGCCCGGGTAACGATTACGCTTCCGTTGGAAAAATTAAAGGAAGAACAGGAAACGGAAGATGGATAGCCCTTTCCCTTTCATTAAGTTTCCCGGGAATTAATGTGTCTACTGTTCAGATAGCTGATCCGTATACCTCACTAACAAATAAAGCTGACAGGGAGATCCGGTTAGGGGTAAAAAAGAAGGCGGCGTCCGATATTCCAGGTACGCCGCCTTTAGGGATTATGATAAGGGAAATCCTTAATTAATAATGTTTGCCAAATTGAATGTAGTAACGAAGGTTATTTGATTTTATTTGAAAATAATTTCTTTTTTCTTATTTATTTCTTTCGTTACTTAAATTTCTTCTTTACGCTTCCTTTCTATCCAATCTCAATCGGCGTTATAAAGGTACCCTTATATTTCCGTATTTGTTAATTGATAATACCTCATCATCTGATAGAAATCTTCTATTAGATCATGACCAATAGAAATACTAAAGGTTAAAGTAGGTTTCCTGTTCAGAGGGGATCTGAACATCGGGCACACGGTTACGGATAAAGCGCATTATTTTGGCGATATCATCCACTTTAAGGGTGAAACGGGAGGATTCAATGGATAGCATCCTTTGAAAACGGGTACCATTTTTCTTCTTCCACATCAGGTGATAAGTTCTTGAAAAGTCGAACAGCGCTTCGTTTTGGGAACGGGGGCTGTCCGGTGCGAATTTAAGCGCCTCGATATTGTTGGCAGCTATTTTGTGCGAATCGAAATGTATTGAACCTTTATATATGTCAATAACAAGGATATCATCATCAAAACGAAAGATAAAGTGATAAAGAGGTTCAGAAAGTCTGAATATTCCCCAAAAACTAATAAAAAATAAAATCAAGGCCGTAAACTGACGGAAATTCAATATGTTCCATTTCATTGACATAAAAGTGCCGGCCAGTAAGAATGTCCCGCCGGCGGTACATACCAAAATGATGATGCCCCAAAAGAGATTGGTCTCTTCTTCCAGAATATGTAGTTCTTGCTGCATTGCCTTATGTCTATGGGTCTTTGCCAAACCGTTCTTTTGGTCGATCCCTGCCTGTTCGCGTATTCAAGAATCTTCACATGGGTTATACATGCTTCAGTTTTGAATTTGCTCAGGATTTGATATGGACCAAAATTACTGGTTTTTCAAACGCTCCGTCTATTGTCCGGTTGAGTAGCTGTCCAATATAATACGGTTAATAAAAACTCTTTTCTAATCTGACCGGGTCCTGCGCCCTTTAATTACTGTTGATGCGGGATATATTCCTGACAAATAGATAAATTTTATTTCGCTATGTGGTTTTAACATTTAAAACTGGCCTGACAGCGTACCAACGTATGTCGGCTTCAATCGATCTCTTTACCAAAACTATGTTTCAGGACTTGAAGACCCAAAAAGATTCTTTGGAAAACAATCGCAAAACGCGTGTATCAGATAATGAGAACAGGGAATTTCATATTCCTTAGAAAATAGACTAATAAATGTCCCATAGGTTTAATATCTTTTGCCATCTAAATAAATCAGTAATTAATTGTTATCCATGAGCAGTTCGAATACAGATTTTGAAGCAGTTATAGGGTTAGAGGTGCATGCCCAGTTGTTAACAGAAAGCAAGGCATTTGCACCTGTATCCACAGAATTTGGAGGTTCTCCAAACACACAGGTTACTCCCCTGTGCCTGGGACATCCGGGTACCCTGCCGGTGTTGAATGAAAATCTGGTACGCTATATCATAAGAATGGGGTTGGCTACCCATTGTGAAATTGCAAGAAAATCAATTTTTGCCCGTAAAAATTATTTTTATCCTGACTTACCCAAGGGATACCAGATTTCACAGTACGAAACGCCCATCTGTCACAATGGAAATATTACCATAAAGCTGGACGGCTATACCAAGGATATCGGGATAACGCGGATCCATATGGAAGAGGATGCAGGCAAGTCTATCCATGACCAGGATCCGTTTAATACGCTTATCGACCTTAACCGATCGGGGGTACCGCTTATTGAGATTGTATCTGAGCCGGATCTGCGTACCCCTCAGGAAGCCTATGAATATTTAAAACGTATCAAACAAATTGTGCAGTATCTTGAAATTTGTGATGGCAATATGGAAGAGGGAAGTCTCCGCTGTGATGCGAATGTTTCCGTACGTCCCCGGGGACGTGAACAATTCGGGACCCGAACAGAGCTTAAGAATATGAATTCCTTTCGCAATGTAGAGCGGGCGATCGCCTTTGAGATTGACCGGCAGATTGACTTGATAGAGTCTGGGGGAGAAGTCATTCAACAAACACTTTTATGGGATGCCAACAAAATGGAAACGCGCACGATGCGCTCTAAAGAAGAAGCGCACGATTACCGCTATTTCCCAGAGCCCGATATCCCCCCGGTGGTCGTGACCGATGAGATGCTCTCGGAGATCAGGGAGAGTTTACCTGAAATGCCGGATGTTCGCCAGAAACGTTTTAAGAAAGAGTTTGATATGAGCGAGGAAGACGCTCAAACGCTGACAGAAGATCGTTATTTGGCTGATTACTATGAAAAGGTATTAGCTCACGCAGGTAGCCCCAAGGCGGTGTCGAATATTATCTTGTCGGAGGTATTGCGAGTGCTGAATGAGCGCAGTATTACTATCGAAGAGTTTTCTATTTCGGCCAAACGCCTGGCGGGACTCGTAGAGCTGCGTGAAGGTGATAAAATCAATTCTTCAGCCATGACGGAAGTTTTTGATGCCATGCTCGAAGAGGATAAGTCAGCCGAAGAACTGGCCAAAGAAATGAACCTTATGCAGGTATCCGACACCGGTTTCATAGAGCCTATCGTGGATGAGGTTATCGACAGCCATCCGGACGAAGTGGCCCGGTACCGGGAGGGGAAAAAAGGATTAATCGGCTTTTTTATCGGGCAGGTGATGCAGCGGTCAAAGGGTAAGGCCAATCCACAGCTGGTTCGGGAACTCATTAGTGAACGCCTGGAATAGGTGCCGGTATTTCTATTATTTACTTGTATAAGAGCAAACACCAATACTTAAGCATTCATGTATGCGTAAAAATTGTTTGCCTGTTTTCATTCTTATAGCGCTTATCGGCTGGGGATGTTCTTCCAATGATCGAAAAAAACAGGCGGTTGTCAGTGGTCATTTTTCAATCGTGGATTCTGCCGGTCAGTCCGGGAACTTATTGCCGGTCCAGGTCACCATTACCCGGGAAGATTCGGTTGAAACAGCGCCCGATACGCTCTTCCATGCAGTCACTGATTCCGGTGGAGTCTTTTCCGGAGTGGCTTTTTTTCCGGAAAGAAAACAATATTCGGCGTTTATCAGCCGTAATGGACAAACTATAGTGCGCTTCGCCATATTGTTGGCTGAGGATGATTCGGTTGAAATCAGCGGTCGGTTTCCTGATATCGAACAGTCACTGGACATCTCATCGCAGGAACACGATGCTATGCGGCAACTTAGAAATCTGAATCGTGGATTTCAGCGTATTGCCCGGTTTGCAAATGCCGGCAAGCTCCGCGGTGACACCCTTCAGCAGGAACTGTCGAAATGGAGCAACTTGTATATGGATCTCTATAATGAAAACAAGGAAACAAGGGCCGGGGAGTTAGCGGTTGCAGAGTCCGTCCGACTGCTGGAGGGATGGAATAACCCCGAGATGATGAACCGTCTCA
Source organism: Fodinibius roseus (assembly GCF_900129315.1). Classification (GTDB taxonomy): domain Bacteria; phylum Bacteroidota; class Rhodothermia; order Balneolales; family Balneolaceae; genus Fodinibius; species Fodinibius roseus. The sequence continues at coordinate 357,668 of NZ_FQUS01000001.1, forward strand.
GAAAGGTGCAGGAGAGGGATGCCCTGGCTCCCCTGGCGGCAAATTATGGAAAAGACTATTTGGCAGAGGATCAGGGACTTGAGGCTGCATTGGCTTACCTGGATACACTATCCAATATTACGGATGGACGCGACCAAAAGATGAGGATCCGTATGGAACGGATAGGGTTACTGTACGACAGCGCGCGTGTAGAGACAGCTCAGAAGGATTTGGAGGCGTTCCGGGAGCAGTATGCTGCTGACAGTACTGCCCAACAGTGGGCAGAATCCATCGGCTACGACCTGAATTATCTTTCGCCCGGCGACGAAGTGCCGGAATTCGAATTCAGCCAGCAGGGAAAAAAGGTAAGTCGTGACTCGTTGCTGGGCAACCCTTATATTCTTGAGGTCACCCGACTGGCTAACCCCCTTTACCAGGAGCAGTTTGATCGGACGGTGGTTATCCACAGCATTTATAAAAACTATGGATTGAATGTGGTTACCTTGCCTCTGGATGAAAGTCAGATTACGGTGGATGCTTTTTTTGAAGAACGCATAAAGCCGTGGCCGGTTGCGGACGCCCGGGCTTTTGACCGCGAAAAACTGCTGGAAATGTTTAATGTCCGACTGATACCAACGCGATTTCTGGTTGACGGGAATGGGAGGATCGTACGTAAATATGTGGGAAGGGAATTTCAGGACATCATAAAAGATCTTCAAATGATTACCAATCAAGACCAACAATAAATAGTATTATGAGAAACTACTTAATTGCCGGAAATTGGAAAATGAATTGCGGTCCCGCAGAAACACAAAAACTACTGCGAGGGATCAAAAATAGTGATATATCCATTCCAGAGCGGGTGGATGCGCTTGTTTGTCCCCCCATGATCTCATTGACCGTTGCCGCAAATGAACTGCAAGAGGAAGCCGGTGTTGCGCTGGGAGCACAGAATGTACATTTCGAAGACAATGGCGCCTATACGGGCGAAGTAAGTACTCAAATGCTGAACGAAGTGTATTGTGAATATGTGATACTGGGACACTCTGAACGGCGTGAATACTTCGGAGAAACCGACCAGACCGTCAATGCAAAAGTAAAAAAATCATTGTCGGATGACCTGCTTCCGGTTATTTGTGTGGGAGAATCACTGAAGCAGCGCAAAGCGGGCGAACATCAGCTGATTGTGCGAAAACAGGTGGAAGCGGCCCTGACTGGTGTGTCGGAAGACCAAGCCGCCGGTTTGGTCATTGCTTATGAACCCATCTGGGCCATCGGTACCGGCGAAACAGCCACTCCGGACCAGGCCCAGGAGATGCATAAGATGATTCGGGATGTAATAGCAAATTTATACGGCAATGACAGGGCCGGCGGAATCCGGATTTTATACGGCGGAAGCATGAAACCGCACAACGCTGAAGAGCTGCTCAGCCAGCCGGACGTGGATGGGGGACTTATTGGGGGGGCGTCTTTACAAGCGGATAGCTTTATGGAAATTATTCAAATCGCCGGTGACCTTTCCTCGTAGGATAGCATCATTGATTTCACAGGCTGAAGCAGGAGCAAAAGTTCTTTTGAACTAAGGTGTAATATTTACTTATTTATACAATCGATAGTCGTGTGGCAGGAGTCACTGTGGCCTTCAGTTTCACTTGCTCAGCAGACATAACCTGTAACGTACTATTGAATTACTATATTGACACATGCTAATTATCAATAGTCTACAATTCAATTGACGGAGTGACATGAGTTTAAATGTATTATTATTAGGCAGCGGCGGTCGGGAACATGCCATGGCCTGGAGTATAGCAAGATCGGACAAACTGGATACGCTTTATATCGCCCCGGGGAATCCCGGAACGGCACAACTGGGGGAGAATGTAGACTTGTCACTTTCGGACTTCCAGGCTATTCTCCGTTTTGTGGAGGAGCAAGGTATTGATTTGACGGTAGTGGGACCTGAACAACCGTTGGTCAATGGCATTACGGATTTCCTGGAAGATAACGGCCACAAGGTATTTGGTCCCTCCAAAAAGGCTGCTCAGCTGGAAGGAAGCAAGAAATTTGCCAATGAGTTTATGAAAGAGAACCATATTCCTACGGCCGACTTCGATACCTACCGACAGGATGAATTTGACAAGGCCTTATCCGTCATCAAAAAGCGGGATATCTACCCGGTCGTGCTTAAAGCGGATGGATTGGCAGGCGGGAAGGGTGTCTTTATTTGTGAAACGGAGGAGGAGGTTGAGAAGAGACTTCGTGAGCTAAAGGAAAACGCCCGTTTCGGAGAAGCGGCCGAGACTCTGGTTGTTGAAGAATTTATGAAAGGCGACGAGGCTTCCGTATTTGTTATCTCGGATGGCAAAACGGCTAAGATCATCCATTATGCGCAGGACCATAAACGGATAGGAGAAGGAGATACGGGCTTGAATACCGGGGGAATGGGAGCTTATGCACCAACCCCGGTGCTGGGTAGCCGTATGCTCCAGCGTATCGAGAAAGAGATTATTCTGCCTACCATCTCGGCGATGCTGCTGGATGACAATCCCTATAAAGGCATCCTGTACTGTGGACTTATGATTACCACCGAAGGCCCCAAAGTGGTCGAATACAACTGTCGTTTCGGCGATCCGGAGTGTCAGGCTATTCTTCCGTCTCTTGAGTCGGATCTTCTCGATTTGATGGAAGCCGCTGCCAGCGAAGAGCTTGATCAGAAAAATGTTAAGGTCGATAACCGGTACCGCTGTTGTGTGGTGCTGGCTTCGGAGGGGTATCCGCTGGACTATGTTAAAGGAAAGGAAATTACCGGTATAGAGGACGTATCGGATGATGCACTCGTTTTCCATGCCGGGACCCGGAGGGAGAACGGAAAAATACTGACGGATGGGGGACGCGTAATGAATGTGGTCGGGGGAGGAGAAACGCTCCCGGAAGCCATTAAAAATACCTATCGGGAGGTCAAAAAAATCAATTTCGGCAACAAGTACTTTCGTTCCGATATCGGGGCAAAGGGACTTGCTTATATTGAGTAGTCTCAGGTCACAGGCCATAGGTACTTGAAAATGTGTGACCCGTAACCACCACTCGAATAATTATGAAGCAGGAGCCGGTGGACAGGAGGCCCAGGTGCGTATTTCAGGGAGATAAACATCGGATATCCGGCAACGAAATTAATTTGTGACGGGGAATGAAGAAATGCAGCCGCTTCTTTACGGTATTATTTTGAAAAAATATCCTTCACTTTGTCACGCTTGATCTTACCGGTTTTTGTACGGGGAATGAAATCCGTTTTTATGATCTCTTTCGGAATTTTAAAAGATTGCAGTACTTCTTTCAGCTTTGCCTGAATATGATTGCGGTCGATTGGCCTGTCGTCTTCGGTCGTTACGATGGCCACAACCCTCTGTCCCCATTCCTTGTCGGGTATACCCACGACGGCGGCATCCCGTATATCGAAATTATTTTTTAGCGCCTGTTCTATTTCCGCGGGGGATATATTCTCGCCCCCGCTGATGATCAAATCCGTGCGTCGCGATTCGATAAAAAGTTCGTTTTGCTCATTCAGATGGCCAAAATCTCCGGTATTAAACCAGTTGTCGTCATCAAAGTTATTTTCCCTGTTCAGGTATCCGTCAAAAAGCTGGGGTCCCCTGAGCCAAATTAATCCCGATTCACCGTCCGTCACGGATTCGCCTTCCTGATTTCGAATTTCAATGCTGTTGGGATCAAAAACCCTGCCCACGCTTTTCCGGGGACGACTCAGATCACCAACTCTCATAAGAGGATTGGCCGCAATTTGTGCGCAGCTTTCGGTCATGCCATAACTCGATATAATGGGAATGCCCCGGTTGAAACACTGATCAACAAGAGATGGAGCAATGGGACCACCCCCCAATAGAATCGCCTGAAAATCATCATGGACAGAAAAGTCAGTTCTGTCCATCAAACGGTTAAGCATGGTGGGAACCAGGGAGGCTGCAGCCAAGCGGGAATCCCGTTGCAGCAGCTCGACAGTTCGGGCGATATCAAAGCCGTCAGTACGGTAGATGCCCGACCCGTAGAGCAGGGACCGGAGGATTACCGAAACACCGCCAATATGGTGCAGGGGCAGGGAGAGCAGCCATAAGTGATTCCTCCCGGGTTGCAGGTTTTTGGCTGATCCCCTGGCAGAGAACAACATTTGACGTCGTTTCAGGGGGACTATTTTAGGGACCCCGGTCGTGCCGGAGGTAAGGAAATAACCGAAGAATTGCTCGGGATGAATATGTTTCTTGTGTTCCTCTACCCATTCTTCGGGAGTAAAATCAGGGTGTAATATCCGGGAGAGAGCAAAACGGTCGATGTCTACAGTGGCAAAGGATGTGCCGGAGGAATTCTCATATTCACCCTCATTTATAAAGAGTCCGATCTCCAGCTCTTGAAACAGAAGATCACGCTCCCTGCCGGGGAGCTCAGGGTCGAGGGGGACAAAAGGAATACCAAGTCTCCAGCACGAAGCGATAAGAAAGACGAGCTCGTCGGAACTGGAGGTCCCCAGGGCCAGCGGCTTGTTGAAATCATAGTGTATTCCCGTGAGATAGCGCAAAAAAACATGTTCGAACTGCCTCAGATCATCATAGATATAGCTGCGCGAAGATTTCAGAAACAGATCGATGGGCAATGCATCGTTGAATGTCGGTATTTTGATATCAGGATTCATTGGTTGCATGTCATGGTTGTTGTTGATGGCCTCAACTCGTATTTCTCACTCATCTTTTTGTAGTAGCCTTGCTCATGAGCCAATTCTCCGGGTGCCTATTTGGTTCAGGTGTTGCTTATCGACAGCAGCTGGATCCAGCTTATTGGAATAGATAACACCGGAGATAACCTCAGGCTGATGAGCTGTGAAATCCTGTGCCAGCAGAGAGCCGGTATTCAGGCCGTGAGCGTGATCTTCGGAACCCAGTCCCGATGCCAGAACAGCCGTAATGGTCCGCCCGATGCTGCTCTCCAGGCTGGAGGTGAAAACCAGGCTGCAATTAAATTGCCGGGCGCGTTGACGGATAGCAAAGAGTCTGGAAAAACTTCCGATCACCATCGGCTTGATAATAAGAAATGAGCAATAGGATAACAGGTGTTTCCACTGCTCATTTTTATTAATCGATTCGTCCAATGCGAGGGGGACGTTAGTTAGCCGGTCAAGTTCGCCCCATTTTTCAGGGGTGGGATGGCTGAGCGGCTCCTCGCAGTATTCAATACCAACAGGTTCAATGCTGTTTAAATTAGTGATCGCCTCTTCCGTTGTCCATGCCCGGTTTGCATCCAGTCGAATGTGAAGGCCGGGAAGCCGGTCCCGGATTCGCCTCAGCAATTTTTGTTCGCAAGGCCAGTCGGTTCCCACTTTACACTTGATGGTCCTGAATCCACGGGCATGTAGTTTTTGAGCGGTTAATACCGGGTCATCGGAACCGGCCAGGGACAGGAGTCCGTTGACGGCCACGGCGGGAGCGGGCTCTTCAAATAAAAAGGAGATCAGTGATTGTTGTGCTTGTTGAGCCGCTACCTGGTAGGCCAGGCCGTCCAGCGCAAACTGAAGGGCCGGGAGAGTCGTTTCCGCCAGGTAATGATCCTGGAGCTCCTGAACAGGATGATCGGAATTCAGTAATCCTGACCAGTTTTCGATATGCGTTTCAATTTGCGTCTCTATGTCCTCCAGGGTTTCAGAAGAGAAGCCGGGCAGAGGGGCGGCTTCTCCGTAGCATGGGCCGCCGGGACCGGATACAGCGAATACAATCCCTTCTCGCCTGGCGTAAACGTTGTTACTGCTCTCAAACGGATTTTTGAACGGAAGTTGATAGGTATAGCAATCTATCTTCATAACAAGTCAAGTAATATCCCGGCGCTGAAAAGAATGCCGTAAAAGGTCATGAATTGGGCCGTCTGTTCCAGCGTTTTATTTAATTTGCGCTTGTCTTCTTCCGTCCAAATGGTAAAAACCAGCAGACCGGCCATGGGAAGAGTTATATATGGAAGAAATACAGGCATGCCATATTCCAGCTGGACGTAAAAATGGGGCGGAATAGCCAGCGCCAGCATCATCATTAACAGGTATTCCCATTTGAGTACCTTCTCGCCGAAGAGGACCCCCAGGGTGTTTTTTCCGGCGGGACCGTCCTGTTCGATGTCTCGCAAATTATTGACCACTAAAATATTGGTCGATAATGCCCCGACAGCAAGAGAAGCCCAGAAAGAATCAGTACTCCACTGCAGGGCATTAACATAATAGGATCCCATGACGGCTACAATACCGAAGAAGATAAATACAAAGAGATCACCGAGACCATTATACCCCAGTGGAAAGGGACCGCCCGTATACAGGATGCCGCACACCAGGGAAGCCACACCTATCCAAAAGATTATCCAGCCCGCGTGCCACACCAGGTAGAGTCCCAGTATAAACGCCAGTCCCATCGTTATGATCGTAGCATTGCGCATGGCGCGCACCGAGACCAGTCCCTTAGCTGTTGCCCGCTCGAAGCCGATACGCTCTTCGGTATCAGCCCCTTTTTGAAAATCGAAATAGTCGTTTGCAAAATTTGTTCCTATCTGTATGAGAAAAGCACAAAGCAGTGCAACGAAAGAGGCCACCCAGTCGAACGTGTGATGATAAACAGCAAGCGTTGCTCCAACACAGACCGGTACGAAAGCCGCGGCCAGTGTTTGGGGACGTGCAGCATCAATCCATATTTTTAGGGTATGTTGATTCAAAAACGGTAAATAATTTAGTTTTTTTTGAAAAAAATGGGAATGTTTTTCGCCGGAATGAAACTCTTTGGTATAAATTAACTTAGTTCATTTATTAGTATAGGGTTATATAGTTAGGCATTTTTATTTTTTATTTAAATTTTTGTTGACAATTTTCAAAAAAAGCTTTTTATTGGAATTTGAATTGAGCCAACGCAATGGGTTTTAATACGCTGTGACAGTAGCTTATAAGAACATGCGGGTTAATCACTCAGTTGTTAACGGCCCCAAGTTACACAGAAAGTTTGTGGATCGTTAGTACAGCTTTCACAGAACTGGATTCTAAGTCGGTTCAATTCTTAACTGTTAACAAATAACTTAACAATCAATAACTGAAACTTACATGGCTTTTTCTAAACTTGAATATATCTGGCTTGATGGCTATAAACCAACGCAAACGCTCAGAGGTAAAACCAAAGTCCTTCATGATTTCAGCGGTAATCTTGAAGATGTGCCCATGTGGAATTTCGACGGGAGTTCAACAGAACAGGCAAAGGGCAGCTCTTCTGATTGCTTGTTGAAGCCAGTAGCTATTTATCCTGATCCTTCCCGCAAATCGGCTTATGTCGTCATGAATGAAGTGCTGAATGCAGATGGCACACCTCATGAAACGAATGCCCGGGCTACCATTGACGATGAGGATGGTGATTTTTGGTTTGGTTTTGAGCAGGAATATTTCCTTTCGGACCCAGAGACCGGCCGTCCCCTGGGTTTTCCAGCCAGCGGATACCCTGCACCCCAGGGACCCTATTACTGTGGAGTAGGAGGAGATTCTGCGTTTGGCAGAGAAATTATCGAGGAACATTTGGATATCTGCCTTGAAGCCGGTCTTAACGTGGAAGGCATAAATGGAGAAGTTGCTGCCGGACAGTGGGAATTCCAGATTTTTGGTAAAGATGCGAAGTCGACGGGAGATGAAATATGGATTGCCCGGTATCTTATAGAACGCATCGCTGAAAAATATGGGTTGGTTGTTGATTGGCACCCGAAGCCATTGGGCGATACCGACTGGAACGGCTCCGGTATGCATGCGAATTTCTCGAATGAATTCATGCGCGAAACCGGAGGCGAAGAAAATATGAAGACCATCTGTGAGGCTTTTGGGGATCATATTGATGAGCATATTGCGGTGTACGGGGCCGATAATGACAAACGCCTGACCGGTAAACACGAAACGCAATCCATAGACAAGTTCAGTTATGGTGTTTCGGATCGGGGTGCCTCCATTCGTATTCCCGTTACGACAAAGGAAGACGGTTGGATTGGTCGCCTCGAAGACCGGCGCCCGGCTTCCAATGCTGATCCTTATAAAGTTGCGGCTCGTATTATTGAGACGGTTAATGGCGCTGATATTCAATAGTAGAGTAGATATCGGTAAAGTCGCACTTGTTTAAAAAACCCCGTTTCCGTGAGGAAACGGGGTTTTTCATTACCTTTACGTAAGAGGGCATTGCAGCATTGTCCAGTCAACCGGGATGCGTTAATCAATTTTTATATCCTGACTGAATTTGTATTTTCCGTACTTCTCCTCCAAAATGTTAGCAAGAATTGCGTTATGTTCCATATTCAATATCGCCTAATGCTAAAGATATACCGGTACTCCTTAGCTAATTGAAAACAGACCGCACTATGACAAAACAAGAAGTTGTTCAGACGATAGAACAGTATGAGGGACATAAGGTTAAGCTTGCCCTTGTAGATATTGATGGGGTATTGCGGGGGAAAGTTGTTTCCAAGTCCAAGTTCCTGAAGATTCTGGATGAGGGGTTCGGATTTTGCAACGTGGTGTTTGGCTGGGATGTGAATGATGCTGTTTATGACAATTCAAACGTTACGGGCTGGCATACCGGTTATCCCGATTCAAAGGCGTCTGTTGATATCGCTACCTTTAGAACAATTCCGTGGGAGGGTGATATGCCTTTCTTTTTAGCCGACTTTAGCAGCTCGGAGGACCTCTCGGAAGTATGTCCCCGTACGCTGCTTAAAAAGGTCAGCCGTCAGTCTGCAGAACTCGGTTATAGCCCTTTGTTTTCCAATGAGTTTGAATGGTTTAACTTTAATGAAACGCCCCGGACGCTTAAAGATAAAAACTATGAGAATCCGACACCGCTGTCTCCGGGTATGTTCGGTTACTCGATTCTGCGATCCTCTCAAAATGCTCCTTTTTTTAACGACTTATTTGATCAGCTTAATGCTTTTGGGGTGCCTGTAGAGGGACAGCATACCGAAACGGGGGACGGCGTTTTCGAAGCCAGTATTACCTACAGTGATGTCCTGGAAGCGGCGGACCGCGGCACGCTTTTCAAGAGCGGGGTCAGGGAAATCGCCCACCGGCACGGCATAATGGCCAGCTTTATGGCCAAATGGAATCAAAGTTTGCCCGGATGCAGCGGGCATATCCACCAAAGCCTCTGGGACGAAAACAGGGATCAGAATTTATTTTACGATAACTCGCAGCCTGATCACATGAGTGATTTGCTCGAGCACTATATCGCCGGGCAGCTTTACTGTCTCCCGCATATCCTGCCCATGTATGCACCTACGGTCAACAGTTACAAGCGTTTTGTGGAAGGTTCGTGGGCAGCCACGACGGTCAGCTGGGGCGTGGGCAACCGGACAACGGCTCTTCGCGTCATCACCCACGATGAATCCTCCGCTCGGTTGGAAACACGCGTACCGGGTTCCGATGCAAATCCCTACTTGTCGATGGCAGCCAGCCTGGCCTCCGGTTTATATGGTATTAGGGAAAAACTAACTCTTGACGTCCCAAAGACCGAGGGTAATGAATATGATAACAGCAGTAATAAATTGCTACCTTCCACGCTCAAAGAAGCTACCGACGCGATGAAATCTTCAAAACTGCCTGAAGAGTTATTCGGAAAAGTCTTTACCGATCACTTTATCCGGACAAGAGAGTGGGAATGGAGACAATTTTCCGAACAGGTAACCAACTGGGAACTGAAACGTTATTTTGAAATTATCTAAAACTATTTATATATGCTCCAGATTAACTTTAATCAGATTGTCAGAGAGGCTGTTGAGGCTTATGACAGTAGCAAGGAAATTGTAACTATTACGGATATAAGCGCCAAAGTTTCGACCAACCACGTCTATCGCATTACGTTTTCAGACGACAATATTATTATTGCCAAGCTCTCCTATTTCGGGAAATACGAGCATTTTGTAGAGGACCACAGCATTATCAACTCGTTGGCGAATAACCTGCCTTCGCCTTTTGAAAATGTTCTGGCACGATCGCTCATCAAGGGGGATTCCCTTTTCGTACACCGGCATCAGGATGACCTTATCGATGTATGGGTGGTGTTTTATCGTCCGATGGAAGTAAAAAAACGATTGCCGAAACGGTTGAATGAGGATCAGATCAAAAAACTGGCCGTATCTTTCGCTCAATTTCACAAGGCATGTTACAGCATCAAGAATACGCTTCCGCCCTCTTCCAAGACACTTGAAGTAGATATCAATCACCTGTTGGAAGTGCTCCAAACCAAAGACGGCCGGCACGAACACCGCATGCATTTGGATCTTATTAGAAAACAGTGTCATACGTTTTTAGCCAATATAGAAGACCTCGGAACGGAGGAGCTGGATGTCATCCCGGTTTTTGTGGACTGGAATATCGGTAACTTTTCTGTCACGCCCGAACTGCAGCTTTTTTCGCGCTGGGATTATGACTGGTTCAGAGTAAGCTCGCGCATGATGGATTTCTACTTCTTCAGCAGGATCGTGTCCAGTGTCGGAGACAAGACCATCTTCAGCTATGATGTTGATCCGCTGATGGAGGATCGCTTTATCCTGTTTTTGAAAGCCTATCATGAGGAATATCCCTTAAAGGAGATAGAAATTCGTTTTCTAAAAGAGGCCTATCGTTTTTTCCTCCTTAATTATGTAATAAAGTATGGCCGGTATTTCTTTCACGAAATATTTGCGAACAGACTGCAGCAGGAAGCCTATAATGAACATCTGCCCGTCATTGATGAAAAATTCGACCCTGAACCGCTATTAGAAGCATTAAACCTGTAAAATATAATGGAAAAAGTATCTTTTTATTCGCTTGTAAAGAATTACAAAGCCGTCTTTATTGACTCCTACGGTGTGCTGAAAAACCATGAGGGACTCATTGACGGCGTACAGGATTCTATTGAGTATATACGAAGCCTGGGCATCCCCCTTAGAGTACTGACCAACGATGCCTCACGAAGCCAGGAGCAACAAGTAAAGGTTTTTGAATCAATTGGTCTCGAAGGCCTCAAAAAGGAGGAGATTATTACCTCCGGCATGCTTGCCCGACAGTTTTTGGAACTTAAAATTACCTCGGGTAAAATAGCCTATCTGGGGACCGAACGTTCAGCAGAATACATACTGCAGTCCGGCCTTGAACATATTCCCATATCGGATATAGATCTCGAGGATATCGATGACATATCCGCTCTTCTTTTCCTGGATGACGAGGGATTTGACTGGAACTGTGACATCAATAAGACCGTCAATTTTTTGCGACGTAAAAACTTGCCGGTTGTGGTAGCCAATTCGGATAAATACTACCCGGTATCCAACAACGATGTGGCCATAGCAATAGGGGGCATCTCAAGGCTGGTGGAATATACGGTCGATCAGAAATTTATTCGTTTTGGTAAACCCGACACCCAGATGTTTATGTATGCCTATGATGAGTTAAATAAAACCGGCAATTTTGAGAAAAAGGATATCCTGATGGTTGGGGATACACTTCGTACGGATATCCTCGGGGGGAATAAATTCAGCCTTAAAACACTGCTGGTACTCTCCGGGAACACCCGTGCAGACAATGTAGACCTAAAAATAAACTCGACAGGAATCATACCTGATTATATCGCTGATTCAATTTTAAACTAATGATTTGCATTTTGTTTGCCCGCAGGTATCAAACGGACTATATGCTTCGTGGAACCGCACCGGATGAATACGGCAGAAGGTGTTGATTGTCGGCTTTATTATATATGTGAAGGTACACGTTACGATATGACGTGCCGCCGAGCTATCCACTTCACGAAACCTGAGAACGAATAACAACAATAGGGAACGATTCCAATATTGATACAGTTCGATTTGATCATTAGGAACCGTATATTCCGGTGAAAGAAAATGGCAACAAATACGATTATTTTTGAATTACCAACCGAATACGCAATTATCTATTTTTCCGCCTGCCGTCAAGCATCTATTAATTGTCAACGGACTGTGCTTTGTGGCGTTGAATACACCTGTGATTGGGCAGGCCCTTTTCCAATATGGCGCGCTTTGGCCCCTTGAATCGGGGCGTTTTGAGATATGGCAGTTTATAAGCTATATGTTTCTGCACGCAGGCTTCGGACATATCTTTTTTAACCTTTTTGCGCTATGGATGTTCGGCCAGGCAATTGAAAATTTTTGGGGTACCCGGCGCTTTACGATTTACTATTTTTTAACGGGTATTGGTGCTGCCCTCTTGCATATGGTAATAGGGCCCGGGGGCGTGCCGACCCTGGGTGCGTCCGGGGCGGTTTACGGTATTCTCCTGGCTTTTGGGATGATGTTTCCCGACCGTCCTATTATGTTGTTGTTTCCGCCGATACCGATAAAAGCAAAATATTTTGTGGCCGGCTTCGGGGTTATTGAACTTATAAGCGGCCTGACAAGATCCAATTCAGGGGTAGCTCACTTTGCTCACCTGGGGGGGATGCTTGTGGGTTTTATTCTGATAAAATACTGGGGATTGAGAGGGGAAAATTCCCAATATTAACACCAGATTTTTGTTAATTTAAGCGTTCTACTTTTTCTGACCATGCAGAGCATGCACAGCAACGAATCTTTCAGCAGTTCATTTAAGCGCGGTTACCGGGGTCTGCCGGTGGCGATACGTACGCTTATTACGCTTAATGTGGCGGTATTTATTTTCCAGGTCGTACTAGGCATTGTCAGCAGTACGTATGGCAACGCGCTGGTTCAGGCCTTTGCCTTTTACCCGGAATGGCAGACGGCTCTGTTTCAGCCGTGGCGAATGGTCACCTATATGTTTCTGCACGGGGGAGCGTTTCATCTTATTTTTAATATGTTGTGGCTATGGTGGATGGGACGCGCGGTAGAAGAACATCTGGGTCCCCGCACCTTTACCGTCATCTATATGGGGGCAGGTATCGGAGGGGCGCTGCTGGATATTCTCTTCGCTCAAATTATGGGCTTTAACTTTGTTATCGGGGCATCAGGGGCCGTTTACGGTATTATGGTGGCCTTTGCGATGCTCTTCCCGACTATGCCGATCATGCTCCTGCTATTGCCGCCTATACAAGCGCGCTATGTGGTAGCGGGACTTATTGCGCTGGATGTGTTGTTGCTGGGCTCCCAGGACGGTACGGCCCGTATCGTGCATCTTGGCGGGGCCGGAATCGGTTATTTGCTGATGCGGGCGCAAACGAGAGGGTCGAATTTAAGTAAATGGATTTTACCGCTTGAGCAGTTCTGGTATCGCTTAAAAGGATCCTACCAGCAGCCGAAATCCAAAACCAAAAATAAGAATATGTACTCGGTGTCGGACGTTGAAGTAGTAGACGAAACGGAAGAGCAGGCCGAACTCGATCAGATCCTGGAGAAAATTTCTGAAAAAGGATATGACGGGCTGACTCAAGAGGAGAAGCAAAAGTTGTTTGAGCTCAGTAAAAAGAACTGATAATTTTGAATGTTAAATGTTGAATTTGAAGTTCAACATTCAACCTTCAAAAGGTATAACTTGTAAGATATGTCTCAAATAAAACGTCGCAAATCGATACAGGTCATGGTGGGCGATGTGCCCGTAGGCGGTGGTGCACCGGTGGTGGTACAGTCTATGACCAACACTGATACGGCTGATGTTGATGCCACCGTGGAGCAGATCAGGCACCTGCACCGGGCCGGTTCCGAAATCGTACGTATCACCGTCAATAATAAAAAGGCGGCCCAGGCGGTTCCCCATATCAAGGAGCAGCTGCTGGCGGATGATGTTACCGTTCCGATCGTGGGCGATTTTCATTATAACGGACACAAACTGCTTGTAGAGTATCCGGAGGCAGCGAAAGCGCTGTCCAAATTCCGGATCAATCCCGGCAACACCGGGACCAAGACGAGGGACGAAAACTTCTGCACGATTGTAGAACAGGCCATCAAATACGATAAGCCGGTTCGTATCGGGGTCAACTGGGGGTCGCTCGATCAGAAGTTGTTGGCCAAAAAAATGGATGCCAACAACCAGCTCGCAAAGCCGAAATCATCCAAACAGGTGATGCTCGACACGATGGTCGAAAGTGCGTCCCGATCGGCCGATTTGGCAGAAAGTGTGGGATTAGCTTCCAATAAAATTATTATCAGCTGCAAGATGTCGCATGTACAGGATGTGGTACATGTTTATGAGCGTATTGCCGATCTGCTGGACTACCCGCTGCATGTGGGACTCACCGAGGCCGGTATGGGCATGAAAGGAATGGTGGCCAGCTCAGCTGCTCTGTCCGTTCTGCTGCAGCAGGGGATAGGTGATACCATCCGGGTTTCCTTAACACCTAAACCCGGCGGTGACCGGGCTGAAGAAGTTCGGGTATGTCAACAGGTGTTACAATCCCTGGGCATCCGCAGTTTTGTCCCCCAGGTGACCGCCTGTCCGGGCTGCGGGCGGACGAACAGCACCTATTTCCAGGAATTGGCGGATGAGATTCAACAGTACCTTCGTGAAATGATGCCGGTCTGGCGCGAAGTGTACCCCGGAGTCGAAGAGATGAATGTAGCCGTCATGGGCTGTGTGGTCAACGGTCCCGGTGAATCGAGAAATGCCAATATCGGTATCTCGCTGCCCGGTACATTCGAGGAACCCAAGGCTCCTGTCTATATGGATGGAGAACATCACAGTACGCTCAGGGGCGACAACATCGCCCAGGAGTTTCGTGAAATCCTGGATGACTACATTATGCGCAACTATGGAAAAGAGGGGACCGTTGAGGAAACTCTGTAGTATATTCCCGGCCTCATTTAAGGAGGATTCCAGGGTTTTGAGAAACCGGTTTTTTTTGTTCAACATCAATTCCGAGCGATTTCAAAACCGCAGGCTATAGACTATGCATAAAGATGTTGAATTCGCGAACATGTAGCAATTGGGCAAAACCACGGTTTTGCAAAGGTCTCTGAATAATGAAGGAACAGACCGTTATGGCAAGCCATCTTATGGGTTATCTTCTTGTTTTTATAGTCTTTACCGGCCTTGCGGGATGCGAACATTCCGGGGACCAGTCAAACCGGCAACTGGTTGACCAACAGTATATGGATTCCGAGATCTATCGTTCATTCTCCAGCCAGGCCCGGCAGGAGCAACATGATGCGCGCAATCAAAAGAGGGGACTGACTGCCCGGTTAAAAAATCTTTCAGACTGCCCGGTTTCCCAATCGCTTACTCCACCATTTGCTATCGACTCGCTGAAAATGGCCGAATGGAGTGAGTCCGACGCAAGCAACTGCTTTAGCGGGCAATCTTTTGAAAGCAGTCCGTATACCCTCAGGGTAGTAGCACAGACCTCTTTTCGCGATGTTAAGATGTTATGGATCCTGCGTTCCCGAGTCTCGATATACCGGAACGAGGAACTTATTTTAGCCACATTTAAAAATAAAAAATTACGGCATGCTGAAAGTTTGGGTGCGTATCGAAAAAATTTAAAAGAACATATTTCAACAGGAATAGATGTGCGTTCGGGAAGTGAAGAATTGGTAATAACAGCCGTGGAGAATCGTAAAATCATATATCCGATTGAACAGAATAATGCTGTTGAACATGTTTATTATATCGATAGTGATGGAGATATAAAAGAATGACCACCTATCATTTTTTCAAATGACGGGATAAAAGCAGGTTTTCTAACTCAATAATTGGTGATTGTGATGAGATTTATAAAATCGGTTTTTTTAGTGCTATTCAGCCTGTTTTTTTTACCTGCGACTTTCATTGCGCAAGAGCTCGAGTCGCTGGTTCACAAGGCGGATTCTCTCTACGCAGAATACCAGGAAAAGCAGAGTCTGCAACTGTACAAGCAGGTACTGGAGCGAGAGCCGGATCACTATCGAGCGCTGTGGAGAAGCAGTTTCCTACATTCGCGGATCGGAAACCGATTGGATGAGGAGGGGGAACAGGAAGACTATTTTAACCGGGCTATTGCATTGGCTGAAAAAGCACTGGCTGTAGATTCCACCGGTTCTCAGTCTAATTTTGTTATGTCCGTGGCCATGGGACGTAAGGCCCTGATTTCAGGAGCGAGGGATCGTGTTGCAGCATCCCGGGCTATCAAAAAATATGCGGACCGGGCCATCAGATATGACAGTACCAATGCAGGGGCCTGGCACGTACTGGGACGCTGGCATTTTAAGGTTGCCAATTTGAGCTGGGTTGAGCGGCTTGCTGCCAATACTCTTTTTGGAGGGGTCCCCGGCGATGCAAGTAATGAAAAAGCAGCGGAATATATTAAGAGGGCAATCTCCCTGGAGGGGCAATATGCTCGTTACTATTACGATCTGGCCCGGGTGTATGAAGAGCTCGGCCGGGATAAACAGGCTATCGTGACCTGCCAGGCAGCTATAGACTTGCCTGTTTTAACCTCAGATGATATGGAGATTAAAGACCAGTGCCAACAGTTGATTGAGGATATTTGACGGATGGAGTTTCTGTTGATATCTGTAAGCGCTTTCATTATTATCCAAAGAACTTCATAACGAGGTAGATCCAAGTTGTCCCATACGATATACGACATAGCCCGCCGGGCGGGCGTCAGTATTGCCACGGTTTCCAGAGTATTTAATGAAAGTGCAAAAGTTTCGCCTGCAACACGCGAAAAAGTACTGCATATAGCCCGGGAAGTGGGCTATATGCCCCAGGGTTTTGCACGGGGACTTGCCCGGCGAAAGAATAATGTTATTATGGCGGTAGTGCCGCTGCTTTCCAACTATTTTTTTCTACAGGTTCTCAACGGTATCCAGCATACGATTTCGGAAACAGATTTTGAACTGCATATTTATAATGTAAAGCCTGAAGAACCGGCGTTTTCTCAAGTTAAAAGGTTATTGGGCAGGCGGTGGGCGGACGGTTATCTTTTCGTTTCTATTCATCTCAGTGAAGGGCAGTGGCAGGAGATCAATCAACTCGGTCAGCAGATGATTTTGATCGATGATGCCTGTACATCCTGCAACTATTTCCAGATCAACAACAAGCAGGGAGCGCGTATTGCAACAGAATATTTCCTTGACAGGGGATTCAGCCGCATCGCACTGATCACAGCAGCCGACCGCTCTATTCCGGCCGCAAAACGATGCGAAGGATATTATGAAATGCTCCGGGAGTATGGGATAACACCGGATGACCCGCTTACGGCCAGGGGAAGCACCGATTATCGTGATGGCTTCAATGAACGCAACGGTTATGAAGCCATGCTTCAGCTATTGGCGTTGGATGAACACCCGGAAGCTATTGTTTGCGTATCGGATATACAGGCTATAGGCGCACTGTCGGCCATGAAGGAGCAGCAGGTGCATATCCCCATCATAGGATATGACGATATTCAGTTATCCGAATATATCGGCCTTTCAACGATGCGCCAGCCGATGTATGAAATGGGTTGCAAAGGAACGAAATTATTGCTTGACAACCTCGGGGAGGAGTCTTCAGCACTGGTTCAGAAGAACTATACGCCGGAACTCATTCTTCGATCTACAACCCGGGCGAAATCAAACAGAAAAGACTAACACAAATTATTCAGGATCAATTTATGTCATCTAAAGAACCCAAAATTGAACGGATTGGAGTGTTAACTTCAGGAGGAGATGCCCCGGGCATGAATGCCGGGATTCGGGCGGTCGTTCGGGCTTCCGTATACTATCATATAACTCCATTTGGAATTCGGCACGGCTACGACGGATTTATCAACGATGATATTTGCGAGATGCATGCCGGATCCGTGAAGCATATCATCCATCAGGGAGGCACGATTTTAAAATCCGCCCGGAGCAGTGAATTTAAAACGGATGAGGGCATGAAAAAAGCCTGGGAAAACGTAAAGAAACACCAGCTGGATGCCATGGTTGTAATTGGAGGAGACGGAACCTTCAAGGGAGCGATGGAATTTGGAAATAGGTTTGATTTTCCCATTGTAGGAATTCCGGGAACTATAGACAATGATATATTTGGCACGGACTTTACCGTGGGCTTTGATACGGCTGTTAATACCGTGGTTGAAGCGGTTGACAAAATAAGAGATACCGCTACATCTCACAACCGGCTCTTTTTTGTTGAAGTCATGGGACGTGATGCGGGATTCATTGCCATGTACTCGGGCATTGGCGCGGGGGCTGAAGAAATCCTCATCCCGGAAAAGGACCGGGGGGTGGAACAGCTGTTCGAGTCACTGGAACGTACTTCACAGCGAAAAAAAAGTTCACGCCTGGTGATTGTTGCGGAGGGAGACAAAAATGCAAATGTTTATGATATCGAAGAGAAGGTGCAGGAACGTTTTGGTGACCGGTATGAGACCAAGGTGACCATCCTGGGTCATGTGCAACGGGGCGGGCGTCCCAGTTGTACCGACCGGGTGCTGGCAAGCCGGCTGGGAGTCGCAGCTGTAGAAGCCCTCCGGAAGGGGAACCACGGTATGATGGTAGGGGTACGGAATCGAAAAGTTGAATTTACTGATTTTGAACAGGCGACCAAACGGAATCCCGAAATGGATCAGGAGCTCATGCGTGTCGCCAATATTATCTCTATTTAGTGTAATGAGCAAATAGTTACATTAGAACCAGCGCTCAACGGTTATTGATATTTAATAAAATGTTAGAATTATGTTAACGGAACAAGTTGATACCCCAACAGAAGAAATAGGAGGAGATCGAGCAGATCGTTCCTACCAAACCCCCGAATGGGCGAAGCATGTGATCTGGTACCAAATATTTCCCGAGCGATTCCGAAACGGGGACCCCTCAAATGATCCGGTGGCCGATCGGGTCAGCGGTCCCCCGGGGTGGGAAATTAGACCCTGGATCTCAGACTGGTATGACCGCACCGATTGGGAGAAATCGTTGGGAGATCGTTTCCAGGACGGCGTCTATCACCGCCGCTACGGGGGAGACCTGCAGGGGATTATTGACAAGCTGGGTTATCTGCAGGAGCTGGGGGTAGGAGCGATTTATCTGAATCCCGTTTTTGATGCGGTTTCCCTACACAAGTATGATACCAGCTGCTACCATCATGTGGATCGCTTCTTTGGTCCCGACCCCGAAGGCGATGTACGTATTATGGAGGAGGAAGATCCGCTGGATCCGGAGACCTGGCAATGGACCTCCGCCGACCGCCTTTTTCTGAAACTCATAAAAAAGGTCCATGGCCGGGGAATGAAGATCATCATAGATGGCGTTTTTAATCATACGGGCACTGATTTTTGGGCATTCCGGGACCTGGCAGAAAACCAGGAGAATTCTCCTTTCAGCGACTGGTATGCAGTCAAGTCGTTTAAAAGTACTGATGGTAATGATGCTGAATTTGATTATGCCGGGTGGTGGGGACATAAAGAATTGCCGGAGTGGAAAGAAGTTGAGAATACACTGATTCAACCAGTGCGGCAACATATCTTTGATATCACCCGCCGCTGGATGGACCCTGATAGTGACGGAGACCCCTCGGACGGCGTTGATGGCTGGCGGCTCGATGTTCCTGAAGAGGTGGGAAAAGAGTTTTGGAGAGAATGGAACGCACTGGTCCGGGACATTAATCCGCAGGCGTATACGGTGGGCGAGATATGGTCCGATAAATCAAAAGAATGGGTAAGCGGTGATCTGTTTAATGCTGCTATGAACTATCCTTTTGCCAAAGCCGTACAGAAATATATGATTGACCGGGCCTTATCCCCCAGCGAATTTTTAACGCTTTTAAAAAAAGGACGCAGAAGTTTTCCCGGGGAAGCTTCTTTTGTGATGCAGAACCTGATGGACAGTCATGATACCCCGCGCCTGGCTTCGATGATCGTCAATCCCGGCCGGGAATATAATGAAGACGGAAGGCCGGAGATGGGCTTTGACGTTCGAAAGCCTGATCCCGGGGAACGCCGCATTCAAAAACTGATAGCGCTCTTTCAATATACGTATGTTGGAGCTCCTATGATTTATTATGGCACGGAGGCCGGTATGTGGGGGGCGGGCGATCCTGACGACCGAAAACCGATGGTATGGCCTGAGTTTAATTATGAACCGGAAAAAAAACACCCCATGAATAAAGAACGTCCCGCCGATGATAACAATTTTGATCCAAACCTTTTCAAATGGTATCAAAAGCTGGGCGAAATTCGCAATGAGCATCTGTCCCTGCAGACCGGGACCTTCCAGCCATTGAACATCGATGACGATAAGAATACTTTCGCATTTGCACGCATATTGAACCAACAGAAATTTGCCATCATTGCACTGAATCGTTCAGATCAATCCCAGAATATGCGGATTCCACTGGGTGACGTTGAAATTCCGGAAAAAAAGCATTTGGAAAACCTGCTGACCGATACCCGTGTGGAAATCGAGAGGGAGCATGTCGAAATAAATCTACCTCCCGTTTCCGGTGTTGTCTTAAGTCCAGAACAAGACCGATAATGAGATTGGATCCCAAATATTTTAATACTTTTTTAGCCGTTGTAGCTGTCGTTGCCGCGTTGTTTATTGCCTATTTTACGGTAAGCAGCCAACTGGACAAGCGTTCTGAATTTAAGGAGCGGATAGTGCAGCAAGACTCCCTGCAGACGGTCACCTGGCCACTGGTAGAAAGCTCGGAAAGTATTAGTATTGCTGACTTTAGCGATCGGTTTGTACTGCTTCATTTTTGGTCGAACTGGTCGGAACGTTCTGTTGAAGCACACCGTCAATTGGCAAAACTGAAAAGGGAATATGGCGGACGGCTTACTGTCATTGCGGCCGCGGTGGGACTCCGGAGAGAGGAGGCGCTCTCGTATGCAAGTGAGCACGGGTTTCCCTTCTACCATGTAGCAGGCTCCCGGCTGTTTTCCGCTTTTCAGATTCCCGGAGTGCCTGCATATTTACTTTATGCACCTGAAGGCAGGCTTGAGTTTGTTTTGACAGGATCTATGGACGAGGTTCAATTTGACAGCTTAAGGACGATAATGGATGGCAAACCAAAATAGCAGCTGGATTATCTATGACGGAAAGCTGAAACCGGCCAAAGAACCGGTGGCCTATGCGGCTTCGCGGGGACTTATGTATGGCGACGGAATATTTGAAACCCTCCGGGTGTATGGGGGAAAGACCCTCCTCTTTGAAAAGCATATGGAACGGCTGAAAGCAGGGTCGCAAATGCTGGGTATGGATTCGAAACATCTTCCGCGTGAAAAGAGCCTAAAGGTGCAAATCCACCGGCTGCTGCAGGAAAATACACTGCTTAACCGGGACGCTATTGTCAGGTTGCAGTGCTGGCGTGGAGGGGAGCGGGGATATAGGCCCCGGACCCGGGCTGAAATTCATTATACGGTAACAGCTTCCCGGTGTCCCGATTACGAAGGAACTTACCCTGCCTTGGCCACCGTTGCAACGAGACGTATCCCCTCCGAATCGCTGCCTTCCACCGGCAAGTTTACCAACGGCATCAACTACATTCTTGCTGCGCAGGAGGCAGCTGCGCAGAAGGCGGATGATGCGCTGATGCAAACCGTTGACGGCCGGGTATCGGAGACGACCATCGCCAATATTTTCTGGATTGAAGAGGGACAAATTTTTACTCCTTCAACAGAGTGTGATTTAATTCGGGGGATTACCCGGCAGGTTGTACTGGACATAATTGACCGTCATCCGGCGTACCGGTGCCGGGAGGGAAGCTATGCGGTTGAAAAATTATACCAGGCCGATGCGGTGGCCCTGTGCAATTCTGTTCGGGAGATTACGCCTGTCCGACGGATTGATAATCATACCTTTGACACCAACCACCCTGTTTTTAACGAATTAAAGCAGTTATATTCAGATTATAGAGATCAAAAATTGAAACTCCTTCCGGGTAGTGATTGAATGTGTATTAACCTTGCAGCGATTTCAAAGGCACTGGAGCAAAAAGGGCCGGTGATACTGCTGGAGTCGCAGTCCCGCGACCACCCGTGGTCGCGGCGTTCCTACGTAGCCGCCCGGCCCACAGCTGAAATAAGAGCCTACGGCAGGGAGATCCATATTACAGGCAAAGAAGGTCGGCAGCATTTTGAAGCCAACCCGTGGGAAGCGCTGCGCGCATTCAGAGAACAGTATGATGGCTGGCTGTTTGGATACCTGGGGTATGACCTGAAGAATCATACCGAGCTGCTGAGCTCTCAAAACCCGGATGCGATAGGGGCTCCCGATCTCTATTTTATGGTCCCCGGGTTTATACTGGAACAGGATCGACATACTCTTCAGGTTCGCATGATCAGGGGATCCATACCTCCAAACGATGAGCGACATGCGTTCAGTGGCAGCAGGGGCCGTTTTAAGGTACGAGACCTGAAACCTCAGCTATCAATGGATGACTACCTGGGGGGGATCAGGGAGGCGCAGCGGGCGATTGCTGACGGGGATTTTTACGAGATTAACTTGTCGCACCAGCTTCGGGGCAAATTCAGCGGCTCATCCATGGCGCTCTACCAGAGTATGAAAAAAGTGGGCCCGGTTCCTTTTGGCGCGTATCTCCGAACGCCCGATTGCACGATCTGCTGTCAATCGCCGGAACGTTTCTTGCGCAAGGAGGCCGGGACGGTTTTTTCTCAGCCGATAAAGGGGACCTCCCAAAGAGGGAAGGACGAACAGGAAGATCATTTGCTGAAAGAAGCGTTGTCCAGCTCAGTCAAGGAACGCGCGGAAAACCTGATGATTGTTGATCTGGTCCGCAACGATCTGAGCCGTATTGCTGAAAAAGGGTCGGTAACCGTTACGGGGTTATTCGATATTGAAACGTTTGGAACCGTCCACCAGATGGTTTCCACGATACAAGCAGAGGCCGGGGATAAGGACCCCGTCTGCATCTTGCAATCCTGTTTTCCGATGGGCTCCATGACCGGTGCCCCAAAAATTAGCGTTATGGAAGCCATCGAACGAATTGAAAAGTACCGCCGGGGTATTTATTCCGGAGCTATCGGTTACATCAAGCCGGCGGGGGATTTTGACTTTAATGTGGTCATTCGAACAGCAATTATCAAAGACAACGAACTGTTTTATGCGGTGGGCGGGGCTATCACCGGTGATTCGAATCCCGAAGCTGAGTGGCAGGAAACGATGGTCAAGGCACAGGCCTTGAAGGATGCTACATAACCAAGTCATTTTTACTATAGAGCAGAAACGGACAGTACTCCTGTGCTATCAACCTGAATGCTGCGTGAAACACCTGTCAGCCCGTATTTCTCACAACGATTTATGGTATATTGTTGTAGCCTTATGATACAGATAAATTATATCGATTGTTGAGCCCCAAACATTATAACAGCGTGTAACATACTGCGAAGGCTGCCGGTCAGCGGAGTTAAAGATAAAAATAGCGTGCTCTACGTACTGGGCTACGTTTCTGCTGCTATTTTTCCTTGCCTTGCCTTGCTGAAGTACAAATTTCTCGGTGAGAAATGCGGTTTGGAGGATCCGTAAATAAGCATTCGGGGATAGCTGTTCGTTTTTGAGTAGCAGATCAATTTTATTTATTGTAGTATTTATCCGTTGGTGGGCTTAGCAAAACCAGGAATTTTGTTCAAGGTCAAGGCCCCAGGGAGGTTGCCCTCACAGCATACCGCCCATATGTGAGGATTTAAACCGACCAATAAACCGATATCGTGCAAAAGAACGGTTTTGCAAAACCCTCTGTTAATGTTAGCTGCACCATGTTATTAATATTCGTCAACAGAAACCAAAAGAGGAAATTTTATGCCGGCAACAATAGAAGAGATTCGAAGTGTACTCAACGAAGTGAGGCCCCAGTTAATGAACAAAGCCAATGTTATGGCTACGGGTATCGGATATAAAAGAGTGGATAACAGAACGACGGATAAACTGGCTATTATCTGTTCTGTAGCGATAAAAACATCTGTCGAAAAACTGGATGCAGAAGATTTGATCCCACAGGAAGTTCAAAGTGTCCCCACGGATGTAAACCCAACAGGCATGTTTCGCACCCTTCAGGATCCCAAGGCACGGTTTCGGCCGGCTCCGGGAGGCGTGAGTATCGGACATGTAAATATTTCTGCCGGCACCCTCGGTTGCCTGGTTGAGAAAAACGGTGAGTTGTTTATCCTTTCAAATAACCATGTGCTGGCGAATAGTAATGAGGCTGATTTGGAAGACCCTATTTTGCAACCGGGTCCCTTTGACGGGGGACTCAAGGCGGAGGATGAGATCGCCAGGCTCAGTGAATATGTGCCCATTACGTATAACGATGGGGACGACAACAGTGATCACCCCGGAAACTTTGTCGACTGTGCCATTGCAAAGCCTAATAATACGGATGATATTGAAAACGAAATTTATCAGGTTGGATCGATTGCCGGGGTCAAAGAGGCCGAATTTGATATGGAGGTAAAAAAAAGCGGGCGGACGACGGGACTGACCACCGGCGTGATTGAACAGGTAGATGTGACGTCCCGGGTAAATTTCGGAAGTAACAAGGTGGCGATCTTTACGGATCAGGTGATGGCGGGCGATATGAGTCAGGGGGGCGACAGTGGATCCGCGGTCCTGGATAATGATGATAATATTGTGGGACTCCTGTTTGCGGGAAGCGATACGAGTACCCTCATTAATCGCATTGAAAATGTATTTGATGCACTTGAGGTGTCATTGCCTGACAGTATGGTATGAAGATTGGATTAAAAAATGCAGATGCCTTTTGCAACCACGAAATGTTCAACTGGTCCCGGGCGATTCCGGGGATGTGAGGGGAGAGGCTCTGCTTTAAAAATATAAGCCCGTATTTTCCACCGGGAAGTATGGGACAGGAATCCAGAGTATTATGGCTAATTACGAAGAGGCCGCGTTGATAAAACGGCAATATGAACAGAAATGGCTGGCCATGGAGGAAATTGCGGCCATAGGTATCGGAAGGGCAGGCGGGGAGACCGGCATTATTATTTCCGTGACGGAGCATCCCGAAAAAGTGAGAAGAGAGATTCCCGGCCGCATTGAAGGGGTACCCATACAAATTAAAAAAACAGGGGCCTTTAACGCTCAGTAACAAAAAGGATCATAATTTATTTCAGAAATGGTAGCCCAATACAATTCCAACCGTACCTCTTTCCCCGGGTGGGGCGCCTGTATCCCGAACATCAAACAGGTCTGCAAACTCGTAAATAAGTCCCCCCACAATGTTCAAAGGCGCCCCCTCCCTGTTCAGGTACAGGCCGAGTCCCCCGTTGGTTATATTATTGATACGGTTGAATCGGCTTCTTGAGTAGACAGACAAAGCGACTCTGTTACGTAAAAAATCCGGAATATATACATAGTCCAGAAACAGGGAAAACTGGTCCACCGACCTTAACGTTCCCTCCCAGGCCGTGTACTCTGCCTCCGCTGTCCTGCTGGTACCGTTACTGTCCGTACCGGTAGTAACCGTCTCCTTTATGGTAAGCTCGGTTAAGCTTGAAATATTATTGGTTCTGTCATATCCGGCGTAGGTACCAAAAATCATGTTACCGTTGAGATAGTAATTATAGGAAAGTCCTATGTTGACCTTGTTAAATGACCGGGTGCTGATCTGCTGCTCGAACGGTGCATTGACGTTCATCATACGGTACTGAGCCGCTCCGATTCCGATCCTCAGATTCAGGTAATCATATCCCCGGGGCATAGAATTACCGGTTGATATATTTTTTAAACCCAAGTTAAAACTGATATGGGCTTCCGGACTGAGTTCTTTATTGGTCACGAGCGGGGCCAGTCCATTATTGGAGATTCCACTGGCATCAATTCCTACTACGATATCCCTGTCAGAACGGTTATAATAATAACCCATTTTCAAGCTGTTACCCGTCGTATTAACCCGAATGAGGCCCCCGACCGGCAGATTTATTGAGGTTGTTCCGTGCGCATCTTCAAAAAAGGTCTGCGCATGTATCTCCGCAGTAACAGACAGGCATAAAATTAAAAATAGAAGGTATGTAGCAATGAGCTTCATGTTACCCTTTTGGTGACAGGTCTATTTCATCAGAAAGCAGGGAGTATCCTTTATTTATTTCTCCGCGGTAAGTTTTGGTATGTTCCGTATCAATTACAATTTCCAGCTCCCATGAAGTGCCGTTCATTCCTTTGCAAAGCATCAGCAAATCAAGTTCTCCTTTGATTTCAAACTCTTCTATCGTCCTGCTCCATTCACTGACCCCATCGAAATACAGGCCTACTTCTCTACCTTCAAGTTCAATCGTAAGGTCAAGCACTGCTCCCGTAAACCTTATGTCCAGCTGATTCATAATGATTGCATGAATGGTTAATCTGTTGTGCTGCCCAGATGGTACTTCCCATATTTTTTTAGCGATTCAATGAAACCCGGCTGCGGTCTTTCTTTTTTCCGTTATCTTCTTTAAAGAAACTAATCTTCGCACCCCGGGATTTCTGTATTTCCTCTTGCGGCATGTTGGATATTAAAAAATATAAAAGATGAGTTGGCAATATTAAATAATTCTTTGGATTACATTAAACCTCTATTTATTATTTGTTAGACTTCACAATCAAATAAATGGTAGCAGCGATATGTCTGATGACAGCATTTCCAGGAAGCGTTTTTTGAAACAAACCGGATCCGCTTTTGCCGTAGCCACCTTGGGCTTTCCCTCCATTATCATTCCCAAAAAGAAGGAAAAACTGGGCGTGGCCCTTGTCGGACTGGGAAACTACAGTACCACGCGGCTCGCCCCCGGCCTGCAGCGTACCGAACACTGCGAACTGCGGGGTATTGTCACAGGATCCCCGTCAAAAATACCGGACTGGCAGCAGCGGTACGATATCCCCGACGACAATGTCTATAATTATGAAACCATGCACGAGGTGGCCAGCAACGACGACATTGACGTAGTCTATGTTGTTGTGCCTACCGGGCTGCATGCCAAGTATTCCATTATTGCGGCTGAGGCAGGCAAGCATGTATGGTGTGAAAAGCCGATGGCTATGAATGTCGGAGAATGCCAGGCGATCATCGATGCTACTAACAGAAACGGGGTTCAGCTGTGCATCGGTTACCGCATGCAGCATGAGCCCAATACAAGGACCATTATCCGTTATGGCCGGGAAGAAACCTATGGCGCGGTGACAAGTGTAGAAACGGGAGCGGGCTATAATGGCAGTCACCAGGAGGGCGACTGGAGACGGGATGCCGAGCTGGGAGGCGGTGCCCTGTATGATATGGGGGTGTATCCGATCAACGCCGCCCGCTACGCAACAAGCAAAGAACCGGTGGCTGTCAGCGGAATACAAAGTTCGGAGCGTTCTCAAATGTACAACGAAGTAGATGAGACTACGGTTTTTGAACTTGAGTTCCCGGAAGGGGTCATGGCCAAAGGGGAAACCAGCTTTGGAAAGTCCATGAATTACCTGGATGTAGATTGCGCGGATGGCTGGTATTATTTGCGCCCTTTTCAATCGTACAGCGGGGTACAGGGTGAAACAAGCGATGGTACAAAGCTTCCTCCGGACCCGAAGCATCAACAAGCCCGTCAAATGGATAACGAGGCCCTTGCGATCAAAGAGGATAGAGACCCGGTCGTACCGGGGGAAGAGGGGCTCCGGGATATCAGAATAGTGCGGGCGATTATGGAGTCCTCTGAAAAAGGCGGAGCAAGAATATCTCTATGAGGGCTTAGAAAAACCAGCAGTTTTGTTTAATACCAAAACGTGAGCGATTTCAAAACTGATGGGTATATATAGACATATATATGAGGAAGTTGAAATCGCGAAAATGTAGAGATGGGCAAAATAACGGTTTTACAAAGCTCTTTTAACAGCACATATTCTAAAACCATATTTATATATCTCTCCCGGCAACCAGGCTAAATGCGAAAGGTGCTGTCATAAAACAGTAAAAGGAAAGACGAATTTGTTTGATACAATAGCTTATTTCATAAGGGCATTTTATATTCACGGGCATACAAATTCCCAGGATGAAAAGGCCATAACATCCAAAATCAAAATGTATACTCATGCCTTCCTGATTAATGGATCAAGATATGGACTTAAATTATGGGTAACAGGTAGTAATAATATTCGAATCTCTTTTTAAGACAATTACGCCATAAAAGAAAATAGCAAATCTTTTTTTATCTGATTATTTGGCGTTTCTATGATTTTTTTATATATACGAAATCAAAAAAAACAAATGAACTAATCTCCTAATGCATAGATCCCAATCGATTTCCCGCCGGAAATTTATAACGAGTACAAGCCTGCTTATGGCAGGGGCAGCGTGGAAACTGTATGGCTCCGGAATAACCGGGCCGGACAGTGAACCAATTATTGATATTCATCAGCATACTGATTATACCGGCAGAACAAACGAAGAGCTTGTGGCTCACCAGCGAGCCCTGGGCATTACAACGACGATCCTGCTGCCGGCGGGACGTCCCGTGGAGAAAGCCTCCACACATTTTGGTGATTCCAATGGCCTGGCGGCCGGCGCCAGCGGTAACGATTCCTGCTATCAGCTGGCGCAGAAATACCCGGGTGAATTTCTCTTTGGGGCTAATGAGGTTCCCGATCTGGAGGATACTATTCCGGAGATTAAGAAATATTTAGAGCGGGGGGCCAAGGTAATTGGCGAATCAAAGTTTGCCGTCCCGTGTGATTCTCCGGAGATGCAAAAAATTTATGAGCTGGCCGGGAGATATGATGTCCCCGTTCTTATGCACTGGAAGCATGGCAGCTATAATTATGGTCTTGATCGTTTCCATACCATGCTCGAAAAATATCCTGAGGTAAATTTTATTGGCCATGCTCAAACATGGTGGGCCAACATAGATAAAGATCATGAGGATCAAAGCGTGATGTACCCCAAGACCGACGTAACAGCCGGGGGACTCACGGACCAGTTGCTCAGTGATTATCCGAATATGTATGGAGATCTGGGGGCGGGTTCCGGTTTGAATTCACTCACACGTGATGAGGAGCACGCGCGCGGATTCCTGGAGCGGCACCAGGATAAACTATTGTATGGCAGTGACTGCAATGACAGCGACGGCGGAGGTCCTGACTGTGTCGGAGGAAAGACCATTGCCATGATCCGCAAGTTGTCGCCCACCAAAGCGATTGAACGGAAAATTCTGTACAAAAACGCTAAAAAACTGTTCCGGATATAACCCTTGTTCAACGTGGAACCCGAGCTATCCTTATTTATTTAATCAGATTGGGATAAAATGATAATTGTTAACAATATATATGATTAACCCAGAAAAATTATAATGCAACACAAGAACCTTCTTTTAACAACTGTAATAAGTTCATTACTGATATTCGGCATATCCTGTGAGCGGGATCATAATAATGCGGACGAGCGTCCCCTGGGAGAACGTTGCCTGTCCCTGTCTGCTAATATGGGCCAGGCGCCGGCCGCGGAACCCGGTGAAGCGGACTATGAATCTTATGCCGATTTGGAAGTGCCCCCGCTCCCCCCGGAAGAGGCACTGGAAACGTTCAACCTGGTCGAGGGCTTTCGCATTGAAGTGGTCGCCCATGAACCGATGATCACCAGTCCCGTAGCCATGGATATCGATTCCGACGGACGCCTGTGGGTGGTGGATATGCCCTCCTATATGCCGGGCGACGACATGGACGTGCTGCAGGATGCGGTGGCAACGATGGAGCGCGAGCGGGTGCCCGAAGGGCGCGTAACCGTGTTGGAGGACACCAACGGGGATGGCCAGATGGACACGCACCGCGTGTTTGCGGATTCTCTGATCCTCCCGCGGGCGATCAAGGTGCTCCACGATGGGGTACTGGTGGGAGAGCCGCCCAATGTGCGCCTGCTTCGCGATACCGACGGGGACGGAAAGGCTGATAGCGAGGAAATTGTTTACAACAGTTACGGGGACGCCTCCGATCCGAATAATCATGGCTTTCCGGGGGGGCTGATGTGGGGAATGGACAACTGGCTCCACAGTTCCAATGAAAATGTAGAAAGTATCCGTCGGGTGAGCGGACACTGGCAGACGCGTCCCTTTAACCGGCTCGGGCAGTACGGAATGTCTCAGGATAACTGGGGCCGGCTATATTCTTCCAGTAATTCGTGGCCGCTTCAGACCCATTTTGTGCCGCACGGGTACAGCGACCGTCATCCCGAGTTTGATATCAGCGAAGGACAGAATGTACGCATTGCTCCCAATAAGCCACTTTGGCCGGCTCATCCTACGGGCGTCAACCGCGGGTATCGCGATGGCATGCTGCGGGATGACAGTACCCTTGTTCAATTTACTTCCGCCTCGAGCACAACCATTTACCGGGGCGGACAGTTCGGAAGCGAGTACGTTGGCAATGCTTTTACTCCGGAACCGGTGGGCAACCTGATCAAGCGGATGATCATCGAGGGAGATCCGTCCCAAATTGAGACGGAAGCTCGGTTTGCCTATCAGGATCGTGAATTCCTGACGTCTACGGATGAACGATTTCGTCCGGTAAATATGTATACCGCTCCCGACGGGGGACTCTATGTCGTTGATATGTACCGCGGGGTTTTTGAACATGCTTCGCACCTGACCGATTATCTGAGGAATTATACCATTGAACATGACCTCCACAAGGCCAATGGCCCTTATGGCCGGATCTACCGCATTGTACGCGAGGGCCAGGATATCGATTATGACACTCCGCACTTCAGTGAGATGACTGCATCCGAGGTTGTCGGATACCTGCGGCACGACAACGGGCAGCTGCGAGACCAGGCGCAACAGGTATTAGCCCAGTGTTCGCCGCAAGAAGTTATTCCGGAGCTGGAAGAGATAGTCGCGGCGGGACAGGAGGCATCGGACTGGACCCGCCTGCAGGCGCTGTGGACCCTTGAAGGATTCGACCGGTCGGTCTACGGGCAGGAGGAACTTACCGGAACCGCCCTTGAGGCTCTGGGCGATGATCATGCCCGGGTTCGCGCTTCCGCCATCCGTATACTCGAGCCGGCTATTGCCGCGGGGGACAATAACGTGCTCACGTCCCTGGAACCCCTTGCCGGGGATTCCTCGCCCTATGTTCAGCTGCAGCTGCTGGCTTCCCTTGGAGAGTCCAACGTGGATCCGGGACTGGAGCTGATAGCTCGAATTCTCGATCAGCACAGTACTAACCCGTACTTCCGGGAGATGGCCCTGACCGGCGTCTACCAGCGCGAAGCGCAGCTGGCCGGACTCCTGCGGGATGAATATGACTGGAGCAGTGATCGCGGCGAAGCGTATGCCCAGTTGCTTACGGCTCTTGACCAGGCGGAGGAGGAGCGTCCCCAGAGGAACCTAAGCGGGCTTACGGAGGCCCAGAGAACGCTTTATGAAGAAGGTCGCCAAAAATACTCGTCCTGTATCAGCTGTCACGGGCAGGATGGGAGCGGTGTCAGCGGTGTTGGTGCAGCGCTGGACGGCAGTGAATGGGTACAGGGTGATCCGGAAGCGCTGGCGCGCATTGTCCTGCAGGGATTTTCAGGCGGAGCAGAAGAGCGCGGTGAGGATATCTCCGGCGTGATGCCGGGCCACCATTACTTGTCCGACCGGGACGTGGCTTCCATACTGACCTATATCCGGCAATCGTGGGATAACGATGCGGCGCCGGTGTCTCCGGAGGAGGTGGAGCGCATCCGCCGGCAAACGGAAGATCATCAGGGTACATGGTCCCCGGCTGAATTGCGTGAGCGAACTGATTAATTTTGGGTAGGTATTACGGCAAGTAACTAACACGGATAAGAATTTTGCAAAACGCTCCTGCCCAGAATACATGCCAGCGTTTCCGGCAGGTTTCAGGATTTAATACGTTATCATTAACATTCTTTGCGTAAACTAAAAACCAATAAACATATGAATATGTTATTTTCTACAGCTCCGTTATCCGGTCGGGAAGAAAGAAACAGCGTGGAACACGCCCGGCTACCGAAGCCGAAAATCTTCTTTGCCGGCCTTGCTTTTCTGGTTGCGCTCCTCGTTGGGACAGTTCCCCTGCAGTCGAAGGCATTAGGTCAGCCTTCCAATGCGACAGGTATAGAACAACATGCTTCTGAGGACCAGCCTCACGTTGTTTTTCTGATTAATGAGGACCCGCATAATTACGAGGCCCATAAAACGATCCCACCCTTTGCTGACAGGCTCGGCAGGGAACATAACTATAAGACGACCGTCATTGAAGCGGAAGGGGAACTCCCGGCCCTGCGGTTTCCCCGGCTCAGGGAGACCCTGTCGGGGGCCGACCTGCTTGTGATCTATTTTCGCCGGGCCTCGCTGCCGGCCGGTCAGCTGGCCGCCATTAAAAGCTATATAGCGGAAGGGAATCCCGTTATCGGCATTCGCACGGCCAACCATGCGTTTGCCGTGCGGGATCAGGACGGTGAAATCCCGGAAGGCTATGAGGACTGGCCCGAATTTGTGCCGGAGATCCTGGGACAAGAAAATATCGGCTACGGCTCGGTCGAGGACGGCACGGCTGTAGCGGTGGCCCCGGGAGCAGCTGATCATCCGATTCTGGAGGGGTTTGAGCCCATCCAGTGGCAAAGCACCGGCAATATCTATCTTATCCGGCTGCTGGATGATCAGGCCCGCGTGCTGCTGAGCGGGATGGCCGGCGATCATGTGAACCCGGTTGCGTACACGCGCAGGGCGGGGGACAGCAGGGTATTCTACACCTCCCTTGGTTACCCGGATGACTTTGAGGAACCGCGGTACCGGAACCTGTTAATCAACGCCATCGACTGGGCACTGGATTGAAGCAGGTCAAGGCAGAGCGTACGAAGTCGCGGCCCGGAGGCCTGAGGGCGCGAAACTAAATTATCTACATGAAAAAAGAATATGCAGATTCCCTATTGACGCAGGACGACATTGATGAGGCTTTTCGCCTGAGTTCACAGGTTGGCTGGAATCAAACAAAATCCGAATGGGCACGCCTGATAGAACTGAATCCGGAGACCTGCTTCGCTATCCGGGATGAGGAACGGCTGGTTGGATCGGCGACGCTGGCTACCTTTGGCACTTACTTGGGATGGATCGGCATGGTGATCGTTGACCAATCCTGTCGGGGCCTGGGAATGGGAAAACAGCTGCTGGAAACGGTCATCGCTGCCGGCCGGGAGCAGGGATGTGATATTATAGGCCTGGATGCGACCGACCAGGGCAGACCGCTTTACAGGCAGTATGGGTTTTGTGATGTTCGAGCCATCGATCGCTGGTCGGGAAGGCTCACCGGCCGGGCGAAGGATGAAGCGGTTGTAAACCTGAAAGAACATCACCTGGCAGAAGCCCTCCGGCTTGATCGCCAGTGGAGTGGCTGTGACAGGGGAAGACTTATTCGCCATCTGTTTTATGAAGATACCGTACGGGGATTGGGATGGATCCCCAAAAATAAATTGAAAGGGATGGCCTTTATACGCGAGGGTCGGGAATACGATCATTTGGGTCCCATCATGGCGGATACTACGAAAGGGTTTACTGACTTGCTCAGCGCAGCGTCCGGGGTGCTGCAGGGAAAGCCGGTTCTGCTTGACTGTATCAGGCGCAGAGAAACTTCGGCTCTGCTCGAGGAATATGGCCTGGAGGTGCAGCGAAGCTTAACACGAATGACGCTGGATAAACCCAGAGAAGTACTTAACAGACCAGAACTCCGCGCTGCCGTGTCGTTTGAGTGGGGATAAGGTTTAGCATACAGAGGTGAGTTGCTTTTAAATTATAATTTAATAATATAGAGGAACCACAAAAACAAAACACAGAAAAACGGAAAACGCCTGCCGAACAGGCCGCTTGCCACGGAAAAAAGGGAAAAGCCTGTCTAATTAAAATTTATTTAGTAGATTATCGGATCCACCCCTGTTTTTAAAAACAATGAATGGAAAGTGCTCATGAGTTATAACAATATTGAAAAGGATAGATCAGAAGGAAAAGGCGATGGGCTACGCCTCTGGGAATCCTTGTGCGGGGGAGAAAAAAAAGCGCTGGATGATTTATTCCGATTATACTACACGCCATTGTACGACTACGGAATTAAGATCATATCAAACGAAAATATCGTCAAGGACGCTATTCAAGAATTATTTCTAAAATTATGGAAGACGCACAGTTCTTTAAATACAACTCCTCGTTCTGTCAGAGCTTACTTGCTGGTTTCCCTCCGGCGAATCCTGTTTCGCAGCCTCAATAGGAAACAGAAGTGTGATGAGCGAAACCGGAAGTACCTTGATAATGCTTTTAGAAATAATTTTACGCAGGAAGACCTGATGATCCGCAGTGAAACAGATGAGAAAAAGAAGAAGATTCTCCTTAAGGCTATCAACAGGCTGAATAAGCGGCAAAAAGAGACGCTTTTCCTCAGATACTACCACGGACTTACTAATGAGGAGATTGCTGACGTCCTTTGTATCAACCGTCAGAGTGTTAAAAATAACCTTTACCGGGCGCTGAAAAATCTGAGAGGCATTATCACATCTGTTCCTGATTCCGTGTAACTGTACAGTCCCCTTTTTTTATACTTATCTAAAATTTGCACGCACTTTCCTGCGTATTCCTCTAATTCCTTTTAAAAAAAAGAAATTTGAGTACTCACACTTTTTGACTGTGTCTTATAGGTTGAAGTAATGAAGGGAAACTCCCGATTACAAGAAACGGAAACCTATATACCATTACAGAGTTGTGTCGAAGAACGAAGAAGAAATAGAAAGATTACTGGCTGATGATTCATTTGTTGCCTGGATAGAAGGGAGCGCCTCTGAGAAGGAGATTGCCAAATGGCGCGCATGGTTGGAAAATGACCCGGCCCGAAAACAAATATTGAAAGAGGCACAATCGTTTCACGGGGAAATTGATTTTAAAGGATCCCGCCGGCCTGAAGTGGATACGGAGCTGTATCGGTTGAAAGAAGCCGTCGATAATTTTGAGAGGTCGGCTGAACGGGAAAACGAGACTGCTATTTTCCGTATTCATCACAAAACAAGCTATTCCAATGTTGCAGCTGTTATTCTTCTTCTGGTAACAGTATTGAGTATAGCAACATTTATAAATCCGCCTGAGGTATACCAGTCCGATTCTCTTGAGAATGCGCCCCGGGAACTAATTACTGCGACCACCCAAAACGGCCAGCAAAAAGCGTTGGCTCTTTCTGATGGCTCAAAAATTATTCTTAATGCCAATTCCAGTTTAACATATCCTTCCCAATATACCGGAGGTGATTTGGAAGTATCACTGGAAGGGGAGGCTTATTTTAACATCGTAAATAACCCGGGCTCCGGGAAACGCTCCTTTTCTGTTAACGTGCCCGGGGGCGCAGTGGAAGTGGTGGGCACAAAGTTTAATGTCAATACCTATGATCAGACTACGGAAGTCGTGCTGGTAGAGGGACGCGTGGATGTGAAGATGAGGGATAGGCTGAGCCGGGTTAAGGATTCATACGTCATGGCACCCGGGGAAATGAGTCGAATGTCCCTGCCTGATGGAACTATTAACACTACGAGGGTGGAATCTGATATGTATGTTGCCTGGACACAGGATAAGCTGGTTTTTGACCGGACACCTCTTGCAGAGGTAGCCAAGCGCATTAAGGATATCTATGGAGTTGATTTCCAGTTGAACGACTATGAGTTAAGAGAAACGTTGGTTTCAGGTTCACTTCCCAATAACAATATCAATGTGTTTTTAAATACGCTGGAAAATATGCTGGAGCGTCCAGTCACTAATAAGAACGGAGTAATAATACTTGGGGAACAGAAGTCCGAGACCAATCATGAATAATATCAAATCCAATCCAAACCTAACGATGAGATACACGATTATGAAAAGGATGATACTATTAATAGCAGGATGGTGCCTGATGGGCCAATTCTCTCTCCATGCTCAGGATATCGAAAATGTCTTGACGATGAAAGAGCAGATAAAAAAATATGAAAATACGCTATCCCTGGAAGAATCACTCAGGCTTTTAGAAAACAAGTACGATGTTACTTTTTTCTATAAAAGTATGCTGGTGGAGGACAAGGTGATTCCAAAAAAAATTACGGAGGCAAAGGATTTTCAAACGGCTTTAACTGAACTTGCCAGGTTTCTGAAGATAGAATATGAACAAGTTGGTCCCCGTAGCTTCCATTTATCATCCCCTGAACTTTTGCCGGTACCGGCAAAAAAGGTACAGGAAACGATTCGTGGGACGGTAACCGACGTCCGCACCGGGGAGACTCTTCCGGGAGTGAATGTAATAGTTAAAGGTACACCCTCGACAGGTACGGCGACTAACCTTGACGGAAGTTATGAACTTACGGTCGAGAGCCTGCAGGATACGCTTCGTTTTTCTTTTGTAGGTTTTGCCACACAGGAAGTCCCAATAAACGGGCGAACAGTGATTGATATCGCACTGGAATCGCAAATGGTGGCAGGTGATGAAATGATAGTGGTCGGATATGGTTCGGTGCAGAGAAGTGATCTGACCGGTTCCGTACAGCGGATAAGCGGTGAAACCTTTGAAAGTCAAGGTGTGACTAATGTTTCCGATATGCTTGCAGGTACGATAGCGGGATTTAATGCAAATCAACAAACAGGTGCTGCCGGTGGCAGTTCAATGGAAATAAGGGGACGAAATTCGTTGACAGCCGGGACCAATCCGATGATAGTCGTTGACGGGAATATATTTAACGGAAGCTTGCGGGATATAAATCCGAATGATGTGGAG
Organism: Fodinibius roseus; assembly: GCF_900129315.1. GTDB lineage: Bacteria > Bacteroidota > Rhodothermia > Balneolales > Balneolaceae > Fodinibius > Fodinibius roseus. The sequence continues at coordinate 394,310 of NZ_FQUS01000001.1, forward strand.
TCTATTGATGTCTTGAAAGATGCCAGTTCTGCCGCTATTTATGGTGCCCAGGCAGCTTCAGGCGTCATTCTTATTACAACAAAAAGAGGGACGGAAGGTAAACCCACCATTAACTTTACAACAAGAATAGGCCGCACAGATGTAAGAACCGACCGTTATGCGCCAAAGAATGCTGACGAATATGTCCAGTTCAGGCAAGACTACTACAGGAATCAGCTTGATTCTCCGCCGTATGAATATTACAGTCATCCTGAAAACCTCCCGGAAGGGGTAACTATTGATGACTGGCGTAATTTAGCTTCCGGTACTCCGAATGAGGATAATTTAACCGAGTGGATGAATCGCATGAACTTCTTTGCAGTTGAACAGGAAGGGTATCGCGAAGGCAGGGAAATAAACTGGTACGACAAGACTATGCCGGGCGGCATGCAGCTGGAGGGTGATATAAGTATCTCCGGAGGGTCCGAAAACTCACAATATTACTGGTCAATCGGATATATAGATAATGAAGGCATGATAGCCGGGGATCAATTTTCGGCCCTGCGAACAAGGCTGAACCTTGATTTTCAGATAACGGATTGGTTGACAGCCGGAACAAATTTGCAGTATTCTGATCGTGATGAAAGTGCCGTACCGGCTAGCTTGTCTGAAATGTATCAAGTGAGTCCATTTGGACGAATGTACCGTGATGACGGTTCTCTGGAATGGTGGCCCGGTGAACAACGAACAGCTATCAACCCGCTGATAAATACCCTGGGTCAGGACCGGTCCCGAAAACTGTCAAACCTTTTTGGGTCGCTGTATGCTGAAGTTTCGCTGCCATTCGGCATTACCCACGAGGTCTCATTTCAACCGCGTATACAAAACGTGCGAGAGTTGAACTATTGGTCTCCCGAAACGCTAATCGGGGGCAACAGTTATACAGGTGGACGCGCAACCCGCATGGATCATGATTCTTTTGAATGGATGCTGGATAACCTGTTAAAATGGAACAGAGATTTCGGAGTACACAGTTTTGATGTTACGCTCCTGCATTCTGCCGAGAAGTTCCTGACCTGGCAAAATGATCTGTCCAATAATACCTTCAGTCCCTCCCCGGCTCTGGGATACTCAGGGCTGGATTACGGCAACAATGCTGCTTTGAGTGTTAATGACACCCAGGTCACCGGAGATGCCATGATGGGCCGATTGAATTATACTTTAATGGACAGATATCTGTTTACGGCCTCTGTACGGCGAGATGGGTATTCCGCCTTTGGTCAGGAGAATCCCAGAGCCGTATTCCCGGCCGGTGCCTTTGCCTGGAGAATATCCGAGGAAGACTTTTTCAATATTGATTTGATAAATGATCTTAAAATAAGGCTGTCATATGGTGTCAACGGGAACCGATCTATTGGAGCTTATTCCTCGCTGGCACGGTTGGCATCAAACAGATATTCCAATGGTTCAACGATAAATGTGGGTGTGTACACCAATTCTCTGTCAAATCCCGGACTGAGATGGGAAGAAACCGAATCCTATAATATGGGACTGGATATTGCCCTGCTTGAAGACCGAATCAATCTCAGTCTCGATTATTACGATATGACTACAACTAATTTGTTAGTGAATCGTACGCTGCCCATAAGCACGGGGTTTAACAACATCACTGACAATATAGGTGAATTGGCGAACAGAGGTTTTGAGATGACGGTGCATACAAACAATTATACCTCCTCTGATATCAGCTGGAGGTCAAGCCTGAACTTCTCGCTTAACCGGAATGAAATCACGCAGCTTTTCGGAGATACAGGAACCTACACGTTAGTGGGTGAAGAGTATGAGGGAGAGCTGCCTGACTATACTAATGAATGGTTTCCCGGTCGTGCTGTTGATGTAATCTGGGACTATGAGAGAATAGGTATATGGCAGGAAGAAGAAGTGGATGCTGCCGCTGAATACAACCAGATTCCCGGTGATATTAAAGTGAGGGACTTAGATGGTAATCAGCTCTATGAGGAGGATTACGATAAACAGTTTATCGGTCATACCGAACCGCGATATCGCATCGGTTTGAGAAATGAAGTGGATTTTTTGGGTAACTTTTCCGCTTCCGTATTTGTACGGGCTGATCTCGGTCATAAGGCTGAGTTTGAAGGACCGGGATTTGGTGGGAGTTCAACACATGAACGCCATAGCATAGAACCTTACCCATACTGGACCAAAGAGAATCGCAGTAATGAATATCCTTCCTTACATCATAACCCTAATGATTTTGCGGGCGGTTATACCTTTTGGAAGGATGCCTCATTTGTGAGAGTTCAGGATGTTTCTCTGTCTTACAACCTGCCGTCATCCATAGCTCAACAAGTTGATTTGCAGAGTGTGCGCATTTTTGGTTCCGTTCGGAATCTGGCGACCTTTACAAATTGGCCCGGTTGGGACCCTGAATCTTTAAACAGTCCTATGCCAAGGACTTTTTCGCTCGGACTAAATGTATCACTTTAATAAAATAAATGAAGTGAATAAAATTGAACTTAATGAACTAATTATGAAACGATTTATAAAATATCCAATATTTTTAACTGTATTGTTTCTGACCCTAACGGCATGTTCAGAAAATTTTCTGGAACCCGAACCGAAATCCTTTTTTGCCCCTGAAAATGTATATACGGATAAATCAGGCTTTGAAGCTCAGTTGGTAACATTGAGAAAAAATCTTACCAGGGAGCATTCCGGACCGAGAGGCACTGCATTGATCCATTCCCAATGGATTTTTGGAGAAACCCATATAGGTGGAGCTTTTATGCACTTCAATCGTGACTTAGGTCCGATTACATCAAGCGACTGGTTTGAAATTAACGGTACTATTGAGGACATGTATCGATTTATTAAAGATGCAAACGTTGTTATTTCCCGTATTAATGATATAGAATGGGACAACCAGGGGGATAAAGAGCTCATATTGGCTGAAGCCTTGTGGCACCGCGCCTATTGGTACAACCGAATGGTGAACTCATATGGTGATGTACCCTGGATTGGTGAAGAAGTAAGAAGTGCAAGAGTTGACTTCAAAACACACACGCGCGGGGCCATACTGGATAAGATTCAATCCGATTTAGAGAATCACGTTATAGGAGTATTACCGACGTCCGCGGAACCCGGTGCGGTTTCAAATGGTGCCGCAAATCATCTGCTTACCAGAGTTGCAATGTCCAATGCCGACTGGGATACCGCTATAGAAGCAGCAACGAGAGTCATCGATGGACCATACGATCTGATGACAGATCGTTTCGGCGTTGAGGCGGATGATCCAAGACATAACGTTATATGGGATCTGCATCGTGCGGAAAATGTACATGCGGGTGATAATACCGAAACAATTTTAGCTTCTGTTGACAGGTACAGCGACCCCGATGATGTTAAAACCAGCGGTAGTTACCGTACGTATAAATATAATCCTTCCTGGCATCATTCCCGTGTTCAGGACAGCGAAGGTGCAGCATGTACCTATCGTCCTTCCGAAGCGGAGATGGATACCTTGCTCGGAGCAGCCCAGTGGGATACATTGGGACAGGGTGCTACCAGTGCACCGCCGAATCAGTTTTTTCAATATCATGTCTGGGAAGAAAATGGCTATACCTACGAAAATACTCCTGACCTGAGAAGACGCGGGGGGAGCAACTGGTGGGAAATAGATGAAATTCTCTGCAATGTTCCGGAATCAGTTGATTACGGGCAGCCGGCTCTTACTGCGGCCCAAAATGGTACCATTGGGGGACAACCACCAGGGTTGATACATACTTCATTATTTGCTGCCAACGTATATAAAACCTATTATCCAGAGCAAGACGGGACCCCGTGGGGAGGTAATGCCGATCTGTACATCTTCCGCTTGGCTGAAACGCTCCTTTTGAGAGCTGAAGCTTATTACTGGAATAACCAGCCTGGCCTGGCCGCAGCTGATATCAACAGGGTCAGACAGCGGGCTGGAGCTGAACCGGTCGATGCCGGCGACGTAACCATCGAGTACATCTTTGATGAGACGATTCGCGAGCTTTTCTTCGAGACCCCGCGGCAAAATGATCTGATAAGAGTGGCTCTGTATGTAGCGGAAGAAGGTATCCCAACAGAATACGGTACCTTCAGCATGGAAGATTTCGCAAACGACAATTGGGCTTATCAAAGAATTATCCACACCAACGATTTTTACCCGCAGTATGAGGGACCTTATGTTGGGGACACCACTCCCATCGGATTCGAACTTCCACTGGGGTGGCAGTATAGGTTTCTTTCAGGTACTACCCCTACTATATCGCCCCATCATGTTTTGTGGCCCATAAATGGTGATTTCATACAAGCCAATACGCAGGGTACGATAAATCAAAATCCGGGATATCCGGGTGTTGAAAGAAATGAACCGCCTCTGGAAACGATTGAGGATGAAGAAACTTACTGATGTTAAGGGGCATTTGTAAGTATTGCTTTATGAACGAAGTGCAGCTTGGCATTTAAGCCAAGCTGCATTTTTCACTTTTCGTATTATTGGTTTGCTGATGTGACTGAAGTGTTAAAACTCTTATCACTATGAAAAAGAAAAAATATACAAGACGCGAGTTTATCAAACAGAATTCATTAGCCGGCGGTGCGTTTCTGACCCTGGGAGCTACCTCTTCGCTGTTTGCGGGCGGCGTTAAAAAAAGTGATACCCCGGCGATTCTGGGCGGACCGGCGGTTCGAAGCAACGGCTGGCCGAGCTGGCCCATATGGAACCCTGAAACCGATGAAAAGCAGGTGCTGGAAGTTCTTCGAAGCGGGGTCTGGTCGCGATCAAAAACCGTTGCCGAATTTGAACAAAAATGGGCCGAAACGGTCGGAGCCAAACGCTGTCTTACTACGGTCAATGGGACCAATGCGCTGGTTTGCTCCCTTGCCAACCTGGATATTGGAGGCGGAGATGAAGTTATTGTATCCCCCTATACCTGGATAGCCACCATTCAGGCCATATTACAAACGGGAGCCATGCCCGTTTTTGCCGATATTGATCCGGAAACTTTTCAAATTGACCCGGTTAAAATCCAGGAGAAAATCACCTCCCGTACTAAAGGCATACTTCCGGTCCATATTTTGGGATTACCCGCAGATATGATCCGCATCATGGAAATAGCGAAAAAAAACGAGCTGGTTGTAGTAGAAGACGCCTGCCAGGCCTGGCTTGCAGAGATTAATAATAAGCAAGTGGGAACGTTCGGAGACGCCGGTTGTTTCAGCTTTCAGAACTCCAAAAATATTCCCATGGGAGAGGGCGGGGCTATTGTAAGCAATGACGAAGAATTTATGGACAGGTGTTATTCCTATCACAACTGGGGCGGACAACATGGCTCGGTTACAGGGGAGGCTGATTCTGGAAGATGGGTTATGTCGGGCACTAAAATGCGGTTGTCAGAATATCAGGCCGCCATCGGACTGGCCCAACTGGAACGGCTGGAGGAACAGACGCTCAAAAGGAGTACGAATGCCGAATATTTAAAATCACAAATTAAAGATATTCCGGGCATTCTTCCCTATAAGCTCTACGATCATGTTACCCGGGCCGCTTTTCATCTCTTTCCGTTTCGATATAAAAAAAACGAGTTCAAGGGATTGGCAAGGTCAGATTTTCTAAGCGCCCTTCGTGCCGAGGGTATTCCGGGGTCGGATGGTTATACGACCTTGCACGATCAGTCATTCCTGGGTCATGCCTTCAACTCTAAAAACTTTCAAAAGATGTATCCACAGCATATGTTAGACTTGGATAGCTTTCAAGAAAGCAATCAGTGTCCTGTTACTGACAGGATATGCAATGAGGAGGCCGTGTGGTTTTCACAACAAATGTTGCTTGCTGACAAATCGGATATGGATGATATTGCGATGGCTATTGAAAAGATCTATGAAAATGCCGAAGATATAAAAAATCGAATTTAAATTCTTAAAAAGTACGTTCTTGTATGACACATGATATCAGCCGCAGAAGTTTTTTGAGGAATACCGCCTTATCGACAGCTGGCCTGATGTTGGGAGGCAGTGTTGCCGGATGTTCTTCTCAGGCGGAATCGGGCTCTTCTTCCGACTATCTTATTAATATTATGGAAAAAGTCAGAAGATACCGGAAAATTAACTCGCATGCTCATATAGGGCTGAGTGTAGGAGGACCTGAAGATCAGATTGATTTTGCGAACCGGTTGGGAATTGACATATCGGTTATTTCCAGACCCGTCACAACGATGGACAGCAGCCCAGAGTTGTTTCGGAAAAACAATGACCTGATCATGAGTGCGGTGGAACAATTTCCCGACCGATTTATCGGGCAAATGACGGTAGACCCCACCTACCAGGAAGAATCTTTGGAGGAGATGGACCGGTGTGTTGACCGGGGGATGGTGGGATTAAAACTGTATAAACAAGTTAAAATTAATGACCCGCTGCTTTATCCCATCATAGAAAAGTGCATTGATCTGAATATGGTTATCCTTATGCACTCAGGTCCGGATGTTACACGCATAGGTCCTGAGTACGGGACGCTTGACCCCCCGAGCCTCTCTATTCCCGAGGATTTTGTGGACATTGCAGAAAGATATCCCGAGGCAATGTTTCAATTTGCTCACCTGGGGGGAGGACTGGACTGGGAGTATGCCTGCAAAGCACTCAGAGATTCTCCCAATGTATATGTGGATGTTTCGGGCAGCAACAACGAACAAAATATCATTAACTTTGCCGTTGAACATCTTGGTGAAGACCGCGTGCTATATGGGGGGGATCTGAACCCATACACAGGGGTTGGAAGTATGTTTTCGGCCGTTTTGAATGAAGGACAGCGTGAGAAAATTTTCTTTGAAAATTATAATAATATTCTGAAAAAGGGTGGTTATCATGTTAGTTGATATGAATGCTTATGTGGGACACTGGCCTTTCAGAAAGCTTAATTATAACACCTGTGAGAGCTTGCTCGGCAGAATGAACGAGTTCGGTGTGGATATATCCGTTATTAGCAACTTGCAGGGAATTTTTTACCAGAACCCGCAATCGGCTAATGAAGAACTGCATGAAATGCTGCAGTCAAATAGCTTATTTGAAGACCGATTTATACCCTTTGCTGTCCTGAATCCTGTCTATGCTGGATGGGAACACGATTTTGGCGTTTGCAGCGAAGAAATGGATATGAAAGGGATTCGCCTGTATCCCCGATACCATCACTATGAGATCACTAATCCCTCTTGCATCGAACTGGTCAAAAGTGCCCGTGACAAGGGTATGCCTGTGGCGATCTCCCTTCGCATGTCAGATAGCAGGGCCACTTCCTGGATGGATCTGGAAAGAGGGAATGAGTGGTCTTTGAAAGACGTTCTTCCCCTGATAAAAGAAGTACCCGACGCCAGATATCTCATCCTGAATGTAGTGGGCAATCCATTTCTCGATGATGAAGAAACGGAATTTTTTAAAAAAACGAATATCGTTATGGATACTTCCGGAAGGGGACTGAGAAGGTTTGCTGAACTGCTTAAACGATACGGAAAAGATAAATTTGCCTTCGGAACCCATTCTCCGATACTGGACTATGTTACCGGAGCATTACGGATTGAATCCCTCAGAAACTCTGAAGCCGGGGAAGAGACAAAGGAGCTGTTGAGGCACGGGAATGCAGAGAAAATGCTGGATCTGTAACATCTCCATGCACCGGGAGCAGAATGATTATTCTAAATTAACAGAAGTAACAATAATATGAAAAAGAAAAAATATACAAGACGCGAGTTTATCAAACAGAATTCATTAGCCGGCGGTGCGTTTCTGACCCTGGGAGCTACCTCTTCGCTGTTTGCGGGCGGCGTTAAAAAAAGTGATACCCCGGCGATTCTGGGCGGACCGGCGGTTCGAAGCAACGGCTGGCCGAGCTGGCCCATATGGAACCCTGAAACCGATGAAAAGCAGGTGCTGGAAGTTCTTCGAAGCGGGGTCTGGTCGCGATCAAAAACCGTTGCCGAATTTGAACAAAAATGGGCCGAAACGGTCGGAGCCAAACGCTGTCTTACTACGGTCAATGGGACCAATGCGCTGGTTTGCTCCCTTGCCAACCTGGATATTGGTTTTGGGGATGAAGTAATCGTTCCACCTTATACTTTTATAGCGACGGTACAGGCTATTTTGTTGAATGGTGCAATGCCCGTTTTCGTGGATACGGATCGGGAAACATTCCAAATTGATGCGGAAAAGATTGAGGGTAAAATAACCTCCCGAACCAAAGCCATATTACCGGTTCATATCTATGGTCTTCCAGCGGATATGACACGGATTATGGAAATAGCGGGTAAACATGACCTGGTTGTGGTCGAAGATGCCTGCCAGGCCTGGTTGGCAGAAGTCGGGCACCAACAGGTAGGCACGTTCGGGAATGCCGGTTGTTACAGTTTTCAAAATTCAAAGAACTTGCCAATGGGCGAGGGCGGGGCTATTGTAAGTAATGACGAAGAATTTATGGATCGGTGCTACTCCTATCATAACCTTGGTGGTTCTTACGGATCGGTCTCTGGTGCCCCCGGTGCCGGCAGACTTATGCTGGGAAATAAATTGCGGTTATCGGAATACCAGGCAGCAATAGGGCTTGCCCAGCTGGAACGGCTGGAGGATCAGACCCGCAGAAGGAGTGAGAATGCAGCATATCTCAAATCACAAATCAAGGATATTCCCGGAATTGCACCTTATAAACTGTATAATGATGTTACAAGGGCCGTTTTCCATCTTTTTCCTTTTCGGTATCAGAAAGAAGAGTTTAAGGGTTTATCAAGAGCAACCTTTCTGAAAGCGCTCAGGGCAGAAGGGATTCCCAACGGAGACGGGTACAGTACTCTGAATAACCAGCCGTACCTTGAGCATGCGCTCAGTACGAAAAACTTTCAACAGGTTTATCCCTCCCATATGCTTGATTTTGATAACTTCTTAGAAAGGAATCAATGCCCGGAAAATGACAAACTGTGTAATGAGGAAGCGGTGAGACTTTCGCAATGGATGTTGTTGGGGAACCGATCAGATATGGATGATATCGCTACCGCAATCGAAAAAATTTATAATAGTGCTGAAAAGATAAAACAGTCGATTAGCTAATTCCTGGAGAGTATAAAAAAAGAGAATCAGTATGGAATCGTTTGGATAATGAAAGGAAAATTTTTATTGTCTTGTGCCACTATTTTTATGACTGGTACTTTTTGAGGTTATAAAAGCGCATGGCAGTGATGGGCTAAGCCTGTATTGATGATAATTGCCGGAAATCTACCAACAGCAGGGCCAGCTCACACGGTGGTGGGTTTCAGTATCCATGGGCAGGGCAGTCTCAATTCAATAAATTTTCAGGAATACTGAAAGGAAACCAGTTACTTTTTACTAATTTTTTTAACTATTGTTAATCATCAATTAAGGGTTGCATGCCAGAGGACAGTAGATTATCGAAGGAAGATAATAAGCGTTTTGATGAAGAGGCCCGGCGATTGCGGGCTCTGCAGGGTGAAAAATGGTATGTAAAATTAAAGACCTATTTTGCCTTGTCGGGACCGGGATGGCTTCAGAGTGCGTTGACGCTTGGGGGGGGATCGCTGGCCAGCGGTCTGTACCTGGGAGTACTGACCGGTGTCAGTATGTTGTGGCTGCAGCCTCTGGCAATGCTGTTGGGCATCATTATGCTCAGCGCGCTCGGACTGGTGACGCTGGCCACGGACCAGCGGCCGTTTTATGCGATCAATGAACATATCAACCCGGTACTGGGATGGGGGTGGGCCCTCGGCTCGATTCTGGCCTGTATGGTCTGGGTGATGCCTCAGTTTTCCCTGGCTAACGGGGTGGTACAGCAAAATCTGTTGCCGGGAATATTCGGGCCCGGAAGTGTGTTCGGTGATTTTGGCAGCATGCTGTTTATCTCGGTACTGGCCCTGGCTATTACGCTGGGGATGACCTGGAATTACGGGGGCGGAAGCCGGGGGGTCACGATTTTCGAGATGATTCTTAAAGGGCTTGTGGCCATTGTTGTGCTGTCGTTCATAGGAGTGGTGGTCCGTTTGACTATCGCCGGTAATGCGATCGACTGGGGGGAAGTATTCGCCGGATTTATCCCCAATCCGGCCCTGATATTTCGTCCCGCCGAAGGTTTTCTACCCCTCTTGAATGAGCTTCCCGAGATATCAGCCCAGTACTGGTCGGAACTGATTGTCTCCCGTCAGCAGGAGGTGATGGCAGCCGCCCTTTCAAGTGCCGTGGGTATCAACGCCACCTTCCTTTTTGCCTACTCCATGCTGCGACGCAAGTGGGGGACCGAATACAAGGGGATGATGAAGTTCGATTTGATTGCCGGTATGCTTCTTCCCTTTATGCTGGCGACAAGCTGCGTGGTTATTGCCGGCGCCAGCCAGTTTCATACCGTCCCGCAACCGGGATTTTTGGAAAATGATCAGAGTGTTCAGTGGGAGCCGAACGAACAACAGGTCAGTGAATACAACCGGTTGCTGGAAGGCCGGGTATTGCACGAAGCGGGGGGGACCGGAGCGCTGTCCGATGAGCAGATAGCCTCACAGGTCGAGCAGCTGGGAGATACTGAGCAGCGCATGGCCGCCACTTTGGTCACCCGTGATGCTTTTGACCTTGCCCTGTCGCTTCAGCCGCTGCTCGGCGGAGCCTTCAGCAATATTATATTTGGAATCGGAGTATTTGCCATGGCGCTCTCCACGATAACGATACATATGGTCATCTGTGGATTTGTGGTCTGCGAGATCATGAAAGTCCCCTATGACAGCTGGCATTTCCGGGCCGGTATTATGATACCGAGTGTCGGGGTATTGGGCCCGTTTTTTTGGGACCAGGCGCTGTTCTGGCTGGCTATTCCCACGTCGGTGGTTACGCTCATGCTGCTGCCCATTGCCTATGTGACGTTTTTCCTAATGCTCAACAGCAAGGCTATCATGAAAGAACACAAGCCGACCGGTCGCCGGAGAGTCATATGGAATACGCTGATGATCCTCTCCATTGTGCTGATCGGCACCGCCAGTATCTATATGCTTTGGCAATACGGCGGAATCTGGGGATTAACTGCTCTCCTGCTGTTCCTTGGCGCCGCAGTCGTAGTCGAGTGGAAGAAGCGAACAAAAAGTAGTCCTCTCAGATCATGAAGACCGTCTCCAATACCGTCCTCTTTTTCGTTATACCATTAGTCGTTTTTGGCGTGCTCGCAGGCTTCCGGACGGGCGTGCAGGAAAACGGTGATTTTTCTTTCGGTGAAAATGACTCTACGCTTACCATTTACGAGCATAATCAGCCCGTCTTGAGCATTGTACACGGGCGTATGGATCCGCCTGAAGGCATTGATAGCAAATACTGGCGATCCAATTATATTCATCCCATTTTCGGTCTTGATGGTGAAAAGCTAACCGAAGATTTTCCGGAAGATCATCCGCATCACCGCGGACTCTTCTGGACCTGGCCGGATGTGACCTTTGGCACGAAAAGTATCGATCCCTGGGCACTGGACGGGGCCCGGCAGCTATTTCGGAAGTGGTATCATAAAGAGGCCGGTGAGGAACAGGCTACTATTTCGTTTGAGAGCGGATGGCGTCTGGATGAAGGATGGAAATCTTTTGTGGAGGAGTTCATCAGCATTACCATCCATAAATCAGATGAAATAGGCCGCTCTATTGATTTTACCCTTCGTTTTCAAAATGTTTCAGCAAAGGAAGTAACGTTAAGGGGACGTGGAGAAACCGGTTATGGCGGTTTTAATATACGTCCCGTCGGCAGCCGTCCGGGTAATAAAATAACAACAGCTGAAGGGGTAATGGAGGATGATGCCCTGGTGGTGGATAGCGGCTGGGCGGACTATTCATCTCTGATATCCGACGATACTTATGCGGGATTATCTGTTTTTCAGCATCCAGGGAACCCGGGATTTCCCCACTCAGGATGGATTCTCCGGCATTACGGGTTTCTCGGGGCTTCCTGGCCGCAATATGAGCGGCTGGCGCTTAACCCGGGTCAAACTTTTGAACTCAAGTATCGTGTTTTTGTGCATCGCGGGGATGCCGACTTAGCCGGGGTGGAAAAGAAGTTTGAGAATTTTGTCCGGGAATCCTCACCTTGACCGTCTGACCAGGTCTTGTAATTTATCCTCGTCGACCTCAATGCCCAGCCCCGCGCCCTGCGGTACCCGTACTTTTCCGTTAACGGGACGAAAAGGCTCGGTTATAATACTCTCGGCCAGAAATTGCGGTCCGTTAAGGGCGGCAGGGTATGATAAGTCATAGGCACTGAAAAGAATCAGGGAAGCTGCCAGGGATACATCGGGGTCGGTAAGTCCGCTGCCAAGGAACCGGAGTCCGGCATGACCGAGCAATTCTATCTGCTGGCGCGCTGAAAGAAGTCCCCCGGTACGGGCCGGTTTCATGGCTACTCCATCGAGACATTCCAGTTTGATAAACTCAAGGACCTGCGCCGGTGAAACCATGCCCTCGTCCACAATAATGGGAAGTGCCCCCTGGTCCACAAGCCTGCGGTAACCGGTAATCTGGCTGATAGGTATGGGCTGTTCCAGTACCGGCACGCCGGCGTCTGCCAGCCTGGGAGCAGCGTCAAGGGCCGTGGAGAGGTCGTATCCCCCATTGGCGTCCGCCCAAAGGAAACTGTCGGGTACGATCTGTTTGACCTGTTCCACAAGCTCCAGATCATACTCCGGATCCGGACCCACTTTGAGATTAAAATGCCGGTATCCTTTTTCCAGCCCTTTCTTGACCAGATCCTCCGCTTCGCCAAGATCTGTGGTGCTGATCGTCCAGCTCAGTGTTATTTCGTCGCCCGTCGTCCTTCCCCACAATTCAGCGATATTCCGCCCGGTGACTTTCCCCATCAGGTCGTGGAGTGCCATGTCAATACCTGATTTTGTGATCGGCATGCCGGTAGTGAATGATGGGGCAATTTCCCGACTCATCAGCTCATTGATCCCCTTGAGATCAAACGGGTTGTGTCCCGTCAATACCGGCGTAAGATAGGTGTCTATGGCATGGACCGAGGCTTCAAGCGTCTCGTAACTCCACCGGGGCACCGGTACGCTTTCTCCCCAGCCAACGCTGCCGTCATCGGCCGTAATTTTTACCAGGACTGCGGGACGCCCGGTACCTGTCGGACCATCCAGAAAACGGAATGGCAATACTGAAGGGTAACGTACCGGGAAAGTTTCAATCCTTTCAATTTTTATGTTCTCCGGAAGGGACGTTACAGTATTATCGGAAGTAGTATCCTGCCCGGTTAAATCGGGAAGGAAAGGCAAGGCAGCGGCAGCCGTTGTCCTTGCAAGAAATTTTTTTCGGCTAATATTGCTCATATCGGGTAACTTGGTTGGACGGTTGTTTTACCGAATGAATTCTAAAAATCGGTGAATAACTTACTACATATCTATATAGTTGGTACCATAAGGATGACGTTGCGGCCGGCTTAGCATGGAATTGGCGCTGTCGTTATTGACAAACCGCTCTTTGTCCGGATCCCATTCCAGTCTCCCCGGTATTTTCATGGCAATGTGACTGATCAGGCAGAGCGTGCATATATGATGTCCCACTTCAATGGGAGACATCGGCTGCTTTCGTGACCGGATGCAGTCCAGCCAGTTGCCATGGTGCTCATTGGTAATGGGATACAGGCGAATTTCATCTTCTTTAATTTCCGAGGTAAGAATTTTGGGATCGCTGGCATTAAGTACTTTCCTGTTGGTTTCCGAGGTAGCCGGGTTATCCTTTGTCACAGAATAGTCTCCTCTGAACACTTCTATCCAGCCTTCTGAGCCTTCATACCTGATAACAACCGGAGATCTTGAATTGGCATACATGGTGACACCGTTCTTATATTGAGTCTTGACCATAAAATCACCGTGAACATGACGCGGGCGATTTTTATAGAACCGGGCCATGGCTTCTATAGAGGTCGGACCGGTATATTCCGTACCCATTCCCCAGGCAGCCAAATCGAACTGATGTTGTCCCCATCCTGTGATCATACCGGCCCCGAATTGCTCCTGCCATAACCAGCCCGGCCGGCCATAGCCGTCATTGGGGTGTACGGCAGATTCCGAGTAGGGCATTTCGGGGGTCGAACCCAGCCACTTGTCAAAATTCAAGTGGCGGGGAATAGGCATCCGGGTTATCTCTGGCCCGGGATCATCAGCGGGAAAGTTTACAATTACCGTGTGTAATGTCCCAATTCTGCCGTTTCTGACCAACTCCGCAGCATATTTAAATTGTTTAGAGGTGGAACGAACCTGTGTGCCAACCTGTAAAATTGTTCCCTGTTCCTTTACCACATCGCGTAATAGTTGACTTTCGGCAACGGTCAAAGAAACGGGTTTTTGCAGGTAAACATCCTTGCCCGCCAGGGAAGCCTCAATGGCTGGCTGTACATGCCAGTGATCAGGCGTACTAATGATCACCGCATCAATATCAGGATTTAGGAGCAGCTTGCGGTAGTCTTCATACATTTCCACATCCATATAATTTTTACTGCCCTTTTTTTCCGCATAGAATTGCTCGACAAGGTTCTTCCCGTCTTTCATGCGTTTCTTGTCGACATCACAAACAGCGATTATTCTGGCGACATCATGGTTAAGCGTTTCCGGAATATCATGGCCCCGGGCAATACGTCCACAGCCGATCTGACCAATATTAATCTTATCATTGGGCGTGTTTTTGCCTAATACAGAGGAGGGCAGGATGGCGGGAAAGGCCAATGTTCCCGCTGATGTTGCCAACGCATTTTTTAAGAAAGTTCTGCGGTTAATTTTTTTCATAAACTAATATAATTTTAAAGAATCCCCGGATTAAAGTTATGGGTATAGAAAAAATCTCATCTAAAAAATTTCCTCCGCCGTAAATATATTCAGTCATCCAGCGAAATGCATGTCATAAAGACCCTAATACAGGCAAATATGATTTAAATCCCTGTTATACAAAAATAATCTTAGACATAAACTTTCAAAATAGTTATATACCGTAAAATAAACCAATATCACACAATCAAAACATAACTTTTCGGTTGTGTTTCTTTTTATAATAGGGCATAAATAATGTTAGTCAAATTTAATAGAAAGGTAATGTATAAATTTCAGTGGGTATTCTTTATTAGTATGTTCCTGTTCTTCGGAGCCTGCAGCAGTGGACCTCCGGCGGACCTGGTAGTACAGAACGGAAAAATTCTAACGGTCGACAGCTCTTTTTCGCAGGTGGAAGCGGTCGCGATCCGCGGGGGAGAGTTCGTGGCGGTTGGAGATAATGGCGACGTCGAGGATTTTATCGGCGGGCAGACCCGGGTCATTGATGCAGCCGGAAAGACGGTGGTGCCCGGGCTGATTGCCTCGCATACGCATGCGATAAGTGTGGTACGGCGGGAGTACGCCACACCTTATCCGTTCGAGCAGCACGGCTCTATTGCGGATATCCAGCAATGGCTGCGCGAGCAAGCTGAGCAGACCCCGCAGGGACAGTGGATTCAGCTGCCGCGGACCGATGTCACGCGTATCGAAGAGGGACGTATTCCGACTCCACAGGAGCTGACCGAGGCGGCCCCGGATCATCCGGCCGTTTTTAACTGGCAGTTTGCCAGCCGGCAGGTGCAGGTGCTGAACGAGGCGGCCCTCGAGGCGGCGGGTATTACCAGTGCGACCACCGCCCCGGAAGGAGGGGAGATCGAGCGGGATTCCGGGGGCGCCCCCACGGGGGTTCTGGAAAACAGCAGCGAACTCATTGACGAGTACCTCTACTCCCGGGAGATTCCCGACAAGCAGTTCTATGATGACCTGGAGCGGCTGCTCAACACCTATACCGACGTTGGGATTACCAGCATCGGCGAACGGGGCAGCAATCTGGAGGGCTACCGGGCATATCAAAAGCTAAGGGAAGAGAACCGCCTTCCTGTCCGTGCAACAGTCACGATGTATCTCGAGTCGGATGGGTCGGTCAAGGAGACCGAGGAATTTATTCGCTCGCTCCCGGTCGACTACGGGGACGGGGATGAGCACGTGCGCGTGGGACCGCTTAAAATCCGGGTGGACGGCGGCATCCTGTATGGATCAGCATATATGCGTGCCCCGTATGGGGAGGAGGCTCTCTCGTTTTATGGCTTTGACGATCCTGATCACCGGGGCGAACTGCTGATTAGTCCGGATGAGCTGGATAACCTTATTCATACCGGACATCGAATGGGCTGGCAGCTGAGCGCTCACGTGACCGGCGACGCGGGGGTGGACGCAGTGCTGGACGCCGTGGAAGCTTCCCAAGAGCAGCTGCCGGACGAAGAATTGCGGTTTAATCTCATTCACGCCTATTTTGCCCATCCCGAAACGGCCGAGCGTGCGGCTGCCCTGGGGGTTGGGGTGGATACGCAGCCTGCCTGGTATTACAAGGATGGCGATGCCCTGGCGGATATCCTGCGTCCCGACCTGATGGAGAAATTTATCGGACTCCGAAACTGGCAGGAGGGCGGAGCAATAGTCTCTATCAATTCGGATCATATGTATGGTTTTGATCCGGACGACTCCCTGAATCCGTATAATCCCTTTATTACTATGTATACAGCCATCACGCGACGTACGGAAGGAGGGCAGGTCATCGGGCCGGCCCAGCAGGTCTCGCGGGAAGATGCCCTCCGCATGATGACCATCAACGCGGCCTGGATGAGCTTCGAGGAAGACCGTAAAGGGTCTATCGAAGTCGGCAAGCTGGGTGACCTGGCGATTTTGACGGATGACCTGATGAGTGTCGAGGAAGAAGCCATCAGGGATATCCGCGCGGAGTATACGATCGTAGGCGGAAAGGTGGTGCACGGGCCGGACACAAGCAAACCATCGGCGCAATAAACGGTTCTTCGTATCCTCAGGGCAGGGGGGACCTGCCTGTGAACATAACAAGTTAAAAGACAAAAAAACTACACAACCATAATGGAATATTCAGTTCGCAAACGTTTTGCCTCTCTATTGTCATTCAACGCCGCAGCGACTTTGTGGTGCGCCGCATTCATCCTGGCAGGCTGCGGAGGAGGTGACGAGCTCAATCATAGCGATAATTCCCCTGCCGATACCGGTCCGGTAAGCGTCACTGCAGGGGATAATACGATTACGATAACCAGTGATACCTATGACCTGACGGGAATGCCGGTGGCTGCGCAGTGGGAGGGTGAGGTCCCCTCCTGCATGGAAAGCGATGGTCAGGTCGTGCCGGTCCAGTCCCGTTCGGACGGTGATCGTACCCAGTTATGGTTGCCGGCTGATGTGCCGGCCGGGGAATCGCGGACCTATGAACCCAGCAGTCAGACCAACTGCGGTACTTCCGACTTTGAATGGCAAGAGGTCGATTCGGATCGCTCCCGGTTGCTGGTCGACGGACAACCGGCCGTCGAATATGTCCACCCGGAGTTTGATCTTAGCCGTTATAAAGAGACGATGAAGCCCTATCATCATGTCTATGCTCCCGACGGCTCACAGCTGATTACAAAGGGGGATGTAGACGGATTATACCCCCATCACCGGGGCATTTTTTACGGTTACAGAGATATTCGTTTTAAGGATGATACCGTAAGTACCTGGTCGAGCGACGGTGATAACCTTGAGGGCACCCAACACCTTCGTATCCTGGAACAGTGGGCCGGACCACTGTTCGGAGGACACCAGGCAGCCATTGACTGGCGGGACGGTGAGGGGGAGGTTTTTGCCGAGGAAGTGCGCACCCTCCGGCTGTATCCGCGGTCGGACGGGACCATGGTGATTGATGTGGAGAGCAGGCTTTCCTCGAACGTGGGACCGGTGACCCTGGACGGGGACCTCCAGCACGCCGGCCTTCAATTCCGGGCCGCCCAGTATGTGGCCGACCACACGGAGCAATCCCGATATCTCCGCCCGCAGCAGTGGTCGGACCACCCCGCCGATGAAGAGCTCAATGATACCGAAGAGCGGCTGGATGAGCCGTGGAATGCTTTTCAGTTTGTGGTAGAAGACCAATCGTACACGGTAGGCTATTTAAGCCATCCGGACAACCCGCCAGGGGGACAGATGTCCGAACGCCTGTACGGGCGGTTCGGGGAGTTTATCCCCGGCGTGGTAATCGACGAGGACGAGCCGCTGCGCCTGCAGTACCGGTTTGTCATAGCTGAAGGCCATGATATCGACCGGCAGCAGATGGAAGCAGAGTATGCTGCCTATGCCGCGAGCCCGTGAGGCTATTCGACGAAGATTAGTCAAAATGCCGGGCGAACGGTTTCCCGGCAGACATATTTAAGAGAATACCATTATAAAAGTGTCCAGGATTGAGTGACTATGAAAAAAACCTGCAACTTGGGCACTGTGACGAACTAATATCAATAAATTTATCAAGCAGCGTTTTTTATGAGTAATAAAAACACAGGCGATCAGAACACGGAATCTTTTACAGGCAATCCCAATGAAATCCGCCTCATGACGCTGGATCCGGCCCATTTTCACGCGGCCCTGGTGCAGAAGCATCCGATCCCCCAGGTGGACTCCACGGTCTATATATACAGCCCCGGGGGACCCGATCTGGATATGCACCTGGAGCGGATTGAAGGTTTCAACAGCCGGGATAAAAATCCCACAGACTGGACCTGCAAAGTCTACAAAGGGGACGATTTCCTGGAGCGGATGCTCCGGGAGAAACCGGGCAACGTCATGGTCACGGCCGGCAATAATCGAAAGAAGACCGAATATATCAAACAGACGGTGGCAGAAGGTATTAACGTGCTCTCCGACAAGCCGATGGTGATTGACAGGGAGGGATGGGAGCTGCTGGTGGAGGCCTTCGAGCTTGCCGAAGAAAACGGGGTGCTGCTCTACGATATCATGACTGAACGCAAGGAGGTGACCACCAGGATCCAGCGGCGCCTTGCCCAGCGGGAAGAGCTGTTTGGCGAGCTTGTAGCAGGCACGATCGACAAGCCGGCTATTGTCCAGCAGAATACCCATCACCTGCTAAAAAGCGTGTCCGGACAGACGCTTCGGCGTCCCCCGTGGTATTTTGACGTCAACCAGCAGGGAGAAGGCATTGTGGATATTAATACCCATCTGGCGGACCTGGCTCTGTGGGGTGCATTCCCCGGAGAATCTTTTGATTACCGCGAAGATGTACAGATGCTGCAGGCCGAACGTAGTCCCACGGTACTATCCCCCGAGCAGTTTGAAAAAATTACCGGGGAGACCGAATTTCCAGATTATTTGCAGGATCAGCTTGTGGATGGTAAACTGCCGTATTACTGTAACGGGGAGATGCTGATAACGTTGCGGGGACACCATACCAAAATATCGGCCCAGTGGAATTACCAGGCCCCTTCGGGCGGCGGAGATACCCACTATTCGGTCTTCCGGGGCACCCGCTGCAACCTGGTAATCCGCCAGGGCCCGGAGCAGGAGTTTAAAAGTACGCTCTACGTGGAGCCGGTGGAGGGGATAGGACAATCTACCCTTCAACCGGCATTCGACGAGGCAGTGGCAGATCTGGAGAAAGATTATCCCGGACTCAGCTACCAGCCGTCCCCTGAGGGGTGGAAGCTGACGGTTCCGGACTCCTTCTATCTCGGTCATGAAGCGCATTTCGGGAAAGTGGCCGAAGACTTTTTCAGCTATCTGGTAGACGGACAGCTCCCCGCCTGGGAGGTTCCCAACATGATCACCAAGTACTATATCACCACACAGGCACGGGAGTTGGCACGGGCGACGGAAGATGGGTATAAAACAGATCAGCGCTAATGAAATGAAAAAGAGGCGAGTTTAGTTATATGGTAGGACGGGTTGGCGCTCCAGTACTTAATAATTTGAAAAGGACCTGGTGGTAAATGACTGTCAGTTTCCCTTAGCATAACGTTCTATCATAAAGAAGATCAGGAAACAGATGACAAAAAGCGATTTCGACCCACGGTATAAGGATGTTGAAACCTTAGGTCAACTCAAAAAGACGGAATGGGCTTCTGTTTCTGTTAAAGAGGAAATTCGACAGAACCTTATTACCAAAATACAATCCGGGGACCCGTTATTCCCCGGTATTAAAGGATATGATCAGTCGGTTATACCGGAACTTCAGCACGCCCTGTTGGCCCGGCACGATTTTATCCTGTTGGGACTGCGCGGGCAGGCAAAGACGAAGATTTTGCGACAGCTTACATCATTTCTGGATGAATATATACCGGTCGTCAAGGGATCGGAGATTAATGATGATCCCCTGAACCCCATTTCCAAACAGGCACGTGAACGCATCGAAGAGCAGGGGGACGATACCCCGATCGAGTGGATTCACCGGAGTCGCCGGTACGGAGAAAAGCTGGCAACGCCCGATACGGCCGTTGCCGATCTGATCGGAGATATCGACCCCATTAAGGCCGCTGCCCAAAAGCTGACCCTGGCCGATCAGAATGTTATTAATTTCGGCTTGGTGCCGCGAACCAATCGCGGTATTTTTGCCATTAACGAACTGCCGGATCTTCAACCCCGTATCCAGGTTGCTTTACTGAATATTATGCAGGAACGGGATATACAGATCCGCGGCTTCAATGTTCGCATACCGCTGGATGTGCTCATGGTTTTTTCGGCGAACCCGGAAGATTATACCAACCGCGGAAGTATCATTACGCCGTTGAAGGATCGGATTGATTCCCAGATAATGACGCATTATCCGCGTGAAATAACCATTGGAATAGAAATTACTGAACAAGAGGCGTGGACGAGCAGGAATGACCGGGTGAGGGTGGAGGTGCCTGAGATAATGAAAGAGCTGTTAGAGCAGACGGCTTTCGAGGCCCGGGAATCAGAATATATCGACCAGAAAAGTGGTGTTTCTACACGTATGACCATCACTGCAATGGAACAGATGATCTCTTCCGCTGAACGGCGGGCTCTTGTCAATAATGAAGTGGAAGTGACGGTACGTGTAACCGATCTCTTTCATACCGTGCCGGCCCTGACCGGCAAACTCGAACTGGTATATGAGGGAGAGCAGGAGGGGGCCCTGAATGTGGCAAAACACATTATCGGAAAGGCTGTTAAACGGACGTTCGGCAGATATTTCCCGGATCCCGAAGAACAAAAAAAGCAGGAAGATACGAGTATTTACGAGCCGGTGTTAAACTGGTTTGCAGAAGGCAATACCCTTGAAATTAGTGATGATATGCCGGAAAAAAAGTACCGGAAAGCTCTTTCCGGAATCACGGGCCTGCAGCGTATTGTCGAGAAAAAAGTAAATCCGGATCATACAGAAAAGAAATACGTATTTATGGATTTCGTGATTGAAGCTCTGCATCAACACTCGATGTTGGGCAAGGAAGATTTGGAAGACCGCCGTTCTTACTCCGACATGCTGGGAAGCATGCTCGGTTCAATGGATGATTTCGATGACTTCGAAAATTTTGATGAGTAATCCGCTTTTTTCCGATAAATTTGCTTGCATGAACAAGGTGAATGAAAAAGTACACGGGTATACGTACCTGCTTTGAACAAACGTTTTAAACGTTGATACAGCGCAGAGGCCTTATTATTCCGCCGGGTGGGGGTATATTGGTATCATATCTGCGAACAAAACCATACACCATTGTTTTTTAGAGGCTCAGCGTATTCCATATATTTTTTATTCGGTGGAAATGCGGGTTCGGATTGCAAGTAGACTTATATAGTCTTATCTTTGAAAACCTGAAACAGGTAATAAAGAAATTTAATGATCTTATGAAAAAAGGAATTCACCCAGAATACAACGAAATCACAGTCGTCCTCAGCGACGGAACAGAATTCAAAACACGAAGTACCATGGACCCGGAAGACGGGGTTTTCCGGAGTGAAGTGGACTCCAAAAATCATCCCTTTTACACCGGTAACATGAACTTTCAGAAGAAAGCGGGTCGTATTGATCGTTTTAAGAAGCGTTACGGGAAGGACTAATTTTTGATTATCTGTTAATTATATAAGGATGCATGTCGTAGTGAGATGCATCCTTTTTTTTATAGAAAAGGTGTGTAACATTTAGTTGTGAATACTTTTTATGCAAATTAACTGCTTTACTGTCGGACCGTTTGCCGAAAACACTTATCTGCTTACCGAAAAACAGCAGGCGTTGATCATTGATCCCGGGTTTTCCGATACAAGTGAGTTTGATCAAGTCATATCCCTGCTGGACTCTCAGGAAGTACATTTGCGGTCCATTCTCTTGACGCATGCACATGTGGATCATCTGTTCGGATTGTCGATGGTACTTGAGCATTTTGACGTTCCTGTCTATTTAAGTGACAAAGATCGTTACCTGTGGAATAACTATGCGTCTCAGGCCGCCCTGTTTGGATTTCAGGTCCGGGACTTTGGTTTTGATCCTGAGATATTGCCGGTTGACGAAGACTGGACGACAGGTCCGTTTATGTTTGACATACGCTATACGCCGGGTCACTCTCCGGATCACCTTTCCCTGTATCACAAAAGAAGCGGGAGTCTTATTGTTGGGGATGCGCTTTTTAAAGAGGGCGTGGGACGTACGGATCTTTACAAGGGAGATATGTCCCTCTTAAAGACTTCGATACGCGAACAGCTATATACGTTACCCGATGAAACGGTCGTCTATCCCGGGCATGGTCCTGAAACGACTATTGGGCATGAAAAGCAGGCCAACCCTTTTGTTACGGGGTGAGCGCTATTCCTCTTCGGAATTTTTTCGTTTAATTTCTCTAAGACGGCTAATCTGCTCGTCGAAATAATCGCTTTTATCCTTCTTGATTTTTTTCAGTTGCTGGTAAGATCGAATAGCCGTATCTATTTTTCCTTGTTTTTCATGGATCTTTGCCAGTGTTTCTGAAACAATATCATCTGCCTCGGTGTCCTTTCCCTCCTTTTTCCGTGAATTTTTATCTTTTGGAAAAGCTTCTTTTGGTGTAATACGATGGGTTTTGACATCGGATAGTTTTTGTATGAGTGAGTCTAAATCCAGCACCGGACTTCTCCGGTCTGTTGTCGGTGAGGAGGGGGAGGCGCTATACCCTGATGGTTTGGTATCGGGCGTCCAGGCCTCAAAGGTACGGGGATGACTCAGGTAATAGTGCAGTTTTTGAAAAAAAGAGCTTCCCGGGGCGAATATGCGAGCCCGCAGCGCTTCTTCCACGGCCTCTTCATGCATCCCCCGCAAATGATAAAACCAGGCCAACAAGAAATACCCGACGGCATCGGGACCTCTTTTTTTCAACTGTTTTTTGAGCCGCTGAGTCGCCCGCACAGGATTCTCATCAAAATGTTCTGCATAGGAAGAAAGCGACCTGGATATTTTAAAGGGTAGTTGAAGCATCTATTCTGTTTAAAAGTTCCCATACCTGCTGTCACCCTTCAGTATATGAATAGATGGGGAAAGCAGACAAAAAATTATCATTGTAATTACCAGCCGCTTACCGCATCATTAAACATATTATCCGCAGCTCGTCCCAGAGCTTCTGCAGCGGCTGTTGTTTCTCCATCAATAGGATTTTCATTGATGTCATAGGTGGCTGAAACGCTAAATGATTTACTCCATTCCGGTTCTTCCTCTCCGTTGAACTGAAACGTGGCACTTATGCTGATGGTGACCTCGTTCAGACTGGTTTCATCCTCACCGGTCACGCTGAAAGGGCCGTTCGTATAGCGGACAATGGAACCTTCCAATACGGCATCGGCTGTGGCCTGTGAGTTGGCCAGCTGGAGGCGTGTTTGATTAATGAAGCGATCTACAAGTGCATCATTGAGCCGGTCGCTCAGGTTCCCCACCCCGCTCGATGATTGATCCGCAAAAAAAGGAATATAGACCGAATTGACATCTTCCGGGATGGAAGTTCCAGTAAAGCTATATCTGAAACAGCCGGCCAGGATCAGACTTGCCAGTAAAAGGAAGACAACCGTTATGTTTTTATTGCAGATCATATTGATCGAGCTTGCGATATAATGTCCGTTCACTTATACCCAGCGCTTCTGATGCCTTGCGGCGATTACCCTCAAATTTTTGCAGTGCCTGTTCTATGAGGAATTGCTCGGTCTTTTCAATAGAAGGGATCGTCCCGGTATTGAAGAACCGGTTAAATATTTTTTCGTCCTGCTCCTCTCTTTCTTCTGAGATATCAGCTTCGGCAAAAGACTGTACGCCTATATCCTCATCGGCCGTGTCATCAACGTCAATATCCAGGTCCGACATATTGCTGTGCTGTACTTCATCCTGGATGTTTTGGGGCAAAGCTTTCAGATTTTTTTGAGAAAAAGTGGAATACAGAAAAGTGCCGAGCATTTTCTTTAGTTCGCTAATATCATTACGAAGCTCTACCAATGCCCGGTAAATAAGTTGCTGTTCCCCGTCTCCGAAGGCTCCATTTGATGAGGTATTTTTGTGCTGATCAGCTAACATCGGCAGGTTATCGGCAGAACCGGTGTGCTGACGTCCCTTTAGATATTTCCGAAGCTTTTCGGTATCAATAAACTGTGATTTTTCCAGTACAACCAGTTGCTCGGCAACGTTGCGCAATTCCCGGACGTTACCCGGCCACCGATAGGAGATCAGAAGCTCTTTGGCATCGTCTGAAAATCCCTTGAATACAGAATCATATTTGGCTGAAAATTCAGTGACAAAGGTCCGGAAAATGGGGATGATATCATCCGGCCTTTCCCTGAGGGGAGGAAGTTTAACCTTAACGGTGTCAAGCCGGTAGTAAAGATCTTCCCTGAATTTTTCCTCCTGTACAAGATTCCAAAGATCTTTGTTCGTCGCTGCAATAACCCTTACGTCCGTGGTGCGCATCTTACTGGAACCGACACGAAAATATTCTCCCGACTCAAGAACGCGCAGCAGCTTCACCTGTACATTGGGCGGGGTGTCTCCGATTTCATCCAGAAAGATGGTCCCGCCGTCGGCTTTTTCAAAATAGCCTTCCCGGGCTTCATGAGCGCCGGTAAAAGCGCCTTTTTCATGGCCAAAAAGCTCGCTTTCGATGATGCCTTCAGGAATGGCACCGCAGTTCACGATAACCATATTTTCATTTTTTCGCTTGCTTACTTCATGGATGGCCTTGGCCGTTATATCCTTGCCTACTCCGCTTTCGCCCTCCAGGAGAATGGTGATATCGGTATCAGCTACCTGTATAACTTTGTCAATAACCTGCTTGAGTGCAGCTGATTCGCCGATGAGTCCAAATCGTTCCTGAAATGCTTCGCGGTCCATAGGAAAAACGCCAGTTTAAAGTCTTAAATACTTTTTTATTCTCTATCCCAAAGGTAATAATTACTCATTTAGATACCTAAATTAACCTGCTTGCGGGTTACCATAAATTAAATATTATTTAATGGTGTGCCGGGCATGTGGATCTGTCTTGCCTGAGACCAACGCTCCCGGGTTGTGCTTTCGGTACAACGAAAAGAATAGTCAAAAATTGAATAAAAAAGATTTTTTTGAATTTCCCCCTTTCATTTAAAATTTCAATGGTTATTTTTACGGTTTAAAATAGCAGGAAGAGTATATTCATGGCATATGGTTTTTGAGCAAAAGGTTTTGGAGCATCTTCGTGTAATTTATGACCGAGACACTGCAGAAACACTTGTCGACCGTATCGATGAATTGTTCTCGGATTACGGGTTCAGAGTTCAGGAGAAACAGACTAACTATCCCTCCTGGAGCGAACAGGACGCGATATTAATCGCTTATGGAGATGTCATTAATCAAAATGGACGGGCCAACCATAAAATCCGGTTCCTGGATAATTTTCTCAGCCGGTATCTGAATGATGCTGTAAATTCGGTTCATATTTTGCCTTTTTTCCCGAGTTCTTCGGACGAGGGCTTTTCGGTCATAGACTATAAGCAGGTTCGGGACGATCTGGGAGAATGGTCTGACGTGGAGCATATGGCCGGTAAATACCGCCTGATGGCGGATTTGGTCATCAACCATACCTCACGCTTTAGTGAATGGTTTGAAAATTACCAGATGCGCAAGGAGCCCGGTAAGGATTATTTTATCGAGATTGATCCGTCCGTGAACCTCTCCAAGGTTATTCGTCCCCGCAGCTCCCCCTTATATACAGCCGTGGAAACCAGCAATGGTCTTCGGCACGTGTGGACCACCTTCAGTGATGATCAAATTGATCTGGATTTTTCTAATCCGGATGTGCTGCTTGAATTTATCGATATATTTCTTTTCTATCTTTCGAAAGGGATCAGTCTGATTCGGCTGGATGCCATCGCGTACTTGTGGAAAGAGATAGGAACGAAGTCTATCCATCTGGAAAAGACACATCATGTCGTCAAGCTTTTCCGGGATATCGTGGATCATATTGATATTGATGCTATCCTTATTACAGAAACCAACGTGCCGTTCGAGGAAAATGTGAGCTATTTCGGAGAAGGCGATGAGGCCCATATGATTTACCAGTTCAGCCTGCCGCCCCTGCTGCTGCATGCTCTTCTGACGGAAAATTCCCGGTACCTTACCGAATGGGCCAGCGAACTGCCCGAGCCGCCGAAAGGGTGTACCTATTTCAACTTCACGGCCTCCCATGATGGTATCGGGGTTCGTCCACTGGAAGGCCTGGTACCGGAGGATGAGTTCGACTACCTTATGGAAAGCACCAAGGAGCGTGGGGGATTTGTATCCTACAAAACCAATTCCGACGGTACCCAAAGTCCCTATGAGTTGAATATCACCTACTTCGATGCTTTTTCGGAACCGGGACAGGAGGAGACGGAACTTCAGATGAAGCGCTACCTGAATTCCCAGATCATTATGCTGAGTCTGCAGGGCGTACCCGGCATCTATTTTCAGAATCTGGTGGCTTCGAAAAACTATGTTGCCGGCGTTTTGAAAAAGGGCGAAAAACGTTCGATCAACCGGAAAAAATGGAGCTACGAGGAGCTGACAAAAAGGGTAGAGGATGAGTCCGATCCAGCTCATATTGTATTGAATTTTTATAAAAAGGCACTGAATATCCGAAAGAAGCATCCCGCCTTTAACCCCGAAGCCGAGCAGAAAGTATTGGATTTAGGCAGTGAGCTGTTTGCTTTTACCCGGACGGCCGTCCAGCAGGAAGAAGAAATCCTGGTGATAAGCAACATGACCGCCCACGACGTAAGGTTGCCCGATGCCGACCTTTCCATGTTTTTTGAATCAGAAGAACGTAAAGAAGTAACAGACCTGTTAACGGATAAGCCGCAGTCTGTTTCGCCTGAATTAATGTTGGATCCTTTTGAAACGCTTTGGCTGTCCCGTTAGAAGCCGGTGCTAAGTCGACAGGCAATCATTGATCTGGCTGAGATCGTCCACAATAAGATCGGGACGATACCGGGTCTTTTTCAGATCGCCCGGCTGGTGACGAATGGATCGCTGGTCTCCCACATACAGGGCGGTCCGCAATCCCAGTTCTTTGGCCGGTTCTATATCTTTGCGGATATCATTGCCCACGTATAATACTTCCCGGGGTTCCAGCTTCTCCCTTTTGGCTGCTTCTGTAAATAGGCTGTAGAGCTCGGTTGAAGGTTTTTTTCGTCCGGTTTCGTAGGACCAGATCAACAATTCCTTGTTAAATCCAAAGGAGGCCGGCGACTGATTGAGCAAAGCTTCGAAAGCAATAGGGGTATAGTACTGGGAATTGGAAATGATGCCGAGTTCCAGTCCGCGATTTTTTAATGATCCCAGGACGGCAGAAAGGTTGGGAACAGGCCAGATATCATTGATACGAAATTCAAACTCAATGCCGAACTGAATGGCCTTACTACGACTTGTGTCGCCACGTATATCACCTGATTCCATGAGTTCGTTCAGGACATCCAGCCAGACGGCAACAATATTGGGTTCCGGATATTCGATCCCCTTATCCCGTGCCCTGCGGACGTGATTTTCGACGGTTTGCTCAAAAATGCTGATGCCCCTGGGGCCGACATCCGGCCTGGATATGGAAAATCCGCTGTCTTCCAGCGCTTCGACAAACCAGCCGGGGCTCTGCTGCTGTTGCTGCTCATCAACCCCGATATCTCCCACTGCCGAGATAAACATAGTCCCGTAAAAATCGTAGGCCACACAGCGAATCCCCCTGATCTTCTGCAGCCGGGTTGCGTGTCCCGTTGAAACAGGCTCGAGCGGGTGAGTGAGCGTACGTATGCGTTGGATCAGCTGCTCTTTATTCATCTTTGTTAATCCATCGATCGATTGAATTTTTTGCGATATTCATCAATTTCAATCATAGGAGGACGCTCTTCTTCAATGATTTCAAGTTCAACTTGCTCATAGGTGTTGTCTTTTGCCTGCGTTTGCCGCAAGATTGTGTTAAAATCAGAAATATCCTGAATGATATCGAGTGCTTTAGCCCGCTTGATGAATGTCTGCAGGATACCAAAAGCCATCTTGCCCAAAGCCCGCGTAGGCTTATTTTCATGCACGCGCTGGTCCAGATCGGTTTGAGCAAAGGCATCGAGGCCATATTTGGTATATACGTCAATAAGATGAGAGGTTTCAACCCCGTAGCCAATAGGAAAGTTTATATTCTCTAATACTTCCCGCCGAACAGCATACTCTCCCGAAAGCGGTTGGATGATTCCGGTAAGTTCCGGAAAATACAGCGAGAAGAGGGGACGTATCAGGATTTCTGTCACGCGTCCCCCGCCCGAAGGTCGTACCGAACCCGATACGGCAAGGGGACGATCATAAAACGCTTTTACATATTTGACTTCCTCGCGATAAATCAGCGGGGCCACCAGTCCGTATACAAAACGGGGATGGATATTACTGATATCGGCATCGACATAGACAATGATGTCGCCTTCCAGCTGGTGTATCGCCTTCCAAAGGTTTTCACCTTTGCCTTTCTTCTTTTCCAGTCCGGGCAGGATATCATCAGCGAGATATACATCCGCTCCGAAGTTTGCTGCTATTTCACGGGTCTGATCGTCCGATCCCGAGTCAATCACTGCGATTTCATCGAGCAACGGATACCGGTCAACCAGTTCCGACTTAAAGATAATAACTTCTTTTCCGATCGTTTTTTCTTCATTGAGCGTGGGGAGACACAAAGAGATGGTCAGCCCATTTTTTTCTTTTTTTTCAACCAGTTTTTTCAAGTCCCAAAACTGTGAGTGGTGATAGGTGTTGTCGTCGATCCAATTTTTAAGCTTCTTCACAATAACCTCCATCAATTGCTAATAATGTGCCGATAATTTGTGCGATACCGGTGTATATGGGCTTGATTTCAATGCTTTCATTAGTTTCATGAATATTGTCGCCGTGCGTGAGACCAAGGGTTATCGCCGGAATATCCTTGTCGATAAAGGCAGAGAGCTCAGAAGTACTGGGACCGGGGCGAGGGGCAATATCCAGCTGGTCCATGATACGGCGGGTATGGCGTATCAGCGGGTGAGAGAATGAAACACCACCCGGCTCACGTTGGGCAAAGATATCAAGGTGGATGGTATCGCCGCTTTGGGATGCTACTTCCGTTACAATCTCTTCCATCGACCGGTGAATATCCTGCACCATCCCGGAAGATTCCGAACGAATTTCAAACTGAAGCTTGGCTTTAAGAGCCGTGGTATTAAAAGAACTTCCGCCTTCTATAGAGCCCATAACAATGCTGGTTCGGGGACGTTGAGGCAGACGTATTTCATTGATATGATTGATTACCTCGTTGAGAGTGAGAATAGCACTGGCATCTCCAAAACGGGACCAGTCGTATTCTTCGGGGACCCGGCAGGTTATCTCACCCCGTTTCATACCAATGGAAGTATGACTCAGGCGACCCAGTTCGACGCCTTCAATGCCCACCCCCGCCTTGATAGGCTGTTCAAAATTGGAAAGAAAAAAACGGAGTCCCTCCAGATCTCCGCGTCCCAGGCTTCGGGTAGCGCCCATGAGAATAAGATTGTGATTCAATTCGATATCCAGTTTCTCCAGAAAAGTGGGGAGGGTCGACAGAACAGCCAGTCCAAGACTGTTGTCGGCAACCCCTGCACCGGTAACGCTCTCGGGTTGAATCTGTATGGTATGATCCACTTTGGTGTTGAAGACGGTATCGGCATGGGCCACTACCAGGACGTTACCACTGTTTTCTTTTCCCTCTAAAATACCGATGCCATTACCGACTTCATCAACCGAGTTTTTGGTAATACTGGCTTCTTTGAATCGGTTCAGTACAAACTCCATACGTTTATCCTCCCCGAAAGTGGGAGCCGGAATTTCTCCAACCATGACCAGGTTGGCCAAAAGAATTTCTCTCAGCTCCTGTGCCGTTTTTCTGATTTCGGAAAGCGAACCCAGAATGTCTTCAAATGACTGTTCCACTGTTTTCTCCTTAGATTAACGGTTGCCTTTGTAGTGCGTTAAAAGGTAAAAAATCATATCTCTATAAAGATAAGTAAGATATATTTTAAAGCTATTCCAAAGAGATGATATTTCCTCGCACATATTTACAGAAGGCTTAATTATAAAAAATAATTTTGTAACCATCAGCAATCATAATCGTCTTATAATTAAAGTGGAAACTATCTGAACTTTAGTTTATGATATAATGGTGTTCGCTCTGCCGGCACTGTTACATATTCTTTAGTTTAATATTCCAGATGAACAATTCGGAAGAAGAATTTCAGATAGTAGAAGCCGTCCTGAACGGGCAGAAGGATCGATATCGGGAATTAGTCGATCGGCATGCTCCATTGGTTTTTAATATCGTGAATCAATTTGTGAGTCGGAGGGAGGAAGCAGAAGAACTTGCTCAGGAAATATTTGTTAAAACCTATGAGAGGTTGTCTTCCTTTAACAAGCAATCGAAATTTTCTTCCTGGCTGTACCGTATTGCCTATAATCATTGCCGGGATTACGCAAAGAATATACGGCGAAAGAACGAATCCTTTGACGAAGTGAGAGAACAGGATCTCAAAAATAACATGGGAGGATATAGCATGCCGGATGCGGAACTGGAAAAAGCTGAATGGATTGCGCTGTTGAAGAAGGGATTAAAAGAGATTAACACCGATTATGCGGAAGCATTCTTAATGAAGTATGAAGCAGGAATGACGTACCAGGCCATGGCTCAACGGCTTGAGGCTTCCAAAGGAGCGCTGAAGGTGCGCGTATATAGAGCCAAAAAGGAATTAAAAGCTTTTATCGAACAAAACAGCTGAAATATGAAGAACAGGGAAGAACTATTCCAACAATATGTCGACGGAGAGCTGTCGCCCCAGGAGGAGAAGCAGGCTCTTCATAAAATTGCAGAAGATGATGAGTTGCGTTCGATGCTTCGTTTTGAGCATCAACTAAATGATACGGCATTCGTTGCTTTGCTTCAGTCGGAGGCCGACCCCGTGCCGGAGGGATTTTCAGAACGGGTGATGCAGGAAGTGTACGGGATGGGGGAATCATCCGATTCTTTGGGTGTTACCGGGCGTCTGCAGGCCTGGTATCGCAGCTTGTGGATTCCGAAACAGATACAATGGCGGCCTGCTTACGCTTTAGCTATCGCTGTTATACTGCTATTCTCGCTTGGCTATCCGCTGTATATGGTTCAGGATATGGGAAATGAACGTCCTTTTGCGAGTTCCGAAAGTGCTGGTTTGAATGATTCTGTCCGGCAGATCTCTTCCGGAGATGGCGGGGAAGAGGTCATTCTTCGCTTTTTTTATATCGATGAAGAAGCACAATCGGTATCCGTGGCGGGTGATTTCAATGACTGGGAGCCCGTTGAGCTGACCCGTCAGGAGGTAAACGGCGAAGAGGTCTGGACCGGCTTCGTATCGGTGAAGCGCGGCGAGCACCATTACATGTTTGTGAAGAACGGGGAACAGTGGGTTACCGACCCGCTGGCTCCCGTGCACCGTGATGATGGTTTTGGCAATAAAAATGCTGTGATCTATTTATGAAGCAACTCCCGTTCATCATATGCCTGCTCTTTTTGACAACACCATCCGGATTCGGCCAACATGGACAAACGGTGTTGTCTCTCGATTCACGGGTGGGATACTCGACGAACAGTTATTTAAATCCATTTTTGGGAGAATGGGACAGTACGGTGGAAACAGGATATAATTTTACGTCTCTCTTAGGCCGGTCGTTCTGGTACGGCAGCGGCCATTCTTTTTCACTGTCGGGAGGTGTGATCTATGAACCTTTTTTTGACAAACAGCTTTCCACCTGGAAGGGAGGAATAGGACTTGTGGACTATAACTACCGACTTACGAACAATGTTAGTATCGGAGTGGAGGGAGGGAGTAGTTATATGCAAAGCCAGTATAACCGAACATTCGCCTGGGTACAACCCAAATTCACCTGGTTCCTGACGCCCTTTACGCTTCTTCGAACTAAACTGGGTTCCAACTTCAGAAGATATAGGAACTATGGAGAAGTGGATGAGCTATCCGACCGGCTGGACCTCTACAGCCTGGAATTCGAAACATGGCCTACGTATCGCTGGAGGCTTACTGCCGGAATTTACGGGGGAATGGATACGTTGCCCGATATTCAAGAAGGATTTACCACCCAGACTTCAGCAGGCTATTATTTTCGAAATGGAGCTTCGATAACCCTGACCGGTTATTTGCAGCAATACCAGTTTCAACAAGCGATAACCGAAAGCAATGGAGGCACAAATGCGATTCCTCCTGGCGGGGGAGGATCTGCAACGGGGACTGCTGATCATACAAATCGCATTCTGCGTGTGGGATTGGAAAGCGCCCTGCCTGTGAGTAAACGTCTGGCCCTTTTTGCTGATATCGGGGCAATGCGCTTTTTAGACAATGCTGTGGAAGAGTCCACCAGCGATTTTAACGTTTCCGGAGGCATACGCTTCAGCATTGAGCCAAAATTAAACAGCGGCGCTCCTGCTATTACCCCCGAGTGGGAGAAAGAAGGGGAACATCAGGAGATTCATATATCATTTTCGGGCGAAGGACGCCTGTATCTCGTTGGTAGTTTTAATAACTGGAACAAAGAGGGGATACCTTTAACAGAGCAGTCTGAGAATACATTCACCACCCAACTCTCACTGGAGATGGGGGCTTATGAATACAAAGTACTGAGAGTGCGGGGAGATTCAGAAGAGTGGCTTGAATTTTCCAATGAAGTGTATACGGTCAGTGACGGGTTCGACAATGAAAATGCAATGATTTTAGTTGAATAATCATACCAAAAAATTATGAATGTTTTAGAACATCTTTTACTTGCAGGACTTATGGGCGGACTCTTGTTGTTGACGACCGGTTCGGTCCAGGCGCAAGGCACAAAGGTTTCGGCCCTGATAGAAAAGGCTGAGGCTGCAGGGATCGAGCAATCGGCGGTAACGGAGCTCCAGAACAGGGCCCAAAGCCAGGGCATGAGTAACCAGCAGCTTCAGCAGATTCTGGAATCGGCTCTGGATTTGTCTGACCAAAACCTGCCGGGACAAGTTGCCATTGATAAAGCCCTCGAGGGACTCTCGAAGGGGGTCCCTGCAGATCGTATCATTCCCGCCGTTCTTAATATAGCAGAAGGAATGAGGCAAGCCGCTGAAATAGTAGACCCGTGGATGAAGCGGCCGGAAGTACAGCAGATGATGGGACGTCCGGGGCGATCGATGTCGCAAAACAACTACCGGGGGCAAATGATCAGGGCAGCGTCTAAATCATTCGTTCAAAAAATTCCTCCCGGTCAAGTCAAACGTATTTTTAATGAGATCGGAAATAAAGAGATCCTCTCCGAGCGTTCGGCTGCTGATCTGCTTACAGCGATCAATGTCCTGCCGGACTTGCCTACCACCTCTACTCAGCCTGAAACTTCTGCTTCCCTCATTGTCAGGGCGCTCCGGGGCGGTTTTGATGCCGATAAGCTACAGCAGCTTCCATCAGCGATGAAGATGGGTCAGCAGCGAAGCCAGCTGCCTGCGGCCTCGGTGATCAAAGGCGCGGCTCAGCAAATGGAACAAGGTACTCCGGCCAAACAGGTTTTACAGAATCTTTTCAATGGCAACATTGGGGGCGGTCCGCCGGGAAACCTCCCCCCGGGACTGGAGCGTCGTCCCGATCGCGGTAATAATCCCGGCAATAATAATCGCGGTGGCAATAACAACCGTGGTGGTAATAACGGTCCCGGCGGTAGGTAATTCTCTTCATTCACTGTTGTCTTGAGGATTATAAGGGAGGAGTTAAATGACTGCGAGCGTCGGGGAGACCAGCACAAGTTAAGCCATCCACAATTTCGGTGTTTTTTGCATTGTTTCCCCTCATAACTCATAACACGGGCTAAACGACAGCGCAATCAAGCCGGCATTTAAAACAACACAGGTCCCCAAATTACGGGTAAAAATATCCGTAGAAATCGTTTCTACGGGCCCGGCACATCATATGAAGAGATAATACAACCTTCATTCCAATGTATAGCTGCCATACCATTCCTTCACAATGGAAAACCAGGGACTCATCTGCAAAAATAAATAATTCTTGTAACCTTTTGGGATTTCGGTCGTCTTATAAGCAGAATTCAAAAAAATATGATTAATAGTTCTTAAAAGAGTTATATGATATTACAAAACAAAATATTATCTGTCCCCCTGACACTCTTGATTGGAATTTCAGTGCTTGTCGTCGGTTGTGAGACCGATGACAGCGGACTGGGAGCAGATGGTGGTATGGGAACAATGACCGTTCAAATGACAGATGCCCCCATAGATTCCGCGGATGCAGTGAATGTCTTCATTGAAAGAGTGGAAGTCAATAATGCCGAAGATGAGGAAGGGTGGACGGTCTTAAATGAGCCTCAACAAAGCTATAACTTGCTGGAACTTGTGAATGGTGCTACAGAAGTAATCGGCAGCAGTGAGCTTGAACCGGGAGTTTACAACCAAATTCGACTCATTTTAAGCGAAGGCGGACATAGTGTGGAAGTTAACGGGGAAGTGCATGATATGAAGGTCCCCAGTGGTCCCCAGACCGGAATCAAGCTTAACATTAATGCAGAGATAGAACCTGATATTGAATATGTGCTGCTGCTTGATTTTGACGCCAGTCGCTCTGTCGTTGCAGCGGGCCCGCCGGGCAATGCTGTTAAATATCTTTTAAAACCGGTTGTTACTGCAAAAGAGGAAGCGATTACCGGGAATATTGAAGGTACCGCCGATCCCGCTGAATCTCGTCCCGTTGTCTATGCCATTTCGGGTACCGATACGCTTGCTTCCACGATTGCCGATACCACAAGCGGTGATTTCAGAATTATTGGCCTGGAGGAGGGGAGTTATGAGGTAGCCCTGCATTCCAGGAATGAGGCCTATCAATCCGTAGTGGAAGAAGACGTGAGTGTGAGTGTTGGCGCGACGGCTGAGATAGGGACGATTGAACTGCCTCCGGCTACGGAGGAGTAAGAAACGGTATGCGATAAGCAGAGAAGGAAGCAGGCACTGAGTATTCTTTAGGGCGGTAGGGGTCCGCGACGTATGTTGCGGGCCCTTTCTTTATTAATAGAGTTTTGCAAATCGCTCTTTTGGCCGATTTCTGTATTTTCGCATATTCAACATCCCCACATGCACATATGCCTTTTTCTTCATAAGCTGCGGTTTGGGATGCACTCAGGCCTTGACAGTGATTAAAGTTTCTGGCTTTTCAAAGTCCTCTTATACTGCGACCGGTTCGGCCTCAAACTCCGCAATACTGCTTTTTCGGATAGGATCGCCCATCAGCGTGGCCGATGTACAGTCCGTGATCGTCACTTCCACATAATCCCCTTTTTCATAATCCCGACGGTCGAATACCACCATCTTATTGGTGTCGGTCCGCCCGCGCAGCTGCTCGTCGGAACGTTTGCTGGTCCCTTCCACCAGCACCAGGTGCCGCCGACCGATTTCTTTCTTGTTTAACTCTTCCTGTATATTCATTTGCTGTTCAATGATTTCCGAGAGCCGCCGCTTCTTGACTTCCTCGGGTACATTGTCCTCATACTTTCGCTGGGCGAGCGTGCGGCCTCGCTCGGAATAGGCAAACATGTAGGCCAGGTCGTACTTGACTTCCGCCATCAGGGAAAGCGTGTCCCGGTGTTCCTCTTCGGTTTCATCGCAAAATCCGGTGATAATATCCGTGGAAAGAGTGACCCCCGGGATAATTTTCCGCATTTTTTCCACCAGGTCCAGGTACTGTTCGCGCGTATAGGGACGCCGCATCCGCTCCAGGACCGCATTGTTTCCGGACTGTGCCGGGATATGGATATAATTACACAAATTCGGCTGTTCACTGATACTCTGGAGCAGTTCTTCCGGGAAATCCTTGGGGTGAGGGGAAGAGAACCGGATGCGCATCTCAGGGTCCACCTGACTGGCTTTGTACATCAGATCCGCAAACGAATGCTCCCCGTCGTCGTAGGAGTTAACATTTTGCCCCAGTAACGTAACCTCTTTATACCCCTGATCGCTCAGCCGCTGGAGCTCGTCAAGGATGCTTTCGGCCGGACGGCTGCGTTCACGTCCCCGCGTAAAGGGAACCACGCAGAAGGCACACATATTGTCACAGCCGCGCATAATGGTTACAAAGGCACTAACACCGTTGTCATTGGTGCGTACGGGTTTGACATCAGCATATGTTTCCTCCAGCGACAGCAATACATTGACGGCCTTTCGTCCGTCGTCCACATCCGCCAGTAATTTCGGCAGATCCCGGTAGGCGTCGGGCCCCACAACGAGGTCGACCAGCTCTTCTTTTTCCATGATCTGTTCGCGGATGCGTTCGGCCATGCATCCCAGGACACCAACCGTAAGCCGGCCGTCTTTTTCTCGTTTAAGAGCCTTAAACTCTTTCAGGCGGTTCCAGACGCGTTCTTCGGCATTTTCCCGGATAGAGCAGGTATTCACAAAAATGACTTCCGCCTCGTCAGGTTCGTTCACCGGCTGCATGCCCTCTTCCATGAGGATAGAGTTTACAATCTCCGTATCAGAGACGTTCATCTGACAGCCGTATGTTTCGATGTAGAAGTTGCGTTGATCCAAAGGAATAGGAGTTTTTTGCTTGCGGATTATGAAGGGTAAATATAATAAAAATTTTGGGATAAAAAGACTCCCATAGTTGTCATTTTGGTTCTTGCATTATTCCGGCATTCCTTTATTTTTGGATGGTAGATAGCCGGATGATCTGAATTAAAGGCTATTTTCCATGCTGAAGAAAGGAATTCGCCGGCAGCGATAAATGGAGGCGAACATTACTGATGCCTGATTCAATAGCATAAATAGATATCTTACGGACAAGAGATGCAATTACTGGGATTTGATATAGGGAGTTCAGGGATTAAAGCTTCGCTGCTTGAGGCATCCTCAGGCAAAGAGGTTGCTTCGGCCACCTCCCCGGAAGAGGAGCTCAAGATGGATGCGCCGCGGCCCGGCTGGGCAGAGCAGAATCCGCAGACCTGGTGGGAGCATGTCGTTCGGGCCACGACCATGGTCATGAAATCAGCGGCTGCCGACCCTCAGGCCGTTAAAGGCATCGGCATTGCCTACCAGATGCACGGCCTGGTGCTGGTGGATGAGCATCAACAGGTACTGCGTCCCGCCATCATCTGGTGCGACGGGCGGGCGGTGGAAATCGGCGATAAAGCTTTTGCCGGCATCGGCCGGGAGTATTGCCTGACCCACTACCTGAACTCTCCCGGTAACTTTACCGCCTCCAAACTGCGATGGGTGAAGGAGCACGAGCCCGAGCGGTACGCCAGAATTCATAAGGCGATGCTGCCCGGCGACTACATAGCTATGAAGCTTACCGGCGATATCAGAACCTCCATATCAGGACTTTCGGAAGGGATCTTCTGGGACTACCAGTCCCACAGCATTGCCGACAGACTGCTTGAGTACTATGATATTTCCCCCGATCTATTGCCGGATTACGATCCGAATTTTGCCGTTTCCGGGGAGCTGACACCGGAAGCTGCCGGGGAGCTGGGCTTACAGGCAGGCACACCCGTGGGGTACCGGTCCGGCGACCAGCCCAACAATGCTCTTTCCCTGAATGTATTGCAGCCGGGGGAAGCCGCCGCTACGGCCGGGACTTCAGGGGTTATTTACGGGGTCACCGATGAACCGCTCTACGACGAGCAATCCCGCGTGAATACTTTTGTGCATGTGAACCATGACGAGCGGCAGTCGCGGTACGGCGTGCTGCTCTGCATCAACGGAACCGGGATATTGAACAGCTGGCTGAAAAATGAGCTGTTCAACGGATTACACAGTTATGATAAGATGAACGAGCTTGCTGCAGCGGTGGAAACAGGGGCAGAAGGCGTAACGGTGTTGCCTTTTGGTAACGGGCCGGAACGCGTGTTGGGGCAGCAACCGACAGGTGCGCAGGTAAAGAATCTGGATTTCAATCGACACTCTCAGGCGCATATTATTCGGGCCGCGCAGGAGGGCATCGCCTTCTCCATGAACTACGGGCTGCAGGTTATGCACCAGATGGGATTGGATATCGATACCATCCGGGTAGGCCACGGCAACATGTTTTTGAGTCCCGTTTTCCGGGAGGCTTTTACCAACACCACCGGACTCTCGGTAGAACTGTACGACAGCAGCGGGGCGCTTGGGGCGGCAATCGGCGCCGGCATCGGTACAGGAGTTTTTGAAAACAGGAAGGAAGCTTTCCGGGGACTCGCAAGGACGGACACCCTGTATCCCGCCTCTGAATTGCAGCAACCATATAACGAGGCCTACGACCACTGGCATGAGATCTTACAAAAGGAATTGGAAGGCGAATAAAAATTTAAATTTCAGACGTTAACACATAAACTCTGCTATTTCCAAAGAAATTATTATACGAATCTAAACGAAAAGGACACACCGTTGCGCAGAGGATTTTCGTGAATACCGATCCGGGCTACTCAGGCAACTTATTTTGTTGTATATGAATAAAAGATAGCGGGGGACATGCAACCTTTAAACACGTTAATTTAGTACTAAACTTAATAATATCTATCATACATAATCTATGAATATCACTACCGGCAGTACTTCTTATTTTCCCGATATCGATGAAATTCCCTTTGAAGGGAAAGACTCTACGAATCCATTAGCCTTTAACTATTACCAAGCAGATCGCAAAGTAGGTGATAAGAGCATGAAAGAGCATCTCCGCTTTGCAGTTGCCTACTGGCATACCTTCTGCGAGCAGGGAGGGGATCCCTTCGGGACCGGTACCCGCCTCTGGCCCTGGATGAGTTATGAGGAAGCCCTGGACCGCGGCCGGGCTAAAATGGATGCCGCCTTTGAGTTTATCACCAAGCTGGGCGTCTCCTATTATTGTTTTCACGATGTTGACGTGGTGGATGAAGGGGATAGCATAGCAGAAACAGAGCGACGCATGCAAAAGATGGTAGAGTATGCGAAACAGAAACAGGAAGAAAGCGGCGTTCAGCTGCTGTGGGGAACCGCGAATCTGTTCAGCCATCCCCGCTACATGAACGGGGCGGCGACCAATCCCGATTTTAATGTGCTTGCCCATGCGGCGACCCGGGTTAAGCATGCCCTTGATGCCACGATAGCACTCGGAGGAGAAAATTACGTGTTCTGGGGCGGCAGAGAGGGATATATGTCCCTCTTAAATACGGATATGAAGCGCGAGCGCGATCACCTCGCTCAATTTCTGCATACGGCCAGGGATTACGGGCGGAAAAATGGGTTTGAGGGTACCTTTCTCATTGAGCCCAAACCCATGGAGCCCACCAAGCATCAATACGACTTCGACACGGCTACGGTTATCGGCTTCCTGAATGAATACGGCCTGCAGGATGATTTTAAGGTCAATATCGAGGTGAATCACGCTATTCTGGCCAAGCATACGTTTGAGCACGAGCTGCAGGTAGCCGCCGATGCCGGGATGCTCGGCAGTATCGATGCGAACCGGGGGGACTATCAAAATGGTTGGGATACCGATCAGTTTCCGGCCGATATTTTTGAAGTGACCCAGGCCATGCTGGTCATTTTGGAAAACGGCGGATTTGATACCGGCGGCATCAACTTTGATGCGAAGATCCGGCGCAACTCCACCGACCTTGAAGATCTCTTTTATGCGCATATCGGCGGCATGGACATCATGGCCCGGGCACTGCTGACAGCAAACAAAATCCTGGAGGAATCCCCGTATCGTGAATTCCGAAAGCAGCGATATGCTTCCTATGACAGTGGCCAGGGCGCTGCTTTTGAAAAAGGCGAGCTAAGCCTCGGGGATCTGAAAGAAGTGGCCATGGAGCAGGGCGAGCCGGAGCAGATCAGCGGTCGCCAGGAATACCTGGAAAACCTGATTAACCAATATATTTAATCGGGACTCTTAATAAGTGAGTACAGGAAATTTTAAAATTCAACTATTACTATGGGGCTTTACCGTTTGCTTCTCCGGGTGAGTCTCCGCATCCCGAGACTATTCAATATTTATATACATTAGCAGGCCCTGTATTGTCAGGCAGTTTTGTTATATTGGTATCGGTAACATCCTGTATATAACTTATAACCCGTTGTGCGGATGGTTACAAATAACCTTTCAGGATCCACAAGACTTGAAACATTCTTTTATCAAAAACACTGAAGAAGCAAACACTCACTGATTGGCTGCCAGCACTGCTACACGCAGAAGGAATATATAATGATAAAATACGGGTAATAGAAACCGAGGCTGAACAGCCTGTTTAATTATTAAGAAACTTTTATTTTGAGTTCTGAAGTCACGTTAAAGCATATCGCAGAGGCGCTGGGCGTCTCGGCCATGACTGTTTCCCGGGCACTGAATGATCGTCCCAATGTCGATGAGCAAACGAAAAAGAAGATCGTTGAGAAAGCCAGGAGCATGGGGTACAGGCCGAACCATGTGGCTAAAAGCCTCGTTTCCAACAAAACCTATACGATCGGCGTGGTCATTCCGGAAATTACGCACGCCTTTTTCCCCGAGGTCGTGCGGGGAATTGAAGAAGTTACCTACGGCTCGGATTACCAGCTTTTTCTGACCAACGCCAATGAGCAGTTTAGCCGTGAAATGGAGGCGATCCGGGCACTGCAATCGCAGCGGGTAGACGGTATTTTGATTTCCTCCTCACAGACCGTGGAAGATTTTTCATTTTACGAGGAGCTCCTCAACTCACGCACCAAAGTGGTATTCTTTGACCGTTGTGTTGAGAACCTCGGAGCCAGCTGTGTCAGTGTCAACGATCGCAGCAGCTCTACCCGAATTACGGAGCACCTTATTACTACACATAACATTAAGAAAATTTCATATCTTAGTGGACCCCAGGAAGTTTCGGTCGGACGTAAACGATACCGGGGATTTATGGAGGCCTTGGAAAAACATAACATCCCCGTAAATGACGACTGGGTCATTGAAGCGGGCTTCCGGGAAAAGTCCGGCTACAACGCCATGAATAAACTGCTGGCCCTCCCCCCGGAGGACCGTCCCGAGGCCGTAGTGACGGTCAACGATCCCTGTGCGATCGGGGCTATCCAGGCCATAGGTGAAGCCGGCTTTTCCATACCGGATGATTTTGCGGTTGTCGGGTTTACCGATGATGTCCGGGCAGAGCTGCTGAAGGTACCGCTTACCACCGTTCATCAGCCCGCCTATGAAGTAGGGAAGAGGGCCGCTCAAAAACTGATCAAGACGATAGAACATGAAGAGGAGCCCGCCGAAAATATCGAAGTGCTCACAACGCTGAAGATACGGGAGTCGTGCGGGTGTGGAGAAGAGTGATGGCTGATCACTTTGAGAACAAAAGTAATTCCAATGTTTTTGTGTGGATGAAGGGAATCAATGAATGCTTGTCATGCACCCATTGCATTTTGACATTCCTTTCGCCGGGAAGTTGGGGAACTCGTTTTGCAAAAAAATGCAGGGAATATAAAAGCAACTATAGACGAAATCTAAGAAAAATTGCAGTAAAACGTGTTGAAGAGCCTCATGGCGGAGAAATATTAAAGGACTACATGAAGTAACTAACAATCTGCTATTGAATGTCTAAATTAATTAAATACATAGAAAAAACCTTGACAATATCTACATTCCTTTTAAAATTACGATTACATATGTTATCGATAACATTATAATAAATATCCCATGCTTAAACGTATATTTCCCTTATTTTTTACCCTTGTGTTAAGTATATCGCTTCCATGTACCGTGTATGGTCAACAAAACGACTGGGAGCCCGCGGAAAATCCCCTGATGTCAAGATGGGCGGACGAAGTGGGGCCCGAAAACGCGCTGCCGGAGTATCCGCGTCCCATGATGGAACGCGAGCACTGGCAGAACCTGAATGGGCTGTGGGAGTTTAAAATAACAGCCAAAGACAATGCTTTTGGCGAGTACGAGCAGCAGATCCTGGTACCGTACCCGGTGGAGTCAGCCTTGTCAGGAATCGGAGAGACCGTAGGGGCCGATAACCGCGTGTGGTACAAGCGAAGCTTTCAGGTGGATAATCCCCATGAAGAAGGACGAGTTTTACTGCATTTTGGTGCCAGTGACTGGGAAACACATGTACGCGTGAATGGTGAGTATGTCGGCACCCACCAGGGAGGGTACGATCCTTTTACGTTTGATATTACGGATCAGCTCACAAAGGGTGAGCAGGAAATTGAAATTACCGTCTGGGATCCGACGGATATTGGCTATCAGCCGGTGGGTAAGCAGACGCACGACCCGCGAAGCATCTGGTATACGGCGGTCACGGGAATCTGGCAAACTGTTTGGCTGGAGTACGTTCCGGAATCCTATATTAAGGATCTGAACATTACACCGGACGTGGATAACAGCCGGGTAAAAGTCGAAGTCAGCGGCAAACATCTTTCCGACGGACACCAGGTCAGGGTGGAGGCATTGAAAGAAGGAGAAGTGGTTGGCGAGTCGAAAGGATTGCACAAACAGGACTTTCTTATTGAGCTGGATAATCCCGAACTGTGGTCCCCCGACAACCCGTTTTTGTATGATCTGGAGGTGGAGTTGCTGGATGAAGATGGCCGGCTGGTCGACAGGGTATCCAGCTATTTTGGCATGCGCAAGATAGAAATTGCCAAAGCCGAAGATGGATATACGCGGTTGTTCCTGAATAATGAACCACTTTTTCATATGGGCCCGCTGGATCAGGGATGGTGGCCCGACGGACTCTATACGGCACCGACGGATGAAGCCCTTAAATACGATATTGAGGTGACCAAAGATCTGGGCTACAATATGCTCCGCAAGCATGTGAAAGTTGAACCGCAGCGTTTTTATTATTGGGCCGACAAATTGGGGATTTTAGTCTGGCAGGATATGCCCAGCGGGGATATGAGGCCGGGACAAATTCCGGGGAGGACCGAAGAGTCGGCCCGTCAATTCAAGCAGGAGTATGAGCGGATGATTGATGCATTCTATAATCATCCCTCTATCGTTATGTGGGTCCCGTTTAACGAAGGGTGGGGACAGTTCCAGACCGAAAAAATTGTAGAGTGGACCAAAAATTATGATCCTACGCGTTTGGTTAATAACGCCAGCGGATGGACCGACCACGGGGTCGGGGATGTTATTGACATGCATGAGTACCCGGGTCCCGATATGCCGGAGACGGAAGACAACCGTGCCGCGGTATTGGGGGAGTACGGGGGACAAGCCCTGGTGGTCGAGGATCATCTCTGGCTGCAGGACTTCAGCCGTGCTCCCAGCCACTATGAGACGTCCCAGTCGGAGTCCAAACTGCATGAAACTTACGATCAAATGATTGAGGAGCTGATGAAACTCAAAGATAATGGGCTGGCAGCTGCTGTTTATACCCAGACAACCGATGTTGAGACGGAAGTAAACGGCCTGATGACGTATGACCGGGAAGTGGTCAAGTTTGACTTTGAGCATCTCCGGGAAATTCATGAGGCGTTGATTGAGAACTAATGCATTCGATGATAAGGGGGTAACCTGCGAGTCAATAGATGTATATTTCGGGGATTATAAGTTGAAGGATGGTCAATTGATTCCTTCATTGGAATCAGGATTTGGCATGAAGCTGCTAAAGCGTTATAAGTAGTACTTGATATAATTTATCATAAATCAGCAGGTATGCGTTATTCAAAGTTGTGGGTGCCTTTTGTGATACTGTTTTTTTTACATGGGTGCAGATCTACAGCTCAAACCGATAAAAAGGGAGGTGGTGCGCCGGAGCCCTGCACGTTTAGCAATCCGGCAGCGGATGGGCAGGATCCATGGGTGATAAAAAAAGACGGGTTCTATTATTACCTCGAATCCAGCGGTGGGGAACTGTATGTTTCAAAAAACAGGGATCTGACCCAACTGAAAGAAGATGAGCAAAAGGTCTGGGCTCAGCCGGATACCGGATGGAACCGGTCGAATTTATGGGCGCCGGAGCTGCATTACCTGGATGGGAAATGGTATATCTATTACACCGC
This sequence comes from Fodinibius roseus, assembly GCF_900129315.1. Taxonomy (GTDB): domain Bacteria; phylum Bacteroidota; class Rhodothermia; order Balneolales; family Balneolaceae; genus Fodinibius; species Fodinibius roseus. Next base: position 438,692 of record NZ_FQUS01000001.1, read on the forward strand.
CGGTAATACCGACGGATCGCCCTTTATTCGGCAGAGGAGTGGCGTCCTGGAATCAAAGACGGATGATCCACAGGGAGAATATATCGACAAAGGAATGCTTTACACCGGCGACGACATTCAAAATAAAACAGAAACCAAGTGGGCTATTGATTTAACACCCCTGGAGATAGATGGGCAGCTCTATGCTGTCTGGTCGGGGTGGGAGAAAAACGAGGATACGGACAGAACGCCCCAGCACCTGTATATCGCTGAAATGGAGAATCCGTGGACGATCAGCAGCAACAGGGTGATCATATCTTCGCCCGAAAAATCCTGGGAAACCGGGACAGAACTGGCCATTAATGAAGGACTTCAGATTCTCAAAAATAAGAAAGGGGACGTGTTTGTCATCTATTCTGCCAGCGAGTCATGGCTGCCGGCCTATAATTTGGGTCAGTTGAGATTAACGGAACATGACCCCATGCATCCCGATCACTGGGAGAAGAAAGGACCGGTATTTAAAGGCACCCCGGAAGTCTATGGGGTTGGACACGCCAGCTTTACCACTTCCCCGGATGGGAGCGAACACTGGATTGCATATCATACAAAAGTGAGTCCCGATCCGGGCTGGAACCGGGTGGTGCATTTGCAGCCGTTTGAATGGAATGAGGACGGGTCCCCCCATTTCGGGGTACCGGTGTCAGCGGGAAAATCCATTGAAAAACCATCCGGTGAATGCGAATGAAACCCAACCAGACAAACTTACCCACTACCGTATTGGAACCCGGCGAGATTTATCATAACTTATCCGTTTATCATTTCATCGCCGAGCAGTCATAATCTCTTATTACGAATAATCGATGTTCCGGGAAATTAAAAAAAATAAACTCTTGCCTGCCGTCACGGTGACGGATGTCCACTCAGCGCTTTTGGTAGCGGAGGCGTTACTGGAGGGCGGAATAAATGTGATGGAAATCACCTTTCGTACTTCCGCGACGGCCGAAGCGATCCGTGCCATAGCCAGGGAGCTTCCGGAAATGAAGGTCGGGGCCGGGACTATTCTGTCCCCGGACCAGCTGTCCGCGGCTCAGGAAGCGGGAGCTCAGTTTGGCTTATCGCCGGGACTAAATAAACAAGTGGTTGAAAAAGCACAAGAGCATGAGTTTCCTTTCATCCCCGGCGTTTCGACACCTTCAGATATAGAATTAGCTTTAACCTATGGCCATAAGATGTTGAAGCTCTTCCCGGTATCGGATTTGGGAGGCGAGAACTATATCGGGAGCCTGGAAGGACCTTACAAGCATACGGGGGTCCGGTTTCTGGTGATGGGAGGAGTGAATTTGTCAAACCTGAAATCATATCTGGAGAGCGATATGGTAACCGCGGCCGGAGGCTCATGGCTGACCCCCTCTGATTTGATTCGGGAAAAAAAGTTTAAGCAGATCACAGCAATCGTTCGGGAGTCCGTAATATTAGCTGAACAGGGTTAGTCGGAGTTTGTGACGTGATTGCTGCCGTTAACGGCTAAGAGAACGGTTTTACAAAGCTATATATATACACTGTTGTCACTACACTAAATTAAACCACGGTATAATAGAGCAACAGGGCCATTGCAAAACCGGTGACGGAGATGATGGTTTCCATGGCCGTCCATGATTGAAGCGTCTGTTTTTCCGTTAATCCGAGGTACTTGTTCACCAGCCAGAACCCGCTGTCATTGACATGAGACAGGATTGTTGAGCCTGCGGCAATGGCGATAACAATCAGCGCTTTTTCAGGTGATGTCATGTCAAATTCACTCACGACAGGAGCAACCATGCCCGCCGAGGTGATCATTGCGACCGTCGCCGATCCCTGGGTAACGCGAATAATGACGGCCAGCAGGTACGCCAGCACAATAGGGGCTACCTGGTATGCCAGGATAGTTTCGGCCAGGGCTTCCCCCACACCACTGTCAATGAGAATTTCCTTGAATACGCCCCCCGCTCCCGTCACTAATATGATGAGTCCCGCAGGCGCCAATGCCTTATCGGAGAACTTTAGCACTTCTTTGCCCGTAAAGCCTTTTTGATAACCGAGAAAATAGGCTGCCACGAGGGTGGCGATAATCAACGCAACGAACGGGTGACCCACAAACTGGATGAAATTTACCCAGAAGGCTCCTTCTGCGACCGTCTGGTTGGATTGCATAACATCAAAAATTGTGGAGTTGACTATTAAGAACAGGGGCAGTAATATAACGACAAGAATAATGTAAAAATCCCATTTATCTCCCAGAGAAGGGTCCTTGGTTTTACTGGTCTCGCTAAAATCAGGAGGAGCTACATCAATCTTGTTACCAATGTATTTCCCGAAGATAGGTCCCGCCAAAATCGCTGCCGGAACTCCGGCCGCAAAACCGAATATAATGACCCAGCCCAGTGATACGTCCATAATTTCTGCTACGGCCGTGGGACCGGGCGTCGGTGGGATGAAAGCATGGGTGACTCCCAGTCCGGCAAGCAGCGGGATGGCGTAGAAGAGGGTGGATTTTTTGGACTTTCTTGCCAGCGCATAGACAATGGGCACAAGGATGATAAACCCGACATCCAGAAAGACGGGAATGGATATGATAAAGCCGGTGATCGTCAGTCCCCAGGAAGTGCGTTCGGTACCAAATATTTGAACGATATTACGGGCCAGCGCTTCGGCGCCGCCAGAGACTTCGAGGAGCTTTCCGATGATGGACCCTAATCCCACAATGATGGCAATAAATCCTAAAATACCGCCCATCCCTTCCTGTATGCTGTCCAGTACTTCCTGAAACCCCATGCCGGCCCCTAATCCGACAAAAGCACTCACCATAAGGAGCGAGATAAAAGCGTGAATCTTGAGCCTCATCACGAGAAAGAGCAGCAAGAAAATAGCGATGAGCGTGATAAGCAGTAAATATAGCGGTTCCCCTGTCATAGTCATCCGTTTAGTTGTTGGTGTTAATTTGTCTTAAGATGCTGCGCTGACCCAGCGATGTTATTTCCTCTTCCTCCTTGATCTCAGGTCGGATCACTTTCCGTCCCAGTACGTCCAATGCTGCTGCATAGTACTGTTGCAGCCGGCTACTGCCCCAGAGTATAATCGGGGTCCGTGCGGCCGGCTTCATCTCTTTCAGCTCGGTCCCGATTAACAATCCGCTTAGAAAATCATAGTTGCTCCCTTTATCTGAAGTATCCCTGAGGAGGTCGCGCGCGCGAATTCCGAATAATGAATGCAGTAAGTTTTTTTGTTGAGCTTCCTCAACTCCTTTCTTGAAGTCCCGGCCGGGAGCGGCAGCGCTATCCATATCCTCCGCAACGGAAGCAGACAGTATACTTTGAGATGAGATTATATCAAAAAGCTCCCCGGTCATATACGTTTTGAATGAGATAACTGTACGGTCTTCTACCACCACGTGTTTACTGTGAGTTCCGGCCAGGAGGAATAATCCCTCTGATATATTCAGTGTTGAATGAAGGCCCAAAAGTTCCGTTTCTTCGCCCCGCATAACATCATCCGATGAACAAAGTCCCGATACAAGGTATAAATCACAGGGAAACCGGTCCGTCGCTGCAACCATTTCGATATTCAGGTTGGGATCATCGAGTTCAAAGGGCAGGGGAGCATAGGCAAGCTCTTTGATGCCGATACTTGAAGAGGCCATTCCGGACAGAATGACGGGGGGATAATCGACAGCAACGGGAGAAGTGCTTTTCAGTTCTTCAACTTTTTGCATCAGAAAGGACTGGTAGAAATCAATCCGGCTCAACTCACCACCGTAGGCTGTCCACCGCTTGTATATTTCTTTAATCCCGGTTTTGTCTTTAATGGCGGTGATGACGCTCCCTGTGTCCGATGCTACGAGCCTAAGGCGAAAGGAGGAGGTGCCCCAGTCGCAGCTCAGGAAAAAGGGGGTGGTATGTATAGTTTTGTTTTTCAGGGCAGCGGCTACCATTCGGTTATGGATCCATCTTCGTTTCGCCAGATCGGGTTATGCCAGTCGTGTCCCTCCCTGGCCGACTCCTTCACTTTATCCTCATCAATCTCCACGCCCAGTCCCGGCCGGTCATTACGCTTGATATACCCATTCTCAACCGCAAAAATTTCCGGATTAGCCATGTAATCCAGCAAATCCATACTGTCATCGTGGTAGTGGATACCTAAGCTCGTTTCCTGGATGAGAGCGTTCGGGGTACTAAAATCAAGTTGAAGTGCCGACGCAAAGCTAATGGGTCCCAGGGGACAATGGGGAGCGACAGCGACATCATACGTCTCGGCCATGGCGGCTATTTTCCGGGTTTCCCAGATCCCGCCTGCGTGACTCAGGTCCGGCTGAATAATATCCGTATACCCGTGTTCGAGCATTGGCCGGAAGCCTGATCGTCCGTACAGACGCTCACCCATGGCAATCGGGGCGGAGGTGTACCGGGAGATAACCTTCAGGGCATCGAGGTGCTCAGACAATACCGGTTCCTCTATAAACATCGGTTTCAGGGGATCGAGTGCCCGGACCAGTCTTTTGGACATGGCCTTGCGGACCCGGCCATGGAAGTCCAGTCCGATATCGATATCCCACCCAAGGTGGTCCCGTACTTCAGAGAGTTGCCCAACAACCGCATCAATCTGCCCGGGGGTTTCCAGCCACGCCACCTTCCCGACCGCATTCATCTTCACATGCCGGAATCCCGTTTGCCGGCGCTGCTGAATAGCCTCAATAAGCTCCGAGGGTTCATCTCCTCCAACCCAGGAATAGACTTTCATCTTATCCCGGACCGGCCCGCCCAGCAGTTCGTAAACGGGAACCCCAAGCGCTTTGCCCTTAATATCCCACAGCGCCTGCTCAATCCCCGAAATCGCACTCATGAGAATGGGTCCCCCGCGATAAAAACTGCCCCGGTAGAGCGTTTGAAAGATATCTTCGATATTTCCGGCCCTTTTGCCTATCAGGTCGCTGCTAAACTCCTGCACAGCCGCCATTACCGTATCCGCTTTGCCCTCCACAATCGGCTCTCCCCAGCCCTCAATACCATTGGAGGTAGTGAGTTTTAAAAAAAGCCATCGGGGAGGAACTTTGTACAGGTCTATTTTTTCAATGCGACTCATGGCAGCAATAGTGATATTAGTATGATAAGATGGATTTTGTAACCCGTTTTTTTAATCGGACGGCCGGGATAAGAGCTATAAAAGAATTCGTGTCCCGGATTAAATCCCTTTATTGCCCGGGCCTGTATGGCAAGAAGCTTTAAAGCGCAAGCGAATGCGACAGCTGATCCTCCTTATACCGAATGCTTCTACAGGGAAAGAGGAGCTTTTTTTATGTTCTCGTGTGAAAAATACGGGCTAATAATAGTTATGTACTGCAAATTCAGTTTGTTTAGATGCATCATGGAATGTTAAACAGATACCACTGTATACAAAATAATTTATGCTAATTAAAAGTTTTTTTATTGTTTACACAAACGCCCGACGATAAAATAGCAAATACGGGCTTATATTTGTTAACGATAACATAAAATTCTATATTTTAATCATCAAAACATTTTATACTTTGTCATTTTTTATTATACGTTACCTGCTTGACAGACTAACCTACGTTCCACCGGTTGTTGGCTTCTGCCGCATCGTTACAAAACCAATGCTTGAGGTCGCGGGGACACAGAAGAGTACTGGAAAACCAATACACAACGGACGGCTCCTTTTTTTAAAACTTAATTGATTCAGCATGCAGTTTTCTACCATCGACACCATTGTCTTTATCCTGTATTGCGTTCTCATCGTTGCGATCGGGCTTTGGGTTTCCCGTGATAAAAAGGGACATCAAAAAAATGCAGAGGATTATTTCCTGGCGGGGAAATCCCTTCCGTGGTGGGCTATCGGAGCGTCCCTGATCGCAGCAAATATCTCCGCAGAGCAGATCATCGGTATGTCGGGGTCGGGCTTTGCTGTGGGACTCGCCATCGCCTCCTATGAATGGATGGCGGCCGTAACGCTGATTGTGGTTGGAAAATACTTTCTGCCCATTTTTATAGAAAAAAAGATCTTCACTATTCCGGAATTCGTCGAAAAACGGTTTAATACTACACTGAAAACTATTCTGGCGATCTTCTGGATTGCGTTGTTTGTCTTCGTTAATCTCACCACCGTACTCTACCTGGGGGCTCTGGCCCTTGATACCATAATGGGTACGGGGGATGGCACTTTTATGATTCATGCGCTGCTAGGCATGGCAGTCATTGCCGCTGCCTATTCGCTGTATGGCGGACTTTCGGCCGTTGCGTGGACCGATGTTTTGCAGGTGGGGCTACTGGTGATAGGGGGGATTGTGGTTACTTTTGCCGGCCTCTATAATGTCACGCCCGAGGGAGGAATCCTAAACGGTCTGACCCATGTTTATGAGGTGGCCGGAGAAAAATTTACGATGATTCTGGATCGGTCCAATCCTGAATTCAACAATTTGCCGGGCATTGCTGTTTTAATCGGCGGAATGTGGGTAGCCAACCTTTATTACTGGGGATTTAACCAGTATATCATACAGCGAACCCTGGCCGCTAAATCGCTTAAAGAATCGCAAAAGGGTATAATCTTTGCCGGTTTTTTAAAATTGATCATTCCATTAATCGTCGTCATTCCCGGAATTATTGTGTACGTGTTGTATAATCAACCCGAAGGTACCACCCAGATTTCCGGCGTTGTTGATGTCTTTACCAGGCCCGATGGCAGCATCCAATACGATAATGCCTATCCCTGGCTCATGAAGGTCTTCCTTACGCCCGGCTTTCTGGGTCTTGTCGTAGCGGCCCTTGCAGCAGCTATTGTATCTTCTGTAGCTTCCATGCTGAATTCTGTAGCCACGATATTTACGATGGATATTTATATCCCGTATATCAATCAAAGTGCCACGGATAAACAAACGGTGAATATGGGACGTATCTCGGCCGGCGTAGCCTTGATCACCGCTGTTTTCATGGCCCCGCAATTAAATAGTGTACCCCAGGTGTTCCAATACATCCAGGAATATACCGGCATGGTAAGCCCTGGTATTTTAGCCGTATTTCTGATGGGACTATTCTGGAAGAAAACCACTTCAAAAGGAGCAATTTACGGAGTTCTGGCATCTATTGTAATTGCCGTATTTTTAAAAACACCGGCCGTTCAGCTTCCCTTTTTGGACCAGATGTTTTATACCCTTATCAGCACTATTGCAATCATCGCGGGGGTCAGTTTAACAACAAATCCCCGTGATGAAGACCCAAAAGCCATTCATACCACGGCCGAAATGTTCAAAACCAGTCCGTCTTTTAACATCGGAGCTTATGTCATTTTAGTGCTGGTAGCCTTACTGTATGCGGTATTCTGGTAAGGCTGATGTATGCATATTCTATATACAATCATAGATTTCAGATCGAATTCTCAGTAAATGCAGAAATTGAAAAAAATTGTAGCTGAATTTTATCAACGTTACGAGGGTGACCCGATACTGGTGCAGTCACCCGGACGCGTTAACCTGATTGGTGAGCATACCGATTATAACGACGGCTTTGTCCTTCCCGCCGCTATCGATAAACATATCTTTCTGGCACTGGCGGAAAATGAATCTAATCGCGGCAGGTTCTACGCCATTGATCCGGGTGAAACCTTTGAAGCCGATATCTCCGGACAGCTGTCAAAATCCGGCAAAGGCTGGCCCGATTACCTGCTTGGGGTCGTGGACCAGCTTCGACGCCACGGTTATGACCCCGGGGGCTTTGATTGTGTGTTCGGTGGCAACATACCCATTGGAGCGGGACTCTCTTCCTCGGCCGCGCTCGAAGGCGGCATGTTGTTTGGACTGTCCCGGTTATTCGAGTGGGAGATCCCGCCGGTGGAAATGGCAAAAATGGCCCAAAAAGCGGAAAACGACTTTGTCGGGGTGCAGTGCGGCATCATGGATCAGTTTGTCAGTTTGAACGGCAAAAAAGATCACGCCATGAAGCTGGATTGCCGTTCCCTGGAATATGAATTTTATCCCCTGAAACGCCGGGATATCCATATCGTTTTATGCGATACCCGTATTCGCCGTGAGCTGGCGTCCTCGGAATACAACGTTCGTCGCTCGCAATGTGAAGAAGGCGTTCGAATCCTGCAGCAGCATGAACCCGGTATTAACAGTCTCCGTGAAGTTTCCCCGGAGCTGTTGAACAGGCACGGGCAAAAAATGGATCCTGTTGTCTTTAAGCGCTGCACTTATATCCTGGAAGAAAACAAACGGGTGCAGGATGCCTGCAGGGATCTCGAAGAGAATGATATCCATGCTTTCGGGCAGCGCATGTACGCCTCGCACACGGGGCTCCGGGACCAGTATGAAGTCAGTTGCGCTGAGCTGGACATCCTTGTTGATGCGGCCCGCACTATCGACGGGGTGTTGGGGGCCCGCATGATGGGAGGCGGTTTTGGCGGCTGTACTATTAACCTCGTGGAAGACCGATACCTGGATTCATTTAAAGAACGGATTTCCCAGCGTTACCAAAAGATAACCGGTCAGCCGATAGCGATTTACCAGGCAAAAATTTCCGCAGGAACCCAACTCGTCGATCTTCCAAAAGCTAAAACCGATAAAGAGTTATGACACTTGATCTCACAAATCATCCGCACAGGCGTTTGAATCCCCTTACGGGCGAGTGGATACAGGTATCGCCTCACCGGGCCAGGCGTCCCTGGCAGGGAAAGAAGGAAAGTACGTCCGCCGCACAGAAGGCGGAGTACGCCTCCGACTGTTATTTGTGTCCGGGTAACGAGCGGGCGAGGGAGGCGAAAAATCCAGAATACGACTCCACCTTTGTCTTTACCAATGACTTCAGTGCCCTGAAACCGGATACCCCCTCCGAATACAGGAATGCCGGTGATCTGCTGGTTGCCAAAGGGGAAAAAGGCATCTGCAGGGTGATCTGCTTTTCGCCGCGCCATGATTTGACGCTGCCTGAGATGGAGACTTCTCAAATCCGGCAGGTCGTTGATCTGTGGACCCGCGAATACCGGGAATTGGGCAATCGTGATTATATCAATTACGTGCAGATTTTCGAAAATAAAGGGGAAATCATGGGATGCAGCAACCCGCACCCGCACGGACAGATATGGGCCCAGGAGACCATTCCTGATGAGCCGGTCAAGGAATGGAAACGGCAGGCTGAATATTACAAAAAGCACGGGCAAACGCTGCTGACAGACTATATGGATCTCGAACTGGAGCAAGAAGAGCGAATGGTGGTTGAAAACGAGCATTTTGTAGTCGTGGTTCCCTATTGGGCCTTTTGGCCGTTTGAGACACTGGTCATAAGCCGGCGCCCTTTTTCCCGGTTTACCGATATGACGGATGAAGAACAAGGGGGACTGGCAGATATTATCAAACAGATAACGGTCAAATACGATAATCTTTTTGAGGTTTCTTTTCCCTATTCAGCAGGCTTCCATCCGGCTCCAACCGACGGGGAGGAGCATCCGGAGTGGCATTTTCATATGCATTTTTATCCGCCGCTTCTGCGTTCGGCTACGATCAAAAAGTTCAGAGTGGGATACGAGATGCTTGGTAACCCGCAACGTGATATTACCCCGGAGGCAAGCACGAAGCTGCTAAAGGAATTGTCTCCCGAACATTATAAAAAATAGAGGCTTGATCGTCCGGCCCTATTTGGGGACCGCCAGTTGATGTTGAAGCTGCTTTTTCCAGCAAACTGTTTTAGAAAACAGACTGCCTGGGAAAAAACTGCCCGGTACTGCTTTCATACAGTAAATTATCAGAACGCTTCCTTTCTTATTTTGAATTCATCAATTTTATTACGTTCATACTGTATGCCGTTGACAGGAAGCTGGACTGCAGATACAGCCACTGCAATGGTATTGTAAAACAGCTGATTGTTTGCTGATATAAGGGGAGAGGGGTAAAATAACTTGAAATAATATCTATAAGCCATTGATAGCAATATACTAATGGAATTTATAGATTAAATCAGATCTGAAAAGTATTTTCAACTAAAAAAAGTGAAATATGGGTGAATCCAGAAAAAGTTTTATAAAGAAGTCCGCATTCGGAATGGCCGGCCTGACGATCGGTGGGATGGGAATGAGCAGTGCAAGCTATGCTAATATCATGGGCTCCAATGAGCGGTTGAACCTGGCGGTTGTTGGACTGGGACGAAGGGCTCATGCCTGGCCGGAGGCGATCGCCCTTGAAGAGAGCAACGCCCGGCTGTTATACCTGTGTGATGTCATGAAAAGCCGCCGCGAATCAGCGGCCGAAAACTATTCGGAGGTGCTGGGATACACCCCCGAGCTTGAAAATGATGTTCGCAAAATTTTGGAAGACAATGAGGTGGATGCAATCATCAACGCCACTCCCGACCACTGGCATGCTCCCGGCACCTGTTATGCTTCGGAGGCCGGGAAGCATGTCTACGTGGAAAAACCCTGCAGCCATAATCCCCGGGAAGGCGAGCTGCTGGTCGAATGTCAGAAGAAGTACGGCAATGTGATCCAGATGGGCAATCAGAGGCGGGCGTCCGCCATCACTCAGGAATTGATCAGCGAAATTCATAATGGGCTGATCGGGGAACCCTATAAAGCGGTTGCCTCTTATTATAACGACCGGGGAGAGGTTCCTGTGGCAACCCCGGCCCCGGTACCGGAAGGCTTGAACTGGGAGCTGTTTCAGGGACCGGCTCCCCGGCAGGAGTACGTGCACAACGCCTGGGATTACAACTGGCACTGGTACGGCTGGAAGTGGGGCACTGCTGAAGCCGGTAACAATGCGATTCATGCGGTGGATATTGCCCGGTGGGCCCTGCAGGTCGAACAGCCGAAACGGGTCGTCACCAATGCCCATAAACAACATTTCCCTGACGACGGGTGGACCATGTACGATACGATGGATGCCACACTGACGTTTCCGGGGGACAAAGTTATTCGGTGGGACGGTAAGAGTCGCAATGGCTACGATACTTATGGGGGACAGGGTCCGGTTGTGTACGGTACGGAGGGGGTTATCAAGTTCCTCAGCTCCGGATATGAACTATATGACCGGGAAGGCGATTTGATCCGTTCGGATTCGGACGAGGAAGATACGGGCCGAAGCAAAATAAACAGGCACGTGTTGAATTTTCTCAATGCCATCCGCGGGAAAGCGGAGCTGAATTCTCCTATTGATGAAGGAGCCACAAGTACACTGTTGTGCCACCTGATGAATATTTCCGCAAGGACAGGCAAGGCACTGGATGTCAACGCTGAAAACGGGCGTATCCAGGACGAAGGGGCCATGCAGCTGTGGGATCGTGAATACGAGCCGGGATGGGAGCCGAAGATATAACAATAACCCTATATCCAAAAGAAACTGTACTCAATTTGATGGCATGAAGGGATCTCACTTAATCTCCAGGCGTTCCTTTCTAGCTAATTCAGGCCTGTTATTGGCCGGAGCGGCGTTGAAGTTACCGGGCCCCGGATTGCCGGGCGGCCGTATCTATTGCTACGATACGCCGGCTATCGCCAAGCAAGGAAGTTGAACGAAAGGTGCTGTATGAAAACGCCAAAAGGCTGCTGCGGTTGTGATGCATTTTTTGAATTCACAAATTTTATTCTTTTAATACTTTATCAGGGCATCTGGGTTACATTTCGTACTTATTATTTTTTGATTGCCAGATCAGTTGGCTGGGATGACAGGGTATAAAAAAGCAATGAATAATCACGACTTGACCTACATACTAATTCTTTTTTTATAGCCACGGGATTATGAGTTCAGAGCATAGTGAGTCTTTATTATTAAAAAAGATCCGCGAGGGCGATGAATATGCTTTCGAAATAGCCTTTCTCAAGTATTACACTCCACTGTGCAAATATATCTGGAAGTACGTCCGGTCAGAATCGCTTGCCGAAGAGATCATTCAGGAGGTATTTGCCACGGTATGGGAAACGAGGTTCAATCTGGATCCGGGGGGACACCTTCGTGGACTACTGTACGAAATGGCTCGTAATAAAGCCCTGGATTATATCAAGCACCAGAAAATTGTCGATCAATATATTGCAGAAGCAAAACAGGAGAGGACAGAGACTCCACATACCACGATAAATTTCAACGAAAGTAGTAAGATACCGTTTGTCGATGAGGCCCGTGAGGCCGTCAATGATCTTCCACCCAGAGCCCGCCAAATTTATAAATTGAACAGGGAAGAGGGCCTTACCTACAAAGAGATAGCCGGCTACCTGGATATTTCCGTCAAAACGGTAGAATCCCATATGAGAAGAGTACTAAAGATACTCAGGGAGCGCCTGTCGAAATATTTGCCGTTTTTATTTCTTATACATGATTGCATGTAGTATTATACCGTTGAGATATAACAAGGTTTCTGTTGAGCTGGATATATCCGGCTGATCTTGCCTTCCCATGAGCACTTAAGTCCGTTCGGTAGCCGTATGAATGCTCAGAGGAAAGGGGATTGTAAATACTTCCCAAAATACACAAGGTGAAGAATGAAATTCTATTTGAGCGTAATACGGAATGAAAGAATGAGATGGGTACGGTTTGCACTTGGGATACTTATGATAAACTGGGCGGTACTTCTAACAGGTTGTGAGAAGAAGCAGGTCACCCAGATAGAAGGGCTCCAAGTGCCGGAAGGGTTCACCATAGAGCGGGTGGTATCTTCAGATCTGATCTCTTACCCCATGTTTGCCACCTTTGACTCTCAGGGGAGATTGTTTGTATTTGAATCCACGGAAACAAATACGATGGGAACCGACACCATGTTGGAAAATCCATCCTATCAAATTCGCTTGCTGGAGGACACGGATGGAGATGGCGTGTTTGATAAAAGTACCATTTTTGCTGACCAGATTCCGTTTCCAATGGGGGGAGAGTTCTATAATGGCAGTTTATACGTTACCGCTTCGCCGGATTTGCTAAAACTGACGGATACCAATGGAGATGGTGCGGCTGATGAGCGGGAAACCTTACTGTCGGGATGGACCCTTAATTCGAATGGGGCCATATTAAGCGGGCCCTTTATGGGACCCGACGGGTGGTTGTATATGGCTGGTGCCCGGCGGGGATATGCTATTAAGACTCAAGATGGAGATTCACTAACAGGAGAGGGCGCAAGAATATGGCGAACCAAACCCGATGGAACTGATTTGGAGTGGGTCTCGGCGGGCGGCTTTGACAACTCCATAGAAATTGCATTTATGCCCTCGGGAGAAACCATTGGAACCATGACCTATTTTACCGATCCGCAGAACGGCCAAAGAGATGCGTTAATGCACTGGGTAGAAGGTGGAGTGTATCCCAAATATCATTCAGTTATTGAGCAGGATCAGCTTGAATTATCCGGTGATTTAATGCCGGTGATGAGTAAGTTTCCCCGCATAGCTCCTTCGGGCTTGATGCGTTACAAAGGTTTGGCATGGGGACAAGCGTATCAGGGGAATTTGTTTAGCGCGATCTTTAATACCGGGGAAGTGCTGCGGCATAGCATCTCAAGAAATGGGGCTACCTATTCAACGGAGGATGAACCCTTTGTAACCGCAACGCGGGAGGATATTCACCCGACAGATGTGTTGGAGGACGCGGACGGGAGTTTATTGGTGGTGGTAACTGGAGGATGGTTCATTGAAGGATGTCCTCTTTCAAGAGAATCCAAGCCAAATGTAGAAGGAGGGATATACCGAATAAGAAAGGCAAAAGGCAATCAACACGTGAATGATCCATGGGGACAGGCTGTCAACTTTAGCGAGATGCCGGCCAGGGATCTGACGGAATTTTTTGCGGATTCCCGCCCGAAGGTAAGGGAAAAAGCATTAGAGGCCGTTGTTCAACAAGGAGGGAGGGCTGTAGCCGCTTTGCAAAACCTGTTGTCGTCGCCTAAGGAAAAGGTCCGTACGGCAGCTGTTTTTGCGCTTTACCGGATTGGTACGGCAGAGGCAAATGATGCCGCCCGGTCGGCTTTAACCGATGAAAGTGATCAAGTGCGAACAGCTGCTGCCCGTGTGGCGGGACTTGCAAAAGATATGGGAGCAATCGAAAAGCTGGAAGAGCTCGTACAGGCGGATGAGTCTCCCGCTGTTCAAAGGCAGGCCGCAACGGCGTTGGGACAGATTGGGGACCCGATCGCGGTCGATGCGCTGCTGAGAGCTGCCGATGGAGTCAGTGACCGGTTCCTCGAGCACGCCATCATTCATTCTCTCGTTACCCTGGGCGATTCTGACCCGCTAGTTGAGGCTTTAACGAGTACTTCTAACCAGGTCAGAAAAGCGGCTCTGACAGCACTGGACCAGATGGATTCTTCTTCTCTCACGAAAGACCAGTTACTCCCATTTCTTTCCAGTGAAAAAAAAGAGCTCCGGGAGGTCGGTGTTTGGGTGGCCTCACACCATCCCGAGTGGTCAGAGATCGTGGTAGACTTTCTTGATTCGGTTATGGGGACTGCTGAACTGACGGATGAAGAGGCGGTTTCATATGGAACCCTGATGAATACTTTTTGCGGGAATGATGATATGCAACGCTTTTTAGGAAACGGTCTATCCGCCCAAAATACTCCCCCGGGAACCAAACTAATATTCATAGATGTCATGAGCCGATGTGATATCCCGGAGCTTCCTGATCTCTGGGTGGATCAACTTGGAAAAGAGCTTAGAGCAGGATCTGACCAGGTGCGTTATGCGGTCCTGAACCTGATAGGCAGCCGTCAAGTTGAAGCGCTGAATCAACAGTTAAAGGAAATTATTCATAATCCGGAAGAAATCAATGAATTTCGGTTGGAAGCAATGAAAGCACGGGTGAGCATTCAGCCTCAAATAACTTGGGAAGAGTTTGAAATAGTCACAGATTACCTGAGTGAGGCAAACAGATCACCGGTCCGGCAATCAGCGGCCCGAATACTAAGCCAAGCGGAACTGAACGAGCAACAACTTTTGCATATTGCCCGAACGCAACTCCCTCGGGCCGATCCGTTTATGGTGCCGGGCCTGATAGAAACCTTCCAGGATAGTAAAAGTGAAAAAGTCGGGCTGGCGTTGGTAAAAGTCCTGAAAAATTCACCGGAAAACCTGGATAATGTCCCGCAGCAGGACCTGAAAAAGATAATAAATGCCTATCCTGAGTCTGTACAAGCAGCAGCAGCTTCGCTCATGAAAGAGATTCAAAAGAAGCAGTCAGAGCGCCTGGCTAAATTACAGAAATTGGAAAAACAACTTGGGAAAGGGGATGTGGGGGCAGGACGCAAACTGTTTTTTGGGAAAGCAACGTGTTCAACCTGTCATACCGTTGGAAGTGAAGGAACTGAATTTGGTCCCGACCTCACGAATATTGGAGCCATTCGGTCTCGCCATGATATATTGGAAGCTCTTGTTTTTCCTTCGGCCAGCTTTGCAAGGGAATACGAGACCTATCAGGTTACTACGAGTTCCAACAGTTATTCAGGTGTTATTGTAGAGCAATTGTCAGAAGCGCTTATTTTGTCGGTGGGACCGGGACAGAAAATTCGCATTACCCGGGATGAAATTTCTTCGATTGATACACAGAACATGTCATTAATGCCTCCCGGACTGGATCAGCAATTAACAAAGGCAGAACTTTCTAATCTGATGGCTTTTTTAGAAGCATTGCCCGATCAATTGACAAATCTGGAAGAATAGTTAGTAAAAGGACTTATTCGCATTGATTCCAATAGTTCTGGAAGGCGTTGCGAAACGGGTCTTTTGTCCAATTATGGTATTATAGTTCGGTTATAATTCTCACCTATGAGCTATATGCTGCGATTCCAACCTCGCTCCGGCCTTGACTTTTGAACAAACCCCGATTTTTCGAATCCCTTTTCTGGCTGGAAAACAAGAAATAAAAAATCAAGACTAAAAAAAGAATCATTCGCCGAAGCTGCACCGCCTAAAACTGACACCGTTGGGCGATGCAGTTCAAAATGGCTGTTATGTAGTATTGATCCTTGACCGGGTTTCAGCGGCGGTTCTTTTTTCCCACCTACCGTTTTAAATTATCACAGAAACTTTTTCCATAAAAGTTTAAGGGTAAGCGATTTTTCGCTCGTAATCCAAATGAACAGATGGAAAAAGGTATCTATGAACTGGAAAATTTTAAAGAAATATATACAAGGCCGCTGCTCGGAACAAGAGCTCAGGCAGCTGGGGGCATGGTTACAGGAAGATCCGGCCAATGAAGATTTTTTCAAATCCTTTATCGAGGATTGGGATCCGGAAGAGCATGCTGAATTTGAAGCGGACGCACAGGCGGCCTGGCAACAGTTTAAAAAAAGGAATAAGCTATCATCCAGTTCACAACCTATCGGCAGTGCTTCTACTAAAAAAAAGAGCTCGGCTTCTGCCAATCATTTCAAGGAGGTAGGCTCACGTGGTTACCCGTACTGGTTTTCCATCGCCGCTGCTGCTGTCATTCTCATCACCACCCTGTACTTTATTTCTCAGGACTGGTTGCAAGCTAATGAGCAAACCAAACCTACTGAGATAGCGGCCCAGAAAATTACCACGGACAGAGGTCAGCGGACGAATCTGCGACTGAGCGATGGAAGCCTAGTGACCTTGAATGCAGAAAGCAGCTTGGAAATACCAGAAAATTACGGAGATCCCACCCGTACCATCTATCTTGAAGGCGAAGCCTTTTTTGAGGTGGAGCATGATGAACAACATCCTTTTATCGTCATTACGCCCCGGGGATATGTGAAAGATCTGGGGACCCAGTTTAATATAACGGCCTATGATTCAAGCAGGATCGAAGTAGCCGTAAAAGAGGGATTGGCATCGCTGGGGACAGTGAAAAAAGGAATTATACAGAAAGAGCTGGTGGAACTAACTCCTAATAAGTTAGGAATATTGAAAAGGGTAGGAGGACTTACGGTATCTGATATTACGGACATGGAGGAGTTTACCGGATGGGCGGAAGGAAAGCTGGTCTTCAGAGAAACCCCATTCCCGGAAGTGGTACAGCGGTTAGAACGCTGGTTTAATATAGAATGTATTACCGAAGATCCTCAATTAAAAGAACGTACCCTGACAGCCACCTACAGTAATATGCCGCTCGACGAGGTACTTGAGGTGCTCTCCGTCTCGGTGCGCGCCTCTTACGAGCGGGAGAAACGAACGGTAACGTTTAGAGATAACCAAGAATAATTATAAAGGTAATCTACCATAAACTTATAATAATAATTTAAAACTATGGGACTATGAGAGTTATAAGGATACTAAGCTTTTTTTTCTGTAAAAGTATCGGAATACTGCTTCCTATCTTTTTGGTAAGTTCGATGATGGCAAATGCCCAGGATATAAATAATGAGGCAGCATTGGCCGATATGTATAAGGAAAAGGCTTTAAGTGAGATGAAAGCCGGTGGAGAAGCAACGACCTCTACTAAACTTAAAACGGTTGTTGCTCTCAATCAGGGGACACAAAGTCTTATCAATGTCCTTGAATCTATCGCCCGTCAGGCTGACTTGAAGCTTTCATACAGCAAACAATTTGTACCTCTGGATAAGAAAGTAGTTATAAGGGAGACAGAGGCAACGGCTGAAAGAGCTTTATGGCATGTGCTGGAAGATACGCCCTTTCGTTTCGGTATTTCTGCCAGCGGACAGCTGGTGCTGCTGAGAATGTGGGAAGCACCGGCTAAGGCGCAACAAGAGACGGTAACCGGTACGGTTACTGATGAGGAAACGGGAGAAACCATGCCGGGGGTAAATATAGTTGTTAAAGGAACAACAACGGGTACTTCATCAAATCAAAATGGAGAGTTTGAACTGGTTGTACCATCTCTGCAGGATACCTTAATGGTATCATTTGTTGGCTATCAAACTCGTGAAGTACCCATAAATGGACGTACTACACTGGAGATAAACCTTCGTCCCGAAGCCGTTTTGGGGGAAGAGCTCGTGGTTGTAGGATATGGAACACAGCAACGGGCAGATTTAACCAGTTCTATTGCAACAGTGGATGTTGACAAAACACTGGCTTCACGACCAATTACTGATGTGGCAAGAGGTCTACAGGGATCGGTAGCAGGTTTGACAATTACTAACCCTTCCGGAGAGATTGGAACTGACTCTAATATTTCACTCCGGGGAATTCAGGGATCATTAAACGCACCCGGAGGGGCCGAACCTCTTATCCTGGTTGATGGGGTAGAAATCGAAAGTCTCAATCAAATTAATCCGAATAATATTGAGTCTATTTCAGTGCTTAAAGATGCCGCATCGACCGCTATTTATGGAAGCCGTGCAGCATGGGGTGCAGTCCTTATAGAGACGAAACTCGGCAAAAAAAACACACAACCTCAACTGGATTATACCAACAGTTTCTCGTTTGCCACCCCCACTAATGATCTTAATCTTGCGCCGGCGGCTGAAGGAACAGAAATGGCATTTGAAGCTCTACAACGATCTAATCCCTCAACGAATGTTTTTGGGGTGGTTGGTATGTATTTTGACGAAACAGCTATTCAGAAAATGCGTGAATGGGAGGAACAGTATGGTGACCAAAAACTGAGCAATGAAATGGTAATGGGACGGGATTTTGAAATGCGCGACGGCCGTCTGTTTTTCTATCGTCCCTGGGACGCGGGTGATATGTTTATGAAAGATTGGACGCCCATGCAAAGACATAACATGAATGTATCGGGCGGAACACAATCGACAACTTATAATATCGGATTGGGTTATCTCGACCAACATGGAGTGTTGGATATCAGTAATGATAAATGGCAACGCTATAATGTCGATATTGGGCTTCAGGCCGATGTAAACAATTGGCTGGATGCACGTGGTAAGTTCATGTTTGCCCAGACTGAAAGAACACGACCCTATACGAATTACGGTTCTACTTATGACTACTGGTACTATCTGTACCGATGGCCTCGTACCTACCCCTATGGTACCTACGAAGGCCGTCCGTTTCGCAATGCCGTTACCGGAATCAAACAAGCAAATAAATCACTCTATACCTCATCGTTATCTCGTATTAGTGTTGGAGGGACAGCCACTCTCGCAAAAGGATTTACTATCGACACTGATTTTACTTATAACCGCAAAGAAGATCATCTTGATCAGACAGGAGGAAAAATTCAGGGATATAATTTTTGGGCTGGCGGTGGTGAACTTAATTATAGCACCTATTCCAGTCCCTCTTTTAACAACGTGAATTACACTTCCGACTGGACACGCAGGAGTAATTTACGGGCTGTGGCTACTTATCAGAATGATTTGCAAAATCATTCTTTTAAAATACTGACTGGTGGTGAGGCGGAAATGTTTGATTTTACCTCACAGTACTCCGAGCGCCGGGATTTGCTTGATCCCAGCAAGGGTGAAATTGATTTGGCCAACGGCGACCAGTTTGTAAATGGTGCACGCAGCAATTGGTCTACGGTTGGATTCTTTGGACGGTTAAACTACTCATATGAGGACACCTACCTTTTGCAAGTAAATGCTCGGTATGATGGGTCATCTCGTTTCCCTCCCAACCAACGCTGGGGATTCTTTCCCTCCGTTTCGGCCGGTTATAAAATAAGTGAAGAAGCATTTATGGACGCTACCAAACCTGCACTTACTTTTTTGAAGTTACGAGCTTCTTATGGCTCAGTTGGTAATAACGCTGTGGGAACATACCCATATATTGCGACAATGGGTTCCTATGGTTCTGACTGGTTGATCGGCAGTAGCGAAGATGAAGTAACGTTTGGAACACCGGGCGCTGTTTCGAGCTCACTTACCTGGGAAACCGTGACAACACTCGATTTTGGTTTCGATGCTCGTTTGTTCCAGGATAAGTTAAATGTTTCTTTTGACTGGTATAACAGAACTACGAGCGATATGCTCTCGGCTGGTATCTCACTGCCCTCTACTTTTGGTACCAGCTCGCCCAGGAGAAATTATGGCGAGCTGGAGACAAAAGGATGGGAGCTGGAGTTGGGTTGGAATCACTCTTTTAGTGATAATGATGCCTACGTGAATGTAACGGGTACACTCGCTAACTTTTCCGAAGAGATTACCAAGTATGCAAATACCACCCAGGTAATCGGAACAAATTATACAGGACGCGTTCTGGGTGATATTTGGGGCTACGTTACTGATCGTTTATTCAGGCGTGATGATTTTCAGCAGGACACCGAGGGAAATCTCATTACTGACGAAGATGGAAATTATATCCTTAAGGAAGGGATCCCTGATCAATCCGCTCTGGATGACGGCTCATTCTCATTCGGCCCCGGTGATGTTAAATTCAAGGATATAAATGGGGACGGAGAAATTAATTTTGGCAGCAATACCAGAGAAGAACCAGGAGATCGAAAAATAATTGGCAATTCTACACCCAAATTTCAGTATGGCCTGCGTATTGGAGGCGGGTGGAAAGGATTCGACATGAGTTTGTTCCTACAGGGCGTTGGGAAACGGGAATTTTGGGCTAATGGCCCAATATTTGTTCCTGGATTTCGTCCGCATGAGGGGTGGTTTGATCATCAGCTTGACTATTAGACACCCGATAATCCTGACGCCTATTATCCTCGTCCTACCAATCAGCTGCAATCAAGTTACACGCGTAATTTCCGTCCACAAACACGCTATATCCTCGATATGTCCTATATGAGGCTTAAAAATTTAACCATTGGTTATACGCTGCCTGCTTCACTTACCTCCATAGTTAATATTGATAATCTGAGGGTATATGCAAGCGGTGAAAACTTATTCGAGTTAGATAATGTAAATGTTCCCCTTGATCCGGAGACTGACTATACGCCCACTAATACAGGCAGTTCATTTGGTCGTGTGTATCCGTTTCAGCGGGTCATCTCTGTCGGTTTAGAAATGCAATTTTAACATTTTTTATACACTATTATGAGACGATTAATTCAAATATCGATAGTTTTTGGGATATGCATCACGGTGATCGGTTGTGAGGACTTCTTGAATCAGCCGCCACAAGATGAATTTACTGATGAAACTTATTGGACCAGTGAAGGTAATGTGCGTACTTTCGCCTGGGGCTTTTATGAAGCTTATTTCTGGGCGTACGGACAAAGCTTTTCCTGGGGAGATTATTTCTCAGGCCAGTCGTTAAATGATGATTTTGCTCCGTCAAGTCCGCCAAAATTTGTTGATCAGACTCCCACTTCGGGGGGCGGTTGGTCTTTTGATTGGGTTCGTAAAACTAACCTATTCATTGACCGGGTACAGGACGTACCCATGAATGAAGAAGCCATTAGACACTGGACTGGAATCGGACGGTTTTTTCGGGCCCTGGAATACAACGACCTTGTAAAACGGTTTGGAGATATTCAGTGGTACGGCGAAGTGCTGCAGGAAAATGAAACTGAGAAACTGTATAAAAAACGCAATTCACGGGTAACGGTGATGGACAGCGTGTTGGCTGATTTTCAGTATGCTGTGGAAAACGTTCGGGAGGATGATGGTACGGATCAGCTGACTGTCAATAAATATGTAGTGCTTTCTTTTATGTCCCGGGTCTTTTTGTACCACGGAACCTATCTCAAATACCATGACATTAACCAGGCTAAGGCAACCGAATATCTGCAGGCTGCCAAAGATGCAGCCAAGCAGGTAATGGAATCTGGGCGGTATTCGGTATCTGATGACTATCGTGGTTTGTTTAATTCCCTGGATTTAACCGGAAACCCGGAGGTCATTCTATTTAGAAAGTATGCCACAGGATCCATTACCCACAGTCTGCACAGCTACTCCAACAAAGAGCCGCAGACAGGAGTCTCCAAAGATGCCATCGAATCTTATTTGGCTGATGATGGTCTGCCTGTTGCAATTTCACCTGAATATCAGGGAGACAAATCCATCGAAGATGTAATGGCTAACCGGGACCCGCGAATCCACGAGACCTTTGTGCAAGAGTTGCGTCTAAATGGAATTGATGGCAATTATTCTACTTCCGGTTATGCGCAACACAAATTCTTCAACGAATCCATAGCAGGTCTGCCGGAAGGAAATTCAAATGATAATACAACCGACGGCCCTGTTATCCGTTACGGTGAAGTGTTACTGAATTATGCTGAGGCCAGTGCGGAATTGGGAGAACTGACTCAGGCAGATCTTGACCAGACGATCAATGTACTTCGCAGCAGATCAGGTGTGGATATGCCTCACCTGCAGGTTATCGGCAATCAACCCGCTGTAAACGGTCAAACGTACGATGATCCGGAACGGGACCCTTCGGTTCCTCCGATGATTTGGGAGATCCGTCGGGAGCGCAGGGTAGAACTGATGATGGAAGGCTTTCGGCTGGATGATCTAAAGCGGTGGAAGAAGCTTGAATATGTGGATACCATCGAAAATCCTGATATCAACCGGGGAGCATGGATTCAACGATCGGATTATCCGGCAACCGAAGGAGATGTGCATATCGAAAATGGAGCAGAAGAGGGATATATTGTTCCAGCCTTTGAAGCGCAAGATCAGCGACGATTTGATGATCCGAGGGTATATTTATATCCGATCCCACTCGATCAAATTACTTTGTATGAAAATAACGGGGTGACGTTAGAACAAAATCCGGGCTGGGAAAATTAAGCATTGAAACAGGATGAGCTATAGCAGGGATAGGGCCAACTGCCGCATCCAAAGTCCTGCTATAGCTATTCCTTCTTAAATTAATGCAATCATTTCATGTATACTTGGTAACGTGCATATATACCGATATCATTGATATCTATTACCTTTTTTAAATTATATGAGTCAGTCACCAACTCCGGTTTTAATACTACCAGGTAAAATATTACAGGCTCTTTTTCTTATCATCAGTATGATCGTTTCCGGATGCTCTTCACAAAAGATAGCAGTCGACGAGCAGCAGCCGGACGAGCAGAAAACAGGGCATGTGATGAGTCAGGCAGAGATGGAAGCTGAGGGTTTTCCTGAAATACCACGCGAATTCCGGGGCGTCTGGGTTGCAACTGTTGCCAATATCGACTGGCCGTCGGAGCCGGGCTTGCCAGTCGATGAGCAGAAAGAAGAGCTGTTGAACCTTCTGAACCGTGCCTCTGCAATGAATATGAATGCAATTATTTTTCAAGTGCGTCCCGCCGCCGATGCGTTATATAATTCGCCTTATGAGCCCTGGTCATATTTTCTGACCGGGAAAATGGGCGAGGCTCCGGATCCCTATTACGATCCTTTACAGTATGTTGTTGATGAGGCCCACAAACGCGGGTTGGAGCTCCATGCCTGGTTTAATCCTTACCGGGCAGGCCACCCGGCTGACACAAGCACAATATCGTCAGACCACATTAGCAAAAAAAAACCAAATCTCGTCCATCAGTTTGGGGATTACCAGTGGCTTGATCCGGGATTGGCCGATGTGCAGGAACACAGCAGACGGGTTATTCTGGATGTGGTGGAAAGATATGACATAGACGGCGTTCACCTGGACGATTATTTTTATCCCTATCCGTCCTATGCCGATGGCAAAGAATTCCCGGATAGCCTGAGCTGGCATCAGGCATTGGAAGAGGGGACCACCATGAGCAGGGACGATTGGCGAAGAAACAATGTGGATGGATTCATCCGGCAACTGTATACAGATATCAAAGAGGTTAAGCCTGAAGTAAAATTCGGTATCAGTCCCTTTGGAACCTGGCGGCCCGGCCATCCGGAGCGAACCGGCGGATTTGATGCATATAAGCAGCTTTATGCGGATGCAAGGTTCTGGCTGCGCGAGGGATGGGTTGACTATTTTTCCCCGCAATTGTATAACAGAATAGACAAGGTCATAAGACCCTTTCCGGTAATTTTACAGTGGTGGTCGGAGCAAAACCTTAAGAATAGGCATATATGGCCGGGCCTGTATACTGGCAAATCGTCCGGGGGTAACGGCTGGCCGGTAGAAGAGATTACCGGCCAGGTATATATTGCACGGGGACAGCCGAATGTGACGGGATCGGTTCATTTTAGCATGCAAAGCATGATGGATGAGAACGCCTCCCTTGTCAGGCATTTGGCGGCCGGACCCTATGCAGAGCCGGCACTTATACCAGCTTCCCCCTGGCTTGACAGCAAGCCACCCGATCCCCCCCATGCGTCGTTAACAACCAATACAGAGAAGTTTAAAATTAAGATGTCGCCAGGCGGTAATGATAAAATCAGGTGGTGGGTAGTTCGTACAAAGTTAAATAACAGCTGGGAATTTGACATTGTACCCGGGACGAAGAAAAAAGTTACTTTGGCGCGGACGAATGCTGTAACCAGGCCTGATACCGTCGTCATAACCGGGGTTGATCGATCTGGCAATGAAAGTCCCGGTATTGTTTTGGTTCCTCCGGATATAAAGAAAGGCCGATCAATTGATAAAAAGATATCCAAGCCAAATAGAATCAAGCGAACAGACTGGGGATCCCCGCCTGCAGGAATAGCTGCCAACGCAGTCCGGCATGGCCTTTCAGAAGGAGATACGCTTCACTTCCGGGACTTGTCTATTGTTTTAAAAGAAATGCACAATGCCGGTGATACTCGCAAAGATTCAATTCCTAACGGCGATGCTAATCCTGATACGGCCCGTTTCACTTTACATCGAAATAGTATGGCAGAGGAAGTAAAGATCGCCGAGGGAGACGCATTTAATTGGAACGGCTATCATATTGGGATTTTAGCGGTTACGGTGGATAAGGATGATTTGGCAGGGGGATTTACGGAATTTGAAATAGCAACCGTAGGTTCATTACCCGTGGCACGTGCGGCGCATAAGGAGACAGGCGATGCTTCTCAACGGTTGCGTGTGCACCATGAAATCCAAAAAATTACACTACACCACAGCGGCAGCAGTGAACCTTTCACGGCCGATGAAGATCCGGTGGACCGGCTTCAGGGGCTCTATAACTGGGGAAAAGAAGAGCGCAACTGGTGGGATGTCCCGTACCACTACCTTATTGGCCTTGATGGAACTATATTTGAAGGACGAGATAGTCGCTATGCCGGAGATACGAATACCCCCTACCATACGCGGGGCAACTTGCTCATTAGCGTGATGGGCAATTATAATATACAGGAACCAACCCAGGCTCAAATTGAAGCGATCACAGATTTGATGGCATGGTCTGCAAAAAAATATGATCTTCCGGTCGATCACATTTATGGTCACTATAACTGGGCCGATACCAGTTGTCCCGGCTCAAATTTACGTAGTTATCTGGAGAATGGATTCTTCCGGGACGCAGTTGAAAAACGATTGAATAGCAAATAATGGACTTATAAAATTATTGGTATGACAAAATATCCGTATCCGCTCTTACTCATTGTATTCGCACTGTTATTATCCGCATGCCAAAGCAAACCCCATGAAGCAATTGTTACCACCGGGGCAATGCATCTCATGAATAATCAGTTTGATATTCTCGAGGGAAAAAAAGTGGGACTTGTAACAAATCACAGTGCTGTTGTGGGTGATTCCCTTTTGATTGATGTCTTTCATAATGCCGGCGAAGTTGAACTGGCAGCACTTTTTAGTCCTGAACACGGGATCCGGGGGCAGTCCGACGCTGGCGCCTACATAGATGACAGCATCGATACAAAAACCGGGATCCCTATTTACAGCTTATATGGGGAGACCCGCAAACCGACTCCTGAAATGCTAAAAGATATTGATGTGCTTGTTTTTGACATTCAGGATGTGGGAGCCCGCTTTTATACGTATATCGCTACTATGGGCTATACCATGCAGGCTGCCGCCGAACAGGATATTCCGTATGTGGTATTGGACCGGCCGAATCCTTTGGGTGGAGAAAAGGTGGAAGGCTTTATACCCACCAGGGATTACGACACATTCAGCGGGGTATACCCTATTCCCGTAACCCATGGAATGACGGTCGGGGAGTTTGCCAGGATGATAAAAGGCGAATCTTACCTGCAAAACTTAGACGAGTTGAAACTGGAGGTGGTGAAGATGCAGGGATGGACGCGGGATATGCTGTGGCCGGATACGGGATTGCCCTGGCGGCCACCCAGTCCGAATATCCCCGATTTTGAAACGGCTTTGATATACCCGGGAGCGTGCTTGATCGAGGCTACCAGGATGAGTGAGGGAAGGGGCACGCGGGAACCGTTTATACTGTTGGGAGCTCCCTGGGCGGGTGGTACAGTACTGGCCCAAAAACTGAACGGTAAAAAGTTGCCGGGATTAATTTTTGATCCGGCACAATTCACTCCCATAAGCATCGAGGGGATGGCTACAAGTCCGAAATTAGAGGGAGAAGCATTAGAGGGTGTCCGATATATAGTCACGGAACCAAGATCCGTACGACCCTTCGAAGCAGGGATACATGTGCTATCGGAGTTTTATCATTTAGTTCCCGATTCGGTCAAAGGTAATTTCTTCAGGCCTTCACGATTGAACACACTGGCAGGATCGGATCAGTTTTATGACATGATCAAAGAGGGTATCCCTGCGAAAATAATCGTAAATGCATGGGAGAAGCAGGTCACCTCTTTTAGGCAAAGAAGGCACCCGTATTTGTTATATGAGTAGTTTGCAAATGGCATTTCCGGTTTGCTCTTGGAACGGGCAAACTTAAATTCCGTAATAAATAAATAAATAAATCTTAATCCATTCAGACCGTATTACTGGCATATCTGGTTTAGTAATACGGTAGTTTTTTTACAAAATTTCTATCACAACAGAGTTTTCCGACTTTAATAAGATGCTTCGAAGAGTAGCATAGCAAGAACTATTTTATAGTTACAGATAAATTTCGTACTGTTGATTGAGTTTGGGAGACCCGCCTGCAGAGGGGATGTAGTAATAGTATCAATTAACCATTATGAACAGAATATTTATGACATCAAAAATATCGAAGGGCAAAAAGAATTTTTTAAAAAGCCAAAATATATTGGGTACCTGTTTGGCCCTGTTGGTGCTGCTTCAGGCCTGTAACTCAGTACAGAATAAAAGTAATGGCTCAGAACAAGGCCAGCGACCAAATATTCTCATTATTTCGATTGACAATCTGGGATACGGGGATTTTCGCACCTATAATGAAGCGTCTCCTATCGTTACTCCGAATATCGATAAGCTGGCCTCCCAGGGAGTTCGTTTTACCCGGTTTTATTCGGCGCCTACCTGTGCAGTGGCAAGAGCTCAGTTACTGACCGGGCGGTATCCGCATCGTAATAAACTTACCTGGCAGCTTCCGGGCATGGCGGGCAATTACGGGATCGGTCTGCCCCAGTCGGAAATTATTATTCCCCGGATGCTTGAGACAAGCTCTGCCGGCTATGCTACGGGCGTATTCGGCAAGTGGAATGTCGGATTTGCGCCCGGATCACGACCGACGGACCGCGGCTTCGATGAATTTTTGGGAAACGCCTCGGGGAATATAGATTATTTCAGCCATGTCTATGGGGGCATGGATGATCTTTATCACAACACGGAGTCGATCAATCGGAAGGGTGAATACACTACCGATCTTTATGCAGACACGGCCATCGATTTTATCCGGGAAAAGACCGAAAGATCCAACCCCTGGTTTGTCTATCTGCCTTTTAATGCGCCCCACCGCCCGGCATCAAAGAATGTAACGCCGGGTGAAGCAATCATGCGGCAAGCCCCGGATTATGCTTTTGAGCCCTATGACTTCGGACCTGATGTAAGGGATCCTCAAAAAAGATATAATGCAGTGGTAACGGCCATGGACAGGGCTGTTGGAAGGGTCATGGAATCGCTTGATTCCCTTGGAATTGCAGATAACACCTTTGTATTTTTGTATTCTGATAACGGGGGTTTTAGTGAGCCGGTGGAGGCTGGCGATCAGACCAATGCGCCTCTTCGGGGATATGGCAACACCTACTGGGAGGGAGGGATCCGTGTCCCCGCTTTCGCCCGCTGGCCTGGAAAAATTAAGCCAAACTCCGTGATAGATGTTCCCCTGTGGTCGGGAGATCTGTTTGTTGCAGCCGCTGAACTCGCCGGAGCTGATCTCCCCCGGGACCGGGTGATTGATGGAAAAAATCCGCTGCCGGTGATGACCGGCGAGACGGAACATTCCCCGCATAGCATGTTGTACTGGGGAGACTACAGGGGACACCAGGCCCTGCATCGGCAGGGGTGGAAAATCATTCGGGAGAGCCCGGATTCTTCCTGGCAGCTGTATAATCTTCAGGAAGATATTTCAGAATCAAATGATCTCGCTTCTAAGCGGCCTGAACTTGTGGAACGCTTGTCCCGTTCATTTGATGAAAAACAGGAGGAAATAGAGCATGATCTTATGCGGGAAGCGGATACGCTGGATACCAGCAAGCTTCCGCTGCGCCTTCGATAAAATATTGCGGGATTTTCGGACGGCATCCCGGGGTTATTTAACATAAGTTCAACCGATGCGAACTTGCTGCATGTTGGCAGACACCCAGTTTAGCTATAGATTGCCAGCTGTAAATTATGACAACAAAAAATTAATCAGCCGAGGGCTAACATTCCCGAAATCGCCTTATGAACAATCCGAAGTCCCAGGATAAATAGTTTTTTGGATTTTTGAATTTAAATTATCAAAAGTTATATATAATGACCTATTAAAAATTCAGGAGTAATCCCGACATGTGGTTGTTTTTACTCCTGCTGGTTACTTGCATTCACAGTACATATCCTATGGATTTATTAAACCGCCTGGAATTCATAAAAAAAATAAGTGCCCTTTCCGGCCTCGCTATGGGGACCCCTTTCCTAACGGTAACGGATGCAGAAGACCTCAGAAATGGCCAGGCTAACCTTCCGCAGAGAACGTTAGACTCGATACAAGATAAGCTTTCCAATATACAGAAGAGCCATCCCTCGCTTCATTTTGATTCGAAAAGATTAACACAACTTCGGGCTCAGGCAAAAGGCACGCATGTAAGATATGCCCAAAATCTCTTCCAATGGGTGGACAAAAATAAATCATGGTCGCCATCCAGGGTGACAGGAGGCTCCGGAGATGAAGTACCGTTGGAAGAAGCGGGAGCCTTTCTGACCAATGCTTCTTTGGCATTTTGTCTAAGCAGGAAAGAGCAACATTTTGAAATTGCGCGAAACTGGGCGTTGGCCATGTGTGAGTATCCGTCGGGGGCTATCCGGAATTACGGGATGGGTATTTATGTAGCGGGACTTGCCCGGGCGTTCGACTGGCTCTACCATGACTTCTCCGCTGAAGACCGTGATACTGTAAAAACAGCTGTCGCTGATATTGTAACTCAGATGTACCATAATGCGCAGCCGGAAGCAGAAAACAGGTCATGGTGGAGCAATCGATATATTCATCATGATTTTTGGATTCCCGTGGGGGGATGCGGAGAGGCAGCGTTGGCTTTGACAGGAGAAATAAAGGAGGCTGATAAATATGCAGCATATGCTAAAGCAAATTTTGATCTTGCGCTCACCTGGATAGGCAACGATGGAGCATGGCATGAAGGAGCGGCTGACTGGTGCTACGCCCTGGCACCGTTATTATGGTTTTACGGGGCTTGGAAAACGGTTACGGGAGAAGATCTGCATAACAAGCCGTGGGTAAGGAACACCGCTAACTACAGGCTGTATCACTGGCTTCCCAATAATCACTATGTCAATCTTAATGACTCTTTCCGCAGTGGCCGCTACAGCACCAGCGGGAGTGCATCCTGTCATCTTCTTCGACGACTGGCTTCGATTTATAGGGACGGACATGCTCAATGGCTGGCTGATAACGATGAAGAGTTTGACTTTAAGCCGTCCCCGAAAGGAGTTTATGAGGCTCCCTATGAAGACCTGTCTTATAAGCCCGGTTACAATGAATATCCCCATCCCAAATCCCAAACAATGGCCTGGAACATGCTGTGGTATGATCCGTCTGTCGAGTCAATTCCGCCGCAAATGCCAAAAACCTGTCATTTTGAGAATATGGGTACCGTTATGATGCGGACGGGATGGGGGGAAGACGCTGCTGTCGTATCATTTGCCTGCGCACCACTTGCGGGACATGTTGTAAAAGAGCGGATTGATGAAGGTGAACAGATTCACTGGGGAAATTTTGCCCACGATCACGCCGATTATAACTCTTTCACCTTGTTTGCCAATGGACAATATTTCATCATCCCCGCGGGATATGCCAGAAGGGCCAGTCATTTCCAAAATACGGTTGATGTGAATGGGGCGGATTTTGAAACGGATCCTTCCCTAAACATACATATAGAGGAATTTATAAATGAAAATAACTTTTCGTATGCAGTTGGGGACGCTACAGAAGCCTTTTTCCCTCAGCTCGGGGTAAAAAGGTATAAGCGCCATATTCTTCTTTTTGAAAATAAATGGCTGCTTATTTTTGATGATCTTCAATTAAATGAAAGAGGAAGTCAAAATAAGGTTTGGAACCGTTTCAACTGGACCGTCCACAGCGATCCAACGACGCATGAATGTGTGATAAATAAGAATAGGGTTAAGTGGGAATCTCTCAAAGGTAATAAGCCCCCTCTTTGGATGTATGTAATCGAACCCCGGGAGTTCGGCTGGGAAAGGGAGATGCTCCAGTCAAAGAAAGGAGAGCATATGATGGAAGCATTGCGTCTGTCGAAGCCGGAGTTTTATGGTAATGAAAAGAAGGTACTTTCGGTTTGGTCGTGGGAAAACCAAGCCGAAGTTCCGCAAAAAATGGATCATCCCGAATGTAATATCGTACTCCTGGGAGATAAAAAAGCGGTAGGGTTTGCAAAGAGTCCCTCTCTATCCGTACGACCTTCCAATTTCCTGCAAAATGGTTTAGAGGGACGAGAATTGTTATTGTTTGGTGCAAGCGGGAATAAGGAACGATCATTTTTCAGGATAAAGGACGGGGAGTTTTCAGTAGGATAAAATATCACCTTTTTTTCAGGTCCGAAGAGGATAAGATCTTGAATGAAAAAAGAATAGAAATGAAAAAGCTCTCATACTTCTGAGATTTCAAAAGCCGATAACCCAAGAACTTTATAGTTACCGATAAATTTTGTACTGTGGGTTTTTAAAACCTGGCTTTTCAGGGTGGATCTCCCTGTGATACAGTATGCTTGAATAATGGGCGGCTTTGCAAAACGGGCTGTCATCCTGATCGTAGCTGTAGGATTACACGCTGAAAATATCAGTTGCTGTTTGAAGTTTTTGACAGGTTCCGAATGACACATTCACTGGTTTTTAAAGCCCCCTAACGATTATAAACGACGAGTCAAGGATTTCTTATGACTATTATTATTGACAGGAGCAGGATGATATATGCGCTGTTTGCCATCATGATACTGGCTGCAGCCTGTAGTGAAAAAGGAACAGATGAGAAAGCCCGCAAGTCCGGCGGGGCGCTAAGTAGCTTTAAACCCAATCTCATTTTTGTCATGACCGACGATCAGGGGTACGGGGATGTTGGATATATGGGACATCAAGAGCTTAAGACGCCCAATATAGATGAAATGGCCCGCAATGGACTTCGATTGGACCGATTTTATACCTCCCCGGTCTGTTCCCCGACACGGGCCAGTGTGCTTTCCGGCCGGCATCCGAATCGTTCCGGCACATTTTCATGGGGGCATGCCCTGCGAGCACAGGAACAGACAGTCATCGAGCATCTGAGGCAAGCGGGCTATCAAACCGGATTTTTTGGCAAATGGCACCTGGGATCGATTCGGGCGGAAGGGACAACCAGTCCGGGTGCTCACGGATTCGATGAGTGGGTAGCGGCAGCAAATTTCTATACGAATGATCCCTGGATGAGCAGGAATGGCACGCCGGTGCAGCTAAAGGGTGAGGGGTCGGCCGTGACCGTAGACCTCGCCCTGGAGTTTATCGAAAAGGCGGCCGGAAAGGAGAAACCGTTTGTGGTATTTATCTGGACCGGAGCTCCGCATCTTCCCCACGAGGCCCGCCCGGAGCTGCAGGCGCTGTATCCCGATCAACCGGATAATCTAAAGAATTATTATGGTGAAATAAGCGGTATAGACCGGGCAGTGGGACATTTACGCGGGCGCCTGCGCGAGCTGGATATTGCCGGGGAGACCCTTTTGTGGTTTGCCAGCGACAATGGGGGACGCCTGCCGGAAGCCGACAATGGGGTACTGCGGGATGAGAAGGGTACGCTTTGGGAAGGAGGTATTCGGGTGCCGGCGGTTCTGGAGTGGCCGGGGCATATAGAGCCGCGTATCAGCCGGGTCCCGTCGGCAATGGTGGATCTTTTCCCTACTTTTCTGGAGCTGGCCGGTGTTACTCCCACAGAGAAAATAACGCCAAAGGACGGAATAAGCCTGGTCCCGCTGATAAAAGCGGAAACGGACCGCCGGGAGGTTCCCATC
This sequence comes from Fodinibius roseus, assembly GCF_900129315.1. Classification (GTDB taxonomy): domain Bacteria; phylum Bacteroidota; class Rhodothermia; order Balneolales; family Balneolaceae; genus Fodinibius; species Fodinibius roseus. The sequence goes on from NZ_FQUS01000001.1 coordinate 470,983, forward strand.
GGATTCTGGAGATACGGGGGCATTGATGGTCAAATAATGCGAAGCGATGAAATTGTTCAGGAGTTGCAGAGATTTCAGCAGGGGAATCTTTCCGAAGAGAAGCTGAATGAGGGACGCGTGAACGCCCCGGACTCATCTTATAAGGAGATCGGGCGGTATCCTGACGCTGCGGCCTGGATAGAGGGGAACTGGAAACTGCACACTAACAGCGATTCGGCCACTGCTCTTTACAACCTGGATAAGGATCCCGGGGAGCAGCAGAACCTGCTGGAGCAGCATCCCAAGCGTGCCGAACGCATGCATAAGGCGTTGCGGGAATGGCAGCATTCGGTCGTCAACAGTATTCGCGGCGAAGACTATTAGTGGCTTTTGCAACACTGTTCTTTGATGTCGGCGTTATCGGTCGGTTGAAATTCTCAGGTATGGGTTATATGCTGTGATTCCAACCTCCCTATGGACTTGAGTTTGAACAAAATCCCTTGCTTTGCAAAAGTCTCTACAAATTTTATCTCTATTTATTTAAACTTAAAGACCATCATGGATACACCAGTTATGAAGATCACGGTTCTTATTGCCTCGTTCACTTTTGTTCAAATTAGAGAATAGGGAATATGTAATACAGGTTATTATAACGATAGGGGACCGTAATAATATTAATTTAAATATGGAGACTCGAACCATGACAAAACAGAACTGCCTGTCCGACTATTCCGACTGTTTGCGGAAGATATATATTTTTCTTGTCTCTGCCTTAGTACTGTTGGTTTGTGGGCCTGGTCAGGGAGCTCAGGCTCAGAAATACGATCTGCTGATCAAGGGCGGACATGTCATAGACCCTAAAAACGATATTGACCGTCCCATGGATCTTGCAGTGAGAGATGGCCAAATAGCCCGCCTGGGAGACGATATTCCCGGTGACAGTTCCGGTAAGGTCATTGACGCCAGGGGATTATATGTCACGCCGGGACTGATTGATATCCACGCTCATACTTATTACGGTACCGAGCCCAACCGGTCATATAGTAACGGCTTTAACGCCCTCCCGCCCGACGGCTTTACTTTCCGGGCCGGGGTAACGACCGTCGTAGATGCAGGAGGGGCGGGATGGCGTAATTTTACTCATTTTAAGAATCAGGTAATAGAGCGAGCGGATACCCGGGTGCTTGCCTTCCTGAACATTGTGGGTGACGGGATGAGTGGACTACCGGAGCAGAATCTGGACGACATGAATCCAAGGATGACGGCATTGGCTGCCCGAAGGAACCCGGAAATCGTTGGCGTTAAGATAGCACATTACAGCGGACCGGGCTGGGAAGCTTATCAGCGAGCCGTGTCGGCCGGTAAGCAGTCTGAAATACCGGTAATGGTGGATATCGGAGGGGCTGTACCGCTGGATACGCTGTTTCTGGAGGTGCTCCGGCCTGGGGATATTTATACCCACGCATTTGGGGGAGCCAGTGGAGATGAGCAGGCGGTGGTGTATGATAATGGCAACCTCCGCGAGGGTATGATGGAGGCCCGTAAACGGGGTCTCATTTTTGATGTCGGTCACGGCGGAGGCAGCTTTTCCTTTTCTACGGCCATTCCCGCATTTGAACAGGGATTGAAACCAACGACCTTCAGTACGGATTTACACACCGGAAGCATGAACGACGGGATGAAAAATATGGCCAACCTCCTGTCAAAGTACCTTAATATCGGCATGTCGATGCAAGAGGTAATCGAGGCCTCCACCTGGAAGCCGGCACAGGTAATCCGTCGCGAGGAACTGGGACATTTGAGCAAGGGCGCAGTAGCTGATATTGCCGTTTTTAAGCTGCGGGAAGGAACATTTGGTTTTGTAGATGCACGGGAACAGAAAATAGAGGGAACTCAGAAACTACAGGCTGAACTAACGATACGTGCAGGAAAAGTCGTATGGGATTTGAATGGCCTTAGTGTCCCTCAGTGGAAAGAGCAATAGAGGGCTTGTAAAAGTGGTCTATTGTCCAATGCAGGCGTTAATGATCGATAGATATCCTCACCACATTGCTATATACCGGAGCTCCAACCGTCTTCTGATTTTGAATAACATATCTGTTTTTATAATAAACAAAAATCATAAAACCTGATTTCGTTTTTGAGAGTGTTGTATCTTTATGTATAATAGGATGCTATTTTTTATTCAAGGGGCAGCACTAACATACCGAGGGCATAGAAATTACGATATTTTGGTCTGTATCGGTGTCTGAGCGAATTCAAAACGGCTGCATATATTTAAGTCACAAGTGAGTATTTTGAATTCGAAAACATGCTGAGATCAGCTAAAAGAACGGTTTTAAAAAGCGCTCATAAAGAAATACATAGTATACGTACAGTGGGTTCATTGCTTTAATACATACCATAAAATAATTCAAATACACCGTGAATAAAATCTACTGCGTTGGTTTCGATAAATCCTGTATCTCTATTTGTATAGGGATTAGCTTTCTTCTGTTAACCTTATCTGCCTGTCAGGAAAAAAAACCGGAAGCAGACAAAGACTACCGGGAATGGAAGGTGTTCAAAGGGGATAAAGGGAGCACCGGCTACTCGGAGCTGGACCAGATCAACAAAGAGAATGTGGACCGGCTTGAGGTAGCATGGACCTATCATTCCGGGGATGCACGCAAGCCCGGCAGTCAGACCAGCCCGATCATTGTGGATGGCGTGATGTATCTCACCACCCCCGGTATCAAGGTTGCGGCACTGGATGCGGCCACCGGGGAGGAGATTTGGGTGTTTGATCCCTTTAAGGGGGAAGATGAAGAACCTGTAGCAGTAAACCGTGGGGTTGCATACTGGGAAGGGAAACAGGGCAACGACCGGAGGATATTCTTGACGGCTGATGACAAACTATACGCCCTTGACGCGCAGTCCGGCTCATTGATGACAGGCTTCGGAGACCAGGGTACGGTGGACCTGAGAAAAGGGCTGGGGCGGGATCCCGGTCTGCTTTCCGTTCGGGCTACTTCTCCGGGTGTTGTCCACAACGATTTGCTTATCATGGGTTCCAGCACCAGCGAAGGAGAAGGAGCGGCACCGGGACATATCCGCGCGTATAACGTGAAAACCGGGGCAATCGAGTGGACGTTTCGCACGATTCCGTCGCCCGGTGATTTTGGTCACGACAGCTGGGGACCCAATGCCTGGCAGCTGGCGGGAGGGGCCAACAACTGGGCGGGCATGAGCCTGGACGAAGAGCGCGAAATCGTATATGTGCCCACGGGTTCAGCCGCACCGGATTTCTATACGCCGGGCACGCGCGGCGAAGGGAAACACCTGTTTGGAAATACGCTGTTGGCGTTGGATGCCAACACGGGAGAACGGATTTGGCATTACCAGATTGTCCATCACGACTTATGGGATTACGACCTTCCGGCGGCCCCCAGCCTGGTGACGGTAGAAAAAGACGGCCGGAAAGTAGATGCAATAGCCCAGGTTACAAAACACGGGTTGCTTTTTGTGCTGGACCGCGAAACGGGGGAGCCGCTTTTCCCGGTGAAAGAACGTCCTGTCCCGGAATCCGGGATTGAGGGAGAGGAGGCCTGGCCGACACAGCCCGTGCCGGTCAAGCCGGAGCCTCTGACGCGTTTTCAGATTACCGAAGACGACCTGACGAATATCTCACCGGAAGCCCGGGAATATGCCCGGAAGCGATTCAGGGAGATGCGCTACGAGGGACCCTTTACGCCGCTGGGAGTGCGGGAAACGCTGGTGTACCCGGGAAGCCGAGGAGGAGCCGAGTGGGGAGGGGCCTCATTTGACCCCCAAAGTAATATGCTCTATGTAAATGTCAACGATTTTGGAACCAGCTTTTCGCTTAGTAAAGTGGAAGAGCCTTCCATGGATACTGAAAACCCTATAATCAGGGGAAGAAGTATCTATAGGGTGAATTGTTCAACCTGTCACGGCACCCCCGGGGGACAGCAGCCGACGGAATTTCCGTCGATGACCAATGTTGACGAGCGACTTTCGGAATCTGATATTATTGAAATCATAGAAACAGGCCAGGGTTTCATGCCTTCTTTTCCCCAGCTAAGCGAGAAGCAAAAGGAGGCCATTGTCGCCTACCTCTCGGATGTGGATGAGGATGGATCCATATCCGTCCCTGAAGAAGAGACTGTCGAAACAGAGACCTCTTCCTATAGCTATGCGATTGATATAGCCTATAAACAGTTTATGGATGAGGAAGGATATTATGCGACTAAGCCGCCCTGGGGGACGCTTAATGCCATCGATCTGGACAGCGGTGAACTGGTATGGAAAGTACCGCTGGGGGAATACGAAGAATTGACCGAGCGGGGAATACCGGCTACAGGGACATCAAATCTTGGGGGTTCGGTAGTTACAGCCGGCGGCTTGGTATTTATTGGGGCTACGCATGATGAAAAGTTCAGAGCTTTCGATAAAGATTCGGGGGAGATCCTGTGGGAGTACGACTTGCCGGCTGCCGGGGATGCTTTTCCAGCTACCTACGAGATTGAAGGCAGGCAGTATGTGGTTATTCCCGCCACCGGGGGCAGCCGGGTGGGGACCCGTTCCAGTGATGCTTTTATTGCCTTTGCGCTGCCGGAAGAGTAAGGTTAAAACATATATTAAAGTGATCTTTCATAAACCAAGATAAAAATCTGCATTCGATAAACTACGCCGTGGAGCCAATCGGGCACCTATTCGATTTTGATGAACAACTTTTATTTGTTCTTTTTACCCGGAACGTGGCGTAAGATAAATTTGATTCTCTTATTATCATTCAATGCAATAAAATGGAGAAACTGTTTATTATGCTTTTTCGACCGCTGAAATACCTGTGTAAATCTGCCGGGGCTTTAAACGTATGGACGATAGTGGCGACTGTCATATTGGTCATTCTTCAGATGGGTACGGTCATGCCATTGCACGGGCAGTCCGGGGAATCCGACATTGAGAATGTTATCTTTATCCTCAGCGACGATCACCGGTATGACTTTATGAGTTTTATGGAGAAATCTCCCGATTTTCTGGATACTCCGGCAATGGACCGCATGGCCAGGGAAGGAGCGCACATAAAAAACGCTTTTGTGACCACCTCCATCTGCTCGCCGAGCCGTGCCTCAATTCTTACCGGACAATATGCACACCGTCACGGGGTGGTGGACAACCAGCGTTTGGTGCCGGAAGGCACCCGCTTCTTTCCGGAATTCTTACAAAACGAGGGGATGCAAACTGCTTTTATAGGAAAATGGCATATGGGACATGAGCGTGATGATCCCCGGCCGGGCTTCGACCATTGGGTGAGCTTCCGCGGTCAGGGGGCTTATTTTGATCCGGTGTTAAACATCAATGGGGAACGGAGTCAGCATGACGGCTATATTGCCGATATTCTTACCGACCATGCCATTGACTGGCTTGAAACCGAACGGGATAAGGAACAGCCGTTTTTCCTGTATCTGTCTCACAAAAATGTTCACTACGAATTTAAACCGGCCCCGCGGCATGAGGAAAAGTATGCCGGCGAGCCTATAGACTATCCCGAGGGGATGGCCCGGACCGAAGGAAACCTTGAGGGACAGTCCCAGTGGATGTATGATCGCAGGTACTCTATCCATGGCATTGAACACATGTGGCCCGGCAACAATTTTGACAATGACCCGGTTCCCGATTTTGATTCCCTTTATCACCGGTATGCCGAGACCACGCTCTCGCTGGATGAAAGTATCGGAGAGGTCCTTAGCTATCTCGATGAAAACGATCTGGCTGAAGAAACTCTGGTTATTTATATGGGGGACAACGGTTTCTACCTGGGAGAACACGGCTTTTATGACAAACGCGATGCTTTTGAGCCCTCTATTCGTGTCCCTCTGCTTGCGTATGCGCCGGGCACGATCGAGGAAGGCACGGTCGTCGATGAGATGGTGCTGAATCTTGATGTGGCTCCGACGATCCTCGATGCTGCCGGCATGCCGGTTCCGGAAGAGATGGAGGTCGACGGCTCTTCTTTTTTGCCGCTGCTACAGGGTAAAAACATACCCTGGCGGGAAGAGTTTCTCTATGAGTATTTCTGGGAGTGGAACTTTCCCGCAACCCCCACCATGTTTGCACTGCGTGGGAATCGATATAAATACATCTTTTACTATGGCAGATGGGATAAAGACGGCTTTTATGATCTTAAAACCGATCCGCATGAACAGCATAACCTTATCGATGTGCCCTCTTACCAGGATCAAATAGCCCGATGGCGGGAGCGTCTCTTTGATAAAATGGAGGAGAGTGGAGCGATGAATATCCCCCTGCGTCGCCCGCAAGTTGATGAAAGCGGCAAGCGACTTGATATGCGGCTGCTGGATAATTAAATGCATTAGATTTTCTGCCAATAGGGGTATATATTGCCCGCAGCTTGTCACAGCAAGGAAATAGGAACAGGTGAATCAAAGAATGCGGACAACTTTTTTTCTGTTAAGTTCAATAGTATTGATGCTGAGCTCCTGCACTGCTTTTAAACATTCTTCTATTAAATATTCGAAAACTACCATCCCTGTAAAGTCATTTGCTCCCGGTGAGGCTCTGAACTCCTCACCGGGCTTACCTGAGTTCGGGCACATGTTATTAGCTCAAACGGAGCCGTTTGTATTGCCCTATAACAGGATTGCTGAAGTCTCATCATTGCTTGGAGCAGGAAAAGCAAGCTGGTACGGAGCAAATTTTCACGGCAGATCTACGGCAAGCGGTGAACGCTATGATATGCACGAATTGACTGCAGCTCATCCCAACCTGCCTTTTAATACCCTTTTGTGGGTGGAAAATATCAAGAATGGGCGTTCTGCACTGGTGCGTGTCAATGACCGGGGACCTTTTTCGGGGGGACGGATCATTGACCTTTCCCGGGAAGCTGCCGATAAACTGGGCATGACCGGCACCGGAGTTGCCAGGGTTAATTTATATCTCGCAAAAAAAGACAAGCATGGTAATTCACCGGTTAAAGCCGCTGACCCGGTTTATACTATTCAACTGGGTGCTTTTGAGACAGGGAAGAAGGCCCTGGCTTTTGCTCGTACAATCGAAGAGGCACGGGTTGAAATCGTACAAGAAAAAGACAAAACCTATTACGGCGTTTTCTACGGGCTCTATGCTGACAGGAGTGAGGCTTTCCGGAAACAACAAAAACTATTTGATCAGAAAAATTTTAACGTTCTTATAAAAGAACTTGAGGTTTGAGAATTAATGTAGCTCAAGATTCTGGGTTAAAAATCTTTAACAAGGGGCCGTTGTCAGGCGACCGGGAGGTCCCGCAGGATAAAAATACGGACACTAAATACCGGTCCGGAAAAGCGTTGCCGCATAACCGGTAATGAATTACCGATAACAAAAGTTAATCCTTGACAAGGGGAAACAAAACCCGCAGCTTGTACCTGCAGACCTTACAGTCCTAAATTCGATACTGCATAGCATTTTCGGCCTGTTAACCTTGGTGGCGTAGCTCTTTTTACAGAATAAACTGCAACTGCCTGTTCTACAAAACCTTGTGCGCAGGAAAACAACCTGCAGTCTGAATATCTCCTTGAATATTTTTAAATCCCGGGATCCTATGTTTGAAACCAAATATAAAGCCGCTGTTGTTCAGATGAATAGCCAGACCCGATTGGATCAGAATCTGGATCAGGCCTATATCTATATTAAAGCAGCCGTGGACCAGGGTGCAAGGATAGTGGGACTGCCGGAAAATTTTGCTTTTTTAGGGGGGCTTTCCATGCGGATAGAGCACGGGGACACCATTGCAGAGGAAACATCCGTTTTTTTATCGGAAACGGCCAGAGAATTTTCAATTTATCTGATGGGTGGGAGTTATCCGGTACCCGCTTCAGTTAACAAGGTATATAATCGTTCAACGCTGTATGACCCGGATGGAAAAGAGTTAATCCATTATGACAAAATACACCTTTTTGATGTGTCGCTGGAACGGGATGAAACGTACAATGAATCCGCCTATGTAGAAGCCGGGAAAGCCGAGCCGGCCGTTTATGCCGATGATACCATTGGGGGATGGGGACTGTCGGTCTGTTATGACCTGCGGTTCCCGGAATATTACCGGGCACTGGTCGATCGTGGGGCTGAAATTTTATCCATTCCCTCCGCTTTTACCTATACGACGGGAAGAGATCACTGGAGCCCCTTGCTCAGAGCCCGGGCCATCGAAAATACGTCGTATGTATTCGCACCCGCGCAGACGGGGCTACATGGCAGTAACAGGGAGACATGGGGACATGCCATGATCGTGGATCCGTGGGGAGAGGTCATCGCCGATGCCGGAAGTGAACCGGGGATTGTTTGCGCAACGATTGATCCGGCTCGCATCAGAGAGGTCCGCCGGTCCATTCCCTCTTTAAACCATAGAAGACTGAAATAAAATACATTTTTACCGAGAAGATTTTGTTTCTTTCAAGTGTTTAAGGCACACAGCCCTGAAAATAAACGATATTTTCATACAGCGTCCGGTCTTCCAGCTTTTCCAGCACAGAAGTCAGTCTCATACATAAGTTTATTTCCGGATATTCGGATATGTTGTTACGGGATAAGCGGGATTTAATGCCATTGACTTTGCTGGAATAATAATTGATCCAATGCCAAAATAACCAGAAAGATAGTACCCAGCACAGAAATACTTAACAGCGGTTCCCAGATGATGAAACCGCCAATGCATCCCAATACCGCCCCCAGATACTGGATGTAGCGCAGTTGCTCATTCGTGGCATTTCGGATTATATTTGATATGTGCTGCTCATCGTAGCTGCGCAGGTTTTCTTCTACCAACTTATGTACGTTAAGTTGATTCACAAGCTTATAGAGGAGCGTAGTAACAATATCCTCTATAGACTCACTGTTATCGTCAATGGTCTCAGGGAGCCGGTCGAGCAGGCTGTCCAGCTTATCAAGCCCGCTTTCTACCGAGACAGGGATTTGTACCAGCGCTTCTTCAATAATATGCTGCATCTGTTGGCCCTTCACGAATGAATAGGTCTTGAGGGCTACTTTTTCAAAAGATTTATCCTGGACCGCTTCTTCAATCTGACGCAGGATACGCTGGGCGATGGCTCCCCGAATTTCCGGATTTGCAATCATTTCATCGATATAGCTGACCACCCATCCTTTCAGATCTTCCCGGAAGACCGGATCATCAATAATGCTCTTAATATAACGAGTAGATTGTTCACGATAACGGCTTATAATACCCGATTCGCTGATTTTTTGTTTAATGATTTCAGGATTAATAAGATCTTCGGAGACGGCTTGCGCAAGCCGGTAAGCAATGCGGTTTTTTTGGGCGGGAATGAGTCCGTGTCCAAGAATAGGACGTTTTTGAGCCGGCTTGAAGAGCATGGTAATGGCAAGCCAGTTGGTAAAGAAGCCGATCAATCCGCTTACGCTGATAATCCGCAGCAAGCCTTCGAACGGCAGCGTATAACCGTAGGGTGCTACGGCGAGTCCGTTGAAATCCCAAAAAAAAGAGCTGAAAAAAGTAAGCAGGAGCACCCAGGGAAACAGGGAAAGCAGGGTTAAAACGGTAGAGCTATGGCGTTGCTGCCGGGGCGGGGCTTTTATGTCCGGTTCTGAAGAGGCCGAAAGCTGATCGAATTTGCTGTATTTTACCAGCATCTGCCATAATATCCGCGCTTTTTCCCGGGTCTTTTCCTTGGCTACCTGCAGTGCACGGTTGGTATCACTATTATCTTCAAATGACTGTTCGCTCATGGAACCGTTGGTTTAATCTGTTTTCGGCGGTAATTACGAGTACCGCATGGGGCATCTGTGGGAAATGGTTATCAGTTCTTGGTTAACAGTTTTGGGAGCCAGCCCCTTACAGGTAATTTGCGCTATCACTTTTTAAGCAAATATGTTAATCCGCAAATAACCGGAAGCTACAGATGATGTTAGCACATGCAAGTATCTGCTAATAGGCTTCGAATGATTATACTATATGTTCAAGATAAAAGTTTTCCCTGGATCTCATTTTTTGTTTTTCCTCTTCTGACTGGTCGTCGTACCCCACCAGGTGCAGGAGTCCGTGGATAAGAATACGTTGAAACTCTTTTTTTTCCGGTTCATCAAATTCCTCCGCCTGTTCGCTGATACGGGGCGCGCAACAAAACAGCGTACCCTGAATACCTTCCTTCTCACCTGATTCTTCATCATAGCGAAAAGAAATAATGTCAGTGACATACGCTCTTTCGAGATACTCCCTGTTGACACGGACAATTTCCTCTTCATCCACATATACCACCTCCACAAAGTCAAAGGAGCAGTTTTCATGGCGCATAATGGCAGAAAGAATGACGTGACAAGCGGACGGGGAGAGCGGAAGGGACTGATCCGTTTGGTTGAAGAGCTCAATGTTGGCCTCCGATTCAGCCATCTACTCAGTCTTCATCAAATGAAAAAGTATCGGGATCGATGGATTCGGTAAGTGAGAGTGCAATTGCACACATCATCAGATCTTCGGGCAGTTGGGTAAAGTCACTATTCAAAATGGTTTCCTCCACATTGGCGTATAAGCTGCACCCGGCTCCCTGTTCAATAATCAGACCTGAGATACGGTCCTGCTGGCGGCCAAAAAAAGTAACCTGTTTCAGCATGTCGCTGGCAATGAAAGCGGTACAGTTATGCAGCTGAAGGAAGGTATTCTGGGCATAGACCGAAACCATATTCAGCTTTTCACCGTTAACCTCCATTCCCAGGTGAATTTCAAGAGCCAGCCTGCGGCTCTCTTCCTCATTTTTAACTTCCAGCCGGAACACATCATTACCCAGCGGTTTTGCCTCGGTTTGAAGAATTTCGGCAATAGCATCAATATTTTCTTTGGTAAACTCGTGAACCATTGAATCAGGATCTCATACGCTGACGATTATAACTACAACTACGTGAAATATACAACGTGCAATTTAGAATAAGAAATTTAAGTAGTGGCCGAGACATTTGTGGGTGATGCAGGTTAATCGAGCTGAAACTGATCGAACTGTTGCTTGTTTTCTTCACGGGTAGAGGGAAGTGAAATACGAGCGGTGGTTATGGAGTCCACCCGTTCTGCAAGTTCGGTCGCCCGGTTATCCAGTCCGGCCATAAAATAAATACGCTGCACGATGGTAAGGTGACTGATGGCAAAAGAGACTTCCTGGGTAACTCTTTGCCGCTGTGAAGATATTTGCTGCATCCGTCTTTCCAGCTCTTGTCGTTTACCTATGTCGGCATTTTGGCGGGCCGTTTCCAATTCGGCTTCAGCGGTTGACAGCTGTCGCTGAATTTCATCAAACTTGCTCATATTTTCTCTCAGATCCGTCATAAGGGTCTTCTCCGCCTTCCGGGCCAGATCAACAGCACTGCTGTCATCACCTACACTGGCATAACTGTAGGCATAGAGGGTGATAGAATTGACATTATTGCCGGTTACATTAAAGGGAATACGTTCTTCTCCCCAGTTCAGCCAGTAGCGGGCGCTGTCGGGCTTCCCGATTTCCTTATATTTGGAAGCGAGTTCCGTAATGCTGAAGCGATAATTTCCAAGCATACGTCTGATATTTTCGTCAAAATAGGCATTGGGATTATTCCATTCCCTGAATCTGAAGTTTTCGAGCCGTTCGGCATGGATGGATGGGTCAATCCAGCCGTAGCCTGCATCATCGTGCCGCTGGGGGACAATGCGGAAGGCTTTGCCTTCGAACCGGAAGTAAGGCTGCAGGTTTAGCTGGCTTTGTGATGATACCGTATTGGCAAAGTACACGGGACGCAGCCACTTGTTATTTCGGAGGATGTTTAATATTACCTCATCCTGCACCTGGGTATAATACCGGGTGTTGCCCTGCGGGCCCTGTCCCGCCGAACGCCCCTCGTAATACCAGTATACCTCGTCGTCCAACGAGTCCACCGGGATACCGAAGTCAATCCCTTTGCTGTAGATTTCCAGGGAGGTATCCGGGGTAACACCAATGGTTTCTTTATATCTACCGGCCCCGGAAAACGCCTGTCTCAACAGCTCTTTATCCACCGGGATGGAGATCGTATCCGGCTGGTGCATGGAAAGACTGCTGGTCATCTGTTCGATCTCCTCATCGGTAAGCGAGATGGGGAGCGGGGGGGACTCATGAGACCACTGGTCCCGCAGCTGTTTAATATACCAGTCGGTATTCAGCAAGCTCAGGTTTACGATGCGCACGTCCGTGCGAACGCCTTCCACTTCCTGCAGGTACCACAGCGGGAAGGTATCGTTATCGCCGTTGGTAAAGAGGATGGAGTTGGGGGCCGTCGACTGCAGCAGGTTATAGGCGTAGTCAGGTGCTACATAGCGCTCACTGCGGTCGTGATCATTAAAATTTTGCACGCCCATCAACAGGGGAGAAGCACAGAACAGCAGGCCGAAAATCCCGTACGCAGCCAGCTTGCTGGACCTCAGGTATTCTTTAACTAATTCAATCAGGCCTATCCCGCCCATACCAATCCATATGGAAAACGCAAAAAAGGATCCCACATAGGCATAGTCCCGCTCGCGAGGCTCCATGGGGGTTTGATTGAGAAAGACAATAACAGCGAGTCCGGTCATTAAAAACAGGACCAGTACCGAAAGTGCCCGCTTCCAGTCTAGTTGAAAATGAAAGATCATCCCGAAAAGCCCCAGCAGGAAGGGAATATAAAAATAACTGTTATGAGCGGGATTGTCCTCATGTTCCGTCTCTGTGAACCCGCTTTGCCATCCGGCATCCTGGATATCCGCATCGCGTCCGATAAAATTCCAGGCAAAATAGCGGATATACATGTGATCCAGCTGGTAGCTCAGGAAGAAATCCAGATCACTGGAATATTGTGCGTACTGACGCATGTGTTGCGGGTTGGTAGAATAACGGCGTGGAAAAAAGACCGCCTGATCGCGATTAATCGTACCCTGCTCATTGTCAAAGGTATTGCCGGTCAGAAGCGGTGTATTGCCGTATTGCTCGCGTTCGAGATAGCTGATAAAGGCTTCCACTGTTTCCGGATCATTTTCGTCGATGGGAGGATCGGCCGCAGAACGGATAAAGATGAGCGCATAGGAGGAGTAGCCGATGATAATCATGGCATAGCTCAAAAGCGCAATATTAGCCATACGATGATTATGTTTGTGCGTGTAGTAAATACCGCCCCCAAGAAGCAGTACCACCAAAATCATAAAGAAAATAGGTCCTATTAAGCCGTAACTGGCGTGTGTAACGCCCTCCATGATGGAAGGCAGCGACTGCACGGTAAAGGGATAGATTACCAAAAAGGCGGCCGAAGCGATCGCAGCTGAAAGTGTAAACGAAGACAGCCCGAACTCTTTTTTCTTGAAATAGATAATCAGGGCGACAAAAAAGAGAGCCAGCAGGTTTAACAGGTGTACGCCCAGGGCCAGCCCAAACAGGTAAGCGATGAGAATGAGCCAGCGTTCGTTATAGGGCTCATCATGATTTTCGGCCCAGACCAGAGCCAGCCAGACTACCATGGCCGTAAAGAACATGGATACGGCGTAGACTTCAGCTTCTACGGCATTAAACCAGAAGGTGTCGGTAACCGCAAAGGTAAAGGCTCCGAGAAGCGCACCCCCGTACATGCCGATTTTTTCGATATCCGCCATCTTGTCGGGCGCTCCTTTCCATTCGCGCACCAGCCGTACAATCACCAGGTAGAGCAGCATTACTGTCAAAGCGGAACTGAGCACACTGATGAAGTTAATGCTTGCCGCTACGTATCCTGCGGGCATGAACATTGAAAACAGGCGCCCCAACAGGGAGTAGAACGGCGCCCCGGGAGGATGGTTAACCTGGAGTTCGTGAGCAACAGCTATAAATTCTCCGGCATCCCAGAAGCTGGCCGTAGGGGCCATGGTTAAGACGTAAAGGATCAGAGAAGCAAGAAAGGCAAATAGGGCTAAGGTCCTATTTGTTGCTCTGTGATTCGAAAACATTCGCACCTGTTTTTCATTAAAAAGTTAATACCTCAATTCAGCAGGCAATAATAGCCATAGGTAAGATATAATCAAAATGATACAGCTATTTTCAATGGATTGCCAATGCGCAGCTGACTGAGGTTATGAACGGTAAGACAATGGGGATATTTTAAACGGCCTGTCGTGGATCTCCCATCCCGGGTAGTCGGGAGTGCAGGCATGTAAGTGATCCCGTGCACAGGGATAAGAATTTAAACCGCCGTAGGCTGCCAGCTGTTAATCCTCCTGTTTAACGGGAAGCTGCTCTGCATCTACCGAGGAAAGGTCCATTGCCTCAAAGTCAAGCGCTTGTGAGTTCAAACAATATCTGAGTCCCGTTGGATCGGGACCATCTTCGAATACGTGTCCCAGGTGCGATCCACAGCGGGCACATACGGTTTCGGTGCGGGTCATAAACAGGCTGTTATCTTCTTTTTCACCAACTACTGACGGTTTAATCGGTTCCCAGAAGCTGGGCCACCCGGTACCCGATTCATATTTGGTTTCGGAGGTGAAAACCGGTTGTCCGCAGGCCCCGCAATAATAGACCCCTTCCTCTTTGTTGTCATAATACTCATTGATAAACGGAAGTTCGGTGCCGCGCTTGCGTAGTATACGATATTCCCCGGAGGTGAGAATCTTTTTCCATTCCGCTTCTGTTTTTACCACTTCATATTCATCTTCTTTTTCTTTCATGGTATCAGCGTGTTCTGCTTCTAATGTTTGTCCCCCTGCCAGAGATATATGACGGCCGGTATTCTCTTGGCTTTTGTTGCCATTTAAACAACTTACGGCAAGGATGGCAAGAACAAGTGTCGGTATTAGTGTTTTCATCATCGGTTGGTTTTTGTTAAACGCCCCTATTCGGATTACTCACTGAGAAATTTAGTTGTTGACAAGACGAAACCGAGCCAAGATTTAAAAACGTATAACATATACATTAATTGCACCTGGTACAGTTTCAGAGCCGGCCACGGGTAAATTTCGTATTCATGCGTGAATAATCCGGGGTAACCACTCTTGCGAGCAAGAAAAAATTACCGGTTCCTGAAGGTAAACAATCCTGATTCAATAATAATTCTATTCGATATTTCTTTACAAATGCCATAATGGGAATCCGGTACGGCAGAATATTTCATAACGCTGACAAAGAGAACCAACCGGGCACAGTGTTCTTTCGGACGGGTCATAATGTATTGGGAGACTTTGCAAAACCCGACTGTCATCCTGAACGCAGCTGAAGGATTTCACTCTAAAAGCCGTAGTTGTTCTTTAGAAATTCTTCGAAAGACTCAGAATGAGAACTCAACGCTGCTTCAAAGCCTCCAGTTAAGGTACATACAGCCCGGGACCAGGGACAACGGATGTAATCGTGGAACCAAACGGAAGGGATATGCAGGCAGCTAAACAACCTAAAAGAACGTGATGGAAGTATAGTAAAAATTGGAATCTATGCCGGGATTGACCTGCCCCCGTTCTCCGTTGGACAGGTGATGATACCTGACGCCCAGCGAGAGCGAGACGGAAGGGAAGATCATCATTTCAACACCTCCTCCGGCATCAAATGTAAAATTCAGCTTTTTCCCGCGGTTGTCGGGAAACGGTTTGTCCATGTACATGAGTCCGGTCGAAATATTGACGAAAGGCTGAAAGGTACCGGTGGAAAGAAAGTTAAGCTGTAAACCCACGGGAGAGATACCGAATCCCGAGAGTGAATTTTTGTAGGTATAGGGTTCAAATCCCTGATAGGAATAGTTGGAATAAAGGTTTACCCGTAAATTATATTCTAACACGGAGTCATAAGCGCGAACAAGCTTCCTGTTGTACCGCAAACCAAAGGATCGGATATGTGCATCTTGCGTTTTACCCCACAACCGGTATGAGTCCAGAGCAAATCCCATCCATACAGAAAACTCATTGGGGTTAGCCAGGGATTGTGATCTTAGCTGGCGTTGTGTTTTGTTTTCATATGTTTGTTGATCTGTGCTGTCGGTAGCCGATTCAGGTTGTGCACGGACTGCGGACGCAAGGAAGGACAAGCCCAGCAGGACAAATAAAACTTTTACATGGTACAGGCTCTTCATTGCTACACTCAGATATGTTTTGCTTTTTCCGATTCTACAAAGACCCGTTTAATGAGCGGGAACTGGTCCTTTATTTTTTGCGTCAGTGCGGCTGTGGTATCTTCAACATCCTGCGAGGACATATTATCCCTGAAATCAACGCTGATATTAAGCAGGATAAAATTTGGTCCCATATGTAGCGTCAGGGTTTCATGTACTGATTTTATTCCCTGAAAAGAGGAGAGTATTTCTTCAACTTCCTCCAGGATACGCGGGTCAGCACTTTCTCCGATCAGCAATCCCTTTGTTTCGTAGGCCAGCCAGGTAGCGGTGGTGCCCAGTATCAGACCGATGACAATAGAGGCAATGCCATCAAAAACCGGCATGCCGGTCCACTGGCTGAGTCCGATTCCCGTTATGGCCACGAAAAGACCCAACAGTGCAGCTGAGTCTTCAAATAACACCACGAAAGTGGTTGGATTCTTTTCCTTTTGCACCGCCTCAAAATAGCCGCGCTCCCCCTTTATCTTCTTAAATTCTTTCCACGCAAAATACCAGGCAATTCCGGTTATCACCATAGCAGCGCCCAACACACCGTAGCTCACGATCGCATTTTCTATGGGATGCGGATCCATCACGCTGTGGATACCTTCGTATATAGAAATGCCTGCCCCGACGGCAAACACCATAATCGCTACAATGAAGCTCCAAAAATAGATCTCTTTCCCATAGCCGAAAGGGTGGACCCGGTCGGCCGGTTTTTTAGCCCGTTTTAAGCCCAGCAGCAACAGAAGCTGATTGCTGGTATCAACCGTGGTATGAATGCCCTCCGAAAACATGGCCGAGCTACCGGTAACGGCAGCAGCAATAAATTTTACAACGGCGATGATACCGTTAGCGATGAGCGCAGCATAAATAACTTTTTTTGATCCTGATGCCATACAATACCTTGCCCTTAATTCTTTTTTTGGACGGCTTTAGTATTATTACCCCGGGGCAAAGCCACCGGGATAATAATTTAACGATACGCCGAAAACGTTAGTTGTAATTTTCGACCCGGAAGGTCGGGGAAACAGACCACCTGGCTAATAACTTCATAATAATTCCTTATTCTTCATCTCCGGTATAGACAATGCGCCAGACTTTACCCTTTTGTGAATCCGTAACGTACAGTGAGCCATCCGCACCGGACGCAAGTCCCGTGGGACGAGCTTCAGCATTTCCGGGGGAAGAAAGAGAATCCTGTCCCGCAAAACCGTCAGCAAAAACTTCATACTCGCCATCTACCTCTGCGCCGTCAAACGGGACAAAAGTCACATTATAGCCTTGCTGAGGCTCCGGAGCCCGGTTCCAGCTGCCATGGAAAGCAATAAAAGCCCCACTGGAATAGTGATCCGGATACTGGGTTCCGCTGTAGAAAATAAGGTCGTTGGGGGCCCAGTGAGCAGGAAACGTAATAATGGGATCTTCGTATTCATCCCCTTCATAAGCCGTTTCCCCGTCACCTCCATACTCGGGAGCAATCATCTTTTGTCCGGTCAGCCCGTCATAATACGTATACGGCCAGCCAAAGTTATCGCCCTCGTCGACGGCAAACATCTCTTCCGCCGGCAGCTCGGCATTGTCTTCCACCGTATAATAGTCAGGCCACAGCGTATTCAGCTGATCCCGGCCATGCTGAACAATATACAGCTTGCCGGCATTCTCGTTCCAGTCCAGTGCCACGGAGTTCCGAATTCCGGTAGTGTACCGCTCCCCGTCTTCCTCGAACGATTGTCCCGTCGTATTCGCATCAAATTGCCACACGCCCCCATGGTTCTCCAGCTGTGGACAGGGGTCCATGCCTGGTGACTCCGGTGTCCGTCCTTCTTCCTGACAGGCATTGGAAGGACCGCCGACATTAACGTATAGATTTCCGGATCCGTCAAAGGTGAATGACTTTGCCGCATGTGAGTCCTGATCGGGAAATCCTTCGACTACAATTTCAGCTTCTCCCCGGGGGACCAGCTGATTCTCTTCCATCGTATAGCGGACCACGGATGTGTCGGATGAGGAATACAGGTACCCATCATGCAATTGAATACCGGTGCCCGCATAGGAACCAAAATATTCGACCTGGTCTGCCGTGCCGTCACCGTCCTCATCTCTCAATGCAGCAATACTGCCTCCGTTCTTCTCCTCTTCAAGAGCGATATAAATGTCCCCGTTTTCAGCTACGGTGACGTGCCGTGCCTGGCCAACGCTGTCGGCCACCACAACGGCTTGAAAATTATCGGGAAGGGTTATGCCCCCGTTATCCTCCGAAAAGTTCAGCGTCTGTGATGAAGAAGTGGAGGTCTCTCCGCCACAGCCAGTCAATGTCATGCCCAGCAATACTACAATCCCAATTTTTAGAAGTCTCATATTATCAAATTTTGACATTAAATTTATTTGTAACTCATTATAATAAGTTATAGATATATTTCATTCCACATAAATTTTATTATAACACAAAGGTTTCTTAAAATAGTTACTCCAATAAGGGCTTTGAAAAGCAGGGGTTTTGTTCAATACCGAAACCTAAGCTCATGTAAAACTCCAGCATATAAAGAGCATATGTGAAGTTTTAAATGTGTGAAAAGGCAGGGATTGGCCAAAAGAACGGTTTTACAAACGCTTCTCAAATGATAATTTAAATAAGTGAGGACAGGGATATGATGAATATTTTTAAATGCTTTACGTTATTAATTGCAGTGTTTCTGCTCGTGTCAACGGTATCTGCACAGGAAAATTCACTTACGTCCGGGAAGGCCGAGAAGGTTACTGACGGATTTAAGTTTACGGAGGGGCCCTACTGGCATGCCGACGGCTATCTTCTTTTTAGTGATATTCCTGCTAATACTATTTATAAATGGACGCCCGGATCTGCGAAATCGGACATTTTTATTAAACCATCAGGCAATTCCAATGGCATAGCGATGGATTCGGAGGGCAGACTCGTCTTGGCACAGCATGAGGGAAAGATTTCTGCTCTTAATGGTGAGCACCAAATGGTTGTTCTGGCCGAGAGTTTTAAAGGCAAGCGATTAAACAGTCCGAATGACCTAACCATAGCGTCAGATGGGACGATCTATTTTACGGACCCGCCCTTTGGAGTGGATGAAGAAGAAAAGGAACTCATGTTCAGCGGCGTTTACATGCTTGATGAGGAGGGATCTCCGCAACTGCTGTTCGATGGGTTTGAAACACCTAACGGGATCGTGTTGAATGAGGATGAATCAAAAATCTATGTAAATGATACGAGATCAGGGGATATCATGGTATTCGAAGTCGCATCGGACGGGACCTTTGAAAACCCGGAATCCTTTGCCAGCGTAGGCGCTTCGATCGACAGCGGTGCAGCCGATGGCATGGTCGTTGACAGGCAGGGACGACTCTATAGCACGGGTCCCGGCGGACTTTTTGTCTTTTCTCCTGAGGGACAGCAGCTGGAAAAAATTGAGCTGCCCGACCGGGCAACAAATATGGGATGGGGCGGTCCTGAAAACCGGACGCTCTATATCACCACCCCCTCGGCCATTTACCGGCTGGAGATGACGGCTGAAGGGGTGAATAATTGATTGCTTCGCCTGAAAATGCATCATGGCAATCCCTGCTTAGTAAAAAACCACTGAAGCACGCTATGAAGCATACTCCGGCATAGGCGGGAACACTTCCAGGAATATCACTGCCGGCTGCTGCGGTTGCCTTCTTAAAAATTCACCGATACGCCCGCCTGCCAGTTTCGTCCGGGGGCGGGTTCGTAATAACGTCCCCCCGGGTTATTTATGGCTACCGTACCGTTATAACGCTCGTCCAGCAGGTTGTTAACATTGATAAAAGGCTGGAGCATGACGCCCGTCTGCTTAAAAGAGAGCTGGTAACTCAGTTTCAAATCCAGCACATGATAAGCATCGTTCTCTTCCGTATTGAGGTTATTGACCGGGTAGCTGCTGGCATATTCATAGGAAAGTGAGCCTAAAAAGTGATTTGGGGACCAGTATAGGGTCGTATTAAGCCGGTTTTTAGGGATACCGGGGATCGTATTTCCATCTAATGACAGGCTGTCCAGCGTCTGGGCCTGTTTAAACTCAGCCGCCATTATGTTGGCCGTAGCCGTTAGCTTCCAGTCTCTCCCGAACTCGTAACCGATATGTCCCTCTACACCCATATGGGCTGTCTCACCCTGGTTGCGATAGAACGTGGGCCCGTCATTTTCCAGCTGGTAGGGGAACAGCAGGTCATAGATCCACAGGTGATAGGCTGCTAAATCGTATTGGAACTCAGATAGTTCGCTACTGCGGATCCCGGCTTCAAGTCCCACCGTTCGTTCCGGCTTCAGATCGGGATTGAATCCATTGCCGCCCCCCGGGCGATTGACCAGTTCCGTGGTGGTGGGGGCCTGGAAGGAGGTGCTTAGATTGGTATAGAGGGTATAGGAATAGGGTTGAAAACTCAAGCCGATGCTGGGACTAAGGGAATCAAAGGTGCGGTCGCCCGACTGGTCGGGTGCGGGTGCATCCGTGGAAAAGCGCATCCTGTCGTAACGAATGCCTCCCAGGATATTGAGGTTGCCCAGGCTATAGTTCCCATTCATAAAAAAGGCCTGGTTTGTTACCTCTTCCACCTGGTCTACGGTAATATCACCACGTTCTCCTCCACCGGCATGATCATATTCAACACGGTCGTCGTTCTGGAGCTTTATTTCACCGCCCCACTGAAACGCAAACTGGTCCACCGCATGATCCATGGTAGCCCGCAGTCCCCCCACTTTACGGTCCACCGTAATAATGCCGAAGGGCAGGGGGTTATGGAGGTCGCGGTAGATACCATATCCTGTAACATTGAGGATCCCGATCGATGTATCCAGGATATAGCTCAATCCCCCTTGTCCCTGTGTTATTTCTTTTCCGGATTCAGCGTTTTCAAAAAAAGGCACGGCCATGGTGGGATTTTCTCTTGCGTCCTCTGCTCCCAGGCTGCTGGGGTGGTGAGCTTTGGGCATAAAAACAGATGCAGCCTGGTATTTCAGTTCACTCCTTGAGGTCAGTTTAACCGACCCCGTGAAGCCCGAGCGCAGGATATCCACCGCGCTGTAATCCCGAAAACCGTCTGAGCTGAGATAGCTGGTATAAGCCGATAACTGGTGGTTTTCAGAGGAGGTGGAGAATTCCCCTTCCTGTTTAAAAGTGCCGTAAGAACCGGCCATGCTGCGAAAGCGTCCCTGCGTACCGTTGTTATACTCCGGGGTTGTTGACAAGTAGAGCACTCCACCGCTGCTATTGCCCCAATAGGTGGCCGCAGGACCCCGTATCAGTTCCGCACGTCGCACAAAAGCGGGGTCGATGATATTGGTCATCGACTGCCCGTCTGCAATTGTCAGAGGCATATCATTGAGAACAACCTGCATTCCCCTGACGCCGAATTCTGCCCGCCATCCCAGACCTCTGATCGTCATTCGTTCTCCCAGCGCATAATTTTGGCGGTCGCCGATCCAGAGTCCCGGCAGATCATCGCCGATACTTTTTAGCGACAGCGAAGAGGAATGATTGACCGTTTGCAGATCCCGGTTGTGGATACTCAGTGACAGCGGGGCATCCGCGGTACTGATTGCCGAGCGAATAGCCGTAATCTCAATGGGATCGAGGTCCACCCGCAAGCTGTCACCGGTTTGCTGTGCCTGAAGCGAAGAACTGATAAAGGTCAGGCCCAAAAAGAAAATGATAATATATGGGATCCCCAGAGCGCTTTGATATGGAGTTTTGCCGGTATTACGGGGTAAGAGTACATTCACAGTCATGTCAACAGAGAAAATGGTTTGTCGCACAGGTTAGAAAAAGTGATGGGTGAGTTTATTAATAAAAGGAGGTAAATCAAAAAAAGTAACGAAGTAAAATTACTGATCGTTCGATACCAAGCGTAAAATAAGCGAAACAGACTAAAGAGCCAATCATACGTAAACGACCATACCGGGGCTTTGCATACCGTTTCTTCCGGCTGATTCCTGTATTAGTGCACATACAATATACCAAGATATATTTTTGTATACATGCTGCGTTTTTTTGTTCAGCCTTCTAATAGAAGGCTTTGCAAAACCCCCTGATTCAGTGCGTTTTTAATGGGATTCTGTTATTTTTCGGTTCATTCTAAATTTTAGTTCATAAAAACATTCAAT
>NZ_FQUS01000023.1 GCF_900129315.1 Fodinibius roseus
TTAATCATCGAAATAAAAACTTATATAACGTCTTGCTGCAAAGGCTCAGAGAAGACCCTCTCTAAGTCGTTTGCTTCATAAGACCCTTAATAAATATAACTATAATTTTAAGAAACTTTGTACCCGCTCCCTAATTATTCCTGCCTGTTTCCGGGTGGCTATATAAACCCATAACGGTTTCATGGGAGAGACAAATCCTGCTCGGCTCATTCTCCGGATGAGTATTCGGAGGCGTCCGCGATAACGAAATCGTCCCCCCATATCATCCTTCATATTTATTTATCAGGTTTGTTCACGCTCCACGGTCCCCCGGAGCTCATATCAGGGCCCAGGCCCCGGGACTCCAAGCCCTAATTCTTAATTCTCAATTCCGCACCTTGCCCTAAGCCCCAAACACCTGTAGAAATTTTGGGGCTCGTGAGGAGAATCAGAACGACTTGCTCCAAATTCCGTTAAGTCCTTGAAACTCCTAACCGGATGTCAGAGCCTTATACACCAGAACCGAATCGTATGCTTCTTTGACATCATGTACGCGAATGAGATCAGCTCCATTCATCAGCGCGTGATAATGCGTAACGACCGTTCCGGTCAGCCGATCATCAACAGGACGTCCGTCCAATATTTCACCGATCATACTTTTGCGGGAAGCCCCGATCATTAGGGGATGTTCAAAGGCTCTGAAGGATTCCAATCCTGAGAGGATATCTATATTGTGCCGCAGTGTTTTTCCAAAGCCGATGCCCGGATCAATGATAATATTTTGTAATCCCCTTTCATTGGCGGTGGCTATTTTTTCCTTAAAAAACAGAAACAGATCGTTTACTACCTCATCATACTCGGGATTCTGCTGCATGGTTTGGGGATCCCCCTGGGTATGCATAAGGATGTAGCCTGCGTTATATTCCACACACAAATCCACCAGGCGTAGTTCTTTGAGTCCACTGACATCATTCACCAGGTGAGCCCCCCGTTTTAGCGCCTCTTCTGCAACCCTTGGCTTAGTGGTATCTATGGAAAAGAAAGTCCCGGCATGTGCCGGAATAGCTTGTTCCATAACCGGAATAACGCGATCAAGCTCGTCCCTTTCTGAAACCGGGTCCGCACCCGGGCGCGTGGATTCCCCCCCGATATCGATGATATCCGCACCCTCGGAAATCATTTCCGCTATGCGGTCAAGTGCCACGTCAGCTTCATTGAACGTCCCCCCGTCGGAAAAGGAATCGGGCGTGACATTCAGCACACCCATTATCCTGGGAGAAGAGAGATCCAGCAATTCATCTCTCAGCGGCAATTTATGCCGGGCAGGGACATCAGAACGGTCCATATCTTGAACGATCGGTTTTGACTTGTTACC
The DNA here is from genome assembly GCF_900129315.1 of Fodinibius roseus. GTDB lineage: Bacteria > Bacteroidota > Rhodothermia > Balneolales > Balneolaceae > Fodinibius > Fodinibius roseus. The sequence continues at coordinate 1,355 of NZ_FQUS01000023.1, forward strand.
GGTAATTATTTAAAGCTCTCTAATCAAAACAGGAAGTTTTCCCTTCCCCAATAACAAATAACCGCTAACTGACAACAACTACTCATCCCAGTCCTCCTGCAGGTATTCAAACTTGTCGTCCACTTCCGCCCATTTATCGGCTTCGGGCAACTCCTCTTTGGTTTGATTAATAATTCTGCCCTGCCATTTTTCAGCCAGGCGATCGTTAAGCTCGATGTAGTGTTCCCACTCCATGGGAACTTCATCATCGGGGTAAATAGCCTCGACCGGGCACTCGGCCACACATGCATCGCAATCGATACAGGCCAGCGGGTCTATCGTCAAAAAGTTGGGGCCTTCCATAAATGCATCAACCGGACAGACTGCAGCACAATTGGTGTACTTGCAGTTGATACATGGTTCGGTTACAACATATGCCATCAGACTGGGGTGTTCTTTTTGCTGTTTTGAGTTGGACTAAATATCCCGGCTTCTGCGGATAGATGCAACGTTTTATATTGATAATTTTTCGGCGACCGGCTTCTCCTGTCACAGGGAATAGCGGACTTTGTAATGGTCCCGGAAACGGACGGCGGCGGGGTCTTCCCCGACGGGAAAATGGGCCATCTAAAAAGTATAGTCAGCTCATCCGCCATAAATAACCTATTTCAGCAAAACCCGCACGCTGTCCAGCGACCCGTCATTTTCGGCCGGCGTTGTCCCCATCAGGTAATTCATCAATTCATAGAGATGGATGCTTTGAAAAGCCTCCACGGTTGTATCCTTTTTAAAGGCGGGACCATGAGCGATAAAAAACGACTGCATGGCCTTTTCAGACGGATCGTAACCGTGGGTGGCCCCGGGCAGTGATTGTACGAACTGCTGTTTGTATTCCGAATCCAGGATCGTATACCCCAGTTCGGCTATCATAACAATTTCCGGAACGCGCCGGTGATTTTTAAGATGATATTGCCCGGGTATTTCCTCTTTTTTATAGACACGGTAGTGCTTTGCCTCCTTTTTTAATTCCCGGTACATCTCCTCTTTTTTTCCCTGCTTCGGCTGTATCATTGTCAACGGTCCCCACACTATACGCTCGGCGTCATCGATCGGAACAATCCGGTCCAGCTCAATGATCTTGTCCGCCGACAGGTCGACCATGCCGTGGTCGGAAACCACCAGCAGGTTCAGTTGCTCCCATAGATTCCGCCGGCAAAGCTGATTCTTCAGGTATCCCAGTATCCGGTCCGATTCCTCAATAGTCGCTTTCAGCGAATCCGAATCCATGCCGTAGCGGTGTCCCATCGCATCGGTGTATTCAAAATAGAGCGTAGCGAAATCCACTGCTTGAGAATCTGGTGCGCTCAGCCATTTCACCACCGTATCCACACGCGCCTTAAACGGCATGGTGTCGTCAAACTTCTTCCAGTATGTGGGATGCATCTCCTGTATATTCGCTTCCGATCCCACCCAGAACATGGTGCCGGTTCGAATGCCCTGTTTTTCAAGGGTATTCCAGATCGGTTCTCCCCCGTACCACTTGCCATCCTCCACCGTTTCCCGGTCGCGGAGGCGGTACCACTCCTCCCATTCGGGATCGTACATCGTATTGCCGACAAAACCGGAGTTCTCCGGATACAGTCCCGTTGCTATGGCATAGTGATTGGGAAACGTCTTGCTGGGAAAAACGGGAATGAGTCCCTCTGCCCGGACACCCCCGGCCACCAGGCTGTCGAAATGCGGGGTTTCCGCTTTATCCAGGTAATCGTATCGAAACCCGTCAAAGGAGATAAGGAGCAGTTTGTCCGGGGACTTTTCCCCATCCTGCTGGTGAGCACAGCTTGCCATTCCCACAACCATGACTAAGCCTAAGATATAACAAGTCGTTGTTTTCGCTTTATGCATCATTCGCACCGGCATTTTTCCCTGAATGAAAAAGGACAGCCGGTCGGGCTGCCCTTTTAATAAGACTGTTATACCATTCCCTTAGAAATTGTATTTAATCCCTAACTGCATTTTCCAGCGTGAGCTAAAATCATTAACCGTATAAAGTTCATCTTCAGATACGTTTTCAGGATTGAAAGAAAGTATGGGTCGTCCACTACCCTCTTCATATCCGCGGATAGTGACAGCCTGGTAATTATTGAAGCCATCTACCGATTTCTGGATTCCCCAGTCATTATTCAAAAAATTAAGCACATTAAACAGACTGGCTGTAACCTCTATCGATTGGCTGCCAACTGTTTGAATATTCTGATTGATGCGAAGATCTATAAAATTAGACCATGGCTCGCGGGCCGTTCCCCGCTCAACAGGTCCCCCGCGGTAATCACTGAGAGACTCATTATTCTCAATCCACTGATTGAATTCATCCCAGTTATCGGTATACATGACTACTTCGTCTTCACTGGCCGGTACATAAATCAGATCATTATCAAATCGGCTGTCGGCGTTTGCATCTCCGGAATAGATCCAGCTGAAAGGTGCTCCGGAACGACCATCATAGATGAGAGAAACAGTTGTAGCAAATCGCTCAGCAAAGCTGAACTGGTAGGAAAATTGTCCCAATATGCGATGACGTCGCTCGTAATCCGCCGTTCCCAACTCGGGGCTGTTGACATCGAAATTCTCATTGTACTGCCAATTAGAGATCGCCCGGCTGGAGGAACCGTTATTTATTGTTTCAGCCCTGTTATAAGTATATGCCAGGCTGGCGGAAAACCCGATATCAAACTGCTTTTCGAGTTCACCCGTAAGGCTAAACTGATACCCTTTATTCGTATTATCCAAGACAATAGCATTTGTAAAACTTTCCCCATCCACACGCTCGGGCGAACCGGAAGCATTCTGGAAATCCTCATTTAGAAAGATTTCCCCATAAATAGGCCTCCCATACGGGGTAGTGTCAACCTGCTCAAGATTGATATTTCGGAACACGACTTCATTTAGCATGTCCGTAAAAACACCTTCCACCGTACCTGTAATACCAAAAGGCAATTGTTGATCGACCGCAAGATTATACTTCAGTGATTGGGGGTACTTAAAGTCCTCTTCAATCAAATTCACCTCCGTAGTTGCCAAATCTGCCCGGGGCTGCTCATTGGGATCAGGAGAAAACTCAATATCCGTATCGAACATATCAGAAAATCCCAGATCAATACGTCCATAGTCAGCTCCCGTATTGCTATACTGGTTGGAAATCCATACAAAGGGCGGATTGCCGGTAAAAACACCAACACCACCTCGAAGCTGGGTGGTTCGCTCACCCCGGCTAAGGTCCCAGTTAAATCCGAACCGGGGAGACCAAAGCACATTTCCGCTTGCAACGCGTGATGTGGAGTATCCCGGAAATGATTGTTCAACCTGAGGATTGTGAGTAGGCTCATCGGGAAGAATGGGAATATCCGCACGCAAGCCCAGCGTTAATTTCAGGTAATTGGTAACCTGCCATTTGTCCTGTGCATACAAGCCCAGCTGAATACCTGTAAACTTAGCGGTTGGACTTCCCCCGGGCAGCAGATAGCTGTACCTGTACTCCTGGGGATCCCCATTTCTAAAATCCTCAATACTATAGAAAGTATAGGAACCAAAATCATCCTGTACAAACAGGTTGTCAAAAGTAAAAATCTGATTACTGGTACCAAGAGTAAACTCATGGTCACCGGTGATATAGGTGAAGTTATCCGTAATTTCTATGAGATCCTGGTTTAACCGATTGGCCTGGGAAAAACGGTCAATACCCATATAAATACTTACGAAATCATCGCTGTTGGGGTCAGATAAACTTACCTCCACTTCTGGAAAAGCCGGGGAATCCAGATCTCTGGAATCACGAATCCGTGTATACACAGCCCGGAACATATTAGAGGTATTATTTCCAAAACTGCTGTTCAGCTCTGTGACGAAGGAATTCTGTACACTATTAAAATTGTATGCGCGATTCGCGTAACTATAGGATGAACGCCCTCTGCCAATCCCCTCTTCATCAATCGCATCTACAAAATTATAGCGAAACGTCAGTTTGTGATCTTCACTTATATTCCAATCCAACTTTGCCAGAACTTTGTTATTATCCTGCGATTGAGAAAGCGGACTTGTATATCCTCCAGTGTTATAATTGTAGGCCGAATCAGCTATAAAACTGATTCTGTCAAACGTATCCGCTTCATAGGGAAATTGGTTTACAGCTCCACTGCCCTGAATACCTGTAGTGAGAGGGCTTGACTGGCGCCTGAACTCTCCGCTTACAAAGAAAAAGAGTTTATCTTCTATAACAGGGCCTCCCAATGTGAGTCCAAGGTAGTTTTCATTAAATTCGGGATAATCACCGGAGGTAGTTCCGTCATCCGTTTGATAGTTCCCCACAAATGATTCATTGCGCAATTGATAGTAAGCAGAACCTGTAAACGTATTGGTACCACTCTTTGTAATCGCGTTAATTTGACCACCCGTAAACCCATTATTAGTCACATCAAAGGGCGCTATATCAACATTAAATTCTTCAATGGCATCAATACTGATGGGAGAACTGACACCAGCCTGACTTCCAGGCGTACCTTCACCTAATCCAAAAACATCATTAAGGGTAGCTCCATCGACCAGAAGATTATTGTAGCGATCATTTGCCCCGCTAAAACTATTCCCGCTGGTTACCTGGGGATTCAAACGCGTAAAATCACTTAAACTTCGATCAAGTGTTGGCGTCCGATCGATTTGCTCGCGGGAAACATGACTGCCTGCTCCTGTTCGATCTGCATTAAATACGGGATCTGCTTCAGCAACTACGGATATCTCATCAAGTGTAAGCTCTCCTTCCTCAAGTTCGAAGTTTACTTCAACGGTTTCTCCGAGTTCAACATTAGCAATTTCTTTCTTCACAGGATTAAAACCAACAAAAGTAACCTGAATGACATAAGGTCCCCCCACCCGAACGCTTTTAAACGTAAAACGACCGTTTGGACGACTTGAAGTGCCATATTCTGTTCCGGTTGGTTCATGTATAGCCACAATATTTGCTCCTGGCAGTGCCTCGCCTGAGTCATCAACAACCGTTCCCTCTATGGAACCGGAAGTGGTACCCTGGGCGAACATAACGGCCGGTAAAAATAACATAGCTAATAGTAGTAAGTAGCGTTTCATAATCGATAGGTATGTTCGTTTGGATTAGCGTTAATATGTATCTGTATCGCATACATGAGTCTTGGTCTCTTGAGACGAAAATATAACCAATACAACATTACGAAAACATTAAGTATTGCCGGCCACTGACATGAAAAAAAGAGCTGCAATATCACGCTCCCGGTATGAATCGATGATACACTGATACCAGCTTCTGCTGTTCCATCCCCAGGTAATACAGGCATACTATTAGCCCAAATACCAGTTGAAGCCTTATAATACCCACATCTCGATATTTCCGGGCGGAGGTCGTAACGACATCATCCAAAACCTCAAAGGAAAAGGAACGCTTGACGCGGCGGACAATCTCCTGGTCTTCCATTACCCTATGGTCTTCCCGGAAACCTCCGATCCCGGAAAAAGCTGTGCGAGTCATGAAAAGACTTTGATCGCCGAACCGAAACAGGTCAATATCAAAGCGGGTAAACCAGGCATAAAACCTCAGCAGCCAGTGACGATCATCGAAGGACAGGCGAAAACAACCGGCATCACTCCCTGCATCGACCGCCTGCAGGATGTTAGTAGCATAGCAGGGGGGCGGGTGGCTGTCGGCATGCAGAAAATACAGCAGATTACCCCGGGCATGCCCGGCGCCTGTGTTCATCTGTGCCGCCCGGCCTTTTCGGGGCGATTTTATCGTCGTTGCACCGGCTCTCCGGGCTTCCTGAACTGTCGCATCGTCGCTCCCGCCATCCACAACAATTATTTCCACTATGGCATCCCCGCCATGACTGCGTACTTTCCCGATCGTCTCCCCAATAATTTCCGCCTCGTTGTACGTGGGGATAATAACGCTGATATTCATTACACTGACAGATGTTTGGATTGGTCCAGATCCTGCTGGGTATCAATATCATTAAGCTCGGGTAATATCCGGTACGAAACCTTCATCTCATCGAGCTGTTGAATGGTCTGTTCGCATACAGCTGATGTGCTCCACTTTTTCCGGTCAAAAAGTGCCGGGTAAAATTCCTTCATCCCCAGGAGGTAGTAGCCGCCATCCCGGGCGGGACCCACAACGACTTTGTGATCGCGTAGTAGCCGAAATGCCTGCCGCAGTATAGGGGGACGCAGCCCGGGGCAGTCACTCCCGATAATAACCACCCTGCCGGAACCACGGGCAAAAGCCTCCCGGAAAGCGAGCTTCATGCGCCCGCCCAAATCTTTGCCCCGCTGCCGTTTCTTTTTGTACTGTCCCCCGGACCATATATCATTTTGCTCGATAAAGCGGGAGTACCATACTTCCCGGTGGATATTCATTTGATCGGTCACCGATTGGGTTATCCGCAGCAGCTTTTGATAGACCTCGAGCGCTGTATCATCGCCTGCTGTTTCTGCCAGGCGTGTCTTCACTTTACCCCTTTCCGGGTTTTTAATAAAAATAAGAAGGGTTGGTCCCATTACAGAGTCTGCCACAAATCTCGTTTGCTTATCTTTTCAACATTAAATGCGACTTACCAAAAGAGTACTTTGCAAAACGTTTTTTTGTTCAATCTCTACATTTTCGCGATTTCAAAATACTCTCGTATAGATAATAAGGCCACAGGAAATCAGGAGCTATCCCTCACATCTCCTGTTATTCTTGTTTCCATACCGTTCACGTCGTCGCTCCGCCGCAGCTGCTGCCGGCACCGGCAGTGCAGCCAAAGCAGTGCTGGTTGATTCTTATCGTTCGATTATTCAGCTTCAACTCATTCCACTCACTGATATGCCGGGGAGCGTCCTCCTCTACCGGCATATCAAGCATCTGGTTGAAATCACAATCATAGAGGGTGCCATCCCAACCCACCGAAATAGTATTACGGCACATTACGCCCTGGGCAGCGGCGGGATTGTAAGCGGTCACCAGCCGGTCCATATAGTCTTCGAGGTTGCCGGATTCCAGCAAAAAGTTAAGAAAGCGGCTGATCGGTAAATTTGTGATCGTAAATAACTTATTAAAAACGATACCGTGCTTGCGGCTCAGCTGGCGTTTGAACGTTTGTTCCATAGGCTCCTGCTCTCCGGGTAAAAAAGCTCCCGCAGGATTATATACCAGGTTCAGCTCTAACCCGCTCCCTTCCCGGCCGTACCCGATCCCGTTAAGCTTCTGAAGCGCTTCTATGGACTTTTCGTACGTCCCTTCCCCCCGCTGACGATCCGTCCGCGATTTATTATAGAACGGAAGGGAACAGGTTACTTCCACCCCGTGCTTCGCAAAAAATTCAGGCAGTGCCCGGTACTTCGGGGCTGTCGTCAGAATGGTGAGATTGGAACGCACAGTAATCTCTTTACCCAGCTTCGAGGCTTCCTCCACAAACCATTTGAAATGAGGGTTCATCTCCGGGGCCCCACCTGTCAGGTCGACGGTCGTGGCTTCTGAGTCCCTTAGCGCTTCAAGGCACTGCCTGAACGTCTCCTTCTTCATAACTTCCCTGCGATCCGGACCCGCATCCACATGGCAATGCTTGCAGGTCATATTGCACATGTATCCGACGTTCATTTGGAAGATCTCAATCCCGGTCGGCTTAAGGGGAAACAGGTCGGTTTCCTTTAATTTATCCCGAAATCTTGGCAGATCCCGCAACGATTCCGAATAGTTATTCAACACCTGCAGTTGATAAGCCGGATCGGAAAGTTTATGGCTCTGGGTTTTCAGAGATTTGATCATAGGGGGTTGTCAATTGTCAGAGGCTGCGGTTTTCGAACCTCCGTGTTAAGGATTAATTTCAGTTATTGGGGGATCTTCTCCGTCTAAAGACGGCCCTCTTTGCAAAGCTACACTGCCAACGTTTGAGTTTCTATTTTCGATTTCATTGTCAAAAATTATTTGGTTAAATATTCCTCAACCTGAACTTTAGCTTCAAGCTCGGATTTAACCTGGGTTCCACAACTTACTACTTTTTGCTTTCTACTTACTACTTTTCACTCCCCGCTGACACACTGAATTACATACTCAGATCCTTCGTTTTGTTCATCATCTGCACGCCATGCACCAGCGAGGATCCGCCTCGTATGGCGGAGGCCACGTGAACCGCTTCCATCATCTGTTCTTCACTGGCTCCCTTCTCCAGGCTTTCGGTCGTATAGGCATCAATACAATAGGGACACTGGACCGTATGAGATACGGCCAGGGCAATCAGGGCTTTCTCCCGTGCACTCAGAGCCCCCTCTTCGAACACAGCGCCGTAATACTCAAAAAACTTTTCGGCTAATTCGGGGCCAAAATCGGCGACATCTTTAAATTTCTTCAAATCTTCGGGTTGGTAATAGGTATCAGCCATCATATAATTTCTTTATATTTAATTATGCTGTAAATTGCATCCTACGTTTAAGGTAGCATTATATATATCTATTTAGTTCCTCATCACAATGTGGAACTTTTTGCCGTGGGAGCCATAAAATATGACAACTACATACAACAAATTCTTACTAATCAATTATAATTAACCATATTTCTATGAAAAAGATACTGATATCGGTATTCCTAAGCGCTTTTTTATGTATATCACTGGCAACCATAACCCAGGCCCAGCAAGCCGGCGATGGGGTTGGCATCGGTTTTATGGTTGGAGAGCCTACGGGACTCAGCCTTAAATCGTGGACCGGTGGCAATAACGCTTTCGATGTGGGACTGGCCTGGTCACTAGGCCGGTACGATGCGGTAAATATCCACGCCGACTATCTATGGCATAACTATGATCTTTTCAGTGAAATCGAATCCGGCAGACTTCCGTTTTATTACGGCATTGGCGGGCGCCTCATTTTAGCGGATGATGATGCCGTCATAGGCGCCCGTATCCCGGTAGGACTCAATTACCTGTTTGACAATTCTCCGGTCGGGCTCTTCCTGGAGATAGCTCCTATCTTCAACCTCGCCCCGGAAACCGACTTTGACGTTGACGGTGCATTGGGGGTGCGCTTTTACCTCTGAACGTCCTCAACCGCTGTTGCGATGGCGAACTGGATGCTGTCAAACTTTACCCTTAGCCGGATTATACCAAATCCCCGGGTCCCGGGAAGTGCGAGGCGAATTTAACGGTACGCTTATATTCTTTTCGTTTGTCCCTCTTTTGCCAGCTCGATAGTTTCAAAAAAGGAACCGTACTCCAGCTCGAGATGCTCATCCAGGCGTCGTAATTGCTCGTCATTGGCTCCGGGGTCATGATGGGTTAAACAGAGTTTTCTTACCTTTGACTTCCTGGCCACCCTGACGACCTCTTCCCAGGGTGAATGTCCCCATCCCTGTCTGTTTTCATAGAGCTCCAGGTTGTATTGGGCATCGTGAATCAAGAGATCGGCGCCGCTTATAAAAGCCGAAATACGCGCCATTTGCTCCGGATTATCGCAATAGGCTGACGGGACAAGCTCATTGTCAGGAGCAAAAACGAGCTGCCGGTCGTTCACATGAAGTTTATAGATAGCCGTATTGATGCTGTGATTGGCTTTCATGAACTCCATTTCATACCCTTCGTACGACCGGCGCTCCGGCGGTTGATTTACAAAACTGAGCTCAGCATCCAGCATGTCCAACGCGACCGGGAAAAAGGTTTTACTAAAATGACCCGACATAATCTCCCTGCAGCTCCCCTCCTCCTGGACAGGCATATGAATATGAAACTTGTTTGAGCTCCCGCGCAGAGGCTCAAAAAAAGGAAAACCCTGGATATGGTCCCAATGGGGATGGGTCAAAAAAATGCGCCCTGACAAATCGTGATCCCGTTGCATCAGTTGCTGGCCCAGATTGCGAATGCCCGTACCGCTGTCGAAAACAAGTATCTCCTCCCGCTCGGGCAGCTGAACCTGCACGCAGGTTGTGTTGCCTCCATATTCCATATGCTCTCGGTTGGGACAAGGGGTCGATCCCCGCACGCCCCAAAAGGTACAGGTACATGATGGTGATGGTTCGTCGCTCATAGTAGCGGCTTACGCTGTTATTCAGCTTCGGCCCGGATATCGTCCATTTCCTGCGTGAGCGCATCCATCTTTTGCTGCTTCTTTTCTAATTTGGCCTCTGCCTTTTGGATTTTCTCTTCTACCTGGTCGAGCAGACTGTTTCCCCCGCTCGACGTATTAAAATAGGTCTTCTTTTCTTTGAAGTTGAGGACTTCCTCTTTCAGGGCACGCGCTTCTTTTTCCACCTTTTTGAATTCCTTGCGGAGTTTTTGAATTTGATGGCGGTCGTCGGTATCCAGGTCAGCCTTGGCCAGTTCCTGGTCAAATTTATCGCCCGACTTGGCCGCACGGAACCGGTCATAGATCACATCACACGCCTCGCGGTACTTCTTCCACATCTTATTTTTATGCTTGATAGGCACATACCCGGCATTTTTAAACTCTTCCTGCAGCCCTTTTGCGATATCCACGGCTTTAATCGGATCGTCGTGACGTCCCAGTTCACGCAGCTTACCCAGGATTTCTTTTTTCTTTTCGAGGTTCTCTTTTCGTCGTTCCTTGACCTCCTTGAAATGTTCGCGACGGCGATCATAAAACTCATCCATCGCCCCCTTAAACTGTTTCCATATTTTGTTGGATTTCTTCCGGGCTACCGGACCAATATTCTTCCACTGTTCCATCAGGTCCTGCATCCTGGAATGCCCCTTGTCAAAGTCGTCCGTATCTTTAATCGTCTGGGCCTGATCAATCAAATCGAGTTTTTGACGGTAGTGTTCCTCCTCCTGCTCTTTAATCTTGTCCTGATTTTTGGCCTTAAGCTCATTAAAGGCATCCGTTGCCGCTTTAAATCGAGACCAGAGCTTATCTTCGGTCCGCTGGGGCAGGTTTCCTATTTTTTTCCACCGGCGGTGCAGCTTGTTGATTTTCCGGGCTGCCGTAGCAAGATCATCAGCCTCCAGCAGCGCCTCTGCTTCCTCGCAGATCCGCTCCTTCTTTGTTGAAAATTTGTCAACCTTACTCTGGTGCTCAGGATTGTACCGATATTTCAGATCATAAAAATCGTCCTGAACGCTCTTATAACGGTCCCACGCATCATCCGCCTTTTCCTTGGGCACCCGGCCGATCTTCTTCCATTGTCTGGTCAGTGCGTCAAACTTCTCATCGATCTCATCCCAGTTTTCGGTTTCATGATCAATGGCTTTGGTCACCCTCTCCATCTTTTCAAGGACGGTAAGCTTAACCATCAGGTTGTCTTCTCTTTTCTGGCGCTCCTGTACCAGCCGATCTACCTTATGTTCATTAAAGATATTCAGCAACTCTTCAAACCGTTCATCCAGTCCTTCTCCTTTTCCGGACGGCAGGGGACCGATACTGTTCCACTGCCCTTTCATCTGGTTGACCCGGCGGGTCGCCGTCCATGTTTTATTGGAGATGATCCCCTCAAATTCTTCAAGCAGCTTCTTCTTGGTTTCCAGATTCTCTTCTTTGCGCTTGTTAAGCTCCTCGTAGTGTTCTTCCTTCCGTTTTTCAAAATCGCTGACAGCGTCATTAAACTTGCCGAACAATTTTTTCATCTCCTCGGAGTCCGTATCCGGGCCCTCCGACCAGTCGTGGCTTAACTTATCAAGCTCCATCGACACGTAGGGCCAGTCTGTTTGCTTGGCGAGATCCTGAGCTTTCTTCACAATAGCACGATAGTATGCCACCGGATCTTCTGCTCCGTCCGTATCTTCCCCGGCCGGTTCTTCTTCAGGAGGCTCCATCGCGGTCGACTTCTTCTCTGCTTCCTGTTCATTCGTTTCCCGGGACTCCTCCGCCCCTGCACTGTGCTTCGCCGACTGCTCTTCAAGCCGTCGGATCAGCTGGCTTACATCACCAATGCAAACCACCTGTTCCAGATCAGTGTGCAGATCAGCAAGGGCCTCCGAAGACGGGTTGTCGTCTTCCAGTATCTCCTCTACCCTCTCCTGCAGCTCCTGAAAGGTATTCCTGAGCTCTTCTACTTTCTGTCCGACCTCTTCCTCGGCAATGTCACAAACTTTTTCCGGATCTCCCTGCGTTCCTTCCTTCAGGAATAATTCATTTTCTTCGGTTAAAAAAACGTGTTCATCCTCGTATAAGTAAGGGGATGCTTCTTTTTGCTCTTCCATAGTTGATTCCACAGAAACCTCAGTTAAAAGCTTGTCAATTCAAATGTACACCTGCTGCCTCACAGCCTTTTAAGTTTAGGTAAGATAATATTTCTGTGCAACTTATTACAATTGTTGGACGGGAAATTCAACAATAAAAAAGCCGGACTCAAACTGAGGCCGGCTTCCGGTAGTTAATGCACGCACAACAGGCAATCACTCATCGCTTTCATTGTGAAAATAGATGTCATGCGAGGGATATGGGAAGTTTATGCCCTCCTCATCGAACCGCTCCTTGATGCGTTTGGTAAGATCAAATTTCAGATCCCAATAGTTATCCTTCTTTGTCCACGGGCGCACAATAACGTCCACTGAGCTTCCGCCCAGCTCCGAAACCGCAATTTTGGGGGGCGGATCATCCAAGATACGCTCGTCTTCCGCAAGCACCTGGCTGATAGTACGAATAGCATGATCGATATCGTCATCATATCCAAAACCGATCACCATATCTACGCGCCGGTTCTCATTTATGGCCATATTCTTAATATTGTTACCCCAGATATTCGAATTGGGTATAAACATAGCTACGTTATCAAAAGTGTTCATCTTGGTCATCACCAGTCCTACCTCTTCCACGACTCCCGACGTACCGCTTATGTCCACAGCATCCCCCACCTTAAAAGGCCGCATCACCAGGATCATAATCCCGGCGGCAAAGTCAGCCAGAACGCCCTGCCAGGCCAAACCGATCGCCAAGCCCAGGGCACCGATAACGGCCACCAGGCTGGTGGTCTCCACCCCAAACCGGTCCAGTACCGCCAGTACAACCACCACCAAAACAAGCACCTTCGCTGTTTTGGCAAATACTTTTGTCAGGGTATCATCCAGCTTCTCCGAGGCTTTTCCCTTTTGCCGGATTTTCCGATTCACCCAATTGGCTATCATCCAGCCGATGATAAGTATGACGATTGCAAAAACCGCATTTAATATGAAAGGCCATGCCGTAGCCATGTATCCATCAATAGTCTCCATAAAATACCCCGTTTTAACTAACAATAATTAAGTGTCCTTGCAAAGCCCCGCTGAACTTATTTAGCATCTACAGCGAATACGCTTTAAAACTGTTGATCCCATTTTATTTTCCAGCAGCCCCATCTCCCGGGAAACCTGGAAGGACGGGCCCGGATTTGCAAAAAGTTCTTTGCCGAAAAAAAGCTCTGCTGAAAGGCAATATACCTTTTTACGCAGTTTTTATCTATTAAAATAAAATAATAAGAAACAGATGAAGCCGGTGAATGACTAAACAACTCGCAGATAGCTTTTTCCCATTAATGACCTAAGAATTACCTAAAGATACACAAAACTGTTACACCGCTGGTTCTGTCGTCCGATAATATCGGCTGTTCATCTGCCGGTTATCCGTCGGATTGCCTCCCTATCGCCTGTGTATCACTTCATTACTCCCGAAGAATGGACTGCAACTCAGCAAATCCCTCTTTTACATCCTTCCACAACACTTCAGCATCGACCTTTATCTTTTCAAAGGCGTCTTCTCCGGAATCTTTAATCTTTTCCAGTTTATCACGCAATTGCGAGCGTTTATCTTTTAGCCGGGCCACTTTCCTGTTTGCTTTTTCTTTCAGCTCTTGCGACTCCTGATTGGCTCTTTCCTGCAGCTTGTCGATTCGGGCGTTCCACTCTTTCAGCTGCGCCTCCAGCTTTTCGATATATTCTTCGCGTGTAGCCATAATATTTTGATAATTTAATCTAATTGCCTTTTTATTTATTTGTCCATCCCAGACAGAGAACCCCGCCCCTTATTCAGCAGGATGTCCCCTGTCCCGGATACAAATTGCCAGCTATGTATTGGAAGCCAGGATCCTGTCGAGCTATCCTTCCCAACCCGCTTTTCTGGCAAGTACACGGTATTCATTATTCGAGATGACTTCGAAGCATCCAGGCCGTTTTGGAATGCACATCAAGGCGTTGGGTCAGCAAATCGACCGTGGCCTCATCCTCTCCATCATTCGCCGGCTGCAGCGCATGACGGGCCGTGCGTAGTACCTGCTCATTCCCCAAGGCCAGCCGGCGCACCATCTCCAGCGCTTCCGGCTCTTCAGTGTCTTCCTCAATGGAAGTCAGCTCATTGAACTCTTTAAAGGTGCCGGGCGCCCGGTATCCCAGGGAGCGGATGCGTTCGGCAATTTCGTCAATAGCTTCGGCCAATTCAGTGTACTGTTCCTCAAACTGCTCATGCAGTGAGTGGAACAGCTCCCCCGTGACATTCCAGTGGTAGTTATGCGTCTTCAGATACAACATGTATGAATCTGCCAATACTTTTGACAGTTCATTCGCTATGGCTTCCCGGTGTTCTTCACTGATTCCGATATTGATTTTCATCTTTTTTTCTGCTTTTTGAATACGATTCATAGTAATACCTCTTAATTTTAGTTATTTATTCTTACTGCATTGGCGGACAGACTGTTCCCTTTCCGCTGGATTCCGGAAAGGAATCAAGTCAATGCTCCCAGCCTCCCTCCATACGACATCTATTTTTATTTATTTAAAAATACGTGTTTAACGGTTAACTGTTTATGAACGGGCAGGTGGATTCTTCTTACAGATTCAAACCCAAACCCTGACCGCTCAATATGTTAAATTCTCTTTACGAAAATTGGTGTCATATCCTGATGTCATAAATACAGAAATATCGCCGGAATCATTCCGGGACACTGATAGATCCTTTTTATGGGGGAAATAGAAAAGAATGCTTTCCTTCAGGAATGGGCTTCTTCTTCCCAGCGGTAATGATCCAGCAGTCTCAGCATGTCAGGCGGAATCTTCGCCTCGAATTTTACCAACCGATGTTTACGGGGATGCTGAAACGCCAATCGATAAGCGTGCAGCGCCTGCCGGTTTATCAGCTGTTCTTTTTTTTCTTCAGGCGCATAATGCCGGTCGCCTACCAGCTGATGTCCGATATGTTCGAACTGAACGCGAATCTGGTTTTTTAATCCCGTGTCCAGCTGTATTTCCACCAGCGTAGTTGACCGAAACCGTTCTTTTACTTTAAACGAGAGGCGGGCCGGCGTAGCTCCTTCTTCATCGGGATCGACCACGACATTGCGGAATCCTTTTTTTATGAGCTTCAGATGATGGTCAAGCCTTCCCTCATCTTCATCGATAATGCCCCGCACCACTGCCAGGTAGGTACGCCTGGGCTCATGGTTGCGAAATTTCTGGTACAGGTCATCGTAAGCCCGTTTATTTTTGGCGAACACCACCAGGCCACTGGTGTATCGGTCGATGCGATGTACCGTCCCAACCCGAACGCCATGCTTGCCCAGGTGGTCGGCCACCAGATCGAAGAGGTTTTTTACGTTGCTGTCGGGAATCGGGACCGCCAACAGTCCCGCCGGTTTATCAACCACAAAGATATCCTTATCCTGATGAACGATATAAAAAGGGCGCTTCTTCGCTGCCATATAGCTTCCGTGTACGAACAGAAATTAGCGGGAACTCAGGTAAGTAAGGCCTAAGCTTCTACGTCATGCACTTCCCTGAGAATAGCCTGGGCATTGGCATCGCCATCCTGTATGACGCGATGCTGCAGGTTCGTGACAATTTCTTGCTGTGCCTTTTCAAAAGCTTCTTCTTTCGCTTGTTTCTCATTACCGGTACGGAACAGGTCGTAGATATCATCCGCCCGGATAATACTGTACAGATCATCTTCATTAAAGGCATGCGAGCGCAGTTCCTCGTACTGCTTGAATACTTCCGGAAACTGTTTACTGTCCTCCACCCTCGTAATCACTTCCACATCTTCGGGGCTTTCTGCGCTCAGCGGCGTCTTGCATAAATAGAAAAACTTGTGCTCGTATTTCATACGATATAACCTAAACAGTTAAAATGCGATTCAGAATTTTCCGGCCTAAAGATAAGAAAAAAAACCCACTCTTCTTAACCGCTCTGTCCAATAACACAAACCACTTATTTGGAAGCTAATTATTCAATATTTTTACCTCATCACTCTTTTAACCGTTCGATTAGCTTGCAATGTCATTTGAAATTATTTTCGTATTTGTCCTCCTGCTATTCGCCCTATTTCTTTTTTCCTCGGATTACGTCTCTTTTGATATTGCCGCGCTCCTCATCATGATTTCACTGCTTGTCACCGGTATTCTAACTCCCCGTGAGGGACTGGCGGGGTTTAGTAATCCCGCTACCCTTACCGTAGCCGCTATGTTTATTCTCAGCGAGGGACTGCGGCGCACGGGATGCCTGAACACCATTGGCGACTATTTCAGCCGGCAGATACAGCATAACTACTGGATGGGATTACTACAGATGCTGCTTTTCGTGAGTATCGCTTCGGCATTCATCAACAATACGGCCATCGTCGTTATTTTTATTCCCGTAATGATCGATATCGCCTCACGCATTGATATAAGTCCGTCCAAACTGCTGATGCCTCTTTCATTCGCCGGTATTTTCGGGGGGATCTGTACCCTGATCGGAACATCAACGAATATCCTTGTCAGTTCGATCGCCGAGGACCGCGGGCTCGATCCATTTTCCATGTTTGACTTTTCCCCGATGGGCTTGTTGCTCCTGGCATCAGGGTTCATCTTTATGTTCACAGTCGGTATCCGTGCCATTCCGGAGCGCAGAAAAAATGAAGAGCTCACCGAAGGATACCAGATGCAGGAATACCTGACGGATGTCATTGTCAAGCCCACGAGCGACCTGACAGGTCAGGTGCTGGACGAAGAGGCGCTCACCAAAAAACTGGACCTGGATGTACTGCGCATTTTCAAACCCGACCGGGACAGTTCAGCCCAGCGTACCGAAACCAGCATTCAATCGGGAGATGTCCTTCGAATCAGGGGTAGCGCTGACGAGATCAACAAGCTCATCCACCGCAATGATATTGCCCTCAAGCCTCCCCGGCGATGGGCCGACGTGGACCTCAAGCATGGCCGCGATGCGCTGGTTGAGGCGGTTATTGCTCCTGACTCCTCGCTTGAAGGGAAAACGCTGGATGAGACAAACTTTACCGAACGATTCGGGGCCGTTCCGCTCGCCATCAGACACAAAGGAAAAATTGAACAGGAAGATCTCAGTAACATCCGGCTCACCGGCGGAGATACCTTACTTCTGAGTATCGGTAAAGAGCGCGTCCGGCAAATCGACAAAGACCAGGCCTTTGTCTTAGCTTCCGAAGTCGGTGCCGCAAAGACGAGAAATAACAAAACACCGATAGTGCTGGCCACTATTTTCGGGGTCGTTGCGGCAGCAGCATTAAATATTGTCCCTATTGTTGTCAGTGCCATTTCAGGGGTAATTGTACTAATCATGACGCGTTGCCTCACGGCTGACGAGGCCTACAAAGCAGTCAACTGGAAGGTCATTATGCTGCTGGCAGGCGTTATTCCGCTCGGCACCGCCATGGATAAGACGGGAGCCGCCGGGATGCTTGCCGACCAAATGATCATTATGCTCTCTGATTTGGGGCCCCGGGCAGTGCTGTCGGGATTCTTTTTGCTCACCATGAGCATTACCGCGGTTATGTCCAACAACGCCTCGGCTGCTCTGCTGGCTCCTATCGCCATTGAAACGGCCCATACCCTGGATATAAGTCCCTATCCCTTTTTATTCGCCGTAACGTATGCTGCCTCGTTGAGTTTTATCACCCCCTTCGGTTATCAGACAAATACCTTGATTTACAGTGCTGGTCAGTATAAGTTTACTGACTTCACCAAAATAGGTTTACCACTTAATATTATTTTCTGGATTTTAGCAACGATATTCATCCCCATATTCTGGTCATTTTAACAGATGGTTGAATGGCTCAAAAAAACGTTTAAAATCGTTGATTGGCTCCCCCATTACAGCCTTTCAAAATTACGCGGCGATCTGTCAGCGGGACTCACGACCGGGATTATGTTCATTCCGCAGGGGATGGCTTACGCCGTCATCGCCGGAGTGCCGCCTATTTACGGGCTCTATGCCGGCGTAATCCCCCTGCTGATCTACCCGCTGCTGGGGACCTCAAAAAACTTGTCGGTGGGACCGGTGGCCGTGGATATGCTTATTATCGCAGCGGGGGTAAGCCTGCTGGCGGAACCGAACAGTACCGAATACATCAGCCTTACGATTGTATTAACCATGATGGCAGGGGGACTGCAGCTGATTATGGGGTCCATGCAGCTGGGAGCCGTCTTTAACTTCTTTTCACGCCCCGTCATTGCGGGGTTTACCCTTGCGGCGCCCCTCATCATCGCTTTTACCCAACTCAATAATTTGCTGGGCATTGAACTTTCCAATACCCAGTATATCATTACCATCATTCAGGAAGTTATCCTGAAAGTCGAACAGATTCATCCCGAAACCCTGCTCTGGGGCGGCACAGCCCTTGCCGTCCTCGTTGTTTTTAAATACCTGAAATCAAACATCCCGGCCTCGGCTATTATTTTAGTAGGCGGTATTATTGCCGCCTGGCTTTTAAACGCCAATACCATGGGCATACAGCTGGTCGGTGATATTCCGATGGGACTTCCCCCTTTTACCTTTCCGGAAACAAATTTCAGCAATATGCGCGAACTGCTACCCACGGCCCTGACATTAGCCCTTGTCCAGTTTATGGTCGTAGCTTCACTGGGACGCACGTTTGCAAAGCGGAATAATTACGTCATTGACGCCAACCACGAGCTGGTGGCCATCGGGGCCTCCAACTTCCTGGGAAGCTTTTTCCAGTCGATTCCCGTATCGGGCAGCTTTTCGCGTTCCGCGGCCTCAGAACAAGCCAATGTACAAACGCCGCTGGCGAACTTCATCACCTCGGGAGTCATCATTGCCACCCTGATACTGCTGACCCCGGTCTTCTACTACCTGCCGATGCCGATTCTGGCCGCTATTATCATCGTATCGGCCCTCAACCTGATTGATATCTCTGAATTTCGATTTTTATTCAGCACCAAAAAGAGCGAAGGGTTTATCGCTATTTTTACCGCTGTCTGCACGCTGTTTATCGGTATTCAGGAGGGGATTCTGCTGGGGGTCGTCGCCTCCATGGTTAATATTCTCTACAAATACAGCCGTCCGAATGTAGCGGAACTGGGACTCATTCCCGGGACCCACCTTTTCCAAAATATCGACCGTAAATCGGATGCCCAGCGTATCAACGGCGTCATCATACTGCGGGTGGATGCTTCTTTTTCCTTTATCAATGCCGATTTTTTTCGGGACTATATCGTAAAAAAAACCCGTGAAAGAAATAACTATACCCGGTATGTAATCATCGACGGCAGTACGATCAATACTCTTGATACCACCGCCATCGACCAGCTGAAATCGATGGCAACCACCTTAAAGAACTGGGATATTGAACTTTTCATCACCGGCTTAAAAGGTCCGGTGCGCGACGTAATCTCCAAATCGGGCATGCGGGATTTTTTAGGGAAAGATCATTTTTTTCGCGAACCTCACGAGGCTGTCCAGCATATCTTAGAAATCATGGATCATGAGGATGACACCTCTCGCCTGGATACCTATAACAGGGAGGTCAACAAAAATCAGTGAACAGGGTCTCAGTGACCGGTTATCACCCTGTCAATAGTCCGTTGGATGCATATTGGAACACGGACCAACCCTGAAAATGGATCAACTTCCCGTCGTTATGGTATAATGCAACATCAAATAGATATCCTTCAGTTTTCGGTCATCAAAAACCGGGGGTTCGGCAGCACCGGTGTCCCCTGTTCCCAGGTTTCCGAGCTCTTCGATCGTCAGTTCAACGCCCAGAGGTCCCGCAGACGGATTGGTCGGGTTGAAAACCGAAGCTCCGAATGATGCTGATTGATACAAGTCGGGGGAACCCTCCACCGGATCAAAACGGTCAACGCCAGCAGTTCCGCCGTTGCCCCTGATAGTAATGGCCGGAGTAGCCAGGCTATCGTCCGGGAGCTTGTCGCTGTCAATTTCAAGGAACAAGCTTGCCTCTTCTATCGACAGGGTCCGGCCCTGCAAAAACAAGGGAAAATGTTTTTCACTAAGCTCCAGGTCGATGGAAGTGCCCACTTCACTGTTCAATATCCGATGGAACGCCTGCGAAAACTCTTGCCGAATGCTAAACAAGCGGGATATGGTATGGCTGCTCAGAAAATTCTCTATTTCTCCGGCTACTCCTTCGATCTCCCCCTCGACCTCTTCCCGGTACAACTCATCATATTCCGCCTCATAACTGATATGCAGGATTACATCATTGATGGTACTGTAATCGAACGGCCGGAATTGTTTGGGCAGATCCAGCCGCCATTCACTGACAGCCCCGGCGCCTTCGAAGGGCATATAGCGCTCGTCCCTGAAATCCAGGTTGAACACGCCGGAATCGTTTTGGGCCGTGCTGGTAGCGACGGTGGTTGTGCGGGTCGGAGGGACCTGAAACAGATCCGAATCCGAACCTATCTCCTCCATCTCCGGTTCCTTGCGAATCTGACTGCGTTTCAGGGTGAGTGTTGCACTGACGTTGGTATAGGGTCCCGTAACACAGGGAATCGTCAGTCGGGCCGATTTGATCCGCCGTCGGTACTGCCCCGGATAAAAAAGGTCAAAGTAGAGCTCCGGAATCCTGAATTCACACAATCCCGTAGCCTTTAGGGTAAGCAGCGCTTCCGGATCGATCTGGGTCAGCGAAAAGGCCTGGTCGATCTCCATCGACCGGTCGTTTGTCTCGATATACAGCCGCTCCATATTCCTGAGATCATTCATCAGCCGCTCCCCGGCCAACAGTCCGGACCTGGAAGCCTCCCAGTAGTTGCCATCCAACAGCGATGTGGTGTCGTCCCCGCGCTCGAACCGGTAGGCCCGCTCAGCCATCCGTGCCATGGTAAGCGCATTCCGGTAGGCCTCCCGATAGAGTCGCTTAAGTCGGACAGACAGCCAGGTGTACAACCCTAAATTCGTAAACTTATCCTCGTAGAAATCTATTTTGTCCTGAAGCTGTTCTCTTTGTTGTTCGTGAATCTCTTTCGACTGCACGGCAATCTCCAACCGGATCTCCGCAGCCTCGATCTTCTTTTCGATCTCCTCCAGTTCATTTTCGGCTTGCTGCAGGTTGAACTTCCAGCCCTGCTCGCGGCGAGTAAAACGGGCTTCCATTCCTGCTAAATCGCCAATTCTATTGGTATGGTCCGCCATACTTTTAAACGTATTTGCTGTATTGATCAAGACCTCTTTTGCCCCTTCCGCACCCGTTGAATTACTAAGTCCGATAATATAAGGGAGCCCAGCCACAGCCGTTGCGCTGACTTGGAAGGGGGTTGCAATTTCAAGCAAAATATTACTTGCATATTTTGATACCTGTTGCGTACGCTCTCCCGGTATCAGCCCATCGTCGTTCAATTTTTGATAATAGTCTTTTCGATTTTCCACCGTCTCTCTGCGTCGCCTGAGAGCTTCCAGATTGGCTTCGGCGGCCGTAATCTCCCGATTCCGGAGTTTGGTGGTGAGGTTTTGAATATTTTGCTGGTGGGTAAGCCGGATCCGGGCCAGTTCCCCGGCATCTTTCTTTTCCAGGGCACTCAGCAGCGCCCCGCCGAACGACTGCAGGGCTCCGGCGTATTCCCTGGCCTTGGTAATAAGAAAGCCAAAGCGGTAGGGCGGCAGATCGCCTCTTATGGAATCGAGTACGTCTTCCAGAGGAATTCCCTCTGCCCGGGCTCTGACCAGTAACATAGGATCGATCTCCGGGGCAAAGAGCGGCAGCTGACGGCGAACGCCTTCGATGTTAAGGCAGTTGCGGATTTTAAACAGCCGGTCTTCCACCCGATCCCAGTACTCCAGCAGTTCTTCGTTGTGAGGAATACAGAAAATACAAGCCTGCTTCAACAGACTTGTCCCGAATGAGGGCAGGGGGAAATACGGCTTCCAGGGATGAAAATTCTTCCAGGCGGATCCTTTGAAATACCGATCCCGACCAATGCCGAAATTGCGCCTATCTCCGGAAAAATACGGTTGATCACCCGAGGTAATATTGTCAATATCGTCAGATTGAACATAGGCCGTCACGGGGTGATTCTGCGCCATCATCGCAGCATTTCCCAGCAACTGATTATCAATGACCTCTGACTGACCGGTTACCAGCGACAGATCGACTGGTCGTTGTCGTTCGGAAGTCAGGCTTTCGACTTCCATGATAAAACCGGAGCCGGAAGACGTATGACAATCCCTCATGCGCTCTCTCAGATTTAAAAACGTCAGATCATCCGCCTGCGGCTCGGGACAGTCGCCCAGTTGGGCGGGACGCTCTCCCAGAACTTCGGACGCCATCACATAGAGCAGCGTAGCCTCGTTCACAGATTCCCGGGTATCCTGTGCAAAGAGATGGTCTCCCCAGTCGAGGAGATTATCGACATATTTCATGACCATCCTTTTCATGTAGCCTCCCAGCCGCAGGCGGGCGATCGCGTGGGGGTTAAACGGATCGCTTTTATACGCCTCTACCGCCTCCTCATCGTTAAGCTGCTCTTTCAGGGTTTGCAGGGTATGATTCCGAAACTCCATAAACTGCCATACCCGGTCTTTTTCCCGCTGCTCTCGTTCTTCTGGGAAGCCCGGATCACTGATTTCCTCCATGCCGTCCGGCAGTTGGTCTGAAGTCGGATCAAAAATGTAATGGTACCAGCGCTGGGCATCTTTGTACTTGCCCTGGCTGTTGAGGTGGTTGGCGACAAGAAAAGGAATATGGAAGAAGATCTCCCTGAAATAGACGCCCAGCGAGCCTTTGGTGTCGAATTTCCGTTCTATCATCAAGCTCAGATCCTGCCGCACATTGCGGGCTTCCACGGGAAGGAAGGGGGCGTTTAACTCCTGTTGAAATTCAATATCCAGTAATCCGTCAATGCCCTGCTCAAATAACTGCCGGCTCACGGTTTCACCGTGGGTTGTCCCGATCCTCCGGATGGCATAGGGGGCGTCAGCGTGCACCAGGGAGTAGAGATAGAGCAAGTCGCCATCAACATTGATAACGGCATCTGTAAAAGTGCCGTTCACAGGAGTGACAACGGATCGCTCTCCCTGCAGGCGCAACAGTTCGCCGGGCGATGTCAAATCACTCTTTTCATTTTTCAGGTAGCGCATCATGTCCGCAAAGGCCTCTCCCTGGATCACATTCGGAGCATAGCCGTAGGATATGCGCTCCCCATCCCTTGTCAATCGCTTTAGATACGGGGGATTGGAAGTACCGCCCATAAATCCAAAACCGATATAGGGAAGCGGGCTTCCCGTGACCTCGGGTCCTATGGACAGAGCGTAGAGATCCACATGGGAGGATAAATCGAAATCCCTTCCCACCAACTTCAGTTTGGGATTGCTGTCGAACAGGTTAAAACCCACAATCTGCGGGTCCACGTCCGGATATACCTGATTCCACCGGTAACCTGTCAAGCTATACCCTTCGACGGGCTTTTCATGAGAGCGGGAACGATCCGTTCCGACAGCGCCCTCTTTTTGATCAAAAATATATTTCGGAATGGGCGGACTGGCTATCTGTATTATGGGATCCCTGACAATGCCGGGGCCATCGGAAAACGGCTCATCATTGACCAGCTTTAGGGATTGGGGAGCTGACCAGGTTCCGTCCAGTCGCATCGACATAAATTTGATCGCAAGAGTATGCTTGTAGGCTACGAAGGTAGAACTGCCTTCTTGCAGATCCGTTTTCGGCTGCGTCGTAATCTCCACCCAAAAAACGTACAGTTTGCCGCGAAATACGATGGGAGAAACCTTGTTCACCGGAATCTGGAGATCCAGTTTTTTCCATGGATTCCAGACAACGCCTTTGGAGGAACCGGTCTCTTCAGCTTTGTATATATTTTCGACGGTCCGATAATAATAGACAGGTGGATCACTGGAGGTAACGCCAAAAAGATGCAGTACATCGCGGTCGTTCCCACGGTCGTGATAGGCACCGGCGATCTTCAGTCGGGCGATTTCTTCAAACCCTTGCATGTATTTGGAATAGGCATCGATCGCGGCCTGAGCGTCGATCTCCCGCTGCAGGAGTTCGGATTCCAGCTCCTCGAACAGGGGTGTCTTGTTATCGCGCAGGTCCGGTTCGATGTAGTTCTCCGGATACAGAAAAACCTTCCGGTTGGCTTCCCACACCCGGTAGTTTTTGCGCCACTCCCACTCATCCTGGGCCTGCTTGCTCAAATGAATCGCGAGACGGGGCTCGATACCCGTGGCGGTCTGCTCCAGGTTCATCAGAATCCGCTGAATGTACAGCTGCAGGCTGGAGATACCGGCCACCACCCTGGAAGTTCGCGCACATCCCTCCAGCTCGGTATCGATCAGGAAATAGTTGTACAGATCTTTTTCGGTTTGGAAGCGATCGGTCAGATCAGGCCGCTCCGGGTCATCCGGTGCAATGGAGTGCATCAAATAGGTGGTCAACGCATCCCGCCTCAGCTCGCGTATCCGGTCCTCAAACGGTTCCGCCACCTCTTTCCACTCTTCTTCCGAATCGTATTTGGTGCGTATGGCGGTAACCAGGGTCTCCACTCCCCGGGAGAAATGCTCAACTTCCTGCTCCCATGCATGAACAGGTTCAAAGTCCTCATAACGTTCGGGAATGAGCAACGGAAGAGCTTCTCCCCCCACCCCCAGGTACCGGGCAAGCTCCACGTTGGTTTTTAGTTTGTCTAAAGCTTCAAGCGCATGATTAACCGGTGCTCCTTCGGAATCCACCGAGCCGGGAAAATCCAATACCTGATTCAGCGAATTAATCAGTCCCCTTTCTGCCTCCAAAAGATGCTCCAGTCGATTTAGCGTCTCTTCATCCTCATTAAATCGGGGGGGGATGGCTTCATAATCAAACCCCTTCAACGCACCAAACAGCTCTTCAGCCGTTCCTCCCGTCTCCTCCAGCAGGTCAAGGAAGAGCGCCGTTTGTCGGACATGCATAAAAGCGGGATTAAGAAATTCACTGGGATCACCGGTACCTACCCGGAATATTCGGCTGCTTCCTCCCGCGTTTTTTTGTATAAACGCAAGTTCTTCCGATCCGAAATCATCGTCGTTAAACCATAGCGTAAGTTTGTTCAATGCCGCGTTCAGATCCTCAAGAACCGTTTCTGTTTTATCGCCGTGTAATCTTCGGGCAAGGGCGCTGTGGAATACATCGTTATCCTGAAAGTCGTATCCGGCCAGCGACGCAAGCCTCTTTATTTTATCGGTTGAAAAGCCGAACTCCTTTCCCAGTTGATTTGCAACAACCTCTCCCGCACTGTGTCGCAACAGCAATTCCCGGGCCTTTTCAGCTCTGATCGGGACCTCCGCGGGTATCGCAATAGAGTCGGAGGGGTTGAAGCCGGCTGACAACCTATAGAGATTCGGGGGTTCTGCCGGTTCGAAAATGGAGCTATTGGCATCCAGAACGGCTCTGGACTGAGATAACGAAAGACCCACCGTGCCTACCAATACCCGGTCGGATATATCCGGAGCGCCCCCCTTCCGGTGAGTAGCTGCGATGTCCCGAATAACGTTTTTCAACTCATCCATTTGATCTGAATCCAGGATATCCTCAACAGCCGTCAGATCAGGCTCAAGCGTTTCAGGATCCGAAACCGAGTCTGCTATCCGGTATATTTGAATATCCGCCGGTTCGATCAGCGAACTATTCTCCCTGATAATGGCACGGGATTGCAATTCCGTAATTCCCTCAAAATAGGCGAAGGCCGTATCCGCAAAAATCAGCGACTGTTCAGCATAAATGTTGTTAACAATTGATTCGCTGATTTCAGCAAGAGTCGATTCCCCTTCTTCCTCGCCCCACCCCTCATTCAGGATTTTGGCCAGCTCCTTTATGCTGTAGCCACTTTCCTCCCGCCAGTCCGCGAAACGGGTTAAAGCCCGGATATCTTCCAGGTTTTCCAGATGGTTATTTTCGATATCGGGACTCATGCGGAGTAACGCTAACAGTTCCGAAACGGTCACTCCGAGGGCCCGGCTCAATCGCGCATGACGGTATAAAACAGTGAGCGTATCGAGGGTTACTTCAAACTCCATCGTATCCTCATCCGCTCCCAGCGGTTCCCGGAGAAACTCAATAAGCCGGACCAGTTCATCGTCATTGATCCCGAGTCCGGCCAGGAGTCTGTGCTGAATGCGTACACCTGGCCCCTCCGGGTCGGGCAGGTCGGAACGAAAAGCCGGATGCCGAAACGTATCCGATACCTCGCCGGGATCCCAGACGGTTTCATCCCCGAAAGCCGGCAGATTAAAAAGCCGGTCGAAAAGGGAGGGAGATCCACCTGTCGGAATCCGGTTAACCAGGGCGCAACATTCCGGAACGGAAACCTTGAGTTGCTGCTGTAACGAGTGAAGACGGGCTATCTGCTTCAGCGGGAGCTTTCCGGAACCCGACATAATGTCCACCTCCTCCATCACATTATCCAGATGATCCAGTAGCTGATCCAGTTCCCGTATGGACCAATCCAGCTGATGCCATAGTCGCACAAACCGGTGCATACGGTCTAAAATACCGGGCGTATAGTTTTCAAAAACTTCCCTGTTCGGTTGAACGCTGCCCGCCAGGGTAATCGCTTTTACCCGCGGTTTATCGTCACCCGGACCATCGATTCCCGCCAACACAAAATAGGTTGCAATCAGGTCGGTGAACTGCGATCGGGTGAGGTCCATCGCCGCGAGCAGTCCTTTTACTTCGGGCAGATCCTCATCCGAGGTGGGAGCCGGAACCGTTATTCCATACAAGTCGCTCAGAAAGTTTTCTTCCGGCAAATCACGGAAGTCATATTCCGCAACCGGATTTGAAATAAGCTCATACTCCCGGCCGGACAGCTTCAGTTTGGATTGTGCCCATACCTCGTTCCCATCTTCCTGGTACATCCGTACTTTTTCAACGATTTCGACCTGCGCAACCGGAAAATGTTCGAAATAGGTCCGGAGTTTCGAGAGCGGCAACAGAAAAGGCTGCCGGAAGCTGTTGAGAGGCGTCAAGTTATAAAGCATACGGTATACATATGCTTCCACCTCGTCTCTGCTTGAAATGTCACCGTCAAATTCATTTCCCGGCTGACCGGCAATATAATTTTCAAGGATCTCCAGAATGACAGTCAGGTACGGAATCAGTGTGTGAGTATTTTTGCAGGTCAGGGGCAGGTTATACCACAGATCGGCCCGACGAACCCGGGGATCCAGATCGTGTCCCCGTTCTCCGGGAACGTATTCCGGAAAATATTCATCCAGCACATGGGTCTTCAGATACTCCATCAGATCCACAAAATAGGCCGCCGGGCTTATGATCGACTGACAGTGCTTGCAGTTGCAGTAGTCCTGACTTCCGAATAACTCACCATAACCGTTAAACCGCTTGAGATAGGCGTAAATATCGGTCGACGTATTATCGACGTTCAGCCAATCCAGTCCCCCCTTCTCGATGTCGATTATCGAACCGAATTTGGAGGTGACTTCTATCGCTATATCCTGAGCGTTCCGGTAGTACGGGGCAGCTATCTCATCTTCGAATCCGGTGGCCTCCTTAAAGCGGGTGTAGCTGTCGGAGGCGATCTGGTACGCGGCCTGATACCCGTTTTCCATCAGCTGAAACGTGTGTGCGGCATCTTTGGTAATGCGATAAATGCGTTGGTTGGATCTCAGGTTATTGATCACCCACTGACGCTCTTCCCCGGAATAGCCCGAAAAGTCTAACCGGTCCGGGTCGCTGCTGTCGGGACTGTAGTCAAGAGAGAGGTATCCCACGTTTTCATGCTCCCGGCAGAACTCCTCCACAAGATTAATCCGGCGATTTATTTCTCCCACCTTTTCCTGAGAAGAACGTTCCCGATCATTTAACACTGTCTTTAACTCCAGTCCCGGGTAGCGATTGGCCTGTCGGGCTATTCCTTTGTACGCCTGCTCTATCGCTGCCCGTTCCTGCGGGTCCGTATCGTCCAGGTTGAACGCGGAAAAAGATGTCCCGTTAAACAACAACTGCTCATTTTGAGCAAAGAGGGGCTCTACCAGGTCCAGATTCCGGATAAAACTACCTTCATCAACCGACTGAAGATAATTGGGAAAAATCTTATGCGGGAATACCATTTCTACCTGTTTGTGCAGAAAAGCTGCATAGCCCTCCTGGCTGACCCCTTTCGGCAAATCAATATCGGTTTCATCGAGCAGCGTTTGCCAGTCGTTGCGGCTCCATGCACTCAGGTCGCGCACGGCAGAAAGGCCCTGCTCCCCTTCTCTCTTTTTGATGGCATTCACCAAGTCAATATCAGCGCCTGCAAGCTGGTACAGATTAGCGTTCAAACCCAATTCCCCGGCTTCACTGCCATCCAACACTTCCTCTTCGATGAGATTATCCAGCATTTCCCGATTGATCGTTCCCGGTCCCATTCCCCGGTTTAACAGTTGATCTACCTTTTCGTCGTTAAGCTGAGTCAGTGATCCGATATGCAACATACCGGCACTCCGAAACTCCTCCGCAAACAACGGATTGCTCCGGAGCGGGATACCCGGTCGCAACATCTCATCGGCATGTTTTGGGCCGTTCCATGTTCCTACGTTGAACAAGCCCTCTTTTTTCCTGAACTCCGAAAGATCGCTGTTCTCGATCGATTGTGTAAGAAAGGTTGTAAGGGGTTGTTTTTGCCGGACAGGCAGAAATAGATTCAATTCCTCGATCAACACCCGAAGTTCGCCGGAAGCCTCTTCAAAATGATTATTCAGTTCCTGCCGTAGACGGCTTACGACTTTCTTTTCCAGCTGCTGATAGAGCTCCGGTTGTTCCGCTTCTATTTCGTCCGGGGTTTTAGCCGAATGTTCGTCGAGCTCCAGCAGCTGATCACGGTCGGGTTGGTAGTCTTCATCCCCACGAACCGACAGATCGACCTCGATTCGAAGCTCTTTTTCCCGGTCGTCCATATTCCAAACGACGCTATGCCTGGTATCATGTACCAGCTTGTCATCCTCAAAGACCTTAAAAAACAGGTCCGGTTTCCGGTCGAGAAACAGCTCTTTGAAATAGGATTCGTCAAAAGTGATTGAAAAGCCACCCGACTCATCGGTCGAGTCGCTCCCGACAAGGTCATCGAAGATCAGGTCCTTGTCCCACGCCTCCACCCGGAGATTGGACAGGGGTTGTTTGGTCGCTGCGTGAATAACGGTGCCGGTAATGTGATAGGATTGTTTTGTCATGGCTCTGAGTCATTTACGATTTTAATAAAAGTAAGCATTGTCGGCAGCATGCTGATATTTTCAACCGGGACAGCCGGCCTGCATTATTGCATTGAAAATTTATTCACAAGAGATCCCGGTCAACGGGAGGGCAACAACGTTCCCCTGTTAAACTGCCTCCACGCCTGGAATGCCTCCCACGGTTCTGCGAAAGATCCCCGGTAGATCTCGATCGATCTTCGAACTCCACCGGTTGTCGTTACGCCGGGGGCCCTCAGGCGAATCCCGTTAAAAACCTGTTGTTCAATCTTGAGTTCGGCGCTAAAATTATTTCGGTACTCGGGACTCATTTCAGACAGAAGCTCTTCCCAGTCCCGCATGGTTAATTCGCCGGCTTCCAGGTTTTGCAGTAACTCATTCAGCGACACTTCCAGATCATCCGCCAATTCCCTCAGATTGGTCAGCCTGATGGTGTACGTACCGACAAATTTGGTCCGCCCGATCTCGATGCTGCCCTGACTGGCGATTTCAATCGTCGCTGTCTCCGCCAGCTCTTCCGCTGAAATATTTCCCATTTGATATTCAAAAGCAGCCGGGAGGGGGACATAGCCGGAAATGCTGGTCTCACCTCCTACATTCAGTCTCGGGAACCCGTATTGACCGGCAAAGGACTCGAGAACATCCGGTACCGGAAGCAGGCCCTGTAGTCCGCCCGGACTGACGCCCGGGATATCGAGATAAGCGGGGGGCTCGGCGCCGGCCGTTCCCACAACCGACAGGGTTTGTCCCACGTGTGGCTGTCCCTCTATCACCCGGTATTCTCCCCCGCCGGATATGCCTGCCATCAGACTTACTACGGGAAGTTCGGGTTCAATCGTCAGCCCCACATCCCCTCTTGCCCGGCTTATGTGGGGGAACAGGTGCTCCATCGTTTCCTGCAAATCTTCCTCAGATTCAACCTCCGAAAACCGCTCCATCATCTCCAGTATGTCACCTGCGGCCTGTTCCCCTGCAAAATCGAGTGTCGTTCGTCCCCGCAACCGGATACCTGCATCAGCGGCGGCCCCTTCTCCCTGGGCCTCCTCTCCAACTCCCAAGGCGCCCCCGGCTTTCACTTCCAGCTGTATCTGATAAGCATCGGGATCATCAGCCGTCCTGGTGATCTGGGCGCCTACACCCAGCGAAACGCTTCCCCCAACTCCGGCATGAACGGAAGCTTCGACATTCATATTCAACACCAGTGTCTCATTGACTTCGAGCTGACCAAGCCGGTCGGGCAGCGTCTCAAGAATCTCTTCGGGAGGCTGATCCGGCTCCCGGGTTTCTCCTTCTATGTCGATGGTAATAGCAGTATCTTCCTCTTCGGCAGACCCTGTTTCTTCGGATGGATTGCCGCCGGACTCTCCTCCTGTGGGCGAGGCAGGCTCACCTGACGGTTCCGGAGCAGTTGCTTCCGTCTCCCCGGAAGTCGCCTCTTCTTCCGTATCCCGCTCCGAAGAAGCTTCCGGAGCCTCTTCTCCCGTGGAGTCATCCCTGCTTTCCAGCATCTCTCTTGTCCTTCTGCGCAAGTCTTCCCGTGCCAGCTCACGAATAGGAATAAATCCGAACTCTCTTATCTCGACAAACTCGGGAAGAGCCTCCAACAGTTCGGGAACCGTGCCCTCTATTTCACCGTGAAAAGAAAACAGTTCTTCGCCATCGGAGGTTATGGACAGACTGAATCCACTGATCAACCGGCCCTCCTCGCTCCTCCTCTGATAGATATTCGAATCAACGCCAAAAGGATACAAGCCGTTTTGATCCACGAGATTCACCGGATTATTCCGCACGTACTGGTACAGGTTCAGGCTGTCCCCGGGGCCGATCGGGTCGGGACTGAGCCAGTTGCCAATCCAGGGGGCGTAGTAGCGGTAGCCGAAGTAGTAGAGCCGGGTGGCATCGTCCTGCTCTTTGCCCGAATAGCGGTACTCTTTCAGGTTTACATCCGCCTGGCTGCCCGCGATAAAAGCGGAACCGCCGTACGGAAAATACTCTTCGTAGCTGATGAGCTCGCCCCCCTCATTCAGCTCCATAGCCGCCGAACCGAGACGATCCGTCAGCTGATAGTGAAATTTTACCGTGTCCGGATCGTCCGTTTCCCGGTTAAACGTGTCCCGTTCCCACCGGTGCATCAGTCCCAGACGCTGCGCCCCGTCCGTGAGGTGCACAGTATACCGCTTCAATAACTCGCTGTCGCCGCTGCGAACCCGCTTTATTTCGCAGCCGTCGAGGTAGATCTTCTCGGTGATCTCCGTGGTCCCGGAAGCCACATCGGTGACCCGTTCGTGCACTTTTCGAACGCGCTGGTTGTCCGCTCCGTAGCCGTAATACTCCACATCGTCCGGCCGGCCTTCCCGTTCTACGATAACCGCCCGCGAAAGCTGGTTTCGATAGTCCCACTCAATGCGGGACAGATGAGGCAGATAAAGCGTGTTGCCGTTGCCGTCGAACCGGGACTCCGGGTCCGAAACGGGCAGGCCGCTCATTTCTTCGGCGGGCAGGGAGCGGTTGGACCGTTCGGAGATCCGGTAATCGCGCCGCCAGCGGTTTGCTCCTGAGTCCAGGTTTGTTATATGGATCATCGATTCCAGGTTACCGCCCAAATCGTAGTGGTACTCCCGGGTATAATTTCGGATGACTTCAGCATTGTTCAGCCCGATATGGCGGGTTCCTTTTCTGAATCCCTCGGTTTCCGGATCGTGGTTGTAATCGCCCGTTTCCAGTGCGCGGTGCGTCCGTCCTTCGGCACGGATAAGCTGGTAAAAGGCATCATAGGTATACGAACAGCTTCGCGGCTCTGCTAAAATGGAGGCCCCATTCGGCCGGGCGGTGTCGATCAAATGAGTGATATTGCCCGCCGGATCATAGGTATAGCGAATATTCTGATACTGACGTCCTTCTTCATCTCCAACGGAGGGGCGATGAGCGGTCAATCGACCCAACCGCTTTGTGCGATCATCGTAATGGAAGGTTTGTATGACTCCGTTCCCGAGAATTGCTTGTATGCGCTGTCCATTTGCATTATAGGCCGCATCGCGAAGGACAGGCTGCTCCGATACGGCTCCGTCTGCCGTACTTACCTCCACCCGTGCTATTGCTCCGCTTTGGTTATAGCGGTATCTCCGAAGGGATCCCTCCGGCAGCTGCTCCTCTCTCGTCCGGGCAAGGGCGTCGTACTGCAGCCGGGTTACATACCCTTCCTCCTGCAATGATACCGCATCAATCGTTGTCCAGTCCGGAATATCTTTATAATCCTCCGTCAACTGCCGGCTTCGATCCAGTACCTGGCCGGTCAAATCACAGCGGCCTACCCGAAGCACTCCGGCCGAATCGTACTGCTCTGTCATCCGGCCCCGTAAATTTTTGAGGCGCGCATCGGCGATAGCCGGGTGCTCCCCATACCGGTATCGTTCGGTCGCATGATCCATCCCCCGCGCACCGTCCACGTTCACGCGCGTAATTCTGTCCAGCGAATCGTAACGTATCTGTTGATGCACCTCCCGTCCGTCCCACTGATGAAGCGGTCGGTCGAGAGCATCGATGAACTGCCGTTTTTCGCCCGCATCCATGCTGCGCTCATAAAAAACACGTCCCAGCATATCCCGGCTATAGGTAAAGGCCTCCAATGTTCTCGGGTCAACAACACGCACGGGATTTCCCGCGTAATCCATCTCCGTGCGCATCCGGCGGAGGGTCCCGTCACCGTTTTGTTCTTCGGTCATAAACGGCCGTCCCAGCGGATCCAAATGTGAGATCACCGGGGTTTCCCGATGCTGCCTGGCTTTTTCCAGCGCCTCCATTTCAGGATCACCTTCTCCGGCTTCGGCCTCTACCCTCATCTCGTAGAGACTGC
Organism: Fodinibius roseus; assembly: GCF_900129315.1. Lineage (GTDB taxonomy): Bacteria > Bacteroidota > Rhodothermia > Balneolales > Balneolaceae > Fodinibius > Fodinibius roseus. Next base: position 34,607 of record NZ_FQUS01000023.1, read on the forward strand.
CGAGAACCGTATCGTTGGGATCGTACTGCCTGACCTCCCACGGTGAAATTTCCACACGGCCACGCGATCCATCGGGATAATCGGTCCGAATTTCACGTCCCATTGCATCGTAATGGGTTAAATTGGAATAACCGAACTGTTCCAGGATGTCATCCGGCTCATAATCATAACCGGAAGAGAAAAAAGGTTCAAACTGGCGTACCACCTTCTGTTTGTTGTTGTAAACCGTATGTCCCGACACTCTCCACCGGGTATCAGAGGGGTGCAGCACCGGCTCGCCCCGGTCGGTGAGCACCGCTCCCTCTTCATCCCGGGCAATCGCATCACCGGATTCGGCCAATGTTTTGGTTTGCAGCGACCGTCCGAATCCATCCAGGTAGTTTATGGTCACCTGCACCTCGGATTCCGGTTGCCGGTTACCTTCCCCGTCATGGACCCACTGCTCGCGGTCCAGCGCCACACTTCGCAGAGGTTTGCGGCGGCGCGTCCAGCTACCCAGCTCATAGAAGAAGAGCCCTCCCGCTCCCTGTACAAACGTCTCCGGCGCATCAACAATCTCTTCAAAGGAGATGGAGGAAGGATCCGTATAGTTTTCCAGCGACTCGTGTCCGTATTGCTCAATGGTGTCCTCCCGGCTGAGGATATCACCATAAGAGGTAGCCAGCTCAATCATACCCAGCGGATCGTACCGAACCTCCGAGACATTGTCGTTGTAATCCGTTATCCGGTCCGGGGCCAGGAGGTGGTAATCTATCTCCGCCGAAATCCTGTTGTCGAGCGCATCCGTGATGCTTACCGGAGTGAGAAAATACGGTTCATCAAACGTATACCCTGAGGACCCTCCCTGCAGGTGCTCCTTCCGTTCCGGGAGATAGAACGCCTCCGGTTCCCGGTAGAAAAATGTGGGCCCGGACTTCCACCAATATCCGTCATGATTCTCATAAGCACCCTCATCGGCTGCCATATCCGCCGAATAGCGCTCATCCAGCGCATCTGTCAGAAACCCGGTGTCAAAACAGGCTTCCTCCCTGTGGTGAACCAGAACCGGACTTCCGGTCGCTGCCCACGGCAGCACTCCGGTCCGATCGTTATCCCAGTAATAGGTCTTGTTCCATCGCACCAGCCGTGATTGCGGTCCGCCGGTAAAAGAGGTGTGAAAGGGGATTTCACGATCCAAAGCCTCGTTGATTCCGCGCTGCAGCGATCCCATATCGAAATAAGACGCCCCCTCCCCCGGGGTTATGCCGTGCAATTCAAATGTCTCTTGTTGCAGCGGGATACCCAATGCATAGCGCTCATCTTCGTCGTAAGACCGGATCCGGCGGCGCTCCAGGCGTATCTGATACCGTACCTGCTCATCCAGGGTCCCCATTCTGCGCGGATAAGCGACCGTCGCGCTGCTCCTCACCTGCCCGTAGCTGTCAATCTCCAGGTTCAGGGAGTGTTCGATACGCGGATCACCGGAGGCCTCCTCATACTGGTAATTCAGGCTTTCCCGGGGAAATGAGGCGACACACGGGTCATATTCCCGATACCCCGGCTGAATACGGCGCAGCAGGAAGCGGTGTTGGCTAACCTGAAACGGATGAGTCCGCCGCTCTCCTTCACGGCCCAGCCCGTAAACTTCTGTTCGGACCAGTCGACCCGCCAGGGCCTGAAATAGCTTGAAATATTCTTCAGCGCTAAGCTGCGCCGTGTTTTCCATTTCATGACCGACCTGCCTTCGGACCTCTCCGTCTCCCTGATAATACTGCTCGGATCGCTGCTTCTCCCAGCCGGGCAAACCGCTGTGGAACCACGTACGGATACAAACGGGATCGGTAAACTCAGCCTCCGGGATATCCATATCCGACCTCTCCCGATGGGTTTCCGAATCGTACCGGTCGACCACACCGAATCCCTGAAATGCCCGTTCTTCGCCATCATAAAATCCGTCGTGGTATTCGAAGCGTTGCTCAAAGCGGGTATTTCCGATATGATCGACAACCTCCAGCCGGTCGACTACGGTACGGTGCGAAGGCAGCCTGGATATCCAGTCCCTTCCGTTCTGCCGGTCCCGGAGATAGTGCTCCGCTGAATATCCGTAGCTCAGTTGCGTTTCCTTTCCCATGGAATTCTGAGCACCAATCAGCAGTCCCGGTTTAACCCCGCTTGTCAGGGGCAAATAGCGGATCGGAAATTCTGCGTGACGGGGTGTGCCCGAAGACCAAACAAGGCAGGGTGTCCCGTTCCCTAAAAAATCTATCACCTGAACCGAGGAGAGCTGATCGATGTACGGCAGTCCCCCGATCGTTTTCTGATCGAGGAACCGATTGCCGTTGGCGTTGATCCAGTACCGTACTTCCCCCCGGCCGATGTACAACAGATCAGCGGTGCCGCTGCCGTCCAGGTCCACCAGCCGAATACGTCTCCCGTCGAATTCGGAACTGCATTCAAGATAAGGAGCATCGCCCATAACGACTCCCCGGCCGAATCGGCCCCGTCCCTTGTTGGGCCAGTATTCTATGCTCCCGTTGGTAATCCGAACCTGATCCGGCAGGCCATCGCCGGTCATATCTGCAAAAAAGTAGTTGAGCCCGGGATCAGCGCCCAGTGTTGGGAGTTCACTCTCACTGCCGGATGCAGGCTTTGCGATCGTTCTCGGCGCCCCGAACCCCTCCCTCCCCCTGGATGGATACCAGACAATCCGGTCCTGTTCCATATGCACCAGGTCCGGCCTGCCGTCTCCGGTAAGATCGATAAGCCGGGTAAATTGTTCTCCCCGGGTCGTCCCGATAAACGTCTTGTGGGCTGACCATCTCCCCGTATCCCGTTCATATTCGTAAAAACCCGCCTCTCGCCCCTTCAGAACAGCGAGATTCATGTTCCCGTCAACGTTAAAATCACTCAGGGAGTACGACCCGAACGTTGCCGATGGCTTTTCCGCTACGCTCCGCTGCTTCCCCAGCCGGCCATCTCCCAGGTTTCTCTTGTAGTACCAGGCCTGATTGGACTCAAACAGGATGCCGGGCAGCCCCTCACCATAGAGATCTATCCACTTGTAGTTTAAACTGCCGATCCCCACCGGGGCGTTTTCGGTAGTCTGGACCTGAACAGCCTGAAAATGATCGGCGGACTCCGGCTGCGTGTAATCAAACTGCAAGGGAGGGACGGATTTTTCCCGGTACACGCCGCTCTCGGAATTCCTCCGATAACCCGTATAGCTGAGGCTTTCCAGGGTGGTACCCGCCTCTTGCTCATGGTGAGCGAAGTCTACGCTCCCGACCAGAGTGGCGTCTTCCCCCAATTCCTCCGGGAAATGATGAAACATCAACACTCTTCGGCACAGCCGATAGGTACGTACCTCAAATCCGGGGGTATGTACGGAATATGGATCGGGTCGGCTCAGCCACGAGCCTGTAGGTTCATAGGAGGAAGCGGCGTCACTCGCATGCTCCCCGTAGTCAAAAAGGACCTCGAATAGCCATTCACGGTCATCCGCCTCAGGTTCCCCCGGGGACAGCGGAATGGTATTCCCATAGGAGATCCGCTTCAGATACCGCTGGGCCATCTGTGACCGGTTTTTCTCAAAGATGGCCTCTCTGTTTACCCTTTCCCGATTCTCCTTTTTATACTCATATGTTATAGCATTCCCATACGGGTCATATTGCGCCTCCAACAGCCAGCGAAAAGTTCGTGTCTCATCCTGCGGATCCGAAATTCGCGTGCTTCCGTCACTCTGCAAGCCAAAAACAGACGCGATATTTTCCGAATCTCTCATGCGCCAGTGTACTCTTTTTGTCTCCTTGTGGACCCATTTTTCGAACCGAAGAAAACGCTGCTCTTTCCCGCTTCTGTAGAGGTGAATCTTATACCCAGCCGTCTCAAACGACACGGGCTCCCGCCCCCCGGTATCATCATTAAGGAAGGGGACCAGTTCATTCCCATCGAACTGACATTTTTCTCCGCCGCTATATTCCGGAAATCCCTCTTTTAAACTCAGGCTGACAGCAGGCAAACCGGACAATTCCCACCCGGCGCCAAATGCCGAATTACTTTTATTGGAGTGGTAAGTTAATGAGAGATCGGGGGTAAAGCCGGAACGGCCGGAAGTCAAAGGAATATCGACGGCTATAGTTGCCACACCGGAGGAGGGATTCACATTAATCTGATGTGCGACTTCAAGATCCTGAAGATCTTTAGCGGCAAATGTTATGTCAGATGGGTGGTTCATCAGTTCATCCCTGCTATTATGTGTTTTAATAATCCAGCAGTGACCTTCGAACAACTTCGAAGGCTGCATATTTTAATAGATATTCGTCGTATCCACCGAATCAGATTTTTCCCTGCTGTGATAAAATTTCCCTTCTATTATACTATACGTAAAAACCGGGGAAAGTACGACACAATTTTTTATTGGTTACCGGAGTATCCGTGTTTCAGCCAATATAACCGGCAACTGACCAGGTACGATGTGATTGCCGGAGAATACGGCGGGACCAACCAAGTCGCCGAAGTACCGGTCAAGACAGGGAGAAGCTATTCCTGAATTATTAGACGAAGTCCTGATCAAGGCCAAACTGATAGAGCTGAAAGCCAATCCCGATCGTACTGCGGGCGGCGTTACTCCGGAAGGCCGGCAATTGAGATGTGAGTGCCAAAACCCACCCTGCGAGATAAGGGGCCGGGCTACGTCGCGCGCAAAATATGCCGGGGTGCGTAGCAGGTCAGCGTAACACCGCGGGCAATCATAAAAAGCGTTAACGCCATCCAAAGGGCATGGTTATCCAGAAACGGGACGCCGATAAAATAGGCGGGAAGGAAGCATCCGAGCGTGGCCATAATCATCGCATCGCGCATGGGTCCCGTTGCCGTAGCTCCGATGAATACTCCATCCCAGATATAGGAAAAGCTGCTTACGAGAGGACCCGCAACGGTCCATAAAAAATAGATCATGGCCATATCGATCACCTCCTGCTGATCGGTAAATATCTGCAAAATATGTACGTTAAAAACGGCATACACCGCCGATGCCAGCAGTCCGATCCCCGTACCCCAAATGAAGCAGTATTTCACGGTAAGCTTCACCCGCTTTTGTTGGCCGCTCCCCGTATGTCGGCCGACAAGGCTTTCCGCGGCATAGGCAAAGCCGTCGGTGCCGTACGAAACGATCATCCAGAGCTGCAGCAGGATGGAGTTGGCAGCCAGCACCACGTCTCCGAACGAAGCAGACTTGGCCGTAAAAAAGGAAAAAGTAAATATAAGGCAGAGGGTACGAATAAAGATATCACGGTTCACGAAGAAGAACTTTTTGAGCGCCTCCATCTCCAGCAACAGTGTGTGGACGTAACCGCTCAGCCATGCCCTGTACCGGGTGAAAAGCAGTACCACCGCCAGCAACAACCCCGTATAACGGGCAATCAGCGTGCCCCAGGCCACCCCATCCACATGCATGCCGAGACTATATACAAAATAAACATCAAGAGCGATGTTAAGAGCGTTTAAAACGATAGTCACGATCATGGGATAGCGGGCATTCTGCATCCCCAGAAACCATCCGTTAATGGCATAGAGTCCGAGCGTGGCCGGCGCCGTATAAATACGAATATTAAAATAGATCCGGGTATAATGCTCGACCTCCGGCGATGCTTCCACCAGCCAAAAGCTGAGATCTGCGATCCAGACCTGCAGTAAAAGTAGCAGCAGGCTAAACAGTCCCGCCACCGTCAGCGCCCGTGCCAGGGTCATGATGCTTTCATTCTTATTCTCTTCGCCGAAAGCCTGGGCCGTAAGACCGGTTGTGCCCATGCGCAGGAAACCGAATCCCCAGAAAATAAAGTTGAAAATCATCCCGCCTAAGGCGATAGCCCCGAGATAGTAGGCCTCCTCCAGATGTCCCACCAGCGCCGTATCCACGGCCCCCAGAAGGGGAACCGATAAATTACTGATGATGTTGGGTATAGCCAGATTTAGAATCTTCCGGTTCAGCAACTCGGGATGTATGCGTTAATCGTTTGACTTATCGTTGTACCAACGCCGGCGAACCTGTTGAATGAAGCGCTCAATATATCCCAGTCCATATAAAATCACAATAGCGAGAACCGTGAGGATAGCGGCCAGAAGGTAGCGTTCCAACGCTACGGCAATACCGATTGCTGCCACGAAAAGAATAGAAGCGGCGGTTGTCAAACCCTCAACGGTTTCATCTTTATTCCTGAAAATAATGGTCCCCGCTCCCAGGAAACTGATCCCGGTAATAATGGCCTCCATGATACGAATCGGATCCGCTTGAATGGACCCTGCAAAGGCGTCTACCCCGCTATAATTCGTAATCATTACATTCCCCAGCACCACAAGCAACGAGGAGGCACCGGCGACAAGCATATGGGTGCGAAGACCGGCCGGTTTTTGCGCCAGTTCACGCTCCATGCCCAGAAGTCCCCCCAGAAACATTGCAAAAAGCACTTTAATAATCGGATCCCCAATTGAATACAGTTCCATATTATACCTGTTTTATTGTGTTAGAAGTCGTTGCAAAACCGTTCTTTTGTCCAATGTCGGTGTTATCGGTCGGTTAAAATTCTCACATATGGGTTATATGCTGCGATTCCAACCTCCCTCTGGTTTTGACTTTGGACAAAATTTCTGGTTTTTCAAAGATTTCTGTTAATTATATAGTATACCCGGATCAATGCCACCCTGATCATTCCGAAGAGCTGAAAGTTGTCGGAATGCTCCGGGACCGGCAAGAGGTCAGGGTAGATTTTTAAACCTTCCCGCATTATGTATATTCAACACTCAGCGCCTGACTTTGTTCTCATAAGATTGACAATTTTTTTACAAAAAACCTACTCCAAATGGAAATCAGTTACTGGAAAAGCCGGTGGCGGAAGGATAACATCGGCTGGCATATGAAGGAGATTTATCCCCCGCTGCCCACCTTTTGGCCGCAACTCAATCTCCCGGCCGGAGCCCGGGTACTGGTGCCGCTGTGTGGCAAGAGCCACGATTTAGACTGGCTGGTTTCCAGGGGGCTTAACGTGACCGGTGTGGAGCTGTCGCTGAAAGCATTGCAGGAGGTCATGCGAAGGTCCGCAAAACCATTCACACGCACAGAAAGCCATGGTTTCCCCGTTTTTAAATCAGAATCCATGGAGCTCTGGCAGGGCGATTTTTTACGATTACCCAACGCCCCCCTCCATCCCGTAGACGCTGTATACGATAAAGCCTCCCTGGTAGCATTGCCCGCCGCAATGAGGAAAAGGTATGCAAAAAAGCTTCTTGAACTGCGAGACAGCCATACTCAAATACTACTGCAAAGTTTCGAATACCAACAGGAGGAAATGAACGGACCTCCTTTTTCTGTGCCTGAACGGGAAATAAAGAAACTTTTTGGGAGCTCGTTTAACCTGAACCTCCTGCTGGAACAATCGAAATTCGAAGAAGTTAAAAAATTCCATGAGCGGGGGTTATCCTCCTTTTTTATTGAAAAGGTATACCTCCTGTCGCCCGGGAGACCGATTTAACGAAGAACAGGCAAGGGTCGACTTAACCCTCGCCGTCAGCTTTTTTTAGTTACAGTTGCATATCAATATGTCGGCATGTATTTTCAAAGTCATATTTTCGCTAAACACTATAATTATATATCCACCGCCACATGAATGTTGAACAGCGTAATCGACTCATAAGTATTGTACTGGCAATTATTATCATTGCATTAGGATATTATCTTTATCGCTCAATTGTAGATCCTTACCAGGAAGTCATTGAACGTGAACAAATGACCGAACGAGTTCGGGAGCGTATGACGACGGTCCGTGAGGCCCTGAATCTTTACAAACGTCGGGTTGACAGTTTTCCCCCGTCGGATGGAGGGCTCGATACGTTGGTCCACTTCCTGAAAACCGATTCGCTGATGTCCATTCAGGCCGACTCAATCCTGGCGCCGGAAGATACGACAGAAGCATTCAACGCAGATTCCCTGATCTATTCCCCGCGTCCCCCTCATTCCAGGTTTGAATACACCCTCAATGATACGCTGCGTCCACAGATCTATCTGCTCGAAGATCCGGACAGCGAAGACAAGATAGGATCACTCGAAAACACCACCGAACTCAACGAAGCCAGTTGGAACTAATGGAAGATGGAGCATCAATATCCCAGTTTAGGGCTTTGCTTTTTTGATAACCAACTCTTCTATGCTGTCAGTCAGCCGGATGCTTCCCACAGTCTTGCCCGGATAGGATCATTCGACTTTAATACCGATACCACGGAAATGCTGCTGGACGAATCCGATCAACATTTCCGGGGTATTAAACAAACCGTTGCCCGGCTCAACGATGAGTTTGATATCCGTCACCTTCGTATCCATTCTTTTCCCACCCGGGAGTGCTGGACTACCGTCCCCAAAATTGTCTATGACAATGCCGACGAGCGGGAACGTCATATCAGCATCCTGATGAGCGGAACGGATCGCAGCCAAATTCAAGCTACCTGGTATAACCTGAGCAATCAAAAGTATAAATTCCTGCTGTTGCGGGACAAAGCCTACCAAAAGGACCTGCACCAGCTCGCTTCGGATACCGCCACCACCGATCTTATCAGTGATTTCGAAATCGGCAGCCGCTGGATACAGCATGCCGATCCCGGGGGATCATTTCTGACCGTCGGTTGCTTCAAGGATTGTATCAGCATCACCTCTTTTATACTGGGCAAACTGCGCGGGGCCACCTATATCTCCTTCGACGATATACAGGACCTGCCTTATTTTTGGCTGCAATACACCCGGGAGCTTTCCTGGATGCGCGGGCTGCACGAAAAAGTTTACGTCTATGGCCTGGAGACTTTTCGTGTTATTGATATCCTGGAACCCTTCTGGGACGACAGCGGGGAGGTTACCAAGATGGATACGCTCAACAAAATACAGATTGACGCCGGGGAGACCACCTACGGTTTCAGCCTCGAGAAAGCCTTCCCCGCCATGATGCTCGCCCTGGATTATCACTGACAGGTCTTGTTTGTTCCCCGGTTGATCGACCGGCCGTACTTTCCGGAAGCGAAAAAAAATACACAACCCTCCAGGCCTGTCAGAGGCAACAAGTTATCGGTATGGCAAAGAGCGTACGCCGCCCCCTGCAACAGCCATGACAACGGTGATGAGTCATTCCTCTGCCGCGTTTCCTTTGTTGCATTTACCCAGCCGTGAGCCAAAAATCCGGAATAGGTCCTTCCCTGTTATTTTTTGTACCTTTCACCTTGCAGAAAGAGATCAGCCAGTAGCTCGAACCGATTCCTGTTTTTGTTTATACAGGCGGCTTTACAAAACCAGGCTGTTATCCTGAACGTAGCTGAAGGAATCAACCTCTACAAATCACAATCGTTATTTGAAGTTCTTCAGCAGGCTCAGAATGACCACTTCAATGGTTTTCAAAACCTTCATATAATATATGCGCATCATTACCGGCCTACTCAAAGGAAGAAAAATTCACATCCCCAAGACCCTGGACGTACGTCCCACTACCGACCGGACAAAAGAGGGACTTTTTTCTATTTTGGATGCCCGGAAGTATATTCGCGGGGCCCGGGTGCTCGATCTGTTCGGAGGGTCGGGGAACCTGGGGTTCGAAGCCCTCTCCCGCGGCTGTGAAAGCGTCCTCTTCGTGGACAGTGACCGCCGCAATATACGTCACATCGAAAAAGTGGCGGAAGAGTTTGAGTTGTCCGACCAGATACGAACGGCTGTCTCGCAGGTAGAGGACTTTTTGGAAGGCATGCCCCTATCATACGACATCATTTTTGCCGACCCGCCGTACGACTACCCGCTGATGGATGAGATGATTGAAACCATCCTATCGGATGGCTGGCTTGCGGACAACGGGTGGCTGATCCTGGAGCACGACAAGCGGCACGATTTCAGCGATCACGCTCACTGCGCCTATAAAAAAGAATACGGACGGACGCATATCAGTATATTCCTGCCCGAAGAGGGCGTACAATTCTAACCACTGCTCACCTATGAAAACCTTAGCTCTTTATCCCGGCTCTTTTGACCCCATCACCTACGGTCACCTCGATATCCTGGAGCGAGCCACCGAACTTTTTAGCAAGATTATCGTCACGATCGCCGTCAACAATAACAAGGATACGGTCTTCTCCGGCGACGAGCGCGAGGCGCTGATCCGGGAATGCCTGAACGGCAAAGATTGGGCCTCGCGGGTGGAGGTTCAGCAATTTACAGGATTGCTCGTTGACTTCGCCAAAGAGAAAAATGCCCAGACGCTCATTCGGGGCGTACGGCAGATCTCCGATTTCGAATACGAATTCCGCATGGCCCTGACCAATCGCCGGCTGGCACCCGAGGTGGATACCGTTTTTTTGATGCCCAACGAACAGCTCACCTTCATCTCCGCCTCGCTTGTCAAGGAAGTCGGCTACTGGGGCGGCGACCTCTCCTCTTTCGTTCCCGAGCATGTGGCCGAAGCGCTGACGGCCAAGTTCGAAGAACAGCGGGCATCGGAGTAAAACCAGGAGAGCCATCGAAAAAGCTTACCAGTGAAGATTGGAAACAGATCAACAAAAAATTCGGGATCATATACCGTGACTAAGCCGGCGTATCAATTACGGTATAACCCATAAAGGAAAAAGGAGCCTGTTCCCGGACAAATAAAAGGTTGTAAAGTCCTTTTAGAATAAGAGCCTGTTTTTTTCTATTTTCCTTCCTTCTTTACAAAAACCAATACAAAAACTGAATAACCAGACTTCATGATTTCCAAGCGTGCCCAATCCGTTGCGCCTTCTGCGACACTTGCCATTTCTGCCAGAGCCAAGGAACTGAAACGACAGGGAAAGTCCATTATCTCCCTGAGTGCCGGAGAGCCGGACTTCAAGACGCCGGAGCATATCTGCGATGCCGCCATCCAGGCCATCAGGGATGGTTTCCATGGCTATACCATGAATACCGGGACCCCGGAGCTGCGCGAAAGCATTTCGATAAAGCTGCAGCGCGATAACGGGCTTTCCTACGACCCCTCACAGATTATCTGTACCAACGGGGGAAAACAGGCCCTGGGATTCAGCATGCTGGCGATGCTGGACGAAGGGGACGAAGTGATCATTCCGGCCCCGTACTGGGTTTCCTATCCGGAGATGGTGAAGATGGCCGACGGTACGCCCGTGACCATCCGCACATCTTTCGAAAATAATTACCGGATGACCCCGCAGCAGCTCGAAGACGCGATCACGGAACATACCAAGGCCCTCCTGCTCTGCTCGCCTTCCAATCCCACGGGCACCTGCTACACAGCCGATGAGCTCGAAGCCCTGGCCGACGTGCTGCGCGAATACCCGGATGTCACAATCATATCGGACGAAATTTACGAGTATATTGTGTTCGAGGGCGATCATGTGGGCATCCTGAACGCAGCTCCCGATCTCAAGGAGCGCACGCTCTATATCAACGGGTTTTCCAAGGGCTTTGCCATGACGGGCTGGCGGCTGGGATACCTGGCGGGCCCGCAGCATTTTGTGAATGCGGTGGCCAAAATACAAAGCCAGGAAACCTCGGCTCCCTCCTGCATTTCGCAGAAAGCCGGTGAAGCGGCCTACCGCGGCAGCCTGGATGCGATAGACACCATGCGCGAATCGTTTAAAAAGCGCCGCAATTTTATTTTTGAAAAACTGTCGGCGATAGAGGGACTCCAATGCTTTAAGCCTTCGGGTGCTTTTTATGTGTTCCCGGATATTTCGCATTACCTGGGTACCACGACGGAGGACGGGGAAGCGATTGACACCAGCACCGATTTGTGCCTGTATCTGATCGAGCAGCAGGGACTGGCAGCCGTACCGGGGGATGCTTTTGGGGAACCCAACGGCATCCGACTCAGCTATGCTTCCGGGATGGATGAACTCAAGGAAGCGATGAGCCGCCTGGAAGACGGGTTGCGTAAGCTATCCTGAAAATATGACCGGCCGTAAAGCGTTTGGCACATTTTATGTTATATGATGAGTAGGTACAATTGATACATGAAATCAGAAAATATCCTGATGGGAGAGATGCAACCGTCTCCAACAGCAGGAAGAAACAGGGAAAGCCGCTCCGTTGGACTTTCCCTGTTTGTAGAACTTAGAATACTTTAACAGCTACTATTAACCGCTATGCCTACATACGAATACAAACGAGAAGACGGAACCACATTCGAAGTAAAACAAAGTATTAATGACGATGCCCTGGAACACTGTCCCGAAACCGGGCAAAAAGTAAAGCGCATTATTTCCGGCGGAGGGGGTGTGGTCTATAAAGGGGAGGGCTGGTATGTCACTGATTACAAGGACAGCGACCGCAAGGAGAAGCGGGCTGAAGCCGCCAAGAAGTCCAACGGTGAGGCCACCTCATCCAAAACCAGCGGTGAAAACAGCGGCAGCAATAGTACCAAGTCCACGAATACGGCCGATACCACTACGGATACCTAACAGGGGGGCGTCGAAAAACCAGGGTTTTGTTCAAGGTCAACGCCAACGGGAGGTTGGAACCGCAGCATATAACCTCTATGTGAGGATCTCAACCAGTCGGTAACAACGTCATTGGACAAAAGATCGGTTTTGCAAAGTCCTTAACAACTGAATCCGGTTCACCTATGGTGCCTGACAAGCGTTCTCAAACCCATAAAGAAGCGTTAGAGCAATTCGTACTGCTCTGGGGAGAAATGGCCTCGGCGTGGGGCATCAATAAGACCATGGCCCAGATTCACGCCCTGCTCTACGCCGAAGCCGACCCGCTTGATACGGACACCATCATGAAGCAGCTGGATATCAGCCGCGGCAATGCCAATATGAACCTTCGTAACCTTTTACAGTGGCAGCTCATCCGCAAGGTACATTTTAAAGGAAGCCGCAAAGATTATTATACGGCTGAAAAAGAGGTTTGGAATATGGTGGCCACGATCATACGGGAACGACAGCAGCGCGAGGTAGCCCCCATCCGCCAAAACCTGAATGAGTGCCTTCAGCTTTTCGATGATAAGGAGCAACTTTCCGGGGAGGAAGCGGCCTTCCGCGAGCGGATCGAGAACTTTACGGAATTCCTGGAGATGTTCGAACGGTTTACCGAAGCGCTCCTCCCGTATATCAACAAGCGCAATTTGAAATTCCTGAAACACCTGGTGAAACTGGCCGAGATGAAACACAGCATAACCGGTACCGACTCCTCATCATCCGCAACCGAATCAAGTGAGGGATCACCATGAGTGACAATGATAAAACCACCAGGGAATTGGGCCGTGAAGGCGAGGAGCTGGCCGCCGCCTACCTTGAATCAAAGGGATATACGATCCTGGAGCGAAACTATCACTTCAGGCACGCTGAAGTGGATATTGTAGCCTACGACAATGAGGCCTATATCGTATTTGTAGAGGTCAAACAGCGTTCCAGCAACCAGTACGGGAAACCGGAGGAGTATGCGGACCGGCAGAAAATGGAAAAGGTGTACAAGGCGGCCGAAGCCTGGATCTATGAACGAAAAATGGACGGGGCGCCGGTCCGTTTCGATGTCATATCCATTCTCCATCCCCCGGGTGGGTCGCCCGACATCAAGCACTTCGAAAATGCTTTTACGAAGGGACGGCGATAACCGCTCATCGCACTATCGATCTTGTAGTAGGTTCTTGTGATCCGTGCATTCGTATTTCCCAGACCTAACAATATATGAATCCATAATAGTTGCAATCCCCATGCCATATTTCGTACCAAATAAAAGTATGCACAACGCCATTTACCATAAACAATGGATATCGTTATGGTGAGAAGCCCGGTCTCACCAACACTATCATTTAGAAAATTGCGTTTCAGTAATGTTTTGTAGTATCTTGTATCGAAAGCGGACTCCTGTTAAAATTTAGCTTTATACTCTCGATGAAGATCAAATACCTGAATCCTCTGCGCTGGCGTAAGTCCTTTCTGGCTCTTATCCTCGGCGGCGTGGTGTTCATCTGGTTTGCGTTTTTCGACACTTATAGTATATGGACCCGCATTCAGCTAAACCAGCGCATGGATCATCTGCAAACAAAAAAGCAAGAACTCCAGCAGGAAACGCTCATTTTAAAGGAAAAGATCGAGAATCTGGAAACGGATCCCAGTTTGCTCGAACGTATCGCCCGTGAAGAATACGGGATGAAAAAAGAGGGGGAAACCGTTTATAAAATCAGGGAAGTGGATTAGTCCCCATACAAAGCTGCGGTTGTCATGCCAATCCGCTGACCACCGACTTCTTTTTTATCCTTCATTCCTAAGCACATCTCCCTTATACTACAGACACTTTAGTCAAGTTATAATATCTTAACGCCTGATACCCAGCAGCAAAACTTCCGTTTTCCAGCCATATTTCTACATGAACAGCTACCGGACATATGTTAAAGGCCGAAGATACGCCCAAGGCTGGATCCTCTTTATGCTCCTTGCGGGTATGGCCAACCTGTTGCAGGCCCAGGATACGGGAATGGGAAGAGCCGATACCCTGGGCAGGGGCATGACCGGTGGTGCCGGGCAACAGGGTCCCCCGGGAGAGCGGGGGGGGACCGGCCAGCAGGGAGTCGCCCCTGTTCCCGAACAAGAGGGACAAATTAACTTCCAGTCGAGCGATTCGCTGGTTTTTGTATTCGATACCAGCCGCACGGCGACCCTCTATGGCTCGGCTTCGGTTTCTCATTCTGCGGGTCAGCTTAAAGCGGGTAAAGTCTCCCTCAATCTCGATCAAAATATTGTAAGTGCCGATACGCAAACGCCCCAGGATACCCTGTCGCAACCCGTCCTGATCCGGGAAAATGACGAGGTGCGAAGCAACCGCATCGATTTTAATTACCAGACGGAAAAAGGACGGTTTGAGGTGGCACGGGTGAATATACAGGATGGACGAGTTACCGGCACACGTGTTAAAAAAACCGGTCCTCATGTGGTCTTTTTGGAAGATGCCATCTATTCCACCTGTATGCTCGATCATCCTCATTATTATATTAAGGCGGCTCGGATGAAAGTCGTGGATGAAGAAAAAATCTTCTTTGAGCGGGCCCGCCTGTTTATCCTGGATATTCCCTACCCGCTCGTCTTTCCCTTCGGGTACCTGCCGGGCAAGTTTGACCGCAAGCAATCGGGATTGCTGGAACCAACCTATGCCTTCCAGAACAAACAGACGCGCGGTCTCGGCCTGCAGAACCTGGGTTGGTTCCAGTATTTCAACGACTACATTACCGCACAGGCCTCGATGGATATTTTTACCTCGGGCTCCTACTTTGTGGATGCACAGACCAACTACAGGGTCCGCAACAAATTCGACGGGAGTATACAGATTGGGTATTCGAATGACAATTCGGGATTGGAGCCTACGGATCCCGGCTACCAGACCACCGTTCAAAAACGACTGGCTATTTCGCACCGTCAGGACTTCTCCCCCTATGCCAGTTTTAACAGCAACATCAACCTGCGCACCGCCGATTATTTTCAACAGAATTCATACGATCCCACCGATCGTGCGGAAACAAGCACCAGCTCGAATGTAAATTACCGGTATCGTCACCCCGAAAATCTGTATAACTTCGACATATCCGTACGGCAGAACCAAAATTTCAAGACCAATGTCACACGGCTTTCCGGGCCGGATATGAATTTCAGTTTAAAACGCTTTTCCCCTTTTGAAAATGAACAAACGACCTCTGAGAACCAAAATTGGTACGAAAATATTTCGGTCAGCTACCAAAACACCTTTGACTCCGAGTTCGACTATCGTCCCACCCGGGCCGACTCGGCCCGCTACAACTGGTTCGAAGCGCTCATGGATCCGGACAAATATCAGGAGGCTACCGGAGAAAACGAGCACTACCAATATGGCTTTCAGCAACAGGCCGATATCAGCCTGGGACAGATACTCAACAGCCGGTTCCTCAATCTGAGCGCCAACGCCAATTACAATGAGTACTGGTTTCCCACCACCACTTTAAAATCGTTCAATGCCGATTCCAATGAAGTAGAAGAGCGACGGGTACGGGGCTTTACCACAGCCCGCGATTTCTCGACGGGATTGAGCTTTTCCACGACCGTCTACGGGCTGATGAATGCCAAGATCGGAAAACTGCAAAGTTTTCGCCATACGCTTCGCCCCTCTCTTTCCCTTAGCTACCGCCCCGATTTCAGCAGCGATTTCTGGGGCTTTTATCGCACCGTACAAACGGATACCACCCGGCAAGCGGATGGAACCGTGCCGACCCGGCGCTATTCCATTTTTGAGAACGAGGTGTTCCGGGGTCCGGGTCGGGGCGAGCAGCGGTCGCTGGGCTTCAGCATCAACAATACCTTTGAGGCGAAGCAGGTCAAACGCGACTCCACAGGCGAGAAGCAGGAGAATGTGATCCGGCTCATCGACCAGCTGAACATGAGCTCAAGCTATAACTTCGCGGCCGACAGCCTGAAACTGGCCGATCTCAATACCTCTTTTTCCGCCCGTATCATTGATGGAATGAGCATCCGGGCCAGCGCCAATTTTAATTTTTATGAGCGGAATGAACAGGGCAACAAGATCGACCGGTTTTTGCTGCCCAACTCAGGGAAGCCGTTTGAGATGACGCGCTTCTCGGCCAGTACCAGCTACTCCTTTGACTGGGGACGCAGCGGGGGATTGCAAACCAGTAACCGGGACCCCTATTTCCCTGCAAACTACGATCCGCTCAACCAGCGGATATTCCACCCGGTGGATCCGCACTTTAACACCCAGCCGGTGCAGGAGTTCAACTCTCCTTTCTCTTTTTCTGTGAACTTCAGCTACCGGTGGAACCTGAATCCGACGGGCAGCAACCGTACCTCGGCGACTATCAATGCCAATAACATTAACCTGAAACTTACCCCTCGGTGGGACTTCCGTACCCAGATCGGATACGATTTTGTCCGCAAGGAGCTCACTCCTTCCCAATTTTCGCTGAACAGGAGCATGCACTGCTGGAATCTTTCCTTTACGATGAATCCCTTCGGGGAATCCCAGTACTACTTCTTTTCGCTCCGGATCGATGCGGGACAGCTGCAGGGGATCATCCAAAAACTCCCGATCCTCAATAACCTTGAACGCAGTTCAACTCCCACAGGCCGGGGAGCCCCGCGTGGTTTTAGATAACAGGTAGAGGTAAAAAGCTGCAATTTTCCAATCTTCGAGCTAAATCACCCATTTTGATAAAGTTTATGCAACGGATTTTTGAATTCATCATGATGAAACTTTGTCATCCGGAATGAACAATATCGGATAGCTGATAGCTGAGTATAACTATTCAGCAAAACATATCCCGGGAAAGAATGGGTATGCTTGAAAAAGGGTGAAAGGTCCCAGCCGTACCCTTATTTTCTGCGATTCTCCATGTACTTAATAACATACTTACCCAACACATCAAACTCCAGGTTGACCGTATCGCCCGCATTCCTGGTTTTCAGGTTGGTATGTTCATAGGTATACGGAATAATAGCGACCGTAAAAGCATTCTCTTGCTCCCGGGCTACCGTCAGGCTGATACCATCGAGGGCGATGCTTCCGCGTCCGACCACCAGCGCCGTATGCTCTGCAGGGTAGGATACGGTCAGCAACCAATCCGATCCCTCCTTTTCAATCTGCTGTATCGTGCCGATAGCATCAACATGGCCCTGAACAAGATGACCATCCAGCAGCTGATCGGGACGCAATGAACGTTCCAGGTTCAGCAGATCCTCTTCCACGAGGTCCCCAATATTCGTTTTGCGCAATGTCTCCTCCACGCTTTGGACCGTAAATGTTGTTTCATTATGCCTTGTAACCGTGTGGCATACGCCATTGATACTAATGCTTTGATCGACCTGCAGCTCATCTGCAAATCCACAGGCAATGGTGAGTTCCCTGCCGCCATCGGACGGGTCAATTTGCAGCAGTTGTCCCACTTCCTGAATAATTCCTGTAAACATAAGTTATTTGTTTGTTTTGCCTGGATTATTCACAGCCATTATTCCAATAGTTCATAAAAAGACCTTAATAGATTCTGAGGCCTTAAGATCTCATAGGATAACGAATCATTCCATATTATTCATGAATAATCCAGGTTAAAAATATCCGCTGAATAGCAGGTCCTTGCCGACTTGACGCCACTGGGTTTCCCTGAGTTCCAAAACTTCCTCCATATGGTCGATGCCTATACCCATCACCGAGCGGGTGCCGCCGCCCAGCATTTTAGGGGCGATAAAAATTTCGACCTTGTCGACCAGCCGGTCGCGCAGGAGTGCCGAAGCCAGATTTTGTCCCCCTTCGACCAGAATAGAAGTGACCGGCAAGCTCCCGAGTTCCTGCAGGGCTTGTTTCAGATCAGTATGGCCCTCTTTTTCATCAACCAGCAGCGTCTTGCCCCGGAAATAATCGGACTGCAGCAAGCTCAGCATCGGGTCGGCCTCATTTCGAAACTTTTCCTCGTTATGTGTCAATACGATGGTCTTCTCCTCATACTGGTCCGTAAAGAGATTCAGCTCGTCCGGCAGGTCCAGCGGTCCGTCTATCACGATTCTCCTGGGCTGGCGTCCCTCGATATGGCGGACAGTCAGCCGCGGGTTATCCAGCAGGGCCGTATTCCGCCCGATCATCACTGCGTCATATCTGCTTCGCCAGCGGTGGACCATCGTCCGTGATTCCAAACTGCTTATCCACTCTGATTTACCGTCAGGGGCCGCGATATAACCATCCAGCGTCTGGGCGATTTTAAGGGTCACAAACGGACGGTTCAAAGCCTGGTGGTGCAGAAAGAATTCATTTTGTCGGCGGGCCTTTTCTTTCAGCAACCCCACATCCACGCTGATCCCCTGCTCCCTCAGGTACGAAATGCCCCGTCCTGCCACTTTGGGGGTCGGGTCTTCCATCGCCACTACCACGCGCCTGATGGGCAGCTCCCCCAACATTTTACAGCAGGGCGGGGTATGTCCCTCGTGGGCACAAGGTTCAAGCGTTACATAGACCGTTGCATCCTCCAGTCGCCCGCGATCCGTCACTGAATCCACCGCATTTTGCTCGGCATGAGCCTGGCCGTACCGTTCATGATACCCCTGGCCTATTTTGGTGCCATCAGCAGAGACGATTACGCAACCTACCATGGGATTCGGAGAAACATAACCCGCTCCCCGGTCGGCTATTTCAAGCGCCAGATTCATCCATTTCTCATCTGCTTTTGTCATTTGTAAATCACAAAAAGCTTCCCGGGTTCCGATTGACTGAATATAATAAAACAAAAAGGGAAGGAAGCATTAACCCTGCAGTACCCGGGAACGATTATCCTCGATATCCGCTTCTTCCTTGAGCTCTTCAATCCAGGTATTCAGGTAGGCAGCCTGCTTCTCTTTCCTCAGCTGTTGACGTATTTGACTGCGCTGCGAGGCGGTCATATTTGAAATATCGGCCTCCTGCAGTCGGTCAACCCGCAGTATAAATGCGGCGCTGGTGCCCTTGACAGGTTCCGACCGTTCGCCCTGGTCCAACCCGAAGATAGCACCGATAACGGCGGGTTCACGTCCTGCTCCCGGCAGGGTGGTTGCGTTCATGGCAATTCCCTGGGCCGTTGCCACTTCTTTGCCGGCGGCCTCTGCCAGAGCAGAGAGGGTACTGTGTTGTTCAAGCAGTTTCCCGGCCCGGCTAACCGCCTGCTCTTTACGCTTCTCATTCACAACCGTGGTTCGAATTTGGTCTTTCACCTCTTCAAACGGCTGCACGCCGGCAGGAGTAATGTCGGTCACTTTCAGGACGACAAATTGTCCCGATAGTTCCACCGGTTCGGAAATATCGCCTTCCCCGGCATTAGTCAGGTAATTCATAATCTGCTGGCTTTGTCCGATACCGGAAATAAAACTGGTTCCCTTGGTAGCCAGACCCTCCCTGAGTTCCAGTCCCCGGCGTTCCGCCTCGGCTTCAAAGCCATCCTCTTCGGCAAAAAAGCTGAAATCATCCGCTTCCTTTGCCTGCTCGTCTATCGTAGCTACGGGATCAGCTGTTATATCGAGGCTAAACGGAACAAAGCTTATCTCAGAGCCGCTTTCACTCACTTTTTTGAGCAGGTACACCCGTCCCTCATCGTTGATGACCTCGCTTACTTCCCCAACCTCCAGATCCACCACCGGAGCAAACAGTTCCCGTATTTCATTCTCTTCCACAGTTCGGACATTAAAGGGGGTTGTGGACTGGTAGCTGTTCAGGAACAGCGAATCATTTTCGGCTTCAGCAAAATCAGACCGAAGGCTTTCCATCTCCTTCAGCGTGCGGGCGGTATCCTGCCTGGTCGGCGTCTTGTCAAAGCTCACATAATTAAATCGATAGGTTTCGCGCCGCTCGAACTGTTGCTGATTATTATTGTAATATTCTTTCAGATCGGCATCGGTCACCGAGATATCACTTTCCGGGATATCGGCATAGGGGAAACGTACGTAAGCGACGTCGGCCCGGGTGTTGTTACGAAGATACTGCTGTTCCACCTCATACTGGCTGACTTCCATGGACGACTGCAGATAATTATTCATTTTCTGCTGGCGGCGCTTTTGGCGCATCTGATCTTCGATCGCAATCCACAGCTGTTTGTTTTCGGGCGACTCGATAGCAGTTTTCAACGCCACACGGTCGATGGTTCCGTCTTCCCGCTGGAATTGCTGCCGTATAAACGGATCGGGGTTTTCCCCCGTAATCATATTAACCACTTCCTGGTCGGTCACTTGAATTCCCAGCTCCTCCATTTTTTGCTGCAGCAACTTTCCCGTCACCATCTCGTCCCATGCGCGCTGTTCAAAATTAGCCCGCATTTCGGAATCAACGGAATTTCCCGTCTGTTGAGAATACTGCTCGATATAGTAATTAATGCGGTTGTTATACTCTTCAAGCTCAATTGATTCTCCATTGACCGACCCGAGGGATTGGGAACCTCGCTGAATAACATCGAAAAAATTAGTGTCCGCCAACATCCATAATAATCCAAATGAGAATATAAGCACCCATAAAATCACGCTGGTACTTTTTCTCATTTTATCCATTACACCCATATATAAAACCTCTTATCTTCGTCTTTTATATTCCAAAAACAATTGTTTACCAGAACACACTGGTCTATACTAACAAACCTGTAAATATACAAGAAGCCTGCACTAAGAGCAATTCAGGGCCCTACAAAAAGTTTTTAAAGACCTAACCCGTATTTCTCACGCATAAAATATAGAATACCCCTAATCTTCTTAATAGCAAGGAGACCTAACCCGAATCTCACCAGGAAGCTTGTTCTTCAGCAAGGCGAAGGAAAATGACAGCGGGAGATGTCCCCCCTGCGCCCGGGACGCTATTGTTAGCTTTAACGCCGCTGACGGGCAATGTTTGCAGGATGTGGCACGCTGCTATTTTTTTGGCCTCAAAAATCGATATAACTTTATCTGTATCACAAGTGTACCACACTACACCAGGCATATCAGTGAGAACTGCGGGCTACTGCCGAAATGAATGCAAGCACAGTAACAAAAAAACCTAAAAAACCTCTATCAAGCGCATGTGTTTAAGGTATTTCCCGGGATCTTCATTAATATTCTTAATCAAAAGATCCATTTCACCGGACAGGCTTTCCAGGTTGTCATACAGGCCGGGATCATTGACCAATTTGCCCAGGCTCCCTTCTCCGTTGTTGATCTTAACAAGCACCTCGCGCAGTTCCCGGTTGGTCTGCGTCAGTTCATGGCTCAATACTTCGAGCTCCGTGAGCGAACGGTCCAGCCCCGTCAACACTGAGTCAATACGCGATTTGTTCCGCGTGCTTACGGTGTCCATATTCGCCAAAAACTGTTGCGCGTGCGTTATGCTGAGCTCCAGGTCCGATCGTTTATTACGGAATAAGGTTGCCATCTCATCGGTAGACGTTTGAAGATTTGTCAAAGTGGTATCAATCTTTCCCTGGGCCTCTTCGTCAACCATCGTGTTAAGCTCTTCGAGAAGGGTGTTGAGCTTCTCAAACGATTCCGATACATCTTCGCTCAGCTGCTCTCCCTCCTGCTTCAGGGTCTCCATCATCCCCCCCTCATAAATGCCCTTTATCTCATCGTTATGCTCTACGTCCTGCTGAGAATTACCCCGTATAATGACGATAGCCTTTTCATCGAGTAAGCCGGACGACTGCAGATGAGCTTCTGAGTCTTTGGGAATATGAGTGTCCAGATCCAAACTCATGCTCACTTTCACGCTGTCTCCGTTTGAGAGCTGCATCGACTTGACGGATCCGACCCTTACGCCACTGACAAAAATATAACTTCCCGGGGTCAGGCCGTCTGCCTGCACAAAATGGGCGTGGATTATTTTCGACTGCCGGAACATCGGCATATCTCCCATCAATCGATAGCCGAAAAACCCGGCCACCAGGGCAACTAAAATTGTTAACGCTACTTTTAACTCGTTACTTATCTTCAAAATATCTCCTGTTAACTTCTTATTTGATACTCACTGGCTGTTATAAAGTCCATCAAAATACGGTCCTCACTTTTTCTCAGCTCCTCCACGGTGCCGTGCCAATACAGGCTCTGCTCTTCCAGATAAGCAATCCGGTCGGCGATTTTCAGGACGCTGTGGATGTCATGCGTTACCACAATAGAGGTAATATTCAAATTATCCGCCATAGATATAATAAGCTGATTAATCTCCTCGGATGTCTGCGGATCGAGCCCGGAAGTAGGTTCGTCATAAATCAGGAAATCGGGCTGCAGAATAGTGGCCCTCGCCAGGGCTACTCTCCTGCGCATACCCCCCGACAGCTCTGCGGGCGATTGGTCCCCCGTGCCGGTTAAATTAACCATATCCAGTGCATCTTCTACCTTTTTTTTAATCTCATTTTCATCAAAATCCGAAAAATAGCGCAGAGGGAAGGCGATATTTTCAAATGTATTGAGCGAATCGAAAAGCGCGGATCCCTGAAACAACACCCCAAAGCGCTGCCTCATTTTGCGAAGATCGACATATTCAAGTTCAAATACATTATTCCCATCAATAATCACTTCGCCCGAATCAGGATACATTAACGCATTAAAATGTTTGACCAGTACCGATTTGCCACAGCCCGACCGGCCAATGATTGCTACGGTTTCTCCATCTTCAATGTTGAATGAAACATCTTTCCAGACCAGATTTGAACCAAAACTTTTTGTAAGATTACGTATCTCTATCATAGGTCATTCCAATGATTACAAAAACACAGCAGCAAGTACAAAATCAGCTAATAATACATAAATACAACTTAAAACCGTAGCTTGTGTGGTGCTATTTCCGACTCCCTCGGCCCCGCCACTGGCATAATACCCTTTGAAACAGGAGACCGATGTTATCACAAACCCAAATACGAAAGCTTTGAGAATACCGAAGGTTACATCCCACGGAAAAAAGAACTCCCTTGCGCCGGACATAAATTCGGCCGGCGAGACCGCACCGGAAAAATAACCTGCGACCAATCCGCCTAAGATACCGGAAACGCTGGCAAATATATACAGCATCGGAAACATAATAAGACCGGCCAATACGCGGGGCAGCACCAGGAATGAAACCGAATTGAAGCCCATGGACTCCAGGGCATCGATCTGCTCGCTCACCCGCATGGTCCCCAGTTCCGTAGCAATGCGTGCGCCGACCTTTCCGGCCAGCACCAGACTCGTAATGACAGCGGCCAGCTCCATCAGCAGCGACTCTGAGGTAATGGCACCGATAATGGATACGGGAATAAAGGCGATGTCAAGCTGATATGCTGTTTGAATTGTCATCACTGCCCCGGTAAAAACACCGGTTAACAGTACAATAGGCACCGATTCATACCCAATCTTCAATAATTCATTGATCAGGTTTTTCCTATAGGTATCTACCTCGTACAACGAACGAAGCGACCGGTACAAGAGCAGGCTGTACTTTCCGAATTGTTCAAGTGCTTCCATAAAATTGTTTTATTATAACAACCATGGAAACTATTAAATTTCTATGTCGTTGTCATTTCGTACGCTTTATTTTTTCAACTATATTATAAGCACCAAAAATTGGGCTCTATATCAATCATATGAATGGATTTTACAATAATATTATCGATAATATTATTGCACTGCGCATTGTCATAGCCAGTGCTGTTTTGATAGTGATTTTTTTGATCGGTTCTTCCGGTTATCACCTGATTGAAGGCATGAACTTTTTTGAAGGATTCTATATGACTTTCATTACCATCACCACGATTGGATTCTCGGAATTGACGAATCTTTCAACCGGGGGACGGGTTTTTACCATGGGTATTTTTGTTATGGGTATCGGCGTGATCTCTTATATTGCCTCTCAAACAACGCAATTAATTTTCGAAAGTGAACTCTTCAGGTTAAGAGCTATGAAAAAGCAACTCCGGAAAATGGAAGATCATTATATTGTTGCCGGCTATGGCCGGATCGGGCACCGTATTGCCGAGGTGCTGCAGGAGGCTGATATCCCGCTGGTTGTAGTAGAAAACCAGGAAAGCAGCATTGAACGCATACGTAGTGATAAGCTCCTGTATGTCGCAGGCGATGCCCAGGATGAAGAAGTGCTGCAGGAAGCCGGTATCGAGCGTGCAAAGGGACTCATTTGTACCCTCTCCCGGGATCAGGATAATGTATTCGTAACCCTTATCGCACGCGAAATAAACCGGAATATCTTTATCCTGGTACGCACAAATCAGCACCAGAATACCAAAAAAATTCTGCGGGCGGGCGCAGATAAAGTGATTTCTCCCTATGAGATTGGAGCAGACCGCATGGCCAACGTCATCCTTCGTCCCCATGTGGACCAGTTTATTAACCGCATTCAAAGCGGATCTCCGCAAGAACAGATACAAGATCACGTGTTTGACGAGATCAAAGTCTTTGAAGGATCAGAGCTGGACGGCAAGACCCTTTCCGAGGCTCGGATTCGTCAAAAATATTTTGTTGTTATTATTGCTATCATTCCCCATGAAAAGGAACACATCCATTTTAACCCCGGCAGCGACGACCGGATATCCGCCGGCGACTCGCTCATCGTACTTGGAGATATCGAACGTATCGAGCATCTTCGTGAGGAAGGGTGCGATGATTACCGGTCGCTCTCGGAACGGGTTTCCCGGCATGCTTTTACCAAACATTTTAATTCAAAACAAGAAGATACCAACTCAGTATGATACGCTATTTAACAGCCGGTGAATCGCACGGCCCACAACTTACGGGAATTATTGAAGGCATACCGGCAGGACTCCCGATCACAGAAGATGAAATTGCCCTGCACCTGGCCCGCCGCCAAAAAGGATACGGGCGCGGGGGACGTATGGCCTTTGAGAAAGACCGTGCCGAGATCCTTTCCGGCGTTCGCTTCGCCAGGACCACCGGCGCTCCCATCGCTCTCCAGATGCCCAACCGCGCATTCGAGAAAGATGACGCCAACTGGCCCAAGGTGATGAGCAAGGAGGGAAAAGGCGAGGATGTTGATCCTATTACGGTTCCCCGGCCGGGACATGCCGATCTCACCGGGATACAGAAATACCGGTATAACGATATACGTCCCGCTATCGAACGATCCAGCGCCCGCGAGACCGCCATGCGGGTAGCCTGCAGCTCTATAGCCCGTAAATTTTTAAAGCACTTCGGCATTGAGATCGGGGGACACGTGACCCGCATCGGAAGTGTCGGTTACGAGCGGCCCTGGGAGGATATCCGGGAACTGGTGGACCCCATGCTGAGCGGTGGAGCCGAAACGGTGTTTCGCACAGCCGACGAATCGGAAGTACGCTGTCTGGATGAGGAACTCAGCCAGCAAATGCGCGATGAAATTATCGTCCGCCGCAAAGAAGGCAGCTCGCTTGGCGGCCACTGGGAAATTCTTGTTACCGGTCTTCCCCCCGGACTCGGCAGCTTTGTGCACTGGGACCGCAAGCTCGATGGACAGCTGGCCCAGGCGGTTATGGGGACCCAGGCCATGAAGGGCGTGGAAATCGGACAGGGGTTTGAGGCCGGACGACGGCACGGACAAGTGGTTCACGATGAAATCACCTACGAAGATGGGGATTTCAAACGACGAACAAACCGTATGGGAGGGATTGAAGGCGGAATCTCCACGGGTATGCCGCTGATTATTCGCGGAGTGATGAAACCGATTCCGACTATGCTTACTCCCATTTCCACCATTGATATTACTAGCAAAGAGGAGAAAGACACCCGGTACGAACGGTCTGACGTTTGCGCACTGCCACGGGCTATTGTGGTGATTGAAAGCGTTATTGCGCCGGTATTGGCAAACGCTTTTTTAGAAAAATTCGGAGGCGATTCCATTGAGGAAATCGAA
This sequence comes from Fodinibius roseus, assembly GCF_900129315.1. Taxonomy (GTDB): domain Bacteria; phylum Bacteroidota; class Rhodothermia; order Balneolales; family Balneolaceae; genus Fodinibius; species Fodinibius roseus. The sequence goes on from NZ_FQUS01000023.1 coordinate 60,942, forward strand.
GAACGGTATCAGGCTCATAAATAAACCGGCAGGAAATCCTGCCACTCGGTGGAGATCCGAGCAACCACTTCATGACGGCGACCCGGGAGGCGCGGATTTTTGCTTTTTTTAACCGCACAATGCGTTATTTTAGAGCATAAAATAGATTCTGCAACTGACCGTTATCATCGTTAAAAACGGAGATGGATAAGTCTTGGATATGAGCAAGGATCCCCAGTCAAAAATCAAACAGCTTGCCCGGCAAATTAAAAGCAATCCCGGGGACTCTTTCTCCAAGTTTGCCCTGGCCCTGGAGTTCCGTAAACAGGGGAAGTTCAAAAATGCACGTATTTTATTTGAAGACATCCTGAAACATGATCCGGACTATGTAGGCGTCTATTACCACTTGGGCAAACTCTATGAAATGCACGACCGTCTTCAGGATGCCCGGGACATGTATAAGAAGGGTATTCCCAAGGCAGAACAACAGCAAAAAAAACGAACGAAATCGGAGCTGCAGGAAGCCTTGCAGAATGTAAAAATTGAAATGGATTCATAGTACGTATGAAAATATCCTCTTTTTTTCTCTACTGGACTATATTTGTTCTTTTCCTTTGCATGCCGCAGCACCTGTCGGCACAAAGTACCACCACGCATACGATCCAAAAGGGAGAAACCCTGTTCAGTATTGCCAAACAATATGATGTCGACGTCGATCAGCTCCGGCAATGGAATGATATAACCGCTGATCAGCTGTCGGTCGGACAAACCCTCGTCGTAGGAAAAGAAGGCGAAGAAACAAGCTCGTCCGAACGTTCAGCAGAAACACAAACCCATACTGTAGAAGCCGGAGAAACACTTTTTTCGGTTTCCAAGCAGTACCAGGTTACCATTGCCGAATTGAAGGCGTGGAATAATATTTCTTCCAATAATTTAAAAGTGGGACAAACCTTAACAATCCATCCGACAGAATTGGTAGATCAACAAGAGCGATCAATCACAGTGGATAATGAAACACAACAGAATGCTACTTATCTGGTAAAAAACAATGATTCGCTTTACAAGATCGCCGAGCAACACGGCATGTCGGTCAGCCAGCTCAAACAGCTCAATAACCTGACATCCAATACCATACGGGTCGGCCAGCGACTGACCGTGCGAGCCTCTTCAGCGCCGCCCTCTGTGGCCTCTTCTGCAACGTCATCCCCCCAGGGGCAGTTCACCGCCCACACCGTAAGCGGCGGCTCTACTACGGTATCCGAACTGGTTCAGGAATTCCAGATGGATGAGGAAGAATTCAGAGCCTTGAACAGTGATATTGAGTCAGATCAACTGAGAAACGGACAGGAAGTAACGGTGCTGACGCCCGCCAGTAAAACATTCAAGAATCCCTATGTAAAAAACAGCAGCTCCCTGAGCAGCCTGGGTTCCGTATCCGTATCACATTACGATAGCGGGGAAGAAGCAACACCCACCACCAGCGGCGAACTCTACAATCCCGACGCATTGACCGGCGCCCATTCGAATATTGCTTTAGGGTCCGTCATTTTCGTAAAAAATCCGGGCTATCCCCATGGGGTCTTTGTACGGATTAATGATCGCACTTCCGGTAATGGGCTCAAACTATCCGCTGCTGCCTGGAACACCCTGCAATTTTCTGGGGCCAGTGATTCAGCAATGATCTTTCAGGAATAATGAGTACCATTATCCAGTCAATAAAACGATATTTCTCTACTACGCACACGCTGCTTTACAGCTATTTAATCAGCTTGCCGCTGTTGCTCTTATATGAGGTATTAATTTTTATCTCGCAACCGGACAGCGAGCATATTGTTCGTATTTCTGTAGATATATGGATCAAGACCCTCTTCGCCTATTTCAGCCGGGATGTGCTTTCGATTACGCTTATCCTCGTCGCCCTTAGTGGAATGTATATTCTTTACCGTGAGCGAAAAAAACTGGCCTCTCTCAAACTCAGCTACTTCATGACCATGCTGGTTGAGGCTTCGGTTTATGCCTTTTTGCTCTCTGTTCTCATTACAATTACAATCAGTAACCTCCTGCAGATGGCACAGGTATCTCCTATCGAAAGCCTTTCGCTGCTGCAGCAAATGGCTTTGTCGCTGGGCGCCGGACTGTATGAAGAACTGTTTTTCCGTGTTATCCTGGTATCAGCACTACTATGGACATTCAATCATTTCTTCTCCAAAAGAAAAACCGCCTATATGCTGGCTATATTGCTGGCGGCGCTCATTTTCAGCCTGGTACACTACATCGGATCAATGGGCGATCCTTTTACGCTTGGCTCTTTTCTCTTTCGTTTCCTGTTCGGACTGGCACTCAATGCGATATACGTGTGGCGGGGCTTTGGTATGGCTGCATGGACCCATGCTCTTTACGATCTGATGGTTATTGTTTTCTGAGAGGACGTAGCAAAACCGCTCTATCCAGTACCCTCTCTCAGTCATTTTATTCATTCCGTAATCCGCACCCTTAGATTATCGAGGCTGATCGTTAGTACTGTTAGCCCGAATGCATGGCCTAAAAACCGAACGATCCTCTTCCCTATTCTTTAAAAAAAGTAAATAGTTATACTATCTTTAAGAAAGCTTCACAAATATTTGATATGTTAGTTGAACATTTACTGTGCCTATGAGGCTCATTAATGAAACCGATTAAGATTTTAGAATCAAAATCGATATTATATTGAGTGAAACCAGTAAGCCAGGTATTCGTATAACAGGGTTGGCAATCATCAATCGTATGATTAACAGTCCTTAATCGTAAATTGTTTGGCAGTCAAAAACGAATTTAGTGGGATGGCCGAATTAACGACGGAAGAAATTCAGAAACAGGAAGATTTTGAGGAAGAGATCATTCCCCATCTGGATGCTATGTACAATTTTGCACTGCGCCTCACCTCTGATCCCAGCGATGCCGAGGATCTGGTACAGGATACGATTGTCAAGGCATTCCGATTTTTCAGCAGCTATGAGAAAGGGACAAATGCCAAGGCGTGGCTCTTTCGCATCTTGAAAAATTCCTATATCAACAACTATCGGAAGAAGTCCAAAAAGCCGAGCCAGGTCGATTATGATGAAGTTTCCACCTTCTACGAAACTATACGAGCCGAACGCACCGATACGTCTGACCTGGAAGATAAAATGTTTCGCGAGCTTATTGATGATGATATTTCCAATGCGCTGGATGAGCTTCCCGAGGATTTCCGGACGGTTGTATTGCTCTGCGACGTGGAAGGGTTTACCTATGAAGAAATTGCCAACATGCTGGATGTCCCGATCGGGACGATTCGTTCGCGCCTGCACCGGGGACGAAACCTGCTGAAGGCCCAGCTCATGGAATACGCCAAAAAGCGCGGCTACCAGCCGGATTAGGTCTTATCAGCAGCTGGCTTCCCCTCTCCCGGTATTTCACACGCTCAGAGGGCTTTGAGAAATCAAAAGTTTTGTTCATACCAAAGTTTAAAGCAACTTTAAAATTGCAGTGTATATACACTACATGAGGATGTTGAAATAACGGTTAGGACTTGTCGGCAGTCGAAGCGTTGGCATCCTCAGTTACTTCAACGGCGTCGACGGGAAAAATAATGCGCATGGTCGTGCCCCGCCCCACTTGCGTCTCATGAATAACCAGCCGTCCATCGTGATAGCCTTCGATAATACGCTTCGTCAGGCTGAGTCCGAGTCCCCATCCCCTTTTCTTGGTGCTATAACCCGGCTTAAAAATCTCATTTTGAAACTTCTTTTCAATCCCGACCCCTGAATCCGTAATGTCGATAAAAACCTCGTTTTCCTTGCGATACAGCTTGACGGTCACCTGCGCCTTCGCCGCGGTCGACTTGATGGCATCCATCGCGTTTTTGATTAAATTCTCCAGGGCCCACTGAAAAAGATCGGAATTTACTTTCGCCTGTATTCCCGAATCCAGCTGACACAGAACATCCACATGTTCGCCCAGCTGTGGCAGCCGGTGCTCCATATAATTGACCACTTCCTGCACAATAGGCTCCAGCCGCTGGTAGGTCAGCTCGGGCTCAGATCCAATTTTATTAAAGCGATCGGCCACACCCCGCAGGCGCGTAATATCATCTTCCAGCTCATTACAGATACGCTGCGTAAAATCATCTTTTTTTTCCTCCCTCAGCAGCTCGACCCACCCGTACAGGCTGGACAGCGGCGTCCCCAGCTGGTGGGCCGCTTCCTTGGTCATGCCCACCCACAAATTCGACTGCTCCGAACGGCTGATCGTCCGGTAACTCACCCAGCCGATGCCCAGCAGCAGCGCCAGCAGGCTGAGCTGGATATAGGGAAAATACCGTAGATATCGTACGGTCGGACTCTCCCCATAGTATACATACTGTCTCTGAGAGTACTCTTCGTCCCCCAACACAATTTCAATCGGTTCGTTCATGGAGGCATATTTCTCAATTAAATCCTGGTTCAGCTCTTCTTCCACATGATGGTTAAAAATAATCTCCCCCCGTTCATCCACAATAATCCGGGGAACCAGGAAACGATTTTCACTCAGCACAATTTCCTGGGTTACAAACGTCTGCGAAGCCCGATCTGCTTCAGCATCTTCAATAAGGGTAATAACACTATCCGGAACGGACGTCCGGTTGCGCAGGTAATCCACCGCTTCCAGCAGGCTCTGGCTGATCTCTTCCTGTGTGGGATCGCTTGTATATTCAATCGCCTTGGCCCAAAGCTTTACGCCCGACTGTTCCTGCTGGAGAATGCGGCTGACCAGATACTGGTTATAGGCAAATGACCCGATACCCAATAAAATAAACAGCCCGATCAGCGCTATATTAATTCGGTTTGACGTGAGATGAGGTCTCATAAAACCCGCTCAGAGTAATTATCATACAGTTAAAACTACCTCAAGGCAGAGCCATCGAGGCATTGCTTCGAATGTGCTCCGAAAACGTTATTTATTATTTTCGACCAAAGGGCCGGGGAATCAGATCACCTGATTATTAAACAACATCATATATGTTACAAAATAAAAAAGGCATCACCGAATGATGATGCCTTTTTATACTTTTTTGTTAAGAGGCTATGCAAAACCGGGACTTTTGGTTACTGTCGGGACCAAAAGGAAATTGGAACGCTGCATATACCCCATATGTAAACGATAACACCGACATTATGGCAATACCGGTGAGGTTACAAAATCCTCTGTAATACCACGCTATGCGGAAGCTTTCCTCTTTTCATAGACAGGAGGCGCATCATTATCGATCGTTTCTTTTGTGATAACACAACGCTCGATATTCTTCATTGACGGAAGGGTAAACATAATATCCAGCATAGCGGACTCCATAATAGAACGGAGTCCCCGGGCACCGGTTTTACGTTTGAGCGCCTTTTCCACGATACGTTCAAGAGCCTCTTCCTCAAAAATAAGCTCCACCCCTTCCATCTGGAACAGTTTTTTATACTGCTTGGTGAGCGAATTTTTGGGCTGTTCCAAAATTTTAATCATCGCACTCTTGGAAAGCTGGTGCAGTCCGGAGATCACCGGAAGACGACCGATCAATTCCGGAATCAACCCATACTTCTGCAGGTCCTGCGGCTCGACATAGGTAAAAATATCGGGATCCTCCCGGTCAAACGTCACCTGTTCCTCGGAATGGAAACCAAGCGAACTCACCGACAAGCGCCGTGATATTACTTCCTCCAGTCCGCTGAAAGCCCCCCCGCAGATAAACAGGATATCCGAGGTGTCCACCTGGATAAAACTCTGCTCCGGGTGTTTTCGTCCCCCTTTCGGCGGAATATTAGCCACGGTACCTTCCAAAATCTTAAGCAGTGCCTGCTGCACACCTTCACCGGATACATCGCGCGTTATTGATGGATTGTCGCTTTTGCGAGCCACTTTATCCACCTCGTCGATGTAGACGATACCACGCCGGGCCTGCTCGACATCATAATCCGCCGATTGCAGCAGGCTCGATAAAATGCTTTCCACATCTTCGCCCACATAGCCGGCTTCGGTAAGCACTGTTGCGTCGGCAATGGTAAATGGCACGTCAATGATGTTGGCCAGTGTACGGGCCAACAAGGTCTTACCGCAGCCGGTGGGTCCCAGCAGCATGATATTGCTCTTCTCCACTTCGGTGTCGTCAAACTCGTCCTGCAGTTCCGAGGTGATACGCTTATAGTGATTATACACGGCTACCGAGAGCGTTTTTTTAGCCCCTTCCTGCCCGATGACATACTCATCGAGTTTGGCCTTTATCTCTGCCGGCTTGAGCAGCGGCTGGTAATTCTTTTCCCGCTTTTTAGACATCGATGCCAGATCACTCTTTACAATGCCGGAAGCATCGGCTACACAGCGGTCGCAGATATATACGTCGTCCGGACCGGCAACCATACTATTCACTTCATGGCTCGACCGGCCGCAAAAAGAGCAGTGAATAGTATTATCATTATTATGTTGTTCCTTGTCACTCATAATCTTCAGTTGAAGTATTGAAAATTACTTTTTTTCTTTTTTATCATCCCGCTTCATAATGTTGTCAACAAGACCGTACTCCTTCGCTTCTTCCGCGCTCATCCACTTGTTGCGATCGGAGTCTTCCATGACCTGTTCCGCATCTTTACCGCTGTGCTTCGCCAAAACATTGCTTATGAGCTTCTTAATCCGGAGGATTTCCTGTGCTTCAATCTCAATATCACTGGCCTGGCCGCGAACGCCTCCGAGCGGCTGGTGAATCATCACCCGGGCATTGGGGAGCAGGTTGCGTTTGCCTGCTGCTCCGCCGGCCAGGAGCACAGCACCCATCGAGGCAGCCATTCCCACACAGGTCGTCGCAACATCACAGGTGACATACTGCATGGTGTCATAAATGGCAAAGCCGGCAGACACCACGCCGCCCGGACTGTTAATATACAGGTTGATATCTTTTTCATGGTCCTCGGCCTGCAGGTACAACAGCTGAGCAACGACGGAGCTTGCTACGGCATCATTAACCGGCGTTCCCAAAAAGATAATACGATCTTTAAGCAGTCGCGAATAGATATCAAAAGCGCGTTCGCCCCTTTCGGTCTTCTCAACCACCATGGGCACCAGGCTGTTGTTTTGGATCCGGGAAACGTCTGCATCTTCAATATTAGGTACTTCGTATAAAGGTTGCTTGTTCATAATCTTTTTAAAAAATAAGACTTAATTACGTTCATTAAAATAATGGTAGAGGAGTTCTCAGGCTTTTACTTTCTCATCATATTTTTCCTGGTAGGTCTCCTTATCGATTTCGCTGATCTTCACTTCATCCTTCAGCTTCTCAAATACTTTATCTTCACGAATGCTGTTGCGAAGACTTTCCAGCTGTTGTGGATTCTGTGCGAACAGATTTCGCATCTGATCGATCGTAACCCCGTATTGAGCCGCCTGCATTTCCAGATGCTCATCTATATCTTCGGGTTTTATCTCGATATCATCAAATTTTTCCTGTAATTTTTCATTCAGAAAAAACCACTTGGCATCGCGCAGCGCGCGATCGTGGATATTTTCCTTATAGGCTTCTTCATCAAAATCAGCCGGCAATTCACCCCCTGATTCCTGCCGGACGCGCTGCACAAACTGGTTTTTAACCTGGCTCAGAAATACGTCCGGAACCTCCAGGTCATGTTTATCAACAAGCTCATCGATTACATCGTTCTTAAAAAGATCATCAGCTGACTGATCGTAGTAATTCTGGATGCGACTTTTGACCAGACTCCTGTATTCATCGGTATTCTTGGCTTCCCCGTCGCTCTGCTCTTTGGCAAAGGCATCCGTCAGTTCGGCTTTATGCAATTTTTCCACCTTCTTGACAACCAGCAGGAAATCGTGGATATGATCGTCATGGCCTACTTCCACTTCTACTTCATCGCCGATGGTATGCCCCGCCAGCTCATCCCGAAACGGCTCCGACTCTTCCTTGTTCAGGTCAATGACCTCTTCAGCTGCATTCTCCTCATCCGGCTCGCCATCCTCCAGCGGAATAGCGTCTACGGTTACTCTGCTGGTTTTCGTGATTTTTTCATCGACCTCTTCCCAGCTGCCCTGCTGCTCAAGCTGGCGATTAATTTCCTCTTCCACCTCTTCATCCGTCACGTCATGGACCAGGCGATCAACGGTAATTACACTCAGATCTTCCAGTTCAAAATCGGGACGGGCTCCTATTTTAAATTTAGCCTCAAGTTCATCATTTTCCCAGATCAGGTCCAGCATTTCGCTTTCTCCTATCGGATCGTGCTCCGGGACGACTTCCTCTTCAAAGATTTCCTGAACATATTTATTAATTTCTTCCTGCTCTATTTCATCACCGAATCGTTTTTGAACGATCTTCAGCGGCACTTTACCGGGACGAAAACCGGGCATGTTAATCTGTCCCCGGTATTTTTTATAAGCCTCTTTAAACTTCGGCTCCAAATCTTCGCGCCGGGCAGAGATTACAATTTCTTTGTCTACAGAGGTAATATCATTTACGGTTATTTCCACGGAGTTACTCCAAAAAATATTTAAATTAGAACGGTAAGAGTTTCAAAATAATGTTTCTTTATATAATATGTACGAGAGGGGGGACTCGAACCCCCACGCCTTAAAGGCACTAGATCCTAAATCTAGCGCGTCTACCAATTCCGCCACTCTCGCTATACGCTAAACCTCCTCCACCTGTTATTTACGGGGGTTTCAGAGCCACGAAAACTACAGCTTTTTTGCTCTTTTTTCAACATAAATAATTCCCACTAACCTGCGGATAATACTATGAGAGGATCGTGTATTTTTGTAGCTTACCCCGTTTAGAAAAACCTAACGTACTAATTTTGTATTATGTTTTTTAATCTTCGTCTCGTCTATATTACCACCGGCAGCAAACAGGAGGCAAAGGCTATCGGGCGTTCACTTGTTGAAGAAAAACTCGCAGCCTGTGTCAATATTGTAGATGGCATGGAATCCATTTACCAGTGGGAGGGAGAAATTGTTGAAGATCAGGAAACCATTCTCATTGCAAAGACCCCTTACCACAACGTAAAAGAACTCACCGAACGGGTTAAAGAACTGCACAGTTACGACTGCCCCTGTGTTATTTCCCTGCAGCTTACCGAACAGGAAGGCAATGAAGAATACCAGCACTGGCTAATTAAGAGTTCCAAAAAACAACAAATCGATTATGAAATAGAGGATATTTGACCCCTCTATTTCCGGTGCAAGCCGCATTCTGTTTTAGACTGCTCGCTCCACCTGCCCTCGCGTCCCACCCCGGGCGCCGTGCAGTGCGTACACCCGACCGAATGATATCCCTTTTCCTTCAGGGGGTGCTGTGGAAGCCCGTGACCCGCAATGTATTCCCGGACCAGTGAGCTGCCCCAGTCAATTAACGGGTAAAACTTCAGCATTTCATCCTGCCTGTCTATAATCCGGAGCGTACTGCGGTGCCTGTTTTGAAATCCGATCAGTCCCGACATCCAGACATCATGCTTCTCTTTAATTTCTTTGATCGGCTCAACCTTGTTAACCCGGCAGCACCGGCCGGCATCCTGACTCCAAAGCTGCTGCTGCTCCGTCATCGCATGCCGGCGGGGATCGGGACGCAGGTCTATGACATTCAGATCCAGCAGGCGGGTCAGACGCTTTTTATACCTCAGGGTCTCCTCAAAGTGATAGCCGGTATCAATAAAATAGATCGGATGATCTGGCCTGATCCGGCTCACAAGATGTAAAAGGACCGCCGAGGTCGTCCCGAATGAAGAAGTGACCAGCACTCCTTCGAAGGAATTAAAAACCTGCGCGACACGCGCATCCACAATTTTGGTCGAAAGCGACTGATTTATCTTTTCTTTATTGACAAGATACATATAGATTCCTTTTTGCGACTGTATTGTACAATTTTTAAATCAATTCCCAATCTAACAGTGAATACGCTAAAAGTCGAATATAATAAAAATATCTGCGAAGCCACCATTGATCGTCCCAACACCCGCAATGCCATCAACTTCCGGGTAATGCAGGAACTGGAGGAGCTGCTGACTGAAATCGAATCCGACGGCAACACACGATGCCTTATTCTGACGGGCTCAGGAGAGAGAATCTTTGTCTCCGGGGGAGACCTCCGGGAATTTCATGCCCTGAAGAGTGCAAAAGAAGCCAAATCAATGGCCAGGCGCATGCTGAGTATCCTGACGCGCATCGAAAAGCTGCCATGCTGGACGATTGCCAGCGTGAATGGCCCGGCCTTCGGCGGCGGGTGCGAGATGATGCTTGCCTTTGACTTTCGGATCGCCTCGCCGGACGCCTTCTTCGGATTTACCCAGGCCAACTTTTACCTGCCTCCCGGCTGGGGCGGGTTAACGCGACTCGTTGAGCGCGTAGGCCGGTCAACGGCGTTACGCTGGCTGGGAAAAGCGTCCATCGTACAGCCCCGGGAGGCCCTGCAGCATAAACTCATCGACCGGGTGGCAGCACCGGGACAGCTGCGGAAGGAAGCGCTCGCCTGGGCCCGGGAGCTCTCTCATAATGACCGGACTTTTATCCAAAATCTCAAAGAAGGAGCCCTGCGGTTGGCACAAGCGCGCTGGAAATCTATCGCAGCAGAGCTGGATGCTTTTGCCGAATGCTGGGAAAGCGAGAAACACCGGGAACGGGTACGACGGTTTTTAGAGCAGCAGTAACACACCTTAACCCGCGACTCCGGCGTCAGCCTATTCTTTCACCTTTTTGCGCAGGTACATCTTGGTTTCATAGTGACTACCCTTGCGGTACAGCTCCACCCGCATTGAATCACCTTCCGTATACTCTCTGAATAACGCCTGGGCATGCATCTTGCTTTGCACCCGCTCATCACCGATTCTCAGGATGATATCGCCCGGCATTATGCCCGCCTCATAAGCGGGCCCGTCTCTGTTGACGCTTTGAACCAACAGAAGCCCCGGGAAACCTCTGAGGTTATATTTAGCCATCAATTCATAGGTCATCTCAACGGTGGTAAAACCGGGATCAAAAGGCAGCTGCACCTCTCCCGACGATACCAGCTGGCGAATGATTTTCTGCACCCGGTTGCTGGGGATGGCGAAGCCCAGTCCCACAAAGCCCCTGCTGGTCCCGCCCGTAAAGATGAACGTATTGATACCGATCACCTTTCCCTCGCTGTCGACCAGGGGTCCCCCGGAATTCCCCCGGTTGATAGCGGCATCGGTCTGGATCATATCCACATATACCCGGGGCTCATTGGGATTGGGACGAAAATCACGGTTCGTAGCGCTTACGACTCCCACCGTAACCGAAGGCTGGGCCGACTCAAAAAGCCCAAACGGGTTCCCCACCGCCAGCGACCATTCCCCCACGATCACATTGTCGGAATTGCCGAATTCTACGGTCGGGAACGTGCGATCAGCCTCCATCTTGAGAAGCGTAATGTCAGCCAGCTCGTCCGTTCCCAACACTTCGGCATCATATTGTTCTCCGTCGGGCAGGGAAATAACCACTTTTTTGGCATTCGTTCCCGCCACATGCTGGTTGGTCACAACCAATCCATCCTGACTGATAATAAATCCCGATCCCATACTGTTGACCTCCCGCTCTATCGGGGCGAAAAAAAACCGGTTATAATACTGGTCGAATCCAACCCGGCGCCCTTTTTGCACCACTTCCGTGACAGTAATACTTACGACAGCGGGACTCACATTCCTGACCGCCCGGGTGATCGCCGTTTGCCTGCTGTTGTCAATAGAAGAGCTCGTGGATTGCGGGACCGAAACGCTTTGCCCCGCCTCACCTTCCTCCTCATCCGAGGCCGATGCTGCAGATGATGACTGCAAGGAGGATATCGTGGTCCCCGCCTCCTGCGTAACCGGCTCCCGTTGCTGCAGGAGGGCATCACTCTGACGAGGAGCATTCGTGCAGCTCGCACTCATAAGCAGGAACAGGAATAGAAAGGTACTGTAAACTGGATGCTTCATCCGTCTCAAGGTCTCTGGTGTTACGACTTATCTATGCTTACCAGTTGCTTGGAGCCAATTTCAACAATTTCTTTGATGGTCTCTTCAAGCGGGCCCGGATGCCATGCACCCGAGGCCTTTTTATGACCACCGCCACCAATTTCGCGCGCCCATTTGTTGACATCCACGTCATCGCTTTTCGATCGCAGACTCATCTTCACGCCGTCACCCAGCGCTTTAAACAGGATGGCGGCTTTGATACCGCGTACACTCAACGGGTAGGCTACAAAGCCCTCGCAGTCGTCATTGGTGGTATTGGTTTCCTGGAGCATTTCTTCGGTAACGTACATGATGGCGATTTGATTGTCCTCAAACAATTCAATCGTTCCCATCGCCCGGCTGAGCAGGTGCAGCTGGTTTAAGCTCTTGTTCGAAAACACCTTTTCAGCCACTTCATTGGGTCGGAACTCCCCCAGTCGCAACAGTTCTGAGGCAATATTCATGGTCTCAGGCGTAACGCTGTCGTACTGCAGCGATCCGGTATCCGTCAAAATACCGGTATAAAGCGCCTTTCCCACCTGTTCATCCACCTGGGTCACATCATTTTGCAGAAAGAGATGAAAAATAAGTTCGCAGGTCGATGAAGCTTTTTCCACGGAAATACTAAACTCAAATCCGTCATGGGGATCGGGATGGTGGTCCACCATATAAGTTGGCTTGGGATCGTCCTGTATGTAATCCGAATAACTGCCAAACCGTTTAGGCGAGTTCCCATCCAGCACAACATAGGCATCGCACTTTTTAAGCAGTTTCTCGCTGGGCTGTTGTATGGGAAAATACTCCGCAAGCCATTTCAGATTCAGGGGGACGGCATCGTCATTAAAGGCATAGGCTTTGATACCGTTTTTTTTCAGCCACAGGCAGGTAGCGACTTGCGCGCCAATGCAGTCTCCGTCGGGACGTATATGTGAGTACACGCCCACGGTGCGATACTGCTTTAATTTTCGGATGAGTTCTTCAAACATAATAACGGATTAGACCGCAAAAAATAAGCTTATTAAAATGGTACATAGCTTCGAAGAAAGCAATATTTTTTTCGGGTTAAAATCTTACTCCTTTTTACGTATTATACCTTCTCTGTCGCTTTTACCGGTCAACGCAACTATACTGCCGTAATGAAGTCCATACTCATCCTGTGCAATGGCAACCCACCCTCTGAACGTCTTTTCAGGGAGCACTATAACCCCGCAGACTACCTGATTGCCGCCGACGGCGGGGGGAATATTGCCCTGAATATGGGGATTGACCCCGATGTCGTTATCGGGGACCTCGACAGCTTTATACCGGATCCCCCGCATTCCTTTGAGGTCATTCGCCGGGGCGATCAGGAAGCCAACGACCTCGAGAAGGCGCTCAGGCTGGCCCGGGAAAAAGGCGGGGAGCGGATCACCATACTGGGTGCGACGGGACACCGTCTCGATCATACGCTAAAAAATCTCTCCGTACTCAAACAGTTTAACAAGGGTTTTGAGCAGATCCGCATGGTAGACAATTTCGGGGAAACCCTGCTTATCCCCCGCTCCTTTCGCAAAGTGATGGGGATCGGAACGCAGGTCTCTCTCTTTCCGCTTTCCGGAAAAGTGACAGGAATTACCACGTCGGGACTCCAGTACCCGCTTTCACAGGAAACGCTTGAAAACGGCGTGCGGGATGGTTCATCAAACCGGGTAGTCGGCCGCCCCGTTGAAATAACGTATGACAAAGGCGATCTGCTGCTGTTTGTAGCCACCCGTTGAGCAGTAGGCAGCCAATAACCGGCAACCCATCATCAACACCGGAATTCGAAATATTTTGTTGATTATGGCCTTGTTCATTATTGCAAATGAAACGTATATATTGTGGGGTTCAGTATTACAGGCGGTAATAAACTACCCGAGGCAGAGGCGCCTGGGTAATTTCGGCTTTCCCCTGCACATGTTACTTGTTATTTCCGGCCCGGCCGGACGGGGAATGAGACCACCTCCATATGACAGCGGGTTATGAAAATGAAACAAAATCTTAAAAGATACGGTTTCGATATTCTCAGGTGGACGGCTAAAATTCTGGGGGTCCTGGTAATCTGTTCGATCATTTCCGTCCTGCTCATGCGCTGGATCAATCCTCCGACGACCTCTTTCATGATGCAGCGGTCGATGTCCGCATGGTGGAATGGGGAGGAGGACTTTGCTTTGTATTACGAGTGGACGGACTGGGACGAGATCTCCTCCCACGTCAAAATGGCGGCCATAACCTCGGAAGATCAGAATTTTGCCAATCACTGGGGAATCGACCTCTCATCCGTCCAAAAAGCGCTGGAAGAGTACGAGCGGGGTGATGATCTCCGGGGAGCCAGCACCATTACGCAGCAAACTGCCAAAAACTTATTTCTCTGGCCCGCCCAATCCTACCTTCGCAAAGGTATTGAAGCCTATTTTGCCCTACTGATTGAGCTGTACTGGCCCAAAAAACGCATTCTTGAAGTCTACCTGAATATTGCTGAGTTCGGCGACGGCGTCTATGGCGTGCATGCAGCGGCGGCGCAATATTTCAATACCACTCCCGCACGCCTCTCCGGGACGCAGAGTGCGCTCATGGTGACGGCACTGCCCGCACCCCGGCGCTATAGCCTGGCAAACCCTTCCGGTTATATGCTCCAGCGCCGCGACTGGGTGATGCGGTATATGAATTTACTGGGCAATGAGCGCTACCTGGAAAAGCTGGAATGAGTCGCTAATGAAGCGTAATCAAATCCAGGATAATCGCATCCGCAATTTTAATGCCCTTGTCGGTCAGTTTAATGCGGGCATCAAAACGGACTTTCTGCTCTTCTGCGCGCGCTTTCAAATAGGAGGTCTGTCGCTCGCTAAGCCGGTACTCATATCGATGGTTCAGCTCTTCCTTGGTAATGCCTTCGCGGGTTCGGAGTCCCATCATCAGGCGCTCTTCGGCCAGCTGCTCCAGGGTCAGGGCTTCCCGGTCGCTGCGGATGTCCCCCCCTCTCAGGTACCCCCGTAAATCGGGCTTCTGCTCCCACCGAACCGCCTTCTGGTCCCACCAAAACGAGTGGGCAGCCGGACCCAGTCCCAGGTAATTCCGGTGCCGCCAGTAGCTGCGGTTATGCACAGCTTCCCGTCCCGGCCGGCTGTAGTTACTCACTTCATAGCGCTCAATCCCCTGCGCCTTCAGCCGGTCGTTAATCACATCGAAATGATCCGCAACCTTATCCTCTTCCGGCGGTGCGATCCGTCCCAGTTCAACCTGCTTGCCAAGCCGTGTTCCCGGTTCTATCGTCAGTGAATAGGCCGAAATATGCGGCGGGTCAAAGCCAAGCAGCAAGTCCAGGTCACGGTTCAGATCCTCAAGGCTCTGACCCGGATTCCCATAGATGATATCCACGGTATAGGAATCGAAAGCGGAGGCCTGGAGCAGCTCCAGGCAGCCGAGGGCCTCCCGGCGGGAATGCGCCCGGTTCATAAATGCCAGTAAGTCCGGCTGAAAGGTTTGCACGCCCATACTCAGCCTGGTCACGCCCAACCCGTGGAGCGCCTGCAAAAATGCGGCATTCACATCATCGGGGTTCACCTCGAACGTAAGCTCCCGGATATCCAAAGCAAAGACCTCGCGGATTTCCGCCAGAATATCCTCAACCTGCTTTGGTTCAAGAAGAGAGGGTGTTCCGCCCCCGAAATAGATAGTTTCCACCTTCTCGGATGCAAAGGGACTATCCTTATAACTTTGAATCTCTGACAAAAGCCGCTCCACGAAGTGCTCCCGCTCGGAGGTACGCGTAACAAAATAGAAGTCGCAGTACGAGCAGGCCTGCTTACAGAACGGGATATGGAGGTAAAGTCCGGACAGGGGGAAAAATTAGGAATTAGGAATTGGAGATTGGGGATGGGAGATTTAAATTAGAAACCGGCAGTGGTAATTCAACCATGGGAAGGGAATATTTTAGTTATTTTTTTCGTAAAATGGATTCTTATCGTAGGTATCTTTTTGCATGTAGGCACGGGCATAGGTTACGTAGTTATCGGAATGCTCTTTGATGGAGACGATCTCTTCTTCGGTCAGTTTACGCTTCTGCCTGGCCGGGGATCCCATATACAGGTAGCCCGATTCCAGTCGCTGGCCGGGCGGTACCAGGCTTCCGGCCGCAACAATCACATCTGACTCAATTATGGCTTTGTCCAGCACAGTGGCGTGAATACCGACAAGTACACGGTCGTGGATAGTACAGCCGTGAACCATGGCATTATGCCCGATCGTCACCTCATCGCCAATCGTTGTGGGACCCGTTTGATTCATTACATGGATGCAGGTGTTATCCTGTATGTTTGTCCGCGCACCGATCTCGATCCAGTTGACGTCGCCGCGGATGGTCGTGTTAAACCAGACGCTGCTCTCTTCTCCGAGGGTCACATCGCCTATCATATCTGCACTTGGTGCCACAAAAACGGATTCGGGATAATCGGGTTTTCGGTCGAGAAACTCGTAAATCATAGTCATCTGTATTAATAGATTGCCGGACCGCCTTTGATCCGGATTTGCCGGGCGGTGATCCGGGCAAAACAGTACGTATTCAATGGTCTTAACATAACCAAATCCGCCGTACTTCGCTATTCAAATGCCCCGCCTGTCAGACCGGGTTCCATGAAACGCCACTGCAGCGCCGGCCTGGTACTCCAGGCTGCCGACCGGGAGGGATTTCCTCCTGTTAGCCGCAATAACAGAAAAAAAAGTGCTTTAAAAAGCAATTGATGTGATTTTCAGAGGCCGTTGAAAAACCAGGGGATTTGTTCAACAGCAAAGCCTGAGCGAGTTCAAAGCCATACTGTATATACAGGTGATATATGAGGATGTTGAAACCGCGAACATGCAGCCATTGGGCAAAACAACGGTTTTACAAAGGTCTCTTTTATCTCGAATTCCCTTTTTGAACCAAAAAATTTTAACCTGCTATTGATGGACTGAAAAAAAATATATACCATACAAAATGTTCATTAGTCATTTACGCGTTCATTAACAAACATGCTGATGAACGCTGATCAACCTTCTTTACCGTTAGAAGTACGACAAGAGACGCTACAGGCACGTATAATCGCTCCATTAGTACCGAGAATATCATACTCCTTCTGGCAGTATACTGCGTGCCGCATATAATCATCAGATATCAGAACCTATTAACTTTATCAAGAGAGAATCCTATGTCTTTCAAAGCAACCCTACATATCGAAGATCAGGAACTGAATGTCTTGCAGTGCAAGTATGAAATTTCCCAGGCAACTGACCATAAGGGAAAACCATCGGCCCGCCCCAGGGGCGGCATCATAAACGTGCTGGTTGAATCAGATTCCAAAACGTTCCTGTTCGACTGGGCCACCTCTGAGACACAAATCAAAAGTGGTGATATCACCTTTGTAAAGCGCGATACCATGGGCAAGATGAAACAGCTGCAATTTGTGGACGCCTACTGTGTGGAATTCAGGGAAGAGTTTGTTGCCAGGGGCGACGAGCCCATGCAAATAGAACTGATGCTTTCCGCCAAAGAAATTTCGTTTGGCGGCTCCTCCCGGCATGAAAACCACTGGTAATACCTAAGTACAAATAAAGGACTCCAACTTGTATTTCCATACCCGCCCCCCCGTATCAGCGGATGTCCGGTATCTGCAGGGATTCGCTCCTTACTCTCGTTGCTGTACATCTGCCTGTGTTCATATGGGGCATTGACCATAAGGCTGATTATGCATCACATTCGAAAAATACCGGTCAGGCGAACAAGCGGACAAACTCCTTTGCTTTTTGGAAAGGATCCCCGGCCGTACAAATAGCCGAGGACACGGCTATGATATCGGCTCCGGCCCCGATAACGTCCGGGGCGTTTTCAAGCGTAATACCCCCGATAGCCACCACGGGAATGTCAACCGTACCACAGACCTTTCGCAAGGTCTCGAGTCCGCGGGGCGGGTACTCCTTTTGCTTGGTATCGGTCTCAAAAATATGTCCCACTGCCACATAGTCGGCCCCCTGCCGTTCAACCTGCAGCGCCTCCTCCACGGTCGAGGAAGACCCGCCGATAATTTTTCCTGAGCCCAGCAGCGACCGCGCCGCCGCTATCGGCAGGTCATCCTGTCCCAGGTGAACGCCGTCTGCTCCTCCCGCCAGCGCATAATCGGTCCGGTCGTTGACGATGAAAGATGCCCGCGAATCCCTCAGCTTCGATGCCATGGCCTCAATATCGGCAAGCGCCTCCCTCCCGGTCGCCTGTTTATCGCGATACTGGATTAGCCGCACGCCCGCCTTTTGGGCCTGTTCAGCCAGGGCCATGTGGCTAAATCGCCGCTGAATGTTCGTATCGGTAATCAGATAAACGCCTGACAAGTCCTGTTTCATAACGTATGCAATATGGATCTCCACCGGTTAACTTGTTGTTCGACCGAATCGGCCGGCATGACGGATGAAATGCCGGCCACCCCGTAAGCGCCCGCCGACCGGCATTGCGGCGCGCGCTCCGGCGTAATGCCGCCCACCGCAAAAACCGGAACCGCTGCCGCCTCCACCACTTCCTGCAGGGCCTCAATGCCTTGAGGAGCCCCGTATTTTGCTTTGGATGCCGTGTAAAACACCGGACCGAACAGCAGGAAGTCCGCCCCCTCCTTCTCCGCCCGCCGCGATGCTTCTATGGAATGAACGCTGGAACCTACGACCAGTGATGACTGCAGATTCTTTATTCTTGCGGGACTCACGCCCGTTTCCCGGCAATGCACGCCGTCCGCTCCCACCGCCAGCGCCACATCGGTCCGGTCGTTGATAAACAGCCTGGCCTCCCACCTTCGGGTGATCTCGCGCAGCTCCCCGGCCAGAGCAAACAGCGCCCTGCCGCCGAGATCCTTCTCCCGCAGCTGCACGGCCTTTATCCCCTCCCGGCAAGCCTGCTTCACCACCTCGGTAAGCGGGCGGGGGTGACACTGTTTCCGGTCGGTAATCAGGTAGTAGCGAAAGTCCGGGTCCCTCATTCTTCCGTCCCGCCAACCTCAATTCTGCCCTCCATCGGACTCGAAGCTTCGGCATAGAGGCGCCGAGGCATGCGTCCCGCTTCAAAAGCCAGGCGTCCCCCTTCAATACCTTTCTTCATCGCTTCGGCCATCTTCACCGGGTGTTTGGCCTGGGAGATTGCCGAATTCATCAGCACCGCATCCATCCCCAGCTCCATAGCAATGGCCGCATCCGAGGCTGTACCAACCCCGGCATCCACGATCACCGGAACTTCCACCTGTTCACGGATGATCCGCAGGTTGTAGGGGTTGCGGATCCCCATCCCGGATCCGATGGGCGCCCCCAGCGGCATGACAGCCGCACAGCCCATATCCGCCAGCTTCCGGCAGGTGATGGGATCGTCATTGGCATAGGGCAGCACCACAAAATCATCCAGGAGCAGCTGCTCGGCCGCTTTCAGGAGTTCAGGCACATCGGGAAAAAGTGTATCATCGTCGCCAATAACCTCCAGCTTCACCCAGTTGGTCCCCAGGACCTCGCGCGCCAAGTGGGCGGTGGTCACAGCCTCCTTCGCTGTATAGCAGCCGGCTGTATTGGGCAGCAGAAAATAGTCGTCGTCTTCGATATAGCTCAGAATATCCTCCCCGCTGTCGCCGGCCAGGTTGGCCCGGCGTATGGCGACCGTCACCACCTCGGCGCCGCTGGCCCGCAGGGCTTTGCGCATAGTCTCCGGATCGGGAAACCGGGCGCTGCCCACGATGAGCCGGGATGAAAACGTTTGGTCCGCTATCGTCAGTTGATTTGTCATGTGTCTATATTAATATCATTTTCAAGTGTTAAGAGAGAACTTTACAAAACCGTTCTTTGTGCCAATTGCTGCATTTTCGCGCATTCAATATCCTCACATATCTCCCTGCGGTTTTGAATTCGCTCAGGGGTTGATATTGACCAAAATTCCTGGTTTTTCAAAGCACTCTAAAATCGGAAGGTTTTCAGTATAATCCGACATTTTTTAAATATCCATATCTAACACAGGGCACTATTCGGTTAGCCATATAGCATATAAACATGCGATGCTATCCGCCCTGGGTCGCGCGGATGATTTCGACCCGATCCTGTTCGTCCAGCTGGTAATCAGGCCATTTATCTTTGGTGACCACCGCATCGTTCACGGCCACCGCTACTCCTTTTTCCGCATCTTCCAGCTCAAAGGTATGCAGCAGCTGCTCCAGCGTGTCTGTTTCTGTCTTTACCTGTTCTCCATTAACAATCAGTTTCATAATATATTTTGTTATTCTTTTGGTGCCTGCTCAAAACGCCGGGGACGGAAGGGATGCAATAAGTCAGACTTCCCTCCCTCTGTAATCTCCTCAACCAACGTATAAACGGTTACCGGCGTCATCAAAATTCCATGCCGGTAGTGCCCGGTGGCATAATAGAGTCCCCCGACACCGGATTCCCCGATCACCGGGGCATGATCGCGGCTGGCGGGACGCAAACCGGCCGTGGTTTCGACCAGCGGCAGGTCATAGATGGAAGGGATCACCTCCCATCCATCCTCCAGCAGTTCTTTTTGTCCCCCGGCCGTGGGCGTTTTATCGAATCCTTTCTCCTCGGTTGTGGCCCCCAGGCGCATCGTCCCGTCCTCTTTGGGTACCAGGTACATCCGCGGGGATCGCACGATGCCTTTAAGGGGACAATCACCGGTTTTTTTAAGTGTGATTATTTGTCCCTTTACCGGACGTATGGGGGGACGAAACCGCCGGGGAATCCCCTCTATTTGCTGCGACCAGCTGCCGGCGGCCAACACGACGATATCAAACGGCCATTCGGAGGAGGCCGTTGTCAATCCCTGCACCGATCCGCCCGCAACCTGAACGCTTTTAACCTCCGATTCCTCCTTCAATACGCCCCCATGTCCCACGAAGGCCTCCCTTAATTTCTTCAGCAGCTGCCTGTTGTCAATCTGCGCATCATCCGGCAGCCAGACCGCAGAAACCACTTTCGGAGAAAGCAGCGGCTCCCGTTCCCGGGCTTCGGTTCCCGTAATCAGCTCCACGGTGAGTTTCAGCTCTTCACGGAAATCATACAGTCGCTTCAGCCGCTCGGTATCGTCCCGGTCGATGCCCACCATCAGCGTACCGCACTGGTCAAATTCCGGGACTCCCCGGACATCTTCCGAAAGCTCATCCAGAAACCGTGGATACAGGCGCAGGCTCTCCTGTCCCAGTTCCATAAGCTCAATCTCTTCAAAACCCACTTCCGCATAAGGGGCCAGCATACCGGCCGCCACCCGGCTGGCCTCCCGGCCCACGCGATGCCGCTCAAACAGCGTAACCTCCACTCCGCGGCGCGCCAGTTGCCAGCCAATACTCAGACCGATCACTCCGCCGCCGATGATGCCAATATTCATATTAAATATCCATTAAAGTGCTAATTCCAACTTATTCTTCAAAACCATATGCTTCTTCAAAAGGCCACTGCTCCTGTTCATAAGCGCTTTTCCAGAACATCCACTCCAGTTCCGTTGATTTTACAAATGCTTCTGTCATTTCCCCGAGCCGGTGCTCCGGTTCCTGCTCCGCCACGGCATCAGTAATCGTAATAGCCCGGTCTACGCCTTCGTTAAACTCATCACCTGCATAGGTGTCAATCCATTCCCTGTAGGGATTATCCGCGGAAGCTTCCTCATAGATTTCCAGTCCCACTTCCCGGTAAATCCAAAAACAGGGAAGCAGCGCCGCAATCGTAACCACATTGTCTTTCGTAGCCGCAGTTGAAAGCAGAAAATTCGTATAGGCAAAACAAGAGGGGGATTTTTCGGCCTCCATTTCAACCCCGTACTGTTCATAATAATCCTGGTGCAGCTCGCCTTCAACGACGGCCACATTGGCAGCGTACTGGAAGAAACTATTCATGTGGTCATAGCGGTCCGACCGCACGCCGGCCAGCGACAACGTTCGGGAAAAGTCTGCCAGGTACAGCGTATCCTGTTTCAGGTAAAAGAGAAAAACCTCCTCCGGCAGCGTGCCTTCCGTGAGTTCCCTGATGAAGGGCAGCTCCATGATCGCATCATAAATAGGTTCGATTTCGCTCCAAAGTTGATCGGTGAATGTCATTGTTATCAGATGTTTTATGTTATTGTGAATTTTAAAAAAACCGTTTTTTCACAAAAGCCCTCTTACAATGGTGTGCGAATGAAATACCTTCGCAAAACAGCTGTCCCCTCGATCCCGGGGGATCCGCGACACACCTGTTGCAGGTAAAGGATAACCCCTGGCGCACATTTCATTGCAACATATAAAGAAAACAAACTCAGCGCGGGGGACAGCCTTTCGCTAAGGTTACGCTGCTGCGAGTCCGAATTTTCACCATCTATTTCTGTAAGAAATCCGGGCTATTCCCAAAACTCATAAAAATGGTGCAGCGGTCCGCCCCCGCCCCCGATACGGTACCGACTGCCCGCCCGGATGGCCCCGGTAATGTACTCTTTGGCATGGCCGACAGCTTCCGGCAGTGGCTCCCCTTTGGCAAGTCCCGCCGCAATAGCCGACGAAAGCGTACAGCCCGTACCGTGGGTGTTCCTGGTCGGTATCCGCCCGGCCTCATACCAGTAGACTTCCTGTCCCGCCTCATCCGGCTCTTGCAGGGCGAGGCAATCGAGACTCTGCTCCTCCTCAAAATGTCCCCCTTTCAACAGAACGGTGTCCGACCCGTATTTCAGCAGCGACCGGGCGGCTTCCTCCATCTGCGACCGGTCTTCAACAGGCATCCCCAGCAGGGTCTCCGCTTCCGGCAGGTTGGGGGTGATTGTGGTGCTAAGGGGAAAAAGGAACTGCTTGAGAGCCTCGATGGCGTCGTCTTCGATCAGCTTCGCCCCGCTTTGGGCAACCATCACCGGGTCCAGCACCACCCGGCCAATCCCGTGGGCTTCCAGCCGGCCGGCCACCGCTTTGATGATGCCCCTGTTAAAAAGCATACCGATCTTGACGGCATCCACCCCCAGGTCTTCGATGACCGTATCAATCTGGAGCGCCACATAATCGGGCGGCAGGGAGTGGATGCCCCGGACTTCAAGGGTGTTCTGGGCCGTAAGGGCCGCCAGGGCTGACATGCCGTAACAGCCCATCGCCGAAAACGTTTTGAGATCGGCCTGGATACCCGCTCCCCCTCCGCTGTCGGAAGTGGCGATCGTTAACACCCGGTGATAGGATTGAGAATTTTCTTCTGCGTGCATGGCTTTGATTATGGTCGATTGAAATGTTGAAAATGCTGCTGTATCTCTACGGGCGATCCGTTGCGAAGCGTACGCACCTCCGGCGGTCCCGGCTCAACCGTACCGACGGCATGCAGCGCTCTGCCAAACCGTTGCTCAAACTGTCGCGCCACCGTGGAATATTGTGCCTGAGATACGGTCAGCAGCAGGTGATAGTCTTCTCCCCCCGCAGCAGCCAGCTCCCGCAGCTGCTCGGGCGTCCGCTCAATCTTTCCAAACGCTTCGAAATCCGCCGAAAGGGGTAGCTGCTCCATCGCAATAGTAATCCGGCACCTGCTTTCCCCGGCCAGGTGGCGGGCATCGTTCAGCAGTCCGTCGGAGAGGTCGATCATCGCATGTACGGCGGACTGCTTCCCCAGCCAGCGTCCCTCCCGCACCGCCGGCTCGGGACGAAAATGCTGCTGCAACAGTTGGTTGCGATGGTCTTCGGACAGCCGGCTATATTTTTCAGGATCTTCAAGAATGGAAAGGCCCGCGGCTGAATCGCCCAGCGGTCCGGTCACGCAGAGTATATCTCCGTTCCGGGCCCCGTTTCGCAGCTTCAGGTGCTCGGGATCTGCACGGCCGGTTATCATTACCGAGATCATAAAAGCGTCTGGCGAGCGCGTTGTGTCCCCTCCCAGCAGCGGCACCTCGTACTTTCGGGCCAGCTCCATCAGTCCTTTTCGAAACCCGTCAAGCCGAGTCACGGGCATTGAGCCCGGGAGGGCCAGGGACAGGAAAAAACTTTCGGGACGCCCGCCCATCGCTGCGATATCGGAAAGGTTCACAGCCAGTGCCTTATGCCCCAGGTCCCGGTAGGAGGTCCACTCCGACCTGAAATGAATATCCTCAATAAGCAGGTCCGTGCCAATCAATTGTTTTTGTCCCCCCACACCTTCGGTAACGGCACAGTCGTCTCCTATCCCGGTTATGCCTGCGGGCAGGTCGGAGCCGGAACCGGCAAAACGGCGGATAATCTGTTCTTCGCCCAGATCAGACACGGTTTGTAACGGTTGGGATGACGAGTCAGTCATAAAATTCGGGTTATGCTGCTCGCCGCCGGAGAGGCAGGTAAAATCTGTCGTTTCCCTACGCTGGTTTTATCCAGATCAGGTAGTCAGGATCTCATCTCAGCCGCATTCCCGCAGCACTCCTAACGACAAGCAATACATTAATCACTACGGGATTAAGCTATCCTTTTATCTCATGTTTTGCAACCGTCGCTTTCAAAAAGATGGCCAGGCGGAAGGTTTTTTCCTGCTTAGAGCTTTAAAAACCGGGGCTTTTGTGCAGGGTTAAGGCCAGAGGAAGGTTGCAGTCGCAGCATACAGCCTATATGTGATAATTTAAATCTGCGGTAGCGCCAATATTGGACACAAGAACGGTTTTGCAAAAACCCTCTTGCATTTTTTTTAAAAAATAAGTAATTATCTTTTTTCATTCATCAGAGAGATAAAAAAACCGTTCTTATTATGTCATTTAAAGCCAAACTT